>NZ_LHVO01000060.1 GCF_001269925.1 Pseudomonas sp. MIACH
CCAAAACATAGGCCCGGACCTGCCTGGCACACTTGCAGCGCTCTTATTGGGGCTGCTGCGCAGCCCAACGCGGGACAAGCCCGCTCGCCACAACAGCCCTATCTGCCGGGCGTTCAGCGTTGAGCCGAAGTTGTGCAGATACCTATGCTGAGATGGCGGCGGCCCTTTGAAGGCTCACACGGTACCGAACCCCACCTGCACCGTCAGCGCCCCCTGGTTATCCCCCAAACCAATGCCATAGCGCCCCTCCAGATCATCGTTGATGCACAGTTGCAGCTCGCCGGTCTGTCCCGCCGGAATTTGCGCCAGGTCACCCACCAGAAACGGTGTCCCGCTGCTGCTCACACGGCCAATCAGCGCCCCCTCATTCGCCCCCGGCAAGGTGTAGCCTGCCTTGGCGATCAACCCTGGGCTGCCATTACCATCGACCATGCCGCCCACCGGGCTGGCCAGCCACTGACCGCTGACATAACGCACCAGGCGCGGGCTCGGGCCGCTGATCTGCACGCCGGTGCCTTGCCATGGCTGGTTGGCCTGCACCTGTAGCGTCGCGGCTTTAAGCTCGTTGCACAGGGTGTCGCCGGCCTGGATCGACAGCGCGGCGATGGTCAGGCTCGGGTTGGAGGTGCCGGTGGTGGGGAACACGCCATCGCCCACCAGGAACAGATTCTTGTGGTCCCAACTGCGTTGGGTCTTGTCCACCACCGAGGTCTTCGGGTCGTCCCCCATGCGGTAGGTGCCCATCAAATGCCCGGCACCCTGGAACGAATAGGATTGCCCTTGGTAGGTGAACACCCCAGGCGGGATGTCGGCAGTCAGTTCGGTGGCCCCGAGCAGTTCGGTGATGATATGGCTGGCCAGGATCTGCGCCTGTTTGAAGCCCTCCTTGGTGTAGTCGGACAGGTCGTAGTGGATTTCCGGGCGGGGTATGCCCAGGCGGTCCTTGTACTGGCTGGACGGCACGATGTAGCAGTTGGCGTTATTGGGATCTTCCTCCACTTGCTCCACCAGGAAACCTATCCGAAATTGCCGCGTGAGCAGGTTGTTCAGCTGTTGCACCAGCGCCGTGCCGAACAGCACCTGGGGCGCGCCCGGGGCGTTTGGCAGCGGGTTGGTCTTGCTCACGTTGGTGCCATCAATCAGGTCGGCGACGGTGGTGTAGGGATCGCCGATCGGCCAGTTGAAGCCCTCGTTGCCGATCTCGATCCGCCAGGCCGCGCGCTGGCTGCGGAACGCGCCGTCGCGCAGGCTTTCGATGCCGGAGGTGGACACCGGGCCGCGATACGGGAACACCGTCTTGCCTTCGGGCATCAGGCCCCAGGCCAGGTAGATCGGATGGTCCGCCAGGCTGCGCCCGACTTGGCCGCTGCTGTTGGCCACGCCGTTGGGCCAGGCGCTGCTGGTGGAGTTGAGCAGCAACTTGGGCGTCTCGATGGCATGGGCGGCGATCACGTAACGTTGCCCCACGGCAACGCCGGTGCCGGTCGGTGGTCCATCGCCGAGCTGATACTGGATGAACTCGATACCGCTGATGCTGTTGTCCGCCGCCACAGTGACCTTGCTCGCCACGGTCTTGTACAGCACCCGCACATTGCCGGTGTTGAGCGCGTTGTTCATGGTCACCGTGGCATCGTACTTGGCCTGGATCGGGCAGATCGGCGTGCAGTTGGTGTTACCCGCGCACACTCGTCGCCCGGCATACGGTTGCGAGTTGCGTCCGGCCGGCGTCGGGCTGACCACCAGGGGCAGGCCCTGGAACGCCTGGCCCTGCACCGCGCTGACGAAGCTGCCATCGACCAGCGACAGCGGGATGCTGGTCATCGGGTATTCGTAGTTGGCCGGGAAGGTAATGCCCAGGTACGCCTGGTCGGCCACGTTCGCCGCCACTCCGATTTCCGCCTCGGCACGGCAATACGCGCTTTGCAGGTCGTTGTAGCTGATCGGCCAGTCCACCCCCACGCCATACAGCGTCTTCATCTTGAAGTCATTCGGCAACATACGCAGGCAGGTGGCGACCCAATGCCAGGTGGTGCCGCCGCCCACGCGCTCATAGGTACTGGTGAACGGCAGCGGGCCTTTTTGCACCAGGTAGCTGATATCGGGGTTGTTCCAGCCGTTGATCAGGTCGGCGATGGTCGCGCGCGGTGCGTTCTGTTCAGCCGGGCTGCGCGCCGGGCTCAGGGTGCTCACCGGCGGGTAGGGCGATTCGGGCGTCTTCAGTGTGGCGGTGTAGAAACGCTCCAGGTACTGGTTGCGATTGGGCGGGATCTCCGGGCCGGACTCCAGCACCAGCACTTGCACCCCGGCCAGGCCCAGTTGATAGGCAATGATGCTGCCTGCAAGGCCCGCACCGACAATCACCACATCTGCTTGTTCGCTACTCATGACGACGCTCCTGGCTGAGTGCTGGCGGTGACCCCGGTGAAGTCTTCCAGGCTGGGCGGCGGGCTGTTCCAGTAGCCAAAGAAGAACTCGCTGTAGCCCATGGGGTGGGCCTGGGCGATACTCCACGCCCAGCTCTGGGTGTAGGCCTCGTCACTGACCACGGTTTGCTCGCCGACCGGAAATGCACCCTGGGTATACGGCTGGTACCACACGCCCAGCAGCCAGAGCTTCATGATCGCGCGTGCCACCTGGGCGGTTTGCGTCGGTGCCGGTTGGCCGTTCTGCATCAGGATCGCTGTGCCGATTTGCTGCGGTGTCGCCTGCTCGGCCGCCAGCGTGGCGTATTGCGCGAGCAGGGCGCTGAGCACGCTTTGGCCGACACGCGGACCGATGAACGCGAGAAAGGTCGTGGGCAGGCCGATGGGGTCCACCGACGGCGCCAGCAGTTCCTGATTGATGCCGGTGAGCACCACGCTCAGGCCGGTGAAATTGTCCAGGTCGGTACTCATGGCTGACTCCTTGTCACACCGGTGGATTGGGCGCGCTCGAGCAGGTAGGTGAAGTCCGCGAAGCTGGTGCGCGGCGACTGGGTCACGTGGGTGGCGGCATTGCCGTGACAGGCAATGCAACTGGACGACGCCTGGGGCACGGTGCCCTGGATATAGGTCTCCAGCGTGGCATTGGCGAGGAACGACGGTGCCGGGTTACCCAAAGGCTTGGTTGCGGAGATCTGGCACGGCGGTTGGCCGCTGAGTGTCGGCCACTGGGTGCTGATCAACTGGTAGTTGGCCCATACGCTGTCGGGGTTAACCGTGCGCAGCAGGGTCTGGTAGGTGGTGTTGAGGGCCTTGGTTTCATTGGTCAACGGTATCTCGCGCACGATCTGCGAGGGCGTGGCCTTCACCGCCGGGTTCCACGGCCTGGGCGGCGGCTGATTGACCTCGGCCTGGCTGCTGGCGTTGTAGAACAGGTACGGGCCTTTGCGCTCGGCGGGCGGCGTGGTTTTTTCCGGCACATTGTCGACGTGCTCAAAGGTCGACCACACCCACTGCGGCGCGCTGGTGGTCTTGTGCACGATATGCAGGCCCACCAGCCCGACCGGCTCGGCCACGCAGGACTCGGCCACCACCGGCCCTTTGCTCGGGTCGCTGTTGCCTGGCGTATACACCAGCGCGTCAACGCTATGGAAGCTGCCGGGCTTGTCGTTGCCGTCCAGCACTTTCCATGATGCCTTGACCATCAGCGAGCCCACCTCACTGGTGTTCGGGTTACCGCAACTGAACGCCACTGCATTGGTCGGGCTGGCGGCAAAAAACGCCTGTTGGCCCTGGATGCTGTAGAGACCGTTGTTGACGATGCCGTCGAACATCGATTGGTTGACCACGATTTCATTGCGCGTGTACACGCCGCTCTGGTCCACCAGTGGGCCGCTTTCAAACGGCTGGATAAACTCGTCGAGCACATCCGGAACCTTGCCCATCTGTTGCAGCAAGCGCCCGGAGCCCTTGCCTTCACAGGCTTTCGGTACGCTGGCGGGGGCGTGAAAAGGCAGCGGCTTCTGCCCTTGGGCCAGGAATATCTGATAGCTCTCCTTATAGCTTTCCCACACGGTGGCCGCGTCCTGCTGGCCGATCTGCACACCGCTATTGGGTTGACCCGTATCCAGGGCCGGCCAGTTCAACGCAATGAACGTCTGCCACGACATTTCATCGAAGTTGGCTTGCAGGCTGTCGAGAGAGAAGGGCGGGGTCGCCGTGACATCGAAGGGTATTTGCGTAGACAACGTGGGGGCCGCGACGACCAGGGGGCTCAGCAACGCGCCAAACAGCGCACAGCCGAACCCGGGCCGGGGGCGATGGGTTTCCATTCTCATCGGTATCTCCTAGGCATCAGGCGCCAGGAGACAGTGGGTCCGTCATGGACTCTTAAATGCGCCTCCTGGCACGGGCTAGAGCGTAGATAAGGTTGGCGACGCAGGTGTATGGGCGGCTAGATTTGTTCGTAATAAAAATAATCGCCAAGCACGCTGTGGAGCAGACGCTCGACTTTCTGTAAACATTTTGACCTCGCTACTATCCAAGCCTTAAGCGCTGGTGGCAGTATGAAATCACTTTCAAGGGAAGGAATTTCAGCACGTGGTACCCACCAACTTCACCCGTGACCAATTCGCATGCCTGAGCGAATGGCACGAAAAGGTATTCGACAAGACCGATACCACCCATCGCGACGCTTACAGCCAACTGCGCAACGCCTATGACATCACCAAGCGGTGGGCTGAGACTTTACAGGAACGTCTCTTCCCCCAAGGCTCCACTAAAACCATTCGCCGACCCATAGACCAGTGGAACAGAAAGTTCGTGGCCTACAACTGGTCGCGTATCTATCCGTACGCGGATGCTCCCCTGGAACTGGCCTACACCGTAGGCATCGACGCCGTTGACGGTTTCTTCGTCAAGATCGATCTGGTCGACGCCAAACTCGACGATGCCTCCCTGCGCAGGCGCTACGACGAAATCCGTGGGCCTTACCACGACTCGCCGATTGTTGCGCTCATGTCGGCCGAAGAAGGCCTGGCGATAGGCCTCTCGGGAATCATCGAGTGGAGCGCACACGCCATCAACCATTTCCCAATCGGGTACAACCAAGTGGCCGAACAACTGGGTTTGATTACAACGCCGAACGCGGCGCAACTGTTGCAACATTTTCAGTGCTGCAAGGATTTCAGAGAACGGCAGCCAAAGTGGAGCAGCGAAATGACGCAGTTGTTTGTGCGTCTTGCCATCGCAGTTCATGGGTTGGGTTTTGACTGGTGGGCCACGAAAGCCACCAACACGCAGTTGGTATTCGGCGGGAAAGAAAAAAGCGCCATTCGGGGATCGACGATGGGTGCATTGTTTGTGCGCTTTGATTGTGTCGAAGTCCGATGGTTGGCGTTTGACGGCCTGGATGCCGTGCCGCTGAACCAGAAGTTGAGCCCTGAACTGGTGGCATTGGTTGAAGCGGCCAATGCGCAGAAACAGGGCGTTTCGGCAAAACGAGGCCAGCGTTCCAGCCGCATTGGCTATTGGCCGGATCAGTACGGCATCGAAGAGGTTGTCGACATGGAAGAGGACGTATTGCTGGGTGGCGGTGCGCTGTCTGAGGCCAATATCATCACCCGCAATCAAATCTACTTCGGCCCGCCCGGCACGGGCAAAACCTGGACCTTGCAACGTCTGCTCGAGGTCGACTACCCCTCGCAACGCTTCGAATTCGTCACCTTCCACCAGTCATACGGCTACGAAGAATTTGTCGAAGGGCTGCGTCCGGTGATTTTCAACAGCACCGGTGATCACGCGGGTGCGGTCACCACCGGCGACGTTCGTTATGAGATTAAGCCGGGTGCTTTCTTGCGCCTGTGCGAGCGGGCCAGGAAGGACCCTGCGCATCAGTACGCGATGGTGATCGACGAAATCAACCGAGGCAACATCAGCAAGATTTTCGGCGAACTGATCACCTTGATCGAACTCGACAAGCGTGAAGGTGAGGTCAATTCGGTGACACTGACGCTGCCCTACTCAGGCAACCCGTTCAGCGTGCCTTTGAACGTCGACGTGATCGGCACGATGAACACCGCCGACCGTTCGTTGGCGCTGGTCGATACCGCATTGCGCCGCCGCTTCGAGTTCATCGAACTGATGCCGGATCCCCGTGTATTGAAGGGTGTCACGGTGTTCAAGGGCGATCACCAGATTGACCTGGAACAGCTGTTGACCGCCCTGAACATGCGCATCGAAGCGTTGTATGACCGTGAGCACACCATCGGGCATGCCTATTTCACGCCATTGAAAGGCGTGCCCTCGGAGCAGCGTTTCGGGGCGTTGGCCACGCTCTTCAAAACCCGGATCATCCCGCTGCTGGAGGAGTACTTTTTCGACGATTGGCAGAAAATCAGGCTGGTATTGGGCGACAACCAAAAGAAAGCGCCTGAACTCCAGTTTGTACGCGCCGTTGAATCGAGCAGAGGTGCCACGAACCTGTTTGGTTCGAGTGAAGAGTGGGACGAGTATGCGCTGCGGCCACGCTATACCCTGAATGCTGACACCTTCAACACACCGCAAGCGTACATCGGTATCTATTCGACGCTATCCAAGCCTGTCGCTGAATGAGTGCCGTACAGATCTTTGAGTACGGCAGGCTGGTCGAGTCTGGCGACGGGGTGAGCGCAACGGTAATCCCCAGGCGCGTATTTGCCTGGCTGGAGGAGCAATGCCTGAAAGCCGACGAGCACGCACCTACCTGGCTCAGGCTGACCAGTCGCCGAGGGCAGCGCGTAATCCAGGTGACCAGTTACGTGGGGGTACTGCGTGCGCCTTGCGGTTTCCAGATCGAGATCCTGCCCAAGATCGGACGCGAAACGTCAGCGTCCCTGGCGCGCCGGAAGCTGATCGAGATGCTCAAGTGCCTACGCGGTTTTCGTCACCTCAAAACGCTGAATGCCGATCTTCAGGCTGACCGAATGCCGCTACTCGAGGTGTTCCTGCAACAGTTTCTGGAGACGGTCAGGCATGTCGTCAGGAAAGGGCTGCGAAGTGATTACACCGCCCGGCAAGCCAACTTATCCAGCCTGCGCGGCAAGCTGGTGATGGCGCGTCACCTCTCGGAGAATCTGGTGCGGCGCGACCGGTTCTTTACCGAGCACGATGAGTTCACTCCGGACCGTGCTGAAAATCGCTTGATTCATGCGGCTCTGCGCAAAGCACTGGGTATGTGCAGCGCACCCGCCAATCAGCGTTTGGCGCGCGAGTTGTGTTTTGTTTTCGCTGATGTGCCCCTGCCCACCGATGTGGCGCAGGACTTCAAACGCATCCGGCTGGACCGGGGCATGGCGTACTACGAACCGGCCCTTGAGTGGACGCGACTCATCTTGCAGGGCAACAGCCCCGTACCGGGCACCGGCCAGCATCATGTGCCGTCGTTGTTGTTTCCAATGGAGGCGGTCTTTGAAGCCTATGTGGCGAAGCATCTGGCGCGCCAGTTGGAGGACGGCTTTGGCCTGAAAACCCAGGTCTGCCGCGAGCACCTGGTGGTGCACAAGGACGAGAACTGGTTCCGCCTGAAGCCCGACCTGCTGGTTCAGGAGGGTACGCAGCCGCGAATGGTGCTCGACACTAAATGGAAATTATTGGACAGCACCAAAGGCAACCGTTTCGAGAAGTACAAGCTCAGTCAGGCCGACTTCTACCAGCTCCATGCGTACGCCCACCTCTACTTGAAGGGCGCAGGGCACGCCGTACTGATCTATCCATGGACAGAGTCGTTCCGCGAACCCTTGCCCGTTTTCGATTTCAAGAGCGCCGAGGGCTTGAAACTCTGGATCCTGCCGTTTTGCCTTGAGCGCAGTAAATTGCTGCTCCCCGAGGTATCCCCCCTGGGGAGGTTTATCAGCACTGAGGGGGCTCAGGCTGGCTCTGCATCCGCCTCAACCCGAATATAAGTGCGAAACACATGGTCCCACAGCGGCGAAGAAACCCCGAAGTTCTTCTCGATGCCTTTGCGGTGATGCAGATCGTGATTGGCCACCAGCCCCGGAATAAAAGCGTAGGCCCAATGCTGCGGGCGGTGCATCACGTAGTGCAGCGAGATGTAGACGAAATAGCCGGCTACGGCGCCGATAAAGGCCGAGGTGAGGCCGGTGAACCAGGCGAGCAGCAACAGCAGGGCAAAGGTCGAGCTGGTTTTCCAGCTGGACACGCCGATGTAGGCCAGCACGTCGATATGGTGGGTCCAATGCTCGCGGCGATACAGCGAGTGGAACAGGAAACGGTGCGCCGAATACTCCACCAACGTCCAGGCCAGCAAGCCTGCAAGGGCGAGGGCCAGGTCAAACGGTGCGAGGTAAAGGGCCAGGACGACGAACAGCGGAACGGTAAAAAAATCGAGGTAATAAGCGACTGACGACATCAGCCATTTATTGGAAGCAGCCATGTGCGGAATATCCCTGTAGTGCTCAATGGATGGGCGCGCGATTTTCAGCTGTTGCGCTGTTACACACAACTGTTCACAGCGGGTACAGGTGGCAGGATGAGTGTTGCGTCACATCGTCAAAACGTCGCAAACGGTTGTCGCTGTGAGAACCATGCCAACGCGTGTGCCTTGAATGCCTCGGCGGGCGGAGTCAGCGGGTAGCGCTGATCGTAGGCCAGCACGATACGTTGCGCAGGCAACTGCTGTTTGATCGGCCGGCACACCAGCGGCTGGCCGTCGTAGCTGTGGTCGCCGAAGGGGCGGGTGTAGGTGAGCGCCACGCCGAAACCATTGGCGACCAGGCTGCGCTGGAATTCGAAACTATGGGTGGGCTGCACGCTGGCGGGCACCAGGCCAAAAGCGTTGAACAGGTCGAGGATATGCTGCCAGCTGTGGATCTGGTCCATCACCACCAGGTTGCAGGCACTGAGCGCGACCATGTCCACCTGCTTTTCTGCTGCGAGCGGATGATCTGCCGCCAGCAGGGCGTGAGCGGTCAGTTGGCAGAGTTCGACGCGCTCCATGTTGGCCGGCAAGCCCAGGTCGTAGGTCAAGGCCAGTTCCAGGGTCCCTTCACCAAGCCGTTTGCCCAAGTATTCAAACCCGCCTTCGCGCATATCCACCCTGACCCGTGGCGAGGCCTGCTGCAGGCGCTTGAGGATTTGCGGCAAGCAATACGGCGCGAGGTCCGCGTAACAGCCCAGCACCAGGTCCCCGGCAAAGTCATCGGCTTGGCTGCCGATGTCCGCGAACGTTCGCGCCTCGGCGAGCACGCGCTTGGCCTGGGCCATGACGGTGCGCCCGAACGGCGTCAATGACACGCCCAGCCCGCGCTGGCGAACGAACAGCGGTTGCCCGTAGAGGCCTTCCAGCTCGGTGATCGCCGTGGAGATGGACGGTTGGGAAACGTGCAACTCTTCAGCCGCCAGGGTGAGGTTGCCGTGCTTGGCCGCCGCCAGGGCATAGCGCAATTGTCGCAAAGTGAAGTTCATAGGTTTTTCTTGGGTGATACATCAAGACTTATTATTTTATCTTATTTGGTCGTCATGGAATATTGGCCCTGCATAACTTTCATCTTGTTAAGGGAGTACCCGGCCATGACCCACAGCTCATACACCGTTGACCAAAAAGACATCGACGCCTTCCAGCGCGATGGCGCGGTGTGCCTGCGAGGCATCTTCAGCGATTGGACCGCGCAGATCGCTGCGGGCATCGAGCGCAACCTCGCGGAGCCTGGCGTGTACGCAAGCCGCTACATCGAGCAGGGCGGGCAGTCCGGCGGTTTTTTCGACGACTATTGCAACTGGCAACGCATCCCCGAATTTCGCGCGATCATCGAGCAGTCGCCCGCCGCCGCGATTGCCGCGCAGGTGATGCAGTCGCGCACCGCGCAGTTTTTTCATGACCATGTGCTGGTCAAGGAACCCGGCACGCAAAAAGCCACGCCTTGGCACCAGGACATCCCGTACTACTTCGTCGAGGGCAGCCAGTCCGTGAGTTTTTGGATTCCCGTGGACCCGGTGCGCGAATCAACCCTGCGGCTGCTGCCCGGTTCCCATCGCTGGGATAAAGGCATCCGGCCGGTGCGCTGGGCCGACCAGAGCGACTTCTACCAAGGCTCGGATGACTACCGCGACGCACCGGACCCGGACGCGGAGGAGGGCATGCCGGTGTTGGAATGGGAAATGCAACCGGGTGACGCGGTGCTGTTCGACTTTCGCACGGTGCATGGTGCCCGGGGCAATGGCTCCGCGCAGCGTCGACGGGTACTTTCGTTGCGCTGGGTCGGGGATGATGTGCGCTACCTCGAACGTCCGGGGCGTACGTCCCCACCTTACCCAGGTCACGCCATGCAAACCGGCCAGCGCTTGCGCGAAGACTGGTTTCCAACGATCCATACAGCTGGCTGACGCATAACTTTTAGAGCGTAATTTCGCTGACATCTGCCCATCCCTGATCTGACCCTTTCACTGCATAGGTGCATCAATGATGAAGCTGAGTAAAAACCTGATGGCATGGCTGCTTTCTTGCGGGCTGTTAGCGGGCAGCGCCACGACCCAGGCTGCCGGATGGTGCGAATCCGGCAAACCGGTGAAGTTCGCCGGCCTGAACTGGGAAAGCGCGATGCTGCTGACCGATGTGCTGCAAACCCTGCTCAAGGATGGCTATGGCTGCGCGGTCGACACCTTGCCGGGTAACTCCATCACCATGGAGAGCGCGTTGGGCAGCAACGACATCCAGGTGCTGGCCGAGGAGTGGATCGGGCGCAGTGAGGTGTGGAACAAGGCGGCGGCCAGCGGCAAGGTGGTGGGCGTCGGCGCCCCCATCGTGGGTGCCACCGAAGGCTGGTACGTGCCGCGTTACCTGGTGGAGGGGGATGCCAAGCGCGGGCTGAAAGCCAAGGCCCCCGAGCTGAAGAAGATTGCCGATCTGGCGCAGTACGCCCAACTGTTCAAGGACCCGGAAGAGCCCGGCAAGGGCCGCTTCTACAACTGCCCGGCGGGCTGGACGTGCGAGCTGGAAAACAGCGAGATGCTCAAGAGCTATGGTCTTGAAGCCAGCTACACCAACTTTCGCCCAGGCACCGGCCCGGCGTTGGATGCGGCGGTGTTGTCGAGCTACAAGCGCGGTGAACCGATCCTGTTCTACTACTGGACACCGACGCCGCTGATGGGGCAGGTCGACCTGGTCAAGCTGGAAGAAAAACCGGGCGTGGACAAGAAGATCAGCATTCAGGTCGGCTTGTCCAAAGCGTTTCACGAACAGGCACCGGAGCTGGTTGCGGTGCTGGAAAAGGTCAACCTGCCGATTGACCTGCTCAACCAGAACCTGGCGCGGATGACCAAGGAGCACATCGACTCTCCCAAGCTGGCCAAGCTGTTCTTCCAGCAGCACCCGGAGATCTGGCATGGCTGGGTGAGTGAAGCGGCGGCGAAGAAGATCGAAGCGACGTTGTAGGTCGTTCCAGGGCAAGGATGCCTTGCTTCACGAGTAAAAGAGATTAATCAGCACGTCCGCGGCGATTAACGCCACGGCGAGGATAAACAGTACTCGAAGGCTCATGAGCGCGCTTACAGCGATGCGTTAAGTTCGTCGATCAGCGTCTCTCGGTACTTCAGCGCCGATATCGACAGCTCACCGAGCTTGCTGGCAACCGCGCTTAACAAACCCTGCGCGAGCAACATAAAGGCACACATGCTGTTGCTGAAGAACAAGCTGTGATTGGGGACATAGAAGCTGTGCAAGGCCACCTTCGCCAGTGGCGAGCTGGCAGAGTCGGTCAGTGCGATGACCTTGATCCCATGGCGAGCGGCGACCTCGGCAGTCGCGAGGACGCTGGGGGTGTAGGGAAAGCAGCTGGACACCACCAGTACGTCACCCTTGTCCAGTTGTGCGAGGGCATCCGCCACACCTTGGCGACTGGAATCCAGGGCCGCCACATCCGGACGCAACATCCCCAAGCCGTAGGACATGAACAGCGCCAGTGAATTGAACTGGCGCATGCCATGGATCCGAACCCGGCGGGCACTGGCCAGCAGTTCCACCGTCTGTACAAACACATCGGGATCGACCTGCTCGATCATGCTGGCGATGTTGGCGTTTTCCTGGCGGCCCAGGCGCGTCAGCTGATTGAGGATGTCCTTGTCTTCATGATTGATGACCAGCCGTGAGGCCTGATCACTATAGAAATGCTTGCCCTCGGTAATCTCTCGGCGAAACACATCCTGCAATTTGCTGAAACCGCCATAACCCAGCCGTTGCGCGAGCCGGGACAGGGTCGAGGCGTTGACATCCAGTTGCTGTGCCAGCTCGCTGATCGAACACACTGCCGTGCGTTGGGGGGATTCGATCAGCGCCATCAGCACGCGCCTGGAGCTGCTGCCCAAGGCAATATCGACCTCACGCCGCTCGATGGCCGCGAGCAGTTGCTTGAGGCCGTCCAACGTGTCGGGAAGTGCTGCCGGGACTTTATTCATTAACGGTATCCATTATTCAGTGAGCGCCTGCGCTCCACCCTCAACGACCCGAACAAGCGTCAATCAATGAGCGGTGGACCACACCTTCAGCATCAGGCTGGTCAGGGTTCGGTTGCGTATAGACGCGCCACTCTACAGTGTTGGCGCTGATCAGAAAAACACCGGTTGCCAGGGTGTTTTCGTTGTCCGAATCATCCGCTGCGCAGCGGTAGACAGGCAGGTCCTGCCCCGAAGTGTCGCGCAGGATACTCAGCGCTACGCTGGCGTCCAGATCGCCAGGAAGCTGATGCAGGCGCTGGTCGATACACTGCTGTCGGGCACCTGAGCTGGCGGTGATGCGCTGTTTCACCTGGCTCAACGACAGCGACACCAGGTGGTTTGAATGCCCCGCCGGCCATTGGATTTCACTGACATTGCTGCCCTCGGCGCTGGCCTCGACACTGACGACTCGGGCACTCCCTACCTGGCCGAAGGTGTGGTGAAACGCCCCGGCGCGATCCGTGCGGGTCACCACGGCAATGGCTTCGTCGATACTGCCGGCGTCAAGGGTCGCGCGCGCCAGGATCTGTCGAGGAATGCCGACAGGAATGCGTGCCGGGCGAATGTTGTTGACGGTCGCCACCAGGCCGCGCTCATTGATCGCCAGTGTGTGCCCTGGCAAGGATCCTGGATAGATAAAGCTGCTGAACGCCAGCCCCGATTCGGGCGTGGCATGCAAGAGCGCGCAATGCCCCTTGAGCTGCGGCAGGCCGTCTTCGTTATGGGCGATCAGCGTACCGGCGCGGGTTGGACCGAACACTGTCGTGCAGCCGTCCACGCTCTGTTCATGTACGTAGTCACCTCGGCAATTCCACATGAACACTTCGTCAAGTGGCAGTTGCAATCCGTCGGCCAGTCCCTCGATTTCCTGCCAGTAACGGGGGAACTCGGTCCGCACCTGTTGACGCATCTGCAACGCCGCAGGGGTTTGAGCCTGCAAGGCCAGGTATTGCCAGAGTGCAAGAGGGCGTAAGTGCCCATGCACGGCGTCCCGACCGAAGACACCCAGCCCGCGACCAATCGCGTAAGCGCTTCCATCAAGGTGAATAGAGGGCAGTGTCATGGCATCTCCTCAGGATACGTGTTGCAGGAATTCCCGCAGGCGGGCACTGGGTGGGTTGGCGATCAGTTCAGCGGGGGCACCGTCCTCGGCGATGCGGCCCTTGTCGATGAAGATCAGGCGCGTGGCGACCTTGCGGGCGAAGTCCACTTCGTGGGTGACGATGACCATCGTCATGCCCTCATCCGCCAGCGACTTCATGACGGTCAGCACCTCGTGGCGCAACTCCGGGTCGAGGGCGGAAGTCGGCTCGTCGAACAGCATCAACTTGGGTTTTACTGCCAGCGCCCTGGCGATCGCCACGCGTTGCTGCTGGCCGCCCGACAGCTCGGAAGGGTAGTGATCGGCACGGTCGGCCAGGCCGACTTTGGCCAAGAGTTCGGCGGCGAGTTTCTCCGCCTCCTTGCGGCTGGCGCCGCGCACGCGCACCGGGCCAAAAGCGACGTTCTGCAGCGCGGTCATCTGTGGGAACAGATGGAACTGCTGGAACACCATGCCCGCTTCCTGGCGAATCAGGCGTTCGTCGACCTTTGGGTTATTGACCTCCAGGCCATCGACCATCAGTTGGCCGTCGGTGACTTCCTCCAGTTTGTTGATGCAGCGCAGCAGCGTCGACTTTCCCGAACCCGAAGGGCCAATGATCACCACCACTTCGCCGCTGGCGATCTTGAGGTTGATGTCGTGCAACACTTGGGTGCTGCCGAAGTGCTTGGAAACACCTTTGAACTCAATCATAGGATTTTCAGCCTCGATTCCATGCGCCGCAGGACATAGCTCAGCACCAGGGTAATGATCAGATAGATGACGGCAACTGCAGACCAGATCTCCATGGCGCGGAAATTACCGGCGATGACTTCCTGGCCCTGGCGCGTCAGTTCGGCGACGCCGATGACAATGAACAGCGACGTATCCTTGATGCTGACAATCCACTGGTTGCCCAGCGCCGGGATCATGCGTCGAAACGCCAACGGTGCGATGACGTAGCGCAGCGTGTCGCGCTTGGACAAACCCAGCGCCAGCCCCGCTTCGCGAAAGCCACGGTGGATCGACAGCACCGCACCACGGGTGATCTCGGCGATGTAGGCCCCGGAGTTGAGCATGATGGTCACCACGGCTGCGGTGAAAGGGTCGATGCGCACAGGAACCATCATGGGCAAGGCGAAGTAGATAAACATCACCTGCACCATGATCGGCGTGCCACGGATCAGTTCAATAAACACAAGCGCAACGCGGCTGCTGAAAAAACCGCCGTAGGCGCGGGCAAAGCCCGCGACCACGCCGATCACGGCACCACCGATAAGACCCAGGATCGAAATCCACAAGGTCAGCTTGGCGCCTTCGAGCAGTACCGGCAGCGCATCCCAAATGGCGCTCCATTGGAAATGCATGCTGAATTCTCTATTGATGAAGGGCGGGAGTTATTTCGGGTCAGTGCCGAACCATTTGCGGTAGATCTGCGCATAGGTACCGTTTTCACGGATCTTTTTCAGCGCGGCGTTGACCGGTTCACGCAGTTCGCTGCCTTTTGGGAAGCCGATGCCGTACTGCTGGGCGAGCATCTGCTGGCCGACCGCTTTTACCTGGCCTTCGCCGGCTGTCTTGATGTAGTACAGGACGTTCGGCGTATCGTGCATGGCGGCGTCGACACGGCCAGTGCGCAATTCAAGGTAGGCATTGTCGATATTGGGGAACTGACGCAGGTCGCTGGCCTTCAGGTTGGCCTTGGCATAATCCGCCGCCGACGTACCGCTTTTCACCGCCAGGGTCTTGCCGGCGATGTCCGCCTCACCTTTGATCGTGTCGTTGTCGCTCTTGACCATTAGGAGAAAGCCGCTGTCGTAGTAGCCGTCGGAAAAATCGATGGCTTGCTTGCGCTCTTCCTTAATGGTGATACCGGCCAACGCCACGTCGACATTGCGGGTTTGCAGGGCAGGGATGATGCCATTGAAATCCATGGGTTTGAGCTGGTAGGTCACGCCCATTTCTTTCGCGATCGCCGCCCACAGGTCGATATCGAAACCCACGTATTCGTTGCCCTGCTTGAACTCGAAAGGCACGAATGCCGTATCGGTGGCCACCAGCAATTCCTTGCCGGCAGCGAACGAGCTTGAGGTGGTGAGCAGTGCCATTACCGCCAGTGAGGCCTTCAGAAAGTTCTTCATGCGTGTTTTCTCTTCAGGGGGATACAAGCCCCAAGGCAAGCCTGGGACGGTGGGGATAGCGGCAGTTTAATTTTTGAGTGATGCATCACGACCCACTCCATTTTTTTATTGTTGGCCCGGCTAGCCATCCGAGAAAGGAGGCGCACGAAACATTTGCTCTTTCGCAAAATATACATGCATTTAATTTGCATGCAACTATATTTTGCTTGTTGAGATTCAGTCCGATAGGTTGGTTTTATCCAGTAAATACTGGGTTTTATAGTGTTTTAGCCGGGTTTCCTGGTCTCGAACGTCTTGCAAAAATTAATTGCATTTAAAATCTATGCATCTATTATTTGCAAAAATATCGGGAGCGTCACCATGAGCCACGTCTTTCATCGCAGCCTTACACAGAGCTACCCAATGGCCGTCCGGGGCGAAGGGCCTTATCTGATCGACAGCGACAACCGTCGCTACCTGGATGCCAGCGGTGGGGCGGCGGTGTCATGCCTGGGCCATAGCGACCCCCAGGTGATCGAAGCCGTGCGTCAACAGGTGGGGCAGTTGGCCTACGCACACACTTCGTTCTTCACCACCCAGGTCATGGAAGAACTGGCGGATTTCCTGGTTGCCCGCGCACCCGAAGGTATTGCCTCGGTGTACTTCGTCTCGGGTGGGTCCGAAGCGATAGAAGCGGCATTGAAATTGGCCCGCCAGTATTTCATCGAGGTGGGCCAGCCTCAGCGCAAGCACTTGATCGCCCGTCGCCAGAGCTACCACGGCAATACCCTCGGGGCATTGGCAACCGGTGGCAATGAGTGGCGGCGCAGGCAGTTTGAACCGCTGCTGATTGGCGTGAGCCATGTCAGCCCGTGCTATGCCTACCGCGAGCAACAACCGGGCGAAACCGTTGAGGCCATGGGTGTGCGCCTGGCGGCAGAGTTGGAGGCGGAGATCCTGCGGCTGGGGGCTGAAAATGTCATGGCGTTTGTGGCCGAGCCCGTCGTAGGGGCGACGCTGGGTGCCGTGGTCGCAGTGCCAGGCTACTTCAAGCGCATTCGCGAGGTGTGCGACCGCTACGGGGTGTTGCTGATCCTTGATGAGGTCATGTGCGGCATGGGCCGTACCGGAACCCTGTTTGCCGCCGAGCAGGAGGGCATCACCGCTGACCTGATCACCATCGCCAAAGGCCTGGGCGCGGGCTACCAGCCGATAGGTGCAACGTTGGTGAGTCAGAGAATCCGTGACGCCATTGCGGCGGGCTCAGGGTTTTTCCAGCATGGTCACACCTATATCGGCCACGCCACCGCCTGCGCGGCCGCACTGGCGGTGCAGAAAGCCATCGAGTCCCGCGGCTTGCTGGACCGGGTCAACCACTTGGGCGCAGGTCTGCGTGAACGTCTGCTGGCGCAGTTGGGCGAGCATCCGCATGTGGGTGAGATTCGCGGGCGCGGGTTATTCCAGGGCATTGAGTTGGTTGCCGACCGAGCCAGCAAGACCCCGTTCGACCCCGCGCTCAAGCTGCACGCCAAACTCAAGCAGTCCGCCATGGCGGCAGGCCTGATGTGCTACCCGATGGGGGGCACGGTGGATGGGTTGCGGGGCGATCATATCCTGCTGGCGCCGCCGTTCATTCTCGAGGATTGTCACTTGGATGAGATAACCGACAAACTCCTGAGTGCGGTGAACAGCACATTGAAAAGCCTCTGAGGAAATAGCGCATGACGATTCAATCGCGGCTCAGCGAATTGACTGAAGCGACCATGGACGACGCTCAGCGCGCAGTGCTCAAGGACATTCTCGCGGGACCACGCGGGAACCTGGACGGCCCATTCCTGGCGTGGATTCAAAGCCCGGAACTGGCCAATCATGCGCAGCGCCTGGGGGCGTTCTGTCGGTATGGCACTCGGCTCGAACTGCGCCTGAGCGAACTTGCGATCCTGTTCACTGCCGCGTGGTGGCAGTCCCAGGCGGAGTGGCAGATTCATGAGCCTATCGCACGTTCGGCGGGGGTGGCTGATGCGGTGATCGAGGCGTTGCGTGAGCGGGCAGTTCCGGTCTTTACGCGTGAGGACGAACAACTGGTCTATCGGTTAGGCAAGACGTTGTACGAGACGCGTCGAATCGACGACGCGCTGTATGCGCAGGCGATCCAAGTGTTCGGGGAGCCCGCCGTGGTCGAATTGGTCGGGGTCTTCGGTTATTACGCCCTGGTGGCGATGACCCTGAATGTGTTTGCCGTTCGCCGTGATACCGATACACCGCTGCCATTTGTTGAACCTTGAAAGCTGAGCTCGCGGGCGCTAGCAGCGTCGTATCGCGGTTGACGCCGGCGCCGCCTCGACGTTGCCGGGCGTGGGGGTAGCACCGCGCCGCTGCAACAACTCAATCTGATCCGCCGGCACCAGCGTCCGCAAGGTCTTGTACAGCACCCGGGTTTCCAGCAGGTTCCACACCCGCAGCATGGTTTCCAGCGCGTCGAGGGGTTTGCTGATGAAGTCCCGGGCGCCCAGGGCCAGGGCGCGCAGGCGCGTGTCGCGGGTGGCGTCGGCGGTGAGCACCAGGATCGGCAGGTATTCACCCTGGGGGATGCGTCGGTGAAGCTGTTCCAGCACCGCAAAGCCGTCGAGCTCCGGCATGTGCAGGTCAAGGATCACCAGGTCAGGTTCGAAGCTGTTGAACAACTCCAGGGTGCGCAGCGGCTGGGTGCTGCTCAGCACGTTGGTCAGGCCTTCGCGCGCCAGCAGTTGCTCCACCAGGTCGAGGTTCGGGCGTTGGTCGTCGATGATCAGAATACGCAGGTCGAGGTTCACGCGGGCTCCGGAAAAGCTTGGTCGAGGTGGGCGAGAAAGGCGGGCACGTTGATCGGTTTGTTCAATACGGCAGTGGCGCCTGCTTCCTGCAACGCCTGGCGGGTAAGGTCGCTGGCGTCGGCGGTGATCATCAGCACCGGCGTGTCGCGGGTGATCGGTGACTGACGCAAGCGTTGCAGCACCTTCAAGCCATTGATGTCCGGCAACGACACATCCAGCAGAATCAACTGGGGTGCGTGCTGCGCGGCGAGGTCCAGGCCCAGTTGGCCTTGCATGCTCGACAGCAGTCGTATGCCGGGCCGGCGTTGCAGCAGGGTTTCGATCAGCGCCAGGCTGGAGAGGTTGTCTTCGATGCACAACACCTTGCCCTGGAAGGGGCTGGCGACGGGGGCAGGGCGCTTCAATTCGGTGTCGATGACGGGGGTGGCAATCGGCTGGGATTGCGCCACGCGTGCGAATGGCAATTGCACCGTGAAACGTGAGCCGATGCCGGGTTGGCTCTGCACGTCGAGTTGACCGTCCATGTTTTCCAGCAGGCTTTTACTCAAAGCCAGGCCCAGGCCGCTGCCTTCCACATTCGGGTCGGCCCCCAGGCGCTCGAACGGTTTGAACAGTTGCCCCATATGATCGGCGGCGATGCCTTTGCCGGTGTCGCAGACCGACACGCTGATCCGCTGGTCGTGGATATCGACCTCAATGCTCACCTGGCCATCGCGCCGGTTGTATTTGATCGCATTGGACAGCAGGTTCAGCAGCACCTGGGTCAGACGCTGGCGGTCGGCAACGATGCCCGTATCCGCCGCCAGCGTCGGCAGTGGCTGCAACTGCACGCCCGCGTCGGTGGCCATGGGCGATACCAGCGTCAACGCTTCCTGCAATGCGCTCGCCAGCGGGATCGGGCCGATATTCAACGCCAGGCTTCCGGCCTCGATCTTGGCGATATCCAACACTTCGTTGATCAGCGTGAGCAGGTGCTGGCCGGCGCGCAGAATGTGACCGACATCGGCCTTTTGCGCCTTGGGCGCGTCCATGTCCAACAACTGCGCAAAGCCCAGGATCGAGTTGAGCGGGGTGCGCAGTTCGTGGCTCATGCGCGACAGAAACTCGCTTTTGGCGCGGCTGGCGCGTTCGGCTTCCTCGCGGGCGGTGCGCAGGGCAATCTCCGCCGCACGGCGGTCGGTGATGTCGCGGGTGATCTTGGAAAAACCGCGCAGGGCGCCGGTGCCGTCGTATTGCGCCGTGATCACCACGCTGGCCCAGAACCGCGTGCCGTCCTTGCGGCAGCGCCAGCCTTCTTCGGTGTAATCGCCGTTGCGGGTGGCTTCGCGCAACGCCATGTCCGGGTGCTGCGGGCATTCCTGGGGCAGGTAGAACAGTGAGAAATGCTGGCCGATGATCTCCTGCTCGGTATAGCCCTTGATCCGCTCGGCGCCGTTGTTCCAACTGGTGACATGGCCCGCCGTGTCGAGGGCGAAGATCCCGTAGTCCTTGACCCCATCGATGATCAGTCGCAAACGTTCTTCGTTGTCGCGCAAGGCGCGTTCGCGTTCGGCCAGCAATAACCCGGCCTCCACCAGGCTGGTGCCCAACTGGCCGATCTCGTCTTTTTCCGGTGGCTGCGGCAGCAGCGGCGAGCCCAGGGCCAGGCGCTGGGCATTGCGCTGCACATTCTGCACCCGGGCGACAATGCCCTTGGACAGAAACAGCACCGCGACAATCGCGCCGAACAACCCGCAGATCGCCGCCAGCCAGGTGGACAGCAACAAGCGTTGGCGGGTTTCGGAGGCGGCGGCGCTGCGCTCGGCCAGCAACGACTCCTCAAGGGTGAGCATGGTGCTGATGTGTTGGCGCAGCGCATCGAGGATGTGCTTGTTGCTGATCAGGATGGCACTGATGGACTCCGGTGTGGCGTCCCTGTCCTTGAGCATTTCCTCCAGCCCGTCGACCTTGCCGTCGATCAACGGCTTGATCGCGCTGAGCTGCTCGCGCACCCGTTGATCGCGCACGTTGCGGTCCAGTCTGCGCAGGGCTGACTCGATCTGGGGCTTGGCGTTGAGGTAGCTGGGCAGGAAGTCTTCGCGGCGGGTGAGCAGGTAACCGCGCACACTGGCGGCGGCTTCCGCGAGCAGGGTATGCACGGCCTGAATATCGCTTTGCACGCGTAAAACACGGCGCACATCTTCTTCGGCGCGGGCGGTCTGGCGTTCCGTGGTGTAGATCAGCACCAGGGACAACAACAGCACCACCAGTGGCAGCGAAATCACCACCAGCGCCTTGCCGCGCAGCGGCAGGTCAGCCCAGCGCCTTCTCATTTGGGCCGCCTCATGCTGGCGTCACCAGGCCCAAGGCGATGCCCCGCACGGCGGCCTGGGTGCGGTCGGCCGCGCCGAGCTTGCCGATTACGCGCTCGACATGGGCCTTGGCCGTGCCTGTGGTAATGCCCAGGTGTTCGCCGATGGCCCGGTTGCTCATACCGTTGGCGACCAAACCGAGGACCTGGCGTTCCCGTGGGGTGAGCGGTTCGCTGGGGGCGGCACCGCTGGCCTGGCGTTCGGTCATGCGCCGCAACAGCCGCGCGCTGACCGCCGTGTTGAGCGCCTCGCCGCCAGCGGCCACTTGTTGCAGCGCCTGGATCACCTCGGCGCGGCTGGCATCTTTAAGCAGATAGCCCACCGCACCGGCATTCATGGCCGCCTCCAGGTACTCGGGGCTGTCGTCCATGGTGAACATCACCACCTTCACCGCTGGCAGGCGTTGTTGCAGCAAGCGTGCGGCGCCCAAACCGTTGAGCCCGGGCATGCGGATGTCGAGGATGACGATGTCGGGCAGAAGCTGTTCGCACAGTTCCACCGCCTGCAGGCCATCACTGGCTTGACCGACCACTTCGAACTGCGGATGGCCGGCCAGCAGGGAGACGAAACCGGTGCGCGTGACTTCATGATCGTCCGCCAGCACCAGGCGCAAGACGTGGGTCATTGGGGTACTCCAATCAAGTGGGCTGGCACGCGCGCGTGCAGTTGGGTACCGCCGTCGACTGCGCTGACGCAGGTGAAGCTGCCGCCCAGCAGGCTGGCGCGCTCCTGCATGGTGGCGAGGCCCAGATGCTGGGCGTCATCGAGGGATGGCGCCGAGGTGAAGCCTTTGCCGTTGTCGTCCAGCCGCAGGGACGCCTGGCCGTCGTGCAGCGCCAGGGTCAGCTGCACCCGACTGGCGCGCGCATGCTTGAGCACATTGTTGATGGCTTCCTGGCCAATGCGGAACAAGGCGATTTCCACCTGGCTGGGTAAGCGCGTCTCACAGTGCGCCTGCCACACCACGTTGATTCCGGCGTCACGCAGGCGGTCGGCTTCTTTATCGAGAGCTTTGAACAAGCCGAAATCATCCAGCACCGTGGGACGCAGGCCGGCGATCAGTTGCCGGCCCTCGCCAACCGAGTGTTGGGCCAGGGTAAGAATCGCCTGCAGGTCGGCGGCCAATGCCTCCGGCAGCGGCGGGCAGCGCCCGGCAAAGCCTTGCAGCCGTTGATGCAGGCCCGCCAGGGTTTGCGCCAGGCCATCGTGCAGGTCGTAGGCGACGCGCTTGCGTTCGTCCTCCTGGGCGCGGAGCAAGCGGTTGACCAGGTCGGACAGGGTTTTGTCGCGCAGCTTGAGGGTGGTCAGCAGCCGATCGTTTTCCAGGTGGGCCGCCAGCAAGGTAGCGAGCAGTTGCAGGGATTCGCTGTCTTCGTGTTCCGGCGCCCGCAGGCTGACGCTATTGCCCAGCACCAGTACGCCAAACGCATCGCCGTCACCGGCGCGCAACGGCACTTGCAAGACGCTGGGCAAGTCCTCTGATGGGCGTTCCTGCCAACACGGTGTGCGCAGGCTGCGGTCGGCGAGGGCGGCCAGGCTGTTCAATCGCGCAGGGTTGCCGTGGCGGGCGCTGGTGTAGGCGACGCCCTCGGCGTCCCACTCCTGCAGCAGCCCGTGGTCCATCGCCAGAAACGCGCAGGCCCGGGCGAGCACGCGTTCGCGCATGGCGTCGGGGGCCAACTGGCGCAGTTGCTGGCCGGTATCCACCAACAGGCGCAGGCGCGCCGTACGACTTTCCGATTGGCGGAAATGCGCGCGCATGGCCAAGGCGCTGCCGGGGTCATGGGGCGTGTCATGCATAGGTGATGCTCCATTGCTGCGGGCGCGAGGGGTAGCTATTAAACATGGTCGGACCCCTCGGGCGCTATCTGCCAAATGGCATAGGTAAATACCTCCGGTTGGCCGATGGCGGCCGGCGGGCAGGTTGGCAAAGTGGCCTCAACGACGACCACTGGAGTAACGCCATGAAATTCAAGATCGCCCCAATCGCCCTGATGTTTGCCCTGAGCGTACCGTTTGTTCACGCCGCCGAGACGGCCCCGTATGTCTACCGTGAAGTGGCCCAGGCGCCGGCCAATGTGAAAGACCGCGAGATTGCCGGTTTATTCGACCGCTGGAACAGCGCCTTGCAGACCGGCAACGTGAAATCCGTGGTCGACCTGTACGCGCCGGGTGCGGTGTTGCAGCCGACCGTGTCCAACCAGGTGCGTACGACGCCGGAGCAGATCACCGACTATTTCGACCACTTCCTGGCGCTCAAGCCGGTGGGCCAGATCAACTACCGCGAGATCCGCCAACTGGGCAGTAACGTGGCCATGGACAGTGGTGTCTACACCTTCACCCTGACCGAGTCGGACGGCAAGGTGCGCCATGTGCAGGCACGCTACACCTTCGTCTATGAGCAGGTGGGTGGCCAGTGGAAAATTCTTAACCATCACTCTTCGGCGATGCCTGAGGTACAGGCCAAGCACGCTAAGCAGTAATGGTTGGAGGAAAAATGCCCATCCCTTGGCCGGGGGTGGGCATTTTTTTGTTGTGGCTGGGAGATTGTTGCTGTGACGGATCCACAGCCTGGCGACATTTGACTGATTGTCTCCGATCCAAATGCGGGAGGGGGGCACCACCTCTTCGACGCAGCGCTGTCGCCCAGTAAACTGGAACCTCTGTGGCGAGCGGGCTTGCCCCGCGTTGGGGTGCGAAGCGCCCCTGATGAATACGAATGCGGTGTGTCAAGCACGCCTCTGCGCCTGGTTTTGGGGCTGCTGCGCAGCCCAACGCGGGACAAGCCCGCTCGCCACAACAGCGCTGTCTGTCGGGCATTCAGCGTTGAGCCAAAGTTGTGTAGATACCCGTGCCCCGATGGCGGCTTTACAGCCGACCAGGATATTGGATCAGACCGAATACATATCCGTTGCTGCGGTAACGGCGGTTATTGGTTCCGCACTTACAGCGGGCTTGTGTGCTCTCACCCATTCAGAAGTCCAGCGTCACCCCGCTATACAGCGCACGTCCGTCACCCGGGGAGTGCAGCGACGCTTTGGCACCGTCCGGGTCATACCAGGCGTACTCGTAGTAGCGGTTGGTGAGGTTTTTCAGTTGCAGGTCGACACTGAGCGACTCCGTCACCTGATAGGTCGCGCCCAGGTTCATCAATACGTAGCCGCCGTAAGCTCCCTGAATGTTCTCGCGTTCCAGGTAGTAGGAGGTCTGGCCGTTCATCCAGGCGGTCAGTTGCAGGGCTGGCGTGGCCTTGAAGCTGATGCCGGCGTTGTACAGGTGATGGGGGATGTGGTCGATTTCCTGGCCTTTGCTGTTGGGCAGCGTCGCGCTGGGTTGGAGGATTTTCGAGTATTGCCAGGCATAGGCCAGCCAGATCTCGGTGCGCTCATTCGGGTGCAGGTTCAGCTGCGCGTCGTAACCCCAACGGCGGGTTTCGCCGACGTTGTCCGACTCGCCGCTGGGGTCGTTGAGTCGGCGGCTGACTTCGCCACTGGCCTGCTGTTGCCAGTACGCCACACGCCCGTCGATCCAATCGGCGGGGGTGAATTTGATCCCGGTTTCCCAACCGTCGTTGATGGACGGCGCCAGGTCGGTGTCCCTGGGCGGAATCTTGTAGGCCGCCGCGCCGCTGCCGACCTGGAACGTGCGCCCCCAGTTGGCGTACACGCTGGCCACGTCCCAGGGTGAGTACACCACGCTGAGTTTGGGTTGCTTGATCAGCCCGTAGTCGTTGATGTCGTAGTCCTGGCCGGTCATTTCGTTGGTGAAGCTGCCCTGGATCTTGTCGACGCGATACGCCGGGATGATCTTCAACGACTCGAACGGCTTGATCTCGGCCTGCACATAGGCGCCGTAGGTGTCGAAGTCGAACTGCTGGTCGCGGGTTTGTGCCAGGCGCGCGCGGTCGAGGGTGCGGTAGCGCTCGCTTTTGTTCTGTTGCTGTTGGGTATCGGCGCCGCCTTCCAGGGCGAAGTCATACAGCCAACTGACGTGCGGGCGCCAGGTCAGGGACGTGAGGGCGCCGTACTGGGTTTCGTAGGCGTCGCGCTCCTGTTGGGCACTGGTGCGCCAGTACTGGGTCCAGCGTCGGTCATCGAACGTGTTGACGTAGGTTTTCGCCGACCAGGCAAGGGTGTCGGCCAGGTCGGTGTCGAAGTGCACACTGACTTGGTTCATCCGGCGGGTGCCTTTGTCGGTGGCGTTGTAGCGGTTGGTCATTTTTGGATGCTGGCGGGCATCCTCTTCAGTCAAATAGCCCGGCTCCTGGGCATCGGTTTCATAGTGACGGGCGATCAGTCCGAGGCGGTAGCTGTTGTCGTCCGGGGTGTAGAACCACTTGCCGGACATCGAGAATTTGTCCGCCTCGGCATGGTCGCGGTAGCCGTCAGACTTCTGGTAGGCGAAGAAGTAATTCTGCGTCCAATTGCTGCCCTGGATGCCTTTGGCGAACTGCGTTTCCTGGGTGTTGAAGCTGCCATAGCGCAGGCGCGCCTTGGTGTAGTCTCCGCCCGTGCGGGTGAGCATATTGACGTTGCCGGCGATGTTGTTCAGGCCATAGCGCGCATCGCTGGTGCCGCGCACCACTTCGATACTGTCCAGCTCCATCGGGAAAATCATGTCCATAAACGGCATGTTGCCGTCGTTGCTGTTGCTCGGAATACCATCGATCAGCAGCTTCACCGCATTCACTTCGCCTTCGCCGTTGAAGCCGCGAAAGGAGATCTTGCCGGAGGTGGTGCCCTGATTGAACTCGGTGAGCATCACCCCCGGCGCACGGCTGAACAGCTCCCAGCTGTAGTTGACCGGCATTTTTTCGAGGATATCGGCGCCGAGAATATCCACCGAGCTGAGCACGCTGGCGGTACTCAACGGGCCGCTGGCGCCGCTTGCGCCCTGGACAGTGACGGTGCCGAGGGTCAGGGCCGAGTCTTCGCTTTTGCTGGCTTGGGCAAGTGCCGAAGATAACGGGTTGAGGGCGAACAGGCCGGCTGAAATCAGCGGCCACAGGCGACGGGACACGGAGTGACGCTGCGCACGAGGCGCAGTAAAGGGAGCAGGCATGGAACACTTCCTGATGACCAAAAACTTCAAGGACGTTTCAGCCATCCCCGGGAGGTGGCCGAACACGTAAGGTTTGGGGCGATCAGGCGATAGGAGAGGCGCGCGGGTTCAGGTTCGGCCAACGCACCTTGGGTTGCAGCGTCGGTAGCAACGGGTTGTCGAGGGCGATATCGGGTGTATAGCGCGGCAGCAGATGACGGTAGTGGCTGGAGGGCAGGGCGGCCAGCCCGGCATGGCCACAGCAGCAATCGCCGTGCTTCATGGCGGTGGGTGCCGGGGCCGACTGCGACGGGTCGATCAGCTTGGCAAAGCCTGGCGGCAGGGCTTGCGAGGCGCCGCCGGTGCAGAACCCACCCCACAGCATCAGGCCGATGTCCGGCGTTTGCAGGGCACGGCTCAGCGGCATGGCCAGCATGTTGAGCAACAGGGCCAGGCAGGCGATCCAGGGGCTGATCCGTTTGAACATAGCCATCGACGCAATCGACGCAAAAGGGCGGGTATTTAGCCGCAGTTCTGGCACGAAGTAAAACGCGCTATTTTGCCGCAGGCCGGGCGACCGAGCGCGGTGTTGGTGGCGCAACAGCGGTTCAATAAAGTGTTCGATTCTCCTGGCGGTGAAGGGTCACTGGTACAGCGCCAACCCTCGAAGTGAGGGGCTTATAGGCTTGGCATGAATTGTGTTGTGACCCGATTGGCGCTGACCCGACAACGGGAGGGAAACCTCACCTTTCATAAGAAACCACACCCATGCACAACGTCTTGCAACGCACAGTCATCGCCAGCCTGCTGGCACTCGGCGTCTTCGGCGGGCCTGTTGCCCAGGCCGCCAACGATCAACAGTTCATCCCGCTTGCCACCTACCGGGTCGGCGCCTACGCTTCCAGCGGCATTCCGTGGTGGGCGGGGGAGATTGATTACTTTCGCTACATCAACGAGGTCGAAGGCGGCGTGAACGGCGTCAAGCTGGTCTGGCAGGAATGCGAGACGGAGTGGAAGACCGACCGCATCATTGAATGCTACGAGCGCTACAAAGGCGGCCTGGACGGCGCGCCCACCGGGTTCTTCTTCACCCACAGCACCCCGGCTTCCTACGCGCTGATGGACCGTGCCGCCGTTGACCACATCCCGCTGATCGATGGCGCCGGTGGGCGTACCGAATCCACCGATGGCCGCGTGTTCCCTTACGCGTTCCCGCTGTTGCTCAACTACTACGGCCAGGCGTCGGTGGGCATCAACTACATCGCCCAGCGCGAAGGCGGCCTGGACAAGCTCAAGGGCAAGAAGATCGTCACCGTCTACCACGACTCCGCCTACGGCCGCGAAACCCAGGCGGCCATGCAGTTGCTCGCGCAAAAGTACGGCTTCGAGAACATCCAGATCCCCGTGGCCGATCCCGGCAACGAGCAGTCGACCCAATGGCGCCAGGTACGCCAGATCAACCCGGACTGGGTGTTCCTGCGCACGTGGGGCGTGTCCACCCCGGTCGGCATCAAGACCGCCGTGCGTTTTGGCATCCCCGTGGACCGCCTGATCGGGGATGTGTGGGCCGGCTCCGAAGCCGACGTGATACCCGCCGGCACCGCCGCCAAGGGCTACCAGGCGCTGGCGCCGTTCCCCGGTGGCGACAGCTTCGAGATCCATAAAAAGCTCAAGCAGTTCATCCTCGATCCCGGCAAGAGCAACCTCAAGGACCCCAGCTACTTCGGCAAGGTCTACTACAACATCGGCCTGATCAACGCCGCGATTGCTGTCGAAGCGCTGCGCACCGGCCAGGCCAAATTCGGCAACCGCGCGCTGAACGGCGAGGAAACCCGCTGGGCGTTCGAACACCTGAATATCGACGCTGCACGCCTCAAGGCCATGGGCTTCGAAGGGCTGTTGGCGCCGTTGACATTGTCCTGCGCCGACCATGAAGGCGGCGGGGCCGCCCGGGTGCAGCAGTGGGATGGGCAAAAGTGGGTGCTGGTGACCGACTGGCTGCAAGCCGACCGCGCCACGTTGCGCCCATTGATCGAAGCCAAGTCCGCCGCGTATGCCCAGGAGAAGGGCATCGTGGCGCGGGACTGCTCGGCGCAGTAAATCTCAGGCGGCGCTTGCCGTAAGTTGCCGGCCAGGGATGGCGGCAATCAGTTCGCGGGTGTAGTCGCTGGCCGGCTGGTTGAAGATCTGCGCCACCGAGCCTTGCTCAACCACGCGGCCATTGCGCAGCACCAGCACCTCATGGGCGAAGTTGGCCACCACTGACAAGTCGTGGGACACCAGCACGTAGGCGATGCCCATCTCCCGTTGCAGCTCTTGCAGCAAGTCGAGAATACGCGCCTGCACCGACACATCCAGGGCGCTGACCGGTTCATCCAGCAACAGCAGGTCGGGTTTCAACGCCAAGGCCCTGGCGATGGCGACCCGTTGGCACTGCCCACCCGACAGTTCACGGGGCAGACGATCCAGAAAGCTCACCGGCAGGTGCACGCGGCCGATCAACTCCCGCGCTGCCTGCTCCAGGGCGGCGCCCTTGAGCAAGCCGAACGAGACCAGCGGCTCCACAATGCTGTCGAATACCGTGAAGCGCGGGTCCAGCGCTGCGAAGGGGTTTTGTTGCACCAGTTGCAGGCGTTGGCGCAGTGGGCGGAAGTCGCGCCAACTGAGGTCGGTGACGTCCTGTTGTTCGAACCAGACCCGTCCCTGGCTGGGTTTGTCCAGGCCCAGGGCGATGCGCAGCGCCGTGCTCTTGCCCGAGCCGGATTCGCCGACGATGGCCAGGGTCTGGCCGGGGTACACCTCCAGGCTCAGATCTTCCAAGGCCACGAACGTAGAAGCTTCGCCCTTGACCTTGGGCAGGGCAAAGGTCTTGCCGACGTTGTGCAGGCGCAGGATCGGCTGGTGCCCGATGTCGAGGTTGATCAATGGCTCACGCCGCTTGGCGAAGGCGGGAGCGGCGGCAATCAGCGCGCGGGTGTAATCGTGGCTGGGGCGCGCGAGGATCTGCCGTGGCGGTCCTTGTTCGACCACTTCGCCCTGTTGCATCACCAGGACGCGGTCGGCACGGTCGAGGGCTACGCCCAGGTCATGGGTGATGATCAGCAGGGAAATGCCACGCTCACTGACCAAACGCTGCAAGTGGTCGAGGATCTTGCGCTGCACCGTCACATCGAGGGCGCTGGTGGGCTCGTCGGCGATGATCAGGCGCGGGTTGCCAGCCAGGGCGATGGCGATCAGCACGCGCTGGCGCATGCCGCCGGAAAGCTCATGGGGATACTGGCGTGCGCGCAGTACCGGCTTGTCGATGCCCACCTGTTGCAGCAGCTCGACAATGTCGGCGTCGACAGCCGGGTAGCGTTTGCCCTTGGCGAGTACCAGCGCCTCGGCGATTTGCTGGCCGATGCGCAGGGTCGGATTGAGGCTGACCATCGGGTCTTGGGGCACCAGGCCGATGGTGCGGCCACGCAAGGTGCGTTTCTGGCGTTCGCTGGCGTGGGTCAGGTCGGTGCCGTCGACCCACAGCTCGCCGGCGCTGATCTGCGCGTTAACGGGCAGCAGGCCGAGAATGGCGTTGGCCAGGGTTGTCTTGCCGGAGCCGGATTCACCGACAATCGCCAGCGTCTCGCCTTGGGCGAGGGTCAGTGACAGGCGATTGACCGCCGTATGGCCGTGTCCATAGCTGACACTGAGGTGGCGAACATCGACTAATGGGGGCAGGGCGCTCATCGCTGGATCTCCTCGAACGTGCGGGCAATATGGTTAAGGCTGAACACCACGGCGACCAGGAACAGGCCAGGCAATAACGAGACCCACGGCGCAGTGATCAGAAAGTGCCGGCCGTTGGCAATCAACGTGCCCCATTCCGCCGCCGGTGGTGCTGCGCCGAAACCGAGAAAACTCAGGCCGGCGGTGGCAAGGATCGCCGCGCCGAAATCCAGGGTGGCCAACACCGCCACCGGGCCCCAGGCGTTGGGCAGAATGTGCCGCAACAAGGTGCGGCCCCAACTGGCACCGCCCAGGCGAGCGGCTTCGACATAGGGCAGGGTTTTCACCCGTAGCACTTCGGCGCGGGTGGTGCGGGCAAAGCCCGGAATGATGCCCATGCCCACGGCAATCGCCACGGGCACCGTACCGAAGCCGATGGCCGTGACAATCGCCAGGGCCAGCAGCAGGCCGGGCAGGGCGAGCAGCACATCGACAAAGCGCATGATCACCGCATCGATACGGCCACCGGCAAACCCGGACAAAATGCCCAGCCCCAGCCCGCCCACCAGTGCGATGCCGACGGCCAGGGAGGCGGCCAGCACTGACAGGCTGGCGCCGTACACCACGCGGGTGAACAGGTCGCGGCCCAGCTCATCGGTGCCGAACCAGTGGGTCAGGTTGGGGGCGCTGAGTTTGGCGGCGGGCGCGGTGGCGTAAGGGTCGAAGCTGCTCAGCAACTGCGGCGTCACGGCGGCGACCAGCGAGAACAGCACCACCAGCACCGCCAGGCTGAACCCTGGCCGGCGCAGCAATGGCAAGAGTGTCGCCGTCGCGCGTTGCCAGGGGCTGCGGCAGCGCCAGAGTGTTTCGCTGCGGATCAGTTTCCGGGTAAGCGTCGTCATGGTCTAGGACACCTTGGGCGTGTGGGAGATGCGCGGGTCGAGCCACGGATACAACAGGTCCACCAGCAGGTTCACCAGGACAAATGCCGCCGCCGAAACTGCGACGATGGCCAGCACCACCGGAATGTCCTGGCGCAACACCGCCTCCTGGGCCAGGCGGCCGATGCCGGAGCGGGCGAAGATGGTTTCCACCAGCACCGCACCCGACACGGTGTTACCCACCTGCAGGCCGATCAGGGTGAGGATCGGCAGCGCCGCGTTCCTGAAGGCGTGGCGGGCTTGCACCTGGCCCCGGCTCAGGCCCTTGGCGTAGGCGGTGACGATATAGGACTCCTTCCACACGCCCTGGAAGCTGCGTTGCAGCACCTGGGCGTACACCGCGGCGCTCGGAATCGCCAGGGTGACTGCCGGCAGCACCAGACTTTCGAAGCCCTTGCTGCCGGTGGCGGGAAACCAGCCCAGGCCAAATGCAAACACCTGGATCAGCAGCAAGCCCATCCAGAACACCGGCACCGAAAAGCCCAGGGACGGCAAGCGCGCCAGGGCTTTTTTCAACGGTTGCCAGCGGATGTACGCGGTGAGGTAAGCCAGGCCGATACCGCCGAGCAGCGACAGCACAATCGCCAGGCCGGCCAGGGACAGCGTCTGGGGCAGGCGTTCGGCGAGTAACTCGGCCACCGGGCGATTGAGCGACAGTGACTGCCCGAAATCACCGTGCAGTGCACCCAGGAGCAGGTCGATATATTGCTCGAACAGGCCTTTATCCAGCCCGTAGTAGGCGCGCGCCTTGGCCAGGTCTTCCACCGACAGGGCGTCGGCTTCCATGCCGGACGCACTGAGCATGATCGACAAGGTATCGCCCGGCAGCAGATAGAGAATGAAGTAGGTGATGCTATAGGCCCCCCATAGCACCAGCAGCGCCTGGCCGACCCGGCCGATCAGGTAGCGGCTCATGGCGTGCCGACCTCAATGTCACCCAACAGGGCAAAGCCTTCGGCGGTCCAGCGGAAGTTTTTCACTTTGGGCGACGTCGCGGCCTGCCACACGCGCTCATACACCGGGAACGCCGAGCCTTCGTCGATCAGCAGGTCTTGCAGGTCGCCGTAGGCTGCCGCCCTTTGAGCGCTTTGGGTCGCGGTGATGCCGGCGTCAAACAAGCCCTTGGCGCGCTCAAGCACGTGTGGCTCAAAGATGTTCGTCGCTACGGTTGAGCTGTTGGCGGTACGTGGATCAAGGATGGTTTGCAGGATGATCGGATCGGCGCGGGTCATGTAGCTGATCGTCAGGTCGTAGTTGCCGGCGGAGTTGTTGGCGACCCATTCGGCACGCGTTACCACGCTGAGTTTTACTTCAATGCCGACCTTGCGCAGTTGGTCCTGCAGCAGCACGTCGCCTGCGGTCTCGGCCTGCATGACGTTGTAGTTCAGGCTCAGGCGCTTACCGTCCTTCTGTCGGTAGCCGTCTGCCCCTTTGGCCCAGCCGGCATTGTCCAACAGGCGCTCGGCGCCCGCCGGGTCGTAGGCGAGCTTGGCGCCCTGGCTCTTGAAGTAAGGCGTGGTCACATCAAAGATGCCGTCTACCACCGCGAACTCGTCGTTGTAGACGGTACTCGCGTAGCTCTTGCGGTCGATGGCTTTCTGCACGGCGAGACGCACCTGTTTATCGGCCAATACGCGACCGCCACGGGTGTTGGGAAACAGGTTCAGGGAGGGGCCTGGCAGCGAGCGGCTCTGGATAGTCGCGCCCTTGGATTGGAACAGTTTCAGGTCGAGTTCCGAGAATGGGTTGCGTGGCCACAGAATGTCGGCCTTGCCTTGCAGGAACAGGCCGTTACGCACGCTTTCCTCGGGGATGTAGGTGACGTCCACCGCATCCAGGTGCGCTTCGCCCTGGTTTTTCATATTCGCCGACGCCCAGGCGTAACCCTTGCGCTTGGTCAGGTGCGCGCCGACTTCCGGGGTGTAGCTGGCCAATACGAACGGGCCGGTACCGATGATCTTGCCGAGCGAACGCTCCTTGACGCTCAGCGCGTAGGAGGCCGGTGCGAGGATGGCCAGATTGGTCGTGGAGGTCGCCTGCAGGAAGCCCGCATTGGGCTTGGCGAGCACCAGCTTGACGGTGAAGTCGTCGACCATTTCGGCGTGATCAAAGCCCGCCAGGTACGTCGCGCCGAAGGTGGCCGGCAGTTCGGTAGCCAGCGCCTTATTGCTGTCGAACGCGGTTTTCACGGCCTTGGCATCGAAGCGTTCGCCGTTGCTGAAGGTGACGTTGTCGCGCAGGTGGAAGGTGTAGGTCAACGCGTCGTCACTGACTTCCCAGCTTTTCGCCAGCCAGGGAATGATCTTGCCGGTTTCCGGGTCCTGGTCGGTGAGGGATTCGGCGATATTGCGCAGCAGCACCCGGTGTTCGAGCCAATAGACCTGGAACGGGTCAACGCTGACCAAGATGGTGTTGTCGCCAAAGAAGGCGATGTTCAGGGTCTTGCCGGCCTGGCTGTCACTGCCCGCAGGCGAGCAGGCGGCCAGGCTTAACGCCAGGACGCAAGGGGCCAATAGACGGCTCATCAAGTTGGAGGTGTTCAATGGGATGCCCTCGTATGGCGATTGGCTTAGAAGTCGTAGGCCAGCTTGGTGTACCAGTAGCCGCCGCCGGGGTAGAACGGCGGGTTACCGTAGGGCGCCAGGCCCAGGTTGCTGTAGACGGCGTGCCGGTCGGGGCGCACGTCGAAGATGTTGGTGCCGCCGATGCTGACGGTGATCTGGTCGACGAAGGTGTAGCTGACGTCCAGGTCGGTGATCCATTTCGCGCCGAAACTGCGGTCGCCGGTGGGGTTGACCGCCAGGGTCTTGACCGCGCCATAGCGACTGGTCTGCAGGTTCACGGCGAGGTCCTCGACCTTCCAGTTGGCGCCCAGGATCCATTTGGTCTTGGGCGAGGCTTGCGTGAGATCGCCTTCGCGGTCGCGGCCCACCAGGGTGACGCCGGAGTTGGCCAGCGCACTCGGGGTGTCCCGGGTGCCTTCGATAGTGGTCTTGTTCCAGTTGAAGCCCAGGCTCCAGCGCACATCGCCCCAGGCATCCAGCGGCGTGGTGTGGTCGGCGACCACGTCCAGGCCACGGGTGCGGGTATCGAACGCGTTGGTGTAGTAGTTGACCCAGGTCCCCGAGGGCACGCCTTGGGCGGTGAGGATGCCGTTGATCACGCCGTTGCCCTGATCGTAGATATTGCTGGTCAGGGCGATGCGGTCGTCGATGTCGATCAGGTAAGCGTCGGCGGTGATGCTGGTGCGCGGTGCCGGCTGCCAGGTCAAACCCAGCCCGAGGTTGCGTGACTTTTCCGGCTTGAGGTCATCGCCGCCCAAGGCCTTGGCCAGGTTGCTGCCCGACGGGGTCAGGCGGGTCACGGCAGGCACCACGTTGCCGTTCACGTCGACGGCCACCCGGTTGTCGGCCACGGTGTAGCCGATCTGGGTCAGTGACGGTGCACGGAAGCCGGTGCCGACGGTGCCGCGCACGGCCACGCTGTCGGTCAATTCGTAGCGCGAATTCACTTTGAGGCCGAAGGTGTTGCCCGAGTCGTCATCGTAATGTTCGATGCGCCCGGCGACGTCGAGAAACCAGCGTTCGGTCAGGTCGAAGCCCAGGTCCAGGTAGCCGGCGTAGTTGTTGCGGATCAAGCTGACTTCATCCTCCGGGCGAATCGTCACCGCCGCCTGTGCGCCCGATGCCGCCGGGTAGGTGCCGGTGATATAGGCCTCGGGGTCACCGGCGAAGGTGCTGAAATGTTCCCAGCGATGCTCCAGGCCTGCCGACACCTGCACCGGCGAGGTCAGGTTGAACAGGCTGTCGTAACGGCGGGTGATGTCCAGGTTGTTCACCCACTGCTCGAAGCGGAAGGTCGCCAGGTTGTCGAACTTGGTCGGCGAGGCGGTGCCCAGGGACGGGTTGATATTCAGGTCGCTGGAATGGTGGACGTTGTTGCGTCCGTAGGTGGTGCTCAGGTCCCAGTTCCACTCGGCCGCTTGGCCCTTGCCGCCGAACAGCAGTTGGTAGTCGCGGTCCTTGATGTTGTTCAGTGGGTAGTAACCGTCGGGGAACACCTCGGGCACGGCGGCCCGGCCGGTCGGCAGGCGGAAGTAGTTGGCGGCCTCGGCATCGCGCTCGCCGTAGGTGGAGAACGAGTAGAGCGTCAGGTCTTCCAGGGGCAGTTCGGCGTTGTAGGCGAGGTTGAAGGCCTTCAGGTCCGGGTCGCCGTTCTTGATGGCCACGCGGTCCCAGGCCGCTTCCTTGGCGGGGTCGTTGAAGGCGCGCACGCTGCTGTCGGCCTTGTCGTTCCACGCTGCTTCGCCGCGTTTGCGTGCGTCTGCAGAGAGGTGGAAAAAGCCGCCGTCGCCGAGCTTGAAACCCTGGTCGCCGGCCACCTTGATCGTTTCCCCCTGGCCGGAAAACAACTGCCCATAACTGGTTTCCAGGTGCCCGCCGCTGTTGCCGGTCTTGAGGATGATATTGATCACCCCGGCCACGGCGTCAGAACCGTACTGGGCCGCCGCGCTGTCTTTGAGCACCTCGATATGGTCCACCGAACTGACCGGAATCAGGTCGATGTCCACCGCATTGGCGCCGCTGTTGTCGATCGAGCCGCGCTGACCTGTGGCGCCGTTGTGCCGGCGTTTGCCGTTGACCAGCACCAGGGTGTAGGCCGGACCAAGGCTGCGGTTGCTCAGCGGGCGGGTCACCGAGTTGTAGCCGGCGATATTGGTGCCGAAGTTGAACGATGGCAGCAGCTTGGCAATCGCCTCGGACAACTCGGCACGCCCGGTCTTGAGCAACTGCTCGCTGTTGATCACATCAATCGGCGCCGGGCTGTCGGCCACTGTGCGCTGCTGGCCACGCAGGCCGGTGGAGATCACGGTGACGGTGCCAAGCTGGGCATCCTCGGTGGCGGCCTCGGCGAAGGAGGGCGCGCCTGCCAGCAACAGTGAGCTGGTCAGCAGTGACAGGTGGAATTTTCTGAGGGGCAGTGGGGAGGTGAGGTCTGGCATGTCGGAAAGGGTCCATGTAAGCCTGCTGAAGGCTCCTGGTGGTCGGGGGACGTCCTCCGCCAGGCATGGGGTCGGTCTGTGAAATGAAGATATCTCTATAAAAAACCTTGGGGAAAGTCTTTTTTGGAATAAGCTAATTATTATAAATTGTTATCTTGTGAATTTATAAGATCATCTATTTTTATTATGTGGCGATGCCTTGCCGTGGCGGGAACGTTCGGCTCACAAAACAGCGGATCGACGAACGCGTATCAAGACATTTCGCCGCCCAAGGCACTGGCAAACCGCCCGCCGCGGCGTATCGCGCTGCGTCGTATCAGCATACCTCCAGGGTATTCATGCAGACCTTATCCATATTGGACGGTCGCAACCCCAGGCATCAGCCTGAGCCCGATAACTGACAGAGGCGCAACCCTGAGCGTGCTTTTAAGTGAGCACATCCAGGTTCACGCCCTGGCGAGCATCGTGACCTCGGCTCACGCGCACTCCACCTGCAGACATTGACTCACAACAACAAAAAAGAGAGCACTGCCATGCGTACCCATGATGTCCATTCGATTATTGATAATGCGCCGTTCAATCGTTTTCACTGGTTGGTCCTGAGCCTGTGTGCGCTGCTGTTGATCTTTGACGGCTATGACCTGTTCATCTACGGCGTGGTCCTGCCGTCGATCATGCGCGAGTGGGGGCTGACACCCATGGAAGCCGGCGTCCTGGGCAGCTATGCGCTGTTCGGCATGATGTTCGGCGCGCTGGTATTCGGCACCCTGGCGGACCGTTGGGGCCGCAAGAAGGGCATCGTGTTCTGTTTTGTGTTGTTCAGCATTGCCACCGTGGTCAACGGCTTTGCCAGCAGCCCCACCGAGTTCGGCATCTGCCGCTTTATCGCCGGGCTCGGCTGTGGCGGATTGATGCCCAACGCTGCGGCCCTGATCAACGAATATGCGCCGAAGAAAGTGCGTAGCACCCTGATGGCGGTCATGTTCGGCGGTTATTCCCTAGGGGGCATGCTGGCGGCCAGCGTGGGGATTTTCATGCTGCCGAGCTTCGGTTGGTCGTCGATGTTTTTCGTCGCGGTGATCCCGCTGCTGCTGTTGCCGCTGATTATGTACTGGTTGCCTGAATCCATCGCTTTCCTGATCCGCCAGGGCCGCGTGGAACAGGCACGGGTGCTGCTTAATCGCTTGTCGCCGGGTACCCCGATCAATGCGGGGGACGAGTTGCTCATCACCGACGGCAAAGGCCAGGGCGCCTCGGTGATGGCGCTGTTTCGCGAAGGTTTGGCGGTGCGCACGGCGATGATCTGGACGGCGTTTTTCTGCTGCCTGCTGATGGTCTATGCCTTGAGCTCGTGGCTGCCCAAGCTGATGGCCGGCGCCGGCTACAGCCTGGGCTCAAGCCTGTCGTTCCTGATTGCGCTGAACCTGGGCGGGATGGCAGGCGCACTCATCGGCGGTTGGTTGGGGGATCGGCTGAACCTGGTGAAGGTGGTGATCGGCTTTTTTATCGCTGCGGTGCTATCGATCAGCCTCTTGGGCATCAACAGTCCGATGCCGGTCCTGTACCTGCTGATCTTTATCGCGGGCGCTACCACCATCGGCACGCAAATCCTGCTGTACGCGGGGGCGGCGCAACTCTATGGCCTTTCCATGCGTGCCACGGGCCTGGGCTGGGCGTCCGGCATCGGTCGCAATGGCGCCATCGTCGGCCCGCTGCTGGGCGGTGCGCTGATGGCAATCGAACTGCCCCTGCAATTGAACTTCATGGCCTTTGCCATTCCCGGTGCCATTGCGGCGCTGGCGATGACTGTGTTCGCCTTGAATGAGCGGCGCAGCGCTGTCGCGTTGCCGGCTGCCCAGCTCACTTCAACGCCGGATCTCCAGCGTTAAGTCGCTTCCACAACTGCATCACCACCTGCGCCTGACGAGCCGGGCAATCTGCTGCATGCCGCGACTCATGGAGGCGTGGGTTAAAACTCGGTGATGACGGTCACACCTGCCGTCTCGAAGCGGTCCATATTCATCAACGCGTCGATGGACTGCTCAAGGCTGATGGTTTTACCCACGAGTTTTTCAGGCGTCAGCTTGCCTGAGGTGATCATCTCGATCATGGCGTCATAGCGATGCGCTTGCATCCCGTGGCTACCGTAGATCTCAAGCTCGTGCGCGATGACCTTGCTCATGGGCACCGCTGGCGTGGCGTGATCGGCGAGCATCAGCCCCACCTGGATGTGTTTGCCGCGACGGCGCAGGTTGTTGATGGAGTTGAAACAGGTGGTCGGGTGGCCCAATGCGTCCAGCGATACGTGGGCGCCGCCTTGAGTGATTTCCAGCACGGCTTCGCTGACGTCCGCGACGCAATGGGCATTAATGGTCGCGACGGCGCCGAGTGCGCGTGCCAGTTCGAGTTTTTCCTGGGAAATATCGATGGCGATCACGTTCGCGCCGATGGCTTGGGCGATCATCACGGCAGACAGGCCTACGCCTCCGCAGCCGTGGACCGCTACCCACTGACCGGCGCTGACTTTGCCTTGGTCAACGACTGCACGGAACGAGGTGGCGAAGCGACAACCCAGGCTGGCAGCGGTAGCGAAGTCCATGCTCTCAGGCAACGCGACCAAGTTCAGGTCGGCCTGATGGATGCCGACGTATTCGGCAAAAGAACCCCAATGGGTGAAGCCGGGTTGGAACTGCGTGTGGCACACCTGCTGATTGCCGCTGTTGCACTCTGCGCAGGCACCACACCCGCCCACGAACGGCACAGTCACACGGTCGCCGACCTTCCACCGCGTGACGTCGTTGCCCACCTCGGCCACGATGCCCGCCAGCTCATGACCCGGTACATGCGGCAGTTCAATGTCGGGGTCATGACCTTTCCAGCCATGCCAGTCGCTGCGGCACACCCCGGTGCCAAGGACCTGGATCACCACACCATGACGCTCCGGGGACGGATCTGCCACGTTCATCAGGCGCGGTGGCTTGGAAAAGGCTTCGTAGACGACTGCTTTCATTCAAATTACCTATGTTTGGATGGGCGATGCGACCTGTCTCCAGCACCCTCGGCTCGCTTCCAAGCAGCACGATCCAGGCATTTCCATTATGAATGAACGCCTTGAAATTACTCTTCAAGTTGCAATTGACGGAGCGCAAGAATTGAAATTAACCTTCATTTTTAAGCCTGAATATGAGGAATTATTTCATGATTGACCAGCTTGATAAGGCCGATATTGCGATATCAGAGCGTCTGCAGCGGGACGGCAAGCTGTCGAATGTCAAGCTGGCCGAGCAGCTCTCGCTCAGCGAAGCGTCCTGTTGGCGCAAGCAAAGACGGCTTGAAGAATGCGGCGTTATCGAGGGATACCAAGCCATTCTCAATCGAAAGAAACTCGGGCTGGGCCTGAAGGCTTTTGTCCAGATCTCGTGCACTGATCACAGCGAAGAAGCCACGGCGACGTTTGAAAGGATTATCCGGGCGGCCCCACAGGTACTGAGTTGCCATAACACAACGGGGGAGGCGGACTTTCTGCTTGAGGTGGTTGCACGGGATTTGGACAGCTATAGCGGCTTTGTTGAAAAAGTCCTCAGGAAGCTGCCTGGCGTTTCAAGCATTCGGTCGAACCTCTCCTTGCGAGAGCTGAAGACCACCAATCGACTGCCCGTCACCGAGCTCTTGAGTATCTGAGTGTTGTCGGGCCGGGCGCGAAGCTGCTTATCCTGGCCCTGGCTTGCAGGCGAATTGACGATATGAGGGACTGTCTACTCGACTAAACTCCACCCGAGCTGCTCCTGACAGCGCCTGGTGAGACTTGATGATTGCCCATACCCCCACGCTTTTTGCCTGCGTCGCCTTAGTGGCGACGATCATGGCGTTTTGTCTGATATTGGTCGGCCAGTTCAACCAGCGTGACGGCTTGCTGACCATTGGCTTTGGTTTGTTAGCGCATGCCCTGGCATACGTGGGATATACCCTATACGGCCACGCCCCGTTGTGGTTGACCTACGGGGCGGCGAACACATTGCTGGCGGTTGCGCTGGCCTTTTACGGGGCCAGCATCTTTCGGATCGTTGAATTGCCCGTCTCCTGGTGGCGGATATTTGCGCCTGCTGCATTGATGCTCGCATTGATGGTCAGCCTGATCGACACGCTGGAGCCGCGAATGCTGGCCGCCACGCTTGTGTTGATGGTGCAGTGCGCCTTGATCATTTACTGGACGCGCCGCTACATCCCCGCTCAGGGGCGTGCGCGCATGCTATTGATCATCGGATCGAGTATCAGCCTGATCGGTTTGGGCATGCGGGTGGTCGCTATCATCGGCGGCGGGGCTGCCGAGATGCGCTATGACGTCAGTAACCTCAAGCAAACCATTTCGGTCAGTATCGGCACGTTCACCGCAATGATGATTTCCCTCGGACTGGTGCTGCTCGCCAAGGAACGCAGTGAGTCGCTATTCCAGCGCCTGGCGCTAAGGGATGTGCTGACCGGGATTCTTAATCGCAGGGCTGTACTCGAACAGTTTTCCAAAGAGATGGAGCGCGCGCGTCGAGACGCTTCCTACCTGGCGGTGGCGATGGTCGACATCGACCATTTCAAGCAAATCAACGATGTGTATGGACACCTGGCGGGTGATGAGGTGATTTGCCACTGCGTCAACCATCTCACCCAGCGACTTCGTGAATCCGACAGCATTGGTCGTTATGGGGGCGAGGAGTTTCTGGTGTTGCTTCCCCGCACCAGCCCCGAAGACGCCGTGGCGGTCCTGGACGCGTTGCGCGCGTCGGTGGCTGAGTCACCGGCTCGGTTTGGCGAGGCAATCATCTCACTGCGCATCAGTATCGGTGTTTGCTGCGTGGTGCCAGACGACGTCGACACCACGGCCAGCCTGCTTGCCCGTGCGGATGCCGCTCTTTATGAAGCCAAGGGGCTGGGACGCAACACCTTGTGTCTGGCACCGCCGCACGAGCAGCGCGGTAAAACTAACCCCGTTTGTGTCATTGAGCAGTGAGCGGGGACGGTCTGGTGGTCTTGTTTCACAAGCCTGAAGGTGAGCGTTGCCCGTGGCTGTTCGAACACTTCTCCCGGATGTTGAATGGAGACCCTACAAAAGCTTTACTTCATGCTTATCGGTGCATCGGCTGCACGAATCAGGATGATCATTAGCTTAAATCATGTAAATCTCGGCCCAAGGGAGGCGTCAAAGACCATTCAGAAAATCTTACCTTCAACCCTTGGCGCTGGGGTGTGCAGCAAATAGGGCCCACCTGGTAACTTTCCGCCTCTGGAAAGGGTGCAAGTCTGAGCAGTGGCCAACTCACTCCATCTGTTGAATATTGCAAGCGCAGCACACCATCGGAAACGGTCACACGAAGCCAAAAATTGCCTGGGTCTCCAGGAAAGCAGCCTGGCGCCCAGTCTGACCGGCCTTGGGTGAGCACGCTGCTGATCATTGGGTTTCCATCGTTAAACTCTATTCCGGCCTTGACCCAGGTCTGCTCATTGAGCCTGACCATAATCCCCGCTTGATCATAAAGCTCGCGGAACTCGGCGCTGACTCTCACTTGAGCGGTGAAGCCACCCGTTGTTTTAAACCCTAGAAAATGCCCGCTATCTCGTATGAATCCATAGTGAGTTTCACGCCAAAAATCGGTCTGGAGATCCGTAATCACTTCCAATGAGTCATCTGAATAGGCGAGGCAATGGCTCGGCTCATTCAGCCAGTTGGCAGTTCGCCAAATTGACTCTTCAAAACGCTGACTGATCGCTGCAATCCGTTTTTTACCCACCGAACTTGCCTCCGTAATTTGATCGCTGAATATTGGTATATCTCTTATTCGTCCGAAATATCAGTCAAGGGTTTGCTGGGATTTTTTCCATTTGAGCCCTCACTTCGCGTGGCGTACTTCCAGTCCACGCTTGAAAGGCGCGAGCAAAAGAGTTGGAGTCCTCGAACCCCTCAAGCTCGAAGGTCACTCCTAACCTTCGAGGCGGCGTCATGGCCCTCTCTGATCATTGCCCTTTGAGAGCAATTGCCACTGCCGCTGAAAGGGACGTCGTGGCTCTGCCGATCAGCGTCGAAAGCTGATGGCTGTCGTCGAAAAGTGCGCCTTTGGATGCGCTGACATCGCAGCCCGCCAGGGCATGTGCGAGCGGCTCCGGGAGGCCGAAATTGATTAACGCAGAGGCGTAGTCACTTTCAGGCAAGTTCTTGTAGGGAATGTTCCTACCCGTTTGCCGAGAAACCTCGGCTGCGAGTTCCGATAACGTCCAGGCGCTGTCACCCGCCAACTCGTAAACCTTCCCCTCTTGATCGCCGCGGGTCAGCACGACGGCAGCGGCCTGGGCGAAATCTTCCCGTGTCGCCGCGGCAATCTTTCCGTCACCGGCACTGCCGATAAATACACCGGCCGATAACGCGCCAGCGATAAAGCCGGTGTAGTTCTCGGTATACCAACCATGACGCAATATCGTGAATGCCAACCCCGACGCTTTGAGCTCGGCTTCCGTTTGCCGATGCTCTTCGGCGAGGCTCAATGAAGAGGTATCCGCGTGCAGTAAACTTGTATAAACAACGCGATTCACACCGGCTTGCTTTGCGGCGTTGATGACATTTCGATGCTGTGAGAGTCGCTTGCCTATTTCGCTCGAGGAAATAAGTAGAAGCGTGTCGACTCCGTTGAGCGCCGCGACCAGCGTTGTCGGATTGTCGTAGTCGGCAGCACGTGCGTCCACGCCTAGATCACTGGCCTTGTCAGGGCTGCGCACCAGCGCGACCAGGTTGGACGCGGGGACTTTTTGCTTGAGTTGCTGGACAACGAGGCGACCCAGTTGGCCGGTGGCTCCGGTGACGGCGATCATGAGCGGTTCCTTTTACAAAAAGTGATAGAGCAGGCAGAGTAGGGCCTTAACTAACTTTTCGTAAGTACGTACCTAAAGGTAAGTAAGCATGTCAGATTCCGAGCCCTCGGGAGCAACCCGTCCCGCAACAGTGGCCAACCGGCTGCGCAGCGGTGAATTATTCGACCCGGATTGTCCTTCAAGGATCGTGCTCCAGCACGTCAGCAGCCGCTGGGGAGTATTGGTATTGGTGGCCTTGCTCGCGGGTACGCATCGCTTCAGCGATCTGCGTCGCAAGATTGGCGGCGTCAGCGAAAAGATGCTCGCGCAGACCCTCCAGTTTTTGGAACTCGATGGCTTCGTCCTGCGCAAATCCTATCCGGTTGTGCCACCTCACGTTGAGTACAGCCTCACCCCTATGGGAACTGAAGTAGCCCGCCATGTTGAAGGCCTGGTTGACTGGATCGAAGGCAATCTGCCAAAGATTTTGGATGAACAACGTTCTCGCCAGATTTCATAAGGACCTCGTGAGCTCTGGCACGTTGACCCGCGAACAGTGTGGTCGCGTGTTCGGCAAGCGTTGCAGTTACGCGCAATGCCCAGCGGGTCTATGTCTTCACGTCGGATGACTGAGCGACGGAGGTTTTCTGGCTCCCGCTGCAGAGTTTAACCAGAGCAGCATGGCGGCGAGAGAGGCGGCGACTATCAGCGTAAGCCACATGATGACCAGCAGGGTGAAGGTGACACTGTTGTTTAACTCGCGAAAAATGCCGAAGGCAAAAGCCGTGTACCAAGACACCCCTGAAACTGCACCGGATGCGAGAAATAAGGCCGCTCTTTTGCGGGATACGCCAAAGAGCAGGGGGCGACTCAGGTCGCGTAGGGCTTCTGGCAGCACAAGCGCGTGGATGATTATTCCATTGAGGGTCAGCACGATCACCACAATGACCTTCGCCCAGAGCTTGGGGTTTTCAAACTTTTCCGGCGACTCCATCGCGTAAAGGGCAAGGAAACCAAGGCCTGAAAGCCACAGAAGACAGAGTCCAATAGTGACCGCATCGCTGATGAAGTGAAAGGTGCGTCCGATTTCAACCGGCAGGCTACCCCTGCGCATCCAACGCAAGATCCAGAGGTCCAGCATCGTCGCCCCACCAAGACCGAAGCACATGCCGAGCAGGTGTATACCTATAAGGAGTGTCAGCACTTTTAGCTGTGGGAGTGGAGCCGGCAATGGAACGCTCAGCGTGAGTGTGTCGGCGAGTAAGTAGCCACTGCCGGACAGCGCAAGCAGGCCGCCTAAAATCATGAAAGACGTGCGTATCTTCATTTATTGCGGCCTTGGACGAGTGTTTTTAGTTGGACGCGTGCGCAGTTTATTGACTGGAACAGGCTGATAAAGCGGCTGCTATTTGCAGCGTTGCTGCAACCAGGAAGATAGGTTTCGGGTTAAATGAGGCCAGCGACGATAGCGCCCCATCAGCAGGTTGCACGGGCGTAGACCCTGCTCAGGAAGGGACCGGTGCTTGGGCATCGATCAGGTTCCGGCTCTTGAGCTCCTCCCAAAAGGCTGCTGGGATACCGACCTTCATCGCCTGCACATTGGAAACGATCTGCCCCGGCGTGCGGGCACCCGGAATGATCGCTGACACTTGCGGATGCGCTGCCGCGAACTGCAGGGCGGCAGTATGAATGTCGATGCCATGTCGTTTGGCAACCGCCATGATTCGTGCGCGCTTTTCCACCGCCCCGGCAGGCAGATCCAGGCTGAAGTTATACCGGCTGCGCCCTCCCAGGAATCCATCGTTCAGTGGTGTTCCAACCACAACGCTGGTGCCCTTCCTGCTCAACGCCGGAAAGGTGTTGCGTAACGCATCGCCGTGCTCAAGGAGCGAATACTGGCAGGCAAGCAACACGATGTCGGGAGTCGGGTCATCACCGGCCATTGCCTGGACCACAGCATTCGGCGTGTTGACGCCGAAGCCCCATGCCTTGATGAGGCCCTCATCACGCATCTTTTCAAGCTCAACCATCGCCCCCGTGCGCGCAATGCGATACGCCGCTTCCCAACCGCCTTCCAGTTCGCTGTTATCGGGCGAGATGTCGTGGATAAAGACGATATCGATACGCGGCAGCCCCAGCCGCTGCAGGCTGTCTTCCACGGAACGCCGTGCTCCTGCTGCGGTGTAGTCATACCGGTAGTTGAAGGGCGCGGGTGCCTTCCAGATGGCATGGTCTGCGCGCGGGCCACCCGCGGCCGTCAATACGCGACCGACTTTGGTGGACACCACATAGTCGTCTGGATTTTTGCCGCGCAGGAAGCGGCCTAGACGATATTCAATCAGGCCAAACCCGTAGAACGGCGAAGTGTCGTAAAGCCTTACACCTGCCTCCCAAGCAGCTTGCAGAACCGAGCCCGCCTGCTCGTCGCTGAGCGGCGCAAAGATATTGCCGATCTGCGTCCCGCCCATGCCAAAGCGTTGAGGCGTCATGTATCGCAGGGTAGGCGAGGGCGAATTGGAGGGCAGGTCTGTGCGCACCGGCCGGCCTTCAGTCCGCATCACGCTCCCGCGCTCTGTCAGTAAAGCGGGCGCTGGGGCTGCCGAACTTGCGATACTCGAGGCTGGCAGCAAAGCGGCTGCAACAGTACCCACTGCCGAGTAAGTAAGAAAATCTCGTCTGTCCATCCAACGTTCCTTTCGCGACCGAGGTTTCACGGGATCATCGAAGCCGGTATTCGTACTGGAAGTTAGAACAACGAGGGTTGGCCGGGTGACCCTAATACGCCATATTTTTTGCACAATCCTGCCGATGCGCTTGTGTTGGTCACGCACTCTCAGCAGACTCGAACATTCCGTAAACAGGGGCGCATGTAATGACGAGCGGTTCCTTCTCGCAGTTCGGTTCCGGCCATCTGCATTCTCTGGCGTTGCGTGATCCCATACAGCCCAACGAGCGTCTCCAGGCACTCAGGCGGCTGATCGAAAAAGTCACCCGGCAGATTGGTTTGAACGAGGTCTGCAAAACATCCATTCCAGGTTTGGCCTTTTATCGAATGGCTGACCTGGGTACGCCCACTTACTGCATTTATGAGCCTTGCGTGGCCATCATTCTGCAGGGCGCGAAGGAGATCACGTTCGGTGAGGAGGCCTGTGAGTTCGGGCAGGGGGCGTTCTTCGTCACGTCGGTCGACATCCCCACACTGGCCCGTGTTACCGCTGCCAGTGAGGAAACCCCCTATTTATCCGTCGTGTTGAAGCTCAACCTTTCCATGCTCAACGAGGTGATCCAGACCTTGGAACCACCCGCGCAGGAAATAGCTACAGAAGCGCGGGGCTTCGTATCCGGTGCGGCGTCGAGTGAGATGCTCGATGCATTCGCTCGACTCGCTACGCTGATCGAACGGCCGCTTGAAGCAGGCTTGATGTCGGATCTGATCAAGCGGGAAATATGCGTTCGGCTATTGCTAAGTAGTGCAGGGCAGTGGCTGCGCAGCGTCACGCGCGACGGTTATCGAGACAAGGGCATCGTGAGAGCCATTGAATGGCTGAAACATCACTACGACAAACCGCTGCACGTGGCCGATCTTGCCGAACGATCAGGAATGGCCAGCTCTACGCTGCATCACAGTTTTCGCAAGCTGACAGGCACCAGCCCTGTTCAGTATCAAAAAGCGTTACGGCTGCAAGCCGCACGCAGCCTGATGTTGACCGATCGGATAGACGTGAACACCGCCGCGTTGCGCGTCGGCTATGAAAGTGTCGCTCAATTCAGCCGTGAATATGCCCGGCGTTTCGGAGCCCCGCCCTCGAGAGACATCAAGCACGTACGGGAGCAGGGTGGAATGCTCGACTAGCGGCGCTTCAAAGGGGAATGTGGGTGGTCGACAAGACCTGACGCAAGCCCATGAACGATCGAATCTGGCGAACCCCTGGCAGGTACAGCAATTGTTCCGCGTGGAGCCGGTTGAAACTGTTGCTGTCCTTGGTTCGTATCAACATGAAGTAGTCGAATTCCCCCGTCACCACATGGCACTCCATGCAGCCGGACACTTTTTGTGCGGCTGCCTCGAATGCGGCGAAGGATTCCGGTGTGGAGCGGTCCAGCACCACACCGATCAACACCACCATTCCCGCATCCAGCGCGACAGTGTCCAGCAGTGCGACGATGCCTTTGATCAGGCCGACTTGCTTGAGCCGCTCGACGCGCCTGAGGCACGCCGGTGCACTCAATTTCACCTTCTCTGCCAGCGCCACATTGGAGATGGAAGCATCTCGCTGCAGGGCCTTGAGAATGGCGCGGTCGGTTCGATCCAGCGGCTGCGGCACCGGGGCTGATACGTTTGGCTTCTTGCGAGTGTTTATTGCGTTCATAACTGTTTATTCGCAATTAAAGTATGTTTGATATTTATAGTGAGAAATTATAGTTCTTCAAGTGATAAAAGTTTGCAACACATCTTTTTGGAAAACTTCTTAATATTGAACTCATCGAAGCCCGTCTGAAAGAACCTGGAAGGCAACCTTTGCCTTTCGGTCTGGCGCTTTGATGTCCAGTAATCAAGGAGCAGCGTCATGAACCTGAATCGTTTTAAACGTTATCCGTTGACCTTCGGTCCTTCTCCCATCACGCCCTTGAAGCGCCTCAGTGAACACCTGGGTGGCAAGGTCGAGCTGTATGCCAAACGTGAAGACTGCAACAGTGGCCTGGCCTTTGGCGGGAACAAAACGCGCAAGCTCGAATACTTGATTCCCGAAGCGCTCGAGCAAGGCTGCGATACCTTGGTTTCCATTGGCGGTATCCAGTCGAACCAGACCCGCCAGGTGGCCGCCGTTGCCGCTCACCTGGGCATGAAGTGTGTGCTGGTGCAGGAAAACTGGGTGAACTACTCCGATGCGGTGTATGACCGCGTTGGCAATATCGAGATGTCGCGCATCATGGGCGCCGACGTACGACTGGACGCCGCCGGGTTCGACATTGGCATCCGGCCCAGTTGGCAGAAGGCCATGGACGATGTAGTGGAGCGGGGTGGCAAACCGTTTCCGATCCCTGCCGGGTGTTCCGAACATCCCTACGGCGGCCTTGGGTTCGTCGGCTTTGCCGAAGAAGTGCGAGAGCAGGAAAAACAACTGGGGTTCACGTTCGACTACATCGTGGTCTGCTCTGTGACCGGCAGTACCCAGGCCGGTATGGTCGTCGGTTTCGCCGCGGACGGCCGTTCGAAGAACGTTATCGGCATTGATGCCTCGGCCAAGCCGGAGCAAACCAAGGCACAGATCCTGCGTATCGCCAGGCACACCGCAGAGTTGGTGGAACTGGGCCGTGAGATCACCGAAGACGATGTGGTGCTCGATACACGTTTTGCCTACCCGGAATACGGTTTGCCCAACGAAGGCACGCTGGAAGCCATTCGTTTGTGCGGGAGCCTGGAAGGTGTGCTGACCGATCCGGTGTACGAGGGCAAATCCATGCACGGGATGATTGAAATGGTTCGCCGTGGTGAGTTCCCCGAAGGCTCGAAAGTGCTGTATGCGCACTTGGGTGGGGCGCCTGCGCTGAATGCCTACAGCTTCTTGTTTCGCAATGGCTGATTAACGCCAATAACCAGGGAGCTCACAAAGCGATGGGTGAGTCGGCACCAATATTGAATGTCACGACCCCATCGTCGAATCGCCACCCGGAGCACGTTGCTCCTATCCAACCGCCGGGAGTACCGCCATGCATGCGATAACGCAATCCGCAGTCTGGATCAAGGAGCCTTCGGCGGATGCCGGAGTGGTGATCGTTACCAGCGCCGCGTTGCCTCAATACATGATCGACAAGCTGCATGTGGCGATAGATGAGTGGGACCAGGTGGCTTATCTAGCCGTCAAACAGTCCGAGGCGTTGATGCTCGACTGGTTGCAGGTCGGGTCCAGCCCGGAGCCGTCTGCCGGGGGCTACGCGTGCCATGCCAGCCAACTGTTGCGCGGCGTCTCCCACGGCAGCTTTTTACTGGATGTCGAAACTGGCACGAATTGCGGCATGACGTGGCTGGGGTCCGTCTTTGGTCATCAACTGCGCGTGGTCGAACTTGGAAAAATAGCCTCCTCCACTGCACAGATGGATCAACAGGTGGAGGCGGTGTTAGCGGCGACCCGAAGCCTGGCGAAAAGCGTGTTGCAGGCACGCGGCGTCATTTAACCAAGGACTTGGTCCATTCGCCTGTTGGAACAATAAAGGCCTCGCTTATGAGCCGAACCGTCGAGTGTCGCACCCACGCAATGAAGTGGATGCGCGAGCCTTCAAGTGGCACGCGTATCGTGGTCATCGTGTGTGGACTTGATAGCGCTCATATTGACTTGATCCATCAGGGGTTCAGCTGTTTTGACAATGTTGCGCTGATCCATGTCGATACGGTGAACACCGTGCCTGGCAAGCGCGTTGATGTGCAAGGGGTCAAGAGTGACTGTTCTTTTGTCGTGCTCGGTGAACTGGATGAGCGTTTATTGCATAGCCTGTCCGTTGGCAAACGATGCATCTACTCCATAGCGCCAGACGGGTCGGCCGAATGTTCGGTCATTGCGGCAGTAGAACAGGTCAAAAGCTTCGCCCGGGTGAGCCATTCGCACCACGTTGAAGTGATACCCGACAGCGCCAGGAGCTGCCTGTGAACCTGTCGGATACCCTCACCTCGGCGACGCGTAGAAGCCCACGACCTCAAACGCTGTCGCCGACCGCCAGAATGGTCGCCACCAAGGCCAGGGCGCGAGGCACCAGGGTGTCCAGTTCCAGGTATTCGCGATCAGTGTGAACCTTGCCACCCACCGGACCGAGCCCGCACAGGGTTGGAACGCCCAGGCTGGCGGTGAAGCCGGAGTCGGCGCAACCGCCGGTGAATTCGCCTTCGACGCTGAAACCCAGCGCCAGTGCTTTTTGTTGGTAGAGGCTTAGCAGTCGTGCGCTGTGGCGTGCTTCCATCGGTAGAAAGGTCGTCGCTTCCTTGAGGACAGCGCGGGTGCCGATCACTTCTTCTTCGGCGATGATGGCCTGGATTGCGCTGAAGATCTGGTCCCAGTGCTTGAGTTCAATGAAGCGCACGTCCAGCCGGGCGCAGGCGCTGGGCGCGACGGTGTTGCTCGACGTACCACCGGATATCAGCCCAACGTTAGTGGTGATGCCTGCCGGGTAATCGGTCAAGGCATGCAGCTTGACGATCTTGCGTGCCAGGGCCTCGATGGCGCTGGCCCCGTCGGCATGGTTGACCCCGGCATGCGCCGCGCGGCCGCTGACTTCGATGATCAGCGTGGCCCCGCCTTTGCGTGCGCTGACCACGTTGCCGCTGGCCCTGCCGGGTTCGGTATTGAGCACGGCGCGGGCGGCACGGGCGGCGTTTTCGATATGGGGTCTGGCGCTGCCGGAGCCGATTTCTTCGTCGCCGGTGTACAGGACCTGCACCGGATAGGGCAACCGGCCGGCGCGCTTGAGGGCCATGAGGGCGAAGCAATTGAGCACCAGGCCGCCTTTCATGTCGGCGACGCCGGGGCCATAGGCGAGGTTGGCGTCGCGGCTGTAGCCGCGAGTCGTGGTGGTGCCTTTGGGGAAGACCGTGTCGCGATGGCCCAGCAACAGCACCGGTTTTCCAGAATCGCCTGGCACTTCGGCGAGCAGCACGTCACCAAAACCCTCGACCGGTATGCGCTTGAGCAATATGCCGTCGGCCTCCAGTTCAGCCGCGAGCAGCGCGCCCACAGCGTCGACACCCGCCTTGTCATAGCTGTTGGAGTCGGTGTCGACGATACGCCGCAGCAGCGCTTCCATGGCTTGGCGCTGGTCGGCAAGCCAGTCCAAGGCCTGTTGTGGCGTGGTGCTCATTGCGCCTGCTCCCGTAACTGATGTTCCCGCGTCAGGCGTGCCGCGTCGTTGCCCAGGTCCCAGAACAGCCCGGCCATGATTTGCAGGCTTTCCTTGACCACCGGCGCCAGCAAGTGTTCGTTCGGCGCATGCTGTGAACAGGCCGGGTACGAGTGCGGCACCCACAATGTTGGCAGGCCCAGCACGTCCGCGAACACGTCGTTGGGCAGCGAGCCACCGAGGTTTGGCAGCAGCGCAGGTTTTTTGCCGGTGGTCTGTGCCAGGGAACTGAGCGCCCAATCGACCCAAGGGCTCTGCGGGTCCAGCCGAGTGGCATGCATCACATCGATGCGGCTTTGCTTGACCTCGACATTGCTGAAGCCATGCGCATCCAGGTGGGTGCGTACCGCCGGGATAAAGGTCGTGTAGTCGCTGTCGACCACGAAGCGGATATGGCAGTGGGCGTTAGCCTTGCCGGGAATCGCATGTACCGGGGCGTCTGGGTTGCCGGTCTTGAAGGCGATGACGTCGAGGGTGTTCCAACCGAACACCTTTTCGCTCAGCGAAAGCGCCGGGTTACCCCAGTTGGCGTCGATGTCCGGATCGCCCGGTCCGCCACCCACGGCAATATCGGCCAGTGCCTGTCGAACCGGCTCCGGCAGTGTCTCGGGCATCAGTCCCGCCACTTTCACTCGACCGTGTTCATCGACCATGCTCGCGATGGCATTGGCCAGGATGATGCCGGGATTGGCCAGCAACCCGCCCCAGTTGCCGGAGTGATGGGCGCCCTCACGTAAATTGACCACCAGCTCGAAGTTGAATACCCCGCGTGAGCCGAGAAAAATCGTCGGGCGTGATGCCGCCAGGCGCGGGCCGTCCGAGGCGATGAAAATATCCGCCGCAAGCTCTTTGCTGTGCGCGGCACAGAATGCGTTCAAGCCCGGCGAGCCTTCTTCTTCGCCCATTTCCAGCAGCAGCTTGACGTTGAAACCCAGCTGGCCATCGCGCGCCTTGAGCGTTTGTTCCAGCGCAGTCAGGTTGATCAGGTGCTGGCCTTTGTTATCCGCCGTGCCGCGGCCGTACCAGCGATCGCCTTCGGCAATGACTTGCCACGGCGACAGGCCTTCGCGCCATTGCGCCTCATAGCCGCGCACCACATCACCGTGGCCGTAGCTGAGCACAGTCGGCAGGTCCGGGTGTTCAATGCGCGTGGCGATCATGAATGGGCCGCGCTCGGCCACCGGGTTGTCATAGATCTTGACGCTGAAACCCATCGCCTCGACATGCGGGGTGATGAAGTCATTGAGGTAGCGATACAGCTCGGGCTGGCTGTCCGCGGCCTGGCTTTCGGTGTGCAGGGCGACGCTACGTTCGAGCAGATTGAAAAACTCGCCGTTGTCGAATTGCGCTGTGGTGTTGCTGATAGCCAGTGAACGACTCATGAGTGGACAAGCTCCAGTGTTTGGGCAGAAGTGTCGTGAAGGTGGCAACGCACGTTGCCGCCGATAAGCGGACCATTGGCCGGGAAGGCCGTTTTGCAGGGGGCGAAGCAGCTCGGGCAGCGCGGATGGAAGGCGCAACCGGACGGCGGTGACATGGGGTTGGGGAAGGTGCCGTGCAGGCCGATGTCGGGAATGCCCAGGCGCGGATCGGGCGTGAGCACCGAATCCAGCAAGGCGCGGGTATAAGGGTGACCGGGTTGAGCGAACAACGATTCGCGCGTGCGTTCTTCGACGATGCGCCCCAGGTACATCACGGCGACCCGGTCGGCGAGGTGTTCGATGACCGCCAGGTTATGGCTGATCAGCAGATAGGTCAGGCCGAATTCGCGCTTGAGGTCCTGCAGCAGATTGAGAATCTGCGCCTGCACCGACACGTCCAGTGCTGAGGTGGGCTCGTCGCAGATCAACACGTCAGGGCGCATGATCAGCGCCCGGGCAATCGCCACCCGCTGGCGTTGCCCGCCGGACAGCTGGCTCGGGTAGCTGTCGATCACCCGCTTGGGCAGGCCGACCACATCAAGCATCGCTTCGGTCTTCCTGCGGCGCTCGGCGGTACTGCCGATGTCATGCACGATCAGCGGTAGGGTAACGATTTCGCGCAGGGTCTTGCGTGGATTCAGCGAGGAATACGGGTCCTGGAAAATCGGCTGGATATGCCGGGACATTTCCTTGCGATCAGTCGCCGCCAGGTGTTTGCCATTGACCAACACGTCGCCGCTGGTGGGCGGCAACAGACCGAGCAACATCTTGGCCAGGGTACTTTTGCCGCAACCGGACTCGCCCACCAGACCGAGGGTCTCGCCACGCATCAGGCGCAGGGAAACACCATCCACGGCCTTCAGGGTGGCGGCGGGTTTGAAAAAGCCCTGGTTGATCCGAAACTCACGGCGGATGTCACACAGCTCCAAAGCGATGTCTTTTTTCATGACCTTGCACGCTCCTGAAGGCGAATCGGGGCCGGGGCGGCGAACAGGCAGCGCGCCATGTGCCCGTCCTGTTCGACTTCGGGGATGTTTTGCGCGCAGGCCGGGATCGCCTGTCCGCAACGATTGCGGAACGCACACCCTTGCTGTTCGCCGACCAGACTCGGCACCAGGCCTGGAATCGAACCCAGCGCCTCACCCGGTTTGGTCCGGCCAGGGATTGGAATACTCGCCAGCAGACCCCGGGTGTACGGATGCTGCGGGTTCTCGAACAGTTGCAGGGCAGGGGCGGTTTCGACGATTTCCCCGGCATACATCACGGCGACCCGGTCGGCGATCCGTGCCACCAGCCCAAGGTCGTGGGTGATGAAGATCACCGCCAGGCCGAGTTCTTTCTGAATGTCGCGGATCAAGCGCAGGATCTGCGCTTGAATGGTCACGTCCAGCGCCGTGGTGGGCTCATCAGCGATGATCAGGTCCGGTTCGCACATCAACGCCATGGCGATGATCACCCGCTGGCGCAGGCCGCCGGAAAGCTGATGCGGATACTGACGCAAGCGCTCGGTGGCATTGCTGATCCCGACCTTCTCCAGCATCTGCGCGGCGCGCGCCAGGGCCTCCTTGCGTGAGACCTTGCGATGCTGGGTCAGTACCTCGCTGAGTTGATCGCCAATGCTGTAGGCCGGGTTCAGCGAGGTCATTGGCTCCTGGAAGATCATCGCCAGGCGGTTGCCGCGCAGGTCGCACATGCGGCGCTCGCTCTGGCCGAGCATGTCGATGCCGTCCAGCGTCAGCCGGGACGCGGTGCGTTTTGCCTTGCGTGGCAACAGGTCCATCAACGCCAGCGAGGTCAGGGATTTGCCGCAGCCGGATTCCCCGACGATGCACAGCATTTCACCGCGCTCGACTTCAAAATTCAGGCCGCGTACGGCATGCAGCATGTCATCCGGCGTCGGGCTGTTGCCCATGGGGATGTCCACGCGCAGGTTTTCTACATGGAGTAGTGCCATGTTCGGTTCCCTCTATCAGTTACGGCGGTCTATCAGTTACGGCCGTCGGGCAGGATCAGATCGCGCAGGCCATCGCCGACGAGGTTGATGCCCAGCACCAGAATCATCAGGGCGACGCCGGGAATGGCGATGACCCACGGGGAAAAGAACATGTAGGGTTTGCCTTCCGCGATCATCAGGCCCCAGGACGGCGTCGGTGGCTGCACGCCAACCCCGAGAAACGACAGTGCTGACTCCAGCAGGATCGCGTGGGCCATTTCCAGCGTCGCGACAACGATCAGTGCGCCGACCAGATTGGGCAGGATTTCACTGGCCAGAATGCGCAGGGTCGAGCAGCCAAGCGCCTGGGCCGACGCTACATATTCAGCATCGCGAATCTGTTGCACCGAGGCCCTGACCACCACCGCGAAGCGATCCCATAACAGGCAGCCGAGCAGCACGATCACCACTTTCAGTGAGCCGCCCATCAGCGAGGCCGAGGCCAGCGCGACCATCACCACCGGCATCGCCAGCCGGGTGGTGATCAGGTAGCTGATAAACCCATCGACCTTGCCGCCGTAGTAGCCTGCCAACAGCCCCATGACCGTGCCGATAAAGCCGGAAATCAGCGCCGCTGCAATGCCGATGAACAGCGAAATACGTGCGCCGTAGAGCAGCCTCGACAAGTAGTCACGGCCCAGCTTGTCGGTGCCGAGCACGTATTCCCAGGTGCCGTTGGCCATCCATACCGGCGGTTTCATGCGCAGCATCACGTCTTGCGCATAGGGGTCGTAAGGTGCCAGCCACGGCGCGAACAGTGCACCCGCGAAGATAATCAGCAACAACACTGCGCCGATGGCGAAACCACGATGACGCAAGCTCTTGCCAAGTACTCGGCTCAGGCTGCTCGGTGGTGGCAGGTAGTCATTGATCGCGAGGGTAGTGGGGGTGCTCATGTAAGCCTCCTAGCGCACGCGAATACGCGGGTCGAGCAGTGCGTTGAGCACATCGGCCAGCAACGTGAGGATGATGTAGATCACTGCAATCAGCAGGACCACGGCCTGTACCACCGGAAAGTCGTCACGGGCGATGGCGTCCCAGGCGAGTTGCCCGATGCCCTGCAGGGAGAACACGGTTTCGATCACCACCGAGCCGCCGAGCATGAAGCCGAACTCCACCGCCGCCAGCGCGACGACCGGAATCAGGGCGTTGCGCAGTGCATGCTTGAACAACACGCGGGCAGGGCGCAGGCCCTTGGCGCGGGCGGTGCGGATGTAGTCGGAACTGAGCACATCAAGCATGCCGGCGCGGGTCAGGCGCATGATTGCCGGCGTCGCGTAGTAGCCCAGGGCAATGGCCGGCATGACGAAGTGCAGCAGGGTCGAGTTGCCGGACACCGGCAGCCACTTGAGCGTCACCGCGAACACCACGATCAACATCAGCGCAAACCAGAAGCTTGGCATCGCCTGACCCAGCACCGCGATGCTCAAGGCCAACCGGTCAACCCAGGTGTCGCGTTTGACTGCGGCCAAAACGCCCAGTGGAATGGCCACCAGCAAGGCGATTCCCAGCGCCATGGCACCCAGCCCCAGGGTAATCGGCAAGCGGCTGGCGACGAGGTTGTAGACCGATTCCTGAAAGAAAAACGAGTTGCCCAGGTCCAGCCGCAGCAAATCGCCCAGCCAGTTGAAGTACTGGGTCGGCAGCGGTTTGTTCAAGCCGTACTGCACGCGAATCTGTTCGATCTGTTCGCTGGTGGCTTCCGGTCCGCCAATGGCGGTGGCGAGGTCGCCGGACAGGTGCAAAAGAGAAAAGCTGATCACCGACACGGTAATGGCAACGCAAATGGCGATGCCCAGGCGGCGCAGAAGGAATCCAAGCATGGCAAGTTTCCTCATATCCAATGGATGACAAGTGTCAGGACGTGTCCGTGGCGCACGAGAGTCCGTGCGCCCGGTGACGTATTACTTCCACGTGGACTCGACGAAACGCGGCAGCTCATCCGGGTACGGTGTGAACGCGAGTTCCGAGGTGTAGGCGTAGTTCATCGAGTAGTTGAACAGCGGCGCCCAGTAGGCCTGCTCGCTGATGCGTTGCAAGGCCTTGCGGTAGTTGTCCTTGCGCACTTGGGGGTCGAGGGCATTGTCGGCGGTCTGCAACCAGCCCTGGACTTGTGGGTCCTTGATGTTGTCGTCCGGATTGCCCTTGAACCAGGTACCGGCCGACGCCGAGGTGTCGAGGATCGAGAACGAGCCCCAGGCCTGAAACGACATGGGCACCTTGCCGCCACGTTGCTGATCGCGCAGGGCGGCGTACTTCAAGTAGCGCAGCTTGGCGTTGATGCCCACCGCGCGCAGGTTGCCGATGATGGCTTCGACGTAATCACGGTCGCGATAAGCGAAGATTTCTGTCTCGAAGCCATTTGGGTAACCGGCTTCGGCGAGCAGCGCCTTGGCCTTGGCGGGGTCATAGTTGTAGACCGTGGCCGCGGTGGTGTCGCAACCGAACTGGCCTGGATAACAGGCAACCTGCAAGGGCTTGGCTTCGCCACCCACCAATTGCGTGGCCAGCGCATTGCGGTTGATCGCATGGTTGATGGCCTGGCGCACCTTGAGGTTCTTCATCGGTGAGTTTTCAGTGGAGGTGCCGCGTGCATCAAGAATCAGGAAACCGATGCGCATGGTTTCGCCACTGGTCACGGTCAGGTTTGGCATACCTTTGAGGTCGACCGCCTGATCCGAGGTCACACGCCAGGTCCAGTCGACACCGTCGGTCATCAACTCGGCCAGACGGGTTTCTGCATCCGGGATCACGCGGAACTTGAGGTGGCTGATATGGGGCTTGCCTTGTGGGCTGTCCGGGAAGTAGTCCTTGTTGATCTCCATGATCACGCCTTCGCCGGCCACCACCGACAAGGCTTTATACGGCCCGGTGCCAATTGGCTTGCGACTGAATTCGGCCAGGCCGACCTTCTCGAAGTACTGCTTGGGAAACATCGGAACGGCGTTGGACAGGTATTCCAGTGCCGGCGGAAAAGGCTTCTTCAAATACAGGCGGACGCTGTAGTCACCGGTTTTTTCGGCGCTCTTGATCCAGTCTACGTTTTGCACGGTAACGACTTTCGCTTCGGGCGACACCACGTAGTTGAGGGTGAACACCACGTCGTCGGCGGTGAAGGCGTCGCCGTTGTGAAATTTGACGCCCTTGCGCAGCTCAAAATCGAGGGTGGTGTCGTCGACCTGTTTCCAGCTGGTGGCCAGCATGGGTTTGTATTCGCCGCTTTTGGGGTCGCGGTAGATCAGGTTGTCCCAGATCAGCCGGCCGAGAATCACGCCTTCGCGTAAATCGTTGTGATAGGGGCTGATGTTTTCAGGCTCGCTGTCGGAAGCGTAAACCAGGGTGTCGTTGGCTTTGCCGGCATGCGCCGGAAAGCTGCTGATAAGACCCATCAGCGCAATACTGCAGGCGAAACCTTTGATGCCCATGCCGTCGTCTCCGTTGGCGAGAGTGGTTGAATCAAAGGGCAGCGAATCGCAAATGCGTAGAAGGAGGAGGAAAAGGACGGGCGCTGTTTTTTTTGGTCTGGACACGAATGTAGGGAAGGGCTATCAATGCCACAAGCACAATATTTCGATACTTCCTTTGCCGAAAAGGCAATCTTTGGGGGCTCCGATGCAGCTGTATGGCGTGCAGTCCACGGCACTGCGCTATTTTCTTGAAGTTGCGCGATGCGGATCGATCAGCGAGGCCTCCGTGCGGCTGAATGTGGCGGCATCAGCGGTGAGTCGACAAATTTCCAAGCTTGAGTTGGCCCTGGGTGCCAGCCTGTTTGAGCGTCGTGCCCGCGGCATGGTGCTCAGCGAGGCGGGGGCGCGACTGGCGGCTTATGCGCGCAAGTCGCAGCTTGAGGCCGAGCAGGTGGTGCTGGAAATTACCGAGTTGCACGGCTTGCAGCGCGGTCATGTGCATGTGGCTTGTTCGGAAGGATTTGCCTTGGAATACATGCCCAGGAGCATCAGCGCGTTCAGGCGTGAGTACCAGGGCATTCATTTCACGCTGGAGGTCTGTGCGCCCGCTGAAGCGACCGAGAAGGTTCGCTCCGGTGAAGCCGACCTGGCGATGACGTTCAGCTTGACGCCGCAAAAGGAAATCAAGGTTGAACATGTCCTGAGCGGGGCGATTTTTGCCGTGGTCTCCAATGCCCATCCCTTGGCCGGGCGCGAGTCTGTCTACCTCGCCGAGTTGCAACCCTGGCCCATTGCGTTACCCAAGGCTGACACTACGATACGGCAACTCTTCGACATCTGTTGCGGCGTACAGGGGTTGTTGTTCGACCCGGTATTGACCACTAATTACGTTGCCGCGCTCTACAGTTTCGTCCGTGAAGAGGGAGGCATCAGCCTGGCCAGCGAAATGACCTTGCACCAACAGGTGGCGGACAAGCAGTTGCAATGCTTGCCGATCCTTGATGAAGGCATGCAGGCGCGGCGCATCGAACTGCAAAGCATGGCTGGGCGCAATCTACCGGCGGCGGTTTCGGCGTTCAGGGATTTTCTGATCGCTGAGCTGGCGAAGGCGAAGCGGCGTTGAAAAGATGAGGTTACTCGCATCTTCCACTTTGGAAGATCAGCGAGTTTTCCCTGGCTTCCGGATGTTTGAAGGCTCTCATGAACAGCAACCTATAGCTTGAGATTTAAAAGGTGTGCGTCTGCTACATCAGCACTCCAATTTTGGGCGATGCTAGGGTTCTAATGGTCGGTAATGCCTATTTCTTGAAGGCCTCAAGGTTTTCACGGAGCCAGGCGGACAGCGAACGCGGTGGGGTGCCGGTGAGGTCTTCAACCGTAAAGGTTCGTTCTGTCAGTATGGAATCATGGAAGATGCGATCAAGCCCCACGAGAATCTCGGCTACAAACGGGGAGAGTCCATCGGCAACTAACGCTGAATGCTGTGCGACGGGAGACCGATGGGTATAGGCGACTGTGTGGCCTAACAGAACGGACAATTGCTCGGCAACTTGCGGCATTGTCCAATTTCGAGGCCCTGTCAGGTGATACGCACGTTGTGAGCCTTCTGCTACTTCCTCCAGCAATGCTACGCGCGCCGAGTCTGCTACATCTCGAGTGTCTATCAGGTTCACACGTCCATTGCCTGCGGCGCCTGCCCAAGTGCCCGTTGCAACAGCGTTGCCAGCACGCTTGAGCACGTCCATGAAGGTTGTAGGTCTCAATACGGTAGACGCGATAGGTTGTTGACCCAGATGTGCTTCTATCAATGAATGCCAAGCAAATGGATTGAGAGGGGTCGATGGCCCCATCACCGAAAGCTTTACGATGTGCTGCACGCCCATTTCTACGGCAGCGTCAATGAGGGCGATCTCGTTGGCGACTTGTTGGGGTGAAGTGCCGTGAGCAATGAACAGTTTCTCGACACCGACAAGCGCTTTTCTGAGCGTGGACGGCTGATCAAAATCCAACTCGGCAGAGACCACCCCTTGTGGAAAGGTCGTGGATGATTTTTGCCGTGTGAGCGCCAGTATCGTGACGGGGTCTTGCACTAATTGACTGATCAATCGCTTGCCTACGCGGCCCGTCGCGCCCGCAACGGCGATGCTCAGTGGTTGCGTCCGATTGGTCGATTGATTGAGCATGATGAAATCTTCCTATATTGTGGAACGATCAGTCCAAGTATCCTGGTCTGATCGTTCCATGTTGTCAACGGAGGATTTATGAGCGGTAAACCGCAATATGACGAAAGTGCAGTCCTGAAGGCGGCGACGGCTGTTTTCTGGCGGCATGGGTACGCAAACGCATCGGTCAGCGATCTGACTGAGGCAACGGGGTTGTCTCGATCAAGTCTGTACCAGCGGTTCCATGATAAGGATGGGCTCTTCAACGAGTCTCTTCAGCTATATACCGACCGTGTATTAACGCGAATGAGATCGACCCGGGCACAGACCTCCAAGGCAAGCGTAGAAGCACTGCTACGAGAGTTTCTTCCGAAGGCATTTGGCGCAGAGCGTCCGCCTGGTTGCCTGATATCTCGCAGTAACGCTGAGCAAGAAGACCTCACTGCCGCAGGAAAGAAAACCGCGAATTTTGCGGCTTGCCAGCAGCGACAGATTTTTCTGGATATTTTGACTCATGGCCGGTTGGAGGGTGAGATAGGGCAGCATGTCGATCTGGATCTACTGGCTTGGTATTACTTCGGAATACTGCAGGCTGTGGTAAATCTGCCTTCAGTCGGGGCGACTAACCAGACACTTGGCGGCCTCATTGATGTCGCGATGTCGGCATGGCCTAAGAGCCAAGATAGTTCGGGTACTGAAACGATATGAGTGAGTAACCCCGATGGTAGGGGTATCCGTTAAATCGTTGAGCTGGCTCAGTAAAGGTGTAAGCACGCGAAGGGTGCTGGGGCCGGTCGAAGCCGCACGTAACACTTAAGCCTAAGCCCGTACGGCCTCGCTTGCACTCAACTCACACCTCCGAGTTGAGTGCTGAACTCACTCTAAAGCAACTGTGCTCATGATTTGGAGCTTGGTCGCCCCGGAATATGACTCAGTATCGATTTGGAGAAGCCACCGTCGACACATATATCCTGTCCCGTGACATAGGCCGATAAGGGGCTGACGAGAAATTCGATCACGTTCGCGATATCTACGGGCTCGCCGATTCTCGCCAGCGGAATGATTGCTTCCCGTGCTTTCTTGATCTGGGGGTCGGCATACATTTTTTCCGACATCGGCGTATGGGTCATGCCTGGGGACACCACGTTGACACGGATTCCGTCAGGAGCCCACTCCAGCGCGAGCGTCTGGGCCAGCATTGTCAATGCTGCCTTGGTGGGGCTGTACGCGCCTGAGCCTGCATGCGGAAGCTGGCCAGACATCGACGAGGTAAAGCACGCCGAGCCTCTGCTCTCGCGTAAGTATGGGTAGCTGGCTTTGGCAAGCAGCCAGGCGCCGCGAAGATTGACCGAGAACATATCGTCCCAGTCCTCAATGGACAAATCACAGATCGCGCCAGGGCTGGCGATGCCGGCATTCGCCACCAACGCGTCGAGCCCGCCGAATTCCGCTACTGCAGCCGCCACCAGTTGGCTCGGCACCTCAGGGTTGCCGAGGTCTCCGGACAATGCGATGGCGATACCGCCCATGGCCTTGATGGATTGAACGACGTCTTCCTGCGTAGTCGTGAGTGTGTGTCCGCATACCGCAATTTTCGGCTGCAAGCCCCGGGCAAGGGCCGCCTCCGCGATCCTCAAGCATGCAGACGCACCGATACCGCTACTACCGCCACTGACCAAAGCTCTCATTGGACACTCCTTCTTATAGTTAGACATTGGGGCAAAAGAGGTTTGTAAAATACGAAAATAGATTTCACTTTGCAATCAAATTGACAATGGAATTTGATTCCGTTATCGTTTTTTTCGTCGTCAGATACCCTTGCCAGCGCAGTGTTTATGGCGGTTCAGATCCATCCATCGTCGCGTTTTCCCGCTAGCGATAGTGGTCCAGGTACAAAATCCATAATACGAATGGCCGTTTTCACTCCAGCGAATACTCAACTGAAAGGATGTTTCGATATGATCATCAGCACGTTCTCCTATCTATGGTCATCCAAGGCAATTGATGCAATTGCGCAGTTGGCCGAGCACGGGCATCGCGTGTTTGAGGTGCCGGTCAGCTCACCACATTGCTGGCCGGTAGAAATCTCGACGGCAGAACGTTCTACCGTAAGCGTGCGTCTTCATGAGTACGACGCAAAGATCAGGTCCCTCAACGCCGGCGGCTATGACATTAATCTGGCCAGTCCTGCCGCAAACATGCGCCAGAAGAGCATTGAACACATCAAGTCGGTGATTGACCTGGCCGCAGCTTGGGGTACTCAGGAAGTGGTGATATCTCCCGGTACCAGGCGTCCCATGATTTCGCCGCCGCTTGAAAAGACCTACGATTGGATGTACGAGAGCCTGGCAGTCCTGATTCCGATGGCGAAGCAGGCTGGCGTACGCTTACTGCTGGAAAATACCCCGTATTGCTTTACCCCCACCATGCCGGAACTGGCAGAGGTTGTAGGCACCCTCAATGACGATGTGGTCAAGGTCGTCTATGACATCGCCAATGCCGCTTACATAGGTGAAGACCCGGTAGCGAGTCTGCTGGCTTACCATGCCGCGATCGACTTTGTGCATGTGTCCGACACCGGTATGGATGTGTGGGGGCATGATCCGGTCGGCACCGGTGTCGTGGACTTCGTCGGACTGGGCGACGCCGTTCAGGCGACCTGCGGTATTGAAAACTGCGTACTCGAAATCATCCGTGAAGAAAACGCTTTGTATGAGCTGAACAGGGGTGTGCAGGATCTTCGTGCCAAGGGTTGGACCATTCCGTAATCACCTTTCGGTCGCTTGTCGTTACGGCCTGCGACCCGACTGCTCTAGTGGCCCTGAGGCTTGCACTAGCCCCAGGTCCAAGCGACAGCGTTGTCACCAGCAATAGGCCCGCGCGCGATCATAAGCGTTATGCGGGCTAAGGCCTGCTGGAGCTGTTCATGGTCGCGGCGGTAAGCTCGGTGCTACCGCGTCGGCAGTGAATCCTTCCCGCTGACTGAGGTCCAGAGTGCCCAGTGCTCGCCCACTTTCACGGCTGAGCGTTTCAAGCTTTCTATATGAGCGCCCAGGGTTTCCTCTCGCATGCGTGCGATGGGGCCGGCGATGCTCAGGGTGGCCACCGGGACTGAGCTGTCTGGCCGTGAGATGTCGAATATAGCTACCGCCACGACACACACGCCCACTTCACCTTCTTCGCGAACGACCGCGTGCCCCTCTTTGCGGATCAAGGCGATGTCATCAAAGATGTCGCGAATCGAAACGCGCGCATTGGGCCCTGCATAGTCTCGGGTGTTCTCGATGTCCCAGGCGGTAAGAATTCGCATGGCGCGCTCTTCGCGCATGGTGGAAAGCCACACTTTGCCCGCCGCGGTTGTGTGAGGAATGATTTTTTCATCCAGGGCGCGGCGGTACTGAAGACCTCTGGTATTTTTCGTGGCCTGTAGTACCCAGGTCAGATGATCCTCAGCAACCTCCGCCAATCGAACGTGCTCGCCGGTTTCGCTGGCCAGATCGTCCAGCAAGGGTTGCATGATCCTGGCGAAGCCCGTTTCAGTGATGTAGTTCGCGCCCATGCTGGGGATCTTCAGCGTCAGGCGGTAGTGATCCTGTTCGTCCTGGTAGACGTAGCCTCGTTCTCGCAGCGCGCTCAATATGCGGTGAGCCGTGGCCATGGCGACTTGGGTCTGCTCGCTGATTTCGGACAGGGCGAGACCGCCCGGATGGGAAAGCAGCAGTTCCAGGGTGTTGAAGTAGCGGCCAATATGTGACAATTTTTCAATCCTCATTGTTGCTGGCCATGGCCAGCAACCTCGCGTCGGGTGTGGGGCTAGAGCGTGATGGGAGCGCCACCAAGGCGATCTGACTCATAGGCAGCCTCGATGATACTCATGACGCTGTGCATCGTTGCAAGTCCGGCACCTGTATACGCCGTGTCTCGGCCAGGTGACAGGACGTCGGTTACGAAGTTGTCGTAATACACGTCGGAGTTCAGGCTCATGTGAAGGTCACTTGCCTGGCCAGCAGCGTCGGTCAGGCGCATGCCATCCGGGGTCGAGCGCGCGTAGAACTGATCGGTTGACAATGAAAAGGAGTACTCCCGTTGCTCGGGAGTATTTCCGGGGTAGTTGTACCCCGTCTCGATGGTGCAGATGCAGCCGCTCTCGGTCACCAGGGTCATCATTGAGCCGATCTCCACCGCCGTCAGCTGCGGGTCGCGATACATGACTGCGGACACGCTGCGTATGCGCTCTGCGGAAATCTCCTGAACCAGATCGATGAAATGAGCGGCCAGGTTGATCGTGCAACCGCCCCCCGAGCGTTTCGGGTCCAGCATCCAGGAGCAGCTGTTCATCAGGTAGCGTTTGGGTGGCCCGGCGTTGAATCGAAACGACTGGGTTCTCCATTTTGCACCGCTCTGTAGCGCCGCTTGTTTGAGGCGGTTCAGTAATTCACTGTGCCTCCAAACCAACGGTACCGCCACGAACAGACCTGCGGCTTCGGCACGTCGGTACAGGTCCAGCACTTCATCCTGGGTGAGCCCGCAAGGCTTCTCCATCGCGAACGGAATGTTGCGTTCGATCAATGCTATGCCCATGGCATACAGCTCATCGTGTGGACCAAAGGCGAACGCAAAATCAGCCTCTTCGTTATCCAGCAGGTTTTTCCAGTGATCGTACGGCTGCGCTCCGAAGCGTTGGGCAAGGGCTGGACCACGCGATCCCGTAGCGTCGGATACCGCCGTGACGGTCACATCAGGCAAACGCTCGAGGGCGTCAAGGTAGAGTGGGGTGTGCCAGTGGCTGACTTCCAGAAGAACGACTTTCAACATTCATTCCTTATAAACAAGAGAGCTTGACTAGCTTGCCGGTGCCCTCGGGATTGCAGGTCAAGTACAAAAATAACAACGTGCGAGCCGCTATTGCGAGGTTGCACCGCAGGCTAGCACGAGCCGATTACGAACGGAAGTCAGTTTCGTTTTGCTGTGAAGTGGTGTGTTGCACTGAGCCGAGGTGCAATTTCGACGGGCACGCAAAAATGTGCACATGCGGGGCATGTGCACCTCGTTGACGGGTTCGATAGAGGGTATTAAGCGGCGGGCAGGGTGATGATCAGAGTGGGTTATACGGGATCCTTACAATCCGCTCGAGTAGCGACGCTCTATATCTTCGAAACCTAGAAAGCTTAATGCCAGCAGGGCTTGGCCCACATGCATCGGGTGGCCATCAAGGGTTTGGCAGCCACGCGATTGCGCTTCGAGCAGCAAGGCGGTCGGCTCGGACCGGGTGATGATGTCGACCACCACCGTAGTTGAGGCCAGCTGCTTTGCGTCTATCGGCATCGGGTCATCAGGGTTCATGCCGAGCGGGGTGGCATTGATCACGATGTCATGGCCTGTAGGATCTGCTGGGCCTACATGCACAGCGCACGGACTCTCTTTGGCGACACATTGCGCCAGGTCCAGGGCGCGGTGCGCATCGAGGTCTGAAATGATCAGCGATCGGGCGCCAGCAGCGGCAACCGCAAACGCGATTGCCCTTCCCGAGCCACCCGCACCAATAAGTAGAACGGATTTCCCCAGCAGGCTAACGCCTTGGCGCTGCATGCCCAGCACGCAGCCAAGCCCGTCGAACACGGCACCCACCCAGCGCCCGTCGCTATCGCAACGAATGACATTGATTGCGCCGATCTGGCGCGCGGTAGGGTGAAGAACGTCCACAACGTCAAGCATGCTCTGCTTGTGCGGCATGGTGACCAGAAGCCCGGCAAGGTTGCCCACGGCCCGTATGCCTCTGACAAAGTCAGCCAGGTCGCCGGGACCTACCTCCAGTGGAATGCAGACGGCGTCGGACTGCGCTTCGGCAAATAACGTGTTCAACAGCATTGGGGACTTGGCGCTCTTGAGGGGGGCGCCAATTAATCCATATATACGAGTGCTGCCGGTAATACGTGGATGCATGTCAACCTACTGATGTTGGCAGTGGCGCGCCAATTGTCAGTAGCGGGATGTCGGAACCCACTACTGACAACGTGCGCATTAGGACAGGCTGTCAGGAGCGTGTCGCTGGCACGGATGGAACTGCATTGGGTTGCGATTTGGAATTGGACTGTTCCTGCACCCGTTCGTATTCCTCTTTGGACATCGGAACCGCATTCGGGTCGCCGAGGTCCTTCAGGCGAATCCGGTATGTTTCGCGGGTAGTAAACGCCGCTATCGCAGAGATTACGCAGATACCAAAAGTCAACGCTCCGATTTTCAGCGGGATATTCTCAGTCCCTGGAGGCGCAATCGATACGAAAAGGGCTGGCAGAAATGCTGTGCAGGCTACGCCGATATTCTGACCAATGGCCATGCCGGTCACACGTACACGGGTACGGAACAACTCTGGGAACAGGCTTGGGAAGACGCCATTGAAACCCTGGTAAGCCACGCCCCACATGAGGAGCGAGAGTATTAACGAAAGCCATAGGTTGTGAATGCTGATCGCATAGAGATACGCAAATGACAGAAGTCCACCGCTAAGAACACCCACAATTACCGGAGGCCGGCGACCAATCCTGTCAGAGAGCTTGCCTACGAAGGGGATAAGTATCACGGCACACAGATTGCCTAATACCGGTATCCACATGAACACACCGGAAGGAAAGCCAATCCCGTAGGCCGGTTGGACTGCATAGGTTGCACCGAATACGGAGGCAACGATTGCAAGGACCGCAGACAGCGCCATGCAGATCACTCGTAACACATCTCGCCAGCTCTGCGTGAACACTTCTACCACAGGTAATTTGCGTTTCTCGTCTTTGTTCTGCGCCTCGGTGAATACTGGCGCTTCATGAACTTCACGCCGAATGATCCACCCGGCGACCAGCACCAGGGCGCTGAGCAGAAATGGAATTCGCCAGCCCCAGGCAGCAAATTGATCAGCGGGCATGAACTGGGCCAGAGGCAGGAAAACCCCCGCCGCGAGTAGTTGTCCGGCTTGTACGCCTTGAAGCGTAAAGCTTGCGAAATAACCGCGACGTCCATCGGGGGCGTGTTCCAAGGTCATGGAGCTGGCACATGACACCTCTCCAGCGACCGCAAATCCTTGAATCAGGCGCAAAAAAATCAACAGGGCAGGAGCCCAGACACCGATCTGCTGGTAGGTAGGAAGCAGTCCGATGCTCACGGTCGAAAAGCCCATCAAGAACATGCAGTAGACCAGTACGGTCTTGCGTCCATGTCGGTCGCCCAGGTGCCCTAATACCACGGCTCCGATTGGACGAGCGATGTACCCAACGCCGAAGCTTGCCAGCGAGACGATGATGCCTACGGTGGGATTGTCTGTTGGGAAAAACAGCTGTGGGAAAAGCAAGGCCGCTGCAGTGGCGTAGATGAAAAAGTCGTAATACTCCAGAGCCGAACCGATCCAGCCGCTGGCAGCAGCTTTCCTTGACTGTCGTTTGGAATGAGGCTCAACCAGTGTGCTTTGACTCATGACGTGTCTCCGTCTTTTGGATTTTTATTGTTGTAACCGTGTTCCATTAGTAATGTTGTTACTTTTTGGAAGCGGTTGTCAAGGAGCCGTTGGCTGGATCAGTCAGTGATAAATTCAGCCATGATTTAGGCGACGAATCTCTCAATGCTGGCGTCGCCAACGTGCGAAAGCAGCGGTTATCAGTCGTGCACAGCAACCTGACAGGAGGACAAAAATCTTCCGCCTGTCGGGTGCCTTTGAGGTTGTCTACAGGCCTGATAGCACGCCTGTAGGCTTACAAGCTGTCTCGAGAAAGATGCCCGTCTACCAGTCTGAAAATGTTCAACGGATTGGCGTTCTTGAGAGCATCGGGCAGCAATGCGTCAGGGTAATTTTGAAAGCAGACAGGTCTCAGGAAGCGATCGATAGCCAACGTGCCGACCGAGGTGCCGCGACTGTCGGACGTCGCCGGATAAGGACCGCCGTGCACCATGGAATCGCAGACCTCGACACCCGTTGGGTAGCCATTGATGAGGATGCGGCCGACCTTCACCTCCAACAAAGCAGTCAACTCTGCGAATTGCGTCAGGTCTTCTGGCTCTCCGATCAAGGTTGCGGTCAATTGCCCGTGAAGGGCATGGATGGCAGCGTTGAGCTGTGCCTGGTCAGTGACCTCGATGAAGATAGAGGTGGGGCCGAAGATTTCCTCTTGAAGAACCTTGTCGCCGTTAAGCAGCAACTCTACGTCGGCCTTGAACAACTGCGGCTGGGCTTGGTGTCCCTGTTGGTTGCTGCCAGCCAGGTGCACGATGCCGGGGTGCGCGTGCAGGTTCTGCAAGCCAGCCGCATAGCTACGCAGGGTGCCTGCGTTGAGCATTGTCTGTGCCGGTTGGTCGCCTATCAGCGCCGCCACTCTATTCTGGAAGGCACTGAATGCATCCGAGCGAATGCCAACCACCAGTCCGGGATTGGTGCAGAACTGCCCACAACCTTGAACCACCGAGGCGGCAAGATCGTGAGCGATACTGTCGGCCCGACGCGAGAGGGCCTGGGGCAGGATCACCACCGGGTTGATGCTCGACATCTCGGCGAAGACTGGAATGGGCTCGGGGCGAGCGGCGGCCATGTCGCACAATGCTCGACCACCTTTGAGTGAACCGGTAAAACCAACGCCCTTGATGAGCGGGTGTTTGACCAAGGCTTCGCCTACGCCACTGCCATAAATCATATTGAAGACACCGGCGGGCATGCCGCTGCGCTCGGCCGCGCGGATGATCGCGTTGGCAACCTGTTCTGCCGTCGCCATGTGGCCGCTGTGGGCTTTGAAGATCACCGGACAACCTGCCGCGAGCGCGGAGGCGGTATCGCCGCCGGCCGTGGAGAAAGCCAACGGGAAATTACTTGCACCAAACACAGCAACCGGACCGATTGCGGTGCGGTACTGGCGGAGGTCAGGGCGTGGCAACGGCTTGCGTAGTGGTAACGCTTGGTCGATGCGAGCGCCATAGAAGTCACCGCGCCGCAGTACGTTTGCAAACAGGCGCATTTGGCCACTGGTACGTGCGCGTTCGCCTTGGATACGAGCTGCAGGCAATGCTGTTTCACGGCAAACCAGGGCAATAAACTCATCGTCCAAAGCCTCCAGTTCTTCAGCGATGGCATCGAGGAATTCAGCCCGTTTGTTCGCGCTCAGGCTGCGGTAGCTGGAAAAGGCGTTGTTGGCTGCGCAAGCAGCATCCTCGATTTCTTGCGGCGTCGCCTGGTGGAAGGCATAGGGCAAGGTTTCCCCGGTGCTGGCATCCACACTCTTGACGATGATACTGCCGGCGGCGCTGCGCTGACCGCCGATAAAATTCTGGCCGGTGATGAGGGACATCGTTGTCTCCAGGATGAATGTGCAAGAGATAGCTGGGCAAGGCGTTCCCAGCACTGAAAATCAGGTGACGGCGCCGATCTGCCAAGGCACGAACTCATTTTGTCCGTATCCGTGTTGTTCGCTCATGCTGCGCTCGCCCGAGGCTATGCGCAGCATGGTTTCAAAGATCGCCGCACCGCACGCTTCGATGGTCAACGTGTCTTCGGCTATTTCGCCGCAGTTGATGTCCATGTCTTCTCGCTGACGCGCCCACAAGGCGCTGTTAGTCGCCAGCTTTATTGATGGGGCAGGGGCACAGCCATAGGCCGACCCGCGCCCGGTGGTAAACGCAATCAGGTTGGCGCCACCGGCGACCTGGCCGGTTGCGGAGACGGGGTCATAGCCAGGGGTGTCCATGAAAACCAGGCCGCTGGCAGTAACGGACTGGGCATATTCGTAGACATCCATCAGGTTGCTGGAGCCCGCCTTTGCCACTGCGCCCAGCGACTTTTCCAGAATGGTGGTCAAGCCACCGGCCTTGTTGCCGGCAGAGGGGTTATTGTTCAACTCGGCCCCCATACGCTCGCAGTAGCGTTCCCACCAATGAATTCGAGCGATAAGTTTTTCGCCGACTTCACGGCTGACAGCCCGACGTGTCAGCAAGTGTTCGGCACCGTATATTTCAGGGGTTTCAGAAAGAATCGCAGTACCGCCGCAGGCGACCAGGCGATCCACTGCATTGCCCAACGCGGGGTTGGCAGTAATACCTGAGTAGCCATCCGAGCCACCACACTGAAGCCCAACGATCAGATGTCGAGCGCTGACCGATTCACGTTGAATTCGATTGGCTTCGCCGAGCAGTTCCTTCACGTGGTCAATGCCACTGGCGATGGCCTTGGACGTACCGCCACTGTCCTGAATGTTGAACGTGCGCAAGGTATTACTACGGGTGAGTCCTTGCGTCGTGAGTAATGAGTCGATTTGGTTCGTCTCGCAGCCCAACCCGATGACCAGCACGGCGGCAAAGTTGGCGTGGGTCGCATATCCCGCCAATGTCCGACGCAACAGGTTCAAACCGTCGCCCGCAGGATCAACGGCGCAGCCGGCAGAATGGGTGAGCGCAACAACACCGTCGACGTTTGGATACGCTTGCAGTGCAGCGGGATTGATGTCCCGACGAAAATGGTCTGCGATGGCCCGCGCGACTGTGGCAGAGCAATTCACTGAGGTAAGAATGCCGATGTAGTTGCGCGTGGCGACGCGTCCATCCGGGCGTACGATACCCATGAACGATGGGGCTTCACTCGGCTTGACCTGGGGCTTGGCATCGACGCTGAACGCATAATCCCGAGCGAAGTCCCCCATGGCCAGGTTATGCACATGGATATGCTCGCCGGCTTCTATGTCGACAACGGCAAAACCAATGATTTGCCCATAGCGCCTCACCGGTTGACCGGCTTCGATACGCCGGGAGGCCACTTTATGGCCCGGCACAATCGCTTGAAGGACTGTCACGCCCTCCTGCTCAAGGATTTCGCCCGCGACCAGCGGTCGGCGTGCGATCAGCACATCGTCCAGCGGGTTCAAACGCAGCACAGCTGCTGCGCCGGTTTTCATGATCAGTTCCATCGCATCCTCACGGGCTGCTGGGTGGTGCGCGGTCACTCATAGCGCCGCACTTTTGTGCCGGCACTATAGGATTCATAGAAATGGCTGCCTAATGAGAGCTTTCGATTGCTCGATAACTTTGCCTCATCGACTTTTACCGGGGTCGCTGCAGGGCCTCTTCTCTGTAGTCGTTTGCCGCAGCCTGGCGAACTCTAATAAGGTCGCAACAAACCTCCGCGTGGGCTCTGACAGGGGCTCATCCTTGCGGGTAATCACCCCGTAATCCTGAGATTCAACTGTGAAGGGCGTATTGAGGATTTGAAGCTGCCCATTTTGCAGTTGCGACTGGACCATTGACTCCGGGAGCATGGCAAGCATTGGCCCAGACTGCAGCAACTGCAGGAAGGTCTGCATCGAAATGGTCTCCACGGTGTTGGTCGGCGGGGCGATCCGGAACGTCCTGAACGCGCGCTCCATGCGTTGTCGGATCGGCGTGTTAAAGGGATACATGACCCATGGCCATTCGCTGAGTGATTCGGTGGGAACCTCCCCCAGTTGGCACAGAGGGTGTGTGCTGTTCACGACAAGGCAGAAGGGTTCAGGTCCCAGCGACGTAAATTCGAAAGGCTGGCAATCCTCATCCGTGAAGCGCGCGATGATTAAATCGAGTTTTTTTTGTTCGAGCATTTCCAGCAAGTGATTGCTGGTTTGTTCGATCACCTCGATGGAAAGGAGAGGGCGCTCACGTTTTATGCTGGCGATAGCTTCAGGCAGCACCACTGAGGTCGCGGCGAAAATGGTGCCGATTTTTAAATGACCATGCCCGCCTTTTCGCAGCTTGTTGACTTGGTCGACGAACGATTCCGTGTCTTCCAGGGTAATACGCGCATAGCGGGCCACGAACTCGCCTAGTTCAGTAAGGACCAGGTTGCGCGTTTGACGCTCAAACAGTGGAAAGCCCAGAAGTACTTCCAGATCGCGAAGCAATTTACTGATGGCCGGTTGCGTAACATTCATGTGTTCTGCGGTGGTGTGCATATTGCGGGTCTTGGCCAGGCTATTGACCAGTACCAGGTGTTTGATCTTCAGCCATCGGGTGACACTGGCAAACGTAATTTGATCGTTTTCCATCGGATAAGGCCTTGTCTGTCGATAACGAAACAGCATTGATTGGTGAGTTTCTTTCATTGGGATTTACCGGAGCGGTCCATTACTTTTACGGCTCTGATGGCTGACTGCTCTGGAAGCTCTATGGCGAATTTGAAACTGACGCGCGAAAACACCCTGCCGCTGGATGGCTTGGCCGGAACGCTGATCGGCCGCGCCTGGATCCCGGGTGCGATTGCAGGACCCTCGCCAGTGGTGTTGCGCGATGAAGGCGTGTTTGATCTTTCTGAAACTTTTTCGACAATAAGCGAGCTGCTGGAACACACCTCGCCGTTGCTGGCTGTTCGTCAGGCGCCTGGCAGGTACATCGGCACCGTCGAGGAGTTGCTTGGGAACACCGGCAGCCATGCCGATCCCGGCAAGGCATCTCTGCTGCCCCCGGCGGATTTGCAGGTCATCAAGGCGGCCGGGGTTACGTTCGCCTCCAGCATGATCGAGCGGGTCATCGAGGAGCAGGCCCGAGGCGATGCTGGCAACGCCGAAAGTGTTCGCCGTCTGGTGCAAGAAGCCATTGGCGATAACTTGCGGGCAATCAAACCGGGCTCGCCAGACGCGATGCGCCTTAAGGCTGTGCTGATCAAGCAGGGCATGTGGTCGCAATACCTGGAGGTCGGTATTGGCCCGGACGCGGAGATTTTCACCAAGGCACCGGTGCTGGCCGCAGTGGGCAGCGGCAGCGAAATCGGCATCCATCACAAGTCTGAATGGAACAACCCAGAGCCGGAAATTGTGCTGGCGGTGAACAGTCGAGGCCAAGTGCATGGCGTCACCTTGGGCAATGACGTCAACTTGCGTGATTTCGAAGGCCGCAGCGCACTGCTGTTGAGCAAGGCCAAGGACAACAATGCGTCCTGTGCGATCGGCCCCTTTATTCGTTTGTTCGATGAAACGTTTTCCCTCGATGACGTGCGCAACTGCGTCGTGGATTTGCAGGTTCAGGGCGACGACGGCTTCATCCTTGAAGGCAGCAGTTCCATGGCATTGATCAGCCGTGATCCGTTGGATCTGGTGGCCCAGACGGTCGGCGGCGATCACCAATACCCTGATGGCTTCATGCTTTTTCTCGGCACATTGTTTGCGCCTACCCAAGATCGTGAAGAGCCCGGGAGCGGCTTTACGCATAAGCAAGGGGATGAGGTCAGCATAGGTAGCCCGCTGCTGGGCACGCTGCGTAACACCGTCACCTACAGTCATGCGGCTGCGCCCTGGACGTTCGGCTTGCGAGCGATGATGCGCAATCTTGCTGCCCGCGGACTTCTGTAGGTAAGGCGTGGTGGGATGCATTGGGGGTTTTTCCGGGAAGATTGAACATACACAGGCGTGCGTCTATTGATAAAAGAGCCGAACCAGAAGGGGGCGGTTTTCAATATCTGTCAGGCGTTCCCCGCGTCCCGGACCCCGTCTGCGGTGCCCGCTCTGTCTCGATAAGGCCAACCAGGTACAAGCGGGTTTGACTTATCAAGAGGTGCCTGCATACTATTGGAACGTCGTTCCATTACGAACAATGTTGCTCACATTCACCTCATTGTCAAAGATAAGTCGAGAAAAATATGAGAGTCGTCAAAGGTGCTGTCGACCGCTGCCTGGAGGCCATTGAGCTGCTGGCACGCGAAGCTCGCTGGATGCGGATGTCCGATATCGCAGCAGAGTTGGGCTTGGAAAAGGGGCCCGCTCATCGAGTGCTTGCTCAGTTAGTCGAGCAAGGGTGGGCAGAGCAGGATGAAGCCACCTCGCAATACCGCCTGACTCTCAAGCTGGCACTCTTGGGGCAGCGCTATTTACATGGGATTGGCTTGCCGGAATTGGTCCAGCCGATCCTTGAGCAAGTGGCTGCTCAGTGTCACGAGTTGGTGCGACTGACGGTGGTCAACGAGGGCACCTTGTCCTGGCTGTCTTCAGCCCAAGGTGCCGCGCCGGGGCTCATGTATTCGCCGGCCATGGATCAACCCATCAATCTCTATGCCACCGCCAATGGAAAAGCCTGGCTGGCCTCAATGCCGGATGAACTGGCCGTTGAGCACGCGCTGCGTAGCGGGCTGGGGAAAGCTGATGCAGGGATTGGGCAGGGGCCGAAAGCGATCAACAGCATCGAAGGTTTATTGGCCGAGCTGTCGCTGACCCGCAAGCGCGGATATGGCCTGGTCATTGAAGAAGCCGAGGCGGGTGTCTGGGCGATTGCCGTACCGGTCAAGCTGGTTCCATCTGGCACTGTGGTCGGCACGATGAGTATCGCCGGCCCGGTCTTGCGCATGCAGCCCGAACGTTACGACCAATTGCATGCGTTGCTCGAAGATGCAGCCAATAAGCTGGGTACGGTTTGGCCGCGCCAGAACAGCGTGCATTCGGAGAACGTATGAGTCAGCCCGCATCTGAATGGACCGAGGCAGGGGCAGGGCTGGAAATCGCCGCTGCTGCCCTGGTCCGTGCACGGCTGGAGGGTGTTCGGCTGGCAGCCTTGCCAGGCCCGAACCTGCCAAGCAGCCTCGCACAAGGTTTTGCCATTCAGCAGCACGTAGGGCCATTGGCTGGAAAAACCGTGGGGGGGTGGAAGTGCGCGTTACCGCCGGCTGGCAAGTGGATCGTTGCCCCGATCTACAGCGACAGCATTGTAAAAGGCGAACGTTACCGACTGGCCGCCGACGCTGATAAGGCGCGCATCGAGCCCGAACTGGCGTGCGTCCTGGCCCATGATTTGCCAGCACGTGCGGAGCCTTACACCGCTGAACAGATCGCGGACGCGATCAGCGGCGTGCACGTGGCACTGGAAGTCATCGATTGCCGTTACACCGAGCCACACACTCTGCCGTTCGAGCAATTGCTCGCGGACGGTCTATTCAATCACGGCCTGGTACTTGGGGCGCCAATCACGCTGTCGAACGCTGCCAGCCTGCCCTCTGAACTGGATATCACCCTGAGCGATGCAACGTCAGAGCTTGTGAATATCAAGGGTCGCCATCCGGACGTGGATCCGTTGTTGCCGATCCTATGGCTGGCCAATTTTCTGTCTACACAAGGGATAGGGCTGCAAGCAGGGCAGGTGATTATCACCGGGTCCTATGCAGGTGTTCTCGATGTGCCCGTCAATCAGCCACTGCATGTTCAGTTCGGCGAAGCAGGCTCATTGTCTGTCCATTTCTCAACGCTGGAGGAGTAACAAATGCGCTTAGTTCGTTTTGGTTTGCCGGGGCAGGAACAGCCGGGAATCTTGGATTCGCAAGGAGTCGTACGAGACCTTTCGGGCATTGTCGATGACATCGATGCGTCAGCCCTGAGCCCGTCAGTGCTCGAAAAACTACGTGCTGTTGATGTTGAAAAGCTTCCGGTGGTGGCGCCTGGCACACGCCTTGGTCCCTGCGTAGGCAGCGTACCGAACCTGATTTGCATCGGCCTGAACTACTCCGATCACGCGGCTGAAACAAATACACCTATCCCGAGCCAACCGGTGGTCTTCAACAAACACACCGCGTCCATCAGCGGCCCCAATGACCCGGTGATTTTACCCACGGGGGCTCAGAAGCTTGATTGGGAAGTCGAGTTGGCCATCGTCATCGGTACACCTGCCTGGCAGATTGATGAGTCACAGGCTTTGAATCACATCGCCGGCTATTGCCTGGCCAATGATGTTTCCGAGCGGGCTTATCAGCTTGAGTACGAAGGGCAGTGGACCAAGGGAAAAAGCGGTTTTTCCTTCGCACCACTGGGACCTTGGCTGGTCACCCGCGACGAAATTGCCGACCCGCAGGCCATTGACGTCTGGCTCGACGTGAACGGCAAACGTCTCCAGACCGGCAATACCCGTACGATGATTTTCAGCGTTGCACACATTGTCGCGTACCTCAGTCGCTTCATGCCGCTTATGCCGGGTGACGTCATCATTACCGGTACGCCACCCGGTGTGGGGCTCGGGCAGAAGCCGCCGGTATTTCTCAAGGCGGGTGACACCATGCGTGTCGGTGGCCAAGGGCTGGGTGAGCAATTTCAGACCGTGGTTCCTTACGTTGCTGAAATGGGCGCTGCATGGGTCGCCGGTCGCCATCCCAATGTTGACTGACTATCGCTGGAGGAAAACGCTATGAGCTTTGCAGGAACGGGTGTAGTCGCGATCTGGCATGATCTTTTGCCCGAAGCACGGGACGAGTTCTATGAGTGGCATAACCGTGAACACATGCCGGAGCGGGCTGGAATTCCGGGGTTTTTGCGGGGGCGCCGATACATCGCTTTGGATGCAGGACCAACCTATTTCAACCTCTATGAGGCTGACACGGTGCAGGTGTTGGGAGGGCAGGATTATTTATCGCGTCTCAACAGTCCGACGGCTTGGACAAAGCAGTCGGTGCAGTCCTATCGCAACGTCGCGCGATCCATATGCGAGGTTACTTATACCAGCGGTGTGGGGCAGGGCGCGTATTTGCTGACGGTCCGTTTCGATGTCGTCGAAGGGCAGCATAAATCAGTGTCGGATGTATTGCGCCAACGCGTGCTTCCTCCCCTTGCTGATAAACAGGGTATTACGGGCGTGCATTTGTGCGTGGCTGATGAGGCCGTGAGCAAGGTTGAAACCGCAGAGAAAAAAGCCCGCGCCGAAGGGACCCAGATACCGGCCTGGATCGTCATGATCGAAGGGTGTGCGCCCGATTACGTTCGTGTCGCCGGCGAGTCTTTTGTAGCGGAGCTGCAACGCCTGCTGGAGGAGCAATCGACGGGGCCAGAAACCACGCTTTATCAATTGGAATACACACGTTGTAAAACGCCGGGAAGTGCGGGTTGATCGCCGAGCGTTCGAGTACGTTTTAACTTCCAGTCGTTGTTCTTACGCAATTCCCCACGAGCGTGCCATTACCGGCATTGAGTCAGGCTCGCGTCTGCGCACGCTCGGGTTTTGCATAAGTCGATAGTAAGCAATTATAAATTTCTCAATAAAGGGCTGTAACAAGACACATAAGTGATCCCTGCAGTCGCTCGGTAGTTAGCTCTAGAAACTGCCTGTGCGTAGGTTTAATAACGAGCTGGAAATCACCCCAAAACAATAATAATTCATTGTGAGAAAACATCATGCGCTACCCTGTTATTTCCCGCAGCGTGCCTGCACATCAATCTCTGATCAGTCTGACTCTTGCGGTCTGCGCGGGTTCGTCAGCGGCTGTTCAAGCCGATCAGAACAGCGGCTTTGTTGATGGCGCTAAGGCCACCCTCAATTTGCGCAACGCTTACATCAATCGCAACTTCATCAACCCGAACGCCGCCCAAGGTAAAGCCGAGGAATGGACCCAGAACTTCATCCTCGACGCCAAGTCCGGTTTCACTCCGGGCGTGGTCGGGTTCGGCGTGGACGTGCTGGGCCTGTACTCGGTCAAGCTCGATGGCGGTCGTGGTACGGCAGGCACACAACTGCTGCCGGTACACGATGACGGCCGCCCGGCTGATGACTTCGGTCGGCTGGGCGTCGCCCTCAAGGGCAAGGTGTCGAATACCGAACTGAAGGTCGGTGAGTGGATGCCGGTGCTGCCGATTCTGCGCTCCGACGACGGCCGTTCCCTGCCACAAACCTTCCGTGGCGGCCAGGTGACCTCCACCGAAATCAGCGGCCTGACGCTGTACGGTGGCCAGTTCCGCGCCAACAGCCCGCGCAACGACGCGAGCATGGAAGACATGTCGATGAACGGCCGCGGCGCGTTCACGTCCGACCGTTTCAACTTCGGCGGCGGCGAATACGCCTTCAACGAAAAACGCACCCAGGTCGGTGTCTGGTACTCGGAACTGTCCGACATCTACCAGCAAAAATACTTCAACCTGACCCACAGCCAGCCCATCGGCGACTGGACCCTGGGCGCCAACCTCGGTTACTTCATCGGCAAGGAAGACGGCAGGGCCTTGGCTGGCGACTTGGACAACAAAACCGCGTTCGCGCTGCTCTCGGCCAAATACGGCGGCAACACCTTCTATGTCGGCCTGCAAAAACTCACCGGCGAAAGCGCGTGGATGCGGGTCAACGGTACCAGTGGCGGAACCTTGGCCAACGATAGCTATAACGCCAGTTTTGATAACGCTCAGGAGCGCTCATGGCAGCTACGCCACGACTTTAACTTCGCGGTACTCGGTATCCCGGGCCTGACATTAATGAACCGATATATCAGCGGTGATAATGTCCACACAGGTTCGATAACAGATGGTAAAGAATGGGGCCGAGAATCGGAATTGGCCTACGTCGTACAGTCTGGTGCGCTGAAAAATCTCAGCGTTAGATGGCGTAATGCGAGTGTTCGCAGGGATTTCAGCAGCAATGAGTTTGATGAAAATCGGATTTTTATTAATTATCCCATATCGTTATTGTGACGATTGTTTCGCTCGCCAATACCCGGTGGAGTAACTTCTGCGATCGTCTGAGCAGTAATAACTTGATCAGACGGTTGCAGATAAACCCTGCGTCAATTAGGTACTTAATGTGGCGTTGGTAGGTTTGCCTCCGCGGCCTCATCAAACTTCAACCGGGCAGCTTCAATATCAGGCAATTTATCAAGCGTCCATTTATGCAATTCGCGAAATGGCTGCTGCAATGTCCGACCCAGTGGGGTGATCTCATACTGGACTGCCACGGGCGAGAACGAGATGACCTGGCGCGATACGAGACCATTTCGTTCCAGCCGCCGGAGGCACTGCGTCAGTGCCTTCTGAGTGACACCCTCCAGGCGGCGCCTGATGGCATTAAAGCGATGGGGTCCATCATCAAGCACAGCCAGAACCATCATCGACCACTTGTCTGCGATCTGGTCGAACAATGCCCGGCTTGGGCAGTCCGACGAAAAACATTGTGGCTTTAATTCCAGCATCGAAGTTTCCTCATATATACCTAGGCTACTCTAGGTGCCTAATTGACATTAGGTCTACAAAATATACTTATATGGCTTCCGAAAGCAAATGGAGTCCATCCAATGTCAAACCCTGATACCAGCATTTTATTCCGTCCTTTTTCCATCGGGTCACTTGAGTTGAAAAACCGGATTGTCATGGCGCCGATGACTAGGCAATTTTCGCCGGACGGCGTCCCCGGCGAAGCGAGCGCTGCATATTACCGGCGGCGCGCGGAAGGTCGTGCCGGATTAATCTTGTCAGAAGGGACCGTTATCGATCGTCCCGCTTCACGTAACGGTTCCGGTATTCCTTTTTTCCACGGTGAAGCAGCGCTGGCCGGATGGAAGAACGTGATCGATTCTGTCCACAATGCGGGTGGCCGTATGGGGCCGCAGCTCTGGCACACCGGTGCAGTGCGTGACGTCAGCGGCTGGGAGCCAGATGCGCCGGTGGAAAGTCCATCTGGCCTCGATTCGCCAAACGACCCACGCGGTGTGGCGATGAGCGAAGAGGATATTGCAGATACAGTTGCTGCTTTCGCCAAGGCAGCAGCGGATGCCAAACGCCTGGGTTTCGACACCGTTGAAATCCATGGGGCTCATGGCTATTTGATCGATCAGTTTTTCTGGGGCGGCACCAATCAGCGCACCGATCGCTACGGTGGACCGACGATCAAGGAGCGCTCGCGCTTTGCCGCTGAGATTGTCTCTGCTGTTCGTCATGCGGTCGGCCCCGAATTCCCAATCATCATGCGCGTCAGCCAGTGGAAACAGCAGGACTTTGCGGTGCGCATTGCAGAGACCCCAGCAGCGATGGAAGACTGGCTACTGCCGTTGGTTCAGGCAGGCGTTGATGTTCTGCATTGTTCGCAGCGACGCTTCTGGGACCCTGAGTTTCCCGAAATTGACGGTGAGAACGGACTCAATTGCGCGGGCTGGGCGAAGAAAGTCACTGGAGCCACAACCATCAGCGTCGGCTCGGTCGGGCTGGATAATGATGTTACTCATGCATTCGCCGGCCAGGGATCAACGCCTGCGAGTCTGGATCGGCTCGTCGAGCGTATGGAGCGCGAAGAGTTTGATCTGATCGCAGTAGGGCGAGTTTTGCTGAGTGACAAGGATTGGGTCGCCAAAGTGGAAAAAGGCAATTACGCGGATCTGAAGGGCTTCAATCCGGCGTCTTTAGCCGAATTGATTTGAGTCTTATACCGGAGCGGAGATGTTATGCCGCGACGGTTTTAATCTCAGGGAATCAGAGGCTGAACGTCGGTTTTCCGAGTTCGAGTCGTAATCCGTTGTTGAGTACAGCATGCACCGTTTCAATGACTGACTTTTTACGACCACTCAACATCCGACGATGACAGGGGAGCGGGCATCTACGTGCGAGTCGTAGATGTCCGTTGGTAGTGGGTGATACGACGTCTCCACGAATGATCCGACGCTTCTGGACAAAAGCGCTCACTCGTATTGATGTCGTCGTCTTACGCTATGTCAAGAATCCCGAATCCCGAGAATACAGAACAGAAGAGGCACGTTATTTTTCGTTATTCTCTTTAGGAATAAGCATAATAAAATATATTCCTTGATCGTATTAATCATCATGCTACCTTGCTGTCACCGGACCGCCGGATATGTTCAATCCTATTGTTATGGTACGACTATGTCCGGCGCCCGAATCTTCCAAATCAGCCTTGAGGCTCTGTCGCATGACGGCGCCCACGCGGCGATTTATCACGCCGGCAATCTGCGCATCAGTTCTTTTTCCTCCATTGCCGTTCCATTCGTTACCGGCAAACCCCTCCCTTGTCAGGCCAACAGCGAAGCCTGCAGTGCAATCAGCGAAGGCCTGGCGTTTCTTCTCTACGCCATGTGAATCATCGTTGTTGCGCACTTCCATACCGTCAGTCCAGCCAATCATCTTCCGGTAATACCCCGTCTATGGGGTTGCAGCCTGAAGTGTGAGTGATTGGGCGTCTGTTCCGAGCAAGACCTATCACGATTGACAACAATGCCAAACTATCTGGATGAAGCTCATCGAGCTGAAATCGCTAAGCTGAGCACTACCGTAACGAGTAAAACTGAATGGCCCACCTGGCTTTTGTTAGTCGGGTTCTATCTGGCTTGGGCGTTTATTATTTTTTGTGGGAGCGTACTTGGCGAAGTACTCAGCCTCGTCCTGTTGATTCCACTGGTTGTGCTGTGGATGTCGATTCAGCATGAGCTTATCCACGGTCATCCAACGCGTTGGGCTGGCATCAATAAAGCCCTGGGATTTCTGCCATTTGCCGTGTGGTATCCCTACGACATCTATAGGGACACTCATTTGGCGCATCACCACGACGAGGCGTTGACGGTGCCGGGCCAAGATCCGGAAAGTCGTTATGTCACCGGTGCTGTTTGGTTGCGCTCGCCTCGCTATATCAGAACGTTGTTATGGGTAAACAAGACCGTGGGTGGTCGTTTGCTTATGGGCGCTCCGTTGGCGGTGATAACCCTCGTGGGCAGTGAGATCGGAGGGCTGTTTCACACCGGGCGAATCGCTTGGCGGATGTGGGTTGCTCATCTACTAAGTGTTGGCGTAGTGCTGGCCTTGGTTGAGCAATACAGCGCCATCAGTGCCATGCAGTACCTATTCCTGGTGTCGCTGCCGGCCTTGTCGATTGCCATGATCCGGTCGTTTTACGAACATCGTCCGTCAACGCTTCCGCAACACCGCACGGTTATCAATGAATCGTCGGGGCTGTTGAGTTGGCTGTTTCTCAACCTCAATCTTCACCTGGTTCATCACGATCTTCCCGGTTTGCCCTGGTTTTACTTACCCAGGGTGTATAGAGCCAGGCGTGAACAATGGATCGCGCGAAACAATGGCTATGTCATTCATGGCTACTTCCAGTTATTGCAGAAACATCTGGTCAGTCCCGTGGATTGTCCTCGCCATCCTGCTGAGCACTAACACTAGGCAAGCTAATAGGGCGTCGGAAAAATGATACGTTTTGAAGCCATCAGGAAAACTCATAAAGGCAGCCCGCGAATGGCCGTGAGCGATTTAACGCTTCACGTCCGAGAGGGTGAGATCTGTGTATTTGTCGGGCCCAGTGGATGCGGCAAAACCACCATTTTGCGCATGATCAACAGGCTGGATACCCAGGACAGTGGCCGCATCTGTGTCAATGGCGTGGCGACCGATGAACTTGACGTCGTTACGCTACGCCGTGGCATTGGTTTCATGATGCAGAGCGCAGCCTTATTTCCTCACCAGACGGTTGCCGAAAATATTGGCGCAGTCCCGCGGCTGCTGGGCTGGAGCAAACATAAAATTCGCCAGCGCGTGAGCGAACTCATCTCCCTGGTTGGGCTTCAGCCGGAATTTCTGGACCGCTACCCTAATCAGCTGTCGGGCGGACAGCAAAGCCGTGTCGCCCTGGCGCGGGCATTGGCCTCGGACCCACCGGTTGTATTGATGGACGAACCCTTTGCCGCGCTTGATCCGGTGATACGCGAGCGACTGCAGGATGAACTGGTTGCACTTCAGAGACGTTTGCATAAAACCATTATCCTGGTGACCCATGATATGGAGGAGGCCATCAAGATTGGTGATCGGATTGCCATCTTCGAGGGCGAAGGAAAACTTGTTCAGTTCGATACCCCTCACAACATCCTTGCCCATCCTGCCAGCGAGTTTGTGAAGAACTTTATCGGCAAAGATCCGCTGTTAAAAAGACTTTCGCTGATGAAGGTTTCTGATCTTCCGGTGGATGAGGTCAGTTGTGAATTCAAACTTCTCCTGGATGACAAGTCCAACCCGTTGAAGTGGGTCAGTGAATCGGACGTGGCTGTTCCGGAGCTGACCACGGTGTCGAGTCACGACTCATTGCATCACGCCCTGGTTAAAATTCTAACGGCACCGATCGGTGTGGTTGTTCGCGTGGACGAGGCGGGCGGTTACGAAGGTTGCCTGTCGATTGCCAGCCTTCACAGCGCACTCAATGAGCGCCGCTTCGGAAGTGCGCAATGATTGACTGGTCCTGGATCGTTGAAAACTGGCAGCAGATCGGCCAGCTGTTAATTGATCATATTCAACTGGTGACCTTGGGCCTGTGTATAGGGATGCTGTTAGCGGGTGCAATGGTGCTCTTGACGTTGTGGCAGCCAGGACTGGCGCGGCCGATGATTTATGTCTGCGGCATACTCTTTACCATTCCGTCGCTGGCACTGTTTATTTTGATAATGCCTTTTACCGGGTTATCCAAGACCACGGCGGTCATTGGTTTGAGCCTGTATTCCTTGCTCATCGTGTTACAGAACACCTTGGCGGGACTTGCGAGTAACCCCGCGGACGTATTGGAGGAAGCCCGTGCGCTCGGGTATACGCGCATGCAGAGATTCCTCGGGGTTGAACTTCCACTGGCGCTGCCTGCTTTATTGGCAGGCTTACGAACAACCTCGGTTACTTTGGTGGGACTGGTGACTGTTACTGCCTTGATTGGACAAGGTGGACTGGGCCAGTTGTTCATTACCGGGCTGGCTCAAAGTTTCACTACACCTGTGGCAGTCAGCCTGGTCCTGACCGTGATGTTGGCGTTATGTTTTGATTTTCTGTTTTATTCAATCAATAAATGGCTGGTGCCTTGGGTGCGCTGATGAACATGATCGCAAGTGTCTACCTTTGGTTTTCTCTTCCTGATAATTGGTTGGGTGAAAACGGCATCCTGACTCGGCTGGCAGAGCATATTTATTATGTGTCCTTGAGCCTGGTTATTGCTTGCGCAATAGCGTTGCCGCTTGGCGTACTGTTGGCTAACTATCGCAAAGGCGCGCAGGTGGCGATAGGGCTGTTCAATATTGGGCGAGCATTACCTTCCCTGGGTATTGTGATACTTGCAATCATGCTCATTGGCTATGAAACCAGCACGGTGATTATCGCGTTGGTGACCATGAGCATCCCGCCGATATTAACCAATACCTATGTTGGCATCGATCAGGTGGATTCATCTCTGAAGCAGGCTGCCAGATCGATGGGCATGCGCAGAGGGCAGATGTTTTTTCAGCTCGAGTTGCCGCTGGCTTTTCCGCTGATCTTTTCAGGGTTCCGATCAGCCCTGGTGCAACTTATCGCCACGGCCACCATCGCCGCGTATGCCGGCTTCGGTGGGCTGGGCAGGTTTCTTATTGATGGACTGGGCCGAAATGATACGCCGCAAATTATTGGCGGCGCACTGATGGTGTCGGCACTGGCGATTGTCAGTGAGTGGGTTTGTTCAATGATAGAAACATTCATGGTTAGAAAATGGCGGGCGGGAAAAATCGAACTAAGCGCTACATGACCTGAGGCATTTGAAAGTGTGTATTAACTCTGCAGAGGTGCAAACCCACATGAAAAACAAACAACGTTCGAAGGCTCGCTCAGCGCACTCGGTTTCATTGCTGCTGGGGTTAGGCTTGCTGGTGGGCAGCGCGTTTGCCAGCGCTCAGTCCATCACCATTGGAGGGGCCAATTTTTCCGAGCAGACGATTCTCGCCAACATCTATGCGTCAGCCTTGAAAAATCAAGGGATAGACGTCAAGACCCGACTCAATCTCGGCAACCGCCAGATCATCGCCCAGGCCCTGGAAAACGGCGATATAGACGTCGTACCCGAATACCTGGGGTCACTGTTGAGTTTCTATGACGACAAGACCGCCCTGACCAGCCAAAAGGAGATCCTCGGCGCTTTGCAACAGAAGTTGCCGGCGGACCTCCAGCTGCTTGAGCCTTCGTCCGCAGGCTCCATTACCGCCTGGGCTGTCACCAAAAAGACCGCAGAAAAGTACAACCTGCGCACCTTGTCCGACCTGGCGCCCGTTTCGGGAGATTTCACCCTGGGCGGGCCTCCCGAAGTTGCCACGGCTGCGTTAGGCCTGCCCGGGTTAAAGGCGGTCTACGGCATCAACTTCAAGAGCATCAAGTCGCTGGACATGGGCGGGCCGTTGTCGCGGCTGGCGTTGAACTCCGGCGCTATCGACGTGGCCACGGTGGTCTCCACGCAAGGCATCCTGGCGAAAGAGCCTTGGGTTGTCCTTGAGGACGACAAGCACCAACAGCCCCTGCAAAACATCACGCCACTGGGTCGCAAGGCGTTGCTGACCCCGGAAGTCACCCAGGTGCTCAACGAGGTCTCTGCAAAACTGACCGATGACGACCTCAAGCAACTCAATCGCCTGGTTGATATCGATCACAAGGACCCCGCGAAAGTCGCGGCGCAGTGGGTCGCCGAACATACCGTCAAGACGGCCCAGTGAAAATCAATGCGACGTGGGTAAGGTCGCGGAGGCGTTATGTCGAATAAAAGTATGATTTTGAATTTGTTCTTTTTTAATCCCCAGGGCGATCATCGTTTTTCCTGGCGCCACCCGCTGGCACCGACCCAAGAGATATTGACGCTGGGTTACTACGTAAAACTCGTGCAGGCGGCGGAGGCGGCGAAGTTTGATGCGGTTTTTGTCGCGGATCACGTCGCAGTCTGGGACTCCGTGGCCAGCGGGTTGAGGCACTATGCCAACGCCCGCCTGGAACCGATAACGCTGTTGTCCGCACTGGCTGCGGTTACCGAGCACATCGGGCTGATGGGCACGGCTTCGACTTCCTATAATGAGCCCTTCAACCTCGCGCGCTATTTTGCTTCGCTGGACTACCTCAGCGCAGGGCGAGCCAGCTGGAATATCGTGACGTCCTGGCTGGAAGAGGAGGCCTCGAATTTCGGATTGTCAGGCGTAACCAAGCACGGTGATCGTTATCTGCGGGCCGAGGAATTCATCCACGTCGTCAAGCAGCTCTGGGACTCCTGGGAGGAGGGTGCGCTAGCGTTTGACAAGGGTACGGGCGACTTTGCCGACCCATCGAAAATTCACCCGATCAATCACAAAGGCGCTCATTTCAACGTACGTGGGCCGCTTAACGTGCCGCGTCCACCCCAGGGCCATCCGGTCCTTGCCCAGGCGGGGTCTTCTGAAGCCGGTAAAAACCTGGCCGCCGCGCATGCGGACGTGCACTTCTGTTTTATCAATTCGGTCGAAGAGGGGTTGGCGTACAGGGCCGATTTGAATCGCCGACTCGAGTTGAAGGGCAGGCATTCCAGTGATCTGAAAATCATCACCGGCGTGCTTCCGGTGGTGCTCGGGGATGAGACTGAGGAGGAACGACGTCGGCACCTGGAGGACAGCCTGATTATCGATGCGGTGGCGATTGACCTGGTCTCCAGCTACACCCGCCTGGACTTGACGGGTCTATCGCCGGACGGACCATTGCCAGCGTTGCCGGATGAGTCCGAGTTTGATGGCATTCGAACTGAGCTGGCCCTGCTCAAGCAGTATGACACCTCCTTGTCCATCCGCGAAATAGGACGCCGGTTGGTCAAGAGTTCAAGTACCTGGCTGCTGATCGGAACGGCGGAGCATATTGCCGACAAGCTTTCAGCGTTATACGAGTCGAATGCCGTCGATGGCTACAACCTCATGTTTCCGTTTTTGCCCACTGACTTCGAAACATTCACCCGTGGCGTGGTGCCCTTGCTGCAAGCCAAAGGGGTGTTCCGCCAGGAATATGAACCCGGGACACTGAGGGATCGCTTGGGCTTGAAGACGCCTGCCAACCGTTTCCTGCTGTGATCAGCGGCAATCGCACCCTCTGAATGGATGTCATATGACCAGCGATCTATCCATGTACCTCGCTCCCGCCAGGGTTTTACAGGCACAGCACGCCTGGCTTGAGCGCATCCTGGAGATTCTCGGCGAGCGCCGAGGGCAAAAACAGATCATTGATCTCGCGGCGCACTGGCTTTCCCCGGATCTGTTGTTATCCCAGACCTGCGGCTATCCATTCGTCACGTCATTGCGGGGAAAGGTGAGGCTGATAGGGCGCCCGAGCTATGAGCTTCCCCATAGCTCGGGGGGGGATCATTGCAGTGTGCTGCTCTGCAGGGCTGATTCGGCCATGACTGACCTGGCGGGTTTCCAGGGCAGCCATGGCCTGATCAACGCCCGGGATTCCAACTCAGGAATGAATTTATTGCGCCACACGCTGGCCGGGATCAGCGACCGTGGGTTTTTCTCGACACTCACCTTCACCGGATCCCACCGGGAGAGCATGCGACGGCTGAAAGCAGGCGAGGGCGATTTGGCGTCCATCGACAGCGTCACCTACGACTATCTTGCAAGAGATCACAGTGCCGAGATCGAAGGCCTCAGGATCCTCGTGCGGAGTGCGCGCAGTCCCTGCCTGCCTTACATAACCTCGATTGGTCAAACGGCTGCGGACGCCGTTTCAATCAGGAACGCAATGAACGAAGCCTTGGGCCAGCTTCCTGAGGTTTCCCGTGACCTAGCGATCAAGGAAGTCCTGCCGGCCAGTGAGGCTGACTATGAGTGCCTCCTGGAATATGAGCGCAGTGCGGCCAGTCGCGGCTTTTCGTTTCTGTCGTCCTGAGCGGCGAGCCGCACCTGCTAGACCTCTCAGTCCAAGGACGGATATTTGCGCATCGCCTTGTGGGGCGCTCAATTGGCTGAAATCCTCCAAGGCCGCGCGAAGCGGGCACTTTGATACTATGATCATTGCCAATGCAGGCAAGACACTAGCGTGGTGGGCTTCAGGTTTTTCCGAAGGCAATACGTAACAACCCCGCACGTGCCATACAGGGAGACGTTCAATGCCTGCGCCAAACTTCAAAGAGTCGAAGATCTCCTATCTGCGTGCCAACTGCTCCACCCAGATCAAGCCGTCGATCCGGACTGTCGGCAGGTGCGGGTGGATTACTGCTGGTCAATCCCAGGCGCGTCGGAGAACAGCATGAACACTAAACCACTCCACACACTCTTGTGGCGCTTCGCCGGCTGCGTGGCGGGGATGGCGATCGTTGCCGCCAATCCAGCCCAAGCGGCTGACGATGGCATCGCTGGCGGCCCTACCGCAGGCTATAGCATTGCCTTCAGCAACTCCTACGCGGGCAGCGATTTTCGCAAGGTGATGGTGCGCAACTGGCAGGAAATTGCGCTCCAAGCGCAAAAGGATGGCTTGATCCGGGAGGCCCCGGTAGTCAGCACCAATAACTCGGCATCGGAACAGGCCGCCCATATCCAGGACATGATCGTCAAGGGCGTCAATGCCATTGTCATCCTGGCCGCTTCCGACACGGCCCTTAACGGGGTCATCCGCGACGCCTGCAACGCGGGCATCGTGGTGGTCGTCATGGCCAGCCTGGTTACCGAACGTTGCGTCTACACCGTGGATTACAACTGGTCCGCCATGGGTCGTGTGGAAATGGATTACATCGCCGAGCGCCTTAAGGGCAACGGAACGTTGCTGGAGATCCGCGGCATTGCCGGCGATGCCACCGATAAAAACATCAGCGACGGCATTCGCAAGGCCGCCAGCGACTATCCGGGACTGAAATTCGCCAAGACCGTATACGGCAACTGGACGGCTTCCGTCGCCCGCAAGGAGGTGGCGCTGGCGCTGCTGTCGTTGCCCAGGATTGATGCCGTGGCGACTCAGGGGGGCGATGGTTACGGGGCGGCGATGGCGTTCAAGGCGGCAGGACGCCCTTTGCCGATCATCGTGATGGGGAACCGCCAGGACGAACTCGCCTTGTGGAAACAGGAGCGCGATGCCAATGGCTACGAGACCGTCTCTGTCTCTGCCTCCCCGAGTGTCTCCCAAGTGGGGTTCTGGGTGGCCCAGCAGATCCTGGCGGGCAAGCCGGTGCCGAAGTTCGTCGAGGTGCCGCTGGTGCGTATCGATGCGAAAGACCTGGACACCTGGCTCGCCACTATGCCGGTGGGCGGCGCCGCCAACCCTTTCTACAGCCAGGCTTCCGTTGCGGCGATGATCGACGCGGCCATCAACAATACGGCGGCGCCGGCGCCTTTGCCGGAGGTCAAGAAACAGTAGCGGCGGTCGAGGAGGCGAGGCCCCATGTTGACATTCAAATCAGCCACGGCCAGGCCCATTGCCGTCAGGATTGGCCTGGCGGTTGCCGCACTGGTGTTCTTGATGCTGGCGGTATCGCTGGTGAACCTCTACGGCCTGCGAGGCATGGTGCGTGCGGTGGATTCCGCCAGTCATTCCGCAGAGATCCTGGCCTCGGTCAACGGGGCCACCGGGCGGGTGGAAAACTTCATTGCCACCCGCGACCAGGAAAGCCTGTCCCAGGCAGAAGGCATGGTGGCGACAGCTATCGCCGGCCTTGACGACATTCCGGTGGTAGAGGCGCAATCGCTCAAGGGCAGTCTGGAAAGACTCTCTGCGGCGATCGCCGCCTTACGGGCGGCGACCCTGACCATGGATGGCGAAACGGAGAACATGACAGCCCACTACAGCCGAATGCGAGAGGCGACGACCCTCGTCGAACAGGGCATCGCCGATGGGCTGAAGGGGCTTGATTCCCGCGCCGCTGACCACAAGGCGCAGGTGAGCAATATTGAGAGCGCCCATCGCATCCTGGATATCCTGCGCAACGGCGAGCGGATCATCACCGCCAATGTGGCCAAGGCGCTGGTGACCGGTGATGGGGCGGCCGCCACTGCGGCGAGGAACGCCTGCGCGGCACTGCCGCCCGTGGTCGAGCAATTGCGCGAGTTGATGGAAACGCCACAGGAGGTGGAGGCCCTGGGGCAGTTGGCGACGGCGATCACGGCGGCCAGCCTGGCGGTCGAGCAGCTTGGCAAGGCGCCCAAGCCTCTGGGAGGCGACGCTTTGGGACATCTCGGCGCGGTTGGGGATGTGGCCGAGCGCCTCGAAGCAATGTTGGGTGAGGTGGACGAGCACGTTGCCCGTGACGCCAGCGACATTCAGGCAGCCACCGGGTTACTGCAAAATGCAGCCGCATTGTCCAAGCGTTTCGCCGAGCGGGTGGCCACCCTGGAAGCGCAGACGTTGTCGTTTCGCCTGACACCGTCGGCCGAGGTCGCGGACGCTGTCGGCGCCATCCTGGATGAGCTCTCCCGTCTTTCTCGCGTTCTCCCTTCGTCTGTAGGGCCGCAGACCAGCGCTACACCCCTGACGGTCAGCGATCAGATTGCCGGCTACCGGGCCGCATTCGCCAGGTTCCATCAGGCGAGCAACGCCTTGAGCGACGCGCGTGACCAAGTTCGCAACGAGGCTCGGAGCGCGGGCCTGTTGGTTGCGCGCTTCGCTGGCGAGGCGCGCTCAGACGCCTTGGCCCACAAGGATCGCGGCATGCTTGCGGCGATCATCGCGGGCACCGTCGCCATCCTGCTGGCCGGTGCCATCGCCTGGAGCACCTCGCGGTTTGTCGCGCAGCCCATCGTCGCCCTGGCCTCGGTCATGCGCCGGCTTGCTGCCGGTGACCTGACCGCCGAGATCGCCAGCGCCGGACGCGGCGATGAGATTGGGATCATGACGCGGGCCGTGCGGGTGTTCCAAGAAAATGCGTTGCGCATCCGGGTGCTGGAGGCCGAAGCCGAGGCCGAACGACAGCAGGTCCAGGCCTCGTTGGAGAGAATGGTCGCCGAACGAACCGACACGCTGCACCGGCAGACTGAGGTGCTGGAGGCGCAGGCCGTCGAGCTCATTCAGGCGCGCAACCAGGCCGATACGGCTAACCAGGCAAAGAGCGATTTCGTGGCCACGGTCAGCCACGAATTGCGCACCCCTCTGACGCTCATTCTGGCCCCGCTGGAGCAGCTCTCGGCGGCAACCACTCCGCCGGCGGACTGGCGTGTGCAAATCGAGCGCGCCCAACGCAACGCGCTGCGCTTGATGAACCGGGTGAACGACATCCTCGATTTCTCCAAGGCTGAAGCCGGCAAGTTTGAGTTGTGTCCGGCGCCGATTGACTTGAACCAGGCGGTGGGTGTGCTGGCCGAGGATGCCGCCATGGTGGCCAAGGGCAAAGGTTGCACCTTGACCTGCAGCATCGATCCCGCCCTTGGCACGGTGTTCCTGGACCCCCGGCACTTCGAGAAGATTCTGCTCAACCTGGTGAGTAACGCCATCAAGTTCACCCCCGCCGGCGGTACCGTGCATCTGGCCGTCACTGCGCTCGATGACGAGCGATTTGAGCTATCGGTACAAGACTCGGGCATTGGCATTGCGGCTGACAAATTGCCGCTGCTGTTCCAGCGGTTTTCCCAGATTGATAACTCCGCCACGCGCCAATACAGCGGCACAGGCATCGGTCTCGCCCTGGTCAAGGATCTGGTCGAGCTGATGGGGGGCGAAGTCGGCGTCAACAGTGAGCCTGGACGGGGGTCGTGCTTCTTTGTTCGATTGGCGCGGGGGGCTGAGCAAAACACAGTGCCGACCGAAGTCAGCAATCTGCATGAACGCTCGTCACCCACCACCATCATCACAGCCGAGCAGCGCCACCTGCTTTTCGACGACGGTCGCCATGGCAGTAGCAACGACCCCGCCTCGACTGGAGAGGGCGCCCCGGAGCACGCCTTGCAGTCCAGGGTGCTAGTGGTAGATGACAGCCCGGAAATGCTTAGCTACCTCAGCGAGCTTTTGCGCGACGACTACATCGTCGTCACCGCAGCTGATGGAGAACAGGCTTGGGCAACACTGCAGCGTCGAGCAATCGATGTGGTGCTCTCGGATGTGATGATGCCGGAGCTCGACGGCTTTGGCCTGACCGCCAGAATCAAAGCCAGCGCGGGTTTCGCCCATATACCCGTCATCCTGCTGACCGCCCGCGGCGGCAGCGAGGCCTGCGTCTCCGGGCTGGAAAGTGGCGCCGATGACTATATTGCCAAACCCTTCTCGCCGCTGGAGCTCAAGGCTCGCGTACGTGCGGCCCTGCGCATGAGCCAGGTGCAAGCCGAACTGAATGCAAAATCCCGTCAGGCGGGCATGGCCGAAATCGCCACGACGGTGCTGCACAACGTCGGCAACGTCCTCAACAGCGTGAACGTATCGGCAGAACTGGTCAGCAGTCAGATGCGCACTTCCAAGGCCCAGGGCCTGGGCAAGGTGGCTCAGATGCTGAACGAGCACATCAATGACCTGAGCGAATTCCTCACCCGCGACAACAAAGGGAAGATGCTGCCCGACTACCTGCTCAAGCTGGCGGAGGTGGTGACGGCAGAGCAACAGGGCATCATCGAAGAGCTCGGGCAACTCACCAAGGGCATTGACCACATCAAAACCATCGTCGCGGCCCAGCAGTCCTATGCCGTTGCCGTCAGTGTCGTCGAGACAATACCGGTCTCGGAATTGATCGATGATGCCTTAAGCATGAGTGCCGGGGCACGGGTGCGCCAGGAGGTGAGAGTGGTCAAGGAGATTGCCGACTTGCCCCTGCTGTCGCTGGACCGGCACCGAGTGCTGCTGATTCTGATGAACCTGATCAGAAACGCCAATCAGGCGCTGGACGGCGTGGTCGATCGCAGCCCGTGCATCACCTTCAGCGCCGCCCTCGCGGACGGGCCAGTCCTGCGTATCACGGTGGCTGACAACGGCAACGGGATTACGCCCGAGCACCTGACGCGTATCTTTTCCCATGGCTTCACGACGCGCAAAGAGGGCCACGGTTTCGGCCTGCACAGCTGCGCGCTCGCCGCGCAGGAAATGGGTGGCAGCTTGACCGTGCACAGCGACGGAGCGGGACAGGGCGCAACCTTCAGCCTCGACATCCCTGTTGATGCTCAGCAGAGCAGGGGGTGAGCACTGAACCTAAGCCCATTAAATTGTGGCTAAAGCCAGAAATTAACCGATAAGACACAGGTTTGGGGAATGCAGCTGTGCAGGATTGTTGCTCAGTCGTGGAGGATGGTGTTACTGAGTAAATTTCCAGAAAAGAAATTTTGTGTGCGGGCGATAGTGTCTGATCAGGAATATGGTCCAGTGGTTACTTTCTCCCAGGTCAGAGAGTAGCTTCATGGATGTCATCTAATCGATGGCATTGCACTGCAGCCCCGTTGGAATCCGTGGCGTGCCGTTGGCTTCACAGGTACGCCGCGGTGGGGCGCAGGCAGCCCACCAAGTCCACCACACGGTCGTTGGACTGCAATTCGATATCCACTTCCGGGCAGGTCTTGAAAGGCGCAGCGAGCGCCGGGATCAGTCGGTCCGAGGCCCAAGGTCGCCGAGGCGTAGCAATTCACTGAAAGTGGATGGAGTTCCATGGTTTATGGAAAGGCAAAAATGATCAGCTCAACAGCCTGCCCAACGACACCTAAAGACTCTCAGGGTCGCCAAAAAACATTTTGACTGGGCTCTAGGACAATATTTTCAGCTCGAAAAATCTAAAATATGCCCCCAGTTATGCCCCCAATTGCACCAAGTGTACGAGCGATCGCGAATGGCGATTTCTGACATGGATCTAGGTGGTCGTGGCTGGTATTCAGTGCGCCTCCGTATACTGGATGACCAACCCGAATCTGGCAAATTCTTGGTCGTTAGATGAATCTATATCCTTAATTGGAGTTGTCCGGGCTGTCTTTCAGCACCTGTCCTGAAATTGGCATCGTGAGATGCTCATGCTCTGCGAGATTTTGCAATGGCGCTGGTCGCCAGGGAGATCGATCCGCGTGTCCACCGGCAGCTGGAGGGGAGTGCTAGGCGCCTGGCCACGGAAAACGCTGAGGAAGCGGTTGTTCAGCATTCAACGTGGTACGCAACGCTGAGCATCGTGCCTCTGATCATGGGTCTCAATAGTCCGGTCGGCCCCAGCACTTCTCGCTTCAACGGGGCGCGGAGCCGGATGGCAGCGAGGGCGCTCAGGTTGCATATAGATGCGGGCGCCTTACCTTCGCTGTTCATTGCCAGCTAAGCCTTTGAGCTCGGTTGGCGATCAGTCGTTGGGCAGGTGCAGTTGCCCTTCCATGGCGTCATGAAGAAGTCGGACGACCTCGATCACGTCTGCGCTTGCTACACGATAAAACACGATATGGCGAGGGCTCTTGACCGCCCCATGGGGCTGTTTGGCCTGCTGTCGTGAATAGATGAGGTGATAGCTGCGAAGGCCCGGTGCCAGCTCATCGCGTTCGTAGCTGCCAATGCGATAAGGCGTGTCGGCGATCGCTCGCAGCGCCGCGAGGATCAGCGCCTGGTAGCGCTGGCGTGCTTGATCGCCGAACTGCGCTTGGGAGAGCCTGAGGATGTCGACAATGTCGGCGCGCGCCGCGTTCGAAATCCGATACTGCGGCATGTCAGTGTTTCTCGCGCGCGGGGAGGGCGGCCTCCAGGCTCAAGCCCTCGAGGTAGTGCTCCAGATCCCGTTCGTTCAACTGAGTAAAGCGCCCTTGCTCAAAGTCCATTATGCCGATCGAGGTCGCCAGACGCAGGGCCTCAATTTTGGCGGTGTCTTCGGCGACACGCTGTTCCAACAGCCGCAAACCTTCCCGCATCACTTCGCTGGCATTCTGATAACGGCCAGACTGCACAAGGTCTTGGATAACCTGTTCCTGGTGGGGGGTGAGCACAACGTTTCGCGTCGCCATGATTAGCTCCAGCTCTGGTCATACAGGACCTTTCGACTATTGGCATATTATGCCATTTTACCTGCCTGCACATAGTTTGGGATCTGTATCTGACGGACTGTAAAGTGTGGGGTCATCCTATGCGCCGGACAGATGGCCCGGACTGTATGCGCAGATAGTCCAAGCAAGGCAGTTGCATGCGGAACGTCGTGGAAAGCTTAATTAGTGTGGGCCTCGGGCTTTCAGTTTTGCAAAGCCTTGTTTGATGTGTCCGGCGTTCTCTCCAATCGTTTGTAGCGCGCCGCGGACATTGTCGCCTGTGTCCGTCGTACCCTGGCGCTCAATCCATAACGTCAACTCCATCACCGCCGCTTCTAAGGCGAGCTGGTTTTGGTACATACGCTCAAGGACATCAGGCAGTGAATATTCAGTGGGCATCGTTTCGACTCCAATGAAAGAGCCGAAAGCGTAGCAGTGAGGGAGGCGGATGTCCTGAGCCACCCGTGAGTTAAGGGCATGATGAGGGGGCAGCATTCGCCAAAAGCTGCCGATGCGACAGGCAGCAGACGGCCAATAGCAGACAGATCGTTCTACAGCCTCGGCGCTTTGTATCAGCCAGCAGAGCACTAGCGCAGAGAGGAAAAATACTGAGTAGGCGGTTTACCCAGTGCTTTCTTGAACATAGTGATGAATGCATTAACAGAGTCATATCCCAGGATGCCCGCCACACGTTGCACGGATACCCCCTCCGCCAAATGACTCAGTGCGATCATCAAATGCAATTGTTGACGCCAGCGTCCGAAGCTCAGCCCGGTCGTGCTTTCTACAAGCCTGGCCAGCGTTCGTTCACTGGTTGCAAGCCGAGTGGCCCACTCGCGCAACGTGGTTCGGTCGCCTGGATCTGAGAAGAGCGTATCCGCGATTTGTTTGATCTTGGGGTGGTCTGATATCGGCAAATGCAGCTCTTTCAGCGGGGCATCGGAAAGCTGCTCAAGCAGCACTGCAACCAGCCGAGCTGTCTTGCCCTCGGAATGGTAAGCAGGTTCCTGTTCAGCGAGATGCAGGACCATCTCCCGAACAAGGGGCGTAATGGCAACCGTGCAGCATTCTTCAGGCATGGCTGCCGCACCGGGCTCAACGAACAGAAAGCAGGTCCGGGCGTTTTCGGTCACTCGGCAACTGTGCGGCGTGCCGCCCGGGATCCATACGGCGTGCTGGGGAGGGACAAGCCAGAGTGCATTTTGCACCTCACAGCTCACTGCGCCATGCAAAGACAGGATGAGCTGGCCTTTGCGATGATCATGCGGACGGGCACCCGAATCATTGAGGTCAGGCGCAACCTTGAGGGCAATCGCTGCCTGGGCGAAAAGGTCTGAATCGAAATCTTCCGGCGAGGAAACGACATTTTTTGAGCTTGGCATAATTTAGATATCAGGTATCTTGATATCTATATTAGCCGGTTCTGAAGTTCTCTACAGTTGTCTTCTTTTAAGAGGACAGATAAAGAATATGTCAGATACAAAAAACAAGTGGCATGCCATCGCGCTCGTCGCAGGCATTCTGCTTATCGCCGTGAACCTGCGCGTTCCCTTTACCAGCATCGCGCCCGTTTTGCCGCTGATCCAGAATGATTTTGGCTTGAGCGCCTCAGCTCTAGGCCTGCTTACTTCACTGCCATTACTTGCCTTTGCAGCCTTCTCCCCGCTCAGCGCATCGGTCGCCCGCAGGTTCGGCATCGAGCGCACGCTTTTCGGTGCACTGTTGGTCATTTCAGCGGGCATCCTGCTCCGCTCCGCAGGCAGCGCATGGGTGTTGTACGCCGGTACGATATTGATAGGCACTGGGATCGCCCTGGGCAACGTGCTGCTGCCCGGCCTGATCAAACGCGACTTCTCGACAAAAATGGCGTCCATGACCGGCGCTTATTCCATCACCATGGGTGCAGCGGGCGCTGTCGGTTCAGCCGTAATAGTTCCGCTGACCCAATCATGGGGATGGCCGATTGCCCTGAGTTTGTTGGTCGCAGCCCCGTTGTTGGCGCTGGTGGTGTGGCTGCCGCAGTTGAAAAAACACGAACACGTAAATCTGTCAGGTCCGAAACAAGCGCCAACCGTGGCCGTCTGGTGTTCGCCGCTGGCATGGCAGGTCACACTGTTCATGGGGCTGAACGCGATGCCTTTTTATGTCGCCGTCGGCTGGCTGCCGACCATTCTGATGGACCATGGCATATCCCCGGAGCAAGCAGGCACGGTACACGGCACGCTTCAACTGACGACGGCCATTCCCGGCTTGATTCTGGCGGCCACGCTTCGTCGTCTCAAAGACCAGAAACTGGCAGCCGCTACCGTCAGCCTGTTAATCGCCTCATCCCTGATCGGGCTCATTTACGCGCCAGACTACGCCATGTTGTGGGCCGCGGTCCTGGGCTTCGGCTCTGGTGCCAGCATGATGCTCGGCCTGACCTTCATCGGCTTGCGCACAAAAAATGCCGGTGACACGGCGGCACTTTCAGGAATGGCGCAGTGCGTCGGCTACCTGATGGCAGCCGCAGGCCCCTTGCTGCTGGGCCAACTGCACGACTGGACCGGTGGCTGGACAGGACCGCTGCTGATCACAGCCGCAATCTCCGTAGCCGGAGCATTCACCGGCATGCTGGCCGGGCGCAACGTTCAACTTGAATCTGCTGAATCATCGTCGCGAACAAGCCCAGCAATCCAGTCAGCGAATGCGCTCACAGCTGGCGATAAAAAGCGCTGATGCGGGTATAGCAGGTGAACAGGAACCGATGCGGGCTGCCAGTCAGCAAGCACTTCGACCAGTCGCCCTTCTCGCAGATGCTCGCTGACCACGTTCTCAGCGAGCTGCACCAGCCCGAAGCCTTCAAGGCACATTTTGATGTAAAGCCCAGTCTCGTTGACGGCCGCTGTGCCGTTCACCGGGACTGAGATTTTTTCGGTACCACGGGCAAAGCGCATTTCACCTGCTTGCCTTGCGCGGCCCGAGAAGTAATGGATGGCCCGGTGGTGAGACAAATCTTGCGGATTTTGCGGAGTGCCGTTCTCTTCGAGATAGGCGGCAGACGCACAGGTTACCCAGCGAAACCGACCGAGTGGGCGCGCAACGAGCGTTGAGTCATCGAGCTCGCCTGTACGAATAACGCAATCGACACCCTCTTGAACCAGATCAACCTGCCGATCGTTGACGCCTATCATCAGGTAGATATCCGGGTAGCGCCTGTAGAAGTCTTGCAGGTTTGGCATGACGATGAAGTGTGCAATGCCACCCGGCATATCGACACGCAAACGCCCCTGTGGCCGTTTTACGGAATCCGTCAGGCTGGTCTCTGTGTGTTCGATCAGCTCCAATATTTCCCGGCATTGCGCCAGATATTGTGCGCCCTCAGAGGTCAGGCTGACCCGACGCGTTGTTCTGTTCAGCAGGCGTACCTGCAAGTACTTCTCAAGATTTTTAACGCTGCTGGTAACTGTGGAGGCCGGCAGAGAGAGCGTCTGCGCCGCCTGGATAAAGCTTCCTGCTTCAGCCACACGTACGAAAACCTGCATCGCTTGAATACGGTCCATGACTGTTAGCAGCCTCAAAGCAGTGATCGGGTAAAGTCGTTATTATTCGTAGATATTGAATAATAAAAACAGTTTAACCATCTTTTTCCCGCAGTATCGCATTGCGTACATTGCTTCCAACGAAATTTGAAGAGGTGTACAGAAAATGGCTGAATATAACCGCAGCATTGTGCAGGCCCCGACCGCTCAGGCCGCCCGCACCCTTATCCGCGGCGCCACTGTGCTGAGCATGGACGGTGATATCGGCAATCTGGCGCGCGGCGATATCCTTATCGAAGGCAGCACCATCACGGCCATAGGTGAAAACATCGAGGCCGGCGACGCTATGGTTATCGAGGCATCCGGCATGATTGCCATGCCCGGCATGGTCGATACGCATCGTCACTCCTGGGAGGGCCAACTGCGTCGAATCAATCCGAATGCCGAAACCCTGGAAGACTACTGCAACGCAACGCACTTCTCGTTCGCCAAATACTATCGCCCGGCTGACATGTATATTGGCAATCTACTGACTGCATTGGGGTGCATCGATGCGGGCATCACGACCGTGGTCGATAACTCGCACAACAGCCGCACCGGCGCGCACTCCGACGCCGCGGTCGAGGCGCTGCTCGATGCTGGTATCCGGTCTGTACACGCCTCCGGTGCGCCAGTTTCTGGTGAGTGGGACAAAGCCCACTGGCCCGGCAACCTGGAGCGTCTCCAGGGGAAATACGTCAAGAACGGTGACAACCCGCTGCTCTCGCTGGCGGTAATGGCGCAGCTGGAGCCTGAGCTATGGGCTGAGGCCCGGCGCTTGGGGCTGCCTATCATTACCGAATTCTTCGGCGGGGACATGGCAGCTGAGTTGGAGGGTTTGCATCGCGAGGGTCTGCTGCGCCCCGATAACATCTTCAACCACTGCACAGCGCTGCCGGACGCCGGCTGGAAAATCATTCGCGAGGCTGGCGTGCGGGTCAACGTATGCCCGCGTTCAGATGCCCACTACGGCATTGAAGATGGAATGTTCGCCATGCAGTCGGCCCAGCGTCACGGCATCAGCCCGGGGCTGAGTGTCGATAACGAAACCTCCTATAGCGGTGACATGTTCATGGAGATGCGGGTGGCGTTCTACCTGCAACGCGTCATGGGCATGCACCAGCAGCGCTGCTGCGGCGCAGAGCATCATCCGGTGACCCTGCCGGCTCATGGCCTGCTCAAAGCTGCCACTCTTGACGGCGCCACCTGTGCAGGATTGCAGGACAAAGTCGGCACCCTGACCCCCGGCAAACAGGCCGACCTGATCCTTATCAATGCGCAGGACATCAACCTTTACCCGTCGGGTAACGCATTCGGCACCGTGGTACACGCGGCCGAACGCAGCAATGTCGACACGGTCATGATTGGCGGGCGCATCGTCAAGCGCGGCGGCAAGGTGCTGGGCGTGGACAGCGAAAGGCTGCGTGCAGCAATCGACGAATCCCGTGAGCATCTGTTTGCTGCCGCAGGCTACCAGCCGGATATTTTTGCCGAGACATTCATGCCGCTTGAGTCAGCCAAGTAAGGAGGCGCGAAATGAACGCAGCTTACTACCTGCTGGCCATCGCCGCGGGGCTTGGCATTACCCTGCAGACCACGCTGAATGGTCAACTCGCTAAAGGTGTGGGTGGAGATTCCGTAGCGGCGGCGCTGTTCTCATTTACTGCCGGAGCGGTGTGCCTGGGCGTCTTTTCATTGATGCGTGGCGGGATAGTGGCCTCACTGGCGGCTATACCTGCCCAGCCCTGGTGGAGCCTGCTGGGCGGTCTGCTGGGTGCCGGTGCCTTGCTTAGTTATGTGGTGCTTGCGCCAAAAATCGGCCTGTCAGCCCTGCTGGGCCTCGCTATCGCAGGTCAGATTATCTCCTCACTGGTTATCGATCATTTCGGATTGATGGGGGCATCGGAAAGGCCGGTGTCTCTCATCAAGTTGGCCGGGTCGATGGTGATGCTCGCAGGACTGGCCATCGCCCTGTTCGGTGACAGGTGGTCAGCGCTTTTCTCCAACTGACTGCCTTGTTTGCCCCATCCTGTTTCGTAGGACGCAACCATGTTTAAAACCCTAAGCGGCACCACCAGTCTTCTTGGCGAGTGCCCTGTCTGGTGTGAAAGAACGGAACGCCTGTTCTGGACCGATATCCCTGGTTGCGAACTGCTTGCTCTGGACCCCGTGAGCGGTGAAGTACAGCACTGGCGAGTGCCCGAGCCGCTGGGGTCGTTCGCCCTTACGACCAATACAGACGTATTGCTAATGGGATTGGCCTCCTGCCTAGGTCATTACAACCTGAGTACTCTTCGCTTCACCAAAATTACCATCACGCCTGGAGTACCCGGAACCCGGGTCAATGATGGCCGCTGCGACCGTATGGGCAACTTTGTGTTTAGCACTATGGATGCCGGTGAGGCGGTGCAAACTATAGGGCGATTTCACCGGTTCAATGCCGCGACGCTCAAGACTGAAACGCTGGACCTTCCCGAAGTGGCGATCCCGAACAGCATCTGTTTTAGCCCGGACGGTTCCACCATGTATTACGCGGACTCCCTGCAAGGATGCATTTTCTGCTGCGATTACCCGTCGCTAGAAAACCAGCGGGTATTCACTACAGTCAACGGTCAGGGTGCTCCAGACGGTTCTTGTATTGATGCGCAGGGCTTTCTCTGGAATGCGGAATGGGGCGGTAGCAGAGTCGTGCGTTACGCGACTGACGGCAAAGTTGACAGCGTGATCGACTCCCCGTGTATTCAGACCACTTGTCCGGTGTTAGCGGGACTTGGTTATGAAACGCTTTACTGCACCAGCGCACGGATAGGGCTGGATAAGCCGGCAGATTTCGATGGCACGCTGATAAAAGCCGAAGCCGTTTTAGCTGCCGGATCCCCTGAAGAGCGATTTACAGGACGACTGCACTGAATAGTAGGTTCTAGCCTGTCGCGCCGTTCTGAATGCCAACTTGGTAGACGCGTATGAATGACCGCTTCTGGCCGATTTATGCCTGTTGCGAAGGGCCGCTTTTGGCCGATTCTGTTGAAAAAGTCGGATTTTCAGATCGCTTGAACTCAGGCACGACCACCACTGGAGAATCTACTCACCACATTGAGTGGTTTCTCGGCTCTTCGTTGAGCTTTGCAGCTCGGTTATTGGGTTGGTTTGAGGGTTTTTGCTTTGTGCAGACGCACCTATCCCGTAACCGGTGGCCCTTGAGAAGTAAATTTGGCCAACCGACGCAGGTTCTGCACGGCAGCGGCCAGCGTGAATTCATCGGTTGCGCCGCTCATGCCGCGTAGTCGCAAGCGATCCAGTTTCAGGATGCGCTTGAGGTGGGCAAACAACATTTCGACCTTCTTGCGTTCGTGGCGAGAGCGAATGTACGCAGGTGTCGCTGCGATTCGCCGAGCCACATCACGAGCGGCTTCATGGACGCTGCGGACGATCTTGCGAATCGAAGTGTTCGGGCAGCACTTGGCTTTCAGCGGACAGGCTACGCAGTCGGTCTGCCGGGATCGGAAGATGATGGTGTTGGCTTTGGTGACGTGCGAACGCTCGTTTTTGAAGGCTCGCCATTCGCTACGTAATGCATTGCCGGCCGGACAGCGGTATTCCTCAGCCTCTTCATTCCAGTGGAAATCGTTGCTCGAAAAACTGTCGTTCTTGCGCTCGGTTTTGTCCCACACCGGCACATGCGGCTCGATGTCCTTTTCCTCTACCATCCAGGCCAGCATCGACGCGGTACCGTAAGCGGTGTCGCCAATGAGGCGTTCCGGCTTGATGTCGAACTGCGCTTCGACCCGGTCGATCATGATCTTGGTGCTCTCGACTTCGGCCGTGCGATGAGCGGGTGTGGGTTCCACATCCATGATGACACCGTGCTCGGTATCGATCAGATAATTCGTGGAGTAAGCGTAGAACGCTGGGCCACCTGGAGCTGCGGTCCAGCGGGCTTGAGGATCAGTCAGCGATAGGCGCTTCGGTAGCGTTTCGGCCAGAGCCTCTTCATCGAGTGCCTCAAGATACTCACGCACGGCGCGGGTGCTCAGGGCCGGATCGCTCCAGTTGACCTGTTCATCACCCGGTACACCGCGCTGCCGGCTGGCATCCGCTTTGATGATGCTGGCGTCCACGGCAAAGCCTTCACCTTTGACCAAGCCTGCGTCCATGCAACGACGCAGCACTTCATTGAACAGCCAGCGAAAGAGCTCGCTGTCCCGAAAACGGCCGTGTCTATTTTTGGAAAAGGTCGAGTGATTGGGGACTTCATCTTCAAGGCTTAACCGGCAGAACCAGCGATACGCCAGGTTCAAATGGGTCTCTTCGCACAGCCGCCGCTCGGAGCGAATACCGTAGCAATAGCCCACGATCAGCATGCGGATCATCAACTCTGGGTCAATCGAAGGACGCCCAATTGGGCTGTAAAAATCGGCGAGGTGATGGCGCAGGTCGCTCAGATCGAGACACTGATCAATGCTGCGCAGAAGGTGATTGGAGGGGATGTGATCTTCAAGGTTGAACGAGTAAAACAGCCGCTCCTGCCCACTCGATAACTGTCCCATCATGCTGCGTGCTTCCCTGCTGGCCGATGCGGAGATTTTGCCGCAGGCCAGACAGGGGAGCTACTTTTTCAACAGAATCGGCCAAATGCAGACGCTCAAAAATGGCAGGTATTGCAAAACTGTGGTCAGACCATAGAGTTACTAGGGAAATAGCCCCGCTGTTTTTGCAGGACTCGGACCATTACCTGCGTACTGCGGCTAAACGGGGGACATTTCTCGCAGCAACGCGGCTCGCGATGAAACGGCAACAGACCCTAGAGCTGAAAGCGCGAGATGTTCTCTCGCAATGTCACGCTGGTGCGTGCTAGTCCTTCGCTTTCCTGCTGAGCGCTGCGGAAGGCTGCAGCGGATTGCTCGGCGCTTTCGCTGACGGTCACGATGCCCCGGCTGATCTGCTCGGCAACAGTACTCTGCTGCTCGGCGGCAGCGGCGATTTGGTGGTTCATGCCGTTGATCCGCTCGATCATGGTTACGATCGTGCTTACCGCGTCACCGGCCTCGGAAACGCCGGACACCGACTGCGCACTGGAGCTCTTGCAGCGTTGCATATGCTGCGAGGTCTCGTCGGCAATTTTCTGCAGACTGGCGATCAGCCCCTCAATCTCTGAGGTGGCCTTCTGGGTACGCTGTGCCAGGCTGCGGACCTCATCGGCTACCACCGCGAAGCCGCGTCCAGCCTCGCCAGCACGTGCAGCTTCGATGGCTGCGTTGAGGGCCAGCAGGTTGGTCTGGTCGGCCACCGACTTGATCACCTCAAGCACGCCGCCGATATTGCCGGTTTCATTCTTCAGCCGGCCCATGGCCATGTTGGACTGTTCGATTGTCTCGGCCAGCTCGCCGATCATTTTGACGGCATCTTTGGCCTTCTGCTGGCTGTACAGGGCCGCGCTATCGGCATCGCTGGCCGCACTGGCGGCGGATTCGGCATTGCGCGCGACATCCTGCACGGTGGCGGCCATTTGGTGAACGGCGGTGACGATCTGCTCGACCTCGCACTGTGCCATGGCCACGCTTTCGGCGTTTCTCAGGCTCGATTGGCTAAGCTCCTGGCTGGAATCGGCCACGCTCTGTGAGGACAGGTTTATGCCCTTGGTCATGTCCCGCAGGTTCTCCTGCATGCTCAGCAGAGCGGCCATTATGCTGGCCTGTGGTGGTTCAATCGTACGCTCGCTAGCGCGCAAATCGCCCTGGGCAACCCGTTGGGCGAGCTGGTTGAGTTCACTCGGTTCGGCACCCAGCGCGCGCAGCAGGTTGCGGCTGATGACGTAGCCCAGTACCGCTGCCAGTAAGACGGCCAGCGCAGTAATGGCGAGCAGCAGGTTGCGTTGTGACAGATAGTTTGCGTCATTTTCGCTGACCTGCAGGTCTGCCTTCTGATTGGTGTAGCGCAGGAATTCGCCAATTGCCTGAGTCAACTCGGCCAGTAAGGGTGTGCACTGCTCGCTGACCATGCGCAGGGCCTCGTCGTTTTCACCCTTGAACAGGTGTTCGGCAATGGTGTGTGCTACCGGTTTGTAGCGGCTCTCGACCTGCTCGATGGTTGAGAACAGTTCACGTGCCTTGGGCGACACATCATCATGGTTATCAATTGCCTGGCGTAGCGCGGCGAGGCTGCCGGCCACCATTTGTTCGTTGACGGCAATTGCGCCTCGCTGCTGTCCTCTCGCGTTGACATTGCTGTTCAAGGCGATGTTACGCAGGGCAATCGCGCGCTGGGCGGCCGCGTCGTTCAGTGTGTTGGCGAGCCGGGCGCGCGCATCAATGCCATTAACGTAGAGAAAAAAGTCCTTATTGCTGTTAGCCAGGGCGTACAGCGAGATAGCGGCGATTAGCAGCATAAACGCGAGCAGGCTGGCATAGCCGGCATAGAGACTGGTCCGTGTAGAGAGCCGGGGAGTGTGCGATGGCATGATGTACCTACGTAATGAGAGGAGCAATTTAGGGACACCTGCAAGCGTATGTATTCGCCCTTGGTCCGCATCCTGCGCAGGTATTCTTTTGTTCGACGGCAACGAGTAGCGGCGTTATTTCCTGGCCAACTGAAACTTGTACAAGTTTTTAATCTTGTACAAGTCTTGTACATCTATATTGGTGTGATGTCGTCATGACATCATTCAATCCAGATGAACGGTCAGTAACCTCCGGTTTCTGCCAAGCGCGAGAAATAGAGGTCTGGCTATCGGGCTGACTACCGTTTGGCGGCGATACGGCCCAAGGCCATCTTTGGGCAGATAGAGTCCTGACAGCGCTGTAAAAATGCGTAGCGCTATTCCTGTACAGGTATTTTGTATGGGGGTGAGCTAGGGCGCGCTAATTGTGAGCATGCGCTGCGCTAGGGGCTGTTGCCGTTTCATCTTTGAGCCACATGATCAATCTCCTTATTTTCTGGTGCCGATCACGCTGAATCGCCCAAAATTTCGTAGAGACAACTAACCGCTTCTGGCCGAAAACGCTCCGTCCAAGCATGGAGGTATCAAGCCAGACTCAAGCAAGTGGAAAACTACATCCCCCTGACCGGAATCGATCTGGTACCCGCTTCTCTTTAAATCCAACCTACTCAACGCGCACTGGCATCTTTTCGCCCCCAACGCGCACATTGTCCAACCACCCCCACTCCCCTTATCCTCGACGCTCCCCGCCCGTCCAAAATCGGAGCCGCCATGGACCTCGCCACCCTCGCCCTCTTCCTCCCCGCCTGCTTCGCGCTGAACATGGCCCCCGGCCCCAACAACCTGCTCTCCGTGAGCAACGCCACCCGTTACGGCTATCGCACATCCTGCCTCGCCGGCATCGGCCGCCTGCTGGCCTTCGCCGGCATGATCGCCCTTGCCTCTGCGGGCCTCGCGGTGGTGTTGCAAACCTCGGAACTGCTGTTCTATGCGATCAAGATCCTGGGCGCGGCGTATCTGTTTTATCTGGCGGTTCAACTGTGGCGCGCGAATCCGCAGGCGGAGATGGAATCGGTAACCGCCAAGGTGAGTTTGTGGGCACTGGTGCGGCAGGAGTTTCTGGTGGCGGCGGGCAACCCCAAGGCCATCCTGATCTTCACCGCGTTCCTCCCGCAATTCGTGGTCCCCGGCCAACCCATCACCCCGCAATTCGCCCTGCTGGGCGCGATGTTCCTGGTGTTGGAGTGGATCGCCATCAGCGCCTATGCCTATATGGGCCTGCACATGCGTCGCTGGTTTGCCGAACCGCGTGGCAAACGTCTATTCAATCGCTGCTGCGCGGGATTGTTGTCGGCGGCGGCGACGGTGTTGTTGACCGCGCGCAGGGTTTGAGGAAAAAACATGACTCGCAACCAACTCTCCGACCTGTACCTCGGCTACATCGACTGCCTCAACCAACAGGCTTGGAACCGATTGGGCGACTTCGTCCACCCGGACGTGAGCTACAACGCCAAGGTGGTCGGCCTGGAGGGCTACCGCGCCATGCTGGAGCGCGACTTCCGCGAGATTCCCGACCTGCAGTTCCACATCCACTTGCTGATCGCCGACCCGCCCACCGTCGCCAGCCGGCTGAACTTCAATGTCACGCCCAAGGGTGAGTTTTTCGGGCTGGCGATCAATGGTCGCCAGGTGGCGTTCTCGGAAAACGTTTTCTACACGTTCGTCGACGGGAAAATCGCGCAGGTCTGGTCGGTCATCGACAAAGCGGCGATCGAACAGCAGTTGGCCGTCTAGACTCCACGCACCGATTCTCACGTGGAGTCCCATCATGAAGAGCAAAACCACCCTCTGCCTCTGGTACAACGGCACCGCCGAGGAGGCGGCCGACTTTTACGCCAAGACCTTCCCCGACAGCACGGTCGACGCCGTGCACCTGGCGCCCGGCGACTACCCGTCCGGCAAACAGGGCGATGTGCTCACGGTGGAATTCACCGTGATGGGCATCCCGTGCATCGGCCTCAATGGCGGCCCGATATTCCCCCACAGCGAAGCGTTTTCCTTCCAGGTCGCCACCGATGACCAGGCCGAAACCGATCGCTACTGGAACGCCATTATCGACAACGGTGGCCAGGCCAGCGCCTGCGGTTGGTGCAAGGACAAGTGGGGGTTGTCGTGGCAGATCACGCCTCGGGTGTTGACGGACGCGGTGGCACACGCTGATCCGGCCATTGCCAAGCGTGCATTCGACGCGATGATGACCATGACCAAGATCGACATTGCGGCGATAGAAGCCGCGATAAAGGGCTGACCGACTACGCCTACGTCTACGAAGCGAGCACAGACAAGAATGACGTTTTCCACTTCGATGCACACAGCGACACCCAAGAGTACCCAACCATGAACGACGGCGTGCGCATCAGCCCACGGACCATCCCTGTGCCCTCTTCGATCAGCCCCGAAGCCCAGGCGATGCTCAAGCGCATGGTGGGTGAAGATGGCGTACCGTTGAACGCTCTGCACGGCATGCCGGCGCCTGACGACCACGACGGCTGGCGCCGCATGCAGGCCACCGTTGCCGAGCACTTCGCCGTAGCCACCGCTGGCCAGGCGGCCTCACTGCGCGCGAGCCTGCATACCCTCCGTGTAGAAAACGCCACCGTGCACGTGGCGACGCCGTCGGATCACACCGGCGACGCCTACATCGACCTGCATGGCGGTGCCCTGGTATTCGGCGGTGGCGAAAACTGTCGCGTCGCGGCCGGGAGGCAGGCCGACCTGCACAACATGGTTTGCTACGGCGTGGACTACCGCATGCCACCCGATCATCCCTACCCGGCGGCACTGGATGACTGCATGGCCACCTACCGCCATGTGCTCAAGCATCACGCCCCGGACCGTATCGTGATCGGTGGCCGCTCGGCGGGCGGCAACCTCGCAGCGGCCCTGGTATTGCGTGCCCGCGACGAAGGGTTGCCCTTGCCGGCGGCGCTGGTGTTGTTGTCGCCGGAAGTGGACCTGACCGAGTCGGGCGACAGTTTTCATGTCAACCGCACGGTCGACGTGGTGCTGCCCAACCCGCTGATGGGCACCAACCTGCTGTATGCCGCCGGCGCGGACCTGGCCCACCCGTACCTGTCGCCGCTGTTCGGCGATTTCAGTCGGGGCTTCCCGCCCACTTTCCTGCAAAGCGGCACGCGGGATCTGTTCCTGTCCAACACCGTGCGCCTGCACCGGGCCTTGCGCCAGGCGCGGGTGCCGGCGCAGTTGCACGTGTTCGAAGCGATGCCCCATGGCGGTTTCATGGGCGCGCCGGAAGATGCAGAGCTTGCACAGGAAATCCGCGCATTTGTGCGTGAACACCTGCAACGCGCTTGACACATTTACTGACATCCCCTGAAGATGGAAGCCTCATTCAGGGTGTGTCAGTTATGTCCGCAACCTCACTCGTTAACCGTACCGTCATTGGCTTGATTGCCAAGGCGCAAGGTTGCGTTGCGCACGCCCTTAAATCGAAGAAACAGTCGCTCATGTGACCGGGGCGCGCTGTCCCGTCAGATGAGCTGACAGGACATTGAGCGCGGACTCCCTCCCCCTTTGCACAATTCCCCATGCCCTTCTGACGGAGACTCAAGCGGTCAATCATCAGGAGAAAGTGCATGTCATCGTTTCAAGGTATCTGGGTTCCCGTGGTCACGCCGTTCCAGGATGGCGCCATCGACTTTGTCGGCCTGCACCGCCTGGTCAGCCACCTGCTGGACAAGCACGTAGCCGGGATCATGGTGTGCACCACCACGGGCGAAGCCGCATCGCTCAGCCGCCAGGAACAACTGGCCGTGCTGGATGCGGTATTGCAACAGGTGCCCGCCAACCGCGTGGTGATGGGACTGGCGGGCAACAACCAGATTGAGCTGCTGCAATTCCAGGCCGAAATCCTCAAGCGCCCGCTGGCGGGTTTGCTGGTGCCGGCGCCGAGTTACATTCGCCCTTCCCAGGCCGGCCTAGAAGCGTTCTTTCGCACGGTGGCCGATGCGTCCAGCGTGCCGATCGTCCTCTACGACATTCCCTACCGCACTGGCGTGACCTTCGAGCAGGCCACCTTGCTGAACATCGTCGCGCACCCGCGGATCGTGGCGATCAAGGACTGCGGCGGCAACCTGGGCAATACCCTTGCGATGCTGACCAGCGGTGAGGTGGATGTGTTGTGTGGCGAGGACCTGCAGATCTTCAATGCGCTGTGCCTGGGCGCCAGCGGCGCGATTGCCGCGTCGGCACATGTGTGCACCGAACAGTTTGTGGCGCTGTGGCAGCAGGTACGGGATAACCAGTTGGCTGAGGCGCGGGCGACGTTCCTTGGGTTGGTGCCGTTGATCAACACGCTGTTCATGGAGCCTAACCCGGCACCGGTGAAAGCCGCGCTGGCGCTGGAGGGGTTGATCGACAGTGAGTTGCGTGCGCCGATGCAGCGGGCAACCGAGGCGGTGACGGTGCGGCTCAACACCGTCAACCTCTTGAGCCTTGCATAAGCCATTTCAGGCGACCGCATTCCTGTGGCGAGCGGAGCCTCCCTTGCCACAGAGTCCCACCTCAGCTCGTTAAATCGGGCTGCCGGGCCATATGCACATAGACGGCGCATCCGGGCATCGCTCATGCGCCAAAAAAAGACATTCAATGGACCCCTCGGTTGCGACCGCCCCAATACCGACCTACTGTTCCAGACCATGCTGCGCAATTTGCTGTCCCCCCACCCTAAGCCCCCAGGTGACGACATGCCTACGCTACCCCGCCCTGCGGTACTCGAACTGATCGGCAACACGCCGCTGGTTCGGGTCAGCCGTTTCGATACCGGCCCCTGCACGCTGTTCCTCAAGCTTGAATCCCAGAACCCCGGCGGCTCCATCAAGGACCGCATCGGCCTGGCCATGATCGACGCCGCCGAACGCGACGGCCGCCTGCGCCCCGGCAGCACCATCATTGAAGCCACCGCCGGCAATACCGGCCTCGGCCTGGCCCTGGTGGGCCGGGCGAAAGGTTATCGGGTGGTGCTGGTGGTGCCCGACAAGATGTCCACGGAAAAGGTACTGCACCTCAAGGCCATGGGCGCCGAAGTGCATATCACCCGTTCCGACGTGGGCAAGGGCCATCCCGAGTATTACCAGGACGTGGCCGCGCGCCTGGCCAAGGACATACCGGGCGCGTTTTTTGCCGACCAATTCAATAACCCCGCCAACCCTTTGGCCCACGAGACCAGCACCGCGCCGGAGATCTGGGCGCAAACCCAGCATGATGTGGATGCGATCGTGGTGGGCGTCGGCTCGGCCGGCACCCTCACCGGCCTGACCCGCTTCTTCAAACGGGTGCAGCCGGCGCTGGAGATGGTTCTCGCCGACCCGGTGGGTTCGGTGATGGCCGAATACAGCCGCAGCGGCCGACTGGAAACCCCGGGGTCGTGGGCGGTAGAAGGCATCGGCGAGGACTTCATCCCGTCGATTGCCGACCTGTCCAGCGTGCGCCACGCCTACTCCATCAGCGATGAAGAAAGCTTCGATCATGCCCGCCAACTGCTCAAGGCCGAAGGCATTCTGGGCGGCTCATCCACCGGCACCCTGCTCGCGGCCGCGCTGCGGTATTGCCGCGAACAAACGGTGCCCAAGCGCGTGGTCACCTTTGTCTGCGACACCGGCACCCGCTATTTGTCGAAGGTCTACAACGACCAATGGATGACCGACGCGGGCCTGCTGCAATTCAAGCACTACGGCGACCTGCGCGACCTGATCGCGCGGCGTTTCGAGGACGGCCGCGTGATCAGCGTGAGCCCCGACGACACCCTGCTCACCGCCTTCCAGCGCATGCGCCTGGCGGACGTTTCGCAACTGCCGGTGCTGGTGGACGGCCGCGACCTGGTGGGAGTGATCGATGAGTCCGACATCCTGCTGGGCCTGCACCATGACGCGGCAGACTTTTCGATGATTGTCGCCAGCGCCATGAGCGACAAACTCCAAACCCTCGACCCCAGTGCCAGCCTGGCCGAACTGCAGGCCGAACTGGACCGCGGCCTGGTCGCCATCATTGCCGACGCGACGGGCTTTCACGGCCTGATCACCCGCGTCGACCTGCTCAACCACCTACGGAGATCCCTAGCATGAGCCAGCCCGACAAAAGCGCGTTTGCCACCCGTGTGATCCACGCCGGGCAGTCACCCGACCCGACCACGGGCGCGCTGATGCCACCGATCTACGCCAACTCCACCTACCTGCAAGACAGCCCCGGCGTACACAAGGGCTTCGACTACGGCCGCTCCCACAACCCCACGCGGTTCGCCCTGGAGCGCTGCGTGGCTGACCTGGAAGGCGGCAGCCAGGCGTTTGCGTTTGCTTCCGGACTGGCGGCGATCTCGACGGTCCTGGAATTGCTGGATGCCGGTGCCCATATCGTCTCTGGCAACGACCTGTACGGCGGCACCTTCCGCCTGTTCGACAAGGTGCGCCAGCGCAGCGCCGGGCATCGTTTCAGTTTTGTCGACCTGAGTGATGTGGCGGCGTTCGAAGCCTCCTTGCAGGACGACACGCGCATGGTCTGGGTCGAAACCCCGAGCAACCCGCTGCTGAGCCTCACCGACCTCAGCGCCATCGCACGTATCTGCCGCAGCCGCGGCATTCTCTGCGTGGCCGACAACACCTTCGCCAGCCCGTGGATCCAGCGTCCGCTGGAATTGGGCTTCGACATCGTGGTGCACTCCACCACCAAATACCTCAACGGCCACTCCGATGTGATCGGCGGTATCGCCATCGTCGGGGACAACCCCGAACTGGCCGAGCGCGTGGGCTTTTTGCAAAACTCGGTCGGCGCCATCGCCGGCCCGTTCGATGCCTTCCTCACCCTGCGCGGCGTGAAAACCCTGGCCCTGCGCATGGAGCGCCATTGCAGCAACGCACTCGACCTGGCCACCTGGCTGGAACAGCAACCGCAAGTATCACGGGTCTATTACCCAGGCCTGGCGTCCCACCCGCAGCACGAACTGGCACGCCGGCAGATGCGCGGGTTTGGCGGGATGATTTCAATCGACTTGAACAGCGACCTGGCCGGCGCCCGGCGCTTCCTGGAAAGCGTCAAGCTCTTCGCGTTGGCCGAGAGTCTGGGCGGTGTGGAAAGCCTGATCGAACACCCGGCGATCATGACCCACGCCAGCATCCCGGCAGCGACCCGCGCGCAGTTGGGGATTGGCGACGGGCTGGTACGGTTGTCGGTGGGGGTTGAGGATGTAGAGGATCTACGAGCGGACCTGGCGCAAGCCTTGGCCCGCATATAAATCCCCCAGAAAAAAAAGAGCAAATGTGGGAGGGGGCTTGCTCCCGATAGCGGCGTGTCAGGCACTGAATATTTGTCTGAACCACCACCATCGGGAGCAAGCCCCCTCCCACATTGGGTACGCGTTACCCCTGGATTACGTTGGCACGCGCCGAATGCAGCTTCTTGTAGCTCTCGATCAAGCGCAGATGCCGGTCCAACCCTTCCAGCTTCATGCTGGTCGGCGTCAACCCATTGAACCGCACACTGCCGTCGACCGAGCCGATCACCGCATCCATCCGCTCATTGCCGAACATCCGACGGAAGTTGGCTTCGTAATCCGCCAGTTCCAGATCGTCGTCCAATTCCATCTCCAGCACCGCGTTCATCGCCTGGTAGAACAGGCCTCGCTCGGCGGTGTTGTCGTTGTATTGCAGGAACATCTCCACGCACTCCTTAGCCTCCTCGTACTGCTGCAAGGCGAGGAAGATCAGCAGCTTCAATTCGAGGATGGTCAGTTGGCCCCAGGCGGTGTTGTCGTCGAACTCGATGCCGATCAGGGTGGTGATGTCGGTGTAGTCGTCCAGCTCGCTTTCGATCAGGCGCTCGACCAATGCCTGCAATTCAGCTTCGTCCAGGCGGTGCAGGTTGAGGATGTCCTCGCGGAAAAACAGCGCCTTGTTGGTGTTGTCCCAGATCAGGTCGTCCACCGGGTAGATTTCCGAGTAGTCCGGCACCAGGATACGGCAGGCGGTTGCGCCGAGGTGTTCGTACACCGCCATATAGGACTCTTTGCCCATGCCTTCGAGGATGCCGAACAAGGTCGCGGCCTCTTGGGCGTTGGAGTCTTCACCTTCGCCTGAGAAGTCCCACTCGACAAATTCGTAGTCCGATTGGGCGCTGAAGAAGCGCCACGACACCACACCGCTGGAGTCGATAAAGTGCTCGACGAAGTTATTCGGCTCGGTCACCGCCTGGCCTTCGAAGGTCGGCTGCGGCAGGTCGTTCAAGCCTTCGAAGCTGCGGCCTTGCAGCAGTTCGGTGAGGCTGCGTTCCAGCGCCACTTCCAGGCTTGGGTGGGCGCCGAATGAGGCGAACACACCGCCGGTGCGCGGGTTCATCAAGGTCACGCACATCACCGGGAATTCGCCGCCCAGGGATGCGTCCTTGACCAGCACCGGGAAGCCCTGGGCCTCCAGGCCTTCAATGCCCGCCAGGATACTCGGGTACTTCGCCAACACTTCAGCCGGGACGTCCGGCAGGGCAAATTCGCCCTCGATGATTTCGCGCTTCACCGCACGCTCGAAAATCTCCGACAGGCACTGCACCTGGGCCTCGGCCAAGGTATTGCCCGCGCTCATACCGTTGCTGAGGTAGAGGTTCTCGATCAGGTTGGACGGGAAATACACCACCTCGCCATCCGACTGGCGCACGAACGGCAGCGAAACGATGCCGCGCGCTTCGTTGCCGGAGTTGGTGTCAAACAGGTGCGAGCCGCGCAGTTCACCGTCGCGGTTGTAGACCTTCAGGCAGTAGGCGTCGAGGATTTCGCCGGGCAGCTCGTCATTCGGGCCCGGCTGGAACCAACGCTCGTCCGGGTAATGCACGAACGGCGCGTTGGCCAGTTCCTCACCCCAGAACTGGTCGTTATAGAAGAAATTGCAGTTGAGCCGCTCGATGAACTCGCCCAACGCTGACGCCAGGGCGCCCTCCTTGGTCGCGCCCTTGCCATTGGTAAAGCACATCGGAGAATGGGCGTCGCGGATATGCAGCGACCACACGTTCGGCACGATATTGCGCCACGAGGCGATCTCGATCTTCATGCCAAGGCCGGCGAGGATCCCGGACATGTTGGCGATGGTCTGTTCCAGCGGCAGGTCCTTGCCCGCGATATACGTGCCCGCTTCGGCGCCCGCGCTCGGCATCAACAAGGCCTGGGCATCGGCGTCGAGGTTGTCGACTTCTTCGATCACGAACTCCGGCCCGGCCTGCACCACTTTCTTCACGGTGCAACGGTCGATGGAACGCAGGATGCCCTGGCGGTCTTTATCGGAAATATCCGCCGGCAACTCCACCTGGATCTTGAAGATCTGGTTATAGCGGTTTTCCGGATCGACAATATTGTTCTGCGACAGGCGAATATTGTCCGTGGGGATGTTGCGCGTACTGCAGTACAACTTGACGAAGTAAGCCGCGCACAACGCCGACGAAGCCAGGAAGTAATCGAACGGCCCCGGTGCCGAGCCATCGCCTTTATAGCGAATAGGCTGGTCGGCAATCACCGTGAAGTCATCGAACTTGGCTTCAAGCCGGAGGTTGTCGAGAAAGTTGACCTTGATTTCCATGGGGGCACACCAGAATAACGGGCTAAACAAAAATGGCCGCCATTATGAGGTTTTTCATCGGGAAGTTTCAGGCTTTTCAATCATGCCAGGTGATGGGCGGCCGTTTTACCGGGCCAATTCCCCACGGAATGCGCTGAATATCAAATGAACATTTCGTGAATCAACGCCCCTCAAGTGTTATCTCAATAGTATTTGATAAGCCACTGAAAGGGTGCCAGCATGGCTATGTGCCACTAACCAATTTCAGCGCTTCAGGTGAGGCTCAATATGGAATACCAACTCCCTGTAACGAAGACGATGAGATGGCTGACAAACGCAGACGCGCCGTATGACACGCGCATACGCAGCGAACTTATATCCGGGCCTTTTTCTTCCAAGGAGGTGCTGTGGGTTGGCTGGTTTAACAGCCTGGTGATGTGCACGGTCGCGGTCACGCTGCAGCCCAGCCGATTCTTCATTGCCTGGCTCATCATTGATTCAATGATCTGGGTCTCACGTTTAGCACTGCTGTATTGGATCAATAAATACGGCAGCCAAAAATATCCCTATGTCATTGATCTATCGCTATTACTGGGCCTGGCCTGGGCGGCGGAGCTGGGCCTGGGTACCGCTGGTTGCCTGATGAGCGGTGATGCGATTCTTCAAATTCTCGGGTGCACCTCAATGGTCAGCGTGAATGCCGCGATCGCCATGCGCAACCAAGGCGTCCCGCGCTACGCATTTACTCAAATATTGCTGACTGATGTGCCCATGAAGCTCGCCACCTTATTTCAGCCGGAACCGCTGCTGAGGATATTCCTGCTCCAGGCGCCGCTGTACTTAACCGGCATGTGGCTACTGCTCAACAAGTTGAACGATAACGTGGTGCGCGCCTTACTGGCAGAGGCCAAAAATGAAATCCGCGCGACCCATGACCCCCTCACGGGCCTTTACAACCGTATAGGGATCCTCGAACTGATTGAAAACACCCTGACCCGCAGCCGGCATGCCGATAAACACTTTGCGGTGCTTTATATAGATTTGGATGGTTTCAAGAGCATCAACGATAACCACGGCCATGCCGAAGGTGACAAGGCCTTAGCCGAGTTTGGCGCAACGCTTAAATCGATCGTCAGGCTCAATCAGGATTCCGCCGGCCGATTGGGCGGAGACGAGTTTATCCTGCTGATGAATAATGCCGGCTTGACCTCTGCCACCCTGGCAGCGCAACGGATTATAGATACATTACGACAGGCCTCTGACCGCTGCGCGCTCCCCTACGCCTTGCAAGCCAGCATCGGCATTGCCCTCTTTGAAGGCGCCGACAGTGCCTCACACACCAGCGCGCAGACATTGATTGCCCATGCGGATGGCGCGTTATACGAAGCCAAGCGCGCGGGCAAAAACTGTTTTCGTATCGCACAAAGACAATTCGCCACCTAGGTATCCCTGAACGCCATTCGTCACGCACCGGTTTATATCAAACAATCAACCATCAACTTATTCCGTGTGATGCCGATGAACTTATGGCAATTCAGGGAGTAGTCGGAATGCGCAACAACCAGCCCGTAACACAGCGCGAGATTTCACTCGCGCCTTCGCAAAAACTCATCTCCGCCACCGATGTCCATGGTGTGATCACTTACTGCAACGATGCCTTTGTCGATATCAGCGGCTTTGACCGCGCCGACCTGATCGGCGCCCCGCAAAACATCGTGCGTCACCCCGACGTGCCACCCGCCGTTTTCGCGCACATGTGGAGTGCGCTCAAGCAAGGCCTGCCGTGGATGGGCATCGTCAAGAACCGCTCGAAAAACGGCGACCACTATTGGGTCAACGCCTACGTCACGCCCATCTTCGACGGCAGCCGAGTGGTTGGTTTTGAGTCGGTGCGGGTCAAGCCCACGGCCGATGAAATTCGCCGCGCCCAGGCTCTCTACCTGCGTATCAGCCAAGGCAAGCCGGGCGTGCCGCGCCAGGATGCCTGGCTGCCGGCGGCATTGAGCTGCGTGCCGTACATGGCCACCGGTGTGGCCGGCAGCGTTGCCGGGCTGTTCCTCAGCGCACCGGTGGCCGTCGCAGTCGCCGTGGCGGTCGCGTTGCCGGTGGGCCTGTTGTGCTCACACTGGCGCCAGAGCAGCACCTTGCGTCTGTTGGAGGGGGTTGACCCGTCCACGTCCGATGCCCTGATCGCGCAGATGTACAGTGATGCTCGCGGCCCGCAGTCGCGCCTGCAAACCGCGTTCATCAGCCAGACCGCGCGCCTCAAGACCTGCCTCACCCGCCTGCAGGACAGCGCCGAACAACTCAGTGCCCTGGCCGGGCAATCCGACCAGTTGGCCACCGCCAGCGCCAAAGGCCTGGACCGCCAGCGTGTGGAAACCGAACAGGTCTCGGCAGCCGTCAACCAGATGGCCGCGACCACCCAGGAAGTCGCCAGCCACGTGCAACGCACCGCCGACGCCACCCAACAAGCCAACGTGCTGACCGGGCGCGGCCGCGAAGTGGCGCGTGATACCCGTGAAGCCATCGAACGGTTGTCCGCCGTGGTCGGCGAGACCGGGGTGACCGTGGCGCAACTGGCCAGGGACAGCGACGAGATCGGCAGTATGGTGGATGTGATCAAAGGCATCGCCGACCAGACCAACCTGCTCGCCCTCAACGCTGCGATTGAAGCGGCGCGGGCCGGCGAGCAAGGCCGAGGTTTTGCCGTGGTAGCCGACGAAGTGCGCCAACTGGCCCAGCGCACTTCACAATCGACCACCCAGATCCATGGGTTGATCACCAAGCTCCAGGCGTCCTCCAACAACGCCGTGCAAAGCATGCAAAACGGCCAACGCCAGGCCCAGGAAGGCGTGGCCTGGGTGCTGGAAGCGGACCAGGCCCTGGTGGGGATCAGCGAAGCGGTGTCGCATATCACCGACATGACCACCCAGATCGCCGCCGCCACCGAAGAACAAAGCGCCGTCGCCGAGGAGATCAGCCGCAACATCACCACCATCGCCGAACTGGCCGACCAGACCTCGATACAAGCCCATCAATCCACGGACCTGAGCAAGGAATTGACCAATACCGCGTCCACCCAATACGCGTTGGTTGAGCGCTTCAATCGCTAGAGGCTGACACGTCTCTCGTGTAATGAGCCCGCTTACTGTGGCGAGCGGGCTTGCCCCGCGTTGGGCCGCGAAGCGGCCCCAATCAAGATCACTGTGTTCCATCAGACAAACCGCAGTGCCTGGTTTTGGGGCCGCTTCGCAGCCCAACGCGGGGCAAGCCCGCTCGCCACACGATAACCACTCATGCCAAGCTTGGGTTATCGTCAACTCCCCTCTGCATGAAGCCCTGCCATGTCCATCACCGATAACCTCCTCGCCTTCACCTTCGCCGCCACCCTGCTGACCCTCACGCCTGGGCTCGACACCGCCTTGGTCCTGCGCACCGCCACGGTGGAAGGCAAACGCCAGGCGCTGCTGGCCACGTTGGGCATCAACGCCGGTTGCCTGGTGTGGGGCGCCGCGGTTGCCTTTGGCCTGGGCGCGTTGATTGCGGTGTCGGAGGTGGCGTTCAACCTGCTCAAATACTGCGGCGCCGCTTACCTGGCCTGGCTGGGGCTGAACATGCTGGTGCGCCCCCGTCGCTCGTTGGCGCAGGCCTCAACCGATGGCAAGCCCGGCGGCAATTGGTTTATCAAGGGCATGCTGGGCAATGTGCTGAACCCCAAGGTGGGGATTTTCTACGTGTCGTTCCTGCCGCAATTTATCCCCCAAGGGCATTCGCTGATTGCCTGGACCTTCGGACTGGTGAGCATCCATGTGCTGCTCGGACTGCTGTGGTCGCTGGTCTTGATCGGCGCCACACAGTCGCTGTCCGGATTCCTGCGCCGCGAAAAGGTCATCCAGTGGATGGACCGCACCACCGGCGTGATCTTCGTGCTGTTTGCCGCAAAGCTGGCGTTCAGCAAGCGCTGAGTTTTCCCCAGGCCAAATCCCTCCTTGCCCCCTCGGCGCAAACACGCTACAAATCCCCCCTCACGAAGTTGTACGACAACCTAAAAATAAATCGCCATCCCCGACGATGGCGCCAACCACCCGAGCCCCAGCATGACTCCGCCTGCCCCGACGCAAACCGCCCCCGCCCTGTTCTCCCGTCCGATCGCCGTGTTGATTCTGCTCTGCATGGGCTGTGCCTTCGCCGGCAATCACATCGCCGCTCGCGTCGCTTTCGACGATGGCGCCGGTGTGCTGCTGGCCATTTTGCTGCGCTCGGGTGGGACCTTGCTGGTGCTGGCCGTGCTGGTACTGTGGCAACGCCAAAACCTGCGCCTGCCAGCAGGAGCATGGCGCTGGCAAGTGCTGCTGGGCTTGCTTATCGCCACCCAGAGCCTGTGCCTCTACTCCGCCGTCGCCCGCGTGCCGGTGGCGTTGGCGTTACTGGTGGGCAACGTGTTCCCGATCTTGCTTGCCCTGCTCACCTGGGCATTAGGCGGCCCACGCCCGACGGCGCGCACCGCCTTGCTGATGGGCTTGATTCTGGTGGGTCTGGTGTTTGTGCTGGACGTACCCGCCCGCCTCTCAAGCAGTACCGATATCGGCCCGCAATGGCTGCTCGGCGTCAGCCTGGCGTTCTGCGCCGCCTTCGTGTTCGCCTGTGCGCTGTGGATCACCGACCATAAGTTGTCCCAGGTACGCGGTTCAGTGCGCAGCCTGTTGACCATCTTCATCGTGTTCAGCAGCGTCAACCTCGCCGGCCTCAGTGGCGCCCTTCCGGGCGGCCTGAACGCGCCGGCAACCAGTACCGGCTGGCTGGCGCTCGCGACGTTGGTGGTGCTGTATGGCACCGGTTTTATCGTGCTGTTCATGTCGGTCCCGCGCCTGGATATGCCGCGCAATGCACCGGTCATGAACATCGAGCCGCTGGCGACCTTGCTGATGGGCTGGATCGTGCTCGATCAACTGCTCAGCGCCGGACAGATGCTCGGCGGCGTCATCGTGGTGACCGGGATTGTGCTGCTGACGTATCGCAAGTCTGCCCGGTAACGATAGATCCCCGCCTGACCTGGCCCAATTCCTGCCTCCTCCACTCCCAGCCAGTCGCTACTGACTATGCGGACGACTCTTTTGAGCCCGGCCGCCTATCCCCCTTCCCCGGATAATCCAGCATCCCCCGACCCCTTCCGAGGCCTTCCCCATGACGAGCCCCTCCACCGAACAGGTAAGCCCCCAAACCCTGCGCAAGGTCATCATCGCCGCCGGCATCGGTAACTTCGTCGAGTGGTTTGACTTCGCCGTCTACGGCTTCCTCGCCACCACCATCGCCCAACAATTCTTCCCCAGCGGCGACGCCAGCGCGGCCTTGCTCAAAACCTTCGCGGTGTTCGCCGTCGCCTTTGCCTTCCGGCCCTTGGGCGGGATTTTCTTCGGCATGCTCGGCGACCGTATCGGGCGCAAACGCACCCTGGCCATGACCATCCTGCTGATGGCCGGCGCCACCACCTTGATCGGCCTGCTGCCTACCTACGCCGCCATCGGCGTCGCGGCGCCGATTCTGTTGTCGCTGATCCGCTGCGCCCAGGGCTTCTCCGCCGGCGGCGAATACGCCGGTGCCTGTGCCTACCTGATGGAGCACGCGCCCAGTGACAAACGCGCCTGGTACGGCAGCTTCGTGCCGGTGTCGACGTTCTCTGCCTTCGCCGCCGCCGCCGTGGTGGCGTACGCACTCGAAGCGTCGTTGTCCGCCGAGGCGATGGGCAGTTGGGGCTGGCGCCTGCCGTTCCTGATCGCCGCGCCGCTGGGCCTGGTGGGCCTTTACCTGCGCTGGAAGCTGGATGAGACGCCTGCCTTCCAAGCGGTGAAGCAGGAGCACGCGGTCGCCCACTCTCCGCTCAAGGAAACCTTGCGCAACCATGGTGCGGCGATCTGCTGCCTGGGCGCTTTTGTGTCACTGACGGCGCTGTCGTTTTATATGTTCACCACCTACTTCGCCACGTACCTGCAAGTGGCGGGAGGGCTGAGTCGCGCGATGGCGTTGCTGGTGTCGCTGATCGCGTTGATCTTCGCCGCAGCGATTTGCCCGCTGGCGGGGCTGTATTCGGATCGCGTGGGGCGTCGGGTCACGGTGATGACGGCGTGTGTGTTGTTGATGGTGGTGGTGTATCCGTCGTTCCTGATGGCCAGCTCCGGTTCGTTCGCCGCGTCTATCGTCGGGGTGATGTTGCTGGCGGTCGGCGCAGTATTGTGCGGAGTGGTCACGGCGGCGTTGCTGTCGGAGACCTTCCCGACCCGCACGCGCTACACCGCCTCGGCGATCACCTACAACATGGCGTATACGATCTTCGGCGGTACAGCGCCGCTGATGGCCACGTGGTTGATCAGCACCACCGGCAGCAACCTGTCACCGGCGTTCTACCTGATTGCCGTGGCACTGCTGGCGTTGGCGGGCGGGTTGGCGTTGCCGGAAACGTCGAGGATTTCCCTGCACGACGTGGGCGCTGAGGACAAAAGCCCGGCGCCGCTGCTCTCGCGTTAAGCACCCTGATGCCGTCTTACCCAACACTGTCCGAACCCGCAGCTGTCGAGCGCAAGCGAGGCTGCGATGGCGGACTGACAGGCAGCAGCTTTATCGCCTGAGCCAGGATCGACACTCAGGCGCCACTGCTCCCGAGCCTCAGGGCTGCTTACGATAAAACCCGGTCAGATAGTCCTGGCTGTCCGGCGCCGAGTTGTGCTCGATCACGGCAAAGCCCTTCACCAGTTGGATGTGATACGGCCCGGCCCGAGGGGGCGCCTGGGGCGCGCGCACGATGATCAGGTTTTCGGTTTCCATCGGCACGCTTTGGTGCGTAGTGATGATGATCTTGTCGGTGCCGGTGTCTTTGAGCGTCACGGTGAGTTCCGCCACTTCCCGGCCCTGGGCATCGCGTTCGGGAAGGATTTTCAGGTCCAGGTCGCCGTCGCGGTCGAGGAAGTCGTCGCGCATCTGGTAATGCCCATCGCGCTGGTCGCGGGCCACGTCGCCGAGTTTGTCGTACTCCGGCTCTCGGTCCTGCCTGTGCAGTTGAATCTGCAGCTCGGGCTGGTCGCCCTTGGCACCACTGACCCAGGTGCCCGCGTAGTCATAAGGTTCGACGGTTTCCCGCGTGATGCGCCAGATGCCGGTTTGATGACCATCATCGGCATATTCGTGCAGGTAGATAAACGACTGGTCGCCGTATTCACCCTGATCCCCCACCAGCTTGATCGGCTTGCCGCTGCCGCTTTTGGTGTAGCGCAACTCACCGATCAGCACCGCGCCCTGTTGCTGGTACCAGAGTTGCACCGGGATCTTGCCGTTGAGGGTTCCAGCCAGGAACTCAGGGTCTTCGTTGACCGGCCCTTCCAGCCTTGGCGTTTCCAGCCATTGGCCGTCCTTCCACTCGCCGGTGGTGCGCAGCATGTAGCCGCTGGGCATGCTGTTGTTCGCGTCATCGTCGGTCGCGGGCACTTCTGCCTGGGTGTACGAGCTGAGCTTTACCAGTTTTCCATCGCGCATCTGATAGCGGCTGGCGCGGGTCCAGCAGCAACCCCGGTCGGTCTGCGAATGGATAATGCCGTCCTTGGGATCGACCGAAAACATCCCGCCGAAGGTCTCGTTGGCCAGCTCGGTCAAGGGACCATTGAGCACCCAGTGGGGCTTCTGCGGGTCTTGCAGGTAGACGTCATAACTCGACTGAAAGTCTTTATCCGCGCCGTTGCCATTGCGGATCGCCAGGTCCTGGCGGCCATCCTGGTTTATATCGGCAAAGTACACCACTCCGTTCTCCCCCATCAGGCGCCAGTCCAGGGTTCTGCCTTGGGCATCCAGCGGCACCTGGGCGTCTGGGGTCTGCAGTTGCTGAAGGATTTCGAGGGAGCCTTTGTCGCGCAGGGTGATGAGCGCCGGCGCCAGGTACTGCAAGTCCTGCGGCACCTCGGGGAACAACACTTCGACCAGGTATTGACCGCTGGGATCATTGACCGAGAACGAACGGGGCTCGGCCATGACGGGAGCGGCCAGGGCCAGGGAGAGGAGTACACCGCTGAGTCGCGTACGCATCCAACGCATCCTTGCTGAAATTCGGGGGCGGCAGTGTAAAGGCAAATGGAGAAGGCTTCGAAAAAATCGACTACGCCAGGGTGGCCGAGACAGGCGGGACTCTCAGCGCTATCCGCTGAACAGTCAGTTAAGAGATAGAACGGGCAAACAGTAACCTGTGGCGAGCGGGCTTGCCCCGCGTTGGGCTGCGAAGCAGCCCCAAAACACAGCCCCGGACGTGCCTGGCACACTGCAGCGCTCTTATTGGGGCTGCTGCGCAGCCCAACGCGGGGCAAGCCCGCTCGCCACAGTTACAGTGTTTCTCCTTAACTGTCCGGCATTACTATTCCTTGGTTAGTTTTCCAATAATGCGCAATGGTCTTTGGCAGCTCCCTTGCTTTAGCCAGGTGCGGACTGCATCTTAACCATCGCCAAGACGGTCAGCACTGGAAACAGCCCATGCGCATCGCCTGCCTTCATACCGCAGCCAGCAACATCAGCGTCTTTGACACCGCCGCGAAAGCACTGGGTATCGGCGCTGATGTGCTACGCCATGAAGTGCGCGCCGACCTATTGGCTGCTGCCGAAAACGCCGGCCATCTGAGCGCCGACATCTGCGCATCCACCGCATCAGCCCTGCTTGCACTGGCTGAACAGGCCGACGCCGTGGTGCTCACCTGCTCGACCCTGGGCCCGGTCGTTGAAGGTATCTCCAGCAGTGTCCCGATCCTGAGAACAGACGAAGCGCTGGCCGCCTCGGCGGTGCAGGCTGGCGGAAAAATTGCGGTGCTGTGCGCGGTGGAAACCACCCTCGAACCTACCGCGCGGCTGTTTCACAAGGCCGCGCTGCAATCGAACGCGGTCGTCGAAGTGCGGCTGGTTCCGGGGGCGTGGGGATTGTTCAAGGCAGGTGACATCGACGGCTACCTGGCGACCGTTGCCATGGCCGCCGATCAGGCCTACCGGGAGGGCGCATCCATAGTCGCACTGGCTCAGGCCTCCATGAGCAGTGCTGCCGCCCATGTCACATCCGGCCCACTGCCCCTCACCAGTGCCCTCGCCGGCCTGGAAGCAGCGTTGCGCTCACTTCAAGACCCGCTGACGGCGCTGTTGGCCCAACAACAGTGCTTGGACAGCTTGTGCTGAATCCACACACGCCCCCTCTCCTAAAAACCCACATATCTTATTGAAATAAAAGCATTTAATCCTCTGGCATGGCGCGTGCAATCGCCTTCGCATACTGACGAAGGATGCCCCCATGCCCCAGACACTGCCCCAGGCGCTGTTGCGCCAAGCCCACACCCGAGGCTCGGCGATTGCCTTGCGCTTCAAGCGCCTGGGCATCTGGCATGAGCGCAGCTGGAGCGAGGTGGCGCACGAGGTCAGCCAACTCGCCGCTGCCTTGCATCAGCGCAGCTTCGGGCCCGACGATAACCTGTTGATCCTCAGCCAGGCGCGCCCCGAAGCGTTGCTGGTGGCGCTGGCGGCGCAATGGCTGGGCGCCAGCGTGACGCTGCTGGACCCGGACCGCGACAACCGGGCGCTGCTCGCCGGGCTGCGACCGCGCTTCGTGCTCGTACAGGACTTGGAAGCGCTGCAACAACTCGGTGAGCGTGGGGTGGTGGTGTTCCTCGACGGGCGTGGTTTGAGCCAGTCCCAGGACGCCGACTTGATCGACTATGCCGAGCTACGTGCCGACACACCGCCACCCGCCCACGCCCCGCAGCCGAGCGACAGCGCCTTCGTCTTTCATGCCGACACGTCGCTGCACTTGACCCACGCGCAACTGCTCGCGGGCGCCCGGACGCTGGTCGACCGCGAACGCCTCGGCGCCGACGACGAAGCCCTCGCCGCGCGGGTGTTTGCCGCCAGCGGCCAGGCGCGCTACCTGCTGGCGCCCTGGCTGCACGCGGGCTTTCGGCTGAACTTCCCGGAAGCCCTCGCCACCCGCGACAACGACCGCCGCGAACTGGGCCCGACCCTGGTGCTGGGCACCCGCGAATCCTATGCGCGCCTGGAGCAATGGGTGCGTGAACGCCTGCCACTGCCGGGCAGCGTCAGCCATCGTTTATACGACTGGGCCATGCAGCCGACCCGCTCTCCCGTGCGCCGCTGGCTGGGCCACTGGCTGGTGCGTCGACCTTTGCTGGATGTGCTGGGCATGAGCCGCCTGCGCGTGCCCTTGCTGGTCGGGCCGCCGCTGCATCCGGAAAGTGCCGCCTTCTTTGCGGCCCTGGGCATTCATCCTGGTCATTGGCAAGAGCCGTCCACCCACCACGCCCACAGCGAACACTTGCTGCCTCAATCTGCCTGACGAGCCTTCCATGCACGCACCTACTGAAGCGACATTACTTCGGCTCGATGACATCTCCCTGTCGTTCAAGGGCATCAAGGCCATCACCTCCATCAGTTTCGAGGTCAAGGCCGGTGACATCTGCGGCCTGATCGGCCCCAATGGCGCGGGCAAAAGTTCGCTGCTCAATGTGATCAACGGGGTCTATCACCCCCAGAGCGGCAGCATCCACTACGCCGGCCAGACCCGGCGGCGCATGCGCGCGCACCAGGCGGCCGAGGGCGGGATTGCGCGGACTTTCCAGAATATTGCGCTGTTCAAGGGCATGAGCGTGCTCGACAACGTGCTTACCGGGCGCAACCTCAAACGCCGCAGCAGTTGGCTGGAGCAGATGCTGCGCGTGGGCCGCGCCCCACGCGAGGACGACGCCCACCGCCTGCACGCGGAAAAGGTGATTGCCTTCCTGCAGATCCATCCCTGGCGCCACGTACTGGTCGGCACCCTGCCCTATGGCCTGCAAAAACGTGTCGAACTGGCCCGCGCCCTGGCGTCCGAACCCACCCTGCTGTTGCTGGATGAACCCATGGCCGGCATGAACGCCCAGGAGAAAGCCCAGATGAGCCAGTTCATCCGCGACATCAACCGCGAGTTCGGCACCACCGTCGTGTTGATCGAACACGACATCGGCGTGGTCATGGGCTTGTGCGACCACGTGGTGGTCCTCGACTACGGTCGCAAAATCGGCGACGGCACCCCGCAACAGGTGCGCGCCAACCCCGATGTCATCGCCGCCTACCTGGGGACCTGAGCATGGAATTTTTCTTCGAAGTGCTGATCGGCGGGCTGCTGGCCGGCGTGATGTATGCCTTGGTGGCGATTGGTTTTGTGCTGATCTACAAGGCCTCCGGCGTGTTCAATTTTGCCCAGGGCGCCATGGTGCTGTTCGCCGCGCTGACGTTTGTCAGCCTGCTGGAGCGCGGCTTCCCGTTTGCCTGGGCGTTCCTGATCACCCTGGCGAGCATGGTGGTGCTGGCGCTGCTGATCGAAAAAGTGGTGCTGCGGCCCTTGGTCAATCGCCCACCGATCATCCTCTTCATGGCGACCCTCGGGCTGTCCTACATGATCGAAGGCTTTGCGCAGTTCCTCTGGGGTGCACAGGTGCACGGGCTGGACCTCGGCATCGCCGACGAACCGCTGGAAATCCGCGGCATGCTGCTTTCGCAATTCGACCTGTTTGCCGCCGGCACCGCCGCCGCGCTGGTGATCGTCCTGTCGCTGTTGTTCAACAAAACGCGGGTGGGCTTGTCATTGCGCGCGGTGGCCGATGACCCGCTGGCGTCCATGGCGATCGGTATTCGCCTGCCGCGCATCTGGGCGTTGGTGTGGGCGGTGGCCGGGTTCGTCGGCCTGGTGGCCGGGTTGCTCTGGGGCGCGCGCCTGGGGGTGCAGTTCTCGCTCTCGCTGGTGGTGCTCAAGGCGCTGCCGGTGCTGATCATCGGCGGGTTCTCGTCCATCGGCGGGGCGATTGTCGGCGGCCTGATCATCGGTGCGGCAGAGAAAATCGCCGAGATTTACCTCGGCCCGATCATCGGCAGCGGCATTGAAAATTGGGTGCCGTACGTCCTGGCGTTGCTGTTCTTGTTGGTGCGGCCTGCCGGGTTGTTCGGCGAGCGCGCCATCGAACGGGTTTGATTGTCCTTGGGGAAATGCCTGCATGTTGTATCAAGAAGTCGGTCAAATCAGTACCTCCTACGCGGCCGAGCGCCGCACCTTTCGCCTGCGCCAGGACCGCGTCGCGCTGTGGCTGCTGCTGGGCGTGGCGTTTTTTGCAGTGCCTTGGCTGGGCAATGACTATTGGTTCAGCGCAATTCTGGTGCCGCTGCTGGTGCTGTCGCTGGCCGGGCTTGGGCTCAACCTGCTGACGGGCTATGCAGGGCAACTTTCACTGGGCTCGGCGGCGTTCATGGCGGTGGGCGCGTTTGCCGCCTACAACCTGCAACTGCGCGTGCCGGGCTTGCCGCTGTTGGTGAGCTTTGCCCTCGGCGGCCTGATTGCCGCGCTGGTAGCGGTGTTCTTCGGCTTGCCGAGCCTGCGCATCAAGGGCTTTTACCTGCTGGTGGCGACCCTGGCCGCGCAGTTCGTGGTCGAGTGGGTGCTCACCCGCTTCAGCTGGTTTACCAACGACAACGCCTCGGGCGTGATCACCTCGCCGCCGCTGCTGATTGCCGGGCTGGATTTCAGCTCACCGCGTGGCCGCTATGTGCTGACGTTGGCCGTGGTAGTGGCGCTGTTCTGGCTGGGCAAAAACCTGGTGCGCAGCGAACTGGGCCGCAACTGGATGGCAGTTCGCGACATGGACACCGCCGCTGCCGTCATCGGCATTCGCCTGTTGAAGGCCAAGCTGCTGGCGTTTGCCATCAGCGGCTTCTACCTGGGCGTCGCCGGTTCACTGTGGGCGTTCGCCTACCTGGGCACGGTCGAGCCCCACGGCTTTGACCTGAGCCGCTCGTTCCAGGTGCTGTTCATCATCATTATCGGCGGCCTGGGCAGCGTGCTCGGCAACGTCCTCGGCGCCGCGTTCATCGTGTTGTTCCCTATTCTGCTGGGCAACCTCTTCGGCCTTTTGCCCGCCGGCCTGATGGACGCGGGCCAGTTGGAAAACATCCAGAAGATGCTGTTTGGCGCGCTGATCATCGCTTTTTTGATCAAGGAACCGGAGGGGCTGGCCCGTCTGTGGCAGCGCTTTCGTCAACGGGCCAGGGTCTGGCCGCTGCGTTACTGAACTCAATAACCCCCCAGGAATGACCTCCATGACACACCGCTTATCGCTGCGCCGCCTGGCCTTGGGCCTGGCCCTGATCACCGCTGGGCTCACGGCCGGCGCCCAGGCTGCCAACGAACAATACTTCCCCTTGCAGAGCTACCGGGTCGGCCCGTACGCGGCCGGCGGCACCGGTTTCTTCGGTGGCTTCATCGACTACCTGCAATACATCAATTCCAAGGGCGGGGTGAACGGCGTCAAGCTGACCTGGAGCGAGTGCGAAACCGAGTACGTGGTGGAAAAAGGCGTCGAATGCTACGAGCGCCTCAAGGGCGGGCTCAACGGTGCACCGGCCGCCGCCACCAACCCGCTGTCAGTCGGCATCGCCTATGCCACCCTGGACCGCTCCACCGCCGACAAGCTGCCGCTGATCACCATCAACCATGGCCGCACCGACTCTACCGACGGCAGCGTGTTCCCCTACGTGTTCCCGCTGCAGCTCAACCCGTATTCGGAAGTCTCGGCGATCATCAACTACATCGGCCAACGCGAAGGCGGCGCCGACAAGCTCAAAGGCAAGAAAATCGCCGTGCTCTACCACGGCTCGCCATACGGCAAGGAAACCAATGGCGTGCTCGAAACCCTGGCGAAAAACGCCGGCTTCGAACTGACCCTGCTGGAAGTGCCGCACCCCGGCAACGAGCAGCAATCGCAGTGGCTGAACATCCGTCGCCTCAAGCCCGACTGGGTGATCCTGCGCGGCTGGGGCGTGATGAACCCGGTGGCGCTTAAATCCGCGCAGAAAGTCGGCTACCCGGCCGATCACATCATCGGCAATATCTGGAGCAACTCCGAAGAAGACGTGGTACCGGCCGGTGCCGCCGCCAAAGGGTTTATCTCGATCACCACCCACCCGTCGGGCACCGACTTCCCGGTGCTGCAAGGCATCAAGCAAAGCGTGGTAGACACCGGCAAGGGCAACCTGGCCGACCCCAAGCGTTTCGGCACCGTGTATTACAACCTGGGCGTGGTCAACGGCATTCTCAACGTCGAAGCGCTGCGCCTGGCCCAGGAAAAATACGGCCACCAACCGCTGACCGGCGAGCAGGTACGCTGGGGCTTCGAACACCTGAACCTCGACGATGCACGCCTGCAAGCACTGGGCGCCAAGGGCCTGGTGCAACCGCTGAAACTGTCCTGCGCCGACCACGAAGGCGGCGGCGCCGTACGCTTCCAGCAATGGGACGGCCAGCGCTGGAACCTGATCAGCGACTGGGTACAAGCCGACCGCGCCTTGTTGCGGCCGATCATCGAAGCCTCAGCGGCCCAGTACGCCAAGGAGAAAGGCATCACGCCGCGGGATTGCAGCAAAGAGCAGTAAAACAGCCCAACTGTGGGAGGGGGCTTGCTCCCGATGGCGGTGGATCAGCTAATGAATCTGTTGGCTGACACACTGCTATCGGGAGCAAGTCGAATCGTCGCACCGCCCCTCCCACATTTAGACCGAGGTGTGTCAGCTCATGCCTACTTCAACCACGCGACTTTTGGCAGCCGCCTATGCGACCGAAATCTGCCGGATGTAAACAGCTCAACTGTGGGAGGGGGCTTGCTCCCGATGACGGTGGATCAGCTAGTGAATCTGTTGGCTGACACTCCGTTATCGGGAGCAAGCCCCCTCCCACATTTAGACTGAGGTGTGCCAGCTCATGCCTACTTCAAACAGGCGACTGTTGGCAGCCGACCATGCGACTGAAGTCTGCCGGATGTACACGGCTCAACTGTGGGAGGGGGCTTGCTCCCGATGGCGGTGGGTCAGCTAGTGAATCTGTTGGCTGCCACTCCGCTATCGGGAGCAAGTCGAATCGTCGCACCGCCCCTCCCACATTTAGACTGAGGTGTGTCAGCCCAGACCTATTTCCACCACTCCAGCATTCAACCGCACCGGCCATACCCGCAGGCGTTGATGCGGTGCCTCCAGGCATTGGCCGTCGTGCAAACGGTAATGCTGCTTGTAGATCGGTGCAGCCACCACCAGGTCGCCCTTGATGCTGCCGACCAGCCCACGACCGATTACATTCGCGCCGGATTCCGGGTCGTGGTTGTCGATGGCGTACAGCGTCTGGTCCTGGGCGCCGGGCAGGTAGAACAGCGCGACTTGGGCGCCGTCCAGCCACACCACTACGCCGGAATTACTCACCAGGTCGGTCTCTTTGCACACGCTTTTCCAGGTGGCAAGGTTGCGCTGTGTGTTGGACTGGCTCATCAGGCAAGCTCCTCGGTGACGGCAATCAGGTTGAGTTCGGCGGCCATGATCGGCCGACGCTGGCCGCGTTCCTGGACAAAGTGGATGTCCGGGTCGGGGCGTTTGTCGTTGACGAAAGTGCGGAAGCGCTTGAGTTTTTCCGGATCCTTGAGGGCGTTGGCCCACTCGCATTCGTAGCGGTCGACCACCAGTTGCATCTGCGCTTCAAGCTCGGCGCCCAGGCCCAGGCTGTCGTGCAGGATCACGTCCTTGAGGAAATCCAGGCCGCCTTCCAGGCTTTCGCGCCAGACCGAGGTGCGTTGCAATTTGTCGGCGGTGCGGATGTAGAACATCAGGAAGCGGTCGATGTACTGGATCAGCGTGGCGTCATCGAGGTCGGTGGCGAACAGTTCGGCGTGACGTGGACGCATACCGCCGTTGCCGGCGATGTAGAGGTTCCAGCCCTTCTCGGTGGCGATCACGCCAACGTCCTTGCTCTGCGCCTCGGCGCATTCGCGGGTGCAGCCGGACACCGCGAACTTGAGCTTGTGCGGCGAACGCAGGCCCTTGTAGCGATCTTCGATCAACAGCGCCATTTTCACGCTGTCCTGCACACCGTAGCGGCACCAGGTGCTGCCCACACAGGACTTCACCGTGCGCGTGGACTTGCCGTAGGCGTGGCCGGTTTCAAACCCGGCGGCGATCAGCTCGGCCCAGATGTCCGGCAGCTCGTGCAGTTGCGCGCCAAACAGGTCGATGCGCTGGCCGCCGGTGATCTTGGTGTAGAGGTCGTATTTCTTCGCCACTTCGCCAATCACGATCAGCTTGTCGGCAGTGATCTCGCCGCCCGGAATACGTGGCACCACCGAGTAGGTACCGTTCTTCTGCATGTTGGCCATGAAGGTGTCGTTGGTGTCCTGCAACGGCACCAGGGACGCGTCCATGATCGGCTGGTTCCAGCACGAGGCCAGGATCGACCCCACCGCCGGTTTGCACACATCGCAACCGGTGTGGCCACGGCCGTGTTTGGCCAGCAGTTCTTCAAACGTGAGCACCCCTTCCACGCGCACCAGGGCATACAACTCCTGGCGGGTGTAGGCGAAGTGTTCGCACAGGCTTTTGTCGACGCTGACGCCGCGGGCAATCAGCTCGTGCTCAAACACCTGCTTGAGCAAGCCGGCGCACCCACCGCAACCGGTGCAGGCCTTGGTCTGCGACTTGAGCAGGCCGAGGTCGCTGCAACCGCCGTCGATGGCCGAGCAGATCGCGCCCTTGTTGACGTTGTGGCACGAGCACACCGTGGCCGAGTCCGGCAAGGCGCCTGGGCCGAGGGTCGGTGCGCCGCTGGACGATGGCAGGATCAGGCTGGCCGGTTCGGCCGGCAGCGCGATGCTGTTCTGCATGTATTGCAGCAAGGTGTCGTAGTAGCTGTTGTCGCCGACCAGCACCGCGCCGATCACGTGTTTGCCGCTCGCATCCACCACCAGGCGCCGATAGCTGGCGCTCGCCTCGTCGATAAACTGGTAGCTGCGCGCACCCGGTGTATGGGCGTGGGCGTCGCCGATGGAGCCCACGTCCACGCCCAGCAGCTTGAGCTTGGTGGACATGTCGGCGCCGACAAAAGGCTCAGCGGTGTGCTCGCACAACAGTGCGGCGACGCCACGAGCCATCTGGTAACCCGGCGCAACCAGGCCGAACAGGCTGCCGTTCCAGGAGGCGCATTCGCCAATTGCGTAGATGTTGGGATCGCAGCTCAAGCACTCATCGTTGATCACCACGCCGCCGCGCGGGCCAATGTCCAGGCCGGCCTGGCGGGCCAGTGCATCCTGGGCGCGGATCCCGGCGGAGAACACGATCAAGTCAGTCTCAAGGAACTCGTCATTGGCAAAGTTCATGCGATAGCGGTACTGCTCGCCGGCACTGATCGACTGGGTGGCGCGGGACAGATGCACACCGACGCCCAGCCGCTCGATCTGGGCCTTGAGCGCCAGGCCGCCAAAATCATCCAGCTGCACCGGCATCAGGCGCGGTGCGAATTCCACCACGTGGGCTTCCAGGCCCAGGCTTTTCAGGGCGTTGGCGGCTTCCAGGCCGAGCAGGCCACCGCCCACCACCACACCACGGCGCGCATTGGCGGCAGCGGTGCGAATGGCGTCGAGGTCTTGCAGGGTGCGATACACCAGCCGCGAGTCGCCTTCGGCGCCCTCGATCGGCGGCACGAACGGATAAGAGCCGGTGGCGAGTACCAGCTTGTCGTACGCCACGCACCCGTCGGCGGTGATCACCTCGCAACGGGCGCGGTCGATCTCCAGCACCGGCACACCCAGGTGCAAGGTGACGCCCGGCACCTGGTACAGCGAGGCGTCGGACAGTGCCAAAGACTCGGCATCGCGGCCGGTGAAGTATTCGGACAGATGCACGCGGTCATAGGCACGCATCGGCTCTTCGCTGAACACGTGCAGTCGGTAGTGATCCAGCGCCCCGCGCTCGATCAGTTGCTCCACGCAATGGTGGCCGACCATGCCATTGCCGACGACGATCAGGGTTTTCATCTGTTTGTTCATATCAAGCACCCGACAACGTTCATCACGATTTAAAAAGCAAAAAAAAACGCCTGAAACCTTACGGTTCCAGGCGTCTTTGCCTGTTCTTATGCGGGATCGAATCGGCGACTGCGCCGGATCTACCGCTTTATGCCCTGGTTGTCGATCGTCGTTGACCGAGGTGGGTTGAGGGGGAGCTTGCAGGTGGCGTGCCAATTGGCCGCAAGCGAGTACTCACGGCGGCGACAGGCAATCAACTGCACAAAGCGCACCCAATTTCGCCTCCAACTGGTGCGCCTTGCTTCAAAAAAGCGCACGTTCAAAGGCTCACAAATGCTTCTATGGTGAGCGGGACTGTTGTGGCGAGCGGGCTTGCCCCGCGTTGGGTGGCGAAGCCGCCCCATTACTGCCACTGCTCGCTTCCTGTAAGGACGGAGGTGCCT
>NZ_LHVO01000061.1 GCF_001269925.1 Pseudomonas sp. MIACH
CGTTGTAATTTATAAAACTTCGCCCCCGTCTGTTCTATAGCAGCCAAAAAAACGTCGTCCATATCACCGATATGGGTTTTTTCAGGTCGTCATGTTGGGTCGAAATTTTATGATTAAGAAAGAAATGTCCCGTTGGGGTGGTGTGTCTTCGCTCACCTTGTTAAGTGTTTTGTTACTGCCCTCCCAAGCGGTTCAGGCGCACGGTTATTTGAATGACCCACCGTCACGTGCGTTCCTGTGCCAGAAAGGCCTGAACAAAGATTGTGGCGGCGCGCAATACGAGCCGCAAAGTGTCGGTGAAACCTTCAAGGGTTTCCCTGCCGGTGTGGGTGGTGCTCCGCTGCAGGGACCGGTTGACGGCAAGATTGCCAGTGGCGGCATTGGTTTGTTTTCGGCCATGGATGCCCAGTCGGCCACGCGCTGGCACAAGACCGAAATCAAAGACCGCACCGTCAAGTTCGACTGGAAGTACACGGCGCCGCACCCGGTGACCAAGCACGAGTACTTCATCACCCGCAACGGTTGGAATCCCAACGAGCCGCTCAAGCGCACCTCGTTCGAGAGCACCCCGTTCTGTACGGTGGATGGCGGCAATGTGCTGCCAGTGCCGGGCACCCAGCATGAATGCGTGATCCCACAAGACAAAAATGGGTCCCACATTCTGCTCGGCATCTGGACGGTCGGTGATACCGATGCAGCGTTCTACAACGTAGTCGATGTGAACATCATCGCCGAAGCCGAGTTGCCAGGCGGCTGGAGCAACGTTGGCAGCATCGCGCCATCCAACGTGTTGATACCGGGAGACAAGGTCAAGGCCCGTGCCTTTACCAACGCCGGCGAAAGTGCGGCGCACACGGTGGAAATCAGTATCGATAACGCCGAAGAGGGTGCACCGCAGAACTGGGCATTCAAACTCGCGGAAAAAATCAACAAGACCCAGACCCTGATCAAAGCGGGCATCCGCGATGAGCAAGGCAACATTGCGCCGGTCAAGGGCCAGAACAACCTGTTTGCCCAGAAAGACAGCGCAGTGGTCCGTTACGAGCTGGCGCTGGACATGCAGGAAGATGAGAGCGCAAGCATGGCGTTGTCGGCATTCGCCCAGGAGTACGTTCTGGACAAAGGCCGTACGAAGATGCGTTTCGCCATGATCGCCAACCGCGACATGAACGTCGAAGCCACCTTGTTCAATGCCAGCAACAAGCCGGTCGGCAGCGTAAAGACCCTGGTACAGGGTTCCAGCAACTGGCTCGAAATGGATGTACGTTCCGAGCCGGGCACTCACCACATGACCTTGGTTGGCACGACCACCGACGGTCGCACCACCCGCCAGGACACCCAGCCGGTCAACGTGACGGGTGAAGGCGGCGCGAAGGACTACCACTTCGTGTTCCCTGAAGGCCTGGCAACCTACGAGGCCGGTACCCGCGTATTGCACCCGCAAACCGGCGAAGTTTATGAGTGCAAGCCGTTCCCGGACTCGGGCTACTGCAAACAGTACCTGCCAACCGCCAATGGCTTTGAACCGGGTGTTGGTCATCACTGGCAGACTGCCTGGAATCAACTCTGATCGTTAGTTGAAAGGCGCCAGGGCAAGCTCTTTTGAACTTGCCCTGGGCTTTTTAATGCGTTGGCTTAGTTGGTTTAGGGAGTTTGCCCAATGAAACGAATGAAGGGTTCAGTACCCGCAATAATGCCGGGGGCGAACAGATGGGGTAATTGCGCTTATTTCATGGCCTGGCCATGTCCTTTTTCTATTTTTAAACAGTGCTGCACTTTTTTTCAGCGTTTTTCATCTTTGGCTAAAGTACGCCTTGTTCGCACATGCGCGGCCTGTTAGTGCGTGCGGCATTAAACCTTAACTGGCCCAAGGTGTTCATCCTGACGCTGCCTTTGGGCTACGCACTGGTGCTCGCCGCGCAGGAGAAGACATTTCGCCAAGCGTTGCAGGCGCCGCAACCGTCGCAGGTGCAAACCGTGTCAGTCGCGCCGCCCGGCCCCTTGAACACCTTGGCGGTGGCCACGGTACTGGGCCTTTCGCCACAGGACCGCGCAGTGAGCAGTGCCGAGCCCTTGACGTTGCTGGCCACGGTGGTCGGCAGCGAGTCACGAGCCTTGTTGGCCGGACCAGACGGCGAGCGTTTCTACCGAGCCGGCGAGCGGTTGTCGGGAAGCAGCGTGTTGCGGCGCATCGAACCTGCCCATGTGGTGTTGTGGCGTCAGGGGCGCGAGGAACTGCTGAGGCTACGTCCCGAAGGCGAGCGGTTTCTCCAGGCCGTCGACGCACGCCGCAACGAGGCAAGAAGCCTTCACCTGAAACCCGCCGCCGGACAATCCAGGAGTGAGTAACCCCATGCACAGCATCATCGGGCAACGTGTCCTACGCGGTGTCGTTGCCGCAATAACCCTGTTCGTGTGGCTGTTCACGACCTCGGTGTCGGCCACGGAACAACGGTGGCAGTTGAGCATGAACCAGGCCGAGCTGCGTGATGTGGTCGAGGAGATATCGAGCATCCTCGGCACTACGGTGATCCTCGATCCCAAGGTGCAGGGGCGTATCACGGTGATGTCCAGGCAGGCGCTGGACCGTGAAGGTGTACGCAGGCTGTTTTACAGCGTGCTCGATACCCACGGTTTCAGTGTGATCGACCAGGGCGACCAGATCCTTATCGTCCCCGTTGTCCAGGCCAGGTCGTTATCGGGCAACGCGGATCAGTCCACCGCTGCGCCCGAGCAGTTCGTTACCCAGGTCATTGCGTTGGGTGTCAGCAATGCTTCCGATCTGGCCGGCCTCGTAAGGCCCTTGATCTCGACCAACGGCTACGTCGGTCCTTCGGTGTCGACCAACGCGCTGGTGATTACCGATACCGCGCGCAATGTACGGCGTATCGGTGAAGTGGTGCGGCAGTTGGATTCCGGCGCCAGGAATAACCATGAACTGGTGGAGCTGCGCCACGGTGTGGCAGCGGATATCGCCGCGCTGATGGAGGCCACCCTTGGCAAACAGAATGCGGACGGTGCCATTTCGGTCATGGCCGATCCGCGTGCCAATCGCCTGGTGATCGTCGGTACGGCGGCGGTGCGCCAGCGCCTGGTGCAACTGGCTCGCAGCCTCGATACCGTTGCACCGGCACGCCTGGACAATGCGCGGGTCATCCGCCTGCGCTACAGCGACGCCAAGCAATTGGCCGAAGTGCTGGACACCATGGGGCAGGGCAGTAAATCGCCATTGACCGCCTCAGGACTGAAAGACACCACCACCACTGCGCCGTTCATGGTGCGCGCCGATGAAAGCCAGAATGCCCTGGTAGTGGTGGCCGAAGCGGCCCAACTGGCGACGCTCGAAGGCATCGTGCGCGAACTGGATCGCCCGCGCGCCCAGGTGTTGATCCATGCCGCGATTGTTGAAATCTCCGGCGACATCACCCAGGCGCTTGGCGTGCAATGGGCGCTCAACGGCGGCGATGCCTCCGGGCTTATCAATTTTCCCGGTACCGGGCTACCGATACTGGGTGGCTTGAAGTTCGATGAGAAAAGCGTGGCCCCAGAAGGCGCGGTGCTCCAGTTGGGAGGGGACCGTTTCGGTGCACTGATCTCCGCATTGGCCAGCAATAGCCGCAGCAATTTGTTGTCGACGCCGAGCCTGCTGACCCTGGACAACCAAGAGGCGGAAATCATCGTTGGCCAGAACGTGCCCTTCAAGACGGGCTCCTATGCCACCAACAGCAACGGTGCGGATAACCCCTTCACCACGGTGGAGCGCAAGGACGTCGGGATCAGCCTCAAGATCAAGCCTTACATCAATGAAGGGTCGACCCTGCGCCTGGAGGTCGAGCAGGAGGTCTCGGATATCGCACCGGCAGTCTCCGGGGTGGACTCCTCTGATTTGATTACCAACAAGCGGGCGCTGAAAAGCACGATCCTGGCGGATGATGGCGAGATCATCGTGATCGGCGGGCTGATCAAGGACAGTGTGCGCACCCAACACAGCGGGGTGCCGCTGTTGCGTGACATTCCGTATCTGGGGGCGCTGTTTCGTTGGAGCCGCGATACCCAGACCAAGAGCAACCTGATGGTGTTCCTGCGCCCGACCATCGTGCGCAGTGGCCAGGACCTGTCCGGGATCAGCCAGCAGCGTTATCAGGATCTGCACCAGCAGAGCCTGCCCACGACCGGCCAGCATCGTTCCCTGCAATTGCCTGACGACGCTGCGCGGCTCTTCGACTTGCGCCAGCCTGAGCCCGTGGCGCAATGAAGCCATTGCCCTTCGGTTTTGCCCGGCGTTTCGGCGTGCTGCTCGACGACGGCTGCCTGATCCTGCGCAGTGATACGCCGATCAGTGCCGTGGGCGAAGCCCGCCGTCTTACTGATCGCGAACTGCCGCTGCGCATTCTCGGCGCCGACGCCTTCGCCGCCCGCCTGGCCGAAACCTACCGCGAGGGGCAAAGCGCAGCCGAACAAGTCGCCCAGGGGCTTGATGATGAGTTGGACCTGCTCAGCCTTGTCGAGCAGGTGCCCCAGACCGCTGACTTGCTGGAGCAGCAAGGGGATGCACCGATCATTCGGCTGATCAATGCCTTGCTCAGCGAGGCCGTCCGGGAAAAAGCCTCCGACGTGCATCTGGAAACCTTCGAACACACGCTGTCAGTGCGCATGCGCGTCGACGGGCAGCTGCGCGAAGTCCTGCGACCCCGGCGCGAATTGGCGACCTTGCTGGTGTCTCGGATCAAGGTCATGGCACGCCTGGACATCGCCGAAAAACGCGTGCCCCAGGACGGTCGCATGGCCCTGCGCCTGGCAGGGCATGAGGTGGATGTGCGCGTCTCGACCCTACCCTCTGCCCACGGTGAGCGAGTGGTACTGCGCCTGCTCGACAAACACGCCGGGCGCCTGGAGTTGGCGCGCCTGGGCATGTCAGCGCCCACCCTGGCCGAGCTGCATGGGCTGCTGGGTAAACCTCACGGCATCTTTCTGGTGACCGGCCCCACGGGGTCGGGCAAGACCACCAGCCTCTACGCCGCGCTGACGCACCTCAATGACCAGACCCGCAACATTCTCACCGTTGAAGACCCGATCGAATATCACCTGCCGGGGATCGGCCAGACGCCGGTCAACCCCAAGGTCGAGATGACCTTTGCGCGGGGGCTGCGCGCGATCCTGCGGCAGGACCCGGATGTGGTGATGGTCGGCGAAATCCGTGACGGTGAAACGGCTGAAATTGCGGTCCAGGCGTCGCTGACCGGGCACCTGGTGTTATCGACCCTGCACACCAACAGTGCCATTGGCGCCGTCACCCGCCTGGTGGACATGGGCATTGATGCCTACCTGCTCGCGTCGTCCCTGGTCGGGGTGCTGGCCCAGCGCTTGCTGCGCACGCTGTGTCCTGCCTGCAAGGTAAGCGTTGAGGCGGACACGACCGTGTGCCGCCGCCTGGGGTTGGCTGCCGGGTCAGTCTCCGGGCTGTTCCGGGCGGTCGGCTGTGAGCACTGCCAGCAAGGTTATCGCGGGCGCGTAGGCATCTACGAATTGGTCCGCGTGACCCCGGTGCTGGCCGCAATGATTCATCAGGGGGCGGGTGAGCAGGCGTTGCTGGCCGAGGCGCGGCGTTCTTCCCCGAGCCTGTTCGAAGACGGTCGTCGCCTGGTGCTCGAAGGCATGACCAGCGTTGACGAACTGCTGCGGGTCACCCAGGAGGATTAGCGTGCCGACCTTTGACTACAAAGCCCTGGATCACCACGGCCGTTCGTGCCGGGGCCGGCAAGAAGCCGATAGCCAGCGTCACGCCCGCCAGTTGCTGCGCGAACGGGGTCTGTTGCCGAGCCAGGTGCAAGCGTCAAGTGTGCGGGGCGGCAAGGCCCGCATGCTCGGCCTGAGCGCCGCTGACTTGGCGTTGCTGACCTTGCAGCTGTCGACCCTGGTTCAAGCGGGTCTGCCGCTGGAGCAAGCCTTGGACGCGGTTGCCGAACAGAGCGAGAAACGTCGTGTCGCACGCTTGCTTGCACAAGTGCGCGGGCGTGTCATGGAAGGTCATTCATTGGCGGCGGCATTGGCGGCGTTCTCTCGGGCATTTCCAGAATTGTTTTGCGCCACCATTGCGGCCGGTGAACGTTCCGGTCATCTGGGCCACGTACTGGCGCAATTGGCGGCGTACACCGAGGCACGCCAGGCGTCGCGCCAGAAAATCCAACTGGCCCTGGTCTATCCGGCATTGCTGATGCTGGCCTGCGTGGCAATCGTCGGTTTTCTGCTCGGCTACGTGGTTCCGGATGTGGTGAAGATCTTTGTCGACAGCGGCCAGCCGCTGCCCGGATTGACTCAGGCCATGATCCTCGTGAGTCACGGCTTGCGTGCTTATGGCCTGTTGTTACTGGTGCTGTTGGCGGCCGTCGCAATGGTGCTGCGCTGGAGCCTGCAACAGCCGGGTGGACGCTGGTATTGGCATCGCCTGGCCTTGCGTATCCCGCTGGTGGGAGGGGTGTTGCGTGCGATGGAAGCCGCCCGATTCGCCAGCACCCTGGCAATTCTTGGGAAGAGTGCGGTGCCGTTGGTGGATGCCCTGGAAATCGCCGCGGCAGTGGTCGGTAACGTCACCATCCGTGCCCGCATGGGCGATGTCGCGCGCGTTGTACGTGAAGGCGGCACCCTGACCCGCGGGCTTGAAGCCAGCGGCGATATCCCACCGTTGATGCTGCACATGATCGCCAGTGGCGAACGCGCCGGTGAACTCGACGCGATGCTGGCGCGTGCCGCCGAGCAACAGGAAAAAAGCCTCGCTGCCCGCATTGCGCTGGTGGTGAGTTTGTTCGAGCCGGCAATGCTGGTGGTGATGGGTGGCGTGGTGCTGCTGATCGTCATGGCGATCCTGTTGCCGATTCTCAGCCTCAACCAACTGGTGAACTGAATGCACAAAATGCCCAAAGGCCAACGTGGCTTTACGCTGATTGAAATCATGGTCGTGGTGGTCATCATCGGTGTGCTTGGCGCCATCGTGGTGCCGCAATTCATGAGTCGACCCGATCAGGCCAAGGTCACGGCAGCCAGGACCGACATCCAGGCGATCGCCACCAGCCTGGAAATGTACCGCCTCGACAACGCTGACTACCCTTCGACCCAGCAAGGCCTGGAAGCCTTGGTCCAGCGCCCGACAGGCACACCGCCCGCCAGGAACTGGAACCCCCAGGGGTATCTCAAGGGTTTGCCGGTGGACCCTTGGGGCACGCCCTACCAATACCTCAAACCTGGCGCACGCGCCGCCAATGGCGGCTATGACCTCTACTCATTGGGTTCCGACGGTGTAGCGGGTGGCGAAGGCCACGCGGCGGATATCGGCAATTGGGGAGGTTGATCGAATGCCTAGAAAGAGCCGTGGATTTACCCTGCTGGAGTTGATGGTGGTGATCGCGTTGATCGGCGTTGTACTCGGCGTCGTCAGCCTGGCGACCGGTAACAGCCCAGGGCGCCAGGCACGTCAGGAAGCCGACCAGTTGCTGCAACTGATCCTGCAGTTGCGTGAGCAAGCCGTGCTTGAAGGACGTGAATACGGTGTGCGAATACAGCCCGGCGAGTATCGGGTGATGCGCCTTGAACACGAGGGTTGGCAGCCCTTGGGTGCCGCGCGCCGGTTGCCGCAGGGCCTGCACTTGAATCTCCAGCAGGAAGGGTTGCAGCTGAACCTGGACGGTACCGTGCCGCAGCTGCTGATGCTCAGCAACGATGAAATCAGCGCGTTTGTGTTGTCCTTCGCATCGTCGGAACAGACGTGGCTGAGCCTGGTCAGTGATGGCGCGGGGGAGCCGTGGATTGAAGGGTAAGCAACGTCGCAAGCGTATCGCGACAGCAAAAGGGTTCACCCTGCTGGAAGTCATGATTGCCCTGACGATTTTTGCCACGTTGGCGGCCGCAGTGATCTCGGCCAACCACTATGCATTGCGACAAAGCGCGCGAGTGAAGGAGCAAATGCAAGGTGCATGGCTGGCGGATAACCAACTGAGCGAGCTGCGCTTGCAGGCGGTTTCACCCGGTCGGCAACAAGTGCTCCGGCAGTTTGGCCAGCGTGATTGGCTGGTCGAGCAGACCATTACGGCTGGCGATGATCCGCGCATGCTCAAGGTCGATATCAGCGTCAAGCGCCCCGACAGTGATCAACCGATCTACCGCACCAGCAGTTGGATGCCCGCCGCAAATGAATAAACAGCGCGGCTTTACCCTGCTGGAACTGGTTATCGCGTTGGCCATCTTTGCCCTGTTGGGGTTGGCCAGTTGGCGCATGTTCGACACCACCGTCCGCGCACAGCAGGGCTTGGCCAGCCACGAGCAAGCGCTGCGCCGTCTGCAACGGGCGCTCGGCGTAATCGAGCGGGATGCGCTGCAGGTGGCGTCATCGGTCATGGTGCTCAGTCCCGCCAGCGTGCAGTGGGTGCGCAGCAACTGGCGCAACCCTCATGACGTGCCGCGCAGTGAGCGTCAGCAAGTGCTCTATCGCCTTGACAACCGCGTGCTCTGGCGTGAAAGCCGAGGGTTGGAGTCGCACACGGTCGAGCGGCAGAAACTGCTTACGGATGTGGAGGCGTTGAGCTGGCGCCTGTTTGACCCTGAGACCGGTTGGAGTGCGCTGTGGCCGCTAGGTCGTGGCGCGGCGGCGACGCCACCACAGGCGCTGGAAATGGTACTGACTACCGGCCAATTCGAGCGGATACGGCGTGTATGGCTGTTGCCCCAGGCGCATCCATGAGGCGCCGTCAGCGCGGTGTCGCGTTGCTGAGCGTGTTGCTGGTGATGAGCCTGGCGTTGTTATTGACGGCGGGCATGCTGCGCAGCCATCACCTGATGCTGCAAAGCAGCGCGCGCCAGCTGCACCAGTTGCAGCTTCGGCAATGGGCACTGGCGGCGGAGGCCTGGGCCAAGGTGACCCTGGCGGCCAACGTCGACCTGCCGCAGAAGGTGCATCCAGGCCAGGACTGGGCCCATCTGCGTTGGCCTTTCGAGACCGACGGCGCGCAGGTCCGCGTGCATATCGAAGACCTCTGCGGCCGATTCAACATCAATGCGTTGCTGGGTGAAGGGCAAGTGGATGAGGTGGTCCGGCAGCGCTGGTCACACTTGCTCGACTCCCTGGCACTGCCCGCGTTGGAGCTGTCGGCCAACGCTACCGTGCAGGAGCTGAGCCAGTTACGTGTGTTGCCGGGCATCAGTCACGAATTCCTGCGCAGGCTGGAGCCCTGGGTGGCGGTGTTGCCCAGGGATGCCGCGTTGAATATCAACACCGCACCGGCACCGGTGCTGGCGGCGCTTGAGGGCATGTCCATGGCGACCGCCGAAGCGTTGATCAAACAACGTCCCGACGACGGTTATGCCAGCGCCCAGGCATTTACCCATGACCCGTTGGTCGCCGGCCTGGGGCTCAGCAGCCAGGGGCTCGGCATCGGCTGTCGCTGGTTTCGCGTGAGTGTCGATGTGCGCCAGGGCACCAGCCAACTGCGTATGGCCAGCGAAGTTGAACATGAGCGCAAGACCGGGCGTTGGCGTGTGGTGCAGCGACGTTTCCTACCTCCGACTTCAAGTGAGATCGCTTTATGAAAACCTGGCTTCATTTGAGCCCCGAAGGTCTCGTCGCGCCCTCTGCCCAGTGGCCCTGCTGCCTGTGGCGGGCTCCGGGTGACAATCAACGGATGGCGTTGATCGAGGCGGCGCAGAGCCTGGCAGGGCAACCAGTCCATCTGTTGCTGCCGATGGAGATGTGCAGTGCGTTGCGTACTGAACCCTGGCCGTCAAAACGACGACCGAGTGCCCAGGCGATTGCCTTCGCGATTGAGGCGCAACTGGGTGAAGACCTGGATGGGGTGCATGTGTGTGTCGGCAGTCGTGACCGCAAGGGGGGGTATCCGGCGCTCGTCACCGATAAAGCGCGTTTCACCGCACTGCTGCAGTTAATGGTGGCGTTGGGTATTCAAGTGGTCAGCGTGCAGGTGGATGCCGATCTATTGCCCGACGACAGCGCGGCCGCCATCCGCTGGTACGACCGCCGCGTGGTGGGCGGCAATGTGCGCCTGGCACTTGGCGAGCAGGCGCTCAAGGCGCTTGAACCCTTGCTCGCCGAGCCGGTGGACTGGCTGGATGAGCCCGCCAGCCTGCTACTGATCGAAGCGGCATTGTGGGGCGGGCGCGGCGACTCCATCGACATGTTGCAAGGTGAGTTCGGGCGAGCCCGGCGAGCCTGGCCGTGGTCAACCGTTATCCTCGCGGCGAGCCTGATTTTTATCCTGGATGTGAGCTTCAAGCAGGCGCGTATCCATACACTCAACGAGCAGGCGCGACAGCTGCATGAGCAAAGTCTGCAGCGTTTTCAAGCGCTGTACCCACAGCAGACCCGTATCGTCGACCTCCGGGCCCAGCTCGATGCCATGCAGGCGCAAGGGGCGAATGCGCCAACCACAGCGCTTGCACGTTTGGTCCGCCTGACCGAGCAGGTGATCGGCGGTGGGGATATCGATGTACAACGCATTGATTTTCGTGCCGGCGATGGCTGGAAGGTGCAATTGACGGCGGCCAGCTTCAACGCCTTGGAACAACTGCGTGAGCGTGGGCAGCAGAGCGGCATGCCAGTGCGCATCGGCAGTGCCAGCAAGGACGGGAACCGGGTTCAGGCGGTGTTGATGCTGGAGGAGTCATGATGAACGCGCGGGTTAAGTCAGTGCTCCAGGCCTGGAAAGGCCTCAGCGCGCGGGAACGTTACCTGCTCACTGGCATGGCGTTGCTGGTGCTTGGCGGACTGTCCTATGCATGGCTGTGGCAGCCCACCCAACAACGCTTGGTCGTTGCCGAGCGCCATTATCAGCAGCAACTGGCCCTCGCACGGCGCGTGCAGAGCGCCCAACCGCAACCCTCGGCGACGGTTTCTACCCAGCCATTGGCTGCACGTATCAGCGCGCGAGCGGCGGCGGCAGGCCTGGACATTCAACAAATGGACGTCGACAGCGACCAGGTGCGCATTACCCTCCTCGCCGACGCGCACAGACTGCTGGACTGGCTCGCCGACCTGGAGCGTGAAGGTATTGCCCTGCACGTGTTGAGTCTGGAAAAGCGCGACCAGCAGCTCGAAGCACGCGTATTGCTCTAGGGCTCGCGTGCCGACGCACGGTCTATCGATGAGATGGCTTTACGCGCTTACGTCGCCATCTCGGTAGTTTTTGGGATTTTTCCTACGGTGTTAGGGAGGCGTTTCGTCAAGAATCCGCCGCGAATTTACTCGCCGGATAAGTGTTAATTGACAGGTGTTAGCGAAATGAAAACTTCTGATTATTCGATCAGCCAGAAACTCCTGCATTGGGTCTCGGCTGTGATCATCCTTTGGTCACTGTTGTCTGGTTTTTATGTGGCCGTATTTACCGTCCCCGCTTCGGTCAAGGCGTGGGTGGGGTTCTTTAATGTGTCGTTGACCACGTTGTACATCCCGGTATTTGTCCTACGGGTGTATTGCTCCTTCTCTCACGGCCTGGATTTTTCCATCCGGCGCTCGCTGCAGGAGTACATGGCGCTATTGGTTCACAAGGCCATGTATCTGGTGTTGGCAGTGGTATTGGTGACCGGTGTGCTGATGATGGATCGGCCGATCAATGTCTTTAACCTGTTCTCCATTGCGTCGTTCGAAAGCGATCCGGCGGCCATCGCCTGGTACACCCAGGTGCACGTAGGGTCGTGCGCGCTGTTGTTGCTGATGCTGGTCTTGCATATCGGCGCGGTGGTATTGCATGAACGGCGTGGCAAGCGGGTGATGGCGCGGATGTCGTTCAAGGTACAGAGCCTTGAGACGACGCGTCCTCAGGTGCGCGCGAGGGGCGGCAACTTGGCCAGCTTCAACGCCACCAGCAACGCGCCCAGCAACAACGCCACGATAAAGGCGCCAATTCCGTTCCACCCGGCAAAGTGCCAGAAGAACCCGCCCGCCGTGCCGGCAATACTCGACCCGGCGTAGTAGCAGAACAGATAGAGCGATGACGCCTGCCCCTTGGCCTTGACCGCGCGGCGACCGATCCAGCTGCTGGCCACCGAGTGGGCGCCGAAGAAGCCGAAGGTGAAGATCAACATGCCCGGCACCACCAGCCACAGTGGGGTAAGCAGGGTCAGGGCCATGCCGGCGAGCATCAGCACGATGGTGGCCCACAGTACGCGGCGGCGGCCGAGGCGGTCAGCGAGGGAGCCGATTTTCGCCGAGCTGTAGATGCCCGAGAGGTACACCAGCGACAGCAGGCCGACCACGGCCTGGCTCAGGTCATACGGATCGGCCAGCAAGCGATAGCCGATGTAGTTGAACAGCGTCACAAACGCGCCCATCAGCAGGAAGGCTTCAAGGAACAGCCACGGCAGGCCCGCGTCCTTGAAATGCATGACGAAGCCATCCACCAGGCTGCGGGGCTTTAGGCTGCTGGCGCGGAAGTTGCGCGATTCGGGGAGGATCTTCCAGAACACCGTGGCGGCGATCAGCGCCAGGGCGCCGATGATCAGCATTGCGGTGTGCCAACTGACGAAGTCGATCAGTACGCCAATGATCAGGCGCCCGCTCATGCCACCGATGGCGTTGCCGCCGATGTACAGGCCCATCGCCAGGCCGATGTGCTGGGGGTGGATCTCTTCGCTCAGGTACGTCATCGCCACGGCAGCCAGGCCGCTCAGGGACAGGCCCACCAGCGCACGCATCAGCAGGATCCCTTCCCAGGACGGCATCAAGCCGCTGGCGATGGTCGCCAGCGCGGCGCAGAACAACGCGGCGACCATCACCGGCTTGCGCCCCAGGGTGTCGGAAATCGGCCCGGTAATCAGTAAACCCAGTGCCAGCATCGCCGTGGACACGGACAGGATCAGACTGCTCTGCGCCGCATTGATCGAAAACTCGTGGGACAGCGCCGGCATCATCGGCTGCACGCAATACAGCAGGGCAAACGTGGCAAAGCCGCCGGAGAACAGCGCCAGCACCGTGCGCATGAACATCGGTGTGCCTTTTTCGATGTACGCGTCATTGAGCTGCGCTACCACCTCATCCAGGGCGGTAGGTGGGACTTCTTGGGCGAGTGGAGCGACAGCAGATTTCACGGGGACCTCGGGGAGGGAAAGCCTGCCAGGACCGGCAATGGAAAAAGAATATAGCTGCCTAATGATTCTTTCCAATATATTGTTCGACCCGTTTGATAGCTTTTACGACCTAATGAGGCTGGCATGGAACTACGTCACCTGCGGTACTTCATTGCCGTTGCCGAAGAACTGCACTTTGGCCGCGCCGCGCAGGTGCTGGGCATCTCGCAACCGCCGTTGAGCCAGCAGATCCAGGCGCTGGAGCAGGAGGTGGGCGCGCGCTTGTTTGAGCGTACCAATCGTCGGGTCGAGCTGAGCGAGGCCGGGCGCCTGTTCCTGCACGAGGCGCGGCTGGTGCTGGCCCAGGTCGACAAGGCGGCAGACGTGGCGCGTCGTGCGCAGTTGGGGGAACTGGGCGAATTGAAGATTGGCTTCACCTCGTCGGCGCCGTTCAACTCCACGATTCCGCAGGCGATCTTCGCGTTTCGCCAAGCCTTCCCGGCGGTGCACCTGAACCTGCAGGAAATGAGCAGCACCGAAGTGGCCGAATCGCTGGTGGATGAGTCGATCCAGGTTGGGCTGATGCGTCCGCTGCCGCTGCCGGACTCATTGAATGTGATTGAGCTGATGCGTGAACCGCTGGTTGCCGTATTAAACGCTGACCACCCCTTAGTGGAGGGCAGTGAACGTGGCCTGCACCTGGCGCAACTGGCGCAGGAACCGTTTGTATTTTTCCCTCGCACCTACGGCAGTGGCCTGTACGCCCAACTGCTCAATCTGGCCCGTGATGCCGGCTTCAGCCCGCACTTCGCCCAGGAAGCGGGGGAGGCGATGACGATTATCGGGTTGGTGGCGGCGGGCTTGGGCGTGTCGGTGCTGCCGGCGTCGTACCAACGGATACGAATCGATGGCGTGGTCTATCGCACCTTGTTGGATCAGGAGGCAGTGACGGCGGTATGGCTGGTGCAGCGCAAAGGCGCACAAACGCCGATGGCGCAGGCGTTTGTGGAGTTGTTGACGCGCAAGGCGGTGCAATAACTCACCGCCAACGGGCTCTCTGTGGCAAGCCCGCTCGCCACAGAGGATGTGCCCGGCCTTGGTTTTACTTCGACGTTCCCGTCTGCTCAAACAACTGCGCTGCTGACCCTGCCTCACCACTCACGCCATTGCTGCGCAATCCCGCCATGATGTCGCTGTCCAGATTGTTCACCCAGCGGTTGTAGTTGCGATGGATCTTGCCGTCCTTGTAGCCCAACTCGCGGCTGTCGCGGTAGGTGATGGCGTAGCTGTTGCGGGTGTAGCGGATGTCGATGGCCGCGTAGTACTGGTTGCGCACGGTGATTTCGGCCTGTACCAGTTGCGGGCTCAGGCGTTGCACGGTCCAATCGCGTTTTTGCAGGGCGTTGACGATCACCTTTTTCATTTTTTCTTCGCTGACCTGAGCGTCGGCCGGCAGGTCGTGCTGGGTGTTGAGGACCGGCTTGCTGGTGCAGCCGGCGGTGACCAGTAGGGCCAGGGTGATCAGGGTGACGCGTAGCAAGGAAGACATTCCGTATTCTCCAATCGATTAAAAAGTCAGGACCAGCGGCGGAAGATCAACGAAGTGTTGACGCCGCCAAAGGCAAAGTTGTTGTTCATCACGTAGTCGTGGTGCATCTCGCGAAATTCACCCTGCAGGTAATCCAGCTCGCCGCATTGCGGGTCGACTGAGTCCAGGTTGAAGGTGTGTACGTACTGGTCGCGGTTCATCATCTCGATGCTGAACCACGACTCCAGCGCCCCGCACGCACCCAAGGTATGGCCGAGGAAGCTTTTCTGCGAGCTGATGGGCATGCGGCTGCCGAACAGGCTGCTGGTGGCCTGGGTTTCGGCGATGTCGCCCTGGTCGGTGGCGGTGCCGTGACCGTTTACGTAGCCAATGGCGGCAGGCTCCAGGCCCGCATCTTCCAGGGCCAGTTCCATGGCGCGGCGCATGGTTTTCTGTTCCGGACGGGTGGTGTGCTGGCCGTCGGCATTGCTGCCGAAACCGACGATCTCGGCATGGATATGCGCACCCCGCGCCAGTGCGTGCTCCAGCTCTTCGAGCACCAGCATGCCGCCGCCTTCGCCGATCACCAGGCCATCGCGGCCGCTGTCGTAGGGGCGTGGGCTGGTTTGCGGTGCATCGTTCTTCAGGCTGGTGGCGTAGAGCGCGTCAAACACCATGGCTTCGGTGGGGCACAGTTCTTCGGCGCCGCCGGCAAGCATCAACGGCAGGCGGCCGAACTTGATCGCCTCGTAGGCATAGCCGATGCCTTGGCTGCCGCTGGTGCACGCACTGGACGTGGGGATCAGCCGCCCGGTCAGGCCAAAGAAGATGCTGATATTCGCCGCCGTGGTGTGGGGCATCATGCGCACGTAGGAGTTGGCATTGAGCCCCTCGGCCACCGAGTTCAGCAGCATATTGCCGAAGGCCTTGATCTCGTCGGTGCTGCCGGTGGATGAGCCGCAAGCGACGCCCATGCGCCCGTCCTTGATCGACTCGTCACCGAGTAAACCCGCGTCCTGCAACGCCTGCTCCGCCGCCCACACCGCCAGGCGCGAGACGCGGCCCATGCTGCGCAGCTGCTTGCGGGTCCAGTGGGCGGGCACGACGAAGTCGTCGATCGGCCCGGCCAGGCGCGTGTTCAGTTCGGTAAAACGCTCCCACTCGTCCATGCGCCGGATGCCGCTGCGGTTGGCGCGAAAGTTGGCCGAGATCGTCTCCCAGTCACTGCCCAGGGAGGTCATGCCGGCCATGCCGGTAACGACGACGCGCTTCATCAGCACAGGCCTCCGTTCACGGCCAAAACCTGGCGCGTGATATAGCCGGCTTCGGCCGACATCAGGAAATTCACCGCGCCGGCAACTTCCTCCGGGGTGCCCATGCGTTGCGCCGGGATCATCTTCATCAGTTCTTCCACCGGTACGTTTTCATCCAGCATGGCGGTGTCGATCAAACCGGGGGCGACGCAGTTGACGGTGATCTTGCGCTTGCCCAACTCGATAGCCAGGGCCTTGGCCGCGCCGATCAGGCCGGCCTTGGAGGCGCTGTAATTGACCTGGCCACGGTTGCCGATCAACCCCGACACCGAGGTGATGCAGACGATACGCCCGGCCGCGCGACGACGAATCATCGGCATCATCACCGGGTGCAGCACGTTGTAGAAACCATCGAGGTTGGTGCGCATCACCACGTCCCAATCGTCCTCCGACAAGGCCGGGAAGGCGCCGTCGCGGGTCAGGCCGGCGTTGAGTACCACGCCGTAATAAGCCCCGTGTTGCTCCACGTCGGCTTCAAGGATTTGCTTGCACGCGGCGCGGTCCGCCACGTCGAATTGCAGCACCCGCGCCTGGCGGCCCAAGGCCTCGATCTCGACCTGTACCGCGCAGGCTTCGGCGTGACCGCTGCGGCAATGCAGCACGATGTCATGCCCGGCCTGGGCCAGGCGCAGGGCAATGGCGCGGCCGATGCCACGGCTGGAGCCGGTGACCAGTACGGATTCAGTCATGGCGTTTCGTCCTTCGATTCATCTAAATAGTTGGCCGCCTGGGGCGGTCGAAATACATTCAGTCGTGCGCTGGCCTGGATACCGTCACCGGTCAGGTGGCATTCGAACACACCCATGCCGTTGTCGTCTTCCAGGGAGCGCAGGCCGTGGATGCGCAGCTCGGCGCCCGCCGGGAAGTGCTCCACATTGCACTCGAACTTACGTGTGCCGAGCAGGAAGCCCAGTTCCACCGCTTCACCCTTTTGACGCGCGCGGCAGCCGGCATAGGCAGCGACGCTCTGCGCCATCAGCTCGATCCCGACCCACGCCGGCAGGCTGCCGTCAGGGCGGTTGAACAGGCCGCCAGGCTTGACGGTGATAAGGGTGTGGATCTGCTCTTCATCGAACGACAGTACCTGGTCGATCAGGATCATGTCGCCCGCATGGGGCAGCAGTTCGGCGAGTGGCCAATCGGTCATGGGGCCTCTCCGATAATCAGGCTGACGTTGTTGCCGCCGAAGGCAAACGAGTTGCTCATCAGGCAGGGTTTTTCCAGGGTTTCGCCGCTGTGTGCCCATCGCAAGGCGGGCAGCGTGGGGTCGGCCTGGCCGTCCCACACATGGGGCGGCACCCGGCCGTGGGCCAGGCTCAGCCAGCAGAACGCGGCTTCCAGCGCGCCGGCCGCGCCCAGGGTGTGGCCGCTCATGGGTTTGGTCGACGAGCAGGCCACGCCTTCGGGGAACAGGCTGGCGACGGCCAGGCTTTCCATGGCGTCATTGTGTTGGGTGGCGGTGCCGTGCAGGTTCAGGTAGCCGATCTGCTCGGGCGCAAGCTTCGCGCTGGCCAAGGCCTTGCGCATCGCCTGCAAGGCGCCTTTGCCGGTGGGTTCCGGCGCGGAGATATGGTGTGCGTCGCAACTCGCACCGCTGCCCAACAGGGCGATCGCTGCAGGCGTTTTAGTCATCAGGAACAGCACCGCCGCTTCACCGATATTGATGCCGTTGCGGTTCACCGAAAACGGATTGCAGCGCTCGTTGGACACCGCTTCCAGCGCGCTGAACCCATTGAGGGTCAGCTTGCACAGGCTGTCCACGCCACCGCAGATCACCGCATCGCAGACGCCCAGGTCGAGCAGGCGCTGGGCGCTCATCAGCGCACGGGCGCTGGACGTACAGGCGGTGGAGATCACATAGGCCGGGCCGCTCAGTTGCAGCCAGTCGGCGAGGAAATTTGCCGGTGCGCTGAGTTCCTGTTGCTGGTAGTCGTAGTCGCCGGGGAAGTGCTTGTCGCGCAGGTACTGGGCGATGCCGCGGCTGGCTTCGTCGATGCCCGAGGTGCTGGTGCCCAGCACAATGCCGACCCGCGCCGCGCCGTAGTGTTGGATCGCCAGGCGAATCTCGCCCTCGATCTGCAACGCCGCTTCCAGCAGCAACTGATTATTGCGGCTGCTTTGCTGGCCCAGTTCGGGCGGGATCGTCGCCAATTCGCCGTGCACACCGGCCACTGGCAACACACGTTCCGGCACCCAGCCGCTTTCGGCGCGCATGCCGGAACAGTCACCGGCAAACAGGTTGCGGCTGACGTGTGCCTGGCCACGGCCGAGGGCGCAGATCACCCCGAGGGCATTGAGATAGGCGGTCATGGCGCAGCCCCGAGCGGCGTGATGCGGTAGCTCAACGGCTGCCCGCTGATGTTCACGCTGAACACCTGCGAAGACTGATAGACGACCTGCCAACGCCCCGGCAACGTGCGGGTGAGGTCCATCGCCTGGGCACTGGGGTACAGCGCGCGCAGGTCATCCGCCGAGGCCAGGGCAAACAGCAAGGCCGCGAACAGTTCACGCGCCTGAGGGTTGGGCGGCAGCAAGCCATCGGCCTGCCACTGGCCATTGATCAGCTTTTGCCGGGCCAGGGGAATGCCCAGCGGGTCCATCATCGACCAGCGAATGCCCGCGCCTTCGCGCTGGATCACCAGCAGCCAGTCCTGGCTCTGGGCACCTTCCTGGCGCTGCACATGCAATTGCATGGGCAGCGCCAGGGCCGGGGTTTTTTCCGGCAGCGGTGGCTGGCTGGCGCAGGCACTGAGCAGCAGCAGGCAACCCATCAACAGCAGGCGCATCATGCTGCGGTACTCGCCAAGGGTTTGCGCGCCACGCAATTGACCAGGGTTTCTTCGCGTTGGCCCACCGGCGGCGCCTTGCGCAAACCCCAGCGCTCCAGCAGGCCGAAGTCGCTGGAGCGGCTCCACCACAGGTACGGATACGAAACGTTTTGCGGGCCGAACTCAAAGCCCTGTTCGCGGAGCATCTGCAGGTACGCTTCGGCGCTTTTCTGCACATGCATGGGGTGGCGGAACAGCCAGCGAATGACCCAGGTGTCGATATAGGCTTCAGTGGATTCGGCAAACAGCAAGTAACCACCCGGCTTGAGCACCCGGTAGAACTCGGTCAGCGCGCGTTGCTGTTCAACCAGGTGATGGAAGGTCTGGTGGCAGAAGAGGATATCGACACTGGCATCCGGCACGTCGAGGGTGGCGCAGTCACTGCCGATCAGCTCCACATCCAGGCCTTGGCGAGCGGCTTCCTGGCGGCTCAGTTCCAGGCTGTGCGGGTCGGCATCCAGGCCGATCAGGCGGGAAGGCGCAAACACCTGTTGCAGCAACTTGAAGGATTTGCCCTGGCCGCACCCCGCGTCCAGCAGCACCGGGGCGACGGGCAGCGGCTCGCTGAAGCGGCTGCGCAAGTCATTGATCGCCACGCGCAACACGTGGTGCTGCCAGGTGTGGCTGCGTAGGAACCAGAAGCCGAACTTGGTTTCTTCAACGTAGTTCTTGCTTAAGTAGCGACTGCTCACGCGGCATCCCCTGCACAAATTTCTGACAACATCCGCAACCGCCGCTTGGGCTCGCTGACGAACGGGTTGCGCTCGTCCCACGCATAGCCGGCGAGGATCGAACTGATCATCCGGCGGATCTCCGGCGCGCTGCCGGGGTGGAAAATCACATCCTGGAATGTACCGGCGTACCAGCCTTCGACGTAGCAACGGAAGGTGTCGACACCGCGCTTGAGCGGCTCGGCAAACTCGGTTTGCCAGTCTACGGTCTCGCCTTTGAGCTGACGATGCAGCACGCCGGCGGCCATGCTCGCCGAACGCATGGCGATGGTCACGCCGGACGAGAACACCGGGTCGAGGAATTCCGCCGCATTGCCCAGCAGCGCAAAGCCGGGGCCGTGCAGGGTTTTGACGTTGGCCGAGTAGCCGCCGATGGTGCGCGCGGGGGTATCCCACACAGCGTGGCGCAGCACACCGGACAGGCTTGGGGTCTCATCGATAAAACCCCGCAGGCAAGCGTCGAGGTCGCTGTCGCGGCCGTCGAAATGCTCCTTGGCCGCAACCACACCCACCGAGCAGCGACCGTTGCTGAACGGGATGGTCCAGAACCAGATGTCGCGCTTCGTAGGGTGCGTGGTCACCAGGATCTTGGTGCGGTCGAAGCCTGGGTGCTCGATGCGGTCTTCAACGTGGGTGAACACCGCCTGGCGCACCGGGAAGTTCGACGGTGCCTCCAGGTCGAGCAGGCGCGGCAGCACGCGGCCGTAGCCACTGGCATCGAGCACGAACTTGGCCTTGATGTGGTACTCGCTGCCGTTCTCGCGGCGCACATGCAGGTAGCGGCACTCACCGGAGAAATCCACGCCGACGATGGTTTCGCCGTAGCGGATGTCGACGCCTTGCTGGGCTGCCTGATCGGCCAGCAACTTGTCGAACTCGCCGCGCTGCACCTGGAAGGTGGTCGGCTTGCCGTTGCTGAAGGTGTCACCGAAATCAAACGCGCTATACCGATCGCCCCAGGCGAACGCGGCACCGGTTTTTACCTGGAAACCCGCCGCGTTCACGGCATCGAGCATGCCGGCTTCCTCGATGAAATCGATGCAGTGCGACAGCAGGCTTTCGCCGATCGAGAAGCGCGGGAAATGCTGGCGCTCGATGATCAATACATCATGCCCTTTGCGTTTGAGCAGTGCGGCGGCAATCGCGCCGGATGGCCCGGCACCAATTACCACGACCTGGCGACGTTCCATTTCAACTATGGGCACGAGGGCTCCTTGCCGCTTTGGCGATAATTACATTCATGAGGCGTGTTTACGTTGGCCGGCCCAAGGCGCCAGCATAAAGCTGAATGCCAGGCCCAGGCTGACCGACAGGCCGAAATTACTCACTGCCGGGGTGCTGGACACCGCCAGCAGGCCGAACGACAACCAGGTCGTCAACGCTGCCAGCAATGTCCCTAAAAGGCTGACAGCAGGGCCGCCGATCTGTTCGCGCATCAAAATCGCATAGTCGACACTGATGGCCGTGACCAGCAGCAACCCGAACAGGCTGAACAGGGTCAACGGCTGGCCCAGCCAACCCAGGCTGGCCAGGCTGCACAGCGCCGCCAGCAGTGGCAGGGCGACGATGCGCAAGGCCCCGCCAAAGCCGAACGGCAGGATCAGCAACAGCACGATCAGTACGCACGACATCAACTTCAATTCGGCGGCGCTGATCTGCGTGTCGGCGAATACACGGTTCAAATCACCGAGGCGATCGACCAACTGCACGCCGGGTAGGTCCACGGCTTGCACCCGCAGCAGCGCCGGGTTGTTCAAGCCTTGCAGGCTGACCATTGCGGCCACACCGCCGTCCACCGGGCCGAGCCACAGCGTGCGCCAGGGTTCGGCCAAGGGGCCTATCAGCGCAGCGTCGATGTCTTCGGTGGGCAGCGCTTGCAGTTGCGCGACTTCGGCTTGCAGGGCGCTGGCGGGCACGCCAAGGTCCAACAGCGGCTGCCAATGCTGTGGGAGTGTGCTCAGGGCATCGCGCAGTTGCTGCTGTTCGGCGGGCAGGCTGACCAGTTGGTTGAGCGCCAGGTAACCCTGGAGCTTGTCCATATTCACCAGCTGATCCAGGCGCTGACCGAGGGCGGCCTGACGCTCCAGCAACTGCTGTTGATTGTCGGCGCGCACCAGGAAGAACTGGCTGGTGGGCTGGAAGCCGGTGATGCGCGCTACGGACTGTGCCTCTTGCAGCAGTTGCGGCGGCGCACCGATCCACTGGCGGATATCGTTTTTGCTGTTCAGTTGCCACAGGCCGCCTGCGCAAAACAGCAGCACCCAGACCAGCAGCACCGAACTCGGCACACGCTTGAGCAAAGAGGCACGCACCAGCCACAGGCATTCGGCAATGCGCAGCGGCCACTGCGCCGGGCGCAGCTCGACGCCCTTGAGCAGCGCCGGCAGCAGGCACACCGCTGACAGGTAGGCGCCGACCAGGCCCGCAGCGGAGAACACCGCGATCTGCGTCAAGGCCGGAAACGGCGTCCAGGCCAGCGCCAGGTAGCCGATGCAACTGGTGGCCAGGCTCAGGCTCAGCCCTGGCAGCGTCAGGCGCAATGCCGGCCAACTGCGCCAGGGGTTCATGCTCCAGCTTTTCGACAGGTAGTGCAGCGGGTAATCCACCGCGACGCCGATCAGGCTGGAGCCGAGCACCAGGGTCATCACATGCATATGGCCGAACAGCGCCACGCACGCGACGGCACCAAACAGCATGCCCACCAGCACCGGCACAAACGCCAGCAGCACTCGCCAGCGGCGGAACGCCAGCAACAGCAACAGCAGGATACCGACGGTGGCGCCACCGCCGACCCAGGTAATTTCCCGCGTGGCCTGCTGCTGGCCGTTCGCGGCGTAAAGCAAACCGCTGGCGGCGAGCAATTGCGCGCCGTGTTCGCTGGCCAGCGCGCGGCTGGCCTGGAGCAAATCCGCCACTTGCAGCGGCAGTTTCATGTCGAAGGCGTTGCCGGTGGTGCGCGCGCGCAGCAGCACCCAGCTCTTGCCGTCGGCATCGGCGATCAAGGCGCCGCTGCCGATGTCCAGTTGCACCGAACCGTGTTGCGGCTGGCTGTTCTGGATGCGCCCGGTCAGGCCCAGCCAGTCGTCCTGGCTCGGCACCAGGCTGAAGCCGGTGAAGGGGTCGAACAGCGACTGCACCCGTTGCTGGATGAACGCGTCGGGGTGGTCGATCAGTTGTTCGCGGTCCTTGGCCGAGAGCATCGCCAGGCGTCCGCGCAGCAACTGCTCACGCAGCGCCGGCAGGTCGGCTTGCAGGTTCCATTGGACCTTCTCGAACAAGCCGCTGGCCTGCCAGCGTTCGCCCAATTGCTGCGCCACGGCCACCGCTTGCTGGCGATCGGCGTGCCCCACCAACACCAGCATCTCGCGGTTGAGCGGCTCCTGCATGCGCTGTTCGGCTTGCAACTCCAGGGCGTCCGGCGTGCTGCCCGGCACCAGCTCCATCAGGTTGGCCGACAGCGGTGCGCCGTGGCGCCACTGCCAGCCGGCCAGGGCCAGCACGGCCACCAGCAGGATCAGGAACAGGCGCGGTAACAGGCGCTCACTGGGCAAAATCGTGTTGCTCCGCGTCGCTCAACGGCTGGCTGGCGCTGCTGTCCTGCATGCGCAGTACGGTGCTGTCGCCCTGGGTTTCCAGCAGTTCGATGGTGTGTACCAGCTCACCGCCGTCGATATTGATCTGGGTGAATACCTGCTTGAGCAGCAGTGAACGCGGGATCAGCGTGAGTTTCCATTGCTGGGCTTCGCCTTGCAGTTGCAGCTCGAAGTCACGCTGCAAGCCGCTGCTGTCGCCCTGGAGCACGGCGAGGAACAGACGGTTCTGTTCGGCACCGGCACTCTTGTTCGGCAGCAGCTGCCAGCCGTTGGCGTCACGGCGGGCGATGCCTTGGGCGCTGATGCGGTAGTCCTGTTGCAGCGGGGTTTTCAGCAGCCACAGCAGGCCGTGGTCCTTGGCCAGGACGAAGGTGCCCTTGCTGACCAACGGTTGCGGTAGGGCGCGCAGGTGTTTTTCCTGGATGAAGCTGCCGTGAATGACCGTTGGCTTTGCCAGTTGGTCGCTGAGTTGTTGCAGGTCGAAGGCGTGTGCCGTCCCCGAAAAACCAAACAACACCAACACTGTAGGAGCGAGCTTGCTCGCGAAAAACCTGAGAGCGCCGCGGGGGATCAGGAAACCCGCGTTATCGTTGACGATCTTCGCGAGCAAGCTCGCTCCTACAGAGAACGGGGTCAGCATTTCAGGGCCCTTTCGACGGCATCGGTGAATATTTTGGGCGAGGCCAATTGCATCTCGCGGCTGGCCATCTCTACCGCCACTTGCACGGTGCTGGCACGGGTCAAGCGCTCGCCGCTGGCCAGGTCGGTGATCAGGTAATTGACCTTCAAGCGGTTCTCCCATTCCACCAGGCTGGCGCGCACGTTGATCGTCTGGCCGAACACCGCACCGCGCACATAGCGCAGTTGCATGTCGATCACCGGCCAGGCGTAGCCGGCTTCGAGCATCGCCGTGTAGTTGTGGCCGATCTTGTCCAGCAGCGCGCAGCGTGCGATTTCCAGGTACTTCACGTAATGCCCGTGCCAGACGACGTTCATGGTGTCGACGTCAAAAAACGGCACTAGGATTTCGGTATCGCTGTGCAGTACGCCAGGGCTACGCATGCAGCCTCCAGTGTTGCTCGGCGATGCGTTGCAGGCACAGGCGCAATTCGCCTTCGAGGGCACGGTCTTCGATGACCGGCGGGAAGTCCTGGGCCAGTTCCGCATGCATGGCCGCCAGAGCCGGCGGCAACGGGCGGGCGTCGTCGGCCTGGGCGCGCAGCCACACGCCCTGGTTGGCGGCGAGCAGGGTCGCGGCGGCGACCTGTTCGGTCAGCTCCAGCACGCGGATCGCATCGCGGGCGGCGATGGTGCCCATGCTCACCTTGTCCTGGTTGTGGCACTCGGTGGAGCGCGAGAACACGCTGGCCGGCATGGTGTTTTTCAGCGCTTCGGCGGTCCAGGCGCTGGTGCCGATCTGCACGGCCTTGAAGCCATGATTGATCATCGCGCGGTCAGCCGGTGCGCCGGACAGGTTGCTCGGCAGGCCGTGGTTGTAGCGCACGTCCACCAGCAGGGCGAGCTGGCGGTCGAGCAGGTCGGCGACGTTGGCCACCAGGGTCTTGAGGCTGTCCATGGCAAAGGCGATATGCCCACCGTAGAAATGCCCGCCATGCAGCACGCGCTCTTCTTCGGCGTCGATGATCGGGTTGTCGTTGGCGCTGTTCAGTTCGATCTCGATAAACGAGCGCAGCCAGTTCAGGCTGTCGGCCAGCACGCCGAGGACGTGGGGCGCGCAGCGCAGCGAATAGCGGTCCTGCAGGCGATGCAGCGGCGCGGTCGGCGCGTCGATCGCCAGGTCCTTGCGCAGCCAGGCGGCGACTTGCATCTGCCCTGGATGTGGCTTGGCGGCGAACAGGCGCTCATCGAAGTGTTCCGGGTTGCCTTGCAGCGCCACCACGTTCAGCGCGGTGATGCGTGTGGCCAGTTGCAGCAGGTAATCGGCACGGGCAAAGGCCAGGCAAGCGATGCCGGTCATCACCGCGGTGCCGTTCATCAGTGCCAGGGCTTCCTTGGGCCGCAGTACCAGCGGCTCCCAACCGAGTTCGCGGTGCACGTCGGCCGCCTGGCGACGCTCGCCACGGAACAGCACTTCGCGCTCGCCGGACAGGGTCGCGGCCACGTAGGACAGCGGCGTCAGGTCACCACTGGCGCCCACCGAGCCCTCTTCCGGGATCAGCGGCAGCACGTCGTGTTCGAGGAACCCATGCAGGCGCTCCAGCAGTTCCACGCGCACCCCGGAGACACCGTGGCACAGCGACTGCAAGCGTGCCGCCAGCACCGCACGGGTGGCTTGGGCGTCGAGCAGCTTGCCCAGGCCGCAACCATGGAAGGTGTACAGGTGACGGGGCAGGGCCTCGACATGTTGCAACGGTACCGCGACCACGCAGGAGTCACCGTAGCCGGTGGTCACGCCGTAGATCACGCCTTCCTTGTCCAGCAGCGAGTCGAGGAACTGCGCGCCCTTGGCAATGCGCTGGCGATACGCGGCATCGCTTTGCAGCTGGGTAGGCACCTGACGGTTGGCCAGGGCCAGCACGTCTTCGATGCGCAGGGGGCGTTCGCCAAAGGTTACCGGCTCAAGATGCGTCGTCATCGGTCTTCCAGAAAGGGTAAAAGTTGAACCATTGTTGGGGCGCTTCCAGGCAGAACTGGCCCAGACGTGCGGCGTAGCGCGCGGTCCACAGGGCGATGACCTGCTCGCGGGTGCTGCGTTTCCATTCGATCAATTGCGCAAAGGGCTCGATGGTCAGGCGATAGCGGCCCTGGTGTTTCAGGCACATCAGCAGGTTGACCGGGCACTTCAGCAGGCCCGCCAGCAGCCACGGGCCTTGGGGGAAGGCGGCGTCATGGCCGAGGAAATCCACGCGCACCGTGCGCCCGCCATGCAAGGGCACACGGTCGCCGGCAATCGCCAGCCACTCGCCGTCGTCCAGGCGCTGGCTGAGCAGCAGCATGGTGGCCGGGTCCAGCTCGCTGACCTGGATCAGGCGCAAGTGGGTGGCCCCGGCTTCGCCCAGCAGGCGGTTGAAGCGTTCGGCGTGTTTGGTGTGCACCAGCACGTTCATGGTGACCTTTTCGCCGATTTCCGCCAGCGCGCGGCACACTTCAAGGTTGCCCAAATGTGCGCCGACCAGCATCTGGCCGCGCTCGCCGCGCAGTTGTCCGCGCAGTTTCGCCGGGTCGTTGATCTCGATCTGTTCCAGGCGCAGCTTGCCGTTCCACACGTCGAGTTTGTCGAGCAGGGCGTCGGCGAAGGCCATGAACTGGGCGAAGACTCTGCGGTGGCTGGGGCGCAGTTCATCGCGCCCGCTCCAGTCGGCCAGGCGCTGCTGGTATTGCCAGGCGCTCTGGCGCGCGGTGCGGCCGAACAGGAAGAAGTACAACACAATGCCATACAGCACCGGGCTCAGCAGGCGGCGGCCGAGGACCTTGGCGGCGAGGGCGGTGAATTTCATCAGCCAGTAGCTGCCGCGCTCTTCGCGGTCGGCCCAATGCTTGGTGCTGTCGCTCATGCCTGCCACCGCCGCCACAGGATCAGCGGTGCACGCACCAACATGCCGAAGAACAGTCGGGTGTGCATGGCACTGATGCGTACGTTGTCGCGGAACAGGCGGAAGTGCGACAGGCCGTCGGCCGGGTAATGCACCCGGGTCGGCAGCCAGCGCATCGGCTGGTTACGCCAGGCCAGGCGCACCAGGATGTCGGAGTCGAAGTCCATGTGCGTGCCGATGTAGGCCGAGTCCATCAGGGCCAGCACCGGTGCCAGTGGGTACACGCGAAAGCCGCACATCGAGTCGCGGATCTGCAGCGACAGAGTGTTGATCCACACCCATACGTGGGTCAGGTAACGCGCGTACAAGCGGCCCTTGGGCACGCTTTCGTCGTATTCGGGGTAGCCGCAGATGATTGCGTTGGGCTGCCTGCGGGACGCGTCGATAAAGGTCTCGACTTCGCGCAGGTCGTGCTGGCCGTCGGCGTCGACCTGCAAGGCGTGGCTGAAGCCCAGGCGCGCCGCTTCACGAAAGCCTGCCATCACCGCGCCGCCCTTGCCTTGATTGTTCGGCAGGGTCAGCAGGGTGACGTGATCCAGGTCCGCCAATTGCGCCAGTACCGCTGCGCAGGCCGGGCTGCTGCCGTCGTCGACCAACAGGCACGGCAGGCCGCTGTTCAACAGGCTGTGGACCACGGCGGGCACGGCGGCTTCGTGGTTGTAGACCGGGATCAGGGCGCAGGGGTTATGCATGGTGTCCCTCACCGTCTGGTAAATAACCTGTGGCGAGCGGGCTTGTTGTGGCGAGCCGGCTTGTTGTGGCGAGCGGGCTTGCCCCGCGTTGGGCTGCGGAGCAGCCCCAAAACCTGAGCGAGAGGTCTGTCTGACACACCTCGGGTATCTTACTGGGGCTGCTCCGCAGCCCAACGCGGGGCAAGCCCGCTCGCCACAGGATGCCCGCTAGGCATACCAAGCCCGCTCCCCACAGATGGTTATGCATGGGCGGCTTCCAATTGGATCCGGCCGCTGGAGCAGGCGGCGACGCCGTTGCGGTAGGCGAAATACAACTTGCCGCGTTCCTGGTCGAAGCGCAGGTGCAGTTCGATACGGTCGCCAGGGCGTACCAGTTGCTGGAACTTGAGCACTTCCATGCCGGCAAAGGTCGCGGGCAGGTCGAGCAGTTGTTGGCCGAGGTTGAACGCCCATTCCACTTGGACCACGCCGGGCAGTACAGGCGTGACCGGGAAGTGGCCGCTGAAGTAGGCCAGGTCCGGCGGGACGCTCAGTTGCAAGGTCCATTCGCCATCGACTTCGACTTGCTCCAGCACGTGCGGCGCCTTGGGCCGGGGCGCCAGCAGCAACGCGGCCACATCGGCCTGGGGCAGTTTGCCTTGGGCATTCAGCGGCAGTTGGTGCAGTAGACGCCAGCGGCGCGGCAGCGCCAGGGCTTCGCAATGCTGGCTCAAATGGTGGCGCAAGGTCTGGGTGACGGTACGTCGGCCTTGGTTGCGCAGGGCGTGCAGGCCGTCGGCACTGAGGACCACCAGCGCGCCGAGTGAGGCGCGGTTTTCCTGCACCACGCCCAGGCGCGTTTCGGCGACCCATGGGTGGGTCATCAGCGCTTGCTCCAACATGGGCAGAGAGATGCGTTTTTCTTCCAGCTTGACGATACGGTCCAGGCGCCCGAGCAGCTCGAAGCGACCATCGGCATGGATGCGCGCCGCGTCAGCGGTTTGTTCTATATGCCCGACGGGCAAGTAAGGCGAGGCGATGCGCAATGCACCGTCGGCGTCCTGGCTCAGGTGTATATCGGCGAACGGCTGCCAGGGTTGCGCGCCCTGGCGCCAGGCGATACCGCCGGTTTCCGAGCTGCCGAGAATCTCTGTCGGCCATTGCTGCAAGCGCTCGTAAAGACTGCTGGCCGCCTCGATGGGCAAGGCACCACCTGACGAAAACACCCGCGATACCTGGCTCAGCGCCGGCCAATCGAGGTTGTCGCCCATGCGCTTGAGCAGTGCCGGGCTGGCGACCCAGGCGAATTGCGGGTGTTCGCGGCTGGCGCGTTGCATGTCTTCTGGAAACGCCAGCTGGCGGCGCACAAAGGTGCGACCGGCGCACAGCGGCCACAGCACGCGGAACAGCAAACCGTAGATGTGCTGGGTGGCGACGCTGCCGATGATGCAGGCGTCTTTAAGGTCTGCCCCCCATAGGGCTTCCAGGGCCTGGACCTCATTGGCCAGTTGGCGCAGGGTCTTGTCGATGCGCTTGGGTTCGCCGCTGGAGCCGGAGGTGCACAGGCTCAGTTGACAGGTGTCCAGGTCGAGGGCAGCAGGGCTCAAGGGCGCTTGATACAACGCGTCCAGGTCTGCCGCTTCAGTCAGCCAGGCGTCGACAACCTCGTCCCAGCGCTGGCGGGTCTGGGGTTGCAGGTCGGCGGGCAGCAGTACGCTGACCCCCGCGCGCCAGGCGCCCAGCAGGGCAATCGCCAACACCCCGGCATCTTCAAGGTGCACGGCCAGGCGTTGAATACCTCGGGCTTGCAGCCCGGCCGCAAGGCGCAGGGACTGCTCCCACAGCTGGGCATGATTCATCGCAGGTTCGGTGGTCACCAAACGCTGTTCCAGCGGCTCGAGCAACAGGTGCTCAAGATTCAACCCATTCATACGCGGCCTCGAACCCTTTGTCGTACCAGCCATTCCACGGCAAACAACAGCCCCATCAGCCCGTAGGCGATCAAGCCGTTGTACAACGTCCACCAGCTCAGCGGCGCCCATAGGGTGAGGGCGGCGGCGAGCAGGCCATTACACAGAAAAAACACGCACCACACCACGGTAACCTGGCGCGTATACACAATCGCGTTTGGCGGCAGTACCGGGTCGGTCATGCGTGCAAGGCGCTCGACCATCGGCGGGCCGTATTTCAGGCTCAGGCCGAACAGCGCCAACATGAACGCACTGACCAGGCTCGGGTACCAGCGCAACAGGTGCGGGTTATCGAACCAGGCCAGGGCCAGGCAAAACACGATCACCGCCAACGCCATCCAGCGGCTGCCGGGGCGGCGGGCGCCGGTAAACGCGCGCAGCAGCCACAGGCTGCCCAGCAGCAACCCGAACTGCCACGGCGCAAAGTGCTCGGTGCCGTAATACACCGCAAAGGGGTACAGCAGCCCCGCCAACAACAGGCCAAGGCCGATCAGCCGGCTCATGCGGCCGGCTGGACCAGACGGTACACCGCCTCAACCACGTCGTTGACGGTGCGCACGGCCTTGAACTCTTCGGCGGCGATCTTCTTGCCGGTCTGGCGCTTGATATGGTCGATCAGGTCCACGGCATCGATGCTGTCGATTTCGAGGTCCTGGTACAGGTTGGCGTCGAGGGTGACGCGTTCAGGTTCCAGCTCAAACAGTTCCACCAAGGCATCGCGCAGGGTGTTGAAAATATCGTCACGAGTTTGCATGGTCCGGTCTCAAGCTGCCTGTCTGGCCGTGACGAACGCCGCAAGGCTGGCCACGTTGGTGAAGTGATTACGGGTGTCCTTGGCGTCGGCATCGATCTTGATGCCGTACGTTTTCTGGATCGCCAGGCCCAATTCCAGGGCGTCTACCGAATCCAGGCCCAGGCCTTCGCCGAACAGGGTTTGGTCGCTACCGATGTCGTCGGCGCTGATGTCTTCCAGGCCCAGGGCCTCGATGATCAGCATCTTTATGTCGTGCTCAAGGCGTTGTTGGTCGCTCATCTTCGGCGAGCTCCTTAATGAAATAGTGGTGCAGGTAATCGTTGAGCTTGCGTGAGGCCTGGGGCGCGGGCCCCAGTGTTGCGAACGCCTGTGGTTCTATATCGGCACCCACGCGCAAACTGAAGTGAAAACGGCATTTGGGGATGCGATACCAGGGTTCGGCCTTGGTCAGGGTGGTGGGGCAGACCTTGATCACCACTGGGGTGATGATTGTCGCACCGCGCAGCGCAATGGCGGCGGCCCCGCGATGAAAGGCGGGCGCCACGCCGGGGGTGGTACGGGTGCCTTCGGGAAAGATGATCAGTGTCTGGCCGTTGCGCAGGGCGTCGGCGGCGGCGTCGAGCATGTCTGCGCTGCCGTCGTTGCTTATATAGCCCGCGTCGCGCACCGGGCCACGGGTGAACGGGTTTTGAAACAGGCTCTGCTTGATCACGCAATTGGTCTGGCGCATCAGGCCGATCAGGAAGACCACGTCGATCAGCGACGGGTGGTTGGCGATGATCATCTGGCCCGGCTGGCCGAGCCTTTCGGCGCCCTCGACGCTGTAGGTCAGCACCCCGGCGCGTTGCATCAGGCGGATAAAGAACCAGAACAGCTTGCTGATGGTATGGCGGGCGCGGCGCTGGTGTTTTTCGACGTTGCCCGGCAGGCAACTGAGCAAGGGAAACACCAGCAGGCGCAGGCACAACCCGCCGACGCCAAACAGGAAAAAGCTGGCAGCTGTGGCGAACAGGCGCCAGTAGTAGGCATCCCGTGGCTTATCGTTCACGACTTGCGTTGCCAGTTCCATACACGGTTCTTCCAGGCATGTTGGCAGGCGCCCTGTTCGGTAAGCAGGGTGCGCAGCAGGTTCAGGGCGTGGGGCCACTGGGTTTGAGTGGGTTGGACAGTGCCGGCGCTGAGTTCCAGTTGCCACTCGTCGCCTGGTGTCAGCAGCAGGCCGAGGGCGTAGGGGAAGGGCACGTCAACGATCCAACTGGCGTAGGCTTCGGGCGGCTGTTCTTCGGTGATCACCAGCAATACCGCCGCAGCGCCTTCGTTGAGCAGCGCAGCGGCTTCAAGCATGCCGTGTTCCAGGCCATCGCCGACGGCGGCGAGGGCGGTCATTTCGCTGGTTTCATTGCGCAGGATCGACCACAGGCCAATCACCGCGTTATGCACCGACAGGCTGAATTGGGTCGGTGACAGCGGCTGGTCGTTGGCCAGGTCGCTGAGGATGTCCAGGGTGCGCGGGGTTTCGCCATGCCGGGAAATAAACACCAGCGGCAGGTCTTGCAGTCCTTCGGCCAACGGCCAGCCCACGCTGAATGCCATGCGTGCCAGGCGACTGAGGCGGCGGCGCTGCATGGCCGGCAGGAACGACACGTCGGGGGAAGCATCGCTGGCGGGCAGCAACACCGGGGCCTGGCACCAGGCGTGCCAGTCGTCCGTGCTTTCCAGGCCAGGAGCCCAGGCACGCCATTGGGCGATGTTGAAGTTGATCACTGAGAAGTTATCCCGCCCCTGCGGGCTTCCATGTGCGGCTTTTGGCCCCGAATACCGGGACAGGGAGCAATCGCCGAATGGCGCGCATTATCCCGGTGCCGTGGGGTTCTAGCAAACTTTGGTAAAGAATTGTGCACGGCCGATTACAAATAAGTTGGGAAGAATTACAGATTGTCCTTCATCGGGGAGTCAGTTGGATCGTCGGACACTTCCTTTTCACTTGTGAGTGACGTGTGACAGACCGGCTGTAATGCAGCAATGCATCGATGAACGAGGTAGCTAACAGGCGCTTTTGCCCTCTACACTCGGACATTCATTGATACACGGAGGTTTTTCCATGCGGCGCGTGGTGTTCAATCAAAAAGGCGGTGTTGGTAAATCCAGCATTGCCTGCAACCTGGCGGCGGTCAGCGCCAGTGAAGGCTATCGAACCCTGTTGGTGGACCTCGATGCACAGGCCAACTCAACCCAATACCTTACCGGGCTGACTGGCGACGATATCCCCATGGGGATCGCGGACTTTTTCAAGCAAACCCTGTCTTCCGGGCCGTTTTCGAAGAAAAACAAAGTCGATATCTACGAAACACCCTTCGACAACCTGCACGTCATCACCGCAACCGCCGAGTTGGCCGATCTGCAGCCCAAGCTGGAGGCCAAGCACAAGATCAATAAGCTGCGAAAGCTACTTGATGAGTTGAGCGAAGATTACGACCGGATCTACCTGGATACCCCGCCAGCCCTGAACTTTTATGCGGTTTCGGCGCTGATTGCCGCTGATCGTGTACTGATCCCCTTCGATTGCGACAGCTTCTCGCGCCAGGCTCTGTACGGGCTACTGGCTGAAATCGAAGAATTGAAGGAAGACCACAACGAAGGCCTGGAAGTGGAAGGCATCGTGGTCAACCAGTTCCAGGCGCGGGCGAGCCTGCCGCAGCAGATGCTCGATGAGTTGATTGCCGAGGGCTTACCGGTGCTGCCGGTGTACCTGGCCAGCTCGGTGCGCATGCGCGAATCGCACCAGGAGAACAAGCCGCTGATCCACTTGGACCCACGGCACAAGCTCACTCTGCAATTTGTGGAGCTGCATAACCTGCTGGAAAATGCCTGACCTGTGGGAGCGGGCTTGCCCCCTCCCACATTGTCCAGCATCGTTCTCAAGTCCGGTTACACCCCCTGGCTACGCAACCAGCTCATCAACTGCGGCAACGGAAACGCCCCACTCTGGCGCGCCACTTCGCGGCCATTTTTGAAGAGAATCAAACTGGGGATCGAACGAATCCCCAACTGCGCCGACAACTGCTGATTGGCCTCGCTGTCCAGCTTGGCCAGCCTGCACTTGCCCTCCAACTGGCCGGCCGCCTGTTCAAACACCGGCGCAAACGACTTGCACGGCCCACACCAATCGGCCCACACGTCGACCAATAACGGCAAATCGCCCTTGATCTGGCTGGCGTAGTCGCCTTGTTTCAGCTCGAAAGGCTTGCTCAGTAGAACCGGTTGTTTGCAGCGCCCGCACTTGGGCGTATCACCCACGCGTTCGCCGGGGATGCGGTTGAGGCCGTTGCAATGGGGGCAGGGGATAACGAGAGGGTCGGACATGGTGGGCTCCGTGGATGTGGCCAATGCACCCTATCTGGAGTCAGGTATCAGCTTTATCAAGCTCGGGGGCGACGACGCATGGGCTGACAGATTCGCAAATGTCGATTGGCGCATGCCTATCTAGGCTGGAAGTACTTGTTCGAAATAGCACCATCGGTCCGTTCGACGCCATAGCAAATTGCGATAGCCGGCGTTCGGGTTTAACCTTCATAGCAATATGCGATAGGGATGTTGCATGCGTGTAATCAGTGCGAAACAAATCCGAAATGCCAAGTTGAAGTGGCCTCATTCAGCCAGCGCTTTGGATGAGTGGTATCGGAAAGTCAAAGTTCTCAATCCTGAGGACTTCGCGGCGTTGAAATCGATTTTTCCTACCGTGGATAAAGTGGGGGCGTTACACGTCTTCAACATCGGTGGTAACAAGCTACGACTCATTGCGATTGTGCGCTACCGAATGCAGCGGCTCTATATTCGATATGTGCTGGACCATCGGGAATACGACAAGGGTAAATGGAAGGAGTGACTGAAAATGAGTGTGCTGATTGAGCAGGTGGCCGAGCATTGGCAATTCGTATCACCGCTGCTGCGCAAGCCCAAAACCGAGGCTGACTACGATGTGCTGGTGGAGGCGCTCGACGAATTACTGGATATCGTAGGGGACGACGAAGCCCATCCGTTGATGGGCGTGGTCGATATCATCGGTGACTGGGTCGAGGCTTATGACCTGGAGCATTGGCCAATGCCTGAAGCGAGCGGTGTCGACGTATTGCGATCAATGATGCAGGAGCATGGCCTGACTCAGAGTGATTTGCCGGGTGTTGGTGCTCAATCGGTGGTATCGGAAATCCTCAGTGGAAAACGCCAGCTGAACGTGCGACAGATTCGTTGGCTGGCGGATTTTTTCAAGGTGCCGGTCGACCTGTTCATCTAATCGCGAGCATGGCGTGTATCACGACGAACAACTGATCTCCAAATGCTTGCCCCAATCCGGCGGTCGTTGCGCGTACTGTTCCATCCCCGCCTGCTCCTCGAACGGCTTGCTCAGTACCTCATGCAACCGCCGCACTTCGCTGTAATCGCCTGATTCGGCGGCAGCGATAGCGTTCTGTGCGAGGTAGTTACGCAGGATGTACAGCGGGTTCACTGCGTGCATCCGCCCACGGCGCTGCTCTTCGGTGTCATCCCCATCCCGCGCAACACGGGCGGTGTACAGCTCGGCCCAGGCATCAAACCCGGCGAGGTCGACAAAATCATCGCGTAGCTTCGCCACCGCCAGCGCCGCCGATTCATCCCCCAGGCGCCGGAAGAACAGCGTGTAATCCACGCCGCTGTTCTGCATCAGCTTCAACAAGCGCTCCACCAGCTTCTGGTCGTCGTCTTCGGCCGTGGTCAGCCCCAAACGGCGACGCATCAAATCCAGGTAGTGCGCCTGGTAAAGCGGCAGGTACAGGCCAAGGGCTTCCTTCAAGGCATCGACGCTGATAAACGGCGTGAGCGCCTGGGCCAATGCGCTGAGGTTCCATTGCCCGATCGGCACCTGGTTGCTGAAGGAGTAACGCCCCTCATGGTCCGAGTGGTTGCAGATGAAGTGCGCATCAAAGTCGTCGAGAAACGCAAACGGTCCGAAGTCGAAGGTGATGCCGAGGATCGACATGTTGTCGGTGTTCATCACCCCGTGGCAGAAACCATAGGCCTGCCATTTGGCGATCATCTCGGCATTGCGTTCGACGATTTCGCGGAACATCGCCAGGTACGGCTCGGGCTGTTCACGGCACTCAGGGTAGTGCAGGTTCAGCACGTGTTCGGCCAACTCGGCCTGCTGTTCGGGCTTCTTGGTGTAGTAGAAATATTCGAAATGACCAAAACGGACATGGCTGGGCGCCAGGCGCAGCACCATCGCCCCACGTTCCTGCTTCTCACGCCAGACCGGGGTGCTGGAGCCGATCACGCACAGCGCACGGCTGCTGGGGATGCCCAATGCATGCAGCGCTTCGGAGGCCAGAAACTCGCGGATTGACGAGCGCAGCACCGCGCGGCCATCGCCCATGCGTGAGTAGGGCGTCATCCCCGCGCCTTTCAGGTGCAGGTCCCAATGTTCGCCGGCCGCGTTGTACACCTCGCCCAGCAGCAACCCTCGGCCATCGCCCAGTTGTGGGCTGTAGCCGCCAAACTGATGCCCGGAATAGACCATCGCTCGTGGTTCGGCCTCGGCCCACAGTTTGTGGCCGCTGAACAGCTCGGCGAATACCGGCGTGTCGGCCACTGCCGGGTCGAGGTCGAGCAGGGCCATGGCGGCATTGCTCGCCACGACAAGGCGTGGTTCGTCGAGGGGTTCAGGCAATACGTGGGTCGAGAACGCGTCGCCCAGGCGTGCGAAGCGGTTGTCGAAGGTCAGTTCGTCGAGGGCTTTCACCGGCCATCTCCAGCAGAATGTCCGAGCATTCTGCTGGGGATAGGGCGTTTAGTCGAGTTTGCTCGGCGGTGGCTCGGGTGCATCCGCCACTTTGCCGGCTGGCGGCTCCGGCACATCTTGCGCCTCGGCCGGCCCGACGATGGTGCGCTTCTCGTCTTCCACCGGTACCAGCTTGTATTCCTGGCCGTGGAGGTTTTTGAGGTACACCTCCATCTGTCGGAACGAGATGTTGATGTGGTGGTTCTTGAACTCGCGGTTGATAAAGCGGTTCACTTCGTCGATTACCGGGTTGCGGTCGCCCAGGTCACGCACATGCATGCGCAGTTCGTGGTCGAGGGTGCTTTCGCCGAAGTTGAGGAAGTACACGTGGGGTTCCGGCTCCTTCAACACCCTTGGGTTTTCGCGCGCGGCCTTGAGTAACAACTCCTTCACCAGGTCCAGGTCGGAACCGTAGTCCACGCCCAGCTTGAGGGTGACGCGGGTAATGGTGTCGGTCAGCGACCAGTTGATCAGTTGCCCGGTAATAAACGTCTTGTTCGGGACAATGATGTCCTTGCGGTCGAAGTCGGTAATGGTGGTGGCGCGGATGCGGATCTTGCTCACCGTGCCCGACAGGTTACCGATGGTGATGGTGTCGCCGATGCGCACCGGGCGCTCGAACAGGATCATGATGCCGGAGATGAAGTTCGCGAAGATCTCCTGCATGCCGAAGCCCAAGCCCACCGACAGCGCGGCGACCAGCCATTGCAACTTGTCCCAGCTCACACCGAGGGTGGACAGCGTGGACACGAAGCCCACGCCAGCGATCACGTACGACAGCAATGTGGTGGTGGCGTAGGCGCTGCCCTGGGCCAGGTCGAGCTTGGACAGTACGAGTACTTCCAGCAAACCTGGCAGGTTACGTGCCAGTGCGAAGGTGATACCGATGATGATCAGCGCGCCAAGCAAGTCGCCGATGCTGATCGGCACCATGCTGATATTGGCACCGGTGCCGCTGGTGTATTCGTACAGGGTGACGTTATCCAGGTACGAAAACACCGAGATCAGGTCCGACCACACCCAGTACAGCGCGGCGATAAAGCCGCCGAGCAGAGCCAGGCGAATCAGGCGCATGGACTGTTCGTTGACCTGTTCGATGTCCAGGGTCGGCTCTTCGATCACGACTTCGCCTTCGCCGGCTTCCTTGGCCGCCTGGCGTTTGGCCAAGGCGCGGGAATAGGCCAGGCGCCGTGCGGCAACGCCGAGGCCGCGGACGAAGGTCGCTTCGATCACCAGCCAGAACATCAGCAGGTACAGGGTGTTGATCAGCCGGTCGCTGAGCTTGAGGGCGGTGTAGTAGTAGCCAAAGCACACGGCAATGAACAGGGCGATCGGCAGCGCGGTGAACACCAGGCCCACGGCTTTGCGGAACAGCGAGGCTTTTTCGTGGGTCGGGCTGTGCAGCAGCAGGCGGCCCAGCAGCCAGGCCATCAGGGCGTAGCAGGTCAGCACGACGCCGATGCCCAGCACGTCGTCGGCCAGCGCTGCCGGTTGATGCTCGGCAATCGCCACCACGGCCACCAGGGCCAATACCACCAGCCCGAGCTTGCGTACCCAGCCCTGGAGGAATTCGACCTGGGGCTTTTCCCAGCGGAAGTGCAGCTCGGCCACGCCACCCGGCGCAAGAATTCGGTAGGCGGTGTAGAACACCAGCCAGGCCTGGGCCAGTTGCAGCAGGGCGGAACCCAGGTTGGCGTTTTGCCCGCGCGCGTCGATCTGCAGCGCGTAGCCGCACAACGCCAGTCCCAACGACACCGGCATGGCCAGCAGGATATTGATCAAGATGGCTTGCGGCGTGTGCCACTGGCTGTCGCGCTTGAAGTGGCCGATGTCCAGGTGGACCTTGTTCAGGCGTTGGTACAGGGCTTTGCGTCGCCACAGCAGCGCGCCGATCAACAGCAGCAATGGCAGAAACAGCAACGGGCGCTGGGTCAGGCCGTCGTACAACTCGCTGACGCTGGAGGCCCAGGGCAGGGTGGTGACTTGCTTGCTCAGGTGCGCCGGCACGGTTTCCAGCCACTCAGTGTCCAGCGGCTTGTTACTGGGGATCCAGAACATCTGTTCATCCAGCGTCGCGCGCAGGGTGGTAGCGGTGCTGAGCAGTTGTTTCTGGTTCAGTTGCAGGGTGATGGATTCGTTGAGCAGCGCGCTCAACTCACGGCTCAGGCGCTCCAGCAGGTCGCTGCGGGTAATCGCCAGTTCCAGCAGGGTGCGGCGCAGTTGCGGGGTGACGTCGGCTGGCGGCTGGTTGGCCAGCAGGTTGTCCACATAAGTGCTGGGAGAGCTGATCAGCTCGCGCTGTTGGTTGACCTCAAACTGGTACAGGCGAATGTTGGCGATGTCGTCCGCCAGGTCGCGGTCCACGGTCAGACGCGGCAGGGCTTGTTTCTGCTTATACAGAATCTTCGACAGCAGCAGGCTGCCCTTGAGCACGTTGATCTGCTCGTCCAGGGCCGAATCGCTCTGGGTCACGGTGTCCAGTTGCTGCTTGGTCTGCAGGTTCTTCTGGGTCAGGTCGTTGAGGCGGTCGGTGCTCTTGAGCAGGTAGTCGGAGAGCTTCAGGTTGGCCGCGCTTTCCGTGGCCAGCAGGCTGCTGCCGCCGGCCTTTTGCGCTTCGATGGACTGCTGGGTAACGGTCTGCTGGGACTGGGCCAGACGCTTCTGGTTGATCAGGGTTTGCAGGTCCTGGATCTCTTGTTCCAGGCGCGCGGTCTTTTCCACCACCAGGTCGTGTTGGCTGTTGCCCAGGTCTTGCAGTTGGCTGTTGCCAGCCAGTTCCTGGCGGCGCAGGGGGATCAGCGCATTGAGCGCCGCGAGTTCTGCATTCAGTTGGTTGCGCTGGTCGCCGCTGAGGGCCTTGCCATTGTCCTTGCCGGCCTTGAGGGTCGAATTGATCTGCTGGATGCGCGTCTGGCTGCTGCTGATTTCGGTCTGGGCGCGCTCGGGGCGAGTCTGGGCCGCGATGGTCAGGCTGTTGGCGTCGGCCAGTTCCTTTTGCAGGTCGCCTTGCTGGGTGGTGCGCTGCACCAGCAATTGTTCAAGCTGCGGTACCGGCAGCGAGGCGTAGCGTTGGGCGACCGGGACGACCTTGGTGGCCTTGAGCCGGGTCAGCTCGCGCTGATTGTCCGTGGTCTGGCGCGGGGCGTCTTCGAGCTGGCGCTTGAGATCGACCAGGCGCTGCTCGTAATCCTGCTTGTTGCCCAGGTAGGTCAGGGTCTGCTGCAGGACCGACTGCAGCGCCTTCATGTCGGCGTCGGGCAGTTTGCGATCCGGCAGCTTGTCCAGGGTTTGCTGGATGGCGTCGGCGCTGGGCGGTTCGGCAGCATGTACGCTGCCGACACAAAGGGTCAGGCCCAGCAGGGCAGTGGCGAGAAAAGTGCGCAGGGTAGGCATAGAGACCGATCGAGCAAGGTGAAGAATCGGGAGCGTGTTATCGCTCCGCAGTTTAGAGGAAGAGTCCGGGGCCCGGGCGACTTCCTTCGGGGAATCTGACGCCCACTTTGCCGATCTTGTTCCCGTCCATGACCGCGACGGTCCAGATGGTGTTGTTCCACTCCACCTGGTCGCCTACGACCGGCGCGCCGCCGACTTTCTGGGTGATGAAACGGCTCAGCGGCATGTCCGGGTCGATCCCTTCGAGCTTGAGGCCATACAGCGCCGAAACCGCGCCCAGTTGGGCGTCGCCTTCGAGTACGAAGTCGCCGAAGAAGCGCAAATCCAGGCCGCGTTGCGGGGCCTGGCTGAACAGTTTGCCCAGGGCCGGCAGATTGTGTTCGTGGCCGATCACGCAGAGCAGATCGCCGACTTCCAGCACCGTACTACCCGACGGATGGAGCAGTTGCTGGCCACGGAACAGGGCGGCGATGCGCGTGCCTTCGGGCATTTTCAGCTCGCGCAGGGCCGCGCCGATGCACCATTTTTCCGCGCCGAGGCGATAGACGAACAGCTCCCACTCGCTGGTGACGTGCACTTCCAGGGCTGCGCGGGAGATCGGCGCCGGGTCTGGCGGGACGGTCACTTTCAGCAGCTTGGCCACCCACGGCAGGCTTGTGCCCTGTACCAGCAGCGACACCAGCACGATAAAGAACGCCAGGTTGAAGTACAGCTGCGCATGGGGCAGGCCGGCCATCAGCGGGAACACCGCCAGGATGATCGGTACCGCGCCGCGCAGGCCGACCCAGGCGATAAAGGCCTTTTCGCGACCGTGGAACGCTTTGAACGGCAGCAAGCCGACTATCACCGACAGCGGCCGCGCGAACAGGATCATCCACAGCGCCAGGCCCAGGGCCGGCAGGGCAATCGGCAGCAAGTCATGGGGCGTGACCAGCAGGCCCAGTACCAAAAACATGCCGATCTGTGCCAGCCAGGCCATGCCGTCGAGCATATGCAAAATGCCATGACGGCTACGCACCGGGCGGTTGCCGATCACCAGGCCGCACAGGTACACGGCGAGGAAGCCGCTGCCGTGCAGGGCGTTGGTCACGGCGAACACGAACAGGCCGCCGGCGATCACCAGGATCGGGTACAGGCCGGTGGCCAGATTGATGCGGTTGACCATTTGCAGCATCAGCCAGCCGCCGCCAAGGCCGACGAGGCCACCGATGCCGAACTCGCGCACCAGATGGGTCAGCAGGCTCCAGTGCAGGCCGGTCTGGCCGCTGGCGAGCATGTCGATCAGGGTGACGGTGAGGAACACCGCCATCGGGTCGTTGCTGCCGGATTCGATCTCAAGGCTGGCGGTAACCCGTTCGTTCAGGCCCTTGCCGCCCAGCAGCGAGAACACCGCTGCGGCGTCGGTGGAGCCGACAATCGCGCCGATCAGCAAGCCTTGAATAATATTCAGGTTGAACAGCCAGGCCGCCGCCATGCCCGTGAGGCCGGTGGTAATCAACACCCCCACCGTGGCCAGCGACAACGCCGGCCAGAGTGCCACGCGGAAACTCGCCACCCGTGTGCGCAAACCGCCGTCGAGCAGGATCACCGCCAGCGCGAGGTTGCCCACCAGGTAGGCGGTCGGGTAGTTATCGAAGATGATGCCGCCGCCGTCGACGCCGGCGATCATGCCCACGGCGAGGATGATCACCAGGATTGGGATGCCCAGGCGCGAGGACAGAGAACTCACCAGAATGCTCGCACTCACCAGCAACGCGCCGATCAAGAACAGGCTGTTGATGGTCGTCGCATTCAAAGGCAGTACTCCATGAGCAAAATAAGGCGAGGCGCAAACTGACCATGCAGTCTGCGTGCCAGGGATTCTAACCTGTTGAATTGCTGTGCTGTCAAAAAGCTTTTTCTGATTCACGCATAACTAAATGTGGGAGGGGCAAGCCCTAATGCCGTTCAGTTAAGCGAAAGTGATTCACTGTAGGAGCGAGCTTGCTCGCGAAGAACTCAGGGCCACCGCGCTTATCGAGAATGAATGCGTTGCCTGGGCGTTTTTCGCGAGCAAGCTCGCTCCTACAAAAAGTGTTAACTGACCGGCATTAGGGCTAGAGGCGGAAGCGGCCAACCATCCCATTCAAATCCACCGCCAGGCGCGACAGCTCATTGCTCGCCGCACTGGTCTGGCTGGCGCCGGTGGCCGACTGCACCGACAGGTCACGGATATTCACCAGGTTACGGTCCACTTCCCGTGCCACCTGCGCCTGTTCTTCCGCCGCGCTGGCGATCACCAGGTTGCGCTCGTTGATCTCCACAATCGCCGTGTTGATGGTGTCCAGCGACATCCCTGCGCCTTTGGCGATATTCAACGTCGACTCCGCGCGTTCGGTGCTGTTGCGCATCGAGTCCACCGCGTGTTCGGTGCCGGCCTGGATACTGCCGATCATCCGCTCGATCTCGCTGGTGGACTGCTGGGTACGATGGGCCAGTGCCCGCACTTCATCGGCCACCACTGCAAATCCACGCCCGGCTTCACCGGCGCGCGCGGCTTCAATCGCCGCGTTCAGGGCCAGCAGGTTGGTCTGGTCGGCCAGGCCGCGAATCACGTCGAGTACTTTGCCGATATCGCGCGACTCATTGGCCAGTTCGCCAATCAGCGTGGCAGTGGCCTGCACGTCGCCACTCATGCGTTCGATGGCGCTGACAGTCTCTTGCACCAGGTCGCGGCCGTCGCCAGCAGAAGTGGTGGCATTGCGCGAAGCTTCGGAGGTGCTCACTGCATTGCGTGCGACTTCTTCGACGGCGCTGGTCATCTCGTTAACGGCGGTGGCCGCTTGTTCGATTTCGTTGTTTTGCCGGGTCAGGCCGCGGGCGCTTTCGTCGGTGACGGCGTTCAGCTCTTCAGCCGCGGAGGCCAGTTGAGTGGCGGAGCCGGCGATGCGTTGCAGGGTGTCGCGCAGCTTGTCCTGCATCTTGGCCATGGCCGCCAGCAGGCGCCCGGCTTCGTCGTTGCCGTCGACCTTGATCGGCCGCGTGAGGTTGCCTTCGGCGACTTCTTCCGCCGCTTCGAGCGCTTGGGAAATCGGCAGGGTGATGCTGCGGGTCAGCAGCCAGGCGAACAGCAGGGTCAGCAGTGTAGCGATCACCAACAGGCCTACGACCAGGTTGAACGCCGAGTTGTATTGGTCTTCGGCCTCCTGGTTAGTGGCCAGGGCCATCTTGTTATTGAGGTCCAGCAGGCGCGTCAGCACAGCGTTGACCTGCTCGGAGTTGCTCAGCAACTCGCTGTTGAGCAGGCTGCGCAGCTGGTCCACCTGATTGGCGCGTGACAGGCTCTTCATGCGCTCTTCGATCTGGTGGTACTGGTCGAGCAAGCGTACGTATTCGTTATAGGTGCTGCGTTCTTCGCTGCTTTCAATCAGTTTTTCGTAGACACCCTGGGCGGTACGGATTTGCTGGTTACGCAGTTCGAACGCTTCCAGGGTCTTTTGCTGCACGTCCGGCTCGCGGTTGGTCAGCAAGCGGTACGACAGCACCCGCAGGCGCAGGGTCAGTTGGGTGAAATCATCCAGGGCGCGAATGCTCGGCACGCTGGACAGGGTGATGTCTTGGGTAGCGCCACGGATCTTGCTCATCTGGTTCAGGGCGAATACGCCGAGAAACAACATCAACGCGCCAATAAACGCGAAGCCGAGGAAGGCCCTCGGAGCAATATTCATATTACGAAGTGACATGCGGGAATCCTGGGGGAAGCGCGATCCTTGCGGCCATGAGACGGGGTGTCCCTCTCTATCGGGCGCACGGTTAAAGTCTGAAGGGCCTGTGCGTTTTTGCCGCATCTGACGAGGGGTTGCGCCGATTCAGGAACCAGATGGGGGAAATGCAGTCACTAAGGCTCGAAAGTGTGGCCCGGCCCTTAAAAAACGGGCTGCGCGCCGGGGATAACCCTGGCATCCGAGGTGAATTTTCTTTATCGTCACCGCCCTTTGAAAAAGCCCGAGAAATCAAAATGTTAGAAGCATCCCTCAGTCAGTTGGAACAACTGGTCAGTGACCTCGTACAGCAGAATCAAGACCTGCTGGGCGCCAATGCATCCCTCAAGGCCGAACTGGCCACCGCCAAGGATGAGAACGACAGCCTGCAACTGAGCCTGATGGAACAGGAAGAAAAGCACGGTGCCACGGCGGCACGTATCCAGGCGTTGGTTGAGCGTGTGAGCGTAGGGCCCGTCAGCGCATGAATGAAGGGATAAAGGTCGTTTCGATTCTCGGAGAGGATTACTCGATCAAGGCGCCGGCCGGGGAAGATAAAACCTTGATGCACGCCGTGACGATGCTCAAGGCCTCCCTGGCCACTACCAAGAAAAAGTACCCGACCCTGATCGGTGACAAATTACTGGTACTGGCGGCGCTGAACCTGTGCGCCGAGCACATCGAAATGCAGCAGGCCCACCAGCAGGAACTCGACCGTTACCAAGAGCAAGTCAGCGCCACGGTCGAGGTGATTTCCAAGGCGATCCAGTCTTAGAACCACTCATCCTGCATCCCCAGGCACGTATCATCCCGTGCCTCCAGAATCGCCAGTTCATGATGGCAGCCCGGCACTTCCCAGGTCAGGAAATACCGGGCGGCCTGGAGCTTGCCTTTATAGAAGGCGACATCCGCCGCATTCCCCTTGGCCAAGCCTTCTTCGGCGCGAATCGCCTGTTCCAGCCAGCGCCAGCCAATCACCGTATGCCCAAATACCTTCAGGTACAGCGCCGAGTTCGCCAGGCTGCTGTTGACCTTGCCCTGGGCGAGATCTGTCAGCAGGCCGAGGGTCACGCTTTGCAGGCGGGTGACCAGGTGTTCCAGCGGCTCTCTTAGCGCCGTCAGGCCTGGATATGCCTGCGCCCGCGAGCCCGTATCGGCGATCAGTCGGATCAGTTGCTTCAGCCCCGCGCCGCCGTTCTGCGCCAATTTGCGCCCCAGCAAGTCCAGGGACTGGATGCCATGGGTGCCTTCGTGGATCGGGTTCAGGCGGTTGTCGCGGTAGTACTGCTCCACCGGATATTCGCGGGTATAGCCATGGCCGCCGAGGATCTGGATCGCCAGTTCATTGGCCTTGAGGCAGAACTCCGACGGCCAGGATTTGACGATGGGCGTGAGCAGGTCCAGCAGTTCGTGGGCCTGTTTACGCTCGGTCTCGGTTTCCAGTGTCGTGGTGTCATCGAACAGGCGCGCGGCGTACAGACCCAGGTCGAAGGCGCCTTCCACATAGGCCTTCTGGGTCAGCAGCATGCGCTTGATATCGGCGTGCTGAATGATCGAAACGGGTGCGGTGCTTGGGTCTTTGCTGTCGGGCAGGCGGCCTTGCGGGCGTTCGCGGGCGTACTCCAGGGAATACAGATAGCCGGCGTAGCCGAGCATCACCGCGCCCATGCCGACCCCGATGCGCGCCTCGTTCATCATCTGGAACATGCAGCTCAGGCCCTGGTGCGGCTTGCCCACCAGATAGCCGACGCAGTTGCCGTTATCGCCGAAATTCAGTGCTGTGGATGTGGTGCCACGCCAGCCCATCTTGTGAAACAGCCCGGCCAGCAGGACATCGTTACGTTCGCCCAGGCTGCCATCTTCGTTGACCAGGAATTTTGGCACGATAAACAGCGAAATGCCCTTCACCCCGGCCGGCGCGTCCGGCAGTTTGGCCAGCACCATGTGCACGATGTTTTCCGACAGCGGGTGGTCGCCGCCGGAGATGAAGATCTTGTTGCCCTTGAGTCGATAACTGCCGTCAGTCGCTGGCTCCGCGCGCGTACGAATATCCGACAGCGATGAGCCGGCATGGGGCTCGGTCAGGGCCATGGTGCCGAAGAAGCGGCCCTCGATCATGGGCTGCAGGAAGCGTTGTTTTTGCTCCTCTGTGCCGAAGCTTTCGATCAGGTTGGCGGCGCCCATGGTCAGGAACGGGTAGGACGTCGAGGCCGCGTTGGCGGATTGGAAGTGTGCGAAGCAGGCTTGGGACAGCAGGGTCGGCAACTGCATGCCGCCGGCTTCGAAGCTGCGGGCCGCATTGAGGAAGCCGGCTTCAAGGAACGCATCCACCGCCGGTTTGACTTCCGGAATCAGGATGGCTGCGCCGTTTTCGTAGCGCGGTTCGTTTTCGTCGTTCTTACGGTTGTGGGGGGCGAAGTGCTTTTCGGCGATGCTGCGCGCCGTGCTGATCGCGGCATCGAACGTTTCGCGATTGTGCTCGGCAAACCGCTCGCGCTGGGTCAGGCCCTCGGCATCGAGGACTTCGTACAGCTCGAAAGCCAGATTGCGGGAACTGAGCAGCGTCTCGGACATGGCGGCTTACCTTTTGTGAAGTGAGCCGAGTCTAGTGAGAGGAGGAAGGGGTGAACAGGATGATTGATATGAGTGATGGGCAAGTAGAAAAAGGAGCCGAGGGTGCGGCTCCTTTAAGCGTTTTAGTATTTATCCTCGGTCGCCTCCATTTGGAGTTCGACTTTCCATTTGCCTTGCGAGTCTGCGGTCCAGACTTTTCTAATGAGTTTCCTTCCCGAGATGATGTCTCCAGGGTTTGAGTAAAGGTAAAGCTCGCGGCGAGTCGCGTCCTCGATAACTTGAATATGTGCGTCGTCATGGCTTTTCGAGGCGGTCATGTGGATATCTCCTGATTAGTGGGTTCTCCGATAAAACGGCAAACATCTCAACCGGGGGATTTAAGAAGTACTTGAATGGGCGGTGATGGGATAGCTGTTAGAAATACCAGGGCCGATGAACGGTAACGATGCCGGCGAAAGCGGGTGCCCATTGCGGGCACCAGGTTTTGAGATCATTCCCACGCGGCGTGGGAATGATCGGTGACGACTAGCCGATAGTCATCAAGCTGGCGTTACCGCCGGCAGCAGCGGTGTTAACGCTCAACGCACGCTCAATCACCAGGCGCTCCAAGGCAATTGTGGTCTCGCCTTGCGACAAGCCATGCACCCCGACAATCGCCCCACCACGTTGCGCCACTTGCTGGCACACCGCACGCAGTTGGTCGGAATCGCCGTGGTGCAGGACGGCGTCAAACACCACCTCGTCCTTGGTCCAGTCGGCCACGCGCTTGATCTTCGCCTGAATTTCCTTCGGCAGGCGTGAGAACAACGCCTTGGTCAGGTCAGTTTCCGGCCATACCGCTGAGCCACCCACCGCCAGCACTGCCGCCAGTTGCGTCAACAGATCGCCTTCCACTTCCGCCAGGCACAGCACGTGCTCGCGGGGCAGGATGGCGTAGCTGTTGCGCTCGCCGGTCGGGCCAGCCAACTGACGAGTGATACCGCTTTGGGATTGCGCGGCGAACTGGCTGCACAGCGCACTCAGCTCGCTGAACTTATTGCTGTCGGCCCAGGTTTTCAGGGCGGTCAGCGGTTGGCTCATGGCGTCGCGCAGACGTACATCCGGTGTCGCCAGCTTGTCGCCGCGTACGAAGGATTGTTCGATCGCATCGGTAGGACGGGTCGAGAGCAGGCGGTACAGGTACAACGGACCACCGGCTTTCGGGCCGGTGCCCGACAGGCCTTCGCCGCCGAAAGGCTGTACGCCGACCACGGCACCGACGATGTTACGGTTCACGTAGACGTTACCGGCATTGACGTTGTCGATCACCTTGGCGATGGTCTCGTCGATACGGGTGTGCACGCCCAGGGTCAGGCCATAGCCGGAGGCGTTGATCTGGCCGATGAGCTGGTCGATCTCCTTGCGCTTGTAGCGCACCACGTGCAGCACCGGCCCGAAAATCTCACGTTGCAGTTCGTCGAAGCTTTCCAGCTCGATCAAGGTTGGCATCACGAAGGTGCCGCGCTTGATTTCTTCACCGTCGGCAATCGCCACCTGATACACATTGCGGCCTTTGTCGCGCATGGCCTGGATGTGTTTCTCGATGCCGGCCTTGGCTTCGGCGTCGATCACCGGGCCGATGTCCACCGACAGGCGCTCCGGGTTGCCCAGGCGGCATTCAGCCATGGCGCCCTTGAGCATTTCGATCACACGGTCTGCGGAATCTTCCTGCAGGCACAACACGCGCAGGGCCGAGCAGCGTTGGCCGGCGCTGTCGAAGGCCGAGGACACCACGTCGATGACCACTTGTTCGGTGAGTGCCGAGGAGTCGACGATCATTGCGTTCTGGCCGCCGGTTTCGGCGATCAGCGGGATCGGACGGCCCTGGGCATCCAGGCGACCAGCGACATTGCGTTGCAGCAGGCGCGCGACTTCGGTGGAGCCAGTGAACATCACGCCCTTGACGCGATCATCACCCACCAGGCGGGCACCGACGCTTTCGCCCTGGCCCGGCAGCAATTGCAGCACGCCTTCCGGAATACCGGCTTCGAGCAGGATGCGCACGGCTTGTGCAGCCACCAGCGGGGTTTGTTCAGCAGGCTTGGCCAGGACCGGGTTGCCGGCGGCCAGTGCGGCAGCCACTTGCCCACTGAAAATCGCCAGCGGGAAGTTCCACGGACTGATGCACACCACTGGGCCCAATGGGCGGTGGGCGTCATTGGTGAAGTCGTTGCGGGCCTGCACCGCGTAGTAGCGCAGGAAGTCCACGGCCTCACGCACTTCGGCGATGGCGTTGGCGAAGGTCTTGCCGGCTTCACGAGCCAGCAGGCCCATCAGCGGCTGGATCTCGCCTTCCATCAGGTCGGCGGCACGTTCCAGGATCGCGGCCCGCTCGGCGGGCGGGGTGGCCTGCCAGATCGGACCGGCGCTGATGGCGCACTGGATCGCGTTGTCGACGTCTTCGACGGTGGCTTCTTGCACGTGACCGACCACGTCACGCAGGTCGGACGGGTTCAATACCGGTGCCGCCGCTTGATCGCTGGCGGCGCAACCGAGCATCGGCGCGGCCTTCCAGTTGTTGTGCGCGGTGGCCAGCAGGGCGCAGGACAGCGACGCCAGGCGGTGTTCGTTGGCCAGGTCGATACCCGCCGAGTTGGCGCGGTCGCTGCCGTACAGGTCACGCGGCAGTGGGATACGCGGGTGCGGCAGGCCGAAGCCGCCTTCCAGCGTCGCCATCTGCTCGATGCTGGCCACTGGGTCGGCCACCAGCTCCTGGATCGAGATGGACTGGTCGGCGATGCGGTTGACGAACGAAGTGTTGGCGCCGTTTTCCAGCAGGCGACGCACCAGGTACGCCAGCAGTGTTTCGTGAGTGCCGACCGGTGCGTACACGCGGCATGGACGGTTGAGCTTGCCTTCGGAAACCTTGCCTACTACCTGCTCGTACAGCGGTTCACCCATGCCGTGCAGGCATTGGAACTCGTACTGGCCGGGGTAATAGTTCTGACCGGCGATATGGTAAATCGCCGACAGGGTATGGGCGTTGTGCGTAGCGAACTGCGGGTAGATGACTTCCGGTACCGACAGCAGCTTGCGTGCACAGGCAATGTAGGAAACGTCGGTGTACACCTTGCGGGTGTACACCGGGTAGCCTTCCAGGCCTTCGACCTGGGCGCGCTTGATCTCGCTGTCCCAGTACGCGCCTTTTACCAGGCGGATCATCAGGCGATGACGGCTGCGGCGTGCCAGGTCGATGACGTAGTCGATCACATACGGGCAACGCTTCTGGTAAGCCTGGATCACGAAGCCAATGCCGTTCCAGCCGGTCAGTTGCGGTTCGAAGCACAGGCGTTCGAGCAGGTCCAGCGACAGCTCCAGGCGGTCGGCTTCCTCGGCGTCGATGTTCAGGCCGATGTCGTATTGCTTGGCCAGCAGGGTCAGGGACAGCAGGCGTGGGTACAGCTCATCCATCACGCGCTCGTACTGCGCACGGCTGTAACGCGGGTGCAGGGCCGAGAGCTTGATGGAAATGCCCGGGCCTTCATAAATCCCACGGCCGTGGGAGGCTTTGCCGATGGAGTGAATGGCTTGTTCGTACGAGGCCAGGTACTTCTGCGCGTCGTGTTCGGTGAGTGCGGCTTCACCGAGCATGTCGTAGGAATAGCGGAAACCCTTGGCTTCGAATTTGCTCGCGTTGGCCAGGGCTTCAGCGATGGTTTCGCCGGTCACGAACTGCTCGCCCATCAGGCGCATGGCCATGTCGACGCCCTTGCGGATCATCGGCTCGCCGCTTTTGCCGATGATGCGGCTCAGGGACGAGGTGAGGCCGGCTTCGTTATGGGTGGCGACCAGTTTGCCGGTCAGCAGCAGGCCCCAGGTGGCGGCGTTGACGAACAGCGACGGGCTGTTGCCCAGGTGCGGATGCCAGTTGCCGGTGCTGATCTTGTCGCGGATCAGTGCGTCGCGGGTGCCTTTGTCCGGGATCCGCAGCAGCGCTTCGGCCAGGCACATCAGGGCCACGCCTTCCTGGGACGACAGCGAGAATTCCTGCAGCAGGCCCTGAACAATGCCCGCACGGCCGCCAGCACTCTTCTGATTGCGCAGTTTTTCGGCAATCGAAGCGGCGAGCTTGTTGGTGGCTTCGGCCATTTGTACCGGCAGGCGGGCCTGCTCGATCAGCATCGGCACCACTTCCGGCTCAGGGCGACGGTAAGCGGCGGTGATCGACGCGCGCAGTACGGATTGCGGCAGGATGCTCTCGGCGAACTCCAGGAAGCACTGGTGGGCGTGGTCGGTGTGGACTTCGCCGGCGTCTTCAGCGTCCTTGTTGCTCAAGCCATTGAGCTCGGTCAGGGTTGCACCACCCTCCAGTTTCTCCAGGTAATTGAAAATCGCCTGCTTGATCAGCCAGTGTGGCGTGCGATCAATGGAGGTCGCGGCCGCCTTCAGGCGTTCGCGGGTCGGGTCGTCGAGTTTGACCCCAAGGGTGGTCGTAGCCATTTTCTTATCCTCATGGGTGCCACTACCGAGTGGCATCAGCTGGCGGCAAGATTAGCTTTGCTCAGGGAGAGGTGCAACCGGGTGCAACCCATTTTATGCATGAATTTTTCGACGCTTGATCGGAAAAAAATCGGCCTTCGACAGAATCCGCTTCGGCCTGGTGCATTTGCTTCTGAGATCGGCTGTTCTTGCTCCGAAAAGGAGCAAAAAACCGGTGTTTTCTGTGTTTTACACCTAGGTGCAACTTATTCCCAAGAAACTGGTTGCACCTTATTTGCTTTGTTGAATAGCATTCGCGCCCAAGGTGCAACCGACTGAATGGTTTGGTTCATCGGCTGGCGGCTTTCCTGGGGAAACGTCAGTCATAAATGCGCGGCACGCAGTTACGTTTACCTACTTCCAGTGGGTGGCCGTCTGACAGACCGCTGCTACATAAAAACAAAGCCAGGGCGTCACTCATATGAGCGTTAGTAATCCAACCCTGATCACGTTCGTGATCTACATCGCAGCAATGGTGCTGATCGGCTTCATGGCCTATCGCTCCACCAACAACCTTTCCGATTACATCCTGGGCGGTCGCAGCCTCGGTAGCGTGGTGACTGCCTTGTCAGCCGGTGCTTCCGACATGAGCGGCTGGTTGTTGATGGGCCTGCCGGGCGCGATCTACATGTCCGGCCTGTCGGAAAGCTGGATCGCCATCGGCCTGATCGTCGGTGCCTACCTCAACTGGCTGTTCGTGGCCGGTCGCCTGCGGGTACAGACCGAGCACAACGGCGACGCCCTGACCCTGCCGGACTACTTCTCCAGCCGTTTCGAAGATAAAAGCGGCCTGCTGCGGATCATCTCTGCGGTCGTGATCCTGGTGTTCTTCACCATCTACTGCGCGTCCGGCATCGTGGCCGGTGCCCGTCTGTTTGAAAGCACCTTCGGTATGTCCTACGAGACCGCGCTGTGGGCCGGCGCTGCGGCGACGATTGCCTACACCTTTGTGGGTGGTTTCCTGGCAGTCAGCTGGACCGACACCGTACAAGCCACGCTGATGATTTTCGCGCTGATCCTTACGCCGATCATCGTGCTGCTGGCCACCGGTGGCGTCGACACCACCTTCCTGGCCATCGAAGCCAAGAACCCCGACAACTTCAACATGCTGAAAAACACCACCTTCATCGGCATCATCTCGCTGATGGGCTGGGGCCTGGGTTACTTCGGCCAACCACACATCCTCGCGCGCTTCATGGCAGCGGATTCGGTGAAATCGATCGCCAATGCCCGTCGCATCTCCATGACCTGGATGATCCTGTGCCTGGGCGGCACCGTGGCGGTGGGCTTCTTCGGTATCGCCTACTTCTCGGCGCACCCGGAAGTGGCGGGCCCGGTCAACGAGAACCACGAACGTGTGTTCATCGAGCTGGCCAAGTTGCTGTTCAACCCATGGATCGCGGGCGTACTGCTGTCGGCCATCCTGGCTGCGGTCATGAGCACCCTGAGCTGCCAGTTGCTGGTGTGTTCCAGCGCCCTGACCGAAGACTTCTACAAGACCTTCCTGCGCAAAAGCGCCTCCCAGCTTGAACTGGTATGGGTCGGCCGCTTGATGGTACTGCTGGTGGCCTTGATCGCCATCGCCATGGCTGCCAACCCGAACAACCGCGTCCTGGGCCTGGTGAGCTACGCCTGGGCCGGTTTCGGCGCAGCGTTCGGTCCTGTGGTGCTGATCTCGGTGATCTGGAAAAACATGACCCGCAACGGCGCACTGGCCGGCATCCTGGTCGGCGCGATCACCGTGATCGTGTGGAAACACTTCGAACTGCTGGGCCTATACGAAATCATCCCAGGCTTCATCTTTGCCAGCCTGGCGATCTACTTCGTGAGCAAGCTGGGGGCACCGACAGCCGGTATGGTCGAGCGCTTTGATGCGGCGGAAAAAGACTACAACCTCAATAAGTGATTCGTCGGGTGCCTAGCGCCTGTCGAGATAAAAAAAACGGCCCGCGTCCCTTGGACGGGGCCGTTTTTTTAAGGTTTTGAGGTCAAACAACGCGGATCACAGGCTCAGCTGATTGCCGAAATGAAAGATCATCGCACCGACAGCTCCGACTAGACCTGTGAGGGCCGTTCCGTGAAGCGCGAGTTTCAGATTGCGCGGAAACTCCTTGACCTGTTTTGCGTTAATAACGCCACGTTTTGCGTTCCACTTCGGCAGCGCGATTGCTATATAAACGGCACATAGCCTGCCTAATCTTCCTGGTAGGTTGTCACCAAAAATACGCCTGTAGTTGTTTATCAGGCTGCATTGGTCCAACAAATCCTCCATCCTTTCCAATTTTCGATAGGCCAGGAAAATATCGAGAATGACCGCTGTGAGCATTGAGCCCGCCGAGACCAGCGCTACTTGATCTTTTGCGGGGAGGCTGAGGACGTACTCAATACTCATACAGGACTTCTCCGGCGGCTGCGCCCACCTCGCTTCCCAAGTTACCTAGAGCAAAGCCCATTGCTCCCCCAGCTATCAGAAGGCAGCCCAAGGCAAACGGCCCGGTTGTCGGGGCCATTACGGCTATACACAAACCCATTCCCATCTGTCCTCCGATGATTCCCCCTGCTACCCCGAACGTTAGTTTACCGGCCTCCACATACTTCGCTTTTCTGCATTGCTGATCTCTCCCAGTAGAGCACGCCTCCTTGATCTCCAGCGCCGTCGCTGTCGCGCTCAGTGCTATTCCCAATGGTGTACCGTTTTTAAGCAATTTTGCTGTCTTGGAGACCCGCGCAATAGTTTTGCTGTACTGATTTATCTCCCCACTATGCAAGTAGCTCTTGGTCGAAATTCCCAGCATTTTCTTGATCGAGCCTTCATTCCTCAGGCCTGTTCCATAACGCGCAAAGCTGCGCATCTGTGCTTCCAGCTTGGCAAATAGAACTTGGCGTCGAGCCAGAAAATCATCTCTTGCAGCACCTCCTCCACGACGCAATGATTGTTTGTGCAGTGCGTCAATTTCATCGAGCGTGTTCACTATTTCCTGTAAGTGTCGGCTCCAAGCGTCGCCTGCAGTACCTATCCCTAGTGATGCGTAACCCAGCAGTTTTTGTAGCAGGTCGTAGTTGTGCAGGGCGAAGGTATCTGCGCCTTCGGCCATTACGCTATGACGAATGTCCCACGCGGCGCACATCAAGCGTGACTCCTCCAAGGTACAGCTCGCAGTGGTTTCGTCCCCGATGATGACTAACTGCCCTGGCAGTACAACAACATTGCGAATATGAGTATTGAGGGCATCAAACTTCGCTTCGGCGTGTTTGCTCAATCGTAGTTTTGCCTTGAGCTCCACTGAGGTTTGTCGATGGTCATTGATGAATGCATAGGGGTGAGGCATTACACACTCCCCCGCGATGCAGATTGGCTCGAAGCGAGGTGATTGCTTGCCATGAAAGCATTCCTTTTTGAATGAACATGGCTGCGCAATTTAAATAGCCACCTGGAGGGTGTCTTGGTTATGGCGGATGAATTTCGGGTGGTTTTTTGTCTTTGGGAAATGGGCTACTGAGCTGCGTCTGAGTTCTGTCAGACGCGTGTGTTTTTACTGAGGCTGGGTGTGCAATTACCTGCCGAAAAGCCATGAAAGAGTGAAGCTAGGAATTGGAAACCCGACGCGTAAGGATTTACTGATTTGTTCGCACTGCGGTCGGTTCGATAAGTGACTGGTGCAGAATCTCCCGCCCACCCCTCGCAGAGAAACACCGGATGTTCGCTCTTGCCAATCAAAGTGCGTTTACCCTGACCCTTGACGGTGAGCCGAGTGAGCTCAAGGTGTTTGAGTTCCAGGGCAGCGAAGCCATCAGCCAGCCGTATCGATTTGATCTTGAACTGGTCTGCGAACAGCCCGACCTGGACTTGAAAAGCCTGCTGCATCGCACGGCGTATCTGGGTTTCGACGATCAAGGTCATGGTATCCACGGTCTGGTTTATCGGGTGGCCCAGGGCGACTCCGGGCGGCGCCTGACGCGTTACCAGATCAGCCTTGTGCCTCAGCTTGCGTATTTGCAGCACAGCAGTCGGCAGCGGATTTTCCAGCACAAGACGGTGCCGCAGATTATTGCGCAGGTGCTGGAGGACCAGCGGGTCCATGCTGACCAATTCGAATTTCACCTCAGCGGCACTTATCCTGAGCGCGAGTATTGTGTGCAGTTTGGTGAGAGCGACCTGGCCTTTATTCAGCGGCTGTGTGCCGAGCAGGGGATTCACTATCACTTCCAGCATTCGCCCGAACACCACCTGCTGGTGTTTGGCGACGACCAGACCGTTTTCGCCCAGCCCGACCAGTCGACGCCCTACATGCCGGGCTCCGGGATGGTGGCGCAAACGCCAGCGATCAAGCGGTTTTCAGTGCAGTTGCAAACCCGCACCACCGCGCTCACCCTGCGCGACTATGACTTTCTCAAGCCGAGCCTGGCGCTGGAGAGTGGGGTTGTCGGTGAACAGCTTCCACGGCTCGAAGCGCAAGGGTATCCCGGTCATTTTTCTGATCGCGGCCACGGCAAATACCTTGCGCAACGTGGTTTGGAGCGACACCGCAGTGACGCTCGAATAGCCCGGGGTAACGGCGATGAGCCTGCATTGATCAGTGGTCGGTTCCTCAAGTTGGCCGGGCACCCGCGGGACGAGTGGAATGACTTGTGGCTGGTGACGCAAGTGACCCACGAAGGCAGGCAACCTCAGGTTTTGGAGGAGGCCGTCACCGAGGTGGTCGGTGGGGAGTTTCGCCAGGGCTATCGCAACGAATTTGTCGCGACGCCGTGGGACGTGATCTTTCGCCCGCCCTTGCCTGAGCCGTCGCGGCCGACCTTGTCGGGTTATCAAAACGCTGTGGTCACCGGCCCCGTCGACAGTGAAATCCATTGCGACGAATACGGCCGGGTCAAGGTGCAGTTGGCCTGGGACCGCGACGGGGAACATAACGATCACTCCAGTTGCTGGTTGCGGGTGGCCAGCGGTTGGGCCCATGAGCGCTATGGTTCGGTGCTGATCCCGCGAGTGGGCATGGAAGTGCTGGTAGGGTTCGTCAACGGTGATATGGACATGCCGCTGGTGATGGGCTGCCTGCCCAACGCCGCGAAGCCGGCCCCCCTCGACCTGCCAGCGGCCAAGACCCGTAGCGTCTTTCGTAGCCAGAGCAGCCCCGGTGGTGGTGGCTACAACGAACTGCGCATCGAAGACCGTAAGGGCGCCGAGCAGATCTACCTGCGCGCCCAGCGCGATTGGACCCAGGATGTGCTGCATGACTTGCAGGTGCAGGTCGACAATCAACGTCGCATCAGGGTGGGCGGTGAGTCGCACCATGAACTGCAAGGTGAAGAGCAGCGCATCACCCATGGCAACCGCCTGACGGAGCTCAAGCAGGACGATCATCTGGTGGTCGGCGGCTCGCAACAGATGCGCGCCGGGCGGACCATCCAGATTGGCGCCGGGCAGAGCGTGATCATAGACGCGGGCGCGACCGTGACAATTCAGGCCGGTGGGCAGTCGATTACGCTGTCGGCGGAGGGGATTTTCAGCAGTACGCCGATTCAACTGGGCGGGGCTGTTGTCGCGCTGGGGGCGCCGTTGATGCCGGGGTTGAAGGAGGCGTTGCTGGCGGTTGTTCCCGCACCGCTGAGCCGCGCCCAGGTGGCCAGTCTGAAACGGAGTGCACCGTTCTGCGAAGAGTGCCAACGCTGCGCAAGCGGACAGTGCGCTGTCCCCCATCCCCTTCAAGCTTAAAAGGAATTTACCCTGATGCCGCAACCCTTGACCCCCAGCGACTGGCTTGCGCAGTGCCCGCTGCTCACCCACGAGCGACTCTACGTCGTGCTGGGCACTGCCAGTGACGCGAAACCCCTGGCCGTTTGGCAGACCTCGGCAACCGGGGAGCTGCCCCAAGCGATCTGGGCCGGTACGGCCTATGCCGGGTGGGGCGAGGTGATGCCTTACGTAGGCAGTGTCGAAGCCGACAGTGCTTTCCTCGATTGGATTGCAACCACCGATGCCCCGGACTGGGGGTGGTTGGCGGTCTCGTCGAGCCCGTTGGAAGTCGTCGTTGCTCACCTGCAAAGCTTGACCCAGATACTGCTTCCCGATGCGCGGAGCGTGTTCCTGCGCTTCTGGGATGGCGCTCAGTTTCTGCCGCTGGTGCAGCACCTCGGCGATGAGATGGGCGCAGTCTTGCCGGTGTTCCAGCGGTATCTGATCAATGGTCAGTCGCTGAGCGTGGCGACGCAGTCGGTCGCGGCGGCAAAAGCCAGCCCCTGGTGGCGTGTGCCCGAGTCGCTGTTGGAGCACCTGGCCGCGCAGTCGCCGCAGCCCCTGATCGATAACCTGCTGCAGTGGCTTGAAGAGCAGCGCCCTGATCTATATGACGCCTTCACGCCGGCGACCTTGCAGCACAAGGTCGCCTACTTCGCGCGCGATACGCAGATCAGCCCTGAAGCGCTGGCGGGCTACCTGGCCTCAGAGTTGAGTTGACGCCAGCGCCTGCTGCAAATCGTCGATCAGGTCTTCAATTGCCTCGATACCCACCGACAGACGAATCATCTCCGGCTTTACACCGGCCTTGGCTTGTTCCTGCTCGTTCATCTGGCGGTGAGTGGTGGACGCTGGGTGACAGGCCAGGGACTTGGCATCGCCGATGTTCACCAGGCGCTTGAAGATTTGCAGTGCGTCGTAGAAACGTACCCCGGCATCAAAGCCGCCCTTCAAGCCAAACGACAGGATCGCCGACGGTTTGCCCTGCATGTACTTCTGCGCCAGTGCGTGGTGCGGGTGATCGGGCAGGCCGGCATAACTGACCCACTCGACCTCGGCATGGCCTTGCAGGAAGTGGGCGATTTTCAGGGCGTTCTCGGTGTGGCGCTCCATGCGCAAAGCCAGCGTCTCCAGGCCTTGCAGCAACAAGAAGGCATTCATCGGCGCTAACGCCGCGCCGGTGTTGCGCAGTGGCACGGTACGGGCGCGGGCGATAAAGGCGGCGGGGCCGAATTTTTCCGTATAGACCACGCCGTGATAGGCCGGCTCGGGCTGGTTGAGGCCGGGAAATTTATCGGCGTATTTCGTCCACGGGAATGTCCCGCTGTCGACGATCACGCCGCCCAGGGAATTGCCATGGCCGCCGACGTATTTGGTCACCGAGTGCACCACGATGTCGGCGCCGAACTGGATCGGCTTGCACAGGATCGGCGTGGCCACGGTGTTGTCCACCACCAGCGGCACACCACGGGCATGGGCGACGTCGGCCAGGGCTTCAATGTCGATGATATTGCCCGCCGGGTTGCCGATGCTTTCGCAGTACACCAGCTTGGTGTTGTCGTCGATCAGTTCGGCGATGGCGGCGGCGGAGTCGTCCCGGGCGAAACGCACATCCACGCCAAAGCTCGGCAGCAGGTGGGCGAACAGGGTGTAGGTGCCGCCGTAGAGTTGCGGAGTGGTGACGATATTGTCGCCCGCACGGGTCAAGGTCTGGATGGCGTAGTGGATCGCGGCGCTGCCGGCCGAGACGGCCAGGGCGGCGATACCGCCTTCGAGTGCGGCGATGCGCTGCTCCAGCACATCGTTGGTGGGATTCATGATCCGCGTGTAGATATTGCCGGGTACGTCCAGGTTAAACAGGTCGGCGCCGTGTTGAGCGTTATCGAATTCGAAGGCAACGTTCTGGTAGATCGGCACGGCGACGGCCTTGGTGGTCGGGTCCGACTTGAAACCGTGGTGCAGCGCGATGGTGGCGTCTTTCATGATTGTTATTGACCTCCCTGGAGTAGTGGATGGCCACAATAAATCCGCCTCGCCGTCGACATTTAGATTTTTTTCAACGGGCTGCCTGCGTTTGCGGCATAAGCGCCGCCCGGCATGCGGCCCTGCACCTTTGCGCCCGTAGAAGGTAAACTTCGCCCCCTGCGCAGGAGCAACCATGAATTATCGTCACGCCTTTCACGCCGGCAACCATGCCGATGTCTTCAAACACCTGACCTTGACCCGCCTCATCGCCCTGATGTCGCGCAAGGAGCAGCCGTTTGCCTATCTCGACACTCACGCTGGGATTGGTCTGTACGACCTGCAAGGTGATCAGGCCAACCGCACGGGTGAGTACCTGGAAGGTATCGCGCGCTTGTGGGGCGCCGCCGACCTGCCGGCGCTGACCGCCGACTACATGCGCGTGCTGCATGAGATGAACCCCGATGGCGAGTTGCGCTACTACCCGGGCTCGCCGGAGCTTGCGCGCCGCCTCACGCGCCCGCAGGACCGCGTGTTGCTCAATGAGAAGCATCCGGAAGACGGCGTGCTGCTCAAGGACAACATGAAGGGTGATCGTCGGGTCAAGGTTCACCTGGGCGAAGGCTGGCATGTGCCGCGCGCGCTGTTACCGGTGCCGGAAAAGCGTGCGTTGATGCTGATCGACCCACCGTTTGAAAAGCTCGACGAGATGCAGCGCTGTGCGGCGTCACTCAAGGAAGCCGTCAGCCGCATGCGCCAGACCGTCGCGGCGATCTGGTACCCGGTGAAAGACCAACGCATGCTGCGCCGCTTCTACCAGGACCTGGCCGGCACCGGTGCGCCGAAGTTACTGCGCGTCGAGTTGCTGGTGCATCCGCTGGACACGCCCAACACCCTGACCGGCTCGGGCCTGGCGATTGCCAACCCGCCGTGGGGCCTGGAAGAGGAATTGCGGGACCTGCTGCCATGGCTGTCCAAGCAGCTTGGGCAGACCCAGGGTGGGTGGCAGATGGATTGGCTTATTGCCGAGTAACCAAGTCTGGTGCAAAACCAATGTGGGAGGGGGCTTGCCCACTCCCACATTTTGATTTGCGTCGGCTTTAGATCGGGCAAGTCACGCCGGTGCCGCCGATCCCACAGTAGCCCTGTGGATTCTTCGCCAGGTACTGCTGGTGATACGCCTCGGCGAAGTACACCGTTGGCGCCTCGTCGATCTCGGTGGTAATCACACCCAGGCCTGCTTTGGTCAGTTCAGCCTGATACGCCTCGGCGCTGGCCTGTGCCGCCGCCAGTTGCTCAGGCGTGGTGGCATAGATCACCGAGCGGTACTGGCTGCCGATGTCATTGCCCTGGCGCATGCCTTGGGTCGGGTTGTGCAGTTCCCAGAACATTTTCAGCAAGTCTTCGTATTTCACCTTGGCCTGGTCATACACCACCAGCACCACTTCGCTGTGGCCGGTCAGGCCCGAGCAGACTTCTTCATAAGTCGGGTTCGGCGTGAAACCGCCGGCGTAGCCAACCACGGTGCTGACCACGCCATCGCGCTGCCAGAACTTGCGCTCGGCGCCCCAGAAGCAGCCCAGGCCGAAGATCGCGAAGCCGACGTCGTCGACGAACGGGCCCAGCAGCGGGTTGCCGTTGACGAAGTGCGTCTCGGGCAGGTTCATCGGGGTTTCACGGCCAGGCAAAGCTTGTTCTGCAGTAGGAAGCACGTTTTTGTTCACCAGAATTTCCGAGCGCAAGACCATGATCAGTCCTCTCAGTCAGATTGAGTAAGGTAAGAAATCAGACCGCCAGTGTGCCCGAGTGTTACCGCGCTGTCAGGCGATTGGCCCGCGCGGGTAGCGTTTAAGCTTCTCAAGCAGCTCTGCGCCGGGGATCGGCCGGTCGAACAGGTAGCCCTGGCCAACATCGCAACGATGCCTGCGCAGGAACGCCAGTTGCTCGGAGGTCTCGATGCCTTCGGCAACCACCTTGAGCTTGAGGTTGTGGGCCATGGCGATTACTGCGGAGGTGATTTCCATGTCGTCCTGGTTGTCCGGGATTTCATGGATAAAGCTGCGATCGATCTTGATGATGTCGATGGGGAATTTTTTCAGGTAGCTCAGCGACGAGTAACCGGTGCCGAAGTCGTCCATGGCCAGGGTCAGGCCGAAGCTCTTCAGTTGGTCCAGTTGCAGGCGGGTGTCTTCGGTCGCTTCCAGCAGCAGGCCTTCGGTCAGCTCCAGTTCCAGCAGGTTGGCCGGCAGTTGTTCTTCCTTGAGGATCGTGGCGATCGAGGCGACCAGGTCCGGGTCGGAGAACTGCTTGGGCGACAGGTTGATCGCCACCTGCAGGTTGCCCATGCCGGCGGCGCTCAGTTGCTTGCTCATGCGGCAGGCCTGGCGCGCGATCCATTTGCCGATCGGGATGATCAAGCCGGTTTCTTCGGCGACGCTGATGAACTGATCAGGGCGGATCATGCCTTTTTCCGGATGGTTCCAGCGTAGCAGCGCTTCCATGCCCAGCAAGCGGCCGCTGCGCAGGCACAGCTTGGGCTGGTAGAACACATCCAGTTCGTTTTGGGTCAGTGCGCGGCGCAGGTTGTTCTCCACAAACAACTTGTAGCTGGCCTCGGCGTTCAAGGCTTCGGTAAACACTTGCACCTGGTGCTTGCCGTTGGCCTTGGCCTTGTGCAGGGCCAGGCCGGCGTTGCGCATCAAGGTCTGCGGGTCGCGGCCATGCAGCGGTGCACAGGCCAGGCCCACGGAGCCGGTGACGCTGATCAATTGGTTGTCGACGAACATCGGTTTGTCGAGCGTTGCCAGTAACTGACTGGCGACCTGCTGGCCGCTTTCCAGGTCGGTGTCGTCCAGCAGCACCGCGAATTCGTTACTGGCAAAGCGCGCCAGGCTGCCGCCGGCACTGAGGCTGTTGCGCAGGCGTCGGGCCAGGCTGATCAGCAGCTTGTCGCCGGTCTGATGGCCGAGGCTGTCGTTGATGCGCTTGAAGTTGTCGATGTCGACCAGCAACAGGCTGATCGGGCTGTCGCTGTCGCGGGCAAAGCGTTCGTCGAGATTGCGGATAAACGCCGGACGGTTGCCCAGGTTGGTCAGGTTGTCGGTGTAGGCCAGGCGCTCGATGCGCTGCTGGGCCAGCTTGGTCTGGGTGATGTCTTCGTAGATGCCGATGTAGTGGGTCAGCTCACGGTTGTCGCCATACACCTTGGAAATCGACAGCTGGCCCCAGTAGGGTTCGAGGTTTTTGCGCCGGCTCTTGAACTCGCCCTGCCAGCTGTTGCTCTTGGCCAGGCTCGACGGTGCGTCGAACAGCAATTCGCTGAGGTTTTCCAGCGCCGGCAATTGCGCCAGGCGGTGGCCGTGGACTTCTTCGGCGCTGTACTGGGTGATTGCAGTAAAGCTTGGGTTGACGTATTCCACGATGCCGTCGCAGTTGACCAGCAGAAAGGCGTTGGCGCTTTGCTCGACCGCGCGCTGGAACAGGTGCAGGGCGCTGGTGGCGGTACGGCGGTTGTGGTTGTTGATCACTTGCGCGAATTGGTCGGCCAGCTCGCCGGCAAAGGCAATTTCATCGGCCTGCCAGTCACGCGGGCTGCCGGCCTGTTCCAGGCACAGCACGCCGACCACTTGGCCGTCGACGCGAATGCTGGCGTCGAGCATGGCGTGGATGTCTTTGGCGCGCAGGTTTTCGGCCATTTCGCGGGTGCGCGGGTCGCGCAGGGCGTGGGTGGCGTCGATGGCGCGGCTGGTGTGCAAGGCTTCCAGGTAGTCCGGGAAGCAGCTGGCGTCGATCGGCTCGGGCAGATGGTGCTGTTGGTCGTCGCGGTGGTAGGCCGAGATCGGCACCAGGCGCTGGCCTTCGAGGTTCCAGATGCTGGCGCAGTCAATCTGGTAGATATCGCAAGCGCTGCGGGTAATCAGCTCAGCGGCTTCCTGCAGCGAATTGTTGGCGGTGTAGCGCTGGCGTGCCAGCAACAGGATCAGTTCCTGCTGGGCGCGTACCCTTTCCAGGTGCTGCAGTTGCTCCTGCTGGGCGCGCTGGTTCAGCTCCAGGGCGATTTGCAGGCGGCTGTTCTGGCTCTCCAGGTCCGCTGTGGGTGCGGTCATGGGGATTTCGCTGAACAGGCCGTCGACCACCATCAGGTAGCCACGCAGCAGATGACGATTGTGTTGTTTATAGGCCTCGCCCATTTCCAGCAGGCTCAGCGGGCCGTCGCTGGTGTGCAGGGTGTAGCGCACCAGGTAGTGAGGGGTCTGGGTCAGTTGTTGCTGGATGGTATCGTGTAATTCATAGCGCGCCTGGGGTTCCATCAGGCTGGCATAGGGGGTGCCGAGCAGGGCGCACAGTTCGACCGCCGACAGGCCGAATTGGCGTTCGCAGTTAGGGTCGAGGTACAGAAGTGCCCAGCTTGCCTCATTAAGCCGCTCGAAACGCAGCATACCGAGGCGCGAAGGCACCGGTAACTGCGTGACTACCTCGGCCGCCATACGGGCGACATCGGGTTGGCTTTTCATGGGGGGAACTCACTTCAAATAACGCGCACGGCGCCGGGCTCACGCCCTCTTTACTGTTGCCTGCGGCAAGGTTGCATCATGCGGCGCGGACTGACAAGAGAGGATGAAGGCTAAGTGCTATAAGGGGGTTATCGGCCGGGTGAGGGAATTCTTCAGTCCGGATGACAGAAGGTGTACAACCCTGTCCTGTCTGTAGAGAAAAGCAAAAAAAAGCCCCGCCAAATTGACGGGGTTGAGGTACGAGCGTGGCGCTCGGAAATCAGTGCAACCAAGCCTCCCCCGGTGCAGGGGAGGCTTGTACAGGGTTACAGCAAGATCGTGCGGATGTCGTTCAGCAGTTGGCTCAGACGCTGGGTAAAGCGTGCAGCCGCCGCGCCGTTGATCACACGGTGATCGTAGGACAGCGACAGTGGCAGCATCAGCTTCGGCTGGAACGCTTTACCGTCCCAGACTGGCTGGATGGTGGCCTTGGAAACACCCAGGATCGCCACTTCCGGCGCGTTGACGATTGGCGTGAAGCCCGTACCGCCAATGTGACCGAGGCTGGAGATGGTGAAGCAAGCGCCTTGCATGTCGTCTGCGGTGAGCTTCTTGTCGCGGGCCTTGGCAGCCAGCGCAGCCGCTTCGGCAGCGAGTTGCAGCAGGCTCTTCTGGTCGACGTTCTTGATGACCGGTACCAACAGGCCATCTGGGGTGTCGACAGCAAAACCGACGTGCACGTACTTCTTGCGAATGATCGCCTTGCCGCTTGGCGCCAGCGAACTGTTGAAGTCCGGCAGTTCCTTGAGCAGGTGTGCACAAGCCTTGAGCAGCAGTGGCAGCACGGTCAGTTTCACGCCGGCCTTCTCGGCCACGGCTTTCTGCGCAACGCGGAAAGCTTCCAGGTCGGTGATATCGGCCTGGTCGAACTGAGTGACGTGCGGGATGTTCAGCCAGCTGCGGTGCAGGCTCGACGCGCCGATCTGCATCAGGCGGGTCATCGGCACTTCTTCGGTCTCGCCGAAGCGGCTGAAGTCCACGACTGGAATCGGTGGAATCCCCGCGCCGCCAGTAGCAGCGCCGGCAGCCGGAGCTTCCTTGGCTTTCTGCATCATGGCTTTGACGTAGACCTGCACGTCTTCCTTCAGCACGCGACCGTGAGGGCCGCTGGCCGACACAGCGTTCAGCTCGACGCCGAATTCGCGCGCCAGTTGGCGAACTGCCGGGCCTGCATGAACCTTGGCACCGCTTGGCGCCGGTGCGGCAGCTGCCGGGGCCGGAGCGGCCTCGGCTTTTGCAGCAGGGGCAGGGGCGGCAGCGGCTGGAGCCGCTTCAGCCTTGGCCGCCGGAGCCGCCGCTGGTGCTGGAGCAGCAGCAGGCGCAGCGCCTTGTACTTTCAGCTTGAGGATGAAGTCGCCAGTGCCGACTTCGTCTTCCAGCTTGACCGCGATGCTTTCCACCACGCCGGCAGCCGGCGATGGGATTTCCATGGAGGCCTTGTCGGACTCCAGGGTGATCAGCGACTGGTCGGCTTCGACGGTGTCGCCGACCTTGACCAGCAACTCGATGATCTTGGCCTTGCCCGACGAACCGATGTCCGGAACATGAATGTCCTGGACGCTGGCAGCAGCAGGTGCAGCAGCCGGGGCCGCTGGGGCCTCGGCAGCAGCGGCAGGTTTTTCAGCAGCAGGCGCCGGTGCAGCAGCGGCAGCAGGAGCCGCCGCAGGGGCCGCATCAGCGGCACCTTCGATTTCCAGCTCCAGCAGTTCGTCGCCTTCTTTCAGGCGGTCGCCCAGCTTCACTTTCAGGCTCTTGACCACGCCGGCCTTGGGAGCAGGGATTTCCATGCTCGCCTTGTCCGACTCCAGGGTCAGGATGCTCTGGTCGGCTTCGACGGTGTCGCCGACCTTCACAAACAGCTCGATTACTTCACCTTCACCGCTGCCGATGTCAGGTACGCGAATGAGTTCGCTCACAAAAAGTCTCCTCAGCAGTCCAGTGGGTTGCGTTTTTCCGGGTTGATCCCGAACTTGACGATGGCGTCAGCCACCACCTTAGGTTCGATCTCACCACGGTCAGCCAAGGCTTCCAGGGCTGCCAACACCACGAAGTGACGGTCGACTTCGAAGAAGTGACGCAGCTTCTTGCGGCTGTCACTGCGGCCGAAACCGTCGGTGCCCAGGACTTTGAATTCCTTGGACGGGACCCACTGGCGAATTTGTTCAGCGAACAGTTTCATGTAGTCGGTAGAGGCGATGACTGGACCTTTACGGCCGGCCAGGCACTCTTCGACGTAGCTCTTGGCTGGCTTCTGGCCAGGGTGCAGGCGGTTGCTGCGCTCTACGGCCAGGCCGTCGCGACGCAGTTCGTTGAAGCTGGTAACGCTCCACACGTCGGCACCGACGTTGAACTCGTCACGCAGGATCTTCGCCGCTTCACGCACTTCACGCAGGATGGTGCCGGAGCCCATCAGCTGCACGTGGTGCGCTGCTTCCTTGGTGTCTTCTTCGAGCAGGTACATGCCCTTGATGATGCCTTCCTCGACACCGGCCGGCATGGCTGGCTGCTGGTAGGACTCGTTCATCACGGTGATGTAGTAGAAAACGTCCTGCTGCTCTTCGGTCATCTTCTTCATGCCGTCCTGGATGATCACCGCCAGCTCATAGCCGTAGGTTGGATCAAAGGTGCGGCAGTTCGGGATGGTGGCAGCCAGGATGTGGCTGTGACCGTCTTCGTGTTGCAGGCCTTCGCCGTTCAGCGTGGTCCGGCCGGCGGTACCGCCGATCAGGAAACCACGGGTACGGCTGTCGCCCGCTGCCCAAGCCAGGTCGCCGATACGCTGGAAACCGAACATCGAGTAGAAGATGTAGAACGGCAGCATCGGCTGGTTGTGGCTGGAGTACGAAGTACCGGCAGCGATGAAGGAGCTCATGGCGCCCGCTTCGTTGATGCCTTCTTCGAGGATCTGGCCCTTCTTGTCTTCCTTGTAGAACATCACCTGGTCTTTATCGACTGGCTCGTAGAGCTGGCCGACGGAGGAGTAGATGCCCAACTGGCGGAACATGCCTTCCATACCGAAGGTACGGGCTTCGTCCGGGATGATCGGCACGATGCGCGAGCCGATTTCCTTGTCCTTGACCAACTGCGCGAGGATCCGCACGAAGGCCATGGTGGTGGAGATTTCACGGTCGCCCGAGCCGTCCAGGATCGCCTTGAGGGTATCCAGTGGCGGGGTCGGAATGCTCACGCTCTTGGCGCGGCGCTGTGGCACGAAACCGCCCAGTGCAGTGCGGCGCTCGCTGAGGTAGCGGGCTTCGGCGCTGTTTGGCTCAGGCTTGAAGAACGGCAGGTTCTCCAGCTCTTCGTCCTTGACCGGAATGTCGAAGCGGTCGCGGAACAACTTCAGGCTGTCGACATCGACTTTCTTGGTGTTGTGCGCGGTGTTCTTCGCTTCGCCGGCACCGGTGCCATAACCCTTGATGGTCTTGGCCAGGATGACGGTGGGTTGTTCTTTGTGGTTGACCGCTTCGTGGTACGCCGCGTAGACCTTGTACGGGTCGTGGCCGCCACGGTTGAGCTTCCAGATCTCGTCGTCGGACAGGTCGGCAACCATGGCCTTGAGTTCAGGCGTGTTGAAGAAGTGTTCACGCACGAACGCGCCGTCTTTGGCCTTGTAGTTCTGGTACTCGCCGTCGATGACTTCGTCCATGCGACGTTGCAGGATGCCGTCGACGTCCTTGGCCAGCAGTGGGTCCCAGAAACGGCCCCAGATGACCTTGGTCACGTTCCACTGAGCACCGCGGAACACGCCTTCGAGTTCCTGGATGATCTTGCCGTTGCCGCGAACCGGGCCGTCGAGGCGCTGCAGGTTGCAGTTGATGACGAAGATCAGGTTGTCCAGCTTCTCGCGGCCGGCCAGGGAGATGGCGCCCAGGGATTCCGGCTCGTCGCACTCGCCGTCGCCCAGGAAGCACCAGACTTTCTGCTTGCCTTCCGGGATGAAGCCACGGGCTTCCAGGTACTTCATGAAACGTGCCTGGTAGATCGCCTGGATCGGGCCAAGGCCCATGGATACCGTCGGGAACTGCCAGAAATCAGGCATCAGCCAAGGGTGCGGGTAGGACGACAGGCCCTGACCGTCGACTTCCTGGCGGAAGTTGTTCATTTGTTCTTCGCTGATGCGACCTTCCATGAACGCACGGGCGTAGACGCCTGGCGAGGTGTGGCCCTGGAAGTAGATCAGGTCGCCACCGTGTTCGTCGGTCGGGGCCTGGAAGAAGTAGTTGAAACCGATGTCATACAGGGTTGCGCTGGAAGCGAAGCTGGAGATGTGACCGCCCAGGTCAGAATCTTTCAAGTTCGTGCGCATTACCATCGCCATGGCGTTCCAACGTACCAGCGAGCGAATGCGGCGTTCCATGAACAGGTCGCCAGGCATGCGTGCTTCGTGGGTAACGGGGATGGTGTTGCGGTATGGCGTGGTGATGGCGTAGGGCAGTTGCGAGCCGCTGCGGGTCGCGAGTTCGCCCATACGGGTCATCAGGTAGTGAGCACGGTCTTCGCCTTCTTTGTCGAGAACCGATTCCAGGGCGTCCAGCCATTCCTGGGTTTCGACGGGATCGAGGTCTTGCATGGCTTGCTCCAGGGCGGAAAGGCTACCAGAATCGGTTGCCTGAAGTTTGCGACTGGCCTTGTGGGCAGACGACATAAATTCTTGGATGGCCGAAGGTTGCTTCGGCGTCCTGTAGTTTTACTACAAATCGTCGGCCATTTCAGCCTTTCGAATGTATATACGAGTAGTAAAACTACACAAGACTGAGCGGATTGCTCGGTCTGGCTGGTGAGCATAATCGTTATTGTTGATCTTTTGCGAACAAGAAAAGGTAGAAGTTTAATGTTGCCTGCCAAAAATTATAATTTTTCAGCTATTTATCACCTTTGTTCGACAGTCCTTCATCGAGCGTGGTGCTTGCGCTCACAGCCACAAGCCATTTACGCGCCGATCAAGGATAGACCATGAGCCTTCCAATGCTGGTCGAACTGCCAGCCATTCTCCTGCCGATGGCCAAGCGGGCCGAGCAGTCATTTCGTGACGCCGTGGCCGCGCTGGACGACGATCATGGCCTTTCTGCGTGGACGCCGCAACGGTGGGCCGACTTCGCCCGTGTGTGCGCCGCCAGTGATTTCGTCATTGAACAGAGTGTTCGTGACCCTTTGATGTTGCTGGAACTGGCCGCCTGGGGCGAGTTGGACCGTGGTTTCGCGCCCGACGAGCTATGTGGGCAGATTGCCGGTGCCGTGCAGCAGGCCGAAACCGAAGATGAGCTCGGCCGTGTGCTGCGCCGCCAACGTACGCGCCAGCAAGTGCGCATCATCTGGCGCGACCTGACCCGCCAGGCCGACCTGGTGCAAACCTGCCGCGACCTCTCCGACATGGCCGACGCCAGCATCGACCAGGCCTATCAATGGCTGTACCAGCGCCACTGCGTGCAGTTCGGCACACCGACCGGCCGGCGCAGTGGCGAGCCGCAGCACATGGTCATCCTCGGCATGGGCAAGCTCGGTGCGGTGGAGCTGAACCTGTCGTCGGATATCGACCTGATCTTCGCCTACCCCGAGGGCGGCGAAACGCTGGGCGTAAAGCGCTCCCTGGATAATCAGGAATTCTTTATTCGCCTTGGGCAAAAATTGATCAAGGCCCTTGATCCAATGACCGTCGACGGCTTTGTGTTCCGAGTCGACATGCGCCTGCGCCCCTACGGTTCGGCCGGTGCGCTGGTGCTCAGCTTCAACGCGCTGGAGCAGTACTACCAGGACCAGGGCCGCGACTGGGAACGCTACGCCATGATCAAGGCGCGCGTGGTCGCCGGTGACCAGGTGGCCGGTGCGCAGTTGCTCGACATGCTCAGGCCATTCGTCTATCGCCGCTACCTGGACTTTTCCGCCATCGAAGCGCTGCGCACCATGAAGCAGCTGATCCAGCAGGAAGTCCGGCGCAAAGGCATGGCCGACAATATCAAGCTGGGCTCTGGCGGCATCCGCGAAGTGGAATTCATCGCCCAGGCGTTTCAACTGATCCATGGCGGCCGCGACCTCAGCCTGCAGCAACGGCCGCTGCTCAAGGTGCTGGGCACCCTGGAAGGCCAGGGCTATTTGCCGCCGGCGGTGATCGCCGAGTTGCGCAATGGCTATGAATTCCTGCGCTACACCGAACATGCGATCCAGGCGATTGCCGATCGCCAGACCCAAATGCTTCCGGACAGCCCTGAAGACCAGGCGCGCATTGCCTTTATGCTCGGGTTTGCCGACTGGGCGGCGTTCCACGAGCGCCTGATGTACTGGCGTGGTCGCGTGGACTGGCACTTCCGCCAGGTGATTGCTGACCCTGACGAGGAAGAAGGCGAAGAGAGCGAGTTGGTCGTAGGGGGCGAGTGGTTGCCCTTGTGGGAAGAGTCCCAAGATGAGGACGCAGCCTGCCGCCAACTGGGGGAGGGCGGTTTCACCGATGCGCCCAAGGCCCTCAAGGCCCTGGCCAGCTTGCGCAGCAGTCCGCAACTGCGCGCCATGCAGCGGCTGGGCCGCGAACGCCTGGATGCATTTATCCCGCGCTTGCTCGCCCAAGCCGTCGAGCACGCCAACCCGGACCTGGTGCTGGAGCGCGTACTGCCGCTGGTGGAGGCCGTTGCCCGGCGTTCCGCCTACCTGGTGCTGCTGACGGAAAACCCCGACGCCCTGCGCCGCTTGCTGACCCTGTGCGCCGCCAGCCCGTGGATCGCCGAACAGATCACGCGCTTCCCACTGCTGCTGGATGAGTTGCTCAACGAAGGCCGCCTGTTCAAGCCACCGCTGGCGCCGGAACTCGCCGCCGAGTTGCGTGAACGCCTCACGCGCATCCCCGAGGATGACCTGGAGCAGCAGATGGAAGCCCTGCGGCACTTCAAGCTGGCTCACCGCCTGCGCGTGGCCGCTTCCGAAATCGCCGGCAGCCTGCCGTTGATGAAAGTCAGCGACTACCTGACCTGGCTCGCCGAAGCCATCCTCGAACAAGTGCTGGCCCTGGCCTGGCGCCAGACGGTCGCGCGGCACGGCTCGCCGCAGCGGTTGGACGGCACCCTGTGCGATCCTGGGTTCATCATTGTCGGTTATGGGAAAGTCGGCGGCATCGAATTGGGGCATGGTTCTGACCTGGACCTGGTGTTTATCCACGATGGCGACCCGCAGGCCGAGACCGACGGGGCCAAGCCGATCGACGGCGCGCAGTTCTTCACGCGCCTGGGCCAGCGGATCATTCATCTGCTGACCACCCAGACCAACTCCGGCCAGTTGTATGAAGTGGACATGCGCCTGCGACCTTCCGGCGCGTCCGGGCTGTTGGTCAGTTCCCTCGGGGCGTTTGACCGCTATCAACAAAATGAAGCCTGGACCTGGGAACATCAGGCTCTGATCCGCGCGCGGGTGCTGGTGGGCAGCCAGGATGTAGGTCGTGCGTTTGAGCAGGTACGGGCTAAAGTGCTGGGGCGTGAACGGGACTTGGTGAAGCTGCGCCAGGAGGTCAGCGAGATGCGCGCGAAGATGCGTGACAACCTGGGCACCAAGGCCACGGTGGCCGGCACCGGCGCCAATGCCTTCGAAGCCACGGCGCTGTTCGACCTCAAGCAGGACGCCGGAGGTATCGTCGATATTGAATTTATGGTGCAATACGCGGCTTTGGCGTGGTCTGCGCAACATCCATCGTTGCTGCGCTATACCGACAATATCCGCATTCTGGAAGGCCTGGAGCAGGTGGGGTTGATGCCCGCCGCCGATGCCCATCTGCTGCGCGAGGTGTATAAGGCCTACCGTTCCGCCGCGCATCGCCAGGCCTTGCAAAACGAGGCCGGTACAGTGCCCGGTGATCAGTTCGCTGACGAACGGCGCCAGGTGATGCGAATCTGGCAGGCGCTGGGGTTGAGTTGAAACACTATTAGGGCGGGGAGGCATAAGCCTCCCCGCATCGTTTGTGGAAACTACATGAATATTCTGATCGTTGGGCCCAGTTGGGTCGGTGACATGGTGATGGCGCAGACACTGTTCCAGAGCCTGCGCGTGCGCTATCCGGACTGCCAGATCGATGTGCTCGCCCCTGAGTGGAGCCGGCCGATCCTTGAGCGCATGCCCGAAGTGCGCAAGGCCTTGAGCTTTCCGCTCGGCCACGGCGTCCTGGAACTGGCGACCCGCCGTCGCATCGGTAAATCCCTGGCGGGCCAGTACGACCAGGCGATCCTGTTGCCCAACTCGCTGAAGTCGGCGCTGGTGCCCTATTTTGCCGGCATCCCCAAGCGCACCGGCTGGCGCGGTGAGTTTCGCTACGTCTTGCTCAACGACGTGCGCACGCTGGACAAGGCGCGCTACCCGCTGATGATCGAGCGCTTCATGGCCCTGGCCTATGCGCCGGGCGCCGAGTTGCCCAAGCCGTACCCGCGCCCCAGCCTGCAAATCGACCCGGTGACCCGCGATGCGGCCCTGGCCAAGTTCGGCCTGAGCCTGGATCGGCCGGTATTGGCCCTGTGCCCCGGTGCGGAGTTCGGCGAGTCCAAGCGCTGGCCGTCGGAGCACTACGCCAAGGTGGCCGAAACCAAGATCCGTGAAGGCTGGCAGGTATGGTTGTTCGGCTCGAAGAAGGATCACCCCGTCGGTGAAGATATTCGCCAGCGTCTGATTCCCGGCCTGCGTGAAGAGGCGGTGAACCTCAGTGGCGACACGTCCCTGGCTGAGGCCATCGACCTGTTGTCCTGCGCCGATTCTGTGGTGTCCAACGACTCCGGCCTGATGCACGTCGCCGCAGCGCTGAACCGCCCGTTGGTGGCGGTGTACGGTTCCACCTCGCCGGGTTTTACCCCGCCGTTGGCCGACCAGGTCGAAGTGGTGCGCCTGGGGCTGGAGTGCAGCCCGTGTTTTGAGCGCACCTGCCGTTTCGGCCATTACAACTGCATGCGCCAATTGCTGCCGCAGCCGGTAACCGATGCCTTGCAGCGATTGCAGGGCGACGTGGTCGAGGTTCACTGAGTTGCGGGTACTGGTAATCAAGACCTCATCCCTGGGCGACGTCATCCACGCCTTGCCGGCACTGACCGACGCGGCCCGGGCGATCCCCGGCATTCGCTTTGACTGGGTGGTGGAAGAAGGCTTCGCCGAAATCCCCACCTGGCACCCGGCCGTCGACAAGGTAATCCCGGTGGCGATCCGCCGCTGGCGCAAGAACCTCTGGCAAACCGTCAAGAGCGGCGAGTGGCGGCGCTTCAAGCAGCAAGTCCAGTCGACCAAATACGACCTGGTGATCGATGCCCAGGGTCTGTTCAAAAGCGCCTGGCTGACCCGCTACGTGCGCGCTCCGGTGGCCGGATTCGACCAACACTCGGCCCGTGAGCCGATTGCCGCGCGCTTCTACTCGCGGCGCCTGGCCGTGGCCCGTGGGCAGCATGCGGTGGAGCGTTTACGCCAACTGTTCGCCGTGGCCCTCGGCTATGACTTACCCAAAGGCTTGGGCGACTACGGCCTGAGCACTGAAAAACTGCTCGGCCTGCCGCCGAAAAAGCCCTTCGTCCTGCTGCTGCACGGCACCACCTGGGACACCAAGCATTGGCCCGAAGCCTACTGGCGCGAGTTGGCCGAACGCATGGGCCGCCTGGGGGTGGACGTGAAGTTGCCTTGGGGCAACGCTGCCGAAAAGGCCCGGGCTGAACGCCTGGCCCAAGGCCTGAACAACGCCGAAGTGCTGCCCAAGCTGAACCTGGCCGGTGTGGCCCGTGTATTGGCCGGCGCCCGCGCCTGTGTGGCGGTGGACACGGGGCTGGGGCATTTGGCGGCAGCGCTGGATGTGCCGACCATTTCCCTGTTCGGCCCCACCAACCCCGGCCTGACCGGCGCGTACGGCAAGGGCCAGATTCACCTGGCCAGCGACTTTGCCTGTGCGCCGTGCCTGCAAAAACAATGTACCTATCAACCGACGGCCGACGACCAGCGTCGGTTCGACATCAAGCGCGAGTCGCCCCTGTGTTTCACGCGCCTGAACCCTGAGCGTGTGGCAACCCGGCTGAGCACGTTGTTATTGGCTGAGGAGCTGCACTGATGCAACTGGCTTTTGTTCTGTACAAATATTTCCCCTTCGGCGGCCTGCAGCGCGACTTCATGCGCATCGCCCTGGAGTGCCAGCAGCGCGGTCATCAGATTCGTGTCTACACGCTGATCTGGGAAGGTGACATTCCGCCCGGTTTCGAAGTGCTGGTGGCGCCGGTCAAGGCGTTCTTCAACCATCGGCGCAACGAGAAGCTCAGCGCCTGGATGGAGGCGGACCTGGCCAAGCGCCCGGTGGACCGCCTGATCGGCTTCAACAAGATGCCCGGCCTGGACGTGTACTACGCCGCCGACGGCTGCTTTGAAGACAAGGCACAAAACCTGCGCCATTCGCTGTACCGCAGTTTTGGCCGCTATCGCCACTTTGCCGAGTACGAGCGCGCGGTGTTTGCCAAGGACGCCAAGACCGAAGTCTTGATGATTTCCGAAGTGCAGCAGCCGCTGTTCATCAAGCATTACGACACGCCGCTGGAACGCTTCCACCTGCTGCCACCGGGCATTGCCCAGGACCGCCGCGCACCGCCGAATGCGGCCGAGATTCGTGAGGGTTTCCGCAAGGAATTCAACCTGGGCGATGACGACCTGCTGCTGGTGCAAATCGGCTCCGGCTTCAAGACCAAGGGCGTCGACCGCAGCCTGAAAGCGCTGGCCGCATTGCCGGCTGAGCTGAAAAAACGTACGCGGCTGTTTGTAATCGGCCAGGACGACCCCAAGGTATTCCAACTGCAAAGCGCCACCCTCGGGCTGGGCGATAACGTGCAGTTCCTCAAGGGGCGCAGCGATATCCCGCGTTTCCTGCTGGGCGCCGACCTGTTGATCCACCCGGCGTACAACGAAAACACCGGCACCGTGTTGCTCGAAGCCCTGGTGGCCGGGTTGCCGGTGCTGGTCTCGGCCGTGTGTGGTTATGCCCATTACATCGCCGAAGCCGACAGCGGCCTGGTGCTGGACGAGCCGTTTGAACAGGCTCAGTTGAACCAGTACCTGACGCAGATGTTGACCGATTCTGCACAGCGCGCGGCCTGGGGCCGCAATGGGTTGGCCTTCGCCGAGACGGCCGACCTCTACAGCATGCCGCAGCACGCTGCGGATGTGATTCTGGCGGAGCCAAAACGATGAAATTGATTCTTGCCGAACCGTTCAAGACGTTATGGGCCGGGCGTGATGCCTTTGCCGAAGTCGAGCAACTGCAAGGCCAGGTATTCCGTGAACTGGCGGCGCGACGCACGCTGCGCACCGAGGTGGATGGCCGCCCGTATTTCGTCAAAATCCACCGCGGCATCGGCTGGGCGGAAATCTTCAAGAACCTGATCACCGCCAAGCTGCCGGTGCTCGGCGCCGGCCTGGAATGGGATGCCATTCACCGCTTGCAGGAACTCGGTGTGCCGACCATGACCGGCGTGGCCTTCGGCGAAAAAGGCAGCAACCCGGCGGACCAGCACTCGTTCATCATCACCGAAGAGTTGGCGCCGACCATCAGCCTTGAAGACCTGAGCGTCAACTGGGTCGCCGAGCCGCCCGCGCCCGCGTTGCGCCATGCGCTCACGGCCGAGTTGGCGCGCATGGTTGGCGACATGCACCGTGGCGGCGTGAATCACCGCGACTGCTACCTGTGCCACTTCCTGCTGGACACGTCCAAACCGATCGACCCACGCAACATCAAGCTCTCGGTGATCGACCTGCACCGGGCGCAAATGCGTGCGCATCTGCCCCTGCGCTGGCGCGACAAGGACCTCTCCGCGCTGTACTACTCGGCGCTGGACATCGGCCTGACCCGTCGCGATACATTTCGCTTCCTCAAGGGCTACTTCCGCCAGCCGCTGCGCCAGATCCTGGGCGAGCAATCGGCGTCCCTGAGCCTGATGCAGCGCAAAGCCGACAAGCTGTATGCGCGCAAGCAACGTTACGGGGATGCGATCTGATGGCGGGTTGGAACCTGGAACCTGCCTACGCCGCCCTGGCGGATGATTTTGGAAGCCTCGAAGCGGTGTTTGCCCTGCAAGGCGAGCGGCTGACCCGCGATCCGTTGTCGGAGGTGATCCGGGTGGAGCGTGGCGGGGTCAACTATTACGTCAAGCGCTACACCGGCGCCGGCAAGGGCCTGCGGCGTTACCTGGGCAAGCCGCGGGTCAAGTCCGAATGGCAGAACCTCAAGCGTTTCGCCAAGTGGGGCATCCCCACTGCCGACGTGGTCGCCTGGGGCCTGGAGCGCAGCGGCCTGGCCTACGATCGTGGCGCGATGATCACCCGCGAGTTGCCGAGGACCGAAGACCTTTCGGTACTGGCTGAACGTAAAGATGCGCGCCTGCGCGATCCCAAGTGGGTCAGCGCGGTCAGCCGCCAGCTCGCCGAATACACACGCACCATGCACGATCATCGCTTTACCCATAACGACTTGAAGTGGCGCAACCTGCTGATCGACGACCAGGCCACCCTGTACCTGATCGATTGCCCCAACGGCGATTTCTGGCGCGGTTTCTGGCTCAAGTACCGCATTACCAAGGACCTGGCCTGCCTGGACAAGGTGGCCAAGTATCACTTGTCGGCCACCCAGCGCCTGCGCTTTTACATGCAGTACCGTGAGTGTCGACACCTGAGTGAGTCGGACAAACGGCGGATTCGCCACGTAGTGAAGTTTTTCGAGGGACGTGAATGAGTGATTTCCTGGCGGCTGAAGATCGCGCCCTGCTGGAGCGCCACGGCCTTGCGACCTTCGACGCCCTGTGGGCCAAGCAACTGGACGCGGTGGACGAGCCCAACACCAGCCGTGGCGGCTGGAGCAGCGTGTTTCGCCTGGAGCTCGACGGCCACGGTTATTACCTCAAGCGCCAGAGCAACTACCTTACGCGCAGCTTGCACCGGCCGTTGGGCGAGCCCAGTTTCTCCCGCGAGTTCCGCAACATCAGCCGTTACCGCAAGCTCGGGATCCCGGCGTTGCAGGCGGCGTTCTACGGCGAGCGCAAAGTCGCCGGTGAACACCGCGCGATGCTGCTGACCCGCGCGCTGGATGGCTGGAACGACCTGGATTCGTTGCTGGAACAATGGACGCAACTGAGCGACGCCCAGCACTCTGCGATCCTGTTGGCCTGCGGCCTGCTGGCGCGCCGGCTGCACAGCGTTGGCCAGGTGCATGGCTGCTTTTACCCCAAGCATATTTTCCTGCAGGCCACCGGTGACGGCTACGCCGCGCAGTTGATCGACCTGGAGAAAACCCGTCCGCTGCTGTTCGGCTGGCGGGACCGGGTCAAGGACCTGGAGCCGTTGTTGCGTCGTGCGCCGCAGTGGTCGGACGCACAGGTGCGTCAACTGCTGGCGGCTTACCTCGATCAGCCTGAAGACAGCGCACTGGTCGCCACCTGGCTGCAACGCCTGACAAAGCGGCGCAGCCATAAGGAGAACCGCTGATGCGTCTGTCCGAGTTGAAAAATGCCGGCCGCGCACCGCGCCTGCCCCTCACCATCGACCTGGCGGATGCCGCCGGCCCTGGCCAACTGCAACTGCTGAGCCTGTTGCGGGTGTTGCCGGGTGAGCGTTACGTGGGCGCGGCGGTATGGCGCGGGCGTCCGGTGCTGGCCAAATTATTGGTGGGTGGCAAGGCGGCGCGGCATTTCCAGCGTGAACTCAGCGGCGTACGCCTGCTGGCCGAGCAAGGCCTGACCACCCCGTTGTTGCTTGCCGATGGCTTGCAGGAAGGCGAGGGCGGCTGGCTGCTGTTCGAGTTTATCGAAGGTGCCGAGAGCCTGGCCGATGCCTGGCACGCCGTCGAAGCGCTGCCGCCCCTGGCCGACGAGCAAACCGCGGTGCTGGCCGAGGCGCTGGGCGCGATCGGGCAGATGCATACCAAGGGCCTGTGGCAGGAAGACCTGCACCTGGACAACCTGCTGCGCCAGGACGGCAAGCTGTACTTGATCGACGGTGCAGGCATTCGCGTGGAGGAGGCGGGCAAGCCACTGTCGCGTAACCGCGTGCTGGAAAACCTCGGGGTGTTTTTCGCCCAGTTGCCGAAAAATCTTGCGCCGTTTACCGAAGAATTACTGGTGTACTACCTGCTGAGCAACGGCGAGCACGCCTTGCCCCTCGAAGCCCTGGAAAAACAGGTGCGTAAGGTCAGTGCCTGGCGTTTGAAGGACTTGTTGAACAAGGTGGGCCGCGACTGCACGCTGTTCAGCGTGGTGCGTGGCGCGTTTGCCCTGCGCGCGATTCGTCGCGAGGAAGAACCCGCGATGCTGCCGGTGCTGGAACAGGCGGATGCGTTGCTCGACCAGGGCCACCTGTACAAGACTGGTGGTGCAGCCAGCGTGGCCAAGGTCGAAGTGGCCGGCCGTCCGCTGGTGATCAAACGCTACAACATCAAGGGCTTCGCCCACTGGCTCAAGCGCTTCTGGCGCCCGAGCCGCGCCTGGCATTCCTGGCGCGAAGGCAATCGCCTGGCCTTCCTCGGCATCGCCACGCCCAAGCCGCTGGCCGTCTTGGAAAAGCGTTTTTTCTGGCTGCGCAGCCGCGCGTACCTGGTCACCGAGTACCTGCCGGGCCCGGACATCATCGAGCGTTTCGCCCCCTATATCGAACACGGTGATGCGCCGGAAAACGAACTGCTGGCGCTGGACCATTTGTTCGCCGAGCTGATTCGCGAGCGCATCAGCCATGGCGATTTCAAGGGCCATAACCTGTTCTGGGATAAGGATCGCTGGTCGCTGATCGACCTCGACGCGATGTGCCAACACAGCTCTGCCGCCAGCTTCGCCCCGGCGTATGCCAGGGACCGTGCGCGGTTTATGCGGAACTGGCCTGAGACGAGTGCGTTGTATCAGATGATTGATCAGCGGCTGCCGAAAGGGGTTCAGACTGGTGGCCCTCTGTAGCAGAGCTTCGGGGCAATATGAATGTAGGTGGGCGACCTAGAAAGCACTTGAAACCCCAGGATTAAATATCCAATGGCAGATGAAAAACCAACCTCTGCGCAGTTTCTGCTTTTTGAAAGTGAAAGTGAGGCTGAGCGCGCTGCAGAAGTTGTAGCCGCGACGCCGCCAAAAGGGGAGTTCAGCGACTTCATCGTCTATGTGGACGAAAGTGGCGATCACGGGATGCAGACACTTGATGTCAACTACCCTATGTTTGTTTTAGCTTTCTGTGTTTTCCATAAGAGGCACTATTGCGAAAAGGTCATCCCCGCCCTTCAAAAGTTCAAGTTCAATCATATGGGGCATGACCTTGTTGGCTTGCATGAGCTGGAGATCCGTAAGGAAAAAGGGGCGTTCTCAAGTATGTTTGTCTCTCGCCAGCACAAGCATATTTTCCTGGAGGAGCTGACTGGCATCATTGAATCGAGCAATTTCGTCTTGATCAGTTGTGTGGTCGACAAAGCCACTCTGCGGGAGCAGCAAGGCCCAATACACAATCCCTACCATCTTGCTTTGGGCTTCTGTCTCGAAACCCTTCACGAATTTCTACATGAGAAAAATCAGCAAGGCGCGCTGACGCATGTGATTTTCGAGCGTCGAGGTCGTAAAGAGGATAACGAGCTTGAGTTGGAGTTTCGTCGGATGTGCGATGGAGCCAATCGTCTAGGTATCCGCTTGCCGTTTGATATCGTGTTTGCGACTAAGCAGGTCAACTCGACGGGGTTGCAGCTTGCGGATCTTGTTGCACGCCCCATCGGCATGAGCGTTTTACGACCGTGCCAGGAAAATCGTGCCTTTGACGTGCTCAAGCGCAAGTTTTATTGCAGTGGAGGGCGGAGCAAGGCCGGGGAGGGTTTTGAAAATTGGGGGCTGAAAATTTTCCCTGCTGCAGAAAGCGAAAAGCCCCGGTGAAACTCACCGAGGCTATAACGCCGACCGGGATCCCCCAGTCCATTTGTCGCAAATTCTATGCCCGCGATTTTAGAGTGTCAACGCGCAGCACCCGAGTAGCCGATGGTCGTGGTCGTTCCGAGCTTCCTGACGCGCTCAATAGTAAGAGCTGTTGCCTGAGCAACAGTTATCAGACAGTTGTTGACCCAGAACGACAGCCCGCCTTAACCCGAAAACGTTATCCCCTTGATTTGATGTGATAAAAATCCTGGCACGGGCTCTGCAATGCCTCCTGGTGAACCCTTTCACCGGTCGCAGCGGAGCCCTGTATGCCTTCCAGCCTTTCCTCGCTTTCCCGTTTGATCTGCCTTGGCGCCGTGCTGTTGCTGGGCCATGTCGTCAGTGTCCAGGCCGCCGAGGGCGATGAGGCCGTGCCGTCCCTGGCCGGCAAGCGCATTGCAGTGAGCATGACCGGCACCAGTCACTATTTTGATATCAAGGCGTTCCAGGCCCAGGTCGATGAGATCAAGCGCCTGGGCGGCACGCCGATCACCCTCGATGCCGGGCGTAATGACAAGAACTTGGTGACCCAGCTGCAAACCGTGGTCACCCAGAAACCCGACGCCGTGATCCAGACCCTGGGCACCCTCAGCGTGATCGATCCCTGGCTCAAGCGCATCAGCAAGGCTGGCATCCCGCTCTTCACCATCGATGCACCGTCCCAGTACAGCCTCAACAACACCACCTCCGACAACGTCGCCACCGGCAAGGCGTTGGCCGATCAATTGATCAAGGACGCTGGCGGCAAAGGCAAGATCCTGGTGTTCAACGGCTTCTACGGCGTGCCGGTGTGTGCCATCCGTTATGACCAGTTGAAGCTGGCACTCAAGGATTACCCGCAGCTGGAAATCATCCAGCCGGAGCTTCGCGACGTGATCCCCAACACCGTGCAGGATGCTTATTCCCAAGTGTCGGCGCTGCTCAACAAATACCCGGCGGGTAGCGTCTCGGCGATCTGGTCGGCGTGGGATATTCCGCAGTTGGGCGCGAGCAAGGCGCTGATCGATGCCAAGCGCACCGAGATCAAGACTTACGGCGTCGACGGTACGCCGGAAGTGCTGGCGCTGCTCGGCCAGGCGAATTCGCCGGTGGGGGCGGTCGTGGCGCAGCAACCGGCGTTGATCGGCAAGACCGCTGTGCAGAACGTGGCGCGCTACCTGGCCGGGCAACGTGACCTGCCCAAGGAAACCCATGTGGCCACCCTGCTGACCACTGCCGGCAACCTGGCGCAGGTTCAGCAACTGCGGGGTGACTGATGCCGGCATTGCACCTGCAACACCTGCATAAACGCTTTGGCGCCACCCTGGCGCTGGATGACGCAAGCCTTAAAGTCGAACGCGGCAGCATCCACGGCCTGGTCGGGGAGAACGGTGCGGGCAAGTCGACCTTGATCAAGATCCTGGCCGGTATCCACAAAGCGGACGCGGGGCAGGTGAGCATCGACGGCCAGTCGTACGGCGCTTTGTCACCGCGCCAGGTGGACGCGCTGGGTGTGCAGTTCATCCATCAGGAGCGTCTGTTGCCCGCCAGTTTTACCGTGGGCGAGGCGCTGTTTTTCGGGCATGAATTGCGGCGCGGGCCCTTTGTGGATCGACGCCGGCAGCAACGTGAAGCCGAGCGCTTGCTGGCGGAATATTTTGATCTGCGATTGCCCGCCGGCGCGCTGGTGAGTGAGCTGAGCAGTGCCGAGCGCCAGGTGCTGCAAATCACCCGTGCGTTGATTCGCCAGCCCAAGATCCTGGTGTTCGACGAACCCAGCGTGGCGTTGGTCAAGCGCGAGGTCGACCAGTTGCTGCGCATCGTCAAGCGCCTGCGCGACCAGGGTTTATCCATCTTGTACATCTCCCATTACCTGCAGGAAATCGACAGCCTCTGCGATGAAGTCACGGTGCTGCGCAATGGCCGGGACGTGGCGGTGGTGCAGCCCCGGCATACGTCCAGCGCCGAGATTGCGCGGCTGATGGTTAACCGCGAAGTGCAGGAGATGTACCCCAAGGCCAAGGTTGCACTGGGAGCGCCGCTGTTGCAGGTGCGCGGGTTGAGCCTGGCGCGGCGCTATCGGCAGATCGACCTGGACGTGCGGCGCGGAGAAATCGTCGGCCTGACCGGGCTGGTCGGCTCGGGAGCCAAGGAGTTGTTCAAGACACTTTTCGGTGTCGAGCGCGCCGACAGCGGCAGTGTGCATCTGGACGGGCGTTTACTGCGCCTGCGTTCGCCGGGCCAGGCGATTGCCGAGGGCCTTGCGCTGGTGCCGGAAGAGCGGCGCAGCCAGGGGATTTCGCCAGTGCTTTCGGTGCTGGAAAACCTGACGCTGGCGGGGCTCGGGCGCTTCAGTCGCTGGGGGTTGTTAAGCCGCCGCAAGGAGCAGGCGGAAAGCCTGCGGCTGATCGACGAATTGGCAATCAAGGCGCCGGGGCCCCAAGCGGCCGTCAGCCAGCTCAGTGGTGGCAACCAGCAGAAGGTCGCCCTGGGAAAATGGCTGAGCCGCCGCTCGGCGGTGTACCTGTTGGATGAGCCCTGCGTGGGGGTGGATGTGGGGGCCAAGGTGGAGATCTACCGCTTGATCGGGCGCTTGGTGGAAGAGGGCGCGGCGGTGCTGGTGTTGTCTTCGGATTTGCCGGAGTTGTTGGGGATCAGTGACCGAATCCTGGTGCTGCATCGGGGTGAGGTCGCCGGTGAGTTCCGCGCGGGGGAAGCGGACAGCGATCAGTTGCTGGCCTGTGCGACGGGGGCCGTGGTTGCGGCGGCTTTAAGCGCTCGAGAGGTGGAACATGCTTGAAGCGGCGGCGCCTGGGTTATCGCAACGGCTATGGGTGCTGGTGCTGCGCCGTGGTTCGGTGGGGGTGTTTGTGGCGATCCTGCTGGGGTTTGCCGTGGCTGCGCCGAACTTTCTGTCGGTGGGCAATCTGGCCAACGTGTTCAGCCAGTCGGCGATTCTCGGCGTGCTGGCCTTCGGGCTCACCTGCGTGATTATCGGCGGCGGTTCTAACGTGGTGGCTGGAGGACTGGACCTGTCGCTGGCGGCCAACCTGGGATTGTGCGCGGCGGTGTTCAGCCGCCTCAATAATACCGGCGTGGATCTCTGGTTGACCTTGCTGCTGACCCTGGGCTGCGGTTTGGCGGTCGGCTTGCTGAACGGGCTGGCCGTGGTGGTGCTGCGTTTGCCGCCGTTGCTGGCGACCCTGGCGAGCATGAATGTACTGGCCGGGCTGGAGTTGGTACTGACGGAAAACACGGTGGTCTCCACGGACTCGCCGTTACTGGACCTGCTCAGTGGTGGCACCTGGTTGGGCGTACCGGCCCTGGCCTGGGTGCTGCTGGTGATGGCGGGCGCGCTGACGCTGCTGATTCAGCACTCGGCCTATGGGCTACGTCTGCATGCGGTGGGCGAATACCCCCAGGCGGCTGAAGCGGCGGGCATTGGTGTGCCCGTCTACGTGTTGTCGAGCTATGTGCTGTCCGGTCTGTGCGCCGCCGTGGCAGCGCTGTGTTCGGCTGCGTTCTTCAGCGGCAGCACCACCGGCTCCGGCGACATGCTGCTGTCGGTGGTGGCGATCGCCTTTCTCGGCGTGGTGTTTTCCCGCCGGTTGGTGGCGAGCATTCCTGGGACGTTGCTGGCGGCGCTGTTGATTGGTTTTCTGATCAATGGCTTTCAACTGCTTAACCTCTCCAGCTTCTGGGTCAATGGTGTGCAGGGCGCGTTGATCTTGCTGGTCGTCGCGGCGTCCAGTGCATTGAACCGAGGGGCGACGGCATGAACGCACGGGCATTATTGCCGCTGACATTGCCACTGGTATTCACGTTGATTGTCGTGGTGTTTGCGCTGCAAGCGCCGGGCTTCCTCAGTGCAGGCAACCTGCAAAGCCTGGTGCTGAACAACTTCGTGTTGCTGGCGATTGTCGCTATCGGCATGACCTACGCGGTGGCGGCCGGTGGTATCGACCTGTCGGTGGGTACGGCGCTGGACTTCGCTAGTTTCAGCTTTGTGGTGCTGCTCAATGGCGGCCATGGCTGGGCGGTGGCGGCCACCGGCGCGCTGTCGGCGGCGCTGCTGGTGGGGCTGGTCAATGCCGGCCTGATTGCCGGGCTGCGGATCAGTCCGTTCCTGGCCACCCTGGGCACCTTGTTCATCGGCACCAGCGCCCAGCAACTGCTCTCGGACGGCGGCCAGCCGATCTATATCAGCCAAGGCTTGAAGCCTGAGCTCACGGGGCTGACACCGCTGCTGATCGTATTGGGGCTGGCGCTGTTCTACGGCCTGGCCTTGGCGCGCGGACGCCTGGGCCGCGAGTTGCTGGCCCAGGGCACCCAGCCGCTGCTGGCGTATTACTCGGGGTTGTCGGTGCGTCGCATCGTCACCGTCGTGGCCCTGGCTACCGCCCTGGCCTGTGGGGTGGCGGGCGTGTTGCTCAGCGCCACAGTCAGCGCCTATGTGCCGCTGTCGGGTAACGCGTTTTTGCTCAATGCGATTGGCGCGGTGTTTATCGGCACCACCTTGAGTCGACAGGGCCGGGCAAATATTCCCGGGACCCTGCTGGGCGTGTTGTTTATCAACGTGATCGCCAACGGGCTGCTGCTGATCGGCTGGAATTTCTACTGGCAGCAGGTGGCGACTGGAGTGCTGATCTTTATCGTGCTGAGCTTCAGTTTTGCCAGCCGGCGGATGCTGGAGCGCGTCTAGTGTTTCACCCCGAAAGCTGGACTCCATCCGATGCTTGGGGGCAAGCCCATTCGCCACAGGGGGGCCGGTTTGCTGCGCGACAGCGCTACGTCGAAGAGGTAGCGGGGCCTTCCACATTTAATGTGTGGTGCGTTCAGAATTGATACTCGGCACCCGCCCCGGCATACCAGGAGCGCCCGGGTGCCGCTTCGTAGTAGCGGCCATTGCCGTCGCCGACGATCACCGACCCGACGTAATGGCGATCCAGCAGATTATCCAGGCGCAGGGTCTGGTGGAAGGTCCAATGTTCGACCTTCTGCTCAAAACGTGCGCGCCAGTTGAACACGCTGTAGCCCGGTGCGGCGTGTTGGCTGTTGGTGTCTTCGACGTAGACCTTGCTGCGGTACATGCCTTCGATGGCGGTGCTGACCCAGTCCCGGGGTTTCCAGTTCAGCTCGGCGAACAGCGTAGTTTGCGGCACGCCGGGGAGATAGTTGCCTTTGTCGACGGGTTTTGCGCCGCCGACGAAGTCGCTGTCGTAGGTGGCTTGCAGGCGCGTGTAGGCGAGGTTGGTGCTCCACTGTTCGCTGAGTTGGCTTTCGATGCCCAGTTCGAAGCCCCGGCGCAGGGTGCGGCCGGCGTTTTGGTAGCTGGTGCGGCCGTCGAGTGACTGGTCGACCACCAGTTCATTCTCGGTGGTGATCTGGAACACAGCGGCGTTGATCCGGGTGTCGTTCACCTGGGCCTTCAAGCCCACTTCGTATTGGGTGCTTTCGGACGGTTTCAGGCCGAAATTGAAGCCCTCGACAGTGCCTGGCGCGTAGGCCAATTCAGCCTGGGTCGGGGTTTCGAAGCCTTTGCCTGCGCTGACGTAGCCGTGCAACTCGGGCGTGAATGCATACATCACGCTCATCGATGGGGTGTTTTTCTGATAGGTCTTGCTGCCGCTGGCGTCGCCGTTGCTCAGGAATTGATCATCGACATCCATCTGCATGGTGCTGTGACGTACGCCCGCTTGCAGGGTCCAGCGGTCGAGGGCCCAGTTGGCCTGGATGTAGGGGTCAAGGCTGCGCGCCGTGTCGATTTCATCGCGGCGTAGCTGGCCTTTTACGGCAAGGGTATTGCCGCTGTAGTTCTGATAGCCATGGCGGCTGTCTTCGCTCTGGTCGAAATCCAGCCCGGTGATGATCATCAAGTCGCCCGGTGCGCTTTCGACGGGCTGCATCCAGCGTACGCTGCCGCCGTAGAACTTGCGGTCAAATTGCACCACGCCACCGCCACGTTCGTTGGCGGGTGTGCCTTTGGGTATCGACAGATACTGAATCACACTCCGCCGCCCGGTATACCCGTTCACCTGCAGCGTCGCATCGCCGAAATATCGCTCATAATTCAGACCCAATTGCTGGTGATCGATACTTTTGCGCGTGTTGTACGTCAGCGCATTGCTGCTCACCGAACGCGGGTCGGCCTTGTACGCCGCCCAGGTCTGACCTAATGGATCCTGGGTGCCGTTCTGCTCCAGGCTGCTGTAGATCAGCGCCAGCTTGCTGTCGTCATCCGGTTGGAAGTTGAGCTTGGCGAAGGTCTGGTCGCGACGGGCGCTGCTGTGGTCGCGGTAGCCGTTGGTGTCCATGCGCGAGGCATCCAGTACGAAGCCTGCGCCATTGGCCGCGCCTTCGGCGCTCAGGTGGTTCTTGTTCAGGCCGTCGCTGCCCACCAGGGTCTCGGCGCCGATGCGCGGCGGGCCTTCGCCATCGCGGGAAAACATCTGGATCACGCCGCCGGCATTGCTGCCATACAGGGTGGCGGCCGGGCCGCGCAGGACTTCGATGCGTTCGGCGGTGTCGAGGTTGAAGGTGGCGGCCTGGCCCTGGCCATCCGGGGTGCTGGCGGGGATGCCGTCGGCGATCAGCTTGATGCCACGCACACCGAACGCCGAGCGGGCGCCGAAGCCGCGAGAGGAAATCTGCAGGTCCTGAGCATAGTTCTGGCGGTTCTGCACCACCAGGCCGGGTACGCGGGACAGGGCTTCGGAGGCGTTGATGCCCAATTGGCCGTCGCTGATCTGCGCGCGGCTGATGCCGTCCACCGAGTACGGCAGGTCGAATGTCGGGCTGGCGCTGCGCGAGCCGGTGACGACGCTGGGGTCGAGGGTCAGCGGCGAATTGTCGCCCAGTGCGGGGCTGCACAGGCCGAGCATGCCGGCGATCAGACTGAGTTGAGCGGGGACAGCGATCTTCATCAGGTAACCAGGTCAGGTGTGGCAAACGCCGGAGTCTAGCGATTCTGCCAGTGTTTAACGAATCCTCCGGCTGCCACTTTAGAACCCGCCGACCGCACTTCGGACCCATTCCCCTTGCCTGCGCCCATCACCTTGGCGCTCGCCGCTAACAGCTTCCCACTGCTTTTAAGCTATAATCCCGCCCTTTAGCTGTTTCCTGCCCAGTCGGGAAGCACACTTTTTTCAGGCGCAACCCGCCTGCATGCAGACTAAAAGAGGCTAGACCCCTGTGGCATTGACGATTCTTGGCCTGTCCGGCGCCCTTAGCCATGATCCTTCCGCAGCCTTGTATATCGACGGCAAGCTGATCGCGGCCGCCGAAGAAGAGCGCTTCGTGCGCGACAAACATGCAAAGAACCGCATGCCCTACGAGTCGGCGAAGTTCTGCCTGGAACAGGCCGGCATCAAGCCTTCCGACGTTGATGTGGTGGCGATCCCGTTCGCCCCGATCAGCCTGTTCGGCGAGGCGCGCTGGCACTACGCTAAGCGTTACTGGTACGCCCCGGACCGCGCACTCGACGCGATCCTGATGGGCAACCGTCGCTACAAGCGCTACCGCAACAAGATCGTCTGGTGCCTGGAACAGCTGGGCTTCGATCCGAAGAAAATCAAGATCGAACCGGTTGAACACCACCTGGCCCATGCTTCCAGCGCCTACCACTGCTCCGGCTTCCAAGAGAAGACCGCGATCCTCGGGATCGACGGCAAGGGTGAGTACGCCACCACGTTCTTCGGCTACGGCGAGAACGGCAAGATCCACAAGATCAAGGAATTCTACGATCCGGACTCCCTTGGCGGCCTGTACGGCGCGATCACCGAGTTCCTCGGTTTCGAGATGCTCGACGGTGAGTTCAAGGTCATGGGCATGGCGCCGTACGGCGATGCCAGCAAGTACGATTTCTCGCGCCTGGCCTCGTTTGAAAACGGCGAGCTGGTGATCAACACCGACTACGCCAACGTCATCGGCCTGCGCCGTTATAAAGAGAAGGGCAAGGGTTTCTACTTCTCGCCGAAACTGATCGAGTGGCTGGGTCCCAAGCGCGAAGGCGACATCGCCGACGAGCCCTACATCCACTACGCCGCCAGCATGCAGGCGCTGTTCGAAAAACTGGCCCTGCAGATGATCGACCACTACCTGGGCGACATCCTCAAGGACACCGGCAAGCTGGCCTTCGCCGGCGGCTGTGCACTGAACGTCAAGCTGAACCAGAAGATCATTGCCCGTGACGACGTGAAAGAGCTGTTCGTGCAGCCGGCGTCCGGCGATGCCGGTACCGCTGTCGGTGCTGCCGCTTACGTGTCCCACGCCCGTGGTGTACCGGTTGAGAAGATGGAACACGTCTACCTCGGCCCGTCCTACAGCAACGAAGACGTGATTGCCGCGTGCGCCAAGCACGAGAGCAAGCCGAACTGGCGCAAGATCGAGAACATGCCTGCGCGCATCGCCAAGATCATGGTCGACGGCAACCCGGTGGCCTGGTTCCAGGGCCGCATGGAGTTTGGCCCGCGCGCCCTGGGCGGTCGTTCGATCATCGGTTGCCCAAGTGCGACCGGCGTGGCTGACCGCATCAACCATCAGATCAAGTTCCGCGAGCGCTGGAGGCCTTTCTGCCCGTCGATGCTCGACACCGTGGCCCCGCAGATGATCAAGGTCGATCACCCGGCGCCGTTCATGACCTTCACTTTTGAAGTGTCGGAAGAGTGGAAGACCCGCGTGCCGGAAGTGGTCCATGAAGATGGCACCTCCCGCGCCCAGGTGCTCAAGCGCGAATACAACCCGCGCTATTACGACATGATGAAAGAGCTGGAAGTACTGACCGGCAACGGCGTGTCCCTGAACACCTCGCTCAACCGTCGTGGCGAAGCGATGATCTGCTCGCCGACCGACGCGCTGAACATGTTCTTCGGCTCCGACCTGCAGTACCTGATCATGGAAGACATCCTGGTCGTCAAAGACGGCGTGGACCCTTATGACGCGCTCGGCTGAACGCCACGTCCTGCAGTTCTGCCATGGCTATGACGGGCCGTTCCTGGACTGCGCGCGGCAGTACGCCAGTTTGTTCGCAGGCTCCGGCTACAAGGTGACCACGGTGTTTCTCACCGGGGTCGCCGACCCTGAGGTCGCCGCCGGTTGCGCGTCCGATGAAGTGTTGTTCATGGAGTTCAGCTCAAAGGCCATTCGTGGCCTGAAGCTGGGCGCCATCCGTGAGCTGCGCAAGATCGTCGCGTCGCGCAACTTCAATTTTTGTATCGCCCACCGTTTCAAACCGATCTATATCGCCTTGCTCGGCACACGGTTGCCGGTGATCGGCGTGCATCACGCCTTTGGTGATTACCAGCGCCGCAGCCGCAAGCTGTTTGCCGGGTTTTTCCGCAAACGCTTGAGCCTGCTGGGCGTTTCCGATGCGGTGCGCGATGACATGCGCCGCTGCCTGCCGGCCTGGCCCGCCGCCCGTATCCAGACGCTGTATAACCGCATCGACGTCGATGCCTTGCAACGCATTCAGGTGCCTGCACATGAGGCGCGCGATGCATTGGGTTTGTCGCCGGATGAATGGGTGGTCGGCAATGTCGGTCGCCTGCACCCGGACAAGGACCAGGCCACGCTGCTCAAGGGCTTTGCCCTGGCGCAGGCGCATCTGCCGGCCGAAAGCCGTCTGGCGATCCTCGGCAGCGGGCGCCTGGAGCAAGACCTCAAGGCACTCGCACGGGAGCTGGGCATTGCCGACAAGGTGCTGTTCCTCGGCCAGGTGCCGGATGCGCGCCGGTACTTCCAGGCATTCGATGTGTTTGCCCTGAGCTCCGATCACGAACCCTTTGGCATGGTGCTGCTGGAAGCCATGGCGGCCGGCGTACCGCTGCTGGCCACGGCCTGTGGCGGCGCGAAGGAAGTGGTCGAGGGCGTGGGGATCCTGTTTCCCTTCGGCGATGTCGAACACCTCGCCCAGGGGCTGCGGCACCTGGCAGCGATGGATCAACACCAGCAACGGCAGTGCGCCGAGATGATGCTGGCGCGCCTGCGCGAGCGTTTCTCGGATCAGGCGGTACGCGATACCTTCTGGCAATTGCCGCACGTTATTGAACTGACCGCGGGGGCTTGATGCTCAATCGATTCCAAGGCTGGCGCGAGCGTGGCTGGTCCGTCGTCGACGCGCCCGTCTACAGCGATGCCTGGCAGCGTTTTGGCGGCAGTGTCGCGACCCACCCGCAAGTGATCGAGCGTTTGGCCGGGCTGGCCGATATCCCGGTGCGCTACCTGGCCTGGGAGCAGGGCGGCGAGCTTCAGGCGTGCATCGCGACCTGGGGGCGGGACCTGGCCTTGTCCAAGGATGTGCTCAAGCAACGCGGCAAAAAAGGCCTGTTCGACCTGGGTAACGCCGAGTTGATCCTGCCCGCCGCGCCTCAAGCCCAAGCGCCCTTGCGGCACCGCGCCCGCTACCTGTCGGCCCTGAATGAAGGCCGTTTCAGCGGCCTAAAGCCCCAGGCCGAGCAATTGGCCATGGCCCGCACACCGGAAGAACTGTCGAAGAAGTTCCGCTACAACCAGCGTCGCGAACTGCGCTTGCTGGAAGAAGCCGGTGGTGTGGTGCGGCCGGTGAGCGAGTTTTCCAGCGAGGAATTGGCCGCGATCTACTGCGATCTGTTCCTGCGTCGCTGGGGCTTTGTCGCCACGGGCGCCGAGCGAATGGCCGAGGTGATCGAGCTGTTGCGCGAATGGCTGATCGGCTCGGTGATTTTCCTCAATGACGCGCCCATCGCTATCCAGTTGGTGTACCGGGTCGAGTCGCCGGAGTGGATCAGCGTGGAGTACGTCAACGGTGGTGTCGACCCTGAAACCCGTGCATTCAGTCCGGGCAGTGTCTTGAGTTTCCTCAATACCCAGAGCGCCTGGGAACAGGCGCGTGAAGTTGGCAAGCCGCTGCGGTTCTCCTTCGGGCGTGCCGACCGCGAGTACAAGGACCGTTGGTGCAACCCTGTGCCGGTGCTGACCGTATGAGCCGCAAACAGCAGTTACTCAAGCGCCATCGGCGCAATAAACGGGTCGGCTTGCTGATCGGCCTGCTGTTGCTGGTGGTGATTGGCATCTGGGTGGCCTGGTGGTTACCGTTGGTGCTCGGTGTGCTGGCCTGGGTCGCCCATGAGGCATGGTTTGCCGACCATCTGTTTTATGCGCCTAACGAAGATTATCAATACCGTTTTTCGGTGGATGCCGAGGTGGCCGGGGTTCGCTTCGACGGTGGCCGGCTGCGCATGGATACGCCGCTGCAAGCCAATGCGACGTTGGTGTTGGCTATCAAGGTCAAGAGCAATTGGCTGGGACGTTTTCTCGACCCTGTGGTGGAGATTTCGGCTGGCGACAACACAGACCGGCAGGCTTTCGAGCGCGGTGTAAATGGAGTCCGTTATCTGAACCTCAGTGGCTGGGCGTCGGCCCTGATGTCCGGTGAGCTGCGTTTGCGCGGGCGTTTTTGCAGCGTGCAGGGCGTCCCTCGGCTGTGGGCCTGGGGCACGCCGGATTATTCGGCGCAGCGGGTGATGGTGATCGCGCCGCACGCCGACGATGCCGAATTGGCTGCCTTCGGCCTTTACAGCGAGGCCGACAAGCCGTGGATCGTGACCCTCACCGCCGGTGAAATCGAAGCCGAGCACTATCAGCACATGGGCCTGGACCCGGTTGAAGCCTCGCGGATCAAAGGGCGCCTGCGCGCCTGGGACAGCATTGCCGTGCCGCTTTGGGCCGGGGTGCCACAGGCGCACTGTGTACAGCTGGGGTACTTCTGCCTGCAACTGCCGGCGATGCGGGCTGCGCCTGATCAGCCTGTGGCGTCACGCGAAGCTGAGCTGTCGGACATTCGCCTGTTTCGCCAATTCAACCCCTTCCCGTTGCCGGCCGACCACGATGGCCTGCCGACCTGGAACAACCTGCTCGCTGACTTGCGCCAAGTGCTGTTGACGGCACGCCCTGAAGTGATCGTGTTGCCTCATCCGATCCTGGATCCCCATCCAGACCATATCTGCGCGCAGCAAGCGGTGATCGAAGCCCTGCAAGGCTTGGAATGGCAACCGACCACCGTGCTCGGTTACGCCAACCACCTGCATGACAACGACCGCTGGCCCATGGGCGATGCGGGCGCCGGTATTGCCCTGCCGCCGCTGTTCGATGACACGTTGGAACTGTGGCCGTGCAGCCTGTCGCTGACGCTGGCCCAGCAGCGCGACAAGGCCATGGCGCTGGGCATGATGCATGACCTGCAACCTGCCCCTCCGTTCAAGCGCCGTGTGCGGCGCTGGCTGCAGCGGGTCTTGGCGGGTCGGGCGCGCTCGCCCTATGGTGAAAACGAATTTTTCCGCAAGGCCGTACGACGGCATGAGTTGTTCTGGCGCTTGTGACGGCATTTGTAAAAGGGAAGGTCATGAAAGTTTTGTTTCTGGTGCAAAAAGAACAACGCGCCATTCTGGATCGCTTGTACGAAGGCATTGCCCAGCACTGCGAGTGTGATACCCGCTGGCTGAGCAGTGCTGAGCAGCGCAACCTGCGCGCTTACTTCAGGCGCGAAGTCGACGTGAGCCGTTATGACCGCATCGTATTCTTCCTGCGGTTCAAACAGGAAATTCGCCAGGCCGGGTTTATCCGTACGATCCCGAACCTGGTGATCCTCGAGCACGACGCCTACCAGAATTACATTCCTTGCAAATACACCGGCAAGTTCAGCGCCCATTACCGCCGCTTGCCGTGGGCACGGGTGATCAGCTCGGGCCATATGGTGACCGAGCGACTGCGCGCGGAAGGTTTCGATGCGGTGTTCGTGCCCAAGGGCTACGATCAGGCGCTGTTGCAGGCCCAGGGCCTGGAGCGCGACATAGAGCTGGCGTTTGTCGGCAGCACCAACAGCGTGGCCTATAGCGGTCGCAAGGCGTTGCTCGATGAGTTGGCCCGCGTTGAGCCGCTGGTGGTCACGCGCACCAAATCGGGTGAGGAGTATTGCGCGACCCTCAACCGGATTCGCTTTTTCGTCAGTGCCGACGTGGGCATGGGCGAGTACATGATCAAGAACTTCGAAGCCATGGCCTGTGGTTGCGTGCTGCTGGCGTTTGACCAAGGCGCTGCGGAAAACCAAGCGCTTGGCTTCCAGGACATGGTCAATGTGGTGTTCTACAAAGACATTCCCCAGTTGCAGGAAAAACTCGCCTTGTTGCGATCCAACCCTCAGCTGGCAGCCGAGATTGCGCGCAACGGGCAAGACCTCGCGGTCAGCCAGTTCAGCTTTGCACGCATCGGCCAGCGCATTGTCGAGGTGCTCAAGCCGCCGCTGCGGCCTCGAGCACCGTTGAGTTTGCTGGAAAGGTTGCGCTTGAAACTGGGCGTGTGAGATCTGCCAGGTGGCCGCAAATAGTGGCCTTATGATATTGTTGAGGCTTGAATGCAATTCTCCGCTCTAAGCGATATAACGCTCGTGGTGACCAGTTGTGGTCGCTTCGATTTGTTGAAGCGCACGCTCGCGAGCTTCGATCTGTTCAATACGGCGGACATCCGCGAAGTCTTCATTACCGAGGACTCTGGCGATGACGCGGTGCGCCTGGCGATTCCTGAGCATTGGCTCAGTCATTGCACGTTCTTGATCAACCGCCCGAAGCTGGGGCAATTGGCATCCATCGATCTGGCCTATGGGTTGGTCAAAACCCCGTACATATTCCATTGCGAAGATGATTGGGCATTTTATCGACCCGGTTTTGTCGAAGACTCCAAGACGGTTCTGGAGCAGCGCCCCGATATTCTCCAAGTCTGGCTGCGTAATTACGTCTACGATTTGCAGGTGCACAGCCCTTATATCCATCTGGGGGCGCGTGAGGTAGTGGGTGGGGTGCCTTGTTATCCCTTGCTGTCCGATAAGCCTGAGTGGCAGGGGTTCTCACTGAACCCGGGCCTGCGGCGTATCAAGGAATATTGGTTATGTGCGCCCTATGCCGAGTTCGAGGGTGAGAAGGGGCTTTCCAGGCGTTACGCGCAGTTGAACCTGGCCGCCGTTACCCTCGAAGGCGATGCCGTTTTGCACACTGGCTTCGGCCTGCATGTGGCCACGGCAGAGGAGCGCTTGACCAAAGCGCGGCGCAAGCGGAGAGAACGGGTCAAACTGGCAGTCATGCTGATCCTGGGGGTCGGTATCGGTTGGTTGATCCATCGGTAAGTACGACGAGCCGCACCAACACCCATAAGGTTTTTTCGATGAGTATTCTCAACATCATGTGGGCTGGTGGCTCTGCATTCGCTTCGGTGCAGAAGGTTCATCAGCAAATATTGTCCCATGCCGACAGCGATGCAGCGGTTCACACCTGGTTGCTTCAAGGCAGCGTGGTCGGGAGCGATGGCCTGGTTGAACAGGCCGTCGAATGGAACCTCTCATCTGCCAGGCTCAAGGGGCGGCACCTGTGGAAGTGGCTGATGCCCTGGCTGCGTGCGCGTTTCAAGAAGGCCCTGCCTGAGGATGTGCAGGTTGTGCTGCTGGATGGCATCGGTGTTGCGCGGGTACTTTTACCGGTGCTCAAGCACCTGCCGCAGGTGCGGGCCGTGGTGATTTTTCATGGGGTCACGCGTTTGCGCAAAGCTGATCAGAAGCTTTTCGAGCAGTTCCCGGCGTCGCAATTGACGCTGACTGCGGTGTCGCAAACCCTCGCCAGCGGCCTTGAACGTTACCTGCAGCGGCCCGTGGCGGTGCTGCGCAGTGCCTTCGACCCTACGGTTTTTCGCGCCGCCGCGCTTTCCCGCGAGCAGGCCCGATCCCGTCTGGGATTGCCGTTGGAGGGCTCACCGGTGGTGGGTGCGGTAGGTCGACTGGTAGACGGCAAGGGGTTTGCCTGTTTGCTGGAGGCCTTTGCCGGTACCACGGCCGACCAGCCGGATGCGCGCCTGGTGATTCTCGGCGAAGGGCCCGCGAGGCCTGGGCTTGAAGCGCGCATCGAGGCGCTTGGCTTGCGTGGCAAGGTGTCCTTGCCGGGGCATCTTCCTGATGCGGCGACCCTGTATCGGGCATTTGACTGGGTGGCCATTCCGTCGACGGAAGAGGGCTTGGGGCTGATCCTGCAAGAGGCGGTGATGGCCGGTGTGCCCGTGCTGACCAGCGAGTTGGCGGTGTTTCGCGAACAGCTGGGGGATGCCGGCTGGTACGCGCCTGCCGACAGCACTGCGGCCTGGGGTGACCTCCTGACGCGCGCCTTCGTGAGCTCCGGCGCGCAGGTTGTCGAGGCTCAGTCGCAGGCGTTGGCGCCGGAGCAAGCCTGGAACGACTTCACTGAAACCACCCGGCGGCTGTTCTCATGCCGCTGACAACGCTTGTTCCAGTGCTTGCATTGGAAAGCGTTCGTTCAGCTTCTCGCGCGCAATATAACGCGCGAAGTGTTGCAGGTTGCGCCGCGCCAGTTCCGGGTTCAAGGGCGCGCGCAGGAAGCGCATGTCGGCTACGTCGATCAGGCCCATTTGATTGTCGGGTGTCACGACAATGTTGCCCAGGTGCAACGAACGGAAGTAGATACCCGCGCCATGCAGGCGGCGAATAAGGGCCACCAGCGGGTCGAGGTTGGTGTGCCAGTCGAACCCTTCGCGGTTGGAAATCTGGCGCAGCGTTTCGCCCGGCAGGGGGCGGTAGAGTACGGCGGTCATGCCGGGCGCTGTCAGTTGAAAGAACGCAAGCACGGTCATGGTCGGGATGCCACGCTGTTGCAACTGCGCCACGTTGTCGATGAAACGCTTGGAGTACGGACGAAACAACGCGGACGAGAACAGGCGCTTGCGGCGAAACAGTTTGAGGATATTCCCGTCGGTCAGCAGGTAGACTTTGGGGCCATAGCTGTCCTTTTCGAGGATTTTGGCACCTTCAATCATCGCGGTTAAATCGGCTTGGGAAAGCCTTGAACATTGCATCGTCGGAAAGCCTTGTGGGAGTCGCGGGCACAGTGATCGGTAATAATGCCGAAAGTTTTGGGTTTTAACCATGCCGGGTTGGCGGGTTGAACGTATTCAGGAGCGGGTGATGCAAGCAAGTCGTTGGGCGCAGGTATGGATGGTTTTCGGGTTACTTTGGTTTTTGTTGGCTATTGCCTTCGCGCCGACCAATAAGATCTATCAACAAGGCTTGACGCTGTTTCTGTGGTTGCCGGCAATGGTGTTTGCCTGGTCGGCGCGTGAGCGTCTCAAGGAGGTCTGGCGCGAACAGCGCTGGCTGTGCCTGATGGTCGCTGCGCTCGCTGTCTGGGGCTTGATTAGCCTGTTATGGACCAATGTCGAAGACCCGTCCCGCGAGGCCAAGCGCCTGCTGTATATCGGTGTTTTCCTGCTGTTTTTCCCGGTGTTTGCCTGTGGGCAGACTGAGCGCGTCATTCGTGTGATGCAGTGGGGCGGCCTTGGCCTGGCGCTGTCCTCGCTGGTGGCAATCATCAAGTTCTATGGCGTTGAGCATAATCTCTGGACCGCTCGCCTCGCTGGCCTGGGCCAATTGGGCCATCCGATCCTGGGCGCCTATGTGATTGGCCTCGCTGCTGTGTGGCTGCTGCACTGGGTTCCCCGTGGGCGCTGGATGCAAGTGGGTTGGGTGCTGGCCGTCGGGCTGCTCGGGCTCTTCGTGGTGTTGAGCCAAAGCCGTGGTGCCGCACTGGCCTTGTTGCTGACGGTGGTGGCCATGCCCGCCTGGTGCCGTGACCGCCGTAGCGCAGTGCTTGCGATTGGCGCGGTCATCGCGGCGCTGGCAGTGTTCTTCGCCATGCAATCGCTGATGCTGGCCCGTGGCGTGTCTTACCGCCCGCAGATTTTCATGGCCGCCCTGCAAATGATCAGCGAGCGCCCTTGGACTGGCCTGGGGCTGGGCGGGGATTACAAGGTATTTGCCGATAACCTCTTTTTTGATCACTCCCACAACCTGTTCACTCACGTGAGCATCGAGCTGGGCCTGCCGGGCCTGCTGCTGTGGTGCGGCCTGTGGTTCGGTGTGCTGTGGAAGGCCTGGAAGGCCCGCGACACCCTCTACGGCAAGGGCATCATCGGTATGTGGGTGTTTTCATTCCTGGCCATGCAGTTCGACGCCGCCAGCCTGACCGGCACGCCACGGGCCGAGTGGTTTATCTCCTGGCTGCCGATTGCGCTGGCCAGTGTTTTGGTCTGGGCTCGGGCCAAACCTGACGCGTGTGATAAAGTTCGCGTCCTACCCAATCAGTGAGCTCGACACATGAGTGACGCACCGCCCAAAGCGGACCAGGAATCCAGCCTGAAAATTTATCTCCGGCTGCTGGGCTATGTGAAACCGTACCTCGGCATGTTCCTGCTGAGTATCGTGGGCTTCGTGATCTTCGCTTCGACCCAGCCAATGCTCGCGGGGATTCTCAAGTACTTCGTGGATGGCTTGAGCAACCCCGATGTGGTGTTCCTGCCCAAGATCCCGTTATTCAAGGACCTGAAGTTGCTGATGGCCGTGCCGCTGCTGATCATCCTGATCGCCGCGTGGCAGGGCCTGGGCTCTTTCCTGGGCAACTACTACCTGGCCAAGGTTTCCCTGGGGCTGGTACACGACCTGCGGGTCCAGTTGTTCAACAAACTGTTGGTGTTGCCTAACCGCTATTTCGATACCCATAACTCCGGGCACCTGATTTCCCGTATCACCTTCAACGTGACCATGGTGACCGGTGCGGCCACGGATGCAATCAAGGTGGTGATCCGCGAAGGCCTGACGGTGGTGTTCCTGTTCGGCTACCTGCTGTGGATGAACTGGAAACTGACCCTGGTGATGCTGGCAATCCTGCCGCTGATCGCCATCATGGTCGGCAGCACCAGCAAGAAATTCCGCAAGCAGAGCAAGAAGATCCAGGTTGCAATGGGCGACGTGACCCACGTCGCCTCCGAGACCATCCAGGGCTACCGCGTAGTGCGCAGCTTTGGTGGCGAAGGCTACGAAGAGCGCCGCTTTGCCGCTGCCAGCCAGGGCAACACCGACAAGCAACTGCGTATGAACAAGACCGGCGCGGTCTACACGCCGATGCTGCAGTTGGTCATCTACACGGCCATGGCCGCGTTGATGTTTCTGGTGCTGCTGCTGCGCGGTGAAGCCACGGCAGGTGACCTGGTGGCCTACATTACTGCGGCGGGCCTGCTGCCCAAGCCGATTCGCCAACTGTCGGAAGTCAGCTCGACGATCCAGAAAGGCGTAGCCGGTGCCGAGAGCATCTTCGAACAGCTGGATGAAGAGCCCGAAGTCGACAGCGGCACTGTGGAGCGTGATCGCGTCAGCGGTCGCCTGGACGTACGCAACCTGAGCTTCACCTACCCAGGCGCGGAGCGTGAGGTGCTCAAGAACATCAGCTTCAGCGCAGCGCCTGGGCAGATGATCGCCCTGGTCGGGCGTTCGGGCAGCGGCAAGTCAACCCTGGCCAGCCTGATCCCGCGTTTCTACCATCACGAAACCGGGGAAATCCTGCTGGACGAAGTCGAGATCGAAGACTATCGCTTGCGTAACCTGCGTCGGCACGTGGCCCAGGTGACCCAGCATGTGACCTTGTTCAACGACACCGTGGCCAACAACATCGCCTACGGTGACCTGGCCGATGCGCCGCGTGCCGACATCGAGAAAGCTGCCGCTGACGCCTACGCCATGGACTTCATTTCCGAGCTGCCAAAAGGCCTGGACACCGAAGTCGGTGAAAACGGCGTGCTGCTTTCCGGTGGTCAACGTCAGCGCCTGGCAATCGCCCGGGCCCTGCTGAAAAATGCCCCGCTGCTGATCCTCGATGAGGCGACTTCGGCCCTGGATACCGAATCCGAGCGGCACATCCAGGCCGCACTGGACAAGGTCATGAAAGGCCGTACCACCCTGGTGATTGCGCACCGCTTGTCCACCATCGAGAAAGCCGACCTGATTCTGGTGATGGACCACGGTGAAATTGTCGAGCGTGGTACGCATGTCGAGCTGCTGGCCAAGGGCGGCTATTACTCGCGCCTGCACGCCATGGGGCTGGACGAGCCGGTGGCGAACAACATCACCTGATGCGCCGGGGCGTGCAATGCGCCCCGTGATTTGTATCGAGCCGCTTACACCCTTGACCAAAGCCAAATAATCCAGCGCCTGTCGTTTGTTATGTTGGCCTTCTCGATTCGAATGACGAACGAGAGGGCTAACCTTCTTGCGTGGGTATTGGAATGTTGCAACGTCTACTGTGGAAGCTGCTTCCCAAGCACCAGAGGGTGTTTCTGCTGGGGCGTTTGTCGGTGGTGGATCGCCAGGCGGTGAACAAGTCCCTGTCTGGGGTGGCAACGCTTAACCCGGCCTTCGAGCGACACCAGTGCATATTCATCCATGTGCCCAAATGCGCCGGCAGCAGCGTGTGCTCGGCACTGCTCGATGGGCGCTGGCCCGGGCACTTGCCGTATTACTGGTATGAGCAGCAATTTCCCCAACACTGCGAGCGCAGCTTCAAATTTGCTTTCGTACGCGACCCTCTGGAGCGCGCTTACTCGGCTTATACCTACTTGCGCGGCAACCATATGGGCGCTCGCGACCTGCAAGCCCAGTCGCTGGTTTCCAGCTACCGCGACTTCGACCATTTCGTCGCCGGCTGGCTGCACCCGGACAACCTGCGGCGGCAATTGCACTTTGCTCCCCAGACCGACTTCCTGGTCGATCACATGGGCCAAATGGCCATGGACTTTCTCGGGCGCCAGGAGTCTTTGCAGCAAGACTTCCAGCACCTGTGCGAACGCCTCGGCGTGGACTCATCCCTGCCACATCTGAATGTTTCACTGGGCCGTCGCAACGAGCCGGTCAGGGACTTTTGCTCCTCGCGCACGCGGCGTCTGGTCCGGCGTGCCTATCAACGTGACTACGAGGTATTGGGCTATGAATAGCCAGTTGCTCGCCGGCGGTTGCACCGCCATCCGTCCCTTTGCACTGTCGTTGTCGGTGGCCGCACGGGCGGCGCTCAAGCACCAGCAGCCGTGCTGTCTATGGCTGACGGGGCTGTCCGGGTCCGGCAAGTCGACCCTGGCCAACGCCCTGGAAGTGCAGCTCAACGAGCAGGGGCGGCACACCTACGTGCTCGATGGCGATAATCTGCGCGCGGGCCTGTGCAATGACCTGGGTATGGGTGATGCGGCGCGCAAGGAAAATATCCGGCGTATTGGCGAAGTGGCGCGGCTGATGGTGGACGCGGGCCTGATCGTCATTGTTTCGGCGATCTCGCCGTTCAGCGTCGACCGGGCGACCGCCAGGGCTCTGTTTGGGCCAGAGCAATTCTTTGAGATTTACGTCAGCACACCCTTTGACGTGTGTGCCCGGCGTGATCCCAAGGGCTTGTACCGCGCGGCACTGGACGGGCGCATCAAGTCCTTCACCGGACTGGACAGCCCCTATGAGGCACCGTTTGCGGCTGACTGCGAAATCAACACCGACGAGGTCGAGCTGGACGCCGCGGTTGAGCATATCCTGGCGGTTCTGTTTAAAAAGTGAGCAGTTTTCCCGGCTGATGCATCGCGGATAAAGCTCTGGAACTAGGCGGCGCTCACCCTGTGCTAATATCGCGCCCCTGTTCATTTTGTATGTGGGTTGCTCCATGAAGTTGTCCATGCCGCGATTCGATCAAGCCCCTGTCTTGGTGGTCGGCGATGTCATGCTCGACCGTTACTGGCATGGCGGTACCTCACGGATTTCCCCTGAGGCGCCGGTACCGGTAGTCAAGGTCGAGCAAATCGAAGACCGTCCAGGTGGCGCTGCCAACGTTGCCCTCAATATTGCCGCCCTCGGCGCCCCGGCCTCCCTGGTGGGTGTGACCGGCGACGACGAAGCCGCCGACAGCCTGTCCAACAGCCTGCGCGGTGCCGGCGTGCGTGCGTTGTTCCAGCGCATTGCCCACCAGCCGACCATCGTCAAGCTGCGGGTCATGAGCCGTCACCAGCAATTGCTGCGTATCGATTTTGAAGAACCCTTCGCCACCGACGCTTTGGCCCTCAGTGGCCAGGTCGACGAACTGCTCGAAGGTGTCAAGGTGCTGGTGTTGTCCGACTACGGCAAAGGCGCCCTGAAGAACCACCAGGAACTGATCCAGGCCGCCAAGGCGCGGAACATCCCGGTATTGGCCGATCCCAAGGGCAAGGACTTCTCGATTTATCGCGGAGCCAGCCTGATCACGCCTAACCTCAGCGAGTTCGAAGCCATCGTTGGCGGCTGCGCCGATGAGCACGAACTGGTGACCAAGGGCGCGGCGCTCATGGCCGACCTCGACCTGGGCGCCTTGCTGGTGACCCGTGGTGAGCACGGTATGACCCTGCTGCGTCCGGATCACCCGGCGATGCACCTGCCGGCACGTGCCCGTGAAGTGTTCGACGTGACCGGCGCCGGTGACACGGTGATTTCCACCCTGGCCGCCTCCATTGCGGCTGGCGAAGAGCTGCCCCACGCGGTAGCCCTGGCCAACCTGGCGGCGGGCATCGTGGTCGGCAAGCTGGGTACCGCTGCTATCAGCGCCCCTGAGCTGCGCCGGGCGATCCAGCGCTCCGAAGGTTCCGAGCGTGGGGTGCTGAGCATCGAACAATTGCTGCTGGCGATTGACGATGCCCGTGCTCACAACGAAAGCATCGTGTTTACCAATGGTTGCTTCGACATCCTGCATGCCGGTCATGTGACTTACCTGGAGCAGGCTCGTGCCCAGGGCGATCGCCTGATCGTCGCGGTCAACGATGATGCTTCGGTCAGCCGCCTGAAAGGCCCTGGCCGTCCGATCAACAGCGTCGACCGACGCATGGCGGTATTGGCTGGGTTGGGCGCGGTGGACTGGGTGATCAGCTTCCCTGAAGCGACCCCGGAAAACCTGCTGGCCCAGGTCAAGCCGGACGTGCTGGTCAAGGGCGGCGACTACTCCGTCGACCAAGTGGTCGGCGCCGAGATCGTCAGCGCCTACGGCGGCAAGGTCAAAGTGCTGGGCCTGGTTGAAAACAGCTCGACCACCGCCATCGTCGATAAGATTCGCAATAATGAGTAAGGCTCAAAAGTGGGTCTTGATCACGGGGGGCGCGGGCTTTATTGGCTCGCACCTGGTCGATGCGCTGCTTGCCAAGGGCTACGCGGTACGGGTGCTGGATAACCTGTCCACGGGTAAGCGCAGCAACCTGCCGTTGGACAATCCTCGTGTCGAACTGCTTGAAGGCGATGTTGCCGATGCGCAACTGGTAGCGCGTGCCGCCATGGGCGCTGCGGCAGTCGTGCATCTGGCGGCGGTGGCTTCCGTGCAGGCCTCGGTGGATGATCCGGTCAGCACGCACCAGAGCAACTTCGTCGGTACGCTGAACGTCTGCGAAGCGATGCGCCAGGCGGGCGTCAAGCGTGTGGTGTTCGCGTCCAGCGCTGCGGTGTATGGCAACAACGGCGAAGGCGCTTCGATTGACGAAGAGACCACCAAGGCGCCGTTGACGCCCTATGCGTCCGACAAGTTGGCCGGTGAGCATTACTTCGACTTCTACCGTCGCCAGCATGGCCTGGAACCGGTGATCTTCCGCTTCTTCAATATCTTCGGGCCGCGCCAGGATCCTTCCTCGCCGTACTCCGGGGTGATCAGTATCTTCTGCGAGCGTGCACAGCAGGGTGTGCCGATTGCCGTGTTCGGCGATGGCGAGCAAACCCGTGATTTCATGTACGTGGAAGACCTGGTGGATGTGCTGGTGCAGGCCATCGAAGCCCCGCAAGCACCGTTGGGTGCGATCAACGTGGGCTGGAATCGCACCACTACCCTCAAGCAGGTGCTGCAGGCGCTGGAAGAGGCAGTCGGGTCGTTGCCTGCCGTGACGTACGGGCCGGCGCGGTCAGGAGACATTCGGCATTCGCGGGCGAATAACCAGCGGTTGTTGGCCAGTTTCAAACTGCCTGAGCCTACTCCGTTGAAGGTGGGCCTGGCGCGGTTGCTCAAGGGCTGACTGTTCACCTGTAGGAGCGAGCTTGCTCGCGAAGTTCGTCAACGATAACGCGGGTATCCTGATTAAAAGCGGCGCCCTTGCGTTTTTCGCGAGCAAGCTCGCTCCTACCGTTATCGATGCCAGCCCTCAGCGGCTGGCTTTTTTCTTCGGCACGATCTTGCGCAGCATGCGTTGCGCCAGGCGTTTGAGTTTCGACTCTTTCTCAGGCTCCGCCAGGCCTTGCTGCCGGACCCAATCCTTCCAGCGAATGCGCTCATCGCGCACCAGCCAGCCTTCCTGCTGGGCGAAGCTTTCTGCCAGGTAGAGGCCGCGGGTGCTGGCTGGGTACAGTTGGTCCTTCTTGACCGTGTACAACTCGGCGAGCGGCTGGCCGTCTTTCAATGGCATCAGGTACAGGTCCGGACGCTGGCGGTCCAGGCGTGCCACCAGTTGGTCGCCTTCCAAGCGCTCGTCCACATGGAACAGGCTCAGGGATTTGGCTTCCTTCGGGACTTCCAGGCGCAGGTCATAAATCAGTTGCAGCGACGCGGTGGGTACATGCACATAGGCCCGTGGGCGCTCGATCAGTTGGGTGGTCGCGCAACGTACCGGGCGTGCGGCGCCAGACAAAGGGCTCAAGCGAAACGGCAAGGCTTCGCGGTAATGCAGCGCGGCGGAGTAGGGGGCCGGCAGCCACGTGTCGTTGAAGCGCCCGCCGAGCCAGCCTTCCGGGGTCTCCAGCAGGCATTCCTCGGCAATCTCCTGGATGGCGGTGTGCAGCGGCAGGTTCAGTTCGTGGGCGGGGACGTAGCCGGAGATCAGCTTGAGCACAACGTCGCCACGGTCCTGGCGACGTTGGCGCACCAGTACCCAGTAATCCTTATTTTGCCAATGCAGGGTCAGGCGCACCGACACGCCGAGGTTCGCCAGCTCCAGGGCGAAGCGTTCGGCATCCGGGACTTCTACCGGTTTGCGGCGCTGCAAGGTCTGGGCGAAGTTGAGCGGCATGCCCACGCTCTGGTAGCTCAGGCCTTCGGGGGTGGCTTCGACGTGCAGCGGCAGTGTTTTGAAGTTGCTGGGGTTTTTTCTTATGAGCGTTCGCGGCATGTCGGCTCCTTCTTGCGACGGGGTCGGCCGCGTCGGCGGCATCAGAGTTGACGAATGACTTGGGCAGCGGTCGCCACGTTATGGGCCAGGTGCAGCGGATTAATGGTCCCGACAATAGCACTGGCGACACCCGTTTGCGCAAACAACAACGTGAAACTGGCGCGAATTGGATCCATTCCAGGCTCCAGGCACACGTGGCCGCTGGCCAGGGCCTTTTTCACCAGGATCCCCTTGCCATGGGCCGCTGCATAATCAATGACGGCTTTCTCGGTCTGTTCGTTCAGATTGTAGGTGACCATCGCGCAATCACCTTGTTCCAGAGCCTTCACGCCGCCTTCGACGGTTTTGCCGGAGAAGCCGAAGCCGCGAATCTTGCCCTCTTGCTTCAACTGCGCCAGGGTCTGGTACACCTCGCAATCGTTGAGGATATGCAGGTCGTTGCCATCGGAGTGCACCAGTACCAGATCGATAAAATCCGTTTCAAGTCGTTTCAAGCTGCGCTCGATCGACATCCGGGTATGGGCCGCGCTGAAATCGTGATGGGACAGGCCCTCTTCGAACTCTTCGCCGACCTTGCTGACGATCACCCAATCCTTGCGCTGGCCGCGCAACAGCGGCCCCAGGCGTTCTTCGCTGCGTCCGTAGGCGGGCGCGGTATCGATCAGGTTGATGCCCAGCTGGCGGGCCTGGCGCAACAGCATCCGCGCTTCGTCATCATCGGGAATGGTGAAACCGCTGGGGTACTTCACGCCCTGGTCACGGCCGAGCTTGACGGTACCCAGGCCGAGTGGCGACACCAGCAGGCCGGTGCTGCCCAAGGGGCGGTGCAGGTCGTGCAAGGTCGGCAGGCTCATGGCAACAGTTGCTCCCAGGCGGGTACGCCGATGGCGGGTTTTGGCAGGTCGGGCAGGGGGGCTGAGGCGCTTGGGCGGATGCCGTCGCGTTCGAGGCTGTTGATCACTCGATCGGCGAAGTCCGGCGCTAAAGCCAGCTTGGTCGGCCAGCCCACCAGCAGGCGGCCTTCTTCGGCGACAAAGGCGTTGTCGGGGCGACTCAGGCCTGATTGCAGGGGCTCGGCACGCTCTACGCGCAACGTAGCCCACTGGGTCTGGCTCATATCGATCCAGGGCAGCAGTTGCGCCAGCTCTTTCTGGGCGGTGGCGATCTGTTCTTGTGGCGTACGTGCCACGCCATCGGCCTCGGCAATGTCGCCGCCCATGTACCACACCCAATTGCCATCGGCGGCGGGATGCGTGGTAACGGTGATGCGTGGCTTGGTGCCGCCGCCCAGGCAGTGGGCGTACAGCGGCTTCAGGCCGGGGCCTTTGGCGATGATCATATGCAGCGGGCGTTTTTGCATGGCCGGCTGGCTGAGGCCGAGGGCGGCCAGCAGATCAGCGGTACCACCGCCGGCGCTCAAGACAATGCGCTGGGCGCGGATCTCGCGGCCATCCACGTTCAAACCCACCAGATTGTTGCCTTCCAGCAGCGGTTCGATGTGTTGCCCGGCGAGCAAGCCATCGCCGGCCAGCTGCGCGAGACGTTCAATCAGGCTGGGTACGTCCACCACCAGTTCGGCGAGGCGATAGACCTTGCCCTTGAAGCGGCGGTCTTGCAGGGCGGGCGGCAGGTCGTCGCCCTTGACTTGGTCGACACGGCCGCGCACGGCCTTGCTGGCGAAAAAGCTGGTGAGGTTGCCGGCGAGCGTGCCAGGGGACCACAGGTAATGGGCTTGTGAGAGCAGGCGCACGCCGGACAGGTCCAGCTCACCGTCACCGGCCAGGGCTTCACGCCAGCGGCGCGGCATATCGGCAATCGCTTCGGAGGCGCCGGTGAGGGCGCCGTGCAGCGCGTACTTCGCACCGCCGTGAATGATCCCCTGGGACTTCACGCTTTGCCCGCCACCTAATGTGGCGTTTTCCACCAGCACCGTGGAAAAACCCTGGCGGCGCAGGCGCGCATTCAGCCAGAGGCCGGCAACCCCGGCGCCGACAATCAACACGTCGGTAGAAATAACGGATGGCATGGGCGACCTCATTTCTAAACAAGGCCGCAAGTATACATTCTCACGCCATGCACACCGTAGGCGCTGTCGAGCTTTGGCGAGGCGGCGAATGGTGGATTCAATTGAGGTTCAAGTGAGCACTCAATGCCCGGCGGTTTTCGAGAACAGCTGGATAACCACCACGCCCAGCACAATCAGGCCCATCCCCAGCATCGCCGGCACGTCGAGCTTCTGCCCGTAGATAAACAGCGCCGCAATACTGACCATCACGATGCCCATCCCGGCCCACACGGCATAGGCCACGCCCACCGGTACGGTACGCACCACCAGGGTCAGCATCCAGAACGCCACGCCGTAGCCGACGATCACCAGCAACAGCGGGATCGGTGTGCTCCAGCCCTTGATGGCTTTCATGGAAACGGTGGCGATCACTTCCGAGCAGATGGCAATGGCCAGGTAGCAGTAAGCGGCGTTCATGGGTGAGTCCTCGGTGTAGAGCAATCTGATAAGGCCGGCATTCTAGAGTTTTCTCAGATGGGGTAAAGTCATTACCTATCCGAAATAAAGATGGGTTGAGCCATGAGCGTGCAGTGGAATCTGGAGCAGATGCGCCTGTTTGTCAGCGTCGCCGAGCAGTGTTCGTTTTCGGCGGTGGCGCGCCAGCAGCGCAAGGCGCAGTCGGCGGTCAGCAACGGCATTGCCATGCTGGAGGCGGACCTCGGCGTGAGCCTGTTCGAGCGTAGCAGCGGCCGCCAGCCGCGCCTGACCGCAGCCGGCAGCGTGTTGCTGGAGGAGGCGCGGGAAGTGCTGCGCCAGTGTGAACGGCTCAATGGCCGGGCGCTGTCACTGACCCGCGGTGAAGAAGCCTGCCTGCGCCTGGCCCAGGACGAGGCCATGTTGTTCCAGCCGGTGCTCGACAGCCTTGAGGCGCTGGCCGGGCAATACCCGTTGCTGGAGGTGCAGTTGTCCAGCGCCGCCCAGGGCGATGTAGCGCGCAAGTTGGTGGAGCGCCAGGCCGACCTGGGCCTGCTGTTCTATCACGACCAGATCCCCGAGGCATTGGAGCGGCGGGTGGTGGGCAGCGTGGAGATGGTCACCGTGTGCGGCGTGAACCACCCGCTCGCCAAGGAAAAGTACGTGACGTGCCAGCACCTGGCCCAGTTTCGCCAGTTGCTGATGTCGACCCAGACCAGCGTCTACCCCGGCAGCGAAGCGGCCAGCCCGCTGGTGTGGCGTGCCGACAGTTTCTACGTGTTGGCCGAGTGGCTGATGAGCGGCCTGGGCTGGGCGTGGCTGCCACGGCATATCGTGCAGTACCCGACCTATCAACAACAGATGGTGGAGTTGGACAGCGAATGGACGCCGCCGGCCCTGGTGGTGGAGCTGGTCTGGCGGCGCGACGAGCACCTCGGCCCCGCCGCGCGCTTTCTGGCCAAACGTTTTGCCGAGTGCTTGCAGGCGATCGACTGAAAAAGCCGATAAACTCCGCCGCCATGAATAGAACTCTCTATAGCTGTCTGTTTTACCTGGCGCTGCCGTTGGTGGCCTTACGTCTATGGTTGCGCGCACGCAAGGCACCGGCCTATGCCCAGCGCGTCGGCGAGCGCTTTTCCTACGGCTTGCCGGTGATGCGGCCGGGCGGGATCTGGGTGCATGCCGTGTCGGTGGGCGAAAGCATTGCCGCGGCGCCGATGATTCGCGGCTTGCTGGCGCGTTATCCGCAACTGCCGATCACGGTCACCTGCATGACGCCCACCGGTTCCGAGCGTATCCAGGCGTTGTTTGCCAACGAGCCGCGCATCCAGCATTGCTACCTGCCCTACGATTTGCCCTGTGCGGCCAAGCGTTTTCTTGATCGTGTGCAGCCCAAGCTGGCGGTGATCATGGAAACCGAGTTATGGCCCAACCATATCCACGCCTGCGCCCGGCGCGGTATTCCGGTGGCCTTGGCCAATGCGCGGCTGTCGGCACGCTCGGCCAAGGGCTATGCACGTTTCGCCAAACTCACGGCGCCGATGCTGTCGCAGATGAGCCTGTTCGCGGTCCAGACCCAAACCGAGGCCCAGCGTTTCCTGAGCCTGGGCGCGCGCCCGGAAACCGTCGAGGTCACCGGCTCGATCAAGTTCGACCTGACCATCGACCCCGAGCTGCCGGTGCGCGCCGCCGCCCTGCGCGCGCAGTGGGGCGCGGCTGAGCGCCCGGTGTGGATCGCTGCCAGTACCCACGAAGGCGAAGATGAAGTGGTGCTCGCGGCCCACCGGCAACTGCTCGAAAGCTACCCCAACGCGCTGTTGATTCTGGTGCCGCGTCACCAGGAGCGCTTCGGCCCGATGTACGCGCTGTGCGGTCAACAAGGGTTTGCCACGGTGCGTCGCTCCAGCGGCGAGCCGGTGACCGCGCAAACCTCGGTATTGCTCGGCGATACCATGGGCGAACTGCTGTTTCTTTATGCGCTGGCCGACAGCGCCTTCGTCGGCGGTAGCCTGGTGGCGACTGGCGGGCACAATCCGTTGGAACCGGCAGCGCTGGCCCTGCCTGTGATCATGGGGCCGCACGTATTCAACTTCCTCGACATCACCGCGATGATGCGCGAAGCCGGTGCGTTGCGAGAGGTGGATGATGCGCAGGGGCTGGCCGAGGCCGTACGACAGCTGTTCGAACTGCCGCAGGATGCACGCAGGATGGCGCAGGCGGGGCTCAAGGTGATGCAGGCCAACCAGGGCGCGTTGAAGCGCTTGCTGGATGGGTTGGGCCGATTGATCTCTCGCTGACCCTGCGCCGATCCAAATGTGGGAGGGAGTAAGCCCCCTCCGACATTGGTCTTATGGTGTTTTCAATAACCCGGGCGGGCCTTGAGCTGCTCGGCGGCCGCCTTGGCCAGGTCCGGTGGCAGGAAGTCGCGGTCCGGGTTGTAGTCGGCCTTGAGGTAGCGCGTCAGGTCCTGCAGATCCCCTGGGCTCAAGGTGCCCGCCGCCTGCTTCAGGCGCAGGTTGTCGAGGATGTAGTCGTAGCGGCTGTTGTTGTAGTTGCGCACCGACGAATACAGCTGGCGCTGTGCATCCAGCACGTCGACGATATTGCGCGTACCCACCTGGTAACCGATTTCCGTGGCTTCCACCGCACTCTGGTTAGAGATGATCGACTGGCGGCGCGCTTGCACCTGTTCCACGTCGGTGTTCACGGCGCGGTGCAGGTTGCGGGTGTTTTCCACCACCTGGCGACGCAGGCCTTCGCGTTGCTGCTCGGTCTGGCTCAGGCGCGAGTAGGATTCACGCACTTGGGAGTTGGTGAGGCCGCCGCTGTACAGCGGAATGCGCAACTGCAAGCCGATGGTCCTGCGCGACGCATCACCGTGATAGATGTCCTGGCCAAAGGCATCGGGGTTGCTGGCGCCCAGGGCGTCGTTATCACCCTTCTGGTATTGCGCCACCGCATCCAGGGTCGGCGCATGGCCGGCCTTGCGTTGCTTGAGGGTTTCTTCGGCAGCGGTGACTGCGTAGTTGCTGGCCAGCAAGTTGAGGTTCTGGCGGCCGGCAGTTTCGACCCAGGCTTTGGCGTCATTCGGCGCCGGTGGTAATACCGGCAGTGTGTGAACGATGCCTTGGATCGAATTGTACTGGCGGTTGGTCAGGGTGATCAGCGCTTCAAAGGCGTCGTCCACCTGGCGCTGGGCCACGATCCGATTGGCGCGAGCCGTGTCGTAGCTGGCCTGGGATTGCAGCACGTCGGTCTTATCCGACAGGCCGACGTCGAAACGTTCATTGGCCTGGTCCAACTGACGCTTGAACGCCGCTTCTTCAGCCTTGGTGGTGGCCAGGTTGTCCTGGGCGCGCAGCACGCTGAAGTAGCTTTCGGCGCTTTTGAGAATCAGGTCCTGCTCGGTGGCCGAAAGTTGCAGGGCCGCCTGTTCGTTAACCGCTTGCGCCGCCTGCAACTGGAACCAGCGGTCGATGCGAAACAACGGCTGGCTCAAGGTGGCCTGCCAGGAATGCGCATCACGATTGATCGTGGTGGCTGGCTGGTCGAATTGGTTACGCACGTTGTTGGAATCGGCGCCGGCCGACAGGTTCGGGAGGAGTCCGGCGCGTGCCTGGGGCACTACTTCTTTCTGTGCGCCGTATTGGGCGCGCGCTGCGGCCAGGTCGGCGTTGTTATCTACAGCTTCCTGATAGACGCTGACCAGATCGGTTCTGGTCGACAAGGGCGCTTCAGCTGCCCAGACCATTCCGTTGGTTGCACAAGACACGGCGAGAGCCAGTGAAAGTTTGCGCAGCATGAGGCAATCCCTAGATTTAATATTACGGTTATAATTTGTGGCCCAAGGCTAAGACCAGTCATCCCTAGCGTCAAGTCTCGCGGCCGTTGCCGAGTGTAGTGGCGAGATCCGTGCGCAACAATCCCGCAATCACGCCATTCATCACGCTGAATGCACCGCTATTGGCAATTTGCCCACGGCATGGTCTAGACTGGCCGCGTTCTTGTCGGGGTGCCTTGTTGGAAGGCTGAGATCGGTAAATACCGGATCCCGTTGAACCTGATCAGGTTAACGCCTGCGTAGGGAACAAGATTTCTCGTCCCCCGGCGAGTCCTCTTGTGCTTCGTCCGGGATGTTGTTCGACCTTCGAACAGCCCTCGTGCACCAAGCACAGCACTGGTTTCAGTGCGTCCATCCGTCACAGGTTCGCTCCGACAAAAATCCACCGCCTGGATAGTTGGAGAGCCCGTGATGAGTACAAAATTAAAAAACACCGTGCACTTGAGTGAATCGGCCAAGGTCGACTCCGGCTCCGTGCAGCCCTTTACCCGCTCGCAAAAAATCTACGTGCAGGGCACCCGCCCGGACATTCGCGTGCCGATGCGTGAAATCAGCCTGGACGTAACCCCCACCGACTTCGGCGGTGAAATCAACGCCCCCGTGGTGGTCTACGACACCTCCGGCCCCTACACCGACCCCAACGTCATCATCGACGTACGCAAAGGCCTGGGCGATGTACGCTCGCCGTGGATCGAGTCCCGTGGGGACACCGAGCGTCTGAACGGCCTGAGCTCGCATTTCGGTCAGCAGCGCCTCAGCGATGCCGAACTGACCGCCCTGCGCTTTGCTCATGTGAAGAACCCGCGCCGCGCCAAGGCCGGGGCCAACGTCACCCAGATGCACTACGCGCGCAAAGGCATCATCACCGCCGAGATGGAATACGTCGCCATCCGCGAAAACATGAAGCTTGAAGAAGCCCGCGCCAGTGGCCTGCTCGACCAGCAACACGCCGGCCACAGCTTCGGCGCCAGCGTGCCGAAGATCATCACCCCCGAATTCGTCCGTGAAGAAATCGCCCGTGGCCGCGCGATCATCCCGGCCAACATCAACCACACCGAACTGGAACCGATGATCATCGGCCGTAACTTCCTGGTGAAGATCAACGGCAACATCGGCAACAGCGCCCTGGGTTCGTCCATCGAAGAAGAAGTGGCGAAACTGACCTGGGGCATTCGCTGGGGCTCGGATACGGTGATGGACCTGTCCACTGGCAAGCACATCCATGAAACCCGCGAGTGGATCATCCGCAACTCGCCGGTGCCGATCGGTACCGTGCCGATCTACCAGGCGCTGGAAAAAGTCGGCGGCGCCGCCGAAGACCTGACCTGGGAGCTGTTCCGCGACACCCTGATCGAACAGGCCGAGCAGGGTGTCGATTACTTCACCATCCACGCCGGTGTGCTGCTGCGCTACGTACCGCTGACCGCCAAGCGCGTCACCGGCATCGTGTCCCGTGGCGGTTCGATCATGGCCAAGTGGTGCCTGGCGCACCACAAAGAGAACTTCACCTACACGCATTTCGACGAAATCTGCGAAATCATGAAGGCCTATGACGTCAGCTTCTCCCTCGGCGACGGCCTGCGCCCGGGCTCGATTGCCGACGCCAACGACGCCGCGCAGTTTGGTGAGCTGGAAACCCTTGGCGAGCTGACCAAGATCGCCTGGAAGCACGACGTGCAAACCATGATCGAAGGCCCCGGCCACGTGCCGATGCAGTTGATCAAGGAGAACATGGACAAGCAGCTCGAATGCTGCGACGAAGCGCCGTTCTACACCCTCGGCCCGCTGACCACCGACATCGCGCCGGGCTACGACCACATCACCTCCGGCATCGGTGCGGCGATGATCGGCTGGTTCGGTTGCGCCATGCTTTGCTACGTCACGCCCAAGGAGCACCTGGGCCTGCCGAACAAGGATGACGTGAAGACCGGGATCATCACCTACAAAATCGCCGCCCACGCGGCGGACTTGGCCAAGGGGCATCCGGGGGCGCAGATTCGCGACAATGCCTTGAGCAAGGCGCGCTTCGAGTTCCGCTGGGAAGACCAGTTCAACCTCGGCCTGGATCCGGACACTGCGCGTTCATACCACGACGAAACCCTGCCGAAAGACTCGGCCAAGGTCGCGCACTTCTGTTCAATGTGCGGGCCGAAGTTCTGCTCGATGAAAATCACCCAGGAAGTGCGTGAGTACGCGGCCAACCAACGCATTGAAGCGGTGGATGTGGACGTGGCCAAGGGCTTGGCGGAGCAGGCGGAGCGGTTCAAGCAGGAAGGTAGTCAGCTGTACAAGAAGGTCTGATCCAGAGATGGCGGTGCCTGCACCGCCGTCATCGGGGCGGTGCGACGACTCGACAAGCCCCTTCCCACATTTTGACTGAGGTATGCACAGTTTTTGTGTTCACAGCAGATCCAATGTGGGAGGGGGCTTGCCCCGGTAGCAATCTTTCAAACAAAAAATGCCCCTCAGAGATAACACCCTTGAGCATTCAACCCAGCACCTACTCCCCCGACATCGCGGTGCCTGCTGAAAAGCGCGTCTTCGGCGCCCGCGACCTGTTCTCCCTGTGGTTCTCCCTCGGCATCGGCCTGATGGTCCTGCAGACCGGCGCATTGCTCGCGCCGGGGCTGGGCTTGTCCGGTTCATTGCTGGCGATTTTCCTCGGCACCCTGGTCGGCGTGCTGTTGCTGGCTGCCGTCGGTGTAATCGGCAGTGACACCGGGCTGTCCGCCATGGCCGCCCTCAAGCTCAGCCTCGGGGCCAAAGGTGCGAGCCTGCCGGCGTTGCTGAACCTGCTGCAACTGATCGGCTGGGGCTCGTTCGAAATCATCGTGATGCGCGATGCCGCCAGCCTGTTGGGCGCGCGGGCGTTCAGCGACGGCAGCCTATTGGCCAGTCCGTTGTTGTGGACACTGTTCTTCGGTGGTTTGGCGACCTTGCTGGCGGTCAGCGGGCCCTTGACGTTTGTACGGCAGATCCTGCGCAAATGGGGCATCTGGCTGCTGCTGGCGGCCTGCCTGTGGCTGACCTGGAACCTGTTCGCCAAGGCCGATCTCGCCGCACTCTGGGCCCAGGCCGGTGACGGTTCGATGCCCTTTGCCGTCGGCTTTGATATCGCCATCGCCATGCCGCTGTCGTGGTTGCCGCTGATTGCCGATTACTCACGCTTCGGCAAGCGCGCCAAGAGTGTGTTTGGCGGTACGGCGCTGGGCTTCTTTATTGGTAATTTCTGGCTGATGAGCCTGGGCGTGGCCTACACCCTGGCGTTTGCGCCCAGCGGTGAAGTGAATGCGCTGCTGCTGGCGCTGGCCGGGGCCGGCCTGGGGATTCCGCTGTTGCTGATCCTGTTGGACGAGTCGGAAAACGCCTTTGCCGATATTCACTCGGCGGCGGTGTCCAGCGGGATTCTATTGCGCTTGAAGGTCGAGCACCTGGCCCTGGCCATCGGTGTGATCTGCACCCTGATCGCCTGTTTTGCACCGTTGGCGCAATACCAGAACTTCCTGCTGCTGATCGGCTCAGTGTTTGCGCCGTTGTTCGGCGTGGTGCTGGTGGATCATTTCATCCTGCGCCGTCGTGGTCAGGGTGTGATTGCCAGCCTGCGTTGGCCGGCACTGTTGGCCTGGCTGGGCGGCATCTCTACGTATCACCTGTTGGCCAACCTGTACCCGGAGATCGGCGCGACCCTGCCGGCGCTGGTGCTGGCAGGGCTGTTGCAGTTCATCCTGGGACGTGCCTTCAGCGGCGCGCGGGCACCAGCTCGGGCTTGAGGATGCCTTCCAGGCGCGAGTAGGGAATCTGCAACTCGACATGGCCCAACGCATACGGCGCGATGGTGCTGGTGGGGTACTTGAGGATCACGCCACCATAGGTCAGCGCCACGTTCGGGGTTTTCTGGAACGGGTAGGTTTTCACGAACTCCGGTTCCAGGCTCAGGCGGGTGCTGATCAGCCAGCTGTTGTGCGCCACCTGGGCGGCTTTCCAAAACGCGTCTTCCTTGCCTGGCAGCAGCATATCGCTCAGCCACAGGGCCTTTTGCTGCTGGCGCGAATAGTTGATGAACGCGCGGCCAGGCTCGCCATGGGTGGCGCCCTGGTCCAGGTAGCTGGACAGCTCGATGATTACCAAACCGTCATGCTGCTCGCGTACCTTGGCCTGCAAGTACATGCTGTTGCGTGGGGCGGCGGTGCTGAGGAATTGCTCGCGATAAGACTCAAGGCTCGACGGCAGCGGGTCGCCCGCGTTGGTGCGCGTCATCTCCAGCAGGCGTTGCTCGATCAACGCGTCCAGCTTGGGTTCCTTGGCAAAATGAACGGTGTCGATATTCACCAGCGGGCAATCGCTGGCGGCGCAGCCCGGCTTGCTCTGCTCGCTGGCGTCGCGGGTGGCTTCCAGCGGAGTGCGGAAGCTGGGTTGAAACAGGCTTTGGCAGGCGCCGAGGGTCAAGGCGATGCAGGCCACGGAGGCGATTTTTAAAAGCGACATGGATGTCCTTCGTCTATCGATAAGAGCGAAATTGTGCAGCTTCGACTACCGGCGGGGCAGTCAGTTCGCCACTAAGCTGATTAGAGTGAGTTTGACGCCCGCCGTCTATCCCGGCAACTGGAAAGGGGCTGCATCCAAGGGCGCGAGCGCGTTAGGATGGCGCGAATTGCATGGGACATGATGAGGACGGATATGACGGACATTGCGAAATCGACGCCGAGCACGATCGAAATTGTTCAGCGCGACAATGCCTATAAGGGCTTCTACCAGCTTGATCGCGTGCAACTGCGCCACGAAAAATTCGCGGGTGGCATGAGCCGAGTGATCAATCGCGAAGTCTTCGTCCGTCACGATGCCGTGTGTGTACTGCCCTACGATCCGCAGCGCGATGAGGTGGTGCTGAACGAGCAGTTCCGCATTGGGGCCTTGGGCCGTACCGACAATCCCTGGCTGATCGAGATGGTCGCTGGCCTGATCGACAAGGACGAGCAGCCGGAGGAGGTTGCACACCGCGAAGCCGAGGAGGAAGCTGGCTTGACCTTCTCCGCACTCTGGCCGATCACCAAGTATTTCCCGTCGCCCGGCGGCAGTACTGAGTTCGTGCACTTGTATCTGGGGCGTTGCGACAGCACAGGCGTCGGTGGTGTGCATGGGCTGGAAGAAGAAGCAGAAGATATCCGCGTTACGGTCTGGGCATTTGAAGACGCCCTGCAAGCCGTTCGCGACGGTAAGATTTCCAACGCAGCCAGCATTATCGCCCTGCAATGGCTTGCGCTTAATCGCGCGGAAGTGAGGGGGTTATGGCAGTAAAGGCACGGGAACGTTATCGAGTCGACCTGATCGGGCTGCAAGCCGCCTGCGAGGCCAACTATGCGCGGCTGATGCGCCTTCTGCCCGATATGCGCCACGCCCCGGAGGCGCGGCGCATTGGTGTTACCCATGGCGACCAGATGCTGGGCGTGCTGGCTCTGGAGGTCATCGTCAATTGCCCGTACACCACCACCTTGCGCGTACGTCAGGAACACAGCCTGCCATGGCTGCCGGTGCCGCAGTTGGAAGTGCAGGTCTACCACGATGCACGAATGGCCGAAGTCATCAGCGCCGAACATGCGCGGCGCTTTCGCAGCATCTATCCTTACCCGAATGTGTTCATGCACCAGCCCGATGAGAAAGCACAGCTCAATGTGTTCCTCGGTGAATGGTTGAGCCACTGTCTGGCCCTGGGCCATGAGTTCGCAGTCGTGCGGTAGATGTGAACTGCGTCTGCTTCCTGGGTTTCCTCTTTGCGTCCTGCCCCAGCATAATCGCTCCAACTCTATATTCCTGTGATTGCCTTGGGAGAGCGCCTTGCCGAGCGTATCCACCTTGAACCCCGATGCTGCGCTGCTGGTGCAGCTGTCCGACAGCCACCTGTTTGCCGAGGCCGACGGTTCGCTGTTGGGCATGAACACCCGTGACAGCCTGCAACGCGTGATCGAACGGGTGCGTCAGCAACACCCGCACATCGACCTGATAGTGGCCACGGGGGACTTGTCCCAGGACGGTACGCTGGAGTCTTACCAGGCATTTCGTGACCTGACTCAGCAGATCGAAGCCCCGGCGCGCTGGATTCCCGGCAATCACGACGAACCGCAGATTATGGTGCACGCCGCTGCGCACAGTGACCTGCTGGAGCCCGTGGTGGATGTCGGCAACTGGCGCATCACCCTGCTCGACTCCGCCGTGCCGGGCTCGGTGCCGGGCTACCTGCAGGATTCACAGCTGCAATTGCTGGCTCAAGCCTTGAGCGAAGCCCCTGACCGCCATCACCTGGTGTGTTTCCACCATCACCCGGTGTCCATCGGCTGTGCCTGGATGGAACCCATCGGCCTACGCAATCCAGAGGCCTTGTTTGCAGTGCTCGACCGCTTTCCGCAGGTCAAGGCGCTGCTCTGGGGCCATGTGCACCAGGAAATAGACCGCGAGCGTAATGGCGTGCGCCTGCTGGCCTCGCCGTCCACCTGCATCCAGTTCGCGCCGGGCAGCGAAGATTTCAAGGTCAGCGAGCAGGCGCCGGGCTATCGCTGGTTGCGTCTGCATGCCGACGGACGGCTGGAAACCGGGGTAGAGCGCCTGGTCGGCTTTGCATTTACGGTGGATTACGGTAGCAACGGCTACTGAGATTTACCTGTAAACTGCGCCTCTTTGGCTGAAGCACGGAGAGCCCGGCATGTCCGCTTCGATCCTGTATATCCACGGTTTCAACAGCGCGCCTGCGTCCAACAAGGCCAGCCAATTGATCACCGTGATGGATGCCCTCGGCCTGGCCGATCAACTGCGCGTGCCGGCCCTGCATCACCATCCGCGTCAGGCAATTCCTCAATTGGAGGAAGCCATTGCCCAGCTGGGGCGGCCGCTGCTAGTCGGCAGCTCGCTCGGCGGCTACTATGCAACCCATCTTGCTGAGCACCATGGCCTCAAGGCGTTGCTGGTCAACCCGGCGGTCAGCCCCCATCGGATGTTCGACGGTTACCTGGGCACCCAGAAGAACCTCTACACCGATGAAACCTGGGAACTGACCCACGACCACGTCACGGCGCTGGCCGAGCTGGAAGTACCGGCTCCCCAGGATGCCGCGCGTTACCAGGTGTGGTTGCAGACGGGGGATGAAACCCTGGATTATCGCCTCGCCCAGCAGTATTACCGGGCCTGTGCCTTGCGCATCCAGGCCGGTGGCGACCATGGTTACCAGGGGTTCGCCCAGCAATTGCCGGCGCTGTTGAGTTTTGCCGGCATTGGCGCAGATCAGTATCAATCTTTCGATTTCTCGGCACTGTAATTGCCTTGAAAATCGCAGGTTACTTTTTAATCGAACGACTCACGACGAGACCCCATGGCCACTCCCAGCGCTAGCTCTTATAACGCCGACGCCATCGAAGTCCTCTCGGGCCTCGACCCGGTGCGCAAACGCCCCGGCATGTACACCGACACCAGTCGGCCGAACCACCTTGCCCAGGAAGTCATCGACAACAGTGTCGACGAAGCCTTGGCCGGGCACGCCAAGTCGGTGCACGTCATTCTTCACGCTGACCACTCCCTGGAAGTGTCCGACGATGGTCGTGGCATGCCCGTGGATATTCACCCGGAAGAGGGCGTGTCGGGCGTCGAGCTGATCCTCACCAAGCTGCACGCCGGCGGCAAGTTCTCCAACAAGAACTACCAGTTCTCCGGTGGCTTGCACGGTGTGGGTATTTCCGTGGTCAACGCCCTGTCGACCCTGGTGCGGGTCAAGGTCAAGCGCGACGGCAACGAGTACGAGATGACCTTCGCCGATGGCTACAAAGCCACCGACCTGCAGGTGATCGGCACCGTTGGCAAGCGCAACACCGGCACCAGCGTGTACTTTGCGCCTGACCCTAAGTACTTCGACTCGCCGAAATTCTCCATCAGCCGTCTCAAGCACGTGCTCAAGGCCAAGGCCGTACTGTGCCCGGGCCTGCTGGTGACCTTTGAAGACAAAGGCACCAATGAGAAGGTCGAGTGGCACTACGAAGACGGCCTGCGCTCCTACCTGGAAGATTCCGTCAGCGATTTTGAACGCCTGCCCAACGAGCCGTTCTGCGGCAGCCTGGCGGGTAATAAGGAAGCCGTCGATTGGGCGCTGCTGTGGTTGCCCGAAGGCGGCGACAGCGTGCAGGAAAGCTACGTCAACCTGATCCCTACCGCCCAGGGCGGCACCCACGTCAATGGTTTGCGCCAGGGCTTGCTGGATGCCATGCGCGAATTCTGCGAGTACCGCAGCCTGCTGCCGCGCGGCGTCAAGCTGGCGCCGGAAGACGTGTGGGAGCGCATTGCGTTCGTACTGTCGATGAAAATGCAGGAGCCGCAGTTCTCCGGCCAGACCAAAGAGCGCCTGTCGTCCCGCGAAGCGGCGGCGTTTGTCTCCGGTGTGGTCAAGGATGCCTTCAGCCTGTGGCTCAACGAGCACCCGGAACTGGGCCTGGCCCTGGCGGAACTGGCGATCAACAACGCCGGCCGTCGCCTCAAGGCCAGCAAGAAAGTCGAGCGCAAGCGCATCACCCAGGGCCCGGCATTGCCCGGCAAGCTGGCCGATTGCGCCGGGCAGGACCCGATGCGCTCCGAACTGTTCCTGGTCGAAGGTGACTCCGCCGGTGGTTCCGCCAAGCAAGCGCGGGACAAGGAATTCCAGGCGATCCTGCCGTTGCGCGGCAAGATCCTCAATACCTGGGAAGTCGATGGCAGCGAAGTCCTTGCCAGTCAGGAAGTGCACAACATCGCGGTGGCCATCGGCGTCGACCCTGGCGCGGCGGACATGAGCCAGTTGCGCTACGGCAAGATCTGCATCCTCGCCGACGCCGACTCCGACGGCCTGCACATCGCGACCCTGCTGTGCGCGTTGTTCGTGCAGCACTTCCGCCCGTTGGTGGATGCCGGTCACGTCTACGTCGCCATGCCGCCGCTGTACCGGATCGACCTGGGCAAGGAGATTTTCTACGCCCTGGACGAAGCCGAGCGCGATGGCATCCTCGACCGCCTGGTGGCCGAGAAGAAACGCGGCAAGCCACAGGTCACGCGATTCAAGGGCCTGGGTGAAATGAACCCGCCGCAACTGCGCGAAACCACCATGGACCCGAACACCCGGCGCCTGGTGCAGTTGACCTTGGAAGACTTCGCCGCCACCTCGGAAATGATGGACATGCTGCTGGCGAAGAAACGCGCACCGGACCGCAAGTCCTGGCTGGAATCCAAAGGCAACCTCGCCGAGGTTCTGGGCTGATGCGCACAGGTTTCGCCCTGGCGATCCTGATGTTGAGCGGGCTGGTAGCGACTCAGGTCGCCGCTGCGCCCGTGGCTGAGCTCACGCTGGTGTCCGAACATCCGGTGGACGGCATGCGCGGCGGGAACCTCTCGGGGCTGGCGCTGTGTGGCAAGGAGCTGTGGACGGTTTCCGATCGTGATGACGACCAGATCTATCGGCTTGATATCAGTGCGCCGACCTGGCAAGCCGAAACGGTAAAAATCGATGTACCGCCGGTGCCGGAGTCCGGGCTGCCCTGGGGGCTGCGTTCGCGCACCAAGGCCGCTTCGTTCATTCGTGGTGGCGACCTGGATTTTGAAGGCATCAGCTGCGATGCCGCGGGTAATCGCTACATTGTCAGTGAAGCCCATGCGGCGGTGCTGAGAGTGCCGGTGAACGGTGCGCCGGAATGGTTGAAGATCGCCCCGAGCATGGTGCGCGAAGCCAGGGCCAGTGGCATGTTGCTGCACTTCAACGCCTTGTTCGAGGGCTTGGCGATCAACCCCGAAGGTAATCAGATCTGGCTGGCTGCGGAGCGTGAGCGGCGCGGCCTCATCTCCATCAAGCGCCCGCAAAGCGTGTGGGATTGTGACGGCCCCTGCGTGTTGCTGAGCGAGGCTGGCCAGGAAATGCAGCCGGCCAAGTTCACTAATGCCAAGGCGGTGTCCAAGGATTTCGCCGACCTCGCGCTGTTCAACGGCAAACTGTTTACCCTGGAGCGCAATGCGTTTCAGATATGCCGGCGCGATGCGGTCACGGCCAAGGTCGAGTTGTGCTGGTCGTTCGCCGACGAAACCCTGACGCCCGAACGCCGTTATGCCCAACCTTACGGTCTGGCCGAAGCCCTGGTGATCGACGCCGAGGGTGCCTGGCTGGGCATCGACAACAATTTCGGCCCCCGCGCCGATGGTGAAAAACGCCCCGTGGTCTATCGTTTCGCCGCCCCTGCCGGTGGCTGGAGCGCCCAGCCATGAGCCGCTATTTTTTTGAATCGATCCGGCGCGGCGGCATTTCCGCTACGCCTTACCAAACAATGATGAGGCCCGCATGAGTGACATCCTCGCAGACAGCTTAGACGGCGTAGAACGCCGGTCGCTGGCTGACTTCACCGAAAATGCCTACCTCAACTACTCCATGTACGTGATCATGGACCGTGCCTTGCCGCATATCGGCGACGGCCTGAAGCCCGTACAGCGGCGCATCATCTACGCCATGAGTGAGTTGGGCCTGGACGCCGACTCCAAGCACAAGAAGTCGGCGCGAACCGTCGGTGACGTGCTCGGTAAATTCCACCCCCACGGCGATTCGGCGTGCTACGAAGCCATGGTGCTGATGGCCCAGCCGTTCAGCTACCGCTACACCCTCGTCGATGGCCAGGGCAACTGGGGTGCGCCGGATGATCCCAAGTCCTTCGCCGCCATGCGTTACACCGAAGCGCGCCTGTCGCGGTATTCGGAAGTACTGCTCAGCGAGTTGGGCCAAGGCACCGCCAACTGGGGGCCGAACTTTGACGGTACTCTCGACGAACCGCTGGTGTTGCCCGCACGTTTGCCGAATATCCTCCTCAATGGCACCACCGGTATCGCGGTCGGCATGGCCACCGACGTACCGCCGCACAACCTGCGCGAAGTCGCCAGCGCCTGTGTACGCTTGCTGGACGAGCCCAAAGCCACGGTCGAGCAGCTCTGCGAACATATCCAGGGCCCGGATTACCCGACCGAAGCGGAAATCATCACGCCGCGCGCCGACTTGCTGAAGATGTACGAAACCGGCAAGGGCTCGGTGCGCATGCGCGCTGTGTATCACATCGAAGACGGCGACATTATCGTCACCGCGCTGCCGCACCAGGTGTCCGGTGCCAAGGTGCTGGAGCAGATTGCTGCGCTGATGCAGGCCAAGCCGTCGAAATTGCCGCAGGTCGCTGACTTGCGTGACGAGTCCGACCACGAAAACCCATGCCGCATCGTGATCATCCCGACCAACAGCCGGGTCGACCACGAAGTGCTGATGCAGCATCTATTTGCCAGCACGGAGCTGGAGTCCAGCTACCGGGTCAACGTCAATATCATTGGCCTGGACGGCAAGCCGCAGCTGAAAAACCTGCGCAATCTGCTGGTCGAGTGGCTGGAGTTCCGGATACAAACCGTACGTCGGCGCCTGCAGTTCCGCCTCGACAAGGTCGAGCGCCGCCTGCACCTGTTGGACGGCTTGCTGATTGCCTACCTCAACCTGGATGAAGTGATCCACATCATCCGCACCGCTGAGCACCCGAAAGCCGAGTTGATCGCGCGTTTCGAGTTGAGCGAGATCCAGGCCGACTACATCCTCGACACCCGTCTGCGTCAGTTGGCACGCCTGGAAGAAATGAAGCTGCGCGATGAGCAAGACGCGCTGCTCAAGGAGCAAGCCAAGCTGCAAGCGCTGCTGGGCAGCGAAGCCAAGCTGAAAAAGCTGGTGCGCACCGAGTTGATCAAAGACGCCGAAACCTATGGCGACGACCGCCGTTCGCCAATCGTTCAGCGTGCCGAAGCCAAGGCCCTGACAGAAACCGAGCTGCTGCCTAACGAGAAAATTACCGTCGTTCTGTCGGAAAAGGGTTGGGTTCGCTCCGCCAAGGGGCATGATATTGACGCCACTGGCTTGTCGTACAAAGCCGGTGATGGCTTCAAGACTGCTGCGGCCGGACGTTCCAATCAGTTTGCGGTGTTTATCGACTCCACCGGGCGCAGTTACTCGGTTCCGGCCCACACCTTGCCGTCGGCGCGTGGCCAGGGCGAGCCGTTGACCGGTCGTCTGACGCCGCCACCTGGGGCGAATTTTGAATGTGTGCTGCTGCCGGATGATGACTCGTTGTATGTGATCGCTTCCGACGCGGGTTACGGGTTTGTGGTCAAGGGTGAAGACCTGCAGGCCAAGAACAAAGCCGGTAAGGCGCTGTTGAGCCTGCCGAACAACGCCAAGGTGATCCTGCCGCGTCCGGTGGATGATCGCGAGAGCAACTGGCTGGCGTCGGTGACCACCGAAGGGCGCTTGCTGGTGTTCAAGATCAGCGATTTGCCGCAGTTGGGCAAAGGCAAGGGCAACAAGATTATCGGGATTCCCGGCGAGCGGGTGGCCAGTCGCGAAGAGTATGTGACCGACATCGCCGTGATCCCGGAAGGCGCCACCCTGGTGCTCCAGGCCGGCAAGCGCACGTTGTCACTGCGCCCTGACGACTTGGAACATTACAAGGGCGAGCGTGGCCGTCGCGGTAATAAACTGCCTCGCGGCTTCCAGCGTGTGGATGCTTTGCTGGTGGAAACGCCGGTTTAAGGCGTATTAGAGCCCTCGATCTACGGTTTAAAGCGTAGATCGACGCTTTGGCGCTGGAGTCATGGCGCATATTCACGGATGATATGGCCTTTCCAGCGCCGGCGTGGCCGAGCGTGTTTAGGTTATTTTTAGTATTACATTGTGGTTCGCCTTGTGGCAGCCACCTGGATGGGATGATGACTGCTCCACGCCTTCCTCTATTTTTGATGCTCGCTGGCCTTCTGGGGTTGGCGGGTTGCAGCACACACCAGCCGGTGTCGCTGTACCAGCTGGACAGCGGAAGTCCAGCTCAGCCAGCCCAGAACGCTGGCATGGCCGTTTTGCTGGGCCCGGTGGTCGTCGCTGACTACCTGCAACGCGAAACCCTGCTGCAACGTCAGAACGATGGCAGCCTGCAAGGTTCCACCGATGGTCGTTGGGCGGGCAGTTTATCGTCTGACATCAACCAGTTGATGTTGCGTCAGGTGGCCGGCCAGTTGGACAGCCAACGCGTGGTCCTGGCGCCTGCGCCCACCGGCTTCAGCCCGGATGTGCAGGTCTTGCTGACCATTACCCGGCTCGACTCCGGTAAGTCGCAACCGGCGATCCTCGATGCGCAATGGCGCTTGATCGACCGTCGTGGCCAGGTGCGTGATAACCGCATCGTGCACCTGCAGGAAGAACACGCCGGCACCACCGCGTCCCAGGTTCAGGCCCAGGGCGTGCTGTTGCAGCAATTGGCGCAGCAATTGTCGGTGGCCCTCAAGCCTTTGGCCAACCAGCCGCCGATTGCCGAGGCACCGCGAAAGCAGGCTCCGGCCCAGGCCAAACCGGCAGAACCGCAAAAGCCGAAGATGCCGATGGCTACGCCGATCCGTACGGATATGGAAGTGTTCAGGTTCTGATCTGAAGCGCAGATAAGCAAAAAGGCCCGCTGATTCAGCGGGCCTTTTGCTTGTGTGCGATTTACTCGAGGCTTGTTGAGATCCAAATGTAGGAGGGGGCAAGCCCTAATGCTTTTTGTAGGAGCGAGCTTGCTCGCGAAAAACTCACAGGCGCCGCGTTCATTCAGGAACAACGCGTTATCGTTGACGTTTTTCGCGAGCAAGCTCGCTCCTACAGGAGACATTAGTCCGGCGGTGTTCTTCAGGGCTTTGCGCGGGTCTCGTGCATCCGCGCCAGCTGCCGCTCCAGCATCGAGGGATACGGCTCCATCAACCGCTCCACACAGCTTGCCCCTTCGGGGCTGGCAATCGGACGAATGCGCGCGCGTTGGCGGATCAGCGTGTCTTCACTGATCTTGCGCTCCACCAGCAGCAGGTTGCGGCTGTGTTGGGACAAGGCCAGTGCATCCTGGGCGTTTTCAGTCAGCAGCAGGTCGATCTGGCTCATGCCAAACAGATCATCCCCCACCGTCAGGCCCAGTTGCAGTTGCAGGGTGATGCCGCTGTCGGCGACTTCGATCTGCAATTCATGGCCCAGGGCGCGCAACAGCTCGCCGCAGCAGATTGCATTGGTCAGGTAGTCTTCGCCGCTGTCTTCGCTGTGGAACAGCATCAGCGTGCTGCCGTCGTTCAGGGTGTGCAGTTCGCTCTGGTACAGCGAGGCGGCCTGGTCGAGGCAGTCGCGGTAGCGTTCCAGCAGTTCGGTCAAGCGTGCGCGAGGCAGGCGACGCAATTGGTCCTGGGCACCCAGTTGCACGGCGAGCACAGCGCTGTACTGCGGCTCGCTGCTGCGTACCGGCGCTGCCTTGGGGGCGATTGCGCTGCTGTCGGCTGACGTATCGCGCAGGTCGGCGAAGGGGTCTTCATCGTCCAGCTCGTCTTCCTCGGCCTTGAATGCATGGCGCGGTGCCGGCTTGAGGCCCGCCACCGGAGGGCGCTCGTCGAAGCCCGGGTCGCGCAGGTTGCGCACTTCGAACTCTGGTTCGTCGTCGTAATCGGTGTCGTCGTATTCGGGCTCTGGCTCGACTTCGGGCACCACCGGTTCCGGGGCGAAGCTGGCGTGCAACTGACGGGCAAGGTCGCCGATTTCATCCTGGCGGTCGGTAGCCGGGGTGTGCTCGTCGATATCCCGCAGCCAGATGCGCAGTTGCATGAGCGGCGTGGAGATATGCCGCCCCAGGCGCAAGCTCAGGGCCAGGGCCAATGCCAGCAGGATGGCGCTGAGGATGCCCATGCTTTGCAGGCTGATGGTCATCGGCTGCTGGAACTGTTGCATGTCGAGGCTGATACGCAGTTGGCCGGCCTTCACATCCTGAAACGTGATATTGCTCTGGTACAGGCCTTCGGCTTCGCCCAGCAGGCCGTTTTTCGGGCGCTGCCCGGCTTCGGCCATGATGCGGTTGTCCACGCTGTAGATGGCCGCATGGGCCACCAGCGGGTTCTTGGTCAGGTTGTTGAGCAGCACGTTGAGGCTGAGGATGTCGTTGGACACCAGCAGCTCAGTCGCCGAAGTGGCGGTCTGAGTGGTCAGGCTCTCGCCCAGGGCGTCGGCTTGCTCGTGCATGGCCTGCTTGAATTGCAAACCCATCACGCAGGCGTAGATCACCAGGGCCAGGGCGACCAGGATCACGTTATGGCTGGCGATGCGTAATGCGATCGGTACACGGCGGTGGCGCAGTGCCCGGAAGATCAGCAGGAAGAAGTTGTCGGTTTTTACTGGCGTGGGCCGGTTCACTTGAGCTCGGCTCTTGGTCCGTGAAGTTGACGCGCAGTATAGCGACAGGCCCAAGACCGGCAAAGCGCTGGCTGTGCCCGATGGTCACTGAAAGTGGGTAGAATGCGGTTTTTTTCCAGCCTGGGGGTGCGCCTTGCGCGAAATTGTCCTGATTAACATCACTGGTGAAGACCGCCCAGGTCTTACCGCAGCCATTACCGGCGTTCTGGCCCAGGGTGGTGTGAACATTCTCGACATCGGCCAGGCAGTGATCCACGACACGCTGTCGTTCGGCATCCTGGTGGAAATCCCCAGCACCGAGCAGGCCTCGTCGGTGCTCAAGGACATCCTGTTTACGGCGTATAAGCTGGATCAGCAGGTGCGTTTCACCCCGGTATCCGAAGAGGATTACCAGCAGTGGGTGGCCGGCCAGGGCAAGAAGCGCCATATCGTGACGCTGCTGACCCGTAAGGTCACCGCCGAACAGCTGCAGCGCGTCAGCTCCATCACCGCGCAGTATGGTTTGAACATCGACCATATCGACCGTCTGTCGGGCCGCATGCCATTGGACACCCCCGCCGACAAGGGCAAGGGCTGCATCGAGTTCTCCGTGCGCGGCGAACCGGCCGACCCGCAGGCCCTGCGCGCCGAATTCCTCAGCGTGGCCCAGGAGCTGAATGTCGATATCGCCTTCCAGGAAGATTCGCTGTTCCGCCGCAATCGCCGCCTGGCGGTGTTCGATATGGACTCCACGCTGATCGAAGCCGAAGTTATCGACGAATTGGCCAAGGCGGCCGGCGTGGGTGAGCAGGTGTCCGCGATCACCGAGCGCGCCATGGCCGGCGAATTGGATTTTCGCGCCAGCTTCAAGGAGCGCCTGGCCTTGCTCAAGGGGCTGGACGTGAGCGTGCTGGACTCCATCGGCGCGTCGCTGCGCCTGACCGAAGGCGCCGAAACCTTGTTCGCCGAACTCAAGCGCCTGGGCTACAAGACTGCGATCCTGTCGGGCGGCTTTACCTACTTCGCCAAGCAATTGCAGGCCAAGCTGGGCATCGACTATGTGTTCGCCAACGAGCTGGAAGTGGTGGATGGCAAGGTGACCGGTGTGGCGGTTGAGCCGATTGTCGATGCACAGCGCAAGGCGGATCTGCTGAAGGAATTGGCCCACAAGGAAGGTTTGCGTCTGGAGCAGACCATTGCGGTCGGTGACGGCGCCAACGACTTGCCGATGCTGGCAATTGCTGGTTTGGGCGTGGCGTTCCGCGCCAAGCCATTGGTCAAGCAATCGGCCAAGCAGGCGATTTCGACCTTGGGGTTGGATGGCGTGCTGTATCTGCTGGGCTTTCGCGACCGCGACGGTCAGCTGTAACTGACTAACAAATGTGGGAGGGGGCTTGCCCCCGATGGCTGTGGTTCAGTCACTGATGTGTTGACTGATACCCCGCTATCGGGAGCAAGCCCCCTCTCACATGGGGTTCGGTGTCAGGCTTTAGGTAAAGCGATACCTTGGCCCATCTGCACCGGCGAACCCGCCACCAATTCTTCTGCCCACTTCACCTGATCCGGCCCGAACAGCACGATCGCAGTCGAGCCCAGCTTGAAACGACCCAACTCCGCACCCTTTTCCAGATGGATCGGCGCGCGTGCGGCTTCGTCATAGCGGAAGGTTTTCAGCTCGCGTTTCGGCGGGGTGACCAGTCCGGCCCATACCGTTTCAATCGACGCCACAATCATTGCGCCCACCAATACCACGGCCATCGGGCCGCGTTCGGTGTCGAACAGGCAGACAACACGCTCGTTACGCGCAAACAACTCTGGCACGTTTTCGGCGGTGGTCTGGTTCACCGAGAAAATCCGCCCAGGTACGTAGACCATTTCGCGCAGGGTACCGGCCAGAGGCATATGCACCCGGTGGTAGTCCTTCGGCGACAGGTAGATGGTGGCGAAGTCGCCGCCCATAAACGGCGCAGCGACCGCTGCATCACCGCCCAACAGTTCCAGCACGCTGAAGCTGTGGCCTTTGGCCTGGAACACACGGCCATGTTCGATAGGACCCAACTGGCTGACCGCGCCATCGGCTGGGCTCAATACAGCGCCAGGGGTCTGGTCCAGTGGGCGGGCGCCGTCTTTCAGGGCGCGGGTGAAGAAGGCGTTGAAGTGCTCGTAAGCGGTCACGTCTTCTACCAGGGCTTGGGACATGTCCACTTGATAGCGCTTGGCGAACCACGTGGTGAAGGCATTCTTGAACCAGCGCACGCGGCACTCGGCGACGCAACCGGCCAACCGCGACAGCAGGTGGTGCGGCAGCAGGTACTGGCTGAGGATAAACAACTGCTTTTTCATTTACTGTCCTTAAACCTTAAATCTCGACGGGGGTGTCGGGGTGGTTGCCCCATTCGCCCCAGGAACCGGCATAACCTTTGACTCGCGGATAACCGAGCGCCTTGGCCACCAGGTAGGTGAAGCCAGAGCGGTGATGAGTCTGGCAGTGGGTGATGATTTCTTTGTCTTTGGTCAGCCCGAGGTCTTCCAGGATCTGTGGCATGTCGCGGCGGATGCGCAGGTTGCGCGCCTTGTCCATGCCCGCAGTCCATTCGAAGTTCACCGCGCCGGGTATATGACCGCCTTTGGCCGCGAGCACTTTCTCGCCGGAATATTCCAGCGGCCCGCGCGCATCCCAGATACCCAGGTCGGCGGCGCCGAGACGGCTTTGCAGGTATTCGCGGGTAGCGGTGGGGCCATCGTGCAGCGTGAGACTGACCGGGCCGCCGGCCGGGGCGGGCACGTCGGTGGCGAGCGGATGTTTGCCCTCCAGCCACGCCAGCAGGCCGCCATCCAGGTAGTGGTATTTCTGGTGGTCGATCACGTCGAGTAGCCAGATGAAGCGCCCGGCCCAGCCACCGCCTTCGTCGTCATAGACCACGTAGGTAGCGTCGGGCGTGTGGCCCAGTTCGCCGAACAGTTTCTCAAGATCGGCCTTGCCGGGCAGCAGGCCGGGTGCCGGCGCCTGGCCCAGTTGGGTGCGCTTGGGGTCAACGAAATGCGCGCCGGGGATGTGCCCTTCGGCGTAGCGGGCGGCGCTGGTGAGGTCCACCAGAATCAGGTGTTCGGCATCCAGTTGACCGAGCAGGTCACTGGATTCGATCACCAGCGGCAAGCCAGAGAAGTCAGGCATGTGAGGTCTCCTGGGCACAAATGTCGGCGATTAAAGGACGGCGATTGTAGCGCAAGCATCAAGCGCTGCGGTTGGTAAAGCTGTGCAGGGCTTTCTCGATGCATTGGGCGGTTTTACCGAAGGCCTGCACGGTGGTTTCCGAGAATGGCCCGCCGCCCTGGTCGGCGACCATCACCATCACCACGCGACCATTGCAGCTCATCGAGCGCAACAACAGGTGCTCGCCAGTGAACAGGCGGCGCAGGATCGGCGGCAGCAGTGCCGAAAACTGCGCGTGGTTTTCCGGCGTTAAGCGCACCTGGGCGGACTTCTCCAGCAGGCGCTGCAGCAGCGTGCTGTTGACCACATCCAGGCTCAGGTTGGCGGCGTCCTTCGGCAGGCCGTCGGCCTGATGTACACGCAAGGTGCTCAGGGCGCGATCGGCCATAAACAGCAGCACGCGCTGCATACCGCTGGCCACCAAGGCCTCCTTGGCGCACGTGGTCAAATGCATGGCATTGGCAAAGCGGCTTGGCTCCAGCAGCAGTTCGGTGCAGCGCTTGCGCCAGACGGCCAGTGATTCGGCAGTGGGTGGCGGCGCCGGCAGCAGGCCGCGATGAATTTTTTGCACATGCCACGGCCAGATCAGCGACAGCGCCGGGTGCCAGAGATCGGGCATCAAGGTGTCGCGGGCACTGGTGACGGCTTGCTGGTGGGCCTGTTGCTGCACTTCGCTCAGGGGCTGTTGCAGGTACAGCGCGGTGAGGTATTGCCAGCGCTGGGTGTGCGGGCAGGTCCAGGACTCCTGGGCCGACATCGCCAAGCCGTTGGCCAGCAGCACCGTGTTGGCCGGCTGGTTCAGCCAGCGGCGCAGGTTGGGTTCGGCGTCGAGTAATTGCTGGTGACGCAGTGGGTCGTCTTCGCGGGCGATATGCAGTGCCTTGACCAGCAAGCGCTGCTCGTTCCGCAGCAGGGTATACCCCTGGGATACCCAGATCGGCAGGTGCCAGGTCTCTGTCAGGCCGAGGCACAGGTCCAGCAGGCGTACGCCGAACAATGCCTGCTCGACCTTGCGTGCCGACTCGCCTTTGTGGATGACCCGCAGTTCCCATTCTTCCAGGAGCTTGGGGTAGGCAACGGCCATCGGCCACAGCGGTGAAAGAAACAGCAGGCTGCCCCAATGAATGTCCTGCCACAGCCGCGCCAGGCGGCTGCCGAACAATCCGTTGGCTTGTTGCGAGGCGTGCTGGCTGACCAGCAACAGCTGGCGCAGCGCTACGGGAATTTCATGCGCCGGCACAGACGGCAGGCGTGCCAGCAGTTCCTCGGCGCGTTTGAGGCCCAGGCGGTTAAGCGCCACTTCGAGGTTTTCCGCCGGCGCCGCCAGGCTGCCATGGGTGTGGCTGTTGGCCTCGCGCATGACGCTCAGTACGAGCGCCGGGCTGTTTTGCATCAGTTCGGCAATATCTCGCAACGAACTGCGGCTATCGCGGATGGCTTTGCACACGCGGTCGTGGCTGGCCTGGGGGACGGGCAGCAGCACGTCGTCCAGGCGCTTGATCCAAGCGGCGAGAGAAGTAGGTTTTGCAGTTGGGACTGTCGTTTCATTAGCCATGATTGGGGCGCGATCATCACTTGCGGTCAACACGCCCGGAGCGGGCCGAACTGGCTTTTCGCCTTAACGGGCTATAGTCTGGCGCAGTTTTGCCGATAAGTAGAACAAGAGTTTTCCAGTTCCCCCAAATATGTCCATGAACCCGACGGCGCAAGTACTCATCTCCTATGGCTAAAATTATCGGCATTATCGTCGTCTTCGCGAGCGTGCTCGGCGGGTACGTCCTGTCCCACGGTAAAATTGCGGCACTGATCCAGCCTTTCGAGGTGATGATTATTGGTGGTGCGGCACTGGGCGCCTTTTTGCAGGCGAACCCCGGCTACATGACCATGCACGTGATCAAGAAGTCGCTTGGCATGTTCGGTTCGCGTTTCACCCACACCTTCTACCTGGAAGTGTTGGGCCTGGTTTACGAGATCCTCAACAAAAGCCGCCGCGAAGGCATGATGGCCATCGAGGCCGACATCGAAGACGCTGCGGCCAGCCCGATTTTCGCCAAGTACCCGGCGGTGCTCAAAGATGAGCGCATGACCGCGTACATCTGCGATTACCTGCGCATCATGTCCTCCGGCAACATGGCTCCCCATGAGCTGGAAGGCCTGTTCGACATGGAGTTGTTCAGCCTCAAGGAAGAATTGGAGCATCCTTCCCATGCCGTAACCGGTGTGGCCGACGGCATGCCCGGCTTCGGTATCGTCGCGGCGGTACTCGGTATCGTGGTGACCATGGCCTCCCTGGGCGAAGGTGACCAGGCGGCTATCGGTATGCACGTAGGTGCGGCGTTGGTAGGTACCTTCTTCGGTATTCTCGCGGCTTACGGCTTCTTCGGCCCGCTGGCGACCTCCCTGGCCCACGACGCCAAGGAAGAGATCAACCTGTACGAGTCGATCAAGGCCAGCCTGGTAGCCTCTGCTTCCGGCATGCCGCCTTCGTTGGCGGTGGAGTTCGGTCGCAAGGTGCTGTACCCGAAGCATCGCCCAAGCTTCGCCGAGCTGGAACAAGCGGTTCGCGGTCGCTAAGCCATGGAAAACAACCAGCCGATAATCATCAAGCGCGTCAAGCGCTTCGCTGCGGGGCACCATGGCGGCGCCTGGAAAATCGCCTTCGCCGACTTTGCGACGGCGATGATGGCGTTCTTCCTGGTGTTGTGGCTGATGTCCACGGCCACACCTGAACAGAAGATCGCCATCGCCGGCTATTTCAAGGACCCGATTGGTTTTTCGGAAAGCGGCACGCCCTTCGTGATCGACCTCGGCGGCTCGCCGCAGCTGGCGCCTGAGCGCACCATCAACCCGGAAGTCAAAACCGAGGCGCCGCAGGAGAAAATCCCGATCGAGCGCGATACTGTCGAGGCCATGGCCGAGCAGGTCGAGCAGGAGCGTCTTGAGCTGTTGCTGCAGGAATTGCAGACCAAGGTCGAGGAAAACCCGCAACTGCTGAAGTTCAAGGATCAGATTTCGTTCGAGATCACTCCCGATGGCTTGCGCATCCAGATCACCGATGCCGCCAACCGGCCGATGTTCGACTCTGGCAGCGCGCGCTTGAAGCCGTACTTTGAAGACATCCTGCTGGCCATGGCCGACACCATCAAGGCGGTGCCGAACAAGATCAGCATCAGCGGCCACACCGACGCCAAGCCGTATGCGGGCCAGGGTGACTTTGGCAACTGGGAGCTTTCCGCCAACCGCGCCAACGCGGCGCGTCGAGCGCTGGTGGCTGGCAGCTATCCGGATCCGCAAGTGGCACGCGTGGTGGGTTTTGCGTCTTCGCAACTGTTTGATGCGAAGGATCCGTTCAACCCGATCAACCGTCGCATCGACATCGTCGTGCTGACCAAAAAGGCCCAGCGTGCGATTGAAGGTGATCAGCCGCCACCACAACCGACCCCGGGAGCAGGTGCGCCGGGTGAAGTACCGGCCGATCCACATGCCATCCCGCCAGGGCAGGAGCCATTGCCGGCCCATGAGCTGCGGCAGAAGCTGAATCTGTTTGATGACGGCGGCGTGAAAGACCCGACGGTACCTGCGACGGGTTCATAAGCCATAAACAACAAGGCCGCGATCATCGCGGCCTTGTTGTTTGTTTAGTAACTGCTTTCCGGCAAGCTCGCAATAATCGACCGATAGCTGTTCATCCGCTGCTGCTGCACGCGGCCATCTTCCAGCGCCTTGAGCAGTGCACAGCCTGGCTCGCGATCGTGCTTGCAGTCACGGAAGCGGCAGGTGCCGATCAGGTCGTTGAATTCGATAAAGCCCGCTTCCACATCGCTGCGGCTGACGTGGCCGAGGCCGAATTCACGGATACCTGGGGAGTCGATCAACTCACCGCCGCCCGGGAAGTGGAACAGCCGCGCCGTGGTAGTGGTGTGGGTGCCCTGGCCGGACAGCTCCGACAGCGGGCCCACGCGGGTGTCGACTTCCGGCAGCAGGCTGTTGACCAGCGAGGATTTGCCCACGCCCGACTGGCCGACAAATACGCTGATGCGTCCGTCCAACTGCTGTTGCAGCTGTTCCATGCCGTTGCCGTGATGCGCCGAGACTTCCAGCACTGGGTAGCCCAGGGTGCGGTAGACCGCCAGCAGCGCGTTGAGCGCCGGGGCATTCTGCTCGTCGATCAGGTCGAATTTGTTCAGCAGCAACAGCGGGCGAATGCCGGCATGCTCGGCCGCCACCAGGTAGCGGTCGATCAGGTTGGCATGGGGCTCGGGCAACGGTGCAAAGACGATGACGATCATGTCGACGTTGGCCGCTACCGGCTTGAGCTGGCCGCGGCTGTCGGGGCGGCGCAGTTCGGTAGTACGCGGCAGCTGGGCGACGATCACGCCGATGCCCTGGTTGCCGGCACGCCAGACCACCTTGTCGCCGGTTACCAGCGCAGGCAGGTTGGCACGCAAGTGGCAGCGGAACACCTGGCCCGCGAGCTCGCCTTCCAGCGCCTCGACTTCGACCTGCACACCAAAGTGCGCGATCACCAGGCCCGTTTGTTCGGGCCCCAGGTCGCCGCCCTCGAGCGCGTCCACGGCGGAGGATTCGCGTTTGGCGGCGCGTGCGGCGCGCTCACCTTGAATCTTTTCGATGCGCCAGTTTTGGCGACGATTGAGCTGGCGTTTGGCCATTGGTGTTCCGTGTCGATAATGCAAAGGTTAGGTAAAACGGTCGCGAGTCTAGCACGGCCCCGCCTGCTAAACTGCGCAGCTACGCCAAGGTGCCAAGAGAATCAAGCCATGCAAAACCCACAGAACCTGATTTGGATCGATCTGGAAATGACCGGTCTGAACCCTGACACCGACGTCATCATCGAGATGGCGACCATTGTCACCGACAGCAACCTCAATACCTTGGCCGAAGGTCCGGTGATCGCGATCCACCACAGCGACGCCGTGCTCGCCACCATGGACGAGTGGAACACCCGCACCCACGGCAACTCCGGCCTGACCCAGCGTGTGCGCGACAGCCGCATCAGCATGGCCGAAGCCGAAGCCGAAACCATTGCCTTTCTGGAAAAGTGGGTGCCCAAGGGCAAGTCGCCGATCTGCGGCAACAGCATCTGCCAGGACCGCCGCTTCCTTTATACCCACATGAAGGCGCTGGAAAGCTACTTCCACTACCGCAACCTGGACGTGTCCACGCTCAAGGAACTGGCCGCGCGCTGGGCGCCGGAGGTCAAGGACAGCTTCCATAAAGGCAGTACCCATCTGGCGCTGGATGATATTCGCGAGTCGATCGCCGAGCTGCAGCATTACCGCAAGCATTTCATCAAGGCTTGAAACGGAGGCGGCTGACCGGGCGCCTTCGCAGGCAAGCCAGCTCCCACACTTGAATGTATTCCCAGGTCCAAGTGTGGGAGGGGGCTTGCTCCCGATGGCAGGCAACTCGGTTTATCACCAAACGCCCCCTTTTGGTGCCATCAGCAAATGATTAGACTGCCGGCCTCTTTGCAAGGATCGCCATCATGCTGCTGATGCTCTACCTCATCGCCATCACCGCCGAAGCCATGACCGGCGCCTTGTCCGCCGGTCGGCGCGGCATGGACTGGTTTGGCGTGGTGTTGATCGCCTGCGTGACGGCGTTGGGCGGCGGCTCGGTACGTGATGTATTGCTCGGCCATTACCCGCTGACGTGGGTCAAACATCCGGAATACCTGGTGCTGACCTCCGTCGCGGCGCTTGTGACGATCTTTATCGCGCCGTTGATGCGCCATCTGCGCTCGCTGTTCCTCGCGCTGGATGCCGTGGGCCTGGTCGCGTTCACGCTGATCGGTTGCATGACCGCCCTGGAAATGGGCCACGGCATGCTGGTGGCGTCGGTCAGCGGGGTGATCACCGGCGTCTTCGGCGGCATTCTGCGGGATATTTTCTGCAACGACATTCCGTTGATCTTCCGCCGTGAGCTGTACGCCAGCGTGTCATTCCTCGCCGCCTGGTTCTACCTGCTGTGCCTCTACCTGGAACTGCCCAGCGAGCAGGCGATTCTGCTGACCCTGTTCAGCGGCTTTCTATTGCGCCTGCTGGCGATTCGATTTCACTGGGAAATGCCCAAGTTCGTCTATAACGACGACGTGCACTAGCGTGCTGCGTGTTGGTTCAGCGCCCATTCCACATGTTCGCGCACCAACTCCGATGGGTAATCCCGACGCGCCTTCAAGGCTTCCAGCACCGGAATGCTCGACGGCGCGTTGCCCAGGCCCACCGCCAGGTTGCGCAACCAGCGCTCGTAACCGGCGCGGCGCAACGGTGAACCTTCGGTACTGCTGAGGAATTTATCCTCATCCCACATAAACAGTTCCGCAAGCTCTGCGTTGTCCAGGTTGTGCCGCGGCTTGAAATCGCTTTCGGCAGTGGGTCGCGCGAAACGATTCCAGGGACAAACGATCTGACAGTCATCGCAGCCGAATACCCGGTTGCCGATCAGCGGGCGCAGGTCTTCAGGGATCGCGCTCTTGAGTTCGATGGTCAGGTAGGAAATACAGCGCCGGGCGTCCAGTACATAAGGGCCGACAAACGCATTGGTCGGGCAGATATCCAGGCAGGCGGTGCAGCGGCCGCAGTGTTCGGTACTGTGCGGCGGATCGACCGGCAGCGGCAAATCCACAAATAGCTCGCTCAGGAAGAAATAACTGCCGGCCTTGCGATTGAGCACCAGGGTGTTTTTACCGATCCAGCCCAGTCCGGCTTGTTCGGCAATGGCTTTTTCCAGCACGGGCGCGCTGTCGACAAAGGCGCGAAAGCCGAAAGGGCCGATCTGCGCCTGGATACGGTCGGCCAACTGCTGCACGCGCTTGCGGATCAGCTTGTGGTAGTCGCGGCCCAGGGCATAACGGGAGATGTAGGCTTTTTCCGGTTTTGCCAGCAGTTGCGCCATCTGCGTGTCGCCGGGCAGGTAATCCATGCGCAGCGATACCACGCGCAGGGTGCCCGGTACCAGTTCGTCCGGGTGCGAGCGTTTGCTGCCATGGGCGCCCATGTATTCCATCTCGCCGTGGTAGCCCGCGTCGAGCCAGCGTTGCAGGTGCTGTTCATGCTCAGCCAGGTCCAGGCCGCTGATGCCGACTTGTTGAAAGCCCAGCTCGCGGCCCCAGTCTTTGATCGATTGGGCGAGGGCAGGCAGATCGGAAGTAATAGCGGGCATGAGACACGGGAAACCACAGGTTAGATGCGTATAATTCTGCCAGACATCGGAGCTTGAAGACGCATGCCGCAGACAAAACACGAAATAACCGACGTTCAGCCTTTGTTGCACGGCCATTTGCCGCAACTGGCTGCGCGTTCCCCGGACGCCCATAAAGGCCAGTTCGGTCATCTGCTGATGATTGGCGGCGACCGGGGCTTTGGCGGCGCCGCGCTGCTCGGCGCCGAAAGCGCCTTGCGCAGTGGTGCGGGCATGGTGTCCCTGGCCACTCGCCTTGAGCACGTGCCGGCCGCGTTGGCACGTTTGCCGGAAGTCATGACTGTCGGCGTGAGTTCGGCCAACCAGTTGATGGGCTTGCTGGAAAAAATCTCGGTGATCGTGATTGGTCCCGGCCTGGGCGAAGCCGCCTGGGGTAAAAGCCTATTGTCTGTCGCGGCCAATGCCCGGCTGCCGCAAGTCTGGGACGCCGATGCTCTCAATCAGCTGGCAGTTGGCAGCGTGAGCCTGCCGGCCCATTGCGTGATCACCCCGCATCCGGGGGAGGCCGCGCGCTTGCTGGGGATTTCGACAGCCGAGGTTCAGGCCGACCGTCTTAAGGTGGCGCGCGCGCTGAGCCAGAAATTCAATGCAGTGGCTATCCTCAAGGGGGCTGGCAGTTTGATTGCCAGTCCGGACGGGCGTGTTTCGCGCTGCGATCAAGGCCATCCGGCGATGGCGACGGCAGGCCTCGGTGACGTTTTGGCCGGCCTGGTGGGCGCGCTGCTGGCCCAGGGCATGCCGGCTTATGAAGCAAGCTGCCTGGCCGTCTGGCTGCACGCCACCGCCGGGGATCGCCAGGGCAGCTTTGGTCGCGGGCTGGCCGCCAGCGACCTGATACCCGCCATTCGTCAATTGCTGGAGGAACAGTCGCCGTGTCTGAAGTAATCCTTTTCCTGGCCGATGAAGAGGCCATGGTCGCGTTAGGTCAGCGTATTGCCCAGGTCACGACCGGGTCAGGCCTGATCTTTCTTGAAGGCGACCTGGGGGCGGGCAAGACCACGCTGTCCCGGGGCATCATTCGTGGGTTGGGTCATACGGGGGCGGTAAAGAGTCCCACGTTCACCCTGGTTGAGCCCTACGAGATCGGCGCAGTGCGGGCTTTCCACTTCGACCTCTACCGCCTGGTGGACCCCGAAGAACTCGAGTTCATGGGTATCCGGGATTACTTCGATGAAGAGGCGTTGTGTCTGATTGAGTGGCCAGATAAAGGCACAGGCTTTTTGCCAAAGCCGGACCTGACCATTACCATTACGCCGCATGATCACGGACGTCAGCTGAAGTTGTTGCCCCAGGGCGCGCGCGGTGAGTCGTGGTGTGCCGCTCTGGCTTTGGAATTCAAATAATTGGTGGGGTTAGGTATGCGCTTTCGCGCGTTGGTTGCTGTCGTAGGGGTGTTGCTTGCGGCAATGACTGTCAATGCTCTGGCTGCTTCACAGGTGAAGAGTGTTCGCCTGTGGCGAGCGCCGGATAACACGCGACTGGTGTTCGACCTGTCTGGCCCGGTCCAGCACAGTGTCTTTACCCTCACGGCGCCTGATCGCCTGGTGATCGACATCAATGGTGCGACCCTGGCCGCGCCGTTGAAAGTGTCCACCGCCAACACGCCGATTACCGCCATGCGCTCGGCGCAGCGCACGCCGACTGACCTGCGCGTGGTGATCGACTTGAAAAAGGTCGTGACTCCGAAAAGCTTCTCCCTGGCGCCAAACGCCCAATACGGCAACCGGCTGGTGGTCGATCTGTTCGACAATGCCGCCGATGCCGCGCCGCCGCCTGCGCCAACCCCGGCCGTGGCGACAGTGCCGGCCGTACCGGTCAACCCGTCGCAACCCCAGGTCAAGTTGCCACCGCCGCCGCCAGCCCCGGCCGGCAAACGCGACATTATCGTGGTGATCGACGCTGGCCACGGCGGTGAAGACCCGGGTGCGTCCGGTTCGCGCGGTCAGCATGAGAAAGACGTGGTGCTGGCCATCGCCCGCGAGCTGCAACGCCAGGTCAACGGCATGAAAGGCTACCGCGCCGAACTCACCCGTACCGGCGACTACTTCATTCCGTTGCGCGGCCGTACCGAAATCGCGCGCAAGAAGGGCGCCGACCTGTTCGTCTCGATCCACGCTGACGCCGCACCTTCGGCCGCCGCCTTCGGGGCTTCGGTGTTTGCCTTGTCGGATCGCGGCGCTACGTCCGAGACCGCCCGCTGGCTGGCCGACAGTGAAAACCGCTCCGACTTGATCGGCGGGGCCGGCAACGTGTCCCTCGATGACAAGGACAAGATGCTCGCTGGTGTACTGCTGGACCTGTCGATGACGGCTTCGCTGACCTCCAGCTTGAACGTCGGCCAGAAGGTGTTGAGCAATATCGGCCGCGTGACCTCGTTGCACAAGCAGCGTGTGGAGCAAGCCGGGTTTATGGTGCTGAAGTCGCCGGATATCCCATCGATCCTGGTGGAAACCGGATTCATCTCCAACGCCAATGAAGCCTCGAAGCTCGCCAGTGCCAGCCACCAGCAGGCATTGGCACGTTCCATCAGCGCCGGCGTGCGCCAGTTCTTCCAGCAGAATCCGCCACCGGGCACCTATATCGCCTGGCTGCGCGACTCCGGGAAAATCGCCCAGGGCCCGCGTGACCATCGCGTGCAGCCCGGCGACACAGTGGCCATGCTGGCCGTGCGTTTCCAAGTCTCGGCCGCGTCCTTGCGCAGCGCCAACAACCTGAAGACCGATGAGTTGAAAATCGGCCAGGTGTTGACCATCCCTGGCACTGAATTGGCGGCGCAGTAATGAGCGAATCAGTCTTGAACAGCGGGTCGCGCATTGAATTGCTCAGCCCGCGCCTTGCCAACCAGATTGCGGCGGGCGAGGTCGTTGAACGGCCGGCATCGGTGATCAAGGAGTTGCTGGAGAACAGCATCGACTCCGGCGCCAAGCGCATCGATGTCGATGTGGAGCAGGGCGGCGTCAAGCTGCTGCGCGTACGCGACGATGGCAGCGGGATCTCCTCCGATGACCTGCCGCTGGCCCTGGCCCGTCACGCCACCAGCAAGATCCGCGACCTGGAAGACCTTGAGCGCGTGATGAGCCTGGGCTTTCGGGGTGAGGCATTGGCCTCCATCAGCTCCGTGGCGCGCTTGACCCTGACGTCGCGTACCCGTGATGCCGAGCAGGCCTGGCAGGTGGAAACCGAAGGCCGCGACATGGCGCCTCGGGTCCAGCCCGCTGCGCACCCGGTGGGCACCTCGGTGGAAGTGCGCGACCTGTTCTTCAACACTCCGGCGCGGCGTAAATTCCTCAAGGCCGAAAAAACCGAATTCGATCACCTGCAAGAAGTCATCAAACGCCTGGCCCTGGCGCGTTTCGATGTGGCGTTTCACCTGCGCCACAACGGCAAGACCATCCTCAGCCTCCACGAAGCCAACGATGACGCCGCGCGTGCACGCCGGGTAGCGGCTGTGTGTGGTGCCGGCTTCCTGGAGCAGGCGCTGCCGATTGAAATCGAACGCAATGGCTTGCGCCTGTGGGGTTGGGTCGGTTTGCCGACCTTCTCCCGCAGCCAGGCGGACTTGCAGTATTTCTTTGTGAATGGCCGGGCGGTGCGCGACAAACTGGTGGCCCATGCGGTGCGCCAGGCTTATCGCGATGTGCTGTTCAACGGGCGGCATCCGACTTTTGTGTTGTTTTTCGAGGTCGACCCTTCGGTGGTCGACGTTAACGTGCACCCGACCAAACACGAAGTGCGCTTCCGTGACGGGCGCATGGTGCATGACTTCCTCTATGGCACCTTGCACCGTGCTCTGGGCGATGTGCGCCCGGATGACCAGCTGTCTGCGCCTATCGTGACCGCAGTAGTACGTCCGAGCGGTCCTGAAGCCGGTGAGTTCGGCCCCCAGGGCGAAATGAGCCTGGCGGCAAACCTGCTGCAATCGCCGCCACCGCAACCGAGCTACACGGCGCCGGGCTCTGGCTCAGGGGCGGGTTATCAGTACCAATACACACCGCGTCCGCAATCGGTCGTACCGGTGGCCGAGGCGCAGGCCGCCTACCGTGAATTCTTTGCGCCGTTGCCAGGTGCCGAGCCGGGCGCAGTGGCCTTGCCGGAAGGTGGTGGTGATATTCCACCGCTGGGCTACGCGTTGGCGCAGCTCAAGGGCATCTACATCCTTGCGGAAAACGCCCATGGCCTGGTGCTGGTGGACATGCACGCCGCTCACGAGCGGATCATGTACGAGCGCCTGAAAATCGCCATGGCCAGTGAAGGCCTGAGTGGCCAGCCGTTGCTGGTGCCGGAATCCCTGGCCGTCAGCCAGCGTGAGGCCGATTGCGCCGAAGAGCACCACAGCGTGTTCCAGAAATTGGGCTTCGAACTGCAACGCCTAGGCCCGGAAACCCTGGCGATTCGCCAGATTCCCGCGCTGCTCAAGCAGGCCGAAGCCAACCGGCTGGTGGCCGACGTGCTGGCCGATCTCATGGAGTACGGTACCAGCGACCGCATCCAGGCGCACATCAACGAACTGCTCGGGACTATGGCGTGTCACGGCGCTATCCGCGCCAATCGCCGCCTGGCCCTGCCGGAAATGAACGGCCTGCTGCGCGACATGGAAAACACTGAGCGCAGCGGCCAATGCAACCACGGCCGACCGACCTGGACCCAAATGGGCCTGGACGATCTGGACAAACTGTTCCTGCGCGGTCGTTGATGAGCGCCTTGCCCCCCGCAATCTTCCTGATGGGCCCCACGGCCGCCGGCAAGACCGACCTGGCCATCGAGCTGACCAAGGTGCTGCCCTGCGAGTTGATCAGTGTCGACTCTGCCCTGGTTTACCGGGACATGGACATTGGCACCGCCAAGCCCTCAAAAGAGCTGCTGGCACAGTATCCGCATCGGTTGATCGACATCATTGACCCGGCCGAGAGCTATTCGGCGGCAGATTTTCGCACCGACGCCCTGGCCGCGATGGCCGAGATCACGGCGCGCGGCAACATTCCGCTGCTGGTCGGCGGCACGATGCTTTACTACAAGGCTTTGCAGGAGGGGTTGGCCGATATGCCGCCCGCCGATGCGCAGGTGCGCGCCGAACTCGAAGAAGAGGCTGCGCGCCTTGGCTGGCAAGCCCTGCACGACCAGTTGGCAGTGGTCGATCCGGTATCTGCCGCGCGCATTCACCCCAATGATCCTCAGCGCCTCAGTCGCGCCCTGGAAGTCTGGCGTGTCAGCGGTCAGACCATGACTGAACTGCGGCTGAAACAAACTGCGCAAAGTGCTGACGCAGGCGCATCTGGACAGTCACAATTGCCCTATACTGTGGCGAATCTGGCCATCGCTCCGGCAAATCGCCAGGTGCTGCATGAACGAATTGCACAAAGATTCACAATTATGTTGGAACAGGGGTTTGTGGACGAGGTCGTAGCACTGCGTTCAAGAGGTGACCTGCATCCAGGGTTGCCTTCGATACGTGCTGTAGGCTACCGCCAAGTCTGGGATCATCTGGATGGCAAGCTGACGTCAGCTGAAATGCAGGAGCGCGGCATCATTGCCACGCGCCAATTGGCGAAGCGCCAGTTCACCTGGTTGCGCAGCTGGAGCGATTTGCACTGGTTGGACAGCCTGGACAGCGACAATCTGTCACGCGCCTTGAAATACTTGGGAACGGTCTCCATATTGAGCTGAGTCCTTGCAATTGCCGTCTATCCTTGGGGGTGTGACGGCCATGAGCTATTTATTTTCCGATTTTTTATTATTGATCCTTAAAGGAGTGCGGCACATGTCAAAAGGGCATTCGCTACAAGACCCTTACTTGAATACTTTACGTAAAGAGAAAGTGGGGGTTTCCATCTACCTGGTTAACGGTATCAAGCTGCAAGGCACGATCGAGTCGTTCGACCAGTTCGTGATCCTGCTGAAAAACACCGTCAGCCAGATGGTTTACAAGCACGCTATCTCGACAGTGGTTCCAGTTCGTCCAATCCGTCTGCCTAGCGCAGCAGGTGATGATGCAGCTGACGCTGAGCCAGGTAACGCCTGATAGGAGTCTCCTTTGTTCTTTGAGCGCCACGGTGGTGGTGAGCGAGTAATCCTCGTTCACTTGGATGGACAGGACCCTGAGGCGCGCGAAGATCCGCAGGAGTTTCAGGAGTTGGCAAATTCGGCCGGCGCCGAGACCGTTGCGTTTTTTAACGTGCCGCGTCATCGGCCAACCGCTAAATTCCTGATTGGCAGCGGCAAGGTCGAGGAGTTACGCGATCTGGTCTACGCCGAAGAAGCCGATCTGGTGATCTTCAACCATACCCTCACGCCCAGTCAGGAACGTAACCTCGAACGTGTTTTCGAGTGTCGCGTGATCGACCGCACCGGTCTGATTCTCGATATTTTCGCCCAACGCGCCCGTACCCATGAGGGCAAGCTCCAGGTAGAACTGGCCCAGCTTGATCACATGAGCACCCGGCTGGTTCGCGGTTGGACTCACCTTGAGCGTCAGGGTGGCGGTATCGGCATGCGGGGGCCGGGTGAAACCCAGTTGGAAACCGACCGACGCCTGCTGCGGGTTCGCCTGCGTCAGATCAAGGGTCGACTGGAGAAGGTGCGCAGCCAGCGCGAGCAATCGCGACGTGGCCGTTCGCGTGCCGATATCCCTACCGTATCGCTGGTGGGCTATACCAACGCCGGCAAGTCCACGCTGTTCAACAACGTGACGAAATCGGACGTGTATGCGGCTGACCAACTGTTCGCGACCCTCGACCCGACCTTGCGCCGTCTGGATATCGACGACCTGGGGCCGATTGTCCTGGCCGACACCGTGGGTTTCATTCGTCACTTGCCCCACAAGCTGGTCGAGGCCTTTCGGTCTACGCTCGAAGAGTCGAGCAACTCCGACCTGCTGTTGCACGTGATCGATGCGGCTGAACCGGATCGCATGTTGCAGATTGAACAGGTCATGGTCGTGCTGGGCGAGATTGGCGCCCAGGACTTGCCGATCCTTGAGGTCTATAACAAACTCGATTTGCTTGAAGGCGTCGAGCCACAAATCCAGCGCGACGAGAACGGCAAACCCCAGCGGGTCTGGCTGTCGGCGCGTGATGGCAGTGGTTTGGAGCTGCTTGAACAAGCCATTGCCGAATTGCTCGGCAGCGATTTGTTTGTCGGCACCTTGCGCTTGCCTCAGCGTTTTGCTCGACTGCGTGCACAGTTTTTCGAGCTGGGCGCGGTACAGAAAGAAGAACACGACGAAGAAGGTGTCAGTTTGCTGGCCGTTCGATTGCCGCGCTCGGAGCTCAATCGGCTGGTCAGCCGTGAAGGCGTAGTACCGACAGAGTTCATCGAACAACACACTTTGCAATAAAAGCCTCCGAAAGCGGTTGTGCCGCAGTAGCAGGCATTCTGTAGCATTGGTCGGCGCGCCGTGGGTGCGTCTTTGCTTTATCAGATGGAGAGCGCTATGGCTTGGAATGAGCCGGGTGGCAACTCGAATAATCAGGATCCTTGGGGTGGTAAGCGCCGCAATAATGGCGACCGCAAGGGGCCACCAGATCTCGACGAGGCCTTCCGAAAGCTGCAGGAAAGCCTGAATGGGTTGTTCGGTGGTGGAAAAAAACGTGGTGGTGACGAAGGTGGTCGCACAGGCAAGGGCGGCGGCTATGGCCTGCTGGGCCTGGGTCTTGTCGTGCTGGCGGCCGTATGGCTTTACAGCGCCGTATATGTCGTGGACGAGCAGGAGCAAGCCGTGGTGCTGCGCTTCGGCAAGTACTACGAGACTGTCGGTCCTGGCCTGAACATCTATTTCCCGCCGATCGACAAGAAGTACATGGAGAACGTCACGCGTGAGCGTGCCTACACCAAGCAGGGCCAGATGCTGACCGAAGACGAGAACATCGTCGAAGTGCCGTTGACCGTGCAGTACAAGATCACCAACCTGCAGGACTTCGTGCTGAACGTTGATCAGCCGGAAATCAGCCTGCAACACGCAACCGAAAGCGCCCTGCGCCACGTGGTGGGTTCCACCGCCATGGACCAGGTGCTGACCGAAGGTCGTGAGTTGATGGCCAGCGAAATCAAGGAGCGCCTGCAACGGTTCCTCGATACCTATCGCACCGGTATCACCGTCACCCAGGTGAACGTACAGAGCGCTGCGGCACCGCGTGAAGTGCAGGAAGCCTTCGACGATGTGATCCGCGCCCGTGAAGACGAGCAGCGTTCGCGCAACCAGGCTGAAACCTACGCCAACGGCGTCGTTCCGGAAGCGCGTGGCCAGGCCCAGCGCATCCTTGAAGATGCAAACGGCTACCGTGATGAAGTGGTCTCCCGCGCCAAGGGTGAGGCGGATCGCTTTACCAAGCTGGTCACCGAGTACCGCAAGGCACCTGAAGTGACTCGTGAGCGTCTGTACCTGGACACCATGCAGGAAGTCTTCAGCAATACCAGCAAGGTCCTCGTGACCGGCAGCAAGGGTGGGCAGAACAACCTGCTGTACCTGCCGCTGGACAAGATGATCGAAGGTGGTCGTAGCAGCTCCAGCGCACCGGCCACCGGTTCCAATGCCGCTGCCAACGAAGCGAGTGCCCGTGCGGCCGCTGACTTGCTGCAACAGCAAACACGTACCAGGGAGAGTCGTTGATGAGCAATAAATCGCTGACCGCCCTGATTGTGGGCGTCGTCGTGGTCATCGCTGCCTGGAACTGCTTCTACATCGTGGCTCAGACCGAGCGTGCGGTGCTGCTGCAATTCGGTCGCGTGGTCCAGGCGGATGTCCAGCCGGGCCTGCATGTGAAAGTCCCCTACGTCAACCAGGTACGCAAGTTCGACGCCCGCCTGATGACCCTGGATGCACCGACACAGCGCTTTCTGACCCTGGAAAAGAAAGCCGTGATGGTTGACGCCTACGCCAAGTGGCGCGTCAAGGATGCCGAGCGCTTCTACACCGCGACCTCCGGCCTCAAGCAGATTGCCGACGAGCGTTTGTCGCGCCGTCTGGAATCGGGCCTGCGTGACCAGTTTGGTAAGCGCACCCTGCACGAGGTGGTGTCCGGTGAGCGTGATGCGCTGATGGCGGATATCACGCGTTCGTTGAACACGATGGCGGAAAAAGAACTGGGCATCGAAGTTGTCGATGTTCGGGTCAAGGCCATCGATTTGCCGAAGGAAGTGAACCGCAGCGTGTTCGAGCGTATGAGCACCGAGCGTGAGCGTGAGGCCCGTGAGCACCGTGCCAAGGGTAACGAGTTGGCTGAAGGTATCCGTGCGGATGCCGACCGTCAGCGTCGTGTACTGCTGGCAGAAGCCTATCGCGAGTCTGAAGAGGCCCGTGGTGATGGTGATGCTCAAGCTGCGGCGATCTACGCCAAGGCTTACGGCCAGGACCAGGAGTTCTACGCGTTCTATCGTAGCCTGCGTGCCTACCGTGAAAGCTTCGCGAACAAAACCGACGTCATGGTGCTGGACCCAAGCAGCGACTTCTTCCGCTACCTGGAAAAGTCCAAGTAACCAGCTCGTGATTTTGTAGGGCACTCCGTCGGGCGGCTAAAACGCCTGGCGGGGTGATCCTTTCAGAAAACGGGTGTATGATGCGGCAGCCGGGAAATTCCCGGCTTTTTTGCGTCTGCATGTTTGATTCGGCAGGCGTGACAGGTTTTTCGAGGAAAGTGCCCGACGAGGCCGTTAACAGGTCGTTCGTCACGTCGCTCTTGCGCGTGGTTTATGCAGGGGGGGCGGGTATTTTCTGCTTCACTCAAGGCTCGGCCGAGGGCTGGCCGCCCGGATCATAGGGGAATGGCGTAATGGCAACGGTAGACCGCTGGCTGCTGCCAGATGGCATCGAAGAAGTACTGCCACCAGAAGCTGCGCGCATTGAAGTAGCGCGCCGCCAGGTGTTGGATCTGTTCCAGAGCTGGGGTTACGAGTTTGTCGTGACCCCCCATATCGAGTACCTGGAATCCCTGCTCACCGGCGCGGGCCAGGACCTGGATCTGCGCACCTTCAAGGTCATCGACCCGCAATCGGGCCGGCAAATGGGGTTCCGTGCCGACATCACGCCGCAAGTGGCGCGCATCGATGCGCACACCCTGCGCCGCGAAGGCCCGAGCCGCCTGTGCTACGCCGGCAGCGTGCTGCATGCTCAACCGCGTGCCTTGTCGTCTTCCCGTAGCCCAATCCAGTTGGGCGCGGAGTTGTACGGTGATGCCAGCCCGAGCAGTGACGTTGAAGTGATCAGCTTGATGCTGGCCATGCTGCAACTGGCTGATGTGCCAGATGTCCACATGGACCTCGGTCATGTTGGTATCTACCGTGGCCTGGCCCGTGCGGCCGGTTTGTCCGGTGAAGTCGAGCAACAGCTGTTCGATGCCCTGCAACGCAAGGCGATCGATGAAGTCATTGCCCTGACCGCTGGCGTACCTGCGGATCTGGCCGACATGCTGCGCGCACTGGTCAACCTGTGTGGCGGACGTGAAGTGCTGGTGGCTGCACGTGAACGCCTGGCCAAGGCGCCGGCGCCGGTATTGGCTGCACTGGATGACGTGCTGGCGATTGCTGAGCGGTTGTCGGCGCGCTTCCCGCAGTTGCCGCTGTATTTTGATCTGGGTGAGTTGCGCGGCTACCACTACCACACCGGTGTGGTGTTCGCGGTGTTTGTACCGGGTGTTGGCCAGGCCATCGCCCAAGGTGGTCGTTACGACGACATCGGCGCCGACTTCGGTCGTGCGCGTCCGGCCACCGGCTTTTCCACCGATTTGAAAACCCTGGTGACCCTGGGGCGTGCTGAGGTCGAGCTGCCGTCCGGTGGCATCTGGATGCCCGACAGTACGGACGCAGCACTCTGGCAGCAGGTTTGCCAGTTGCGCAGTGAGGGTCAGCGTGTCGTCCAGGCCTTGCCTGGGCAGCCATTGGCCGCCGCCCGTGAAGCGGACTGCGACCGGCAATTGATTCTGCAGAACGGGCTTTGGCAAGTATCGCCACTGGCTTCTTGAGTTTTCCTGCCGGCCATCGCCGGCACCAAGTTTGCGCGAATGAGGACAAGTGTTATGGGTAAGAATGTCGTAGTCCTGGGCACCCAATGGGGTGATGAGGGCAAAGGCAAGATCGTTGATCTGCTGACCGAACATGCTGCCGCCGTAGTGCGCTACCAAGGCGGCCACAACGCTGGCCATACCCTGGTCATCGATGGCGAAAAAACCGTCTTGCACCTGATCCCGTCGGGCGTCCTGCGCGAAGGCGTGCAGTGCCTGATCGGCAACGGCGTCGTGGTTGCACCGGATGCCTTGCTGCGCGAGATCACCAAGCTGGAAGAGAAAGGCGTACCGGTGCGCGAGCGCCTGCGTATCAGCCCGTCCTGCCCGCTGATCCTGTCCTTCCACGTTGCGCTGGACCAGGCCCGTGAAAAGGCCCGTGGCGAGCTGAAGATCGGTACCACCGGTCGCGGCATCGGCCCGGCCTACGAAGACAAGGTCGCGCGTCGTGGCTTGCGTGTGGGCGACCTGCTCAACATGCCACGCTTTGAAGACAAGCTGCGTGAGCTGGTGGATTACCACAACTTCATGCTGGTGGGTTACTACAAAGAGCCGGCCATCGAGTTCGACAAGACCCTGGCCGAGTGCAAGGAATACGCTGAGCTGCTCAAGCCGCTGATGCTGGACGTGACTGCCGAGCTGCACGACCTGCGTCGCGCTGGCAAAGACATCATGTTCGAAGGCGCCCAAGGCTCGCTGCTGGACATCGACCACGGTACCTACCCGTACGTGACCAGCTCCAACACCACCGCTGGCGGCGTTGCTACCGGTTCGGGCGTTGGTCCTATGTTCCTGGACTACATCCTCGGCATCACCAAGGCCTACACCACCCGTGTCGGTTCGGGCCCGTTCCCGACTGAGCTGTTCGACGAAGTCGGTGCGCACCTGGCCAAGCAAGGCCACGAATTCGGCGCGACCACCGGCCGTGCTCGTCGTTGTGGCTGGTTCGACGCCGTTATCCTGCGTCGCGCTATCGATGTGAACAGCATCTCGGGCATCTGCTTCACCAAGCTGGATGTACTCGACGGCCTGGAAACCATCAACATCTGCGTCGGCTACAAAGATGCAGAAGGTCAGGACGTCGCCCCGACGGACGCTGACAGCTACGTGGGCCTGCAGCCTGTGTACGAAGAAGTGCCGGGCTGGACCGAATCGACCGTGGGTGCCAAGACCCTGGAAGAGCTGCCGGCCAATGCCCGTGCCTACATCAAGCGTGTTGAAGAGCTGATCGGCGCGCCGATTGACATTATTTCGACGGGCCCGGACCGCAACGAAACCATCGTTCTGCGTCACCCGTTCGCTTAATAAGCTGTTGATGTAAAAAGCAAAGGGCTCCTTCGGGAGCCCTTTGTCGTTTCTGTTTGCCAGGCGGCACGACCCTTGCTGTGTTTCTCTCTTTCGCGGTGCTATCAAATTAATGGCACCCGTGGTGGAGGGATTCCCGATGTCTGCCGTTCTCTCATTGTTACAAAGCCGTCTGTTGCGGCCGGTGTTCGTTACCCTTGGTATCGCTCTTTTGGTGCAAGTGCTGGTGGCGGTCGCTCTAACCCGGAGCACGGTGACTGCGCTGGAAGCTGATTTGGGCAATCGCCTGGGTGTCGATAGCCAGAAGCTGTCTGGCGAGTTGGCGCAAGCCGGCAAGGAAGTCACGTCGAGCCTGGACAGCTTGTCCACCAGCACCCGTCAGCGCCTGACAACCGGGCTTTCCGAGCGCCTGCAGGCAGAGCAGAAGCAATTGCGTGCAACCCTGGAAAAAGACCTGCAGGATTCCGCCAATGATATGGCGCAGCTGCTGGCCTCGGTGGCGCCGCGCGCCATGTGGGACAGCGACGTGCCGACGCTGTCGGAGTTTGCCCGGCGTGCACAGCGCAATCCCAACGTATTGTTCGTGGTCTATGACGACGCTGCGGGCGAGCACCTGACCCGCTACTTGAACCGCGAAAATCCGATCAACCAGGCCTTGCTGGCAAAAGGCGCAGGGGATCGAGCCCTGGACAAAGTGCTGGATGCGGCCAAGACGGATCCTTCCGTGTATTACGTGGAGGCATCCATCAGCCCCAATGGCGTGGAAATCGGCAAGGTGCGCATGGGCGTGTCGACGGCTTCCGTCGAGGCGGACCTGCTGGCATTGGATAAGCGCTTTGCTGCACTGATCGCCAGTGGTGATCAGTTGGTGGGCGACAGCCTCAAAGGTGCGGCAGCTGACAGTGCCAGCGCCATGGGGGCCAGGCTGCAGTCAGCACAAGCGACGGCCACCCAGATGACCGCCAACACCACCAGCGCCGTGCAGGAAGCAGCCGGCACCCTGCGCTGGCGTATCGGCATGGGCCTGGCGTTGGTGGGGCTCGGCGTATTGCTGCTGATTGCCATCGTGCTGGGTCGTCGCGTAGTCAATCGCCTCAAGCTGCTCATCGCGGCCATGGATGACCTGGCTGCAGGCGAGGGCGACCTCACCAAGCGCGTGCAGATCAACAGCAAGGACGAAATCGGCGACATGGCCTCGGCGGTCAATCGCTTTGTGGATAAGTTGCAACCCATCGTGCGCGAGGCGGGCGATGTGGCGCAGCGTACCGGCGTGGAAATCGGCGCCATGACCTTGCGCAATGCCGGCGCCGATGCGGCAGCCGGCTTGCAGCGCGATGAGGTGGCGGAGAGTTTGCGCGCACTGTCGCAAATGGCCGACGAGGCCCAGGCCGAAAGCCATGCCATGCAGGCGGCGTTGCAGCAGGTGGTGGGTATTCGCCAGGCGACGGATGAGAACTCGCGCACTTCGGCGGAGGTTGGCAGTTTGATCGAGGCGCTGGCGGGGCAGGTGCAGGCCGGTTCCCAGGTTATCGAGCGTCTGGCCCAGCAAAGCGAGCAGATCGAAGTGGTGCTGACGGTTATCCACGGCATCGCCGAGCAGACCAACCTGCTGGCGCTCAACGCGGCCATTGAGGCGGCGCGTGCGGGCGAGACCGGGCGGGGCTTTGCGGTGGTGGCGGACGAAGTGCGTGCGTTGGCCAGCAAGACCCAAAGCTCCACCGGTGATATCCAGGCGCATATCGTCGCGTTGCAGCAGGGCGCGCGCGAAGCGGTCGAAACCATCGGCAAGGCCGGGCGCCAGGCCAATGAAGGCTTGCTGGTGCTGCGCGACAGCGTGCGTTTGCAGCAGACGGTGCAGGCCTCGGTGGAGCAGGTGCATGCGGCGATTGGCCTGGCTACCCGCGCCGCCGAGCATCAAGCCCAGGGCGCCCATGCGGTACGAGGCCGGGTCGAGGTGATCCATGCCCAGGCCGAACGTGCGGCACAGGCGGTGGTGGAGACTACCGCCAGTGGCAAGGTGCTGGATGGGTTGGCGGCGCAGTTGAAGGCGAGCTTGGGGCAGTTCCGGGCTTAGTGTCGTCTGTTCTGGCCTTATCGGGAGCTTGCTCCCGATAGCGAGCTCAGCGGCTCAAGTACATTCGAGTTGTCAGCAGATAGACCGGCAACCCCGACACCAATATCAACAACGCCGCATAAGGCGCCGCCGCCGCAAACTCCACATTCGAGGTGTGTGCCCACACGGCAGTCGCCAAGGTATTCAGGCCGGTCGGACTGAGCAGCAACGTCGCCGTCAATTCCTTCATGGCGTCCAGGAACACCAGCGCAAATGCCGCCCCCAATGCCGGGAAAATAATCGGCAGCGTCACCCGGCAAAACGCACTGAACGACGAAGCCCCCAGCGTGCGCGCGGCCTCTTCCAGTTGCGGTGCTGCCTTGTTCAAGGCCGTGCGGATCGGCGCCTGAGCCAATGGCAGAAACAACAACGCATAGGCGATCAGCAACAACGCCGACGTCTGGTACAGCGTCGGCACGTAATGCAGGGCGAAATACACCAGCGTCAACGCAATCACCAGGCCGGGCAGGGCGTGCAGCAGGTACGGCAGGCGCTCGGCCCAGATCGCCAGTTGTCCCTTGTAGCGCACCACGAGCAGTCCCACCGGTACTGCCAGCGCCAGGCACAGTGCCGCGCCACCCAGTGACAGTGCCAGTGAGGACAATAGTGCCTCGCTGATCTCGGCCACCGGAAATGCTGCCGACGAACCCACTGCCAACCAATAACCGAGCATCCCCAAGGGAATACCGCTGCCGATGATTGCCAGGGTCAGGCAATACACCTGGCCCAGTGCTGCCCACTTGCCCAGGCGAACCTGTTCTGCATGCCGCGCCGCGCCCTGGCCGATGCGTACATGTCGGCCCTTGCCGCGTACACGTAGCTCCAGCCACAGAAGGGCCAGGCACATCACCAGCAGCACCGCCGAGAGCATTGCCGCATTGGCGTTGCTGAATTCCAGTTCGAATTGCTGATAGATCGCAGTGGTAAAGGTTTGCAGGCCGATGATCGACAGCGCGCCGAATTCCACCAGCATATGCAGGGCAATCAGCAGTGCCCCGGCCAGCAGCGACGGCCACAGCAAGGGCAGGGTGATGCGAAAGAATACGCCCCAGCGATTCAGCCCCAGGGTGCGGGCCGATTCTTCCAGGGAGGGATCCAGATTGCGCAGCGTCGCCGCCACCGGCAAAAACACCAGCGGGTATTTGGACAGGGTCATGACCAGGATCGCCCCGCCGAGTCCTTCGAAGTTGGCGCTCAGCGAGACCCAGGTAAAACTGCTGACAAACGCCGGCACCGCGAACGGCAGGCACAGGACTACGCCCCAGATGCGGCGTCCCGGCAGATTGCTGCGTTCCAGCAGCCAGGCCAGGGACAGGCCGATCACGCCGCACGCCAGCGTCACGCCGACCATCAGCGCCAGGGTGTTGCGCAGCAGCCCGAACACATAGGGCCGCCAGAGCAGATGTACCGCCTGCGCCCAGCCCGCCTGCCAAGCCTTCAGCCCGACGTACACCAGCGGCAGCAGGCTCAGGCCCACCAGTAACAGGACGGGGAGCAGTAGCCAGATCGAAGGGCGCTTGCGGCGTGGGCTGAACCCTCCGCGCAGGGCGGGGGTGGGTAGCGATGGGTTCATCAGTTCAAGCCAACCTCACGTTCCAGGTCCAAGGCCTCTTCTGCGTTGCCCAGGTCGGCAGGGGTGATTTTCGGCGGCTGCAGTTCGCTGAAAGGCTTGAGGCCGCGGTTGGATTCCATGCCTTTGCGCAGCGGGTACTCGGCCGAGGTATTGGTAATCACGCGCTGGCCTTCTTCGCTGGCCATGAACGCCAGCAGTTGCTGGGCTTCTTTTGGATGCTTGCTGGATTTCAACGCGGCCGCCGACGACACGGTGATCAGGCCGCCGGCATCGCCATCGGTGAAGTAGTGCAGTTGGGAATCGAGGTTGGTTTTTTCTTTCTTCAGGGCAAACCAGTAGTAGTTGTTCACCAGTACGGTGGCGACTTCGCCGTTTTCCACAGCCTTCAGGGCGACCATATTGTTGCTGTAGACCTTGCCGAAGGCGCGCAGGCCGGTCAGCCATTCTTCGGCGGCTTCACGGCCGTGCAGCTTGATGATCGCCACGGCCTGTTCCTGGAAGGCACCGCTGGTCGGCACGAAGCCGACCTTGCCTTGCCACTCGGGGCCGGCGAAATCGAGTACCGACTTGGGCAGGTCTTTTTCGGCGATCAGTTTCGGGTTGAAGGCCACAACGCGGGTGCGCGCGGTCACGCCCATCCAGTCGCCGTTGCTGCCGACGTAGTCCTTGGGCAGCACGTCGAGGGTGCTGGCGTCGATCTTGGCCAGCAAGCCTTGCTCGCCGAGTTTGTTCAGGGGGGGCGATTCTTCGGTGTAGATCACGTCGGCAGGGGAGCGGTCGCCTTCTTCCACAACTTGGCTGGCCAGTTGGTTGCTGCTGCCTTTGCGCACGTTGACGTGGATGCCGGTCTTGGCTTCGAAGGCCTTGGCGAGTTCATCGCCGACTTCTTTGTGTTGGCCGTTGTACAGGGTCAGGGAGACCTTGTCGGCGGAATAGGTGGCGGGGGAGAGTAGGGTCAGGCCGAGCAGAGTGATGGTCAGGCCACGCAGAAGGGATGTCTTGAGACGGGTATCGCGGATCATCATCCGGAGGTTTCCTCGCTTGAGTGCAACAAATCATTGCAAGGATAAACGATAAAACTTCTCAAGTGCGCCGAAGGGGGAGAATTGCGGCCGGAGTTTTCAAACCCCTGAAACGA
>NZ_LHVO01000062.1 GCF_001269925.1 Pseudomonas sp. MIACH
ACCTGCATGGTCGGTCGCGACATCCAGGACATCTACGACTACCGCCCGCGTGAGCACGGTGAGGTGGCGCTCAAGGTCGACGGTTTGCTGGGTCCGGGTTTGCGTGAGCCGATCAGTTTTGAGGTGCGCAAGGGCGAGATTCTTGGCTTGTTCGGCTTGGTCGGGGCAGGGCGCACGGAGTTGTTCCGTTTGCTCAGCGGTTTGGAGCGCGCCAGTGCCGGCAGCCTTGAGTTATGCGGGGAGGCCCTGCAACTGCGCTCACCCCGCGACGCCATCGCGGCCGGTGTGCTGCTGTGCCCGGAAGACCGCAAGAAGGAAGGCATCATTCCGCTCGCAAGCGTCGCGGAGAACATCAACATCAGTGCCCGTGACGCGCATGCGTACTTTGGCTGGCTGTTGCGCGACGGGTGGGAAAAGGGCAACGCCGACCAGCAGATCAAGGCGATGAAAGTCAAAACGCCTAACGCTGAACAGAAAATCATGTACCTGTCCGGCGGCAACCAGCAGAAAGCCATTCTTGGCCGCTGGCTGTCGATGCCGATGAAGGTGCTGCTGCTCGACGAACCAACGCGTGGCATCGACATCGGTGCCAAGTCGGAGATCTACCAGATCATTCATAACCTGGCCGCCAGCGGTATTGCGGTGATTGTGGTGTCCAGCGACCTGATGGAAGTGATGGGCATCTCCGATCGCATCCTGGTGATGAGCGAAGGCGCGCTGACCGGCGAACTGAGCCGCGATCAAGCGGATGAAGCACGCCTGCTGCAACTGGCACTCCCGCGTTCGCGGGCTTGAAGAATAAGAGGGTGTAGGCATGTCTCAGGTAAAAACTGCAAAGGGCTTCTGGCCGGGTTTCAACCAGCGCAAGTTTCTCGATGACTGGGTGATGCTGTTGGCGGCATTGGGCATCTTTTTGCTCAGCGCGCTGTTTATCGACAACTTCCTCTCGCCGTTGAACATGCGCGGCCTGGGCCTGGCGATTTCCACGGTGGGCATCGCCGCCTGCACCATGCTGTTCTGCCTGGCGTCGGGGCACTTCGACTTGTCGGTGGGCTCGGTCATTGCCTGCGCCGGTGTGGTGGCGGGGATCGTGATTCGCGACACCGATAGCGTGGCGTTGGGTGTCTCGGCCGCATTGGCCATGGGCCTGGTAGTGGGACTGATCAACGGCATCGTCATTGCCAAGTTGCGCATCAACGCCTTGATCGCGACGTTGGCGACCATGCAGATCGTGCGCGGCCTGGCCTACATCTTCTCCAACGGCAAAGCCGTGGGGGTGATGAACGAGGATTTCTTTGTGTTCGGTAACGGCCAACTGTTGGGCGTGCCGGTGCCGATCATCATCACCGTGCTGTGCTTTGTGTTTTTTGGCTGGCTGCTGAACTACACCACCTATGGGCGCAACACCATGGCGATCGGGGGCAACCAGGAAGCGGCGCTGCTCGCCGGGGTGAACGTTGATCGCACCAAGATCATCATCTTTGCCGTACACGGATTGATCGGCGCCTTGGCCGGGGTGATCCTCGCTTCGCGCATGACCTCGGGCCAGCCGATGATCGGCCAAGGCTTCGAGCTGACGGTGATTTCTGCCTGTGTGCTGGGCGGAGTGTCGTTGAGCGGCGGCATCGGCATGATCCGCCATGTGATTGCCGGCGTGCTGATCCTGGCGATCATCGAGAACGCGATGAACCTGAAGAATATCGACACGTTCTACCAGTACGTGATCCGCGGCTCGATCCTGTTGCTGGCGGTCATCATCGACCGCATGAAACAGCGCTAGACCGAACACCTCCCACCTTTGGATCTCCACTGTATTGAGGGGCGGTATTTGCCATAATGCCCCCGCTTTCATACTTATAGGCCCGATATGCAGGAAAACGCCCACACCCCCGCCAAAGACGCCGCCCCTACCGGTACCCAGACCCTGCTGCGTGGCCTGGGCGTGGTGCAAGCGGTGGCGGCCGGTGCGCGGGATCTGAAAGAGATCGCCAAGCGCATCGGCACCACCCGCAGCACCACCCACCGCCTGGCCAGTTGCCTGGTGGAAGAGCGTTACCTTCGGGTGGTGCCGCAAGTCGGCTACCTGTTAGGGCCGAAGTTGATCGAACTGGGGTTTCAGGCCCGCGAAGAGCTGCCGCTGGTGACCCTGGCGGTGCCGTACCTGGACGAGTTGTCGGCGCTGACCGGCGACACCATCCACCTGGCCATTCGTGAATACGACGACGTGCTTTACCTGCACAAGAACCCTGGCCGCAACGGCCCGGAAATGCGCTCGCGGGTCGGTCATCGCATGCCGCTGGCGCGCACGGGCGTGGGCAAGGCGATGCTGCTGGATGACTCGGTGCAAGAGTGGCAGCGTTTGTACGAGACCAGCCTGCCGGCGGGTGGGAAAAACCTGCAATGGCCGCAGCATCCAGAACAATCCTGGGCGCAGTTTGAGCAGCGCATGCGTGAGTATGTGGTGGGCGGTTATGCGTTCGACCTGGAAGACAACGAACCGTCGATCCGTTGCGTGGCGGCACCGGTGCGCGATGCCAGCCGGCGAATCGTCGCCGGCATCAGCATCGCCAGTACCGTGCCCTACATGCCGCTGGAGAAAATGGCCGAGCTGATCCCTGTGATCAAGCAGGTCGCAGCGCGGCTGTCGGCGGAGTTGGGTGCGAAAGCCTGATCAGACCTTCAAGGTTGCCATGTCGATGACAAAACGGTACTTCACATCACCGGCGATCATGCGGGTGTAAGCCTCGTTGATCTGGCGGATGTCGAGCATTTCGATGTCGCAGGTGATGCCATGCTCGGCGCAGAAATCCAGGACTTCCTGGGTTTCGGCAATGCCGCCTATCAAGGAGCCGGCCAGCACTCGGCGGCTCATGACCAGCTTGCCGGCATGTACCGGTGGGTCCACTGGCTCAATCAACCCAACCAAAATGTGCACGCCATCAAAGCGCAGCACGTCTAGGTAGGGGTTCAGATCGTGCTGCACCGGGATGGTGTCGAGCAGGAAGTCGAAACTGCCAGCGGCGGCTTTCATCTGTTCGGCATCGGTGGACACGATCACATGGTCGGCACCCTGGCGACGGCCTTCTTCAGCCTTGCTCGCCGAACGGGTGAACAGCGTCACTTCCGCGCCCATGGCCTTGGCGAACTTGATGCCCATATGGCCCAGGCCGCCCATGCCGAGAATCCCGACTTTGTCGCCAGCCTTGACGCCGTAGTGCTTGAGCGGCGAATAGGTGGTGATGCCCGCGCACAGGATCGGCGCAGCGCTGGCCAGGTCGAGCTTGGCCGGGATCTTCACCACAAAGTGCTCGCTGACCACGATGCTGTCGGAGTAACCGCCCATGGTGTTGCTGCCGTCGACGCGGTCCGGGGTGGCGTAGGTCATGGTCGGGCCTTCGAGGCAATATTGCTCCAGGTCCGATTTGCACGCTTCGCAGTGGCGGCACGAATCGACCATGCAGCCGACGCCGACGAGGTCGCCGACTTTATGCGCGGTAACGCTGGCGCCGACGGCAGTGACCTTGCCGACGATCTCGTGGCCAGGCATCAGCGGGTACACGGCGATGCCCCATTCGTTGCGGGCCTGGTGGATGTCGGAGTGGCACACGCCGCAGTAGAGAATCTCGATGGCCACGTCATCGGCGCGAGGGCTGCGGCGTTCAAACGACATGGGGGCGAGGGGAGTGGTGGCCGACTGGGCGGCGTAACCGATGGCGGTATACATGGAGAAAACCTCGCAAAAGCAGTGACAGATGAGGCGGGCCATTCTCCGCGCCACTCCCTGGTGCGGCCATGGCGATTGCTCCGAGTCTCATGCCTATTCGTCCGGGAGTGCCCCTTGTTTGGATTCATCGGCCGCCAGACCTGCGATGATGGTCTCATCCCTTTTTCGCGAAGTTTTTTGCCATGTTGTTGACTCGCCATCTTGATGCCAACGCGACGCTGGTTTCCCTGATCGAGGGGCTGACGTCCCGCGATGGTTTCTCCCCGACCCACTTGCCTGGCGTACAAGTGCTGCGCGCCAGTTGCGACGTAGCGCGCGGCCCGCAGATCTATGAGCCGAGCCTGATGTTCGTGGCCCAAGGCAGCAAGGTCGCCTACCTGGGCCCGCGTACGCTGGAGTATGGCGCCGGGCACTACCTGATCCAGGCGATGCCGGTGCCGTTCGAGTGCGAGACGTTCGCCATGGCGCCCGGTGCGCCGCTGCTGGGCGTGACCGTGGGCATTGACCGCGTGGTGCTGGGTGAATTGGTGATGGCCATGGGCATGCAGGCCGGGCCGCCGCCGACTGCACAAACCCTGGAGTCGATGAGTTCGGTGGTCTTGGATGACACCATGCGCGGCTGTGTCGAGCGGCTGTTGCAGTGCCTGCACGATCCGCTGGAAAGCCGGATCATGGGCCCGGCACGGGTGCGCGAATTATTGTTCACCGCCTTGCGCGGCCCCCAGGCCGATGTGCTGCGCGCGTTGGTGGAACAGCAAGGGCAGTTCTCGCGAATCGCCACGTCGTTGAGTCACCTGCATGCCCATTACGCCGAGCCGCTGAATATCGAGACGTTGGCGGGGTATGCGCATATGAGTGCGTCGACGTTTCACGAGCATTTCAAACGCTGCACGTTGTTGTCGCCGGTGCAGTACTTGAAGCGTTTGCGCTTGCTCAAGGCCCAGCAATTGCTGCTGGTGGAGGGCATGGGCGTGGCGCAGGCGGCACACAATGTGGGGTATCAGAGTACGTCGCAGTTCAGTCGCGAGTACAAGCGCTACTTCGAGCGCAACCCTGGCGAAGAGCGGGCTGCATAGTCATTTCAGGCAAGCCCCCTCCCACAGTTGACCGAGTTTGACGCCATAAAAAAGGCTCCCATTTGGGAGCCTTGTTTGGCTTACATATTCGGGTAAGTCGGCCCGCCCGCGCCTTCCGGCGTGACCCAGGTGATGTTCTGCGAAGGGTCCTTGATGTCACAGGTCTTGCAGTGCACGCAGTTCTGGGCGTTGATCTGGAAGCGCTTCTCGCCGTCTTCCTTGGTGATCACTTCATACACACCGGCCGGGCAGTAGCGTTGCGCCGGCTCATCGTAGAGCGGCAGGTTGGTGCCGATCGGGATGCTCGGGTCTTTCAACTTCAAGTGGCACGGCTGCTCTTCTTCGTGGTTGGTACCGGAGATGAACACCGAGCTCAGCTTATCGAAGCTCAGCTTGCCGTCGGGTTTCGGGTAGTCGATCTTCTTGCTGTCTTTGGCCAGCTTCAGGCAGGCGTAGTCCGGCTTGGTATCGTGCAGGGTGAACGGCATCTTGCCGCCGAGGATGTTCTGGTCGAACCAGTTGAAGCCGGCGCCGATGATCGGGCCGAACTTGTGCATCGCTGGGCCGAAGTTGCGGCTGGCGAACAGTTCTTCGTAGAGCCAGCTGGCTTTGAAGCTGTCGACGTAGTTGGTCAGCTCATCGCCGCCTTCGGATTCGGCAAACAGGCGCTCGGCCACGGCATCGGCAGCGAGCATGCCGGACTTCATCGCGGTGTGGCTGCCTTTGATCTTGGCCACGTTCATGGTGCCCAGGTCGCAGCCGATGAGCGCACCACCCTTGAACACCATTTTTGGCAGCGAGTTAATGCCGCCCTTGGCCAGGGCGCGTGCGCCGTAGCTGATGCGCTTGCCGCCTTCGAGGTACTGGGCCAGCACCGGGTGGTGCTTGAGACGCTGGAACTCATCGAACGGCGACAGGAAGGTGTTGCTGTAGGACAGGTCGACGATCAGGCCAACGACCACCTGGTTGTTTTCCAGGTGATAGAGGAACGAGCCACCGGTGTTCTCGTTGCTCATGATGTCCAGCGGCCAACCGGCGGTGTGCACCACCAGGCCTGGCTGATGCTTGGCTGGGTCGATTTCCCAGATTTCCTTGAGACCGATGCCGTAGTGCTGGGCGTCGGCATCGCTGTCCAGGTTGAAGCGCTGGATCAACTGCTTGCCGATATGCCCACGGCAGCCTTCGGCGAACAGCGTGTACTTGCCGCGCAGTTCCATACCGGGGGTGTAGACGCCTTCTTTGGGTTGGCCTTCACGGTCGACGCCGAGGTCGCCGGTGATGATCCCGCGCACCACGCCGTTTTCGTCGAACAGTGCTTCCTGGGCGGCAAAGCCTGGGTAGACTTCCACGCCCAGGTTCTCGGCCTGCTGGGCCAGCCAGCGGCACAGGTTGCCCAGGGAAATGATGTAGTTGCCTTCGTTGTGCATGGTCTTGGGCACAAAGAAGTCGGGGACCTTGGTGGAGGTGTCGGGGCTGCGCAGGACATAGATGTCATCGCGCACCACGGGGGTGTTGAGCGGGGCGCCGAGTTCCTTCCAGTCCGGGAACAGTTCGTTCAGGGCGCGTGGTTCAAACACGGCACCGGAAAGGATGTGGGCGCCCACTTCGGAGCCTTTCTCGACCACGCAGACGCTGATTTCCTTACCGGCTTCGGCGGCCTTCTGCTTCAGTCGGCAGGCGGCAGACAGGCCCGCCGGGCCAGCGCCGACGATGACCACGTCGAATTCCATGTATTCGCGTTCCACAGGCTATCTCCTACTCAAGGCTCAACGGCTTTTTTTTCTAATGGGTGGAGGTTCGGTAATCCGTCCGACATTGCCTGCAGAAATCTCATGCAAGGGGCAGGGGACGACGCACCTTTCTCTCTAGGTGGCGCATTATATATAGACCACTGGCAGCGTCCAATACAAACGTTTGTTTGAATTGCCCGCAGGCTAGGTAAATCAAAGCGACGCGGCTTATAACTGACCATTTTGCCGTATTGACCGGAATAGGTGTTCCGGTCAATATACGGTCGGTTTTGCGCATCCCGTAGGCAGACTGTGGGTTTCAAGGCCACCTCGAAAGACAGGCTGAAGGCAAATAAGGGTGACGCGCGAGCCACGATGGCGCGCAGTTTACACGCCACGATAATGAATGACCTCTCAGTCACCGCTGACGAACGGTCATCACTCCCGTGAGCAAGGTCCCCTGCCGACGATTGCCGGTGTTTTTGGAGGTGCCCTTGTGTGCCGATGAGCATCAACCGCCAGGTTCGCCTAGGCGACTTTCTTTTCACCGGAGAGTAACGAGGAATCCATGAAGGTTCTTGTAGCTGTCAAACGCGTTGTCGATTACAACGTGAAAGTTCGCGTCAAGGCGGACAATTCCGGCGTCGATCTTGCTAACGTCAAGATGTCGATGAACCCATTCTGTGAAATCGCCGTGGAAGAAGCTGTACGCCTGAAAGAGAAAGGCGTAGCGACTGAAATCGTTGTGGTTTCCATCGGCCCGACCACTGCCCAAGAGCAGCTGCGTACCGCCCTGGCGCTGGGTGCCGACCGTGCCATCCTCGTCGAATCCGCTGAAGAACTGACCTCCCTGGCCGTGGCCAAGTTGCTCAAGGCCGTTGTCGACAAGGAACAGCCTCAGCTGGTGATCCTTGGCAAACAGGCGATCGACAGTGACAACAACCAGACTGGCCAGATGCTGGCTGCGCTGACCGGTTACGGCCAGGGCACCTTCGCCTCGAAAGTCGAAGTGAGCGGCGACAGCGTAGCTGTGACCCGTGAAATCGACGGCGGCGCGCAGACCGTTTCCCTGAAACTGCCGGCCATCGTCACCACCGACCTGCGTTTGAACGAGCCGCGCTACGCGTCCCTGCCAAACATCATGAAAGCCAAGAAGAAGCCTCTCGAAGTGCTGACTCCGGACGCTTTGGGCGTTTCCACCGCCTCCACCAACAAGACCGTAAAAGTCGAAGCGCCAGCTGCACGCAGCGCGGGTATCAAGGTCAAGTCGGTGGCTGAACTGGTTGAGAAACTGAAAAACGAAGCGAAGGTAATCTAATCATGACTATCTTGGTAATCGCAGAACACGACAATAAGGTGCTGGCCCCGGCCACCCTGAACACTGTTGCTGCTGCCGCTAAAATCGGTGGCGACATCCACGTACTGGTCGCCGGTCAAGGCGCTGGCGCCGTGGCCGAAGCCGCAGCCAAAGTGGCTGGCGTGAGCAAAGTACTGCTGGCCGACAACGCCGCTTACGCTCACCAGTTGCCGGAAAACGTTGCCCCTCTGGTAGCAGAGCTCGGCGCTGGCTACAGCCATATCCTGGCTGCCGCCACTTCCAACGGCAAAAACATCCTGCCGCGCGTTGCCGCACAGCTGGACGTTGACCAGATCTCCGAGATCGTTTCGGTAGAAAGCGCTGACACCTTCAAGCGCCCGATCTACGCCGGTAACGCCATTGCCACCGTGCAATCGACCGCTGCCGTCAAAGTCATCACCGTGCGTGCCACCGGTTTCGATCCGGTTGCTGCTGAAGGTGGCTCGGCTGCCGTTGAAGCCGTCTCCGCTGCCCACGACGCTGGCACCTCCAGCTTTGTCGGCGAAGAGCTGGCCAAGTCGGATCGTCCTGAACTGACCGCTGCCAAGATCGTCGTTTCCGGCGGCCGCGGCATGCAGAACGGTGACAACTTCAAGCACCTGTACGCCCTGGCCGACAAGCTCGGCGCTGCGGTCGGCGCTTCCCGCGCGGCTGTTGACGCAGGCTTCGTACCCAACGACATGCAGGTCGGCCAGACCGGCAAGATCGTTGCGCCACAGCTGTACATCGCCGTCGGTATCTCCGGCGCGATCCAGCACTTGGCGGGTATGAAAGACTCCAAAGTGATCGTCGCGATCAACAAGGACGAAGAAGCACCGATCTTCCAGGTGGCCGATTACGGCCTGGTCGCGGACTTGTTCGAAGCCGTACCTGAGTTGGAGAAGCTGGTCTAATCCAGTCGCTTCACTTATAAAGAGCCCGGTCTTGTGACCGGGTTTTTTTTGCCTGGGCTTTTTTGAACACCGGAGAAACCGCCATGGAACTGCGCCCTTGGGCCGTACTGCTGGGACTTACACTGCTGCCGAGCCTGGCCCTGGCCGCCGGCAAATGTGATCGCCTGGTGATCACCGGCAGCCCGGACGCACCGCCTTTGCTTTGGCGTGACCCCCAAGACCCGACGCACCTGATCGGCGCCACTGCCGACGTATTGCAACAGGTGGCCAAGGACCTCGGTCTGAAAATCGACCTGCTCTACGGTGGCAAGCGTTCCCTGGCCTTGGACGAAGTGCGCAGCGGACGCATGGATATCCTTGCCGATGCGCCGCTGAACCTCGGCGAGCTGGAAACCCTCGACTACATCCACCCGGCGCTGGTGCAGCTCGATTATCTGGTCTGGACCCGCAAGGATTCGGCGCTGGTTTACACCACGGCTGCCGACCTGCATGGCCACAAGGGCGCAGTGTCGGAGCGGGCACGCTTGAGCCGCGACTTTGAAACCTTCGCCAGCCAGCAACTGACCCTGCAACGCCTGCCCACGTTGACCCCGGCCTTCCAGAAACTGCTGCTGGGAGAGGTGGACTACGTGCTGGCCGGGCGTTACTCCGGCATGGCCATGGCCCAGACACTGGGCCTGAGCAACGACCTGGTCTCCCGCGATATTCCCATCGACCAACCTGGCCTGTACCTGGCGATTTCCCACAACTCCGCCTGCAATGATCCTTGGCTGCGCGGACAGCTGGCCAAAAAGATGACAGAATTGCCCGGGTCTGGTGTGACGGAAGCCGCGCTGCAGCGCAATCTGGAGCGTTGGAAAGCGCAATTGCAACAACCCGTCGGCACCCCAACAAAGTAGGGATTTTCAGTGACTCTTCGACCTTTTTTCGCGGCCCTCGCCGTTGTCGCTCTGGCGGGATGTGCAGCCGATCCTGCGCCGAATGAACAAATTCGCCTCACCCAGCAAGCCCTGGAACAAGCCAACGCCGTGGGCGCCAGCGCCGATGAATCCGCCGAACTGAAACTGGCCGAAGACAAATTCGCCCAGGCCAAGGCCGATATGGCCGAGCAATCCTATAAGGACGCGCGCATGCAGGCCGAACAGGCTGAGCTGGACGCGCGCCTGGCCGAAGCCCAGGTACTGACCCGCAAGAGCCAGGAACAACTGAACGTGCTCAACACCCGCATCACGCGCCTGCGCAAGCAATTGCAGCTGGGGGAAGCCCAATGAGCCCGATGATGCGTGGTTTGAGCTGTGCCGTGCTGCTGGGCAGTGTGGCACTGGGCGGTTGTGCCAGCCACCCCAATGGCGAACAGGCCTTGCAACAGGCGGGTAGCGATTTCCAGAAGGTCAAGGAAGACGCCAACGTGCTGCGTATTGCACCCAAGGACGTGATTCGCGCCGGTGAATCCCTGGCACGGGCCGATCGCTTGTCCAGCTACTGGGGCAGCGGCCCGGACGTCGTGCATTACGCTTACCTGAGCCAGCGCTACAGCGCCATCGCCCGCGAACACACCGAGCAGACGCTCAACGAAGAACGGGCTGCCAAGCTCGAACTGGAACGCCAGCGCCTGCAATTGGCCCTGCGTGAAAGCAAGCTGATCAGCGTGCAACAACAGGGTAAATGGCTCGAAGAACAGATCGCCAGCCTGACCACCACCCAGACCGATCGTGGCCTGGTGATGACCCTGGGCGACGTGCTGTTCGATACCGGCGAAGCGGAGTTGAAAAACTCGGCCAACCGCACCGTGTTGAAAATCGTGCAGTTCCTGCAACTGAACCCCAAGCGTGTGGTGCGCATCGAGGGGTACGCCGACAATACGGGCGGTCAGCAGGAAAACCTCAAACTGTCCCGTGATCGTGCGCAATCGGTGGCCGATGTGCTGGTGGACCTGGGGATCGATGAGAAACGCATCCAGGTTGAAGGCTACGGCGACCAGTACCCGGTGGAAGCCAACGCCTCCGAACGTGGCCGCGCGCAGAACCGTCGCGTGGAAATAGTGTTCTCCGACGAGAAGGGCCAACTGGGCGCCGCTCGCTGAAGCCTTGCGCAAATCAAAAGTGTGGGAGGGGGCTTGCCCCCGATAGCGGTGGATCAGTCACTATTTTCGGCGCCTGACACTCCGTCATCGGGAGCAAGCCCCCTCCCACATTGTTCTGTATACATCTGAGTATTCTCTCCACTCACCTTACAGTTTTTGCTGTCACTCCCGCCCGTGCTCGACTATTGTGGCAACTGTCCCCGTACACTTCTAAACTGTGCCGGTAAGTTTCACACAAAAATAAAATACCCGTGAAATCGAGTGCTGCGTCATGACCAATCTGTTGCTTTACCAACGTATTGCCCAGCAACTGGCTGAGGACATCCGTCGCGGTGTCTATCAACCTGGCGAGCGCGTGCCCTCGGTGCGCAAGATGAGCTCCCAGCTCAATGTCAGCCACGCCACGGTATTGCAGGCCTACGCCAACCTGGAAGACCAGGGGCTGATCCGGGCGCGGCCGCAGTCCGGTTACTACGTGCACCAGACGCCAGCGCTGACGGCGCCGACGCCGGACATCGCACGGGTCGAGCGCCCGGGTTTGGTCACCCGCAGCAGCATCATTCAACAAGTATTGGGCGAGTCGCGTCGCGAAGGTGTATTTCCGCTGGGCGCCGCCGTGCCGAGTGTCGACTACTTGCCGGTGCGGGCGCTGCACCAGCAATTGGCCAAGGTCACGCGCTTCCAGAGCCCTCGTGCCTTCAGCTACATGTTCAGCCCCGGTTTCGAGCCGTTGCGCCGCCAAGTGGCGATTCGCATGCGTGACGCCGGCGTGGTGGTGGACCCCTCCGAAGTAGTGATCACCCACGGCTGTGTTGACGCCTTGCAGATGTCGCTGCGGGTGCTGACACGTCCCGGCGACTTGATCGCGGCGGAATCACCGACCTACTACGGCTTGCTGCAACTGGCCGACCTGTTGGGCCTCAAGGTCATCGAGATCCCCAGCGACCCGTCCACCGGCATGAGCCTGGAAGCCTTGCAACTGGCGGCCAACCAATGGTCGATCAAAGCCCTGGTGCTGACCACGCGCCTGAGCAACCCCCTGGGCGGCACCATGCCCGAGGAGCGGCAGAAACAGTTACTGCGCCTGGCGTCGGATTTCGATATCCAGATTGTCGAAGACGATATCTACGGCGAACTGATGTTCGAACTTGGCCGCACCAAGGCTTTGAAGGCCTACGATCGCCTGGATCGGGTGATCTATTGCTCAAGTTTTTCCAAGACCCTGTCGCCAGGGGTGCGCATCGGCTGGATGATCGCCGGCAAGTACCAGCAGGAAATCCAGCGCCTGCAGATGTTCAGCACGCACTCGGCATGCAGCGTCACCCAGATGGGGGTGGCCGCGTATCTGGAGAACGGCGGCTACGACCGGCATCTGCGGTACATCCGTCAGGAATACCGCAAGAACCTCAGCGCTTTCCAATTGGCGGTGCAGCAGTATTTCCCCGAAGGCACTCAGATGACCCGTCCGACCGGCGGCTTTATCTTGTGGGTCAGTTTGCCTGGACGGGTCAATACCCAGGAACTGCACGTGCGTGCCCTGCAACAGGGCATCAGCATTGCGCCCGGGTTGATCTTCAGCAACACCGAGCAGTTCAACCACTGCATTCGCCTTAACTGCGGCACGCCGTGGAACCGCGAGGCAGAGCGCGCGCTGATGACCCTGGGGATGCTGGCCAGCCAGTTATGCCAGGAAACCGCAGCCGGTTTTTGAGGTGTGCAATGGGGACAAGTCTGATGGTTGGCTAATCAGCACGCTTGTCATGCCGCGCACAACAAGCGAGCATATGACCCTCTGCCGTTAATGCTGTAGGCAATATGACCTCGATTGTTCGCGCTGCTTTGGTGATTGGCCTGTTAAGCCTGTGTAACGTCAGTACAGTGCTGGCGGCGTCACCTGTGGCTGAAAACAAGCCCGCTGCCAATACCCAGCAGGATGCCCCGGTAAAAAAACCGAGTCCCGCCAAACAAGCACCCGCCGCCAAGAAGCCAACCGCCGCGGCGAAAAAACGTGCGTCGACGGCGAAAAAAAACAAGTCAGCCCAAGAAGTAGCGCAGACCAAACTGCCACCGGCACAGTTGGATTTGTCCCTGCCTTCGGACATGATCAGGCACTTGCAGCCTCTGGGTACAATGCCCAAGCCCAAAAGCGTGCCATTGTTGCCGCCGATGTTCGGTGAAAAGCCTACCGACAACAGTGCGTTCCAAATCAACGGCCGTTTGCTCAGCAATGAGATGAAGCTGCAATTGCGCAACGAAGAGCGCCGTGATGTGGAAGGCGCTGCGTTGGAATTCGAGTTCAAGCAGTAAATTTTTTCTACAAAGTGACGCCGACCATCGACCATCTGTCGCAGACCGGTCGGTCACTTTTGTTTTGTGCGAAAAACTCCTGTTAGACCATTTTAAAACGGCTGTTTAAGGGCGTACTCTAGCCCGGCCATCCCTATTGAGTCGTCGAGGACCTGCTGGTCATGAATTGCCGTGAAGGCTGTGGCGCCTGCTGCATCGCCCCCTCTATCAGTTCGCCCTTACCCGGCATGCCCAATGGCAAACCGGCGGGTGAACGCTGCCTGCACCTCTCGGTCGAACAGCTGTGCCAACTGTTCGGCCAGCCGGAACGCCCGGCGGTGTGCAGTGATTTCAAGGCGGATATCGATGTCTGCGGCACCGACCAGGCCGATGCGATCCGCTTGATCGGCTGGTGGGAGCAGATGACGGCGGCTTGATGGGCTTTACTATCGGAACTTCAACAATAAGGAATACAACAATGGGTTCGCTGAAACGACTGGCTGTGCTGTGCGGTTTTACGCTGTTATTTGCTGCCACTGCCCAGGCTGAGGATTGGCAAGTCGCCAAGGATGAAGACGGTATCAAGGTGTCCCTGAGCGAAGTTGCCGGCTCCAAGTACAAGGCGTATCGCGGTGTGACCGTGATCAAGGCACCTGTCGCCAAGATCCAGGCCCTGCAGGAAGATGTGGCCGGTGCCTGTTCGTGGATTCATGAGTGCAAATCCCAGAAACTGGTCGACAAGAAGGGCGATGAGGCCTGGACCTATACCCAGTTCAAGGCGCCGTTCCCGGTGACCGACCGTGACTCGTATATCCATGTCACCACCAACAAGGACGCCGACGGCAGCGTAACCCGCAAGTTGCAGGGCGTGCCGACCTACAAGCCCGAAGAAAAAGGCTACGTGCGTGTCGCCCAGGTCGAGGGCTTCTGGAAACTGGTGCCCAAAGGCGCCAATGAGACAGAAGTCACCTATCAGGTACACACTGAGCCAGGCGGTAGCGTGCCATCGTGGCTGGCCAACAAATTCGTGGTGGACGCGCCGTTCAACACCTTGAAAGCCTTGAAGGAACACGCTGAAAAATAAACCCGGTTGATCGAGTGCCTCCTGACTTGAGTGGAACGTTTGCCCAGCCCTCAAGGTCCAGATAGTTGTAAGCCCACACACGGGTTTTATCGAGGAGGCACCGATGCAAACGTGGCAGATTACCTTTGTTGATGATCACGGCGTACAGTCCGTGGAGCAGTTCACCTGCGAGCAGAAGCCCAGCCTCGAAGATGCGGCGCACATGATTCGCAACAAGTTGGTGCCCGTGGCCGCCGAACTCGACCTCAATGACCTTGAGGGCCGCAAGCCTGAGCCTACGGTGAAGATCCTCAAAGACCAGAACAGTATCCAGATCCTCGACATCTCGCCCGCCGCCTGAACATTCCCTTTCTGCCCTTCAAGCACCTCTGGTGGAGGTGATAGCTTCGCGCTACTCTGCAAGTGAGATCAGCGAATGAATCGCTAAGGTCTGGTCTTGTCAGCTACATGCTTGTTTTCCCGTGGTGATGTTGTTGCCGTGGTACCCGCGTCTTCAGCGCGCGGGCTTTGGGAAGCACGGAAAGTCTATCCATCGGTTTTAGGAGGACGTTTCATGAGCACAGCCTATCAAGAAGACATCAGCACCAACGTTCTGCGCCGCATGAAAGAAGGCGGTTTCGACTTTTCACGTTTCCACCCCATTGAGTTCTACGCCATTTTCCCGGATGAGGAACGTGCGCGCAGGGCTGCGGGTGAATTTCGTGGCGAGTCCCTGAATGCCCAGGTCAGTGCGCGCGACGATGGCGCCTGGTACCTGGAACTGAGCAAGATCATGTTCGCAACCTACGACGGCATAGGAGACTTCGAGCAGGACTTTGAAGCGGTGGTCGAGCCGCTGGGCGGGATCATCGAAGGATGGGGCGTCAAGCAGGAGGTGCGTGGGTTACCCATGTAGCGCGACTGTATGAGCAACACAGCGTATCGGCTGACCTCAGGGTCGGCCGATTTTGTTTGGGCAGGATGAAAGTTTGTGGAACTTGCGCTGCACTTTCCAGCACCAAAAAAAAGGCCACCCGAATAGGGTGGCCCAAAGGGAAGACCGGAGGAGCCGGTCGGTACACGAGCTATTACGGTACCGATTGCGCGATGGTTAAAGCTGTAGGACACGTCCTGTTCAGCTGATGAGGGGGATTATCCGCAGGCTTGGACGGGCAGTGAAATCAACTCTGACTATGCTGTTGATAGCCAAAGCTTGCGTCGCCATGAAGCGTGCAGCAGTGCAGTGGGCATTCTGCGCACCAGGACGGTGCGATCAGCTGTTCGCTTATATTTAACTCACTGATTTTTAAGTGTTTATGCCGCTGGCACGGGCCTTGCGATGGTTCTTGCGTCCGGGTGACAAGGAGTTCGGCATGATCCGCACTTATTACGACGAAATGTACGATGGGGCAGGCCAGGTTCGTCCCCATTACCGCGAGTTCGCCCGCTGGTTGGCCGAAACCCCTGCTGAACTGCTGGCCCAGCGCCGGCGCGAAGCCGATTTGCTGTTTCACCGCGCCGGGATCACCTTCACGCTTTACGGTGATGAACAGGGCACCGAGCGCCTGATTCCCTTCGACACTATCCCGCGTAGCATTCCCGCCAGTGAATGGCGGATGGTGGAGCGTGGCTGTATCCAACGGGTCAAGGCGCTGAACATGTTTCTCGCCGACCTCTATCACGAACAGCGCATCATCAAGGCGGGGATCATTCCCGCCGAACAGGTACTGGCCAACGAGCAATATCAGTTGGCGATGCAGGGACTGAACCTGCACCGCGACCTGTATTCCCACATCTCCGGAGTCGACCTCGTACGCGATGGCGACGGCACCTACTACGTGCTGGAAGACAACCTGCGTACACCGAGCGGCGTGAGCTACATGCTCGAAGACCGCAAGATGATGATGCGCCTGTTCCCCGAGTTGTTCGCCGCCCAGCGCATCGCGCCGATCGATCATTACCCCAACCTGCTGCTCGATACCCTGAAAAGCGCCAGCCCCCTGGATAACCCCAGCGTGGTGGTCCTGACCCCGGGGCGCTTCAACAGCGCGTTCTTTGAACACGCCTTTCTAGCGCGGGAAATGGGCGTTGAACTGGTGGAAGGCGCCGACTTGTTCGTGCGCGACGACCGCGTATTCATGCGCACCACCGACGGCCCCAAAGCCGTGGACGTGATCTACCGTCGCCTCGACGACGCATTTCTCGACCCGCTGGCCTTCAACCCGGATTCCATGCTCGGCGTGCCCGGCCTGCTGGCGGCGTATCGCTCCGGCAATGTGGTACTGGCCAATGCCATCGGCACCGGGGTAGCAGATGACAAGTCGGTGTACCCCTTCGTCACCGAGATGATCCGTTTTTACCTGGATGAAGAACCGATCCTGCAGAACGTTCCCACCTTCCAATGCCGTAAGCCCGACGAATTGTCCCACGTGCTGGCCAACCTGCCTGACCTGGTGGTGAAGGAAACCCAAGGCTCAGGCGGCTACGGCATGCTGGTGGGGCCAGCGTCCACGGCAGCGGAAATCGAAGCCTTCCGCGCGCGTATCAAGGCCAAGCCCCACGCCTATATCGCCCAGCCAACCCTGTGTTTATCCACCTGCCCGACCTTTGTCGAAAACGGCATTGCGCCGCGCCATATCGACCTGCGCCCGTTTGTGTTGTCCGGCAAGGAAACCCGTGTGGTACCCGGCGGCTTAACCCGTGTCGCGCTGCGTGAAGGTTCGCTGGTGGTCAATTCGTCCCAGGGTGGCGGCACCAAAGACACCTGGGTGGTCGAGGACTGATGCCATGTTGAGTAGAACTGCCTCGGATTTGTACTGGATGTCGCGCTACCTGGAGCGCGCGGAAAACCTCGCGCGCATGCTCGATGTCAGTTATTCGCTGTCGCTGATGCCCCAGGATGGGCGCGGTGATGGCTTGCACGAACTGGCCATGCCGCTGTTGATCACCGGCACGCTGGATGATTACCGCGAACGTCACGGCGAATTGCACGCCGAACGCCTGCTGCATTTTTTCGCCCTGGATGCGGCCAACCCGGCCAGTATTTACAGCTGCCTGGGCGCCGCGCGGGCCAGTGCCCATGCCGTGCGTGGGCGAATTACTGCCGACATGTGGGAAAACATCAACGCCACCTGGCTGGATATTCGCGAAATCTCACAGCAGGGCCTCAGTCGCTATGGCATGAGCCGCTTCTGCGAGTGGGTCAAGGAGCGTTCCCATCTGTTCCGGGGGGCGACCTACGGCACCATCATGCGCAATGACGCCTTTCGTTTTATTCGACTGGGTACGTTTATCGAACGCGCTGACAACACCCTGCGCCTGCTGGACGCGCGTTATGAAATGGCCGGCGACCAGGCCGACGCCGTCACCGATGGCACCGCCCACGCCTACTATCAATGGAGTGCCTTGCTGCGCGCGCTATCGTCGTTCGAGGCCTACACCGAGATCTACCGCGACGCCCCCGGAGCCCGACAAGTCGCAGAGCTGTTGCTGTTGCGCGCCGATGTACCGCGCTCCCTGCGGGCCTGCAGCGAAGAGATCGACCAGATCCTCGCCAGCCTGCCCGGCATCAACGGGCGCCCGGCCCAGCGCCTGGCGGCCGAGATGGACGCGCGGCTGCGGTTTACCGCGATTGATGAAATCCTTGAGGAAGGCCTGCATGCCTGGCTGACCGACTTTATCCCCTTGGTCCGCCAGTTGGGCGACGCCATCTACAGTTCCTACCTGGAGGCGGCATGAGACTCTCCATCAGCCACGAAACCACCTACCACTACGACGACCAGGTTCGCGCCAGCATCCAGTACCTGCGCCTCACGCCCCACGACAGCGAGCGCCAGCATGTGCTCAGTTGGCAACTGGACCTGCCGCGCCCGGTGCGCGCGCAGATCGACCCGTTCGGCAACATCCTGCATGTGCTGACCCTGGACGAACCCCACGACGCCATCATCATCGGCGCCCGTGGCCAGGTGGATATCGATGAGTTGCGCGAGGCCGAGCACGAGAGCCAGTCAGCTTTTCCGTTCCTGCGCTCCACCCGCCTGACCGAGGCCGATGAAGCCTTGCGCGCCTTTGCACAACAGCATTGCCACCAACGTCGTGATCGCACGGCCTTGATCGACCTGATGCACGCCCTCAACCAGTCGATGGTCTACACGCCGGGTGCCACCGAAGTCGACACCTGCGCCGCCCAGGCCTTCGCAGGGCGCGCGGGGGTGTGCCAGGACCACGCCCATGCATTCCTGGCCTGCGCGCGCAGCCTGGGCATTCCTGCGCGGTATGTGTCGGGGTATTTGTACACGGAAGACAGCACCCACCTGGCCAGCCACGCCTGGGCTGAAGCCTGGCTGGATGACGCCTGGTACAGCTTTGACGTGACCAACCAACTGGCCCGGCCCGAGCGGCATCTGAAACTCGCCGTGGGCCTGGACTACCTCGACGCCTGCCCGGTGCGCGGTATGCGCCGTGGCGGTGGGCATGAGCAGATGCATGCCAAGGTGTTCGTGGCGCCGACGCCGGTGATCTCGGTCCAGCAGCAATGACTCAGAACACAGCCGGTCGACTGTAGGAGCCGTGTTCAGGTTCAGGGCTGCTTACGCCCCGCCATATGCTTCAAATACCCCACCAGCAACTCCAGCTCGCTGTCAGGCAACACACTGGCGGCGAACGCTGGCATCTTCGCCTGTGGCCAATGCCTCAGGCTCTGCGGGTCGCGGATATAGCGCTTGAGGAAGTCGCCGCTGAAATATTCCGTAGGGTTGTAGGGCACATTCAGGTCCGGCCCCACCTGCGCATCGCCGGCGCCATTAAGGCGATGGCAGGCCAGGCAGTTCTTCTGGAACAGCGCAAAGCCCTGGTTGACCGGATCATCAGCCGCCAACGTCGGGTCGGGCAACAATGCCGGAAAACGTTCAGCCACCGTCTTCAACTGCTTGATCGCGGAGATCTGGAACGGCCACTGCTCCGGGCTGATATGCCCGGCCTGAGGATCGGTCCACACCAGATAGAACGGCCCGGCACTCGGCTTGCCGTCTGCCAATGGGGGCCAGGGGTGGGCCGGGTCCTCCACGGCCAGCCACGCGCGGGCGCCGTTTTTTTGCAGCAAGGGGGTGGCCGTCAGTTCGGCGGCGAATCCATCCAGGGCAACGGCTTGCAGGTGGTCATCCGGCTTAAGACCCGCTAGGAGCGCTGCCAGCGGTACTGCGCGATAGGTCATGTTGCGCTTGTAGGAAACGTCATCGACGATCTGCACCGTCTGCGCCTCCGGATGCTTGAGCAGGTCGGCGGTTTCCCACGTCTTGCGGGAGTGATCCAGCTCGACGGTCAATTGCGCCGCCGAGGCGGGCAGGGTGAGCAACAAGGCAAGGAATGCGAAGATCGGTTTCAAGACGGCGGCCCCGTGTTAAGTGGCGATAGGGCCCACGATACCGGAAACGCGCGTGTAAAAAGGCAGCCCCTGCAACAGGATCGCTATGCACGAAGTCCCGGCAGGTGCTGCCAAAAGCTGTAATTCTGAAGCACAGAATAGGGGGGCGGAGGGTTCACCCAATGATCTTGGTCAGGTTGGGCAAAATCAGAATCAATGTGGTGGCGAACAGAATAAGTCCCGCCTGACGTACTTTCGAATGTTTGAACATGGCTGACTGCCTTTTGTTGTTATTCCTGAGCGTCAAATGCGTGCCGGTGTATTTCAGTATCGCAAGGTGACGTGTCGCTTTTCTTACAGTTGCTCCAGCAAAACCCGGCAGCAACTTCTTACTGATTGAACCTTAGAGCCGTCGTTCTGCGCGGCTTAGATCCATTTCATATTACTTAATCAGGATTTCAGCTTAAAAAGGCATGAGGCATATCGCCATCTTGGCGCCAATACCTTGGCTAGACAGCTAAAACGATTAATCCAGCAATTACCTTAGTTGCCTACCGTTCGTCCGAGCATGGCGGTCAAAAGCAATGAGCGCATCCGTCATTGAAACCGTGTCAATCGGGCCTAAGGTAAGGGCACTACTGCGCAATGGTTCGAGGACGTCATGACCCAAGCTTTGATCTTTGATGCGATACGCACGCCCCGCGGCAAAGGCAAGGCCGATGGCGCCCTGCACAGCGTCAAGCCGGTAAATCTGGTGGCCGGCCTGCTCACGGCGCTGGCGCAACGCAACGACCTCGACACCCACCAGGTGGATGACATCGTGCTCGGTTGCGTCACCCCGGTGGGCGACCAGGGCGCCGACATCGCCAAGACCGCCGCCCTGGTGGCGGACTGGGCCATCAGTGTCGCCGGTGTACAGATCAACCGCTTCTGCGCCTCGGGCCTGGAAGCGGTCAATCTCGGCGCGATGAAAGTGCGTTCCGGCTTCGAGGACCTCGTGGTGGTCGGCGGCGTGGAGTCCATGTCCCGTGTGCCCATGGGCAGCGATGGCGGGGCCTGGGTGCTTGACCCGCAGACCAATATGCACAGCCACTTCACGCCCCAGGGCATTGGCGCCGACCTGATCGCCACCCTGGAAGGTTTCACCCGCGAGGACGTCGATACCTTTGCCCTACAGTCCCAGCAGAAAGCGGCCAGGGCGCGTGCAGACGGTTCCTTCAACAAGTCGCTGATCGCGGTGCAGGACCAGAACGGCATTGTGCTGCTGGACCATGATGAATTCATTCGCGCCGATTCCACCCTCGAAGGCCTCGGCAAGCTCAAGCCCAGCTTCGAAATGATGGGGCAGATGGGCTTCGACGCCACCGCATTGCGGGTCTACAGCCATGTGGAACGCATTCATCACGTCCACACACCGGGCAATAGCTCCGGCATCGTCGACGGCGCCGCGTTGATGTTGATCGGCTCCGAAGCGAAGGGCCGCGAGCTGGGCCTGCAACCTCGGGCGCGCATCGTCGCCACGGCCGTCACCAGCACCGACCCGACCATCATGCTCACAGGACCTGCGCCGGCCACCCGTAAAGCGCTGGCCAAGGCCGGTTTGCGCGTCGAAGACATCGACCTGTTCGAGGTCAACGAAGCCTTTGCCTCGGTGGTGCTCAAATTCATCAAGGACATGGGCATCGACGCCGCGCGCGTCAACGTCAACGGCGGCTCCATCGCCATGGGCCACCCGCTGGGCGCCACGGGCTGCGCGATCCTCGGCACCCTGCTCGACGAACTGGAGGCGCGCCAGCAGCGCTACGGCCTGGCCACCCTGTGTGTGGGCGGCGGCATGGGCATCGCCACCATTATCGAACGTCTCTGAGCCCAAGGAATTTGTCATGACCGATGCCATTCGTTACGAAAAAGGCCAGGACCAGATCGTGGTGCTGACCCTCGACATGCCCGGCCAGAGCGCCAACACCATGAACGCCGCGTACCGTGAGGCGATGGCGGCCACCGTCGCACGCCTGCAAGCGGAAAAGGACGACATTGCCGGTGTGGTTATCACCTCGGCGAAGAAGACCTTTTTCGCCGGCGGCGACCTCAATGAACTGATCAAGGTCGACAAGGCCCACGCCAAGGATTTCTACGCCAGCGTCCTGGTGTTGAAGGCACAACTGCGCAGCCTGGAAACCCTCGGCAAGCCGGTGGTGGCCGCGATCAATGGCGCAGCCCTCGGCGGTGGTTGGGAGATCTGCCTGGCGTGTCATTACCGCATCGTGCTGGACGACAAGTCGGTACAACTCGGTTTGCCGGAGGTCACCCTTGGCCTGTTGCCAGGCGGCGGTGGCGTGGTGAGGATGGTGCGCATGCTGGGCTTGGAAAAGGCGTTGCCGTATTTGCTCGAAGGCAAAAAAGTCCGGCCACAGCAAGCGCTGCAAGCCGGGTTGGTCGATGAGCTGGCGGCGGATTGCACGGAGCTGCTGGCCAAATCCCGCGCCTGGATTCTCGCCAATCCGCAGGCAAAGCAGCCGTGGGACAACAAGACCTATCAGATTCCCGGCGGTACGCCGTCCAGCCCGAAAGTTGCGCAAATGCTCGCCATCGCACCGTCGATTTTGCGCAGCAAAACCCATGGCTGCTTCCCGGCCCCGGAGAAAATCCTCTGCGCCGCCGTGGAGGGCGCGCAGGTGGATTTCGACACCGCGCACTTGATTGAAACCCGCTACTTCACCGAATTGGTCACCGGGCAGGTGGCGAAAAACATGATCGGCACCTTCTGGTTCCAGCTCAATGAAATCAACGCCGGCAGCTCGCGGCCTCAGGGCTTTGCGCCTTACGTGACGCGTAAGGTCGGAGTGCTCGGCGCCGGGATGATGGGCGCGGGCATCGCCTATGTCAGCGCCTGTGCGGGCATCGAAGTCGTGCTCAAGGACATCAACCTGGCAGCCGCCGAGAAGGGCAAGGCACATTCGGCGGCGCTGTTGGACAAGAAGGTCAGCCGTGGGCAATTGACCGCCGAGCAGCGCGAAAGCACCCTCGCGCGGATTCATCCTACGGCTTCAGATACTGATCTGGTCGGCTGCGACCTGATCATCGAGGCCGTGTTCGAAGACCGTGAACTCAAGGCCAAGGTCTCGGCTGCCGCACACAGTGTGGTCGGTGCCGACGCGGTGATCGCCTCCAACACGTCCACCTTGCCCATCAGCGGCCTGGCCACGGCGGTGCCGGATCAAGGCAAGTTCATCGGCCTGCATTTCTTCAGCCCGGTGGACAAGATGCCCCTGGTAGAAATTATCAAGGGCGCCCGCACTTCGGACGAAACCCTGGCCCGAGGTTTTGATTTCGTCCTGCAAATCAAGAAAACTCCGATCGTGGTCAACGACAGCCGTGGGTTCTTCACCTCGCGGGTGTTCGGCACCTTCACCAATGAAGGCATCGCCATGTTGGGCGAAGGCGTGGCTGCGCCGATGATCGAGACCGAGGCGCGCAAGGCGGGTATGCCGGTGGGGCCGTTGGCGGTGTCCGACGAAGTATCCCTCAGCCTGATGAGCCATATCCGCCAGCAGGCTGCCAAGGATCTGCAAGCGGAAGGTAAAACAGTGCCGAGCCATCCGGCGACGGTGGTGATTGATCTGTTGGTGAACGAGTACAAACGCGCGGGCAAGGCGGCGGGGGGCGGTTTCTACGAGTACCCGGCGGGCGGGCAGAAGCATTTGTGGCCTGAGTTGAAAGCGCGCTTTGAGCGAGCCGACCAGCAGATTTCAGCGCAGGATGTGTGCGACCGTTTGCTGTTTATCCAGGCCATCGAAACCGTGCGCTGCGTGGAGGAGGGCGTGTTGATGTCCACCGCGGACGCCAACGTGGGGTCGATCTTCGGGATTGGCTTTGCCGCCTGGAGTGGTGGCGCCTTGCAGTTTATCAACCAGTACGGCCTCAACGACTTTATCGCCCGCGCCCGCTACCTGGCCGAACAGTATGGGGAGCGATTCTCGCCGCCGGCGTTGTTGCTCGATAAAGCCGCACGAGCTGAAGTATTTCGGTGATCAAAGAGCATCCTGCGGGGCTTGCCTTGGAGGGGTATTTCAAGGCAGGCTCTGGGGTGTGCATTATTCCCATCACCGTGTCAGGTATTTTTTATGTCGCTACGCGTCTGTATCCTGGAAACCGATATCCTGCGTCCAGGCTTGATCGATCAGTACCAAGGGTATGGGCAGATGTTCAAGCGCCTGTTCTCCAAACAGCCGATTGCCGCCGAGTTCGTGGTGTACAACGTGGTGCAGGGCGAATACCCGTCGGACGACGAAGTGTTCGATGCCTACCTGGTGACCGGCAGCAAGGCCGATTCCTTCGGCACCGACCCATGGATCCAGACCCTAAAGACCTACCTGCTCGAACGCTATGAGCGCGGCGACAAGTTGCTCGGCATCTGCTTCGGCCACCAATTGCTGGCGCTGCTGCTGGGCGGCAAGGCCGAGCGCGCCGGGCAGGGCTGGGGCATGGGCATTCACGACTACAAACTCGATGCCAAGGCACCGTGGATGAGCCCTGAAGTGCCAGAGCTGACGCTGTTGATCAGCCACCAGGACCAGGTCACCACCTTGCCGGACAATGCCACGGTCATCGCCTCCAGCGAGTTTTGCCCGTTCGCCGCCTACCACATCGGCGACCAGGTGCTGTGCTTCCAGGGGCATCCGGAATTTATCCATGACTATTCCCGCGAGTTGCTGGAGATTCTTCAGACAACCCTGGGCGAAAAAATCTACACAAACGGCGTAGCCAGCCTGGCGCGCGACCACCACGGTGTGACCGTGGCGGAATGGATGATGCGTTTCGTGGCGCACAAGCCTGAGGCCCGGGTTTAAAGCCAGCCCGAGCGCTTGAAACTGGCCCACAAGCCCGTGCAACCGAACGCAATAAACCCGAGCACCGCAAAATAGCCGTAGTGCCATTGCAGCTCGGGCATGTTCTGGAAGTTCATCCCATAAATCCCCGCCACTGCGGTGGGGAACGCCAGGATCGCCGCCCATGCGGCAAACTTGCGCTGCACCACGCTCTGGCGCGAGGCCTCAAGCAACACACCGATCTCGATGGTCTGGCTGGCGATGTCGCGCAGGGTGGTGAGGTCTTCCATCTGCCGCGTCACGTGGATCTGCACATCGCGGAAATACGGGCGCATGTTCTTGTCGATAAACGGGAAGCTCAACTTCTGCAGCTCTTGGCTGATCTCCACCATCGGCGCCACATAGCGCTTGAGCCGCAGTACATCGCGGCGCAGGCCATGGATCTTCTGGATATCGCGTTCGCTCAACGAGCTGCACAACACGTTGCGCTCCAGCTCATCGATCTCGGCGTGGATCGCCTCGCTCACTGGCTGGTAGTTTTCGGTGACGAAATCCAGCAGCGCATAGAGTACGAAATCTTCCCCATGCTCCAGCAACAGCGGGCGCGCCTCACAACGCTGGCGCACGAAGCCGTAGGACGCCGAGTGACCATTGCGCGCGGTAATGATGTAGCCCTTACCGGCAAAGATATGGGTCTCGATAAACTCCAGCTTGCCGTTCTCGCGCACCGGTGAGTAGGTAACGATAAACAGCGCGTCGCCGAAAGTTTCCAGCTTGGGCCGGCTGTGTTTTTCCAGGGCGTCTTCGATGGCCAATTCATGCAGGTTGAACTGGCGTTGCAGGTTGGCCAGCTCCAGGGCGTTGGGCTCTTCCAGGCCGATCCACACAAAGTGATCGGGTTTGGCGGCCCAGGCCGCGCCTTCGTCAAGGGTGATATCAGTGACTTTCTTACCGGCGCTGTACACGGCGGCCGCAACAACTCTACCCATGGTGCTGATCACTTCTTATTAGGAGGACAGGTGTTGGGCAGCTTAGCCTGAATGACGTTCCGTTGTTTCTGCTGCGCACGCCTGCTTTTTGTGGCGAGCACAAGCTTGCTTGCGTTGGCCCGCGAGGCGCCCCGCAAAAGGTATTCAGGCAGATTGTAATTCGCGGTCCATGGCCGTGATGCACTCGTCCATCTGCACCTGACAGGTCTGCATCAACTGCGGGATGTCATCTACCGTCAGGCCAATGGTAGGAATGGGCGGCAATGAACGTATGAGCACATCACCACTGTTCCAGCGATTAAGCCGCATATGGGTGACGTAATTGCTGACACACACCTGCACGATGGGCACGCCAGCGGCGATGGCCATATGAAACGCGCCTTTCTTGAACGGCAACAAGCCTTTGCCCAGATTGCGCGTGCCCTCCGGAAACACCCAGATCGAGGTGTCCTGATGCTGCAATGTATGAGTGGTGGTAAGCATCGCGCGACGTGCCTTGTGCGCATTGCCGCGGTCGATCAGCACATTGCCCGCCAGCCAGAACAATTGGCCGAACAGCGGTACCCATTTCAGGCTCTTTTTGGCGATACACACGGTGCGATGGGGCACCACGGTGCCCAGCACAAACAGGTCATAGTTGGACTGGTGGTTGGCGATGATCACGCACGTGCCGGGCTTGTTGCGCAGGGAGTCGACATCGGTCTTCACCTTCAGCCGCAGCATCCACATGGCCGGCAGCGCATAGAGGCGTGCGCACAGGCGACTGTTGTCCGGGTTGAACGGGCGGCAGACCCCGAGCAGAACGCCCAGCACACCGGCGATCATAAAGTGCAGGCCCATCAACAACATACGTAACAGAAAAAGCATCAACACGGCCCATCGGGACAAAAGGTGGCGCAGTGTACGGACGTGCACTGAATTCGGCAATTGCCCCTAAAGAGGTAGGAGATGGGCGATGTTTAAGCGCATGTTTCAACATATGCCAACATGGGCAGGCTAGAGCGGCTAAGGACGTTTCTGATTCATTTGTAAGAAAAAGCCCGATGCAAGATCGGGCTTTGATGTTTCGGTTGTAGGACTTAACTCAGGATATGGCCCTGATCCTGAATGATCGCCTCGTCCAAGGCTTCCAGCAGCGCCTTACGCACCTTCAGCTTGGTCTGCTTATGCGCATTCATATTCAGTTTCTTCAACTGACGTGCCGCTTCCAGCGCCGCCGCCTGCAGCTCTTCAGGTGCCACCACCTTGTCGAGGAAGCCGGCCTGCAACGCGCCTTGCGGGTCAAACATCTCGGCATTGATCACCGACCGATGAAACGCCGATTTACGCAGGCGGTCACGCGCCAACTCGATACCGGCGTGGTGCATGGTCATGCCAATCGCCACCTCATTCAGCCCAATGCTGAACGGGCCTTCGACACCAATCCGATAATCGGCCGACAACAACAGGAAAGCCCCCTTGGCCACCGCATGCCCAGGGCACGCCACAATCACCGGGAACGGGTGCGACAACAGGCGACGCGCCAACGTCGAACCCGACGTCACCAGGCTGATGGCTTCTTTAGGGCCGGCCGTCATCACCTTCAAATCATAACCACCCGACAGAATCCCCGGCGTGCCGGTGATCACCACCACCGCGCGGTCCTTCTCAGCCTGATCCAGCGCTGTATTAAACGCACTGACCACATCCGGAGAAATGGCATTCACCTTGCCGTTGCTCAGGGTCAGGGTCGCGATACCGTCTTCGAGGTGGTAAGCAATCAACTCACTCATGACGCGGTTCCTTGTAGGATTTGTTATAGAGAGGCTGTTTATAAAGGCGCATGCGCAGACGTTACCCACCACGCCCGCCCCGGTAAAGCGCCGTGACTGACTGCCCAGTCAGACTTTTCCCGCAGGGGAAGCGCTGGAAGGCCTGAGGCAGGGCGCAACACCCGCCCCAGCCGCAGGCCGCCCATGCCCAAGAATGGCAGAATCACCACCCCTTGCCGGGCGACTACCGGCATAGCCGTCTAACCGCATGAAAATTCTGAAAAAAACCTTTGCCATCAGAAAGGCTTTCGACTACATTAGCGCGCCTCGACAGACTGAACTGGTTTGACGAGATACGGTGAAGTGTCCGAGTGGCTTAAGGAGCACGCCTGGAAAGTGTGTATACAAGAAATTGTATCGAGAGTTCGAATCTCTCCTTCACCGCCAAATTCGATGTAAACAAAACCCCTGGTTTCGAGAGAAACCAGGGGTTTTGTGATTTCTGGGGTTTGAAACACTAACCTGATTCAAATCATTCGCTTGGTGTATCCATCCGTCGCCCTATGACATCCAGCAAATCGCATCCGACTCGCAGAGGGATTGAGCAGAGCAATGCAAAATCGCTCAGAACAACGGCATCGCAGCTGATTTCACTGCGTAGTGCGAGGTTCTCCAGGACTTGGGTGACGGCGCGAAGTCGATATGTCGCGGCATCGAGCAGTATCTGCAGAGGCGCGGTGGTGTCGACAAAAAGAGCAGGAGTGGCGTTATCGTTGCTGTGCAATACATCGCTTATCAAACTTAAAATAACTCACTGATTTTTAAGATTTAATATTT
>NZ_LHVO01000063.1 GCF_001269925.1 Pseudomonas sp. MIACH
GCAGCAGCCCCAGTCAAGAAGAACGCGGTGTATCAGACACTCTGTAGAGGCTGGTTTTGGGGCTGCTGCGCAGCCCAACGCGGGACAAGCCCGCTCGCCACAACAGCCCTATCTGCCGCGCTTTCAGCGTTGAGCCAACGTTGTGTAGATACCTATGGCTATCGGGGGCAAGCCCCCTCCCACATTTCGATCTTATGCGCCGCGAAAATCTGCGGCGCTCAGCCCGAATCGACTCATCTTGTTGTACAGCCCACCCCGCGATACGTTCAGTTGCCGGGCGGCCAGGCGGATGTTGCCGCCGGTGCTTTTGAGTGCGGCGACGATGGCGTGCATTTCGTGGCTGCTCAGGTCTTGGGCGGGCTGAGGTTCGTAGTGACGCAGCGTGGCGCGCGGTCTGGTTTCCACGGGCAAATCGGCCGCCTGGATCAGTTCGCCCGTCGCCAGGTTGGTGGCGCGCTCGATGCTGTTTTCCAGCTCTCGCACATTGCCCGGCCAGGCGTAGGCCGAGAGCAATTCCAGCGCCTCCGGGGAAAAACCTTGTACCGATTTGCGCAGCGAACGGGCACAGCGCGTGAGGAAGTGCCGTGCCAGCAGTGGAATATCTTCACGGCGCATGCGCAGCGGCGGCACGGTCAGGTTCAGTACGTTGAGGCGGTAGTAGAGGTCTTCACGGAACGCCCCTTCGGCCACCGCCTGGCTGAGGTTGCGGTGGGTCGCGGCGATGATGCGTACGTCCACTGGCCGTGAGTTTTTCGCGCCGACGCGGGTGATCTCGCCTTCCTGCAACACCCGCAACAGGCTGACCTGAGCGTCGAAGGACATATCGCCAATCTCATCCAGAAAGATGGTGCCGCCATCGGCCAGTTCAAACTTGCCTGCCGACCCGCCCCGGGCCGAGCCGGTGAATGCGCCTTCGACATGCCCGAACAGCTCGCTTTGCACCAAGTCGCGCGGGATCGCGCCGCAGTTGACCGCCACGAACGGGCCGTTGGCGCGGTCGCTGGCGTTGTGGATGGCCTGGGCGAACAACTCCTTGCCGGTGCCGCTTTCGCCGAGGATCAGGGTGGTGGATTCACTGCGACTGGCAATGCGCCCCAAGTGCAGCGCGTCCTGGATCGCCCGCGACGTGCCCTGGAGGGTGTCGAAGGTGTAGCGGGCCTGGGTGCTGATGATGCGCCGGGTGATTTCGCGGATGCGGCGGTTCTCGCGCAGCGACACGATCACCCCGCCCTGCTCCAGCGGGCACACCGAGACCAGGCAGGCGAGCTGACTGCGGTCGTGCAGGTGGAAGGTGCAATCGAGGTCACGCACCGGCTCACCGCCGCGTAAAAGCATGGCGTCACTCAACTCACTGCGGCCCAGGCGCTGGAAGGGGCTGCCGATCAGTTCCAGTCCCACCCCGAACAGTTGCCGGGCATAACGGTTGAGCGCCTTGATGCAGCCACGCTCATCGAGCACCACCAGGCCTTCGTTAAGGACTTCGAGCACGGTTTGCTGCTCTTCCAACAGCGCTTGCAGGGCCATTTGGCGGGAGACCGCTTCGGCAGCCGCTTGCACGGTGCCGAGGGTGTGAAAGTGAAACCAGCCGGGTTCGGCGGTGAGGGTCAGCATCGCCAGGGGCTGGCCCTGGGCATTCCTGATCGGCGCGGCGGCGCAGTGCATGCGGCGTTGGCGCAGGCCGCTGCCGAAGTTCTCCTCGGCCAGCACGTACACCAAGCGGTCTTCGGCCAGGGCCAGGCCGGTGCAGTTGGTGCCCTGGACCGATTCGAGCAGGCGACTGCCGACGGGGGTGATGTCCAGCCCGCAGAAATACAGGGTGATGCCATCGGCGTCGGTGAGGTTGATATGGCCGCGAGGGTTGTAGGCCAACAAGCCGTGCATGACCTGCGCGGCGGCGGCGATCAGCACGCGATGGCTGGCCAGGGTGGCCGCCAGCGTGTCGGCGGCGGCGAAGCGGTATTGGCTGTCGTGCGGGTCGATAGCGGCAGCGATGCTGCGCCGCCACGAGTCCCAGATTACCTGCCGCACCTCGGCCGGGCGCTGCACCTGCCCGGCCAGGCACGCGCGCCACGCCTGTTCCAGCGCGGCAACGGGGCCGTCGTTCAGCGCCGCAGGCCCCAGGGCCGTCAGGTAGTCGAGGTCTTGTACGCTGAACGCCATGCTCATCGGGCGGTATCCATGTTCATGTTTTTGACATGTCAGTATAGGCATGTCATCAGAATGAACACATTTTGTTTATTGTATTTTATAAAGCCTTAATTATCAGGTACTTATAAATTGGCATAACCTTTGCTCCTGCCCCTTTGCCAGTCAGGGCTGTCCTGCGGCCAACAATAAAAAGGGGTCATTTCATGAGTACACAGAACATCCGCCTGGGCTTGATCGGTGCGGGTCGCATGGGCAGTTTCCACGGCCTGACCGCCGCGCGACACATCCCCGGCGCGACCCTCGCCGCCATCGCCGACCCCACTCCCGGCCAAGCCGCACGCCTGGCGGCCGAACTGGGCGTGGACAAGGTCTACACCGACCCACAGCAGCTGCTCGACGACCCGGACATCGACGGCGTCCTCATCGCCGCCCCCGCCCGCAGCCACGCCGAACTGGTGATCAGCGCCGCCCGCGCCGGCAAGGGGATCTTCTGCGAAAAACCCATGGCCATCACCCTCGACGAAGCCGACCGCGCCATTGCCGCCGCCGCCGATGCGCGCGTGCCGCTGCAGGTCGGTTTCAATCGGCGTTTCGCCAAGAGCTTCCGCACGGCCCACCTCGACGTGGCGGCCGGCCGCATCGGCACGCCGCAGTTGTTGCGTTCGCTGACCCGCGACCCGGCACTCAACAACCCGGCCAATTCGCCGCAATGGGTGATCTTCCTGGAAACCCTGATCCACGACTTCGACACCCTGCGCTACCTCAACCCCGGCGCCGAAGCGGTGCAGGTGTATGTGATGGCCGACGCACTGATCGCGCCGGAATACAAAAGCAAAGGTTTCCTCGACACCGCCGTGGTCGCGATCCGCTTCGACAACGGCGCCATCGCCACCGCCGAGGCCAACTTCCAGGCGGTGTACGGCTACGACGTGCGCGGCGAAGTGTTCGGCAGCGCCGGCATGCTGAGCATGGGCAGCCTCAACGACTCCGACCTGGTGCGCTACCTGGCCCAGGGTATCCAGGCCGACACCCAGCGTATGGACACCGACCTGCTGCGCGACGCCTACATCGCCGAACTCAACCATTTTGTCGACTGCCTGCGCACCGGCGCCAAGCCCATGGCCAGTGGTGAAGACGCGCGCGCCGCCCTGGCGATTGCCCGCGCCTGTATCGAGTCGTTCGAAACCGGCAAGGCCGTGGCCGTGCAGGGAGCCCGTTGATGAGCCCGTTCAAACTGGCGATCAGTGCCGAGATGGTGTTTCTCGACCTGCCCTTCGTCGAGCGCGTGAAGCGCATCCATGCACTGGGTTTCAGCGCGGAGATCTGGAATTGGACCAATAAAGACATCAGTGCCCTGGCCGCCACCGGCGCCGATTTCACCTCGATGACCGGCTATATCAGCGGCACCCTCACCGACCCCGACGGCATCCGCCAACTGCTCGACAGTGCGCGCGAATCCATCGGCGTCGCCGAGCGCCTGAATTGCCCCAGCCTCAACCTGCACGGCACCGGACTGGGTGACGGCGGCCTACCGGTACAGCCCGTGAGCCAGACCACCGGGCGCATGTGGCTGAGCGCGTGCAAGGCGCTGGAAAAAATCGCGCGCCTGGGCGAAGACGCCGGCCGCGTGTTCCTGCTGGAAAACCTCAACACTGAGGTCGACCACCCAGGCACCCCGTTCGCCCGCGCCGACGACACCCTGGCGCTGATCGAAGCCGTGGGCAGCCCGCACCTGAAGATGAACCTGGACCTGTACCACGCGCAGATCGGCGAAGGAAACCTGATCGAGCTGATCCAGCGCGCAGGCAGCGCCATCGGTGAAATCCAGGTGGCCGACGTGCCCGGACGCAAGGAGCCTGGCACCGGCGAAATCCACTACCCGGCCATTGCCAGGGCCCTGCACGCCATGGGCTACAACGGCGTGGTCGGCCTCGAAGGCTGGGCCAGCGGCGACAGCGAGTTGGCCCTGGAGCGTTTCCGTCAAGCGTTCACCCTATAACAATAAAAGGAACACCCTCATGCATCGCTATTCATTGCTTGTTGCTGCGTTTTTACTGCTGTTCAGCCAATGGACCTTCGCCGCGTATCGCATCGGCGTGAGCATCGCGCGGGTCGACGATAACTTCATGACCTACGTGCGCACCGGCCTGGAAAATGCCGCTAAACAACAGGACGTGCAGATCCAGTTCGAAGACGCCCAGGGCGACGTGGTGCGCCAGCTCAACCAGGTCGAAGGCTTTCTGAACCAGAAAGTCGACGCCGTGATCGTGCTGCCGGTGGACACCGCCGCCACCGCCAACATGACCCGCGCCGCCGTGGCGGCCAAGACTCCTCTGGTGTACGTCAACCGCCACCCGGATGAGCGTACGTTGCCCAAGGGCGTGGTCACCGTGGCGTCCAACGATATCGAAGCCGGGCAATTGCAGATGCGCTACCTCGCGGAAAAACTCGGCGGCAAAGGCAATGTGGCGATCATCATGGGCGACCTCGCGCAGAACGCCACCCATGACCGCACCGAAGGCGCCAAGCAGGTGCTCAAGGACTTTCCCGGCATCAAGGTGGTCGAGCAGCAAAGCGCCGAATGGCAACGCAGCAAGGGCATGGACCTGACCAGCAACTGGCTGCTGGCGGGCACGCAGTTCGATGCCATCGTCGCCAACAACGACGAAATGGCGATCGGCGCGGCCATGGCCTTGCAACAGTCGGGCAAGGCCAAGGGTGAGATCGCGATTATCGGCATCGACGGCTTACCTGACGGTTTGGCGGCGATCAAACGTGGCATGCTCACCGCCTCGGTGTTCCAGGACCCCAAGGCCCAGGCCACTCAGGCAGTGCAGTCGGCAATCAAGATGATCAAGGGCGAGCCGATCGAGTCGGAGGTGTGGGTGCCGTTCGAGCTCATTAAGCCCGAACAGGTGGCGGTGTTCGAACAGCGCTACAAGTAAATCGAAGATAAGGCGATCAAAATGTGGGAGGGGGCTTGCCCCCGATGGCAGTGGGTCAGTTGATACATCCGTGACTGATCCACCGCTATCGGGGCAAGCCCCCTCCCACACTTGGATCTCAATCAGTCCAGGTCACTTGCGTCATGCCGCTCGGGCAACGGTTCCTCGCCCGACACCCCATTCACCCGCCGCCCACGCTGCACCGCCGGCCGCGCCTCAATCGCCTCCACCCAGCGCTGTACGTGTGTGTACTCGTGCACCGACAGAAACTCCGCCGCCCCATACAAGCGGCCTTTGACCAGCCCGCCGTACCACGGCCAGATGGCGATATCGGCGATGGTGTATTCATCCCCGGCGATGTACTCGCTCACGGCCAGGCGCTGGTCCAGCACATCCAACTGGCGCTTGGTTTCCATGGCAAAACGGTTGATCGGGTATTCCATCTTGCTCGGCGCATAGGCATAGAAATGCCCGAAGCCGCCGCCCAGGTACGGCGCGCTGCCCATCTGCCAGAACAACCACGACAGGCACTCCGCGCGGGCCGCAGCCTCGGTGGGGAAGAAGGCGCCGAACTTCTCGGCCAGGTATTGCAGGATCGCGCCGGACTCGAACACGCGAATCGGCTGGGCGCCGCTGTGGTCCATCAAGGCCGGGATCTTGGAGTTCGGGTTGACCCCGACAAAGCCGCTGCCGAACTGGTCGCCGTCGCCGATCTTGATCAGCCAGGCGTCGTACTCGGCGCCGCTGTGCCCCAGGGCCAGCAGTTCTTCAAGAAGGATGGTGACCTTCTGCCCGTTGGGCGTGGCCAGGGAATACAGCTGCAGCGGATGCTTGCCGACCGGCAGCGCCTTGTCATGGGTGGCGCCGGCGATGGGCCGGTTGATGCTGGCGAAGGTGCCGCCGCTTTCGGTGTCCCAGGTCCAGACTTTCGGGGGTACATACTCGGTCATGCTTACGACTCCAGAAGCGTGTGCGATCAGCGAAGCGTTTGAGACTAAACCAAAGACGGGTGGTGCGTCACACTCCCCGCCGCAGCGTGCCGGGGCACCTGCACGCGCAGCGCGATCAACAGTGCCGCCAGCAGCATCAAGCAACCCGCGCCCAGAAACACCCCGTCGATGCCGGTGGCACTGAACATCGCGCCCCCGCCCGCCGCACCCGCCGCGATGGCCGATTGCACCGAGGCGACCACCATGCCACCGGCACTTTCGGCCTGATCCGGCACCGCACGGGCCACCCAGTTCGACCACGCCACCGGCACCCCGCCGAAGGCCATGCCCCACAGCGCCAGGAGCAATGCCTGACCCGGCAGTGACGCGGGCAGCAACACCAGGGCCAACGCCGCGACGCCCACCAGGACCGGCATCAACACCAGGGTCCCCCGGGGATTGCGCACCAGCAACCACCCGGCCAGCAGCGTGCCGACAAAATTCGCCGCGCCAAACCCCAGCAGCATCAACGCCAGCCCTTGGGTGCCGACTCCGGTGGCGCTTTCCAGAAACGGGCGAATGTAGGTAAACAGCGCGAAGTGCCCGGTGTGCACCAGCACGCAGCCGAACATGCCGATGGCAATGCCGGGGCGCAGCAGTACATCAAGCACGGTGCGAAGGCGCGCGGTGCCGCTGGGTGCCAGGCGCGGCAGTGTGAACAGCTGGAAGGCCAGGGTCACTACGCCGACGGCGGCCGCCGCCACAAATGCACTGCGCCAGCCATACAGGTCCCCCAGGTAGCTGCCCAACGGCACCGCGACCACGGTACCTACCGCAATGCCGCTGAAGATGATCGACAAGGCACGCGGCAGCAATGCCGCTGGTACCAGGCGCATCGCAACGGCCGCCGCCATGCTCCAGAAACCGCCGAGGGCAATGCCCAACAGGATGCGCATCAACAACAGCACCAGGAGGCTGGACGAGAACGCCACCAGCAGGTTGGACGCAATCATCAGCGTGGAGAACCCCAGCAGCACCAGGCGCCGGTCGATGCCGCGCGTCAGGCCAGGCACCAGCAAACCGGCGAACAACGCCACCACCGCCGTGACCGTGACCGCTTGCCCGGCCAACGCCTCCGACACGCCCAGGTCCAGGGCCATCGGCGTCAGCAGGCTGGCCGGCAGGTACTCCGCCGTGAGCAGGCCGAACACGCCCATCGCCAGGGAAAACACCGCCATCCAGGCCGGCGTGGTCGGTTCTGCCCTGTCATCGACAGGGGCATGGGACACACAATCATTCATCACAAGACATCCTCAGGCATTTACGTGATGGCCAGTCTAGGTTTGCCCATCAGGATGATCTATGATTCAAACCCTTGAGTTCTTGACCGAAACCCCGAATATGCCAGCCGACAACGCATTCACCCTGTCCTCCGAGCTGATCAATGAGCTGCTGCGCAGCATGCGCCTGCGCGGCGTGCAGTACCGGCGCATCCAGGCCGGGCCGGTGTTCGGCATCAGCTTTGCGGCCAAGCCAGGCCATGCGTATTTCCACTTTCTGGCCGCCGGCTGCGCGACCCTGCGCCTGCACGACGGCAGCCTCTTTGAGTTGTCGGCCGGTAATGCGGTGTTTATCGCCCACGGTGGCGCCCATGCGCTGTTGTCCAACCCGGATGACCCCGTGCAAGACATCGCCAGCTTCGACGCTGCACCGCTGGGCGATACCGTGTGCGCGGTGAATGCCTCGCCCCTTGCTCCTTCCAGCACCCTGCTGTTCAGCGCCTGCATGGAGTTCGAGCTCGACAGCATCCAGGGCCTCGGCAACCTGATGCCGGCCTTGATGCTGATCGACGCCGGGGGCCAGCGTTACCCCGGCTTGATGCCGATCCTGGCGGTGATGGAACGCGAAGTCTCCAGCGCCCGCGTCGGTTACGCCGGCATCCTTGCGCGCCTGGCCGATGTGGTGGCAGCGATGATCGTGCGGGGCTGGGTCGAGTGCGCCTGCGCCAATGCGTCGGGCCTCGCGGCCGCCTTGCGCGACACCCGCCTGGCCGGCGCCCTGCTCGCCCTGCACCAGCAACCGGGCCGCGACTGGAGCGTGGCCGAACTGGCGGCGCACTGTCATACCTCACGCTCGGTGTTCGCGGATCGTTTCCAGGCGACCCTCGGGGTACCGCCGCTGCGTTACGTGACCGAACTGCGCATGCGCCTCGCCAGCCAGTGGCTGACCCTGGAGCGGCTGCCCATCGAAGAAGTGGCGTACCGCCTCGGCTATACCTCCCAGGCGGCCTTCAGCCGCGCCTACAAACGCATCACCGGGCAACCGCCGGGCGCCAGCCGCCAAGGTTTCAGGAGCCCGGCATGAACGCCGGGCTTGAAGACATCCTCGCTGACCACCTGAACGTGGTGTTCTGCGGCATCAACCCCGGCAAGGGTTCTGCCGCCCTCGGCCTGCATTTCGCCAACCGCAGCAACCGCTTCTGGCGCACCTTGCATCTGGCCGGGTTCACCCCCCATGAAATCCCCCCCGAACACGGCCGCACGTTGTTGCACTACCACTGCGGACTGACCACGTTGGTGGAACGCCCCACGGCCAGCGCGGGCGAATTGGCACGGCATGAGTTCACCCAGGCCGCGACGGGCTTCGAACAGAAGATCCGCCACTGCGCGCCGCGCTTCGTGGCGTTCCTGGGCAAGCCCGGCTACAGCGCATTGAGCGGCCAGCGCGAGATCGCCTGGGGCTTGCAGCCAAAGGGGTTGGGCGGTGCGTCAGTGTGGGTGCTGCCCAACCCCAGCGGACGCAACCTGGCGTTCAGCCTGGAGCAGTTGGTGCAGGCGTATCAACAATTGCGCCGGGCGACCGAGTGCCCTTAATCTCTTGAGCTCGTCACCCTGATAGCAATGGAGGCTTCATGAAACTGGTCGGCATGCTGGACTCGCCTTACGTACGCCGCGTGGCAATTTCCCTGGACCTGTACGGGGTGAATTTCGTGCATGAACCCTTGTCCGTGTTCCGCACCTTCAACGAATTTGCGCAGATCAACCCGGTGGTCAAGGCCCCTACCCTGGTGCTGGACGACGGCACGGTATTGATGGACTCCAGCCTGATCCTGGAGTACCTCGAAACCCTGGCTCCGGCTGACAGGAAGCTGCTGCCCCAGCAACCGGCGGCACTGGCCAAGGACTTGCACGTTCTGGGACTGGCGCTGGCAGCCTGTGAGAAAAGCGTGCAGATCGTCTATGAACACAACCTGCGCCCGGCCGAGAAACTGCATGCACCGTGGCTTGAGCGCGTGACCGGCCAATTGCTCGCGGCCTATGGATTGCTGGACAAGCAATTGGGCGACAGCGAAGCACTGACCCAGGCGTCGATTACGGCGGCGGTGGCCTGGTCGTTCAGCCAGTTCACCGTGGCGTCGGTGGTCAAGGCGGATGCGTTTCCCAACCTGCAACGGCATGCCGAAAGGCTGGAACAGCATCCGGCGTTCAAGCGTTACCCCATCGAATAAGCGACACAGTTTCAAATGTGGGAGAGGGCTTGCTCCCGATAAGGGTGGGTCAGTTGTAGACGTACTGCCTGAGCCACCGCTATCGGGGGCAAGCCCCCTCCCACCTTGATCTGGGTTGTCTGAACTGACGTGTTCGGCTCAGACCCAGCCGCCGTCAACGATGAAGTTCTGCGCCGAACACATCGCCGACGCATCGGAAGCAAGAAACAGCGCCATATTGGCGATGTGTTCCGGCAGTACGCTGCCGGGCAGGCACTGGCTGCGGCTGATCAGTTCCTTGGCGGCGTCATCCACCCACATGGCCAGCTGTTTCTCCGTCATCACCCAGCCTGGCACCAGCGTATTGACGCGGATGCGATTGGGCCCCAGCTCCCGTGCCAGCGCGCGGGTCATGCCGTGGGCGGCGGCCTTGCTGGCGGCGTACACCGGGTAGCCGGCGGAAGCCATCATCCAGCCGACGGAGCCGAGGTTGATGATCGAGCCGCTGCCGGCGCGTTTCATCATCGGCACCACGGCCTTGGCGGCGAAGAAGGCGTGTTTGAGGTTGACCGAGATCAGCCGGTCGAACATTTCCGAATCGACTTCTTCCAGGGTGTGGCGCACGTCATTGGCGGCGTTGTTCACCAGTACGGTGATCGGCCCCAGGGAATGTTCGAAGCGCCCTATCGCCGCCTTGTAGGCGATTTCATCAGTGATGTCGCAACACACGAACTCCACGGCATGCCCCTGGGAACTCAACAACGCCGCCAGGCGTTCGCCCTGGCTTTGTGCGCGGTCCACAAAGCCGACCTTGGCACCCTGCACAGCGAAGGCCCGCACCATGAATTCGCCGATCCCCGAGGCGCCCCCGGAAATCAATACGGTCTTGCCCTTGAGGTCGGGATAGACGGCGTGTTCAGTACTCATAAAAGGATGCCTCGATCAATTAGTCTTATTTTATTTTACGAAACCGGGGTAAAAGGCTATAAATTCGCTGTCACAACGACAAAATATCGCTATTAGTAGAACTATTCCACTCAAAACAACAAAAGGAAGTTCGACCATGAAGCACCCTCGATACCTGCTGTCCGGACTGGCGCTGTCCATGCTGATCGCCAGCGGCGGCGCCCAGGCGGCCGGCCTGAGCAGCGAGCAAAAACCTTTCGGTAAAACCAACGACGGCACTGCCGTCGAACAGTACATCTTGCGCAACAGTCACGGCATGCAAGCCACCGTCATTACCTACGGCGGTGTGTTGCAGTCGCTGAAAGTGCCGGACAAAAACGGCAAGGTCGACGATGTGGTGCTGGGCTTTGACGACGTGCAAGGCTATCAAGCCGGTACGGCGTTTTTCGGCGCAACCATCGGCCGCTTCGGCAATCGCCTGGCCGGCGGCGCCTTCGAACTCGACGGCAAGCGCTTCCAGGTGCCGCTCAACGATGGCCCCAACTCACTGCATGGCGGCGCCCAGGGCTTCGACAAGCAGGTGTGGAAGGCCGAGTCGGTCAAGGACAAGGACTCGGTCGGCGTGAAGCTGAGCTACCTGTCCAAGGACGGTGAGATGGGCTTTCCCGGTAATTTGAAAACCGAAGTCACCTACCGTCTCAACGACAAGAACGAACTGCACATCGACTACAAAGCCACCACCGACAAACCGACGGTGCTCAACCTCACCAACCATAGCTACTTCAACCTGGCCGGTGCGGGTAACGGCGACATCCTCAAGCAAGTCGCGACCTTGCATGCCAGCCATTACACCCCGGTCAATGCCACCCTGATTCCGACCGGCGAACTCGCACCGGTCAAAGGCACGCCGATGGACTTCCTCAAGCCCACCCCGATCGGGCAGCACATCAAGGAGGATCATCCGCAGCTCAAGTTTGCCGAGCCAAAACAGGGTGGGTTTGACTTCAACTGGGCACTGGACACCAAAGGCGACGTCAAGCAACTGGCCGCCGAGGTGCATGACCCGGCGTCAGGCCGGCGCTTGCAGCTCTACACCAGCGAACCGGGCGTGCAGTTCTATACCAGCAACTTCCTTGATGGCTCGGTGAAGGGCAAAGGTGGCAAGACCTACCTGCACTGGAGTGGTTTCACCTTGGAGACCCAGCACTATCCGGATGCGCCTAACCAACCAAACTTCGCCTCAACTCGCCTGAACCCAGGACAGACCTACACCCAGAACACCGTCTTCAAGTTCTCCGCTGATTAAATTGTGGGAGGGGGCTTGCCCCCTCCCACACTTGGATCTTCACATGGCATGAATTCAGCGTTGTTTCATGCGGTCGATGACCACCGCCAGCAGCAGGATCGAACCGCGGATCACGTATTGGTAGAAGGTGTCGATGTTCTTCAGGTTCATCGCGTTCTCGATGATCGCCAAAATCAACACCCCGGCGATCACGTGGCGAATCATCCCCACCCCGCCGCTCAGTGACACCCCGCCCAGCACGCAGGCAGAAATCACCGTCAGCTCGAAACCCTGGCCGATCATCGGCTGGCCCGAGGTCATGCGCGAGGCGAGGATCACCCCGGCCAATGCGCCGATCAGGCCGTGCACGGCGAAGATCAGGATCTTGGTGCGGTCGACATTCACCCCCGCCAGCAACGCCGCTTCCGGGTTGCCGCCGATGGCCATGGTGTTGCGCCCGTAGGTGGTGTAGTTGAGCAGCCAGCCGAAGAACACAAAGCACACAATGGTGATCAGGATCGGCACCGGTACGCCCAGCAGTTGGCCGTTACCGAAGATAAAGAACTGATCCTGGGACACTCCCACCGCCTTGCCGTCGGCAAAGATATAGGCCAGGCCACGCACGATCTGCATGGTCGCCAGGGTGGTAATCAACGCATTGACTCGCAACTTGGCGATCACGATGCCGTTGATCAGCCCCACGACCAGGCCCATCAGCAGCGCCGCGCCGATGCCCAGCATGACGCTGTCGGTATCGCGCATCACAATCGCCGCCACCACACCGGCGCAGGCAATCACCGAGCCTACCGACAAGTCGAAGTGCCCCGATGCCAGGCAGAACAGCATGGTGCAGGCGGCGATGCCCACCGTGGAAATCGCCAGGCCCAGGCCGCGCATGTTCAACGGTGAGAGGAAGTTATCGATGAGCAAGGCGCACAGGACAAAGATGCCCACCGCTGCCAACAGCATCGCCCAATTGTCGAGCAGTGCGCGCATATCGAAGGGTTTGCGTGCCGTCGGCAGCGCGTTGTTTTGAGTGGTCATGGTCTTCTCTCAGTTCGCCAGGCCGCGCGGCAGGGCCAGTTGCAGCAGGTTGGATTCAGTCGCGTGTTCACGGGTTTGTTCGCCGCGCATCGCGCCTTCGCACAGCACCAGGATGCGGTCGGAGATGCCCATCACTTCCATGAGGTCGCTGGACACCACGATCACCGCAATGCCCTGGGCCGCGAGGTTATGGATAATCTGGTAGATCTCGGCCTTGGCGCCGATGTCGATGCCACGCGTTGGCTCGTCGAGCAGCAGCACCTTCATCGGCATCGACAGCCAGCGGCCAAGAATGGCTTTCTGCTGATTGCCGCCGGACAGGTACATGATTTTCTGTTCAGCGTTAGGCGTTTTGACTTTCATCGCCTTGATCTGCTGGTCGGCGTTGCCCTTTTCCCAACCGTCGCGCAACAGCCAGCCAAAGGACGCATGCGCGTCACGGGCACTGATGTTGATGTTCTCCGCGACGCTTGCGAGCGGAATGATGCCTTCCTTCTTGCGGTCTTCCGGGCACAGCAGCACACCGGCCGCGATGGCGTCGCGGGGCGAGCGCAGTTGCAGGGCCTCCCCGCATAACTCAAGGCTGCCGGCACTGGCGCGCTCCAAACCGCTGAGCAAACGGAACAACTCCGTGCGCCCTGCCCCGACCAAGCCGAACAAGCCAAGAATCTCGCCCTTGCGCACCTCAAAACTGATCGGCTCACGCAAACCCGGACCCAGCAAACCGTCGACCTTGAGCGCCACCTCACCGTGCTCACGCGGGCGGTAGTCGTAGATGTCCTGGATGTCGCGACCGACCATGCAGGTCACCAACTGGTCGTGGGTCAACGCGCTCATGTCGTCGAAAGTACGCACGTAGCGGCCGTCCTTGAACACCGTGACCGCGTTGCAGATGCGGAACACCTCTTCCATGCGGTGAGAGACGTAGAGCACCACTTTGCCCTCATCCCGCAGGCGCGTGATGATCGCCATCAGCCGGTCGATCTCCCGTGCCGACAGACTGCTGGTCGGTTCGTCGAAGGCGATCACATGGGCGCCACGGGACAGTGCCTTGGCGATTTCCACCAGTTGGCGCTGGCCCAGGGACAGGCGGCCGAGTTTTTCCTCGGGGTCGATTTCATCCGCCAGGCCCTTGAGACAAGCCAGGGCTTGCTTGCGCAGCAGGCCCCGGTTGACCACGCCAAAGCGCGAGGGCAAATGCCCGAGGAACAGGTTTTCGGCGACGGTCATTTCCGGCACCAGGTGCAGCTCCTGGTGAATCACCGCCACACCGCTGGCGATGCTGTCGGCGGCGCACTTGAACGCCATGGTCTGCGCGCCGATCTGCACCGTGCCGCTGCTGGGAATATAGGCGCCGCCGAGGATCTTCAGCAGCGTCGACTTGCCCGCACCGTTCTCGCCCATCAGGGCGTGCACCTGCCCCGGCTGGGCGGTGAAGCTGATGCCGTCCAGCGCCTTGACCCCGGGAAAGGTTTTGCCGATAGCGTCAAAACGCAGGGCCGCCGCAGTCATTTCCACAGCCCGATCTTGGTCAGTTCTTCCTGGAAGTTGGCGCGGGTGATCAGGGTCACTTCGTCCATCGCGGTGTACTTGGCAGGCTCTTTACCGGTGGTGACCCACTCGTACATCGCCAGTGCGGTGTTGTAGCCCTCGATGTGCGGGCTCGGCAGCATCGAGCCGAAGAAGCCGCTGTCGGCTTTCTTCAATTCGCCGATGGCGTCGGTGCCATTGATGCCGATGCCGATCACGTTGGCGGCTTTGAAGCCGGCGCTTTCGGTGGCGCGTACGCCGCCCAATACGGTGTTGTCGTTCATGCCGCCGATGATCAGGTTTTTCGCGCCGCTGGGCAGCTTGACCAGCGCCGAGTTGGTGGCGTCCATGCTGCCGGGGACGTCGAGGGTTTTCAGCGCGGCGGTGAGGATGTGGTCCTTGGGAATGCCGGCTTCTTCCAGGGATTTGATCGAGCCATCGGTGCGTTTCTTGCCGGTGTCGAGTTCATTGAAGGTGTTGATCACCGCGTAGGTGTCCTTCCAGTCCCAACCGCGTTTTTTCGCTTCGGCGGCCATGGCGGCACCTTGTTTCTGGCCCACTTCAAACGCGGCCATGCCCAGGTACGGCACGTCCTCCATGAAGTTGCCCTTGGCATCGACAAAGCGGTCATCCACCGCCATGACTTTCAGGCCATTGGCCTTGGCCTTGGCGACGATGGCCGGGCCCAGGGACACGTCCGGCGGGCAGATCACAAAGCCCTTGGCGCCGTTGGCGGCCAGGCTGTCGATGGCCGAGAGGGTTTTCTCGCCATCGGGCACGGCGATCTTGATCACGGTAAAGCCATGTTCCTTGCCGGCTTTTTCGGCGAAGGCCCATTCGGTCTGGAACCAGGGCTCCTCGGCCTGCTTGACCAGGAAGCCGATTTTCACTTCTTCAGCGGCCAGCAACAGCCCGCTCAAGCTCATGGCCGAGACCGCCACAGCGGCGCAGCACAGGGAACGGATACCACGACGACGATGATTCATACGGGTGACTCCTTGTTGTTGTTTTTTGTTTGCTGTTTTTTGTAGGAGCGAGCTTGCTCGCGAAAAACGTTAACGATGACGCGTACATCCTGAATGCACGCGGCGCGCTCAGGCTTTTCGCGAGCAAGCTCGCTCCTACAGTGAAGCGGTGCAGCTAACCGGCAAAGCGATGGCAAGGCATGCCGGGGACATCGACTTCGATGGCCAGCACCGCGCCGTCCAGAGGGTGATCCAATGGACTGGCAGCGCTGGTGATATACAAAGTGGTGAGGTTGGGGCCACCGAATACGCAACTGGTGGGGCGACTCACGGGCAATTCGATAATGCGGTCCACCTCCCCCTCGGGCGTCAGGCGCAGCAGGCAACTGCCGTCCCAACGGGCGTTCCAGATGTAGCCTTGACTGTCCATGGCTGAGCCATCCGGCCCGCCGCGTGCGTGCGGTCCGAACCATAGCGTTGCCGGCTCAAGTTGGCCGTCGGCTTGGATCGTATGCTGGTAGAGCGTGGCGTCCAGGCTGTCACCGAAATGCACCTGCCTGCCGTCCTCGCTCCACAGCAAGGTGTTGGGAATACCCAGGCCGTGGAGCAACGGCGTGACCTGTGCATCCGCATCGATGCGAAACAGGCCGCCGGAGCGCCGCGTGATCGGCAAGTCTTCGCCGTGTTCGCCGATGTTGTTCTGCATGGTGCCCAGCCACAGGCGGCCCTGGGCATCGCAGCGCGCTTCATTGCCACGGTTGCCCGGTTGCGGGTCGGCCACGCACAGCAGGGTCAGGGCTTCGGTGGCCAGGTCCAGGCGGTAGACACCGCTGCTCAAGGTCACCAGCGCATCACCGCTTTCACACGGGATAAACGCCGAAACGTGCTCGGGCAACTGCCAGATCTGCAACTGCCCGCCCATCAGGCGCAGTGCCTGCTTGCCGGCGATATTGACCCAGTACAGCGCCTGGGTCGGCACGTCCCAGAACGGGCCTTCCCCCAGTTGCGCACGGTGCTCAGTGACAGCGGTACACGACATGACGCCTCCTGATGAGTGTTTACAGCGAATCGCGCGATGGCGTGCCATCCACCAGACGCTGGATGCGCAACGGGTTGGCGTTTTTCAACGCGTCGGGCAGCAGGCTGTCAGGGTAGTTCTGGAAGCACACCGGGCGCAGGAAACGGTCGATGGCCAAGGTGCCGACCGAGGTGCCACGGGCATCCGACGTCGCCGGATACGGGCCGCCATGCACCATCGAATCGCAGACTTCGACGCCGGTCGGGTAGCCGTTGAGCAGGATGCGCCCGACTTTCTGTTCCAGCAGCGGCGTGAGTTCGGCGAACTGTTGAAAGTCTGCCGTTTCGCCAATGATCGTCGCCGTGAGCTGGCCGTGCAGGCCGTGCAAGGCGGCGCTGAGTTGGGCTTGATCAGCCACTTCGACAAACACCGTGGTAGGGCCGAAGACTTCTTCCTGCAGCACTTCATCGCCATCGATCAGCAAGCGCACATCGGCCTTGAACAGCTGCGGTTGCGCCTGATTGCCCGCCTGGGTGCTACCGGCCACATGCTGAATGCCAGGATGCGCCAGGAGTTTTTCCAGGCCTTTGCCGTAGCTGCTCAGGGTGCCGGCATTGAGCATGGTTTGCGCCGGTTGCTCACCGATCAATTGGGCGACCTGTTGGGTAAACGCAGTGAACTGCGGCGAGGCGATACCGATCACCAGGCCAGGGTTGGTGCAGAACTGGCCGCAGCCTTGCACCACCGACGCGGTCAGATCCCGAGCGACCGCTTCCGCTCGCGCTTGCAGGGCTTGGGGCAGCACGATCACCGGGTTGATGCTCGACATCTCGGCAAACACCGGGATCGGCTGCGGGCGCGCCGCGGCCATATCGCACAAGGCGCGACCGCCCTTGAGCGAGCCGGTAAAGCCCACCGCCTGGATCGCCGGGTGCTTGACCAGCGCCTCACCGACGCCGCCGCCGAAGATCATGTTGAACACGCCCGCCGGCATTTCCGTGAGCTCGGCCGCGCGAATGATCGCATCAGCGACACACTCGGCCGTGGCCATATGCCCGCTGTGGGCCTTGAACACCACCGGGCAACCGGCCGCCAGCGCCGCTGCGGTATCGCCGCCGGCGGTGGAAAAGGCCAGGGGGAAGTTGCTCGCGCCAAACACGGCGACCGGGCCCAGGCCGATGCGGTATTGGCGCAGGTCCGGGCGTGGCAGCGGCTGGCGATCGGGTAACGCCTTGTCGATGCGTGCGCCGTAGAAATCACCGCGACGCAGCACCGTGGCGAACAGGCGCATCTGGCCACTGGTACGCCCACGCTCGCCTTTGATACGGGCGGCGGGCAGCGCGGTTTCGCGGCAGACCAGCTCGATGAAGTTATCGCTCAGGGCATCCAGTTCGTCGGCTATCGCGTCCAGGAACTGCGCGCGGCGCGCGGCACTCAACGCACGGTACGCCGGATACGCCGCGGCGGCGGCCTTGGCGGCGGCATCCACCTCTTCCGGCGTGGCCTGGTAGAAGTCCTGCGGCAAGGCTTCGCCCGTGCTGGCGTCAACGCTGTGCAGCTTGATGCTGCCGTTGGCGCTGCGCTGGCCGCCGATGTAGTTGTGGCCGAGGAACTGGGTCATGTTGATCTCCTTAAAGGGGGGTGACTTGGCCGGGTTCAAATGCCGCCTCGCTGCTGCCGACGCCATTGACCAACGGCGCGCCGAACTCGGCCTGGCTGATCTCGAACACATCGCCCGGTTGGGTACGTATACCATCGGCGAATGACAGCGTGGCGGTGCCGAAGAAGTGAATGTGCACATCGCCCGGCTTGAGGAACTGGCGGTATTTGAAGTGGTGGTACTCGAGGTTTTCCAGGCTGTGGCACATATTGGCCTCGCCACTGAGGAATTCGTTCCGCCAGATTTCCTCGCCGTTACGCAGGATGCGGCTGGTGCCGGCCAGGTGCTGGGGCAACTCGCCCACGCGCAGTTCGGGGCCGTAGCTGCAGCTGCGCAGCTTGGAATGGGCCAGGTACAGGTAGTTCTTGCGCTCCATGATGTGGTCGGAGAACTCGTTGCCCACCGCAAAACCCAGGCGATAGGGCTTGCTGTCCGGGCCGATCACATACAGGCCGCCGATTTCCGGTTCTTCACCGGCGTCTTCGGCAAACGGTGGCACCGGAAAGGCTTCGCCTGGGCGCACGACGATGCTGCCGTCGCCCTTGTAGAACCATTCCGGTTGCACGCCGGCCTGGCCGGCAGCAGGCTTGCCGCCCTCCACGCCCCATTTGAAGATGCGCATGGTGTCGGTCAAGGTGCTCTCATCGCCGGCCTGCTGGTGCATTTTGTCCCGCGCCGAGGCGCTGCCCAGGTGGGTCAGGCCGGTGCCGCTGATAAGCATATGGGCCGGGTCCGGGTGGTCCAGCGGCGGCAAAATCTTCAGGTCGGCCAGCAGTGCGGCGTAGTCATGGCTGTCGCCCAGGCCCAGGCTCTCGACCTGCTGCTGCAACTTGACGCCCGCCTCGATGGCGGCCAGCGCCAGTTCGCGCACGCTGCGCGCGGTACGCACTTCGCGCACTGTGGCGCCTTCTACAACGCCGACCCGGCGTTCACCGTTGCTTGACTCGAACTGAACTAAACGCATGAAACTTCTCCCAGATTAAGTACGTGTGGCGCCACGGGCGCTGGCGGCGAATTGATCGGCGGGCAGTACGTGCTTGCGCTCCAGCAGGCGGTAGACCACGCCGGTCAAGACCAGCCCGAACACCATGACCCCGGACAGGAAGTACAAGCCCGAGGCGAGGTTGCCGGTGTATTCCTTGAGTGCACCGATCACGAATGGACCGATATAGCCGCCGAGGTTGCCCACCGAGTTGATCAAGGCAATGCCCGCCGCCGCACTGGCGCCGGCAAAGAAGCGCCCCGGCAAGGTCCAGAACACTGCGGTGCAGGAAAACATCGCAAACGCCGCCAGGCACAGCGCGGCCATTTGCAGCACCGGCACACTCAGCCAGGCGCTGAAAAACAGGCCGATGGCACCCAGCACATACAGCACGGCCAGGTGGCCGTAGCGATCATTCAGGCGGTCGGAACTGCGCGGGATGATCAGCAGGCCGATGATGCCGAAGATGTACGGCACGGCGGAGATAAAGCCGGTGACCAGGTCGGTGCCGCCAAACTGTTTGATCAGGGTCGGCAGCCACAGGCCCAGGCCGTAAATGCTCAGGGTCACCGGCAGGTAGAACAGCGCCAGCAGCAGCACACGTTTGTCCTTGAGGGCATGCAGCGGATTGCCGTGGCGGGTCTGGCCGTAGGCTTGCAGGTCCTTGGCCAATTCATCGGTGAGCCAGGTTTTTTCCGCGTCGCTCATCCATTTGACCTGCTTGGGGCCATCCGGCAGGTAGCGCAGCACTGGCCAGGTCAGCAGGATCGCCGGGGTGCCGATCACGATGAACAGCCACTGCCAGCCATGCAGGCCGAGGATGCCGTCCATGCCCAGCAGGCCGCCGGACACGGGGCCGGTGATCATCATCGCAATCGGTTGGGAGAGGATGAACAGCCCGAGGATCTTGCCGCGATGGCGCACCGGGAACCATTGGGTGATGTAGTACAGGACGCCGGGAAAGAATCCGGCTTCGGCCGCGCCGAGCAGGAAGCGCATCACATAGAAGCTGTGCGGCCCTTGCACGAAGGCCATGCCGATGGTGATCGCGCCCCAGGTGATCATGATCCGCGCGAACCAACGCCGTGCGCCAAAGCGGTCGAGCATCAGGTTGCTGGGGATCTCGAAGAGGAAGTAGCCGATAAAGAACAACCCCGCGCCCAGGCCATAGGCCGCATCGCCGATACCGACGTCGGCGCCCATGTGCAACTTGGCAAAGCCCACGGCGGAGCGGTCCACGTAGGCGATCAGGTACAGCAGGATCAGGAAGGGAATCAGTTTCAGCGTGATGCGCCGAATAAGCCGCAGTTCCTGGCTCATGGGGGTCGATCTCCGATTGTTGTTCTTATAGAAGCTCGGGGGACGCCTCTCGCGAAAATCCGCCAGGGTCATACCTCAGTTAAGCCAGACTATATAGTAGGACTATTTGCAAAACAACTCTTCCAAAGCATCGATTTTGCGCTTATGTTTAAGCACGCATAGAACATATAGTCATACAATAAGAGAGTCGATCATGTCTGATAAAAAGCCCGGCCTACGCTCCGCCCAGTGGTTTGGTACCGCCGACAAAAACGGCTTTATGTACCGCAGCTGGATGAAGAACCAGGGCATTGCCGACCATCAGTTTCATGGCAAGCCGATCATCGGTATCTGCAATACCTGGTCGGAGCTGACCCCATGCAACGCGCATTTCCGCCAGATCGCCGAGCACGTCAAACGTGGCGTGATCGAGGCCGGTGGCTTCCCGGTGGAATTCCCGGTGTTCTCCAACGGCGAATCCAACCTGCGCCCCACCGCCATGCTCACCCGCAACCTGGCGAGCATGGACGTGGAGGAAGCGATTCGCGGCAACCCGATTGACGGTGTGGTGCTGCTGACCGGCTGCGACAAAACCACCCCGGCCCTGCTGATGGGCGCCGCCAGTTGCGACGTGCCGGCCATCGTGGTCACCGGCGGGCCGATGCTCAACGGCAAGCACAAGGGCCAGGACATCGGCTCGGGCACCGTGGTGTGGCAGCTCAGTGAACAGGTCAAGGCCGGCACCATTACCCTGGATGACTTCCTCGCGGCCGAAGGCGGCATGTCGCGTTCGGCGGGCACCTGCAACACCATGGGCACCGCGTCGACCATGGCCTGCATGGCCGAGGCACTGGGCACCTCCCTACCCCACAACGCAGCGATCCCGGCGGTGGATGCGCGGCGTTATGTATTGGCCCACATGTCCGGCATGCGTGCAGTGGAGATGGTGCGCGAAGACTTGAAGCTGTCGAAGATCCTCACCAAGGAAGCGTTTGAAAACGCCATCCGCGTGAACGCCGCCATCGGTGGTTCGACCAACGCCGTGATCCACTTGAAAGCCATCGCCGGGCGCATCGGCGTCGAGCTCGACCTGGACGACTGGACCCGCATCGGTCGCGGCATGCCGACCATCGTCGACCTGCAACCGTCCGGGCGCTTCCTGATGGAAGAGTTCTACTACGCCGGTGGCCTGCCCGCCGTGCTGCGTCGCCTCGGCGAAGCCAACCTGATCCCGCACCCGAACGCCTTGACCGTCAACGGCAAGACCCTGGGCGAGAACACCAAGGACTCGCCGATCTACGGCCAGGACGAAGTGATCCGCACCCTCGACAACCCGATCCGCGCCGACGGTGGCATCTGCGTGCTGCGCGGCAACCTGGCGCCACTCGGTGCGGTGCTCAAGCCTTCAGCGGCCAGCGCCGAGCTGATGCAGCATCGCGGCCGTGCGGTGGTGTTCGAGAACTTCGACATGTACAAGGCGCGCATCAACGACCCGGAACTGGACGTGGACGCCAACTCGATCCTGGTCATGAAAAACTGCGGGCCCAAGGGTTACCCGGGCATGGCCGAAGTCGGCAACATGGGCTTGCCGGCCAAACTGCTGGCCCAGGGCGTGACCGATATGGTGCGGATCTCCGATGCGCGCATGAGCGGCACCGCCTACGGCACCGTGGTCTTGCACGTGGCGCCGGAAGCCGCTGCCGGTGGACCGTTGGCCACGGTGAAGGAAGGTGACTGGATCGAACTCGACTGCGCCAACGGTCGCCTGCACCTGGACATCCCCGACGCAGAGCTGGCGGCGCGCATGGCCGACCTGAAGCCGCCGCAGAACCTGATCGTCGGCGGCTACCGCCAGCTGTACATCGACCATGTGCTGCAGGCCGACCAGGGTTGCGACTTTGACTTCCTGGTGGGTTGCCGTGGGGCTGAAGTCCCCCGGCATTCCCACTAATTGGGATGCTATGATGCCGCGAATTTAAGTCAGAGCATCCCTGTCGTTATGGATCACCAGCCGCCCAAGCCGCGCAAGAGCATGCATGCCCAGATCGTTCAGGACTTGGGCATGCACATCGTTTCAGGTCGCTTCAAGCCCGAAGAACGGTTGCCCATGGAGGCCACGCTCTGCGAGGAGTACAAGGTCAGTCGTTCGGTATTGCGCGAGGCGACCCGGGTGCTCAGCGCCAAGGGCCTGGTGTATTCCAAGCCGCGGGTGGGCGCGGTGGTGCGGCCGCGCTTGAAATGGCACCTGCTCGACCCGGACGTGTTGTCCTGGTTGATGCAGTCCACTCCCCACAGTGAATTCTTCAACACCTTGGCCGGTGTGCGTCGCATCCTCGAGCCGGAGATCGCCGCCATGGCCGCGACCACCGCCACCGATGAAGACATCGCCACCATCGAAAAAGCCTACCTGGGCATGGAAACCGCGCAGACCCACGAACAGCTGTTGCAGGCCGACCTGGACTTCCACCGCGCCATCGCCGACGCCACCCGCAACGACCTGCTCGCCTATATGTGCAACATGCTGTCGTTGCCGCTGCGCGAGTCGATCAACATCACCAACCGCCGCCCGGACATCCAGGGCCTGAGCCTGCCCCGGCACAAGGCGATCCTCACCGCGATAAAAAACCGCGACGCCCTTGGCGCACGGCATGCTTCGCTGGTGCAGTTGGATGACACGCGGGTGGCGTTGGATACGGTGATGAATGTGCTCACGCCGTTGTAATGTAAACGCAATCAAATGTGGGAGGGGGCTTGCCCCGATGACGGTGGATCAGTCATAGCAACATCGACTGGTCTACCGCTATCGGGAGCAAGCCCCCTCCCACATTGAAGCTGTGCAGGCTGTTAGAGGGTGTAGGCGATGCCGACCTGCACCGTGCGCGGTTCGCCTGGGTAGGCGTATACGTTGCCAAACGCACCTTCTTCATAGTCCCGATTGAACAGATTCTTCACATCCAGGTTCAGCCGCACCTTGTCGTTGACCTTGTAGTAGCTGAGCAGGTCGACCACGGTGTAGGCGTCCATCGAGAAGGCATTGTTGGAGGTCTGCCCGGCCCGCTCATCCACATACTTGCCACCCGCGCCCAAGCCCAGGCCCTTGAGGGCGCCGTCCTGGAATTCGTAGACGTTGAGCAGGCTGAAGCTGTTGCGCGGGATGTTCAGCAAACGCGTGCCGGTGCGCAGGGTGTTGTCCTTGGTCACTTCGGCGTCCACATAGGCATAGCCACCGATCACACGCCACTCGGGGGTGATATTGCCCGCCACGTTCAAGTCGAAACCACGGCTGCGCACCTGGCCGGCGGCGACGCTGAAGGTTGAGTCGAGAGGGTCGGTGGTGAGCACGTTTTTCTTCTCGATCTGGTAGATCGCGGCGTCGACGCTGAGTTGACGGTCCAGGGCTTCCCACTTGATGCCCATCTCGTAGGATTTGCCTTTCTCCGGTTCAAAACCACCGCCCTGGCGACTGGCGCCGGTGTTGGGCTTGAACGAACGCGCGGCGTCGGCGTAGACCGCGACGGTGTCGGTAAGGTCATAGATCACGCCGACGCGTGGGGTGACGGCGTTGTCGCTGGCTTCCCAGCTTTTACCGCCCGGCACGTAGGTGTGGTAGTCGTGTTCAAAGCGCTCGAAGCGTGCGCCGGCAAGGACTTTCAAACGCTCGGTCAGGGCCACCTGGTCCTGCACAAAAGCGGCGTAAGTCTTGAGGTTTTCCTTGTCGTGGGTCGGCGTGCGTGTGAGGTTCGGGCGCGCCTGGCCGTAGACCGGGTTGAAGATGTCGATGGTGTAGGCCCCCACCGCGCCACTGGAGCGCTGGATGATCGACTTATAGTCGTAGTCTTCGAACTCGACGCCGGTGAGCAAGGTGTGATCGAAACCGCCGGTGGAGAAATGCCCGGTGAGGTTGAGCTGAGTGTCTTTATCGGTCCACTCCAGCTTGCGGTAGTTGAAGTTCCGGCCCAGTGTGCGCCCATCGGCGGCCAGGCCGTTGGCTTCAATGGCGTTGCCTTGCAGGGTGCCGTCGAGCCATTGGAAACCGCCGCCCAGGGTCCAGTTGTCATTGAGCAGGTGCTCGAAACGCAGCTGCGCCATGCTGTTGTCGTTGTGCAGTTTGCCGACGTCTTTTTCACCCCAGAAGGTGTCGCGCGAGGCGGTGCCTTTTTGATTGGGGTAGCGCGTCAGGCCACGGTCCAGCGGGTGGTTGTTGCGCATGAAATCGCCTTCGAAGATCACCTTGGTGTCATCGCTGGCCTGCCAGGTGATCACCGGCGTCACGCCGTAGCGTTCGGTTTCGACGTGATCACGGAACGTGTCACCGCCCTCGCCCACCACGTTCAGGCGATAGGCCAGGCGACCTTGTTCGTCCAGCGGGCCGGAGGCGTCGAGGGTGGCGCGCTGCATGCCTTGGTCATCCAGTTGGCTGCCGAGGGTCACGGTCGGCTCGGCCAGCGGTTGCTTGGAGACCACGTTGAAAGTGCCGCCGGGATCGCCACGGCCATACAGCATGGTCGCCGGACCGCGCAGTACTTCGAGGCGTTCGATGGTGTTGGCGTCCGGCATGTTCGGGTAGCCGCGGTTGATCGGGAAACCATTGCGGTAGAACTCGCCGGTGGTGAAGCCACGTACGGTGAAGGTGGTGAGCCCCTGCCCGCCGAAGTTGTTGGCGCGGCCCACGCCGCCGGCGTAGTCCAGTGCGTCCTGCAAGCGGGTGGCGCCGATGTCTTCGACCACATCCTTGGACACGACGCTGATGGACTGCGGGGTTTCATGAATCGAGGTGTCGGTGCGCGTCGCACTCGCGGAACGTGTGGCGTGGTAGCCCTTGACCGGCCCTTGAGCTGTCTCGTAGTCCGCCTCGCCTGTGACATTGGTGGCCTGCAGCTCAAGACTGGCCTTGTCGGCAGGGACAACCTCTGCCCAGGTGAAAGGGGAAAACGCCTGAAGCACACAGAGGGAAATCAAGGTACGACGCATGGATGTTGAACCTAGTGAATGAGCCAGAAGGGGCGGCAAACCTGCCAAAAAACGCGGGAATGGTATACCAAGTCATTCGCGTTTGACATCTGTTCTCATTCACTATTTTTCAGGTAACCGCTTTGTATCGATATGCAGGAAATTGGACGCGAGGCAAATGTGGGAGGGGGTAAGTCGAATCGTCGCACCGCCCCTCCCACATTTGGATTTTTTTATAACTTTAGAAATGGATCCGCTCAGCGATAGCGTTCCAACCAATGGGCGTAAGGCGCCGGCAAGGTCCAGGAGGATTTCTCCACGCCCAGTTCCTTGGCCGCAAAGTACGCCCAATGCGGGTCAGCCAGGTGCGCACGACCGACCGAGACCAGGTCCAGGTGCCCAGACTGCAACGCACCTTCTGCCAGTTGCGGCGTGCCAAAGCCCCAGGCCGAGGTCACCGGGATGCCCGCTTCGCGGCGCACGCGCTCGGCGATCGGGCCCATGAAGGCCGGGCCCCACGGGATATTGGTGTCGGGGATGGTAAAACCGACGCTGACGCTCAGCAGGTCGAGGCCGCCAGCCTTGAAGTTGCGGGCCAGTTCGATGGATTCGGTGAGGGTCTGCTCGTCACGGCCGTCGTATTCGATCACGCCAAAACGCGCGGTCAGCGGCAGGTTCTCTGGCCAGACTTCGCGCACGGCGGCCAGGGTTTCCAGGAGGAAACGGCTGCGGTTGTCGAAGCTGCCACCGTAGGCGTCGGTGCGCTGGTTGGAATGCTCGGAGAAGAAGCTCTGGCCCAGGTAGCCATGGGCGAAGTGCAGTTCGATCCACTCGAAACCGGCGTCACGGGCGCGGCGGGCAGCGTCGACGAAGTCCTGCTTGACCCGAGCAATATCGTCCAGGGTCATGGCGCGTGGGACTTGCGGCAGGTTGGCACCAAAAGCGATGGCTGACGGCGCGATGGTTTCCCAGCTGCGCGCATCGGAGGCAGGCATATGGTCGTCCCCTTCCCATGGGCGGTTGGCGCTGGCTTTGCGACCGGCGTGGCCGATCTGGATGCCTGGCACCGAGCCGGCGGCCTTGATGGCCTTGACCATGGGCACGAACGCCTGGGCGTGGGCGTCGCTCCAGATACCGGCGCAGCCTGGGGTGATACGCCCCTCAGGCGCTACAGCGGTGGCCTCGACCACCAGCAAACCGGCGCCGCCACGGGCCATGCTGGCCAGGTGCACGAGGTGCCAGTCGTTGACGATGCCGTCATCGGCCATGTATTGGCACATTGGCGGGATGGCGATGCGATTGCGCAGGGTGACGTCTTTGAGTTTGAACGGTTCGAACAAAGCGGACATTGAGAACTCCAGGAGCGAGTGGTTGATTCGATAGTTCGATGGTAATCGAACTATGGTATTCGATGATAGCCCCCTGTTATGATTCGTTTCATGCGAGCCTTTAAACACCCCACCCCGGAAGACCTGACCCTCGAGCGCCTGTTGTACGCGCTGAGTGATCCGGTGCGCCTGGAGATTGTCCGCTGCCTGGCCGGCGTGCCCGAGGCCAGTTGCGGCGAACTGGACGGCGGGCGTCCCAAGTCCAGCATGTCCCACCACTTCCGGGTCCTGCGCGATGCCGGCCTGGTACACACCCGCAGCATGGGCACTACCCATATGAATTCACTGCGCGGCGAGGTGCTTGAGGAACGGTTTCCGGGATTGTTGCAGAGCATCCTGACGCAACGATAAAAGCCGGCTCAGTCCAGCAGCGCGATCAGCCGCGACTCGATCGTCATTTCCTGCACCTCCAGCACCGCCAACGTCACCGGCAACTTGAAGCGCCGCCGCCCTGCACTGCCGGGGTTCACATACAGCGTTGCGCCCCGCCATTCGATCAGGGGCTTGTGCGAATGGCCGGTGATCACCAGCCGTGTAGGCGTGTCGAGTAAGGCGGGTACGTCGGCGATGTCATGCACCACCAACGTCCGCCATCCGCCCACATCCAGCATCAGGTGGTCGGGCACCTGCTCCGCCCACGCCGCGTCCTGGTCATTGTTGCCGCGCACCACGTGCAGGGGCGCGATCTGTGCCAACTGCTCAAGAATCTCAGGGCTGCCGATATCGCCGGCATGGATGATCTGCTCGCATCCCTGCAAGGCCGCCACCGCTTCAGGCCGCAGCAGGCCATGGGTATCGGAAATCACGCCAACTTTCATAAGGCCTCCGGAGTGGACATCGAACCATGAACCACCGGCGCGCCATCCAGATACACGCGGTCTTTACCGTTGCCCTTGGCGGCGTAGAGATTGCGGTCGGCACGCTTGAGGACCGCCGACATATCGTCCCCGGCCGTAAAACGCGTCATGCCCGCACTGCAGGTGTAGTGATGGGGCGGTGCGACACTGTAGCGAATCCCATGCAACAGCCGCAGCGCAAAATCGCTGGCGACATCAGGGTCATCGCCCACCAGCAGCACGCCGAATTCCTCGCCGCCAATCCTGCCGAAACTGTGGCTGCCGGGGGTGGATTTCAGGCACGCGGCCATCGCGCAGAGAATCCTGTCGCCGACGTCATGGCCGAATTGGTCATTCTTCAACTTGAAACTGTCGATATCCAACATCATGAAGTAACCGGTATCACCGGCCTCAATCAGTTTGGCGAAACTCTCCATAAAGGCTCGCCGGTTCAGGATGGAGGTCAAATAATCCGTCTCGGCCAATTCCCGAAACTCACTCTCGACCAGTAACACGGAGCGCAGGTTTTTCAGGTAATAGACATTCAAGATAAAGCCGATCGCCACCGACGCGGCGCAAAAGATAAACACGTAGCTGTCGACGCCTTCATAGAGGCTCAATTGAATGCTGGGCCACGTCAGCAACCAGACCACAGCGGCGCATAACAGAAAATCCTGGACCACGATAAACAGGATTGCGCTGCTCATCACCAAGGTCACGGCCAGCGGCAAGGCGAACACCTGCAACGCGGGGCGGGTGTGAACCACATAGGCAAAACCTGCGGTCAGCAGCACCATGTAGGCCACGCCCAGCGCCCGCCACAGCACATACTGAGTCACCACCCGGTGGACCCCATACACCGCGCACAGACCCATCGTGACCAGCGCGACCGGCCAGCCGAACATCTCCCCGCGATCAACCAGCAACACCGCCAGCCAGGCGAAAATCCCGATCAGTTCGGCCTGGGCAATGGCGGGCGACAACAGCCTTTGCATCCGAGGCCTGAGTTTCACATTAGCCGGCATCCCGTCACTCCCTGTGCATGAGTGGCCGCTTTGTTATCGACATGACTCAGTTGAAGACTGTGCAGGCAGGTCGCAAACGAATAAGCCATGAACCGCCTTACCAACACGATAAAAGGTGGCAGGACTTCAAGCAGTGTCTTGGAATGAACCTTGAAATAGCCCCGGTCGGCCCCCTCTTGCACCAGGCGAATAACGTGGGTCTTGGACACCGAGAGTTGCTCAGCGATGGAAAGGTACGACGAAGACCTGAAACTTGCCCCTTGATTATCCAGCGCACACGCATCGTTATAGATCGCCAGCATCAACATATGCCCGGCATCGCGCTTTACCAGCCAATAACAGTCGGGCATCAACAGGTCAATGGTCACGTTATGGCTCAGAAGGACCGAAAACCCTTTGAAATAACGTGCCAGATAGGCGCGATCATCCAACCCGTTCATTGAGCCGCACACCGCGGTTTCCGGGCACATCACGCCCAGCGGCTCGACCACCGACGTGAGCATCTGCCTGACCTCCTCGCAGGCTTGGGATGACGGGCTGAATACCCGCAAACGGCTGTCATCCGCATGCCTGGACACCGTCATGAACCCCAGCGCCCGGAACAGCAGGAAGATCGACTCCAGGCTGTTTCTGGAACAGAACCCACGCGCCATACAAAACTCTTTCACCTCGGACAGCAATGGCACCGGTTTGGAGAAATACGTGCTCAATAACGTAAAGGACACCATCAAGCGACTGAACTTGAGTGCGGTCTTGTAGAAAAAGGGTCTTTTTGAATAGCACTCCAGCAAGATCGAATAATGGGTACGAATACACGCTTCAAAATCCACATGGCGCTCGAACGCCCGCGCCGACTGTTCCATCGCCAACTTCAACGAACCACTGCACATGAGAAAGAGCCCTGATCAAACAACTTGGATTCACTGATCTCAATTGCAGCACCGATAATGGCGTTTTGCCTTGGGCGCAATCTATCGTGATTAGCGCAGGGGACACCGTCGCTACCAAAATTGTTCCAAAAAGACCCCGATGGCTTAACCGTTTCAGTCGCTGCGGCGAACCTTCCCCGCAAGCCGGCGTCCGAGCTAAGGCACTGTTGCCTACCGTTCGCCGCGAGGTTGTCGTTTGAAAGCCGCCATCATCAAAAAGTACCGCCTGATCATCAAGACCATGGGCTATGTGGGCTGGTCGCTGTTCTGGCTGTTGCTGTGGGACGTCGCCGTCACCGTGGACTTCATGCTGTTCCTCACCGCCAAGATCAACTTGCCGCTGATGCCCCTTACCCTGCTGGGCTCGGCACTGATCGTGCTCATCAGCTTTCGCAACAGCAGCGCCTATAACCGCTGGTGGGAGGCGCGCACGCTGTGGGGGGCGATGGTCAATAACTCGCGCAGTTTTGCCCGTCAGGTGCTGACCCTGCTGGACGATCCGGACGGCGAAGTGAACCCGGTCAAGTCCACCCTGCTGCGCCGCCACGTGGCCTACGTGAATTGCCTGGCCGCCCATCTCAAGGGTGAGCCGTGCCCGGAAGAGGTGCGTGCGTTTATCCCGGCCGAGGAATTCGCCCGCAACGGCGCCACCAACAACTTTGCCAATGACATCCTCACCGGCTCGGCGGCGTTGCTGGCCAGGGAATACAAGGCCGGGCACGTGGACAGCATTCGCCTGGCACGGCTGGAGTCGACCCTGGTGGATTTATCCAACGCCCAGGGCGGCATGGAACGGATCGCCAACACGCCACTGCCCTACCCTTACGTGTATTTCCCACGCCTGTTTATCTCGTTGTTCTGCCTGATCGTGCCGGTGGGCCTGGTGGAATCCCTGGGTTGGTTCACCCCGCTGGCATCCACCGTGGTGGGCTTTATGCTGCTGGCCATCGAACGCATCGGCACCGACCTGCAGAGCCCGTTCCGCTCCAGCGAACACCAGATCCAGATGGAAACCATCTGCGAAACCATCGAGAAAAACCTGCAATCGATGCAGCGTGATGCGCTGGGTGGCGAACGTATCGGTTAAACACTCCCTTGGGCCTCAAGTGCGTGCTCCCGCAGTCGATATACAGGGAGTACGCATGGGCCACACCCCCTCAAAACAACACATGCGACGCTCGACACCACTGTTTTCTCCTTGCCAAAAATATAAATACCCGCGGGTGAAGTCATGAATATCAAGCAAAAGCTGACCTGGGCGTTTGCCGCCATTGCGTGCGTCCCGGTTATTTTGGTCGCTGTGTTGGTTGTACTGAATCTGCGCGAGGGGGCCCTGGCCAATTTCCTCGACAGCAGCGGCCGCGAGATCCGCCAGATCGACAACGGCATGAAGCAGTTTTTCGATGGCATCAGCCAGAACGTCGACTTCGTGGCCAAGGACCCGCGCGTTGTCGCGGCCAAGGACCTCAAGAGCTACGCCGGCGCTGACGCCGCGCAAATCCCCCTGACCCAGACCAACAAAGACCTGCTGGCGATTTTCGACCAGTTCGCCAAGAGCCACCCAAGCACCGCCTACTTGTCTTTGGGCCTCGCCGACGGCGGTTATGCCAGCTGGCCTGACGACACCAAACTGAACAACTACGACCCACGCGTACGCCCCTGGTACAAAGCCGCCATCGCCGCGCCAGGCGCCACCGTGCGCACCGGCGCCTATTACTGGGCACCGGACGACGTGGTCCTGATCGGCACCGTGCACACCGTCGCCGACGCCACCGGCGACATCCTTGGCGTGGTCGGCCTGGACGTGTCGCTCAAGCAGCTCACCGAGCTGGTGCGCAATATCAAGCTGGGCGACAGCGGCTACCTGATGCTGGTGGAAGCCAACGGCAACGTGTTGGTGGACCCCAGCGACGCCAAGCACAACTTCAAGCCGATGGCCGACCTGGGCCCCAACTACGCCGAACTGGCCAAGCGCGGCGACGGCGTGACCCAGATCGACATCAACGGCGTGGCCTACATGGCCAACGTGGTCAGCTCCAAGGATTTGGGCTGGCGCTTTATCGGCCTGATCAAACGCGATGAAGTCATGGCCGGCGCCACCAGCCTCACGTGGTTGATCGCCGCAATTGCCGCCGCCCTGGCCGTGGTGTTCGCGATTGTCGGTGCCAGCTTTGCCAGCATGATCGTGCGCCCGATTCGCGGGGTGGCCGACGGCCTGCAAGAAATTGCTGAAGGCGAAGGCGACCTGACGCGCCAACTCAAAGTGCAAGGCAAGGACGAAACCGCCAGCCTGGCAGGCTGGTTCAACCAGTTCCTGAGCATGATCGCGCAATTGGTGCAGCGCATCGGTAACGCCTCTTCCGACCTGCAGACCGCCGCCGCCGACACCAGCGAAGTCGCCAATAACATGAACCAGGCCGCCGGCCGCCAGCGCGAAGCCGTGGAGCTGGTGAGCACCGCGTTCAACGAAATGGTGGCCACCGCCAACGAAGTCGCGCGCTCCTGCAGCGCCGCCGCCGCGAGTGCCGACGAAGGCTACCGCGACGTGCACAATGGCCAGCAGCATATCGGCGAAGCCACCGGCAGCGTGCTCAAGCTCAGCGAAGACCTGCAAAAGTCGACCCAGACCATGCAGTTACTGGAGCAGGACAGCCAGAACATCAACACCATCCTCGACACCATCCGTTCGATCGCCGAACAGACCAACCTGCTGGCACTCAACGCGGCGATTGAAGCCGCGCGCGCCGGTGATCAGGGCCGAGGTTTTGCCGTGGTCGCCGACGAAGTCCGCGCCCTGGCGCGCCGCACCGCCGACTCCACCGGCGAAATCGACAGCCTGCTGGGCAACCTCGCCCGCCGCACCCAGGAAGTCACCCTGCAGATGCAAGGCAGCCTGCAGGTGTCCCACACCAGCGTGGAACGCATCCAGCAGGCCCGCGACAGCTTCGACAAGATCCAAGGCTCGGTGGACTCGATCCGCGACCAGAACACCCAGATCGCCACCGCCGCCGAAGAACAGCACCAGGTGGCCGAGGAGATCAACCGCCACATCGCGCAGATCCATGCCGATGCGCAACTGGTCGAAGGCTTTGCCCACTCGGCGCAGACCGGATCAGGTCGGTTGACGGATATTTCCGGTCAGCTCAAGGGGTTGGTGGGGCGGTTCAAGTTCTGACGGGCAATGGGCTGGGATCGCCTGCAGGGAGCAGGCGAACGCCGCGTGTATTCGCTACTATGTGCCCCAGCCCCCAGACCGACCCGGAGCCTCAATGCCCACCCCCAAGGACACTGCCGCCGACAGCAGTACCCCGATGATTCCCGAGCAGCGTCGCGAACAAATCCTGCGGCAATTGCGCAAGCATCAGGTGATGAGCGTGCACCAGTTGATGGAGATGTTCGACTGCTCGCACATGACCGTGCGCCGCGATATTGCATTGCTGGAGCAGGAAGGCCGGGCGTACTCCGTCACCGGTGGGGTCCGGATCGCCAGTCAGTTGCACAGCGAGCCCAGCCACCAATCCAAAGCCGTGGTGGAGTTGCCGCAAAAGCAGGCCATGGCGCGACTGGCGGCGCGGTTGCTGCACGCGGACATGACGGTGTACCTGGATGCCGGCACCAGCACCCTGGAGATCGTCCCGTATATCAAGGCGCTGTCGGGGATGACCGTGGTCACCAACGACTTCGGGATCGTGCAGGCCCTGATGGATGCGACGCAAGTCACGGTGATCCACACCGGCGGCCAACTGGACCATGACAACCACTCTTCCGTCGGCGGGCTGGCCGTGGCGACCTTGCGCCAGGTGGTCACGGACATCGCCTTTGTGTCGACCAGCTCCTGGGATCTGCACCGAGGCATCACCACCCCCTCGGCGCTGAAAGTCGAGGTCAAGCAAGTGGCAATGCAATCGGCATCCCAGGTCGTGCTGGTGGCGAGCAGTTCCAAATACGGCACCTTCAGCATGTACCGCATCGCCGGGCTGGAACCGTTCGACGTGATCATCAGCGACGACGCCTTGGCCCCGGCAGCGGCAGATGGCATCCGCAAGCGCGGGATTGAATTGATGCTGCCGGGTGATCCGTTGCCGGCGTGATGCCCTTCCTTTGTGGGAGAGGTCGAGCTTTAGCGAGGCTTCGATGGCGGCGGCAGGGTTGGCAGGTGTGTTGGCTGACACACCGCTATCGGGGGCAAGTCGAATCGTCGCACCGCCCCTCCCACATTTGAACCGAACCGCCACAGAGGCTCGTCGACTACCGAGCCGCTTTCCAGTCCCGCAACCATTGCAGGCCCGCCGAGGTGTCGCCCTTTGGCCGGTATTCGCAGCCGACCCAGCCGTCGTAGCCCAACTGGTCCATCAGTTCGAACAGGAAGCCGTAGTTCAGCTCGCCCAGGTCAGGCTCGTGACGGTCCGGTACCCCGGCAATCTGGATATGGCCAATGCCATCGATGTCGCGGCGCAGCTTGGTGGCCAAGTCACCTTCGACGATCTGGCAGTGGTAGCAGTCAAACTGCACCTTGAGGTTGCGCGCGCCGACCTCCCGGCAGATGGCCTGGGCCTGGTCCTGGCGGTTGAGGAAAAACCCCGGCATGTCGCGGGTGTTGATCGGTTCCAGCAAGACCGTGACGCCGACCTTGGCCGCCGCTGCGCTGGCGTAGGCGAGGTTTTCCAGGTACACGGCCTGATGGCGCTGGCGCAGGCTTTCCGAGGGCAGCAAGCCGGCCATGACGTGCACGCGGTCGTTGCCAAGCACGGCGGCGTACTCCAGGGCCCGGTCGAAGCCACTGCGAAACTCCGCCTCACGCCCCGGCAGCGTGGCGATGCCGCGCTCCCCCGCCGCCCAATCGCCCGGTGGTGCATTGAACAGAGCCTGGACCAGGCCGTTGTCACTCAGGCGTTGCTTGAGTGCCTCGGCGCTGTAGTCGTAGGGAAACAGGTATTCCACCGCGTCAAAACCATCGGCCTTCGCAGCCGCGAAGCGCTCGAGAAAATCATGTTGCGGGTACAGCATGCTCAGGTTGGCAGCAAAACGAGGCATACAAAGCTCCCAAGAGTCAGACAAAAGGCCAGATCAGCAGGGTAATCAAGAAACCCAAGGTGCCGAGCAAGGTGGTGATCACCGTCCATGTGCGCAGACCGTCTGCCACGTTGAGCCCGGCGAGCTTGGTGAAGATCCAGTAGCCGGCGTCGTTGATATGCGACATCGCCAGCCCGCCACCGCCCATGGCCAGGCACAGCAGCGCCAGGTGGTTGGGCGTTAGGTTGAGGGTCACGATCAGCGGGCTGATGATCCCCGCCGTGGTCACCAGAGCCACGGTGGTCGAACCCTGCACCGCACGCAGCAACATGGTCAGCAAAAAGCCCAGGGCCAGCACCGGCAGGCCGGTGGTGCGCAGCATGTCGGAGACTACCGCGCCGATGCCGGTGTCCACCAGCACCTTGCCGAACACGCCACCGGCGCCGGCGATCAGGATCACCATCGCCACGCCCGGCAACGCCGAGCCGATCACGTCGGAGACCTGGCTGCGGCTCCAGCCACGGCGCGAGCCGAGCAGCCAGGCACACAGCAAGGTGTCGATCAGCAGCGCCACCAGTGGCGCGCCGAGTACGGTCATCACCCCGCGCAGGGTCGAATCGACCGGCAGCAGCGAAGTGGCCAGGGTACCCAGTAAAATCAGCACAATCGGCAGCAGGATCAGGCTGACAATCAGGCCAAAACCGGGTGCAGGCGCCGCCGGCAGCTTGGCGGCGATGGCGCTGGTGGACTCTTCCAGGCCCATATGGGACTCGGCCACAGCGCTCTGTTGCACCGCCTGGTGATTGCCGTTGGTCCAGGCCCGCAGGTCTTCATTGGTCACGTGAGGGCCATAGACTTCGGCGCGGATATCGTCGGTCATCGGATAGAAGCGTCGGGTCATGCGCCCCGCCACGCGGTAACCGATGTAGCACAGCAACGCGGTGATTGGCAGGCCGAACATCAGCACCCGGCCCAGGTCGGCACCCAGTTGGCTGGCGGCGGCCACGGCACCCGGATGGGGCGGCAGGAAGGCATGCACGGTGAGCAGCGCCGCACACATCGGCAACGCGAACACCAGCAGCGGCTTGCGCGCCCGGCGTGCCACGCCATACGCCAACGGCATCAGGATGATCACCCCGACTTCAAAGAACACCGGCACGCCGATGATGAACCCGGCGATGGTCAGCGCCAGCGGCGTACGGCTGTTGCCAAACCGCTCGATCAACGACTTGGCCAAGGCTTCGGCACCGCCGGACAGCTCGATGATCCGCCCGATCATCGCACCCAGGGCAATGATGATCGCGATATGGCCAAGGGTCTTGCCCATGCCGCCTTCGATGGTCGCCACCAGATCAGCCGGTTTCACCCCGGCCACCAGCGCCACCACGATACTCACCAGCATCAGCGCAACAAACGGCTGGAATTTGTACTTGAGGACCAGAAACAGCAGCAGCGCGATACCCGCGCCAGCGGTCAACATCAAAATCAATGGGCTCATTCAAGAATGTCCTGTTGTTATTGTTTTTTAGGCAAGCCGGGTCCGTCGAGCGTCAAACCAGACGCTCGGGCAGCACTTGCCGTGTCGTCTTGCGGGTTACCAGTGCGCGCCGAACGTCTCGCGCAATTCATCCAGTGCAGCCTGATCCAACGGCGCCGGCCGGGGGTTGCTCATCAACCACAGCCGTGCGGTTTCTTCCAACTCTTCCAAGGCGTAGCTGGCCTTGGCCACCGAACTCTCCCAGACCACCGGCCCCAGGCGCTCAAGCATCACCCCACGCACGCGGTTGGCCAGTTGCGCGACCTGCTCGGCGACCTTGGGCGAACCCGGACGCTGATAGCCGATCAAGGGAATGTGACCGACCTTCATGACCTGGTAAGGCGTGAGCGGCGGCAAGATATCCTCAGCGCTCCACACCCCGGCCAGGGTCAGCGCCACCAGGTGGGTGGAGTGGGTGTGCACCACCCCGCCCACCGAGGGGTTGCGGTCATACACCTGGCGATGCAGGGCCAGGGTCTTCGAGGGTTTGTCCCCGGACACCCACTCGCCTTTCAGGTTGACCTTGGCAATAGCACTTGGCGCGAGGCGCCCGAGGCAGGCATCGGTGGGGGTGATCAGCCAGCCATCGTCGAGGCGCGCGCTGATGTTGCCGGCGCTGCCGACGGTGTAGCCGCGCTGGTACAGGCTGTGGCCGACATCGCAGATTTCATCGCGCAGGGCCTGTTCATCGGTGCCGCTCATTGCGCACCTCCGGCCAGTTGCGCGAGGGCTTTGGCGAAGAACTCACGGCCACCGAAGTTGCCGGATTTGAGCGCCAGCGCCAGCGGCTCAGTGGAACTGCTGACGGTGGCCGGCACGCCAGGATCAATCTGCGCGCCGATCTGCAGCAGGTTGACGCCGAGCGCCTTGACTACCGCCCCGGAGGTTTCCCCGCCGGCGATCACGAAACGCCGCACGCCTTGCTCGCGCAAGCCCGCAGCGATCTCGCCCAAGGCGTTCTCCACCAGGGCCCCGGCGCGTTCGACGCCGAGCCGCTCTTGCACGGCCTTGACCTCGGCGGGGGTGCTGGTGGCGTAGATCAATACGGTGTGTGCACTGTCGCGGGCAAACGCCAGCGCCTGCGCCACCACCGGTTCACCGGCGGCCAGGGCCAGCGGATCAATGCGCAACGCCGGGCGGCCCGCCTCTAACCAGGCCGCAACCTGGCCGAGGGTCGCCACCGAGGCACTGCCGGCCAGCACCACCTCGCCACCGCTGATGGTCGGCAGCGTCGCCGCATCGAAGTCGCGCAGCTTACCGGCACGGCGGAAATTGCCTGGCAAACCCAAGGCCAGGCCTGAGCCACCCGTGAGCAAAGGCAAGTCGGCGCAGGCGCTGCCGAGGGTGTAGAGGTCTTGATCGGACAGCGCATCGGCGATGGCAATACCCACGCCTTGCTCGCGCAGTTCGGCGATTTTTTTACGGGTCGCCTCGACGCCAGCGGCGATGCTGTCGTACCGCAACAGCCCGACCGGCAATTGCGTCTGGCTCTGCAACACGCGCACCAGATTCGCATCGCCCATGGGTGTCAGCGGGTGATGTTGCATGCCCGACTCATTGAGCAACTGGTCCTGCACAAACAGGTGGCCACGGAAAATCGTCCGGCCGTTTTCGGGGAACGCCGGGCAGGCCAGGGTGAAATCACTGCCCAGTGCCTTGAGCAAGGCCTCGCTGACCTGACCGATATTGCCGGCGGCAGTGGAGTCAAAGGTCGAGCAATACTTGAAGAAAATCTGTTCGCAGCCCTGCTCGCGCAGCCAGTCCAGCGCGGCCAGGGATTCCTCGACAGCCTCTGCGACCGGCGTGGTACGCGACTTGAGGGCGATGACGATGGCGTCCGCATCCAGCCCGTCCGCGACTTCGCGGCTGGGGATGCCAATGCTCTGCACCGTGCGCATACCGCCGCGCACCAGCATGTTGGCCAAGTCGGTGGCGCCGGTGAAATCGTCGGCGATGCAGCCCAGCAACGGGCGCGTGGTGTGGTTAGTCATAAAGCGTTCCTTACACCGGCTCGGGCTTGGCAGTCGGCAGGTCGATGCCGGGGAAAATCTTGATCACCGCCGAGTCGTCCTCGCGGCCAAAACCGGCGCTGGAAGCCTGCATGAACATCTGGTGCGCAGTGGCCGACAACGGCAGCGGAAACTTGCTCGCACGCGCGGTATCCAGCACCAGGCCGAGGTCCTTGACGAAAATATCCACCGCCGACAGTGGCGTGTAGTCGGCCTTGAGAATGTGCGGCACGCGGTTTTCGAACATCCAGGAATTGCCGGCGCTGTGGGTGATCACCTCGTACAAGGCATCGGCGTCCACGCCTTCGCGCAGGCCCAGGGCCATGGCTTCGGCGGACGCGGCGATATGCACGCCGGCGAGCAACTGGTTGATGATCTTGACCTTGGAGCCCAGGCCATGCACGTCACCCAGGCGATAGACCTTGCCGGCCATGCCCGCCAGCACCGAATCGGCCTTGGCATAGGCGGCCTGCGGGCCGGAGGTCATCATGGTCATCTCACCGGCGGCGGCCTTGGCCGCACCGCCGGAAATCGGCGCATCCAGGTACAGCAGGCCGTGTTCGCCCAGGCGCTGGCCGAGGTCCACGGCGTAGGTCGGGGCCACGGTGGCGCAGCCGATCACCAGGCTCGCCGGGCGCAATGCGGCTACCGCACCGCCTTCACCGAACAAGACGGTTTCGGTCTGCTCGGCGTTGACCACCACGGTGATGATCACATCGCAAGCATCCGCCATCAGCGCCGGCGACGCGCACGCCACCCCGCCTTCGCCGGCGAACTGCTGGGTGACCGCCTCACGCACATCACAGGCATGCACATTGAAGCCTGCGCGCAACAGCGAGCGGGCAATACCCAGCCCCATCGCGCCCAAACCGATCACACCGACATTCTTATTATTCATGGGGTACTCCAGGGGAAAACGGCGGCTCGCGCTACACCGGCGAGCCGCGTTGGAATTGCAGTCGATCATCCACCAATGAACGAATTATGTGAAGTATTTTTTCAATTTAACATTTATTAACACCGCACCCTCGTGCACGCCTTTTCTCCTCACCCAACGCAAACTCATTTCCGATGCTTGTGCTTTGCGTATTATGGTATACCATCATACGCAATCCACTCCCCCCACACCTGATGGAGCCGCTCATGAGTTTCGAAATCCGCAAGATCGTCAGCTACGTAGAAGAAACCTTCATCGAAGGCGGCAAGGCCGCAGACACCCCGGTGAAAATGGTCGGCCTCGCCGTGGTGCTGAAGAACCCATGGCTGGGTCGTGGCTTCGTCGAAGACTTGAAGCCGGAAATCCGGGCCAATTGCTCCGACCTCGGCGCGCTGATGGTCGAGCGCCTGGTGGGCATCATTGGCGGCGCCGAAAACATCGAGGCGTATGGCAAGGCCGCCGTGGTCGGTGCCGATGGCGAGATCGAACACGCGAGCGCGATCATCCACACCCTGCGCTTCGGCAATCACTACCGTGAAGCGGTCAAGGCCAAGAGCTACCTGAGCTTCACCAACAAGCGCGGCGGTCCGGGCACCTCGATCCAGATCCCGATGATGCACAAGGACGACGAAGGCCTGCGTTCGCACTACATCACCCTGGAAATGCACATCGAAGATGCGCCGCGTGCCGATGAAATCGTCGTGGTATTGGGCTGCGCCGATGGCGGCCGCCTGCACCCTCGTATCGGCAACCGCTATATCGACCTGGAAGAGCTGGCCGCTGAAAAAGCCCAGTAAGCAAGACCGGCCAAAACAAAAAAGCATGCAGGAGCGCTCCATGATTCGGCTCACCGCTGAACGCACCCCGGCTGGCACCAGTTATCTGGCGACCGGCCAAGGCCAGCCTGTGGTTTTGATCCACGGCGTGGGCCTGAATAAAGAAATGTGGGGCGGGCAAGTCGTTGGCCTGGCCACGAACTACCGCGTGATCACCTATGACATGCTCGGTCATGGCGCCAGCCCGCGCCCGGCCGCCGGCACGCCGCTGCTGGGGTATGCCGACCAGTTGCTGGAGCTGCTCGACCACCTGCAACTGCCCCAGGCCACGGTGATCGGTTTTTCCATGGGCGGCCTGGTCGCCCGGGCGTTTGCCCTGCACTACCCCGAGCGCCTCACATCCCTGGTAGTGCTCAACAGTGTGTTCAACCGCAGCCCCGAACAGCGTGCCGGCGTGATCGCACGCACCGCCCAGGCTGCGGAACACGGCCCGGATGCGAATGCCGAAGCCGCGCTGTCGCGCTGGTTCAGCCGTGAATACCAGGCGGCCAACCCGGCGCAGATCGCCGCATTGCGGGAAACCCTGGCGGGCAACGACCCCCAGGGCTACCTGACCACCTACGAACTGTTCGCGACCCAGGACATGTACCGCGCCGACGACCTCAAGGGCCTGCGCGTACCGACCCTGGTCGCCACCGGCGAACTCGACCCCGGTTCAACCCCGGAAATGGCCCGGCAACTGGCCGATCGTATTCCCGGTGCCACCGTTGCGGTGCTGGCCGAGCAACGGCATATGATGCCGGTAGAATCGCCACGCCTGGTCAACCAGCTGCTGCTGGGCTTCCTCGACACGGTGTACGCCCAAAACAATCCAATCAAGGGGATCGTTGCATGACACTCGCACGCTTCCAGATGTGCATCGGCGGTGAATGGGTCGATGCCCTGTCCGGCAAGACTTTCGACAGCCTCAACCCGGCCCTGGCCGAACCCTGGGCGCAACTGCCCGACGCCGACGAAGCCGATGTGGAGCGCGCCGTGCAGGCCGCGCAAAGCGCCTTCGACAGCCCGGCCTGGCGCGGCCTCACCGCCACCGCACGGGGCAAATTGCTGCGCCGCCTGGGCGACCTGATCGCCGAGAACAAAGAGCAACTGGCCCAGCTGGAAAGCCGCGACAACGGCAAGTTGATCCGCGAAACCCGTGGCCAGGTCAGCTACCTGCCGGAGTTTTTCCACTACACCGCCGGCCTGGCCGACAAGCTCGAAGGCGGCACCCTGCCGCTGGACAAGCCCGACCTGTTCGCCTACACCGTGCACGAAGCCATGGGCGTGGTCGCCGCGATCATTCCGTGGAACAGCCCGCTGTACCTGACCGCGATCAAACTCGCGCCGGCCCTGGCGGCGGGTAATACCATCGTGATCAAACCATCGGAGCACGCTTCGGCGACTATCCTCGAACTCGCGCGCCTGGCCCTCGAAGCCGGGATCCCGCCGGGCGTGGTCAACGTGGTCACCGGCTACGGCCCCAGCACCGGCGCCGCCCTCACCCGCCACCCACTGGTGCGCAAGATCGCCTTCACCGGCGGCGCGGCCACGGCCCGCCATGTGGTGCGCAGCAGTGCGGAGAACTTCGCCAAGCTGTCCCTGGAACTGGGCGGCAAGTCCCCCAATATCATCTTTGCCGACGCCGACCTCGACAGCGCCATCAACGGTGCGATTGCCGGGATCTATGCAGCGTCCGGGCAGAGCTGCGTGTCCGGCTCGCGCCTGCTGGTGCAGGATGAAATCTACGACGAATTCGTCGAGCGCCTGGTGGCACGTGCCGAGCGCATCCGCATCGGCAACCCCCAGGACGACGCCAGCGAAATGGGGCCCATGGCCACCGCGCAGCAACTGGCCGTGGTCGAGGGCTTGGTCGCCGATGCCATCGCCGAAGGCGCGCGCCTGCGCACCGGCGGCAAACGCCCGCAGAACCTTGGCGAAGGCTGGTTCTATGAGCCGACCTTGTTCGAGTGCGACAGCAACTCGATGAAGATCATGCAGGAAGAAGTGTTCGGCCCGGTGGCCTCGGTCATCCGTTTCAAGGACGAAGCCGAAGCGCTGGCCATCGCCAACGACTCGCAATTCGGCCTCGCCGCCGGCATCTGGACCCGCGACCTCGGCCGCGCCCACCGCCTGGCCCGGGACGTGCGCTCGGGGATCATCTGGGTCAACACCTACCGCGCCGTGTCGGCCATGGCGCCTATCGGCGGCTTCAAGAACAGCGGCTACGGACGCGAAAGCGGCATCGATTCGGTGCTCGCCTACACCGAGCTGAAGACGGTGTGGATCAACCTCTCCCAGGCGCCCATGCCTGATCCTTTTGTGATGCGTTAAGAGACCCCGACCATGATCGAACCCGGCATTTACAAAGACGTCATGAGCTCATTCCCTTCGGGCGTCACGGTGGTCACCACCCTCGACCCGGACGGCGGCATCGTCGGCATTACCGCCAGTGCGTTCAGCGCGCTGTCGATCGACCCGGCGCTGGTGCTGTTCTGCCCCAACTATGCGTCGGACACCTACCCGATCCTGCGCGACAGCAAGCGCTTCGCGATCCACTTGCTGTCCGCCGACCAGACCGCCGAGGCCTATGCTTTCGCCAGCAAGGGCAAGGAAAAGGCCAAGGGCATCGAGTGGCACCTGAGCGAGCTGGGCAACCCGCTGTTGGCCAAGGCCACGGCGATCATCGAGTGCGAACTGTGGCGCGAATACGACGGCGGCGATCACGCGATCATCGTCGGCGCGGTAAAGAACCTGATCCTGCCCAAGGAGCCAGTCACGCCGATGATCTACCACAAGGGCAAGCTGGGCCCGCTGCCGGCCCTGGCCTGAGGCGCGCGGGGGCCATGAGGGTTTGTCGCTTAAGGAACGCAGCATGATAAACTTGGGCACGTTTTTCGGCCCTCAATCGGCCCCGGCCGGCCGAGGCCTCCAGTTAACCGCCAAATTCAGAGCAGACCCCATGAAACGCGCGCCCCTCGACGACAGCTTCAAGGTCAATCACAACCCGGTCACCCTGCGCGAAATCGTGCTGGAAAAACTGCGCAGCGCCATCATGAACTTCCAACTGCTGCCCGGTGACCGCCTGGTGGAGCGCGACCTGTGCGACCGCCTCGGCGTCAGCCGCACCTCGGTACGCGAAGCCTTGCGTCACCTGGAGTCCGAAGGTCTGGTGGAATTCGCCGATGCCAAGGGCCCACAGGTGGCGATCATTACCCTGGCCGACGCCGTCGACATCTATGAACTGCGGTGCGTGCTCGAAGGCTTGATCGTGCAGTTGTTCACCCTGCGCGCCAAGGCCAAGGACATCAAGGCCCTGGAAAAAGCCCTGGAAGAAAACCGCAAGGCCCTCAAGGACGGCGAGCTGCAACAGGTCATCGACTCGGTCCAAGGCTTCTACGACGTGCTGCTCGAAGGTTCGGGCAACCATGTGGCGGCCACCCAGTTGCGCCAGCTGCAGGCTCGCATCAGCTACCTGCGCGCCACCTCGGTGTCCCAGGAAAACCGTCGCGGCACCAGTAACCAGGAAATGGAACGCATGGTCCAGGCGATCAAGAGCGGCGACCCGCTGGCCGCTCACCAGGCCTGCGTCGATCACGTGCGCGCTGCGGCCGCCGTGGCCCTGGACTACCTCAAGCGCAAACAGGAAGAAACCGGCAAGATTCCGGAAATCACCCTGCCCATCGCGCTGAAAGAACCGCGCATAGGTCACTGACCTTGGCCAGCCCCAGCTTTTGCCCGACATGCGGCGGCAGTGACCTCGGTCACCAGCTGCCACCGGGCGATACCCATGAGCGCCTGATGTGCCGGGGCTGCGGCTATATCCATTACATCAACCCCAAAATCATCGCCGGCTGCATCATAGAGCAGGACGGCAAATACCTGCTGTGCCAACGCGCGATCCCGCCCCGCCCGGGCACCTGGACATTGCCTGCCGGCTTTATGGAAGGTGGCGAAACCACTGAGCAGGCGGCGTTGCGTGAGGTCTGGGAAGAAAGCGGCGTACGTGCCGAGATCCTCTCGCCCTACTCGATCTTCAGCGTGCCCAGGATCAGCGAGGTGTACATCATCTTCCGCGCCATCGCGCTGGAGATCACCGGCCAGTTCGGCCCGGAAACCCTCGACTACAAGTTCTTCGCGCCCGAGGAGATTCCCTGGGACAGCATCTACTACCCCGCGATCCGGCAGATCCTCGAACGCTATATCGAGGAACGCCAGGCTGGGGTGTATGGCATCTATATCGGTAATGACGACAGCGGCAAGATCCACTTCATCCGCTGATTTTCAGGTAAACCGGGTCCAAATGTGGGAGGGGGCTTGCTCCCGATAGCACTATGTCAGTCAATACATGAAGTGACTGAACTACCGCCATCGGGAGCAAGCCCCCTCCCACATCTGAATCGGTTCATACCTGAAAAAATCAGGGCGCCAACCCTTCCACGATGATGATCTGCGCCACCCCCGCCCCTTCACGGTGCGCCTTCGCCTCCTGATATTCAGCGGACTCATAACACGCCACCGCCTGCTCATAGCTCTCAAACTCAATCACCACATTACGCTGCCGTGCAGGCCCGCCTTCCATCGCCTCGCTGCGCCCGCCCCTGGCCAGGAACCGCCCGCCAAACTTTGCAAACGCCGCCGGCGCGCGCTGGGTGTACTGCGTGTATTGCTCGGCATCGGACACATCCACATGGGCAATCCAGTAGGCCTTCATCGTGACATCCTCTTGTTGAGTTTTTGTGGTATACCATAATACATACAACCAACAAATCGAGCACTCTCCATGTCCTTCAACAGCATCGCAGACATCATCGAAGACTACCGCCAAGGCAAGATGGTGCTCCTGGTGGACGACGAAGACCGGGAAAACGAAGGCGACCTGTTGCTGCCTGCGGCCTGCTGCACCGCCGAGACTATCAGTTTCATGGCCCGCGAAGCCCGTGGCCTGATCTGCCTGACCCTCACCGATGAACACTGCCAGCGCCTGGGCCTGGAACAGATGGTGCCGAGCAATGGCAGCGTGTTCAGCACCGCGTTTACCGTGTCCATCGAAGCCGCCAGCGGCGTGACCACCGGCATCTCCGCCGCCGACCGCGCGCGCACCGTGGCAGCGGCCGTCGACAGCAATGCCGGACCGGCCGACATCGTGCAGCCGGGGCATATCTTCCCGTTGCGCGCCAAGGACGGCGGCGTGTTGACCCGCGCCGGCCACACCGAAGCCGGCTGCGACCTGGCGCGCCTGGCCGGGCACACCCCGGCGTCGGTGATCGTCGAAGTGATGAACGACGACGGCACCATGGCCCGCCGCCCGGAATTGGAAATCTTCGCGCGCAAGCACGGCATCAAGATCGGCACCATCGCCGACCTGATCCACTATCGCCTCAGCACCGAACGCACCGTGGTGCGCATCGGTGAACGCGACCTGCCCACGGTGCACGGCACATTCCGCCTGATCACCTTTGAAGACCGCATCGACGGCGGCGTGCACATGGCCATGGTGATGGGCCAGTTGCGCCGCGATACCCCGGCGCTGGTGCGCGTGCATGTGATCGACCCACTGCGCGACCTGGTCGGTGCCGACTACAGCGGCCCGTCCAACTGGACGCTGTGGGCGGCCTTGCAACGTGTCGCCGCTGAAGGCACTGGCGTAGTGGTGGTGCTGGCCAACCATGAGTCGTCCCAGGCGCTGCTGGAACGTGTGCCGCAACTGACCCAGGCGCCGCGCCAGTTCAACCGTTCGCAGTCGCGCATCTATTCTGAAGTGGGCACCGGGGCGCAGATCTTGCAGGACCTCGGCGTCGGCAAGTTGCGTCACCTCGGCCCGCCCCTCAAATACGCCGGGCTGACCGGCTACGACCTGGAAGTGGTCGAGAGCATTGCCTTCACCGAATGACGGATAACCGGTAAGGCAAAATGCTTGCACAAAGTTTGGAATACCATAATATGACATTCCATAGACCGAACGCTTTTGCCAAGTGCGCCCGCCAGGGAAAGCACCAATAACAGCCCTTGGCACGGTCGCCTTTTGGGGCCTCGATTAGAGGCCCCGATAGACCTACTGCTCCCGATAGGCGGGCATTACCAAGCCCGCTCAATAACAAAACAAATGAGGGCGTGAAAATGGTGTTGAACAAACGTGCAACCGCAGTGCTGTTCGCGGGTTTACTGGCCACGGCCACTCACGCGGCCATGGCGGCCGAAAGCGTCAATTTCGTGAGCTGGGGCGGTAGCACCCAGGATGCGCAGAAGCAGGCCTGGGCCGACCCCTTCAGCAAGGCCAGCGGCATTACCGTCGTCCAGGATGGCCCCACCGACTACGGCAAACTCAAGGCCATGGTCGAAAGCGGCAACGTGCAGTGGGACGTGGTAGATGTCGAGGCCGACTTCGCCTTGCGCGCCGCCGCCGAAGGCCTGCTCGAACCCCTCGACTTCTCGGTGATCCAGCGCGACAAGATTGACCCGCGCTTCGTCTCCGACCATGGCGTGGGCTCGTTCTTCTTCTCCTTCGTGCTCGGCTACAACGAAGGCAAGCTCGGCGCCGGCAAGCCCCAGGACTGGACCGCGCTGTTCGACACCAAGACCTACCCCGGCAAACGCGCCCTCTACAAATGGCCAAGCCCCGGCGTGCTCGAACTCGCGCTGCTGGCCGACGGCGTCCCGGCCGACAAGCTCTACCCCCTGGACCTGGACCGCGCCTTCAAGAAACTCGACACCATCAAGAAAGACATCGTCTGGTGGGGCGGCGGTGCGCAATCGCAACAGTTGTTGGCCTCCGGCGAAGTCAGCATGGGCCAGTTCTGGAACGGTCGCATCCACGCCCTGCAAGAAGACGGCGCGCCCGTGGGCGTGAGCTGGAAGCAGAACCTGGTCATGGCCGACATCCTCGTCGTGCCTAAAGGTTCGAAAAACAAAGCGGCTGCGATGAAGTTCCTGGCCAACGCCAGCAGCGCCAAGGGCCAGGCGGATTTCTCCAACCTGACCGCCTATGCACCGGTGAACATCGACAGCGTGCAGCGCCTGGATTCGGTGCTCGCGCCGAACCTGCCGACCGCCTACGTCAAGGACCAGATCACCCTCGATTTCGCCTACTGGGCCAAGAACGGTCCGGCCATTGCGACACGGTGGAATGAATGGCTAGTCAAATGAAAATGACGGCAACCACACCGACCGGGAGCGCCCTCGGCGCTGCCGGCGCGGTTTCGCCCAAGGCCGGGGCGCCCTCCCTGGCGCAGCGTTGGCGGGGCTCGAGCAACCTGATCCCGGCCCTGCTGTTCCTCGGCCTGTTCTTCCTGGCGCCGCTGATCGGCCTGTTGCTGCGCGGCGTACTGGAACCCACACCGGGCCTGGGCAATTACGAACAGCTGTTCGCGAACTCAGCGTATGCGCGGGTACTGCTCAACACCTTTTCGGTGGCGGGCCTGGTGACCCTGTTCAGCCTGCTGTTGGGCTTTCCGCTGGCCTGGGCGATCACCCTGGTGCCGCGCGGTTGGGGGCGCTGGATCCTGAATATTGTGCTGCTGTCGATGTGGACCAGCCTGCTCGCCCGCACTTACTCCTGGCTGGTCTTGCTGCAAGCCTCCGGGGTGATCAACAAGGCGCTGATGGCCATGGGCATCATCGATGTGCCCCTGGAGATGGTGCATAACCTCACCGGCGTGGTGATCGGCATGAGCTACATCATGATCCCGTTCATCGTGCTGCCGTTGCAGGCGACCATGCAGGCCATCGACCCGATGATCCTGCAGGCCGGCTCGATCTGCGGCGCGAGCCCGTGGACCAACTTCTTCCGCGTGTTCCTGCCGCTGTGCCGGCCGGGGTTGTTCTCCGGCGGCCTGATGGTGTTCGTGATGTCCCTCGGTTACTACGTCACCCCGGCGCTGCTCGGCGGTGCGCAGAACATGATGCTGCCCGAGTTCATCATCCAGCAGGTGCAATCGTTCCTTAATTGGGGTCTGGCCAGTGCCGGCGCCGCGTTGCTGATCTTCATCACGCTGGTGCTGTTCTACTTCTACCTGAAGCTTCAGCCGGAATCCCCGGTTGGCGCCAGCAACGCGAGGTAAGCCGTCATGCTCCTGACTCCCAATGCCATGAGCCGCAGGATGCGCTTGGGCCTCTACACCACCACCGGGTTGATCGGCCTGTTCCTGCTGCTGCCGATCGTGTTCATCGTGCTGCTGTCGTTCGGCTCGTCGCAATGGCTGGTGTTCCCGCCGCCGGGCTGGACGCTGAAATGGTACGGCCAGTTCTTCTCCAACGCCGACTGGATGAACGCGGCCATGGCCAGCCTCAAGGTGGCCGTGCTGACCACCGTATTCGCCGTCGCCCTCGGCCTGCCCACCGCCTTTGCCCTGGTGCGCGGGCGCTTCCCCGGCCGTGAATTGCTCTACGGCCTGTTCACCCTGCCGATGATCGTGCCGCTGGTGATCATCGCCGTGGCGGTGTACGCGCTGTTCCTCAAGCTGGGCTACACCGGCACGATGTTCGCCTTTGTGGTCAGCCATGTGATCGTGGCGCTGCCGTTCACCATCATCTCGATCATCAACTCGCTGAAACTGTTCGACCAGTCGATCGAAGACGCGGCGGTGATCTGCGGCGCTTCGCGCTTGCAGGCGGTGTTCAAGGTGACCTTCCCGGCGATTCGCCCAGGGATGGTCGCCGGTGCGCTGTTCGCTTTCCTGGTCTCGTGGGACGAAGTGGTGCTCAGCGTGATGATGGCCAGCCCGACCCTGCAAACCCTTCCCGTAAAAATGTGGACCACCCTGCGCCAAGACCTGACGCCTGTGATCGCCGTCGCGTCGACGCTGCTGATCGGCCTCTCGGTGCTGGTCATGGTGATTGCCGCCGCCGTTCGCCGGCGTACCGAAACCCGCGCTTGAGCGCCGAGGAGAAGAACATGAGTGCAGTGATCAACGATGTCGCGCAGAGCCATGGCCAACCCCTGGTCAGCCTGCGCAACCTGAACAAGCACTACGGCGAATTCGCAGCCGTGGACAACATCTCGCTGGACATCCAGGACGGCGAATTCCTCACCTTCCTCGGCTCCAGCGGCTCGGGCAAAAGCACCACGCTGTCGATGCTTGCCGGCTTCGAAACGCCAAGCAGCGGCGAGATCCTGGTCAGCGGCCAATCACTGGTCAACGTACCGCCGCACAAACGCGACATCGGCATGGTGTTCCAGCGTTACTCGCTGTTCCCGCATTTGTCGGTGCGCGACAACATCGCCTTCCCCCTGGCAATTCGCAAACTGGCCAGCGCTGAACGCGAAAAGCGCGTCGACGCCATGCTCAAGCTGGTGCAGCTTGAGCAATTTGCGCATCGCCGCCCTTCGCAATTGTCTGGCGGCCAACAGCAACGGGTCGCCATCGCCCGCGCGCTGGTGTACGAACCACGCATCCTGCTGATGGACGAACCCCTCGGCGCCCTCGACAAGAAGCTGCGCGAAGACCTGCAAGACGAACTGCGCCAACTGCACCGGCGCCTGGGCATCACCATCGTCTACGTGACCCACGACCAGGAAGAAGCCATGCGCCTGTCCCAGCGCATCGCGATTTTCAGCCACGGCAAGATCGTCGGCCTGGGCAGCGGCTTCGACCTCTACCAGAACCCGCCGAACGCGTTTGTGGCGTCGTTCCTCGGCAACTCCAACTTCCTCAAGCTCAAGGCCCAGGGCAACGCGGCTGCAGCGTTCGAAGGCCAGTCCCTGTCGATCCGCCTGACCAGCGGGCTGCACACCGAGCAGGATGTGCTGCTGATGGTACGCCCGGAAAAAGCCCTGGCGCTGAGTGTCGAACAGGCCGCTGAACAACCGTTGGCGGCGGGCTGGAACGAAGTGTCGGCGATTGTGGGTGAGGTGCTGTTCCTCGGCGAAAGCCAGACCTGCACAGTAAAAACCCTGGGCGGCACATCGATGACGGTCAAGGCGCTGTCCGCTGCGGGCATGCCCCTCAAGGCCGGCGACCCGGTGCGTGTGCGCTGGGCGACGGCGGATGCGTGTGTGTATACGGAGTGGGCCGAGAGTGATCTGAACAAGGCCGCAGGCGCGCATTGAATCCCATGTGGGAGGGGGCTTGCCCCCGATAGCGTTGTGTCAGTTAAAGATGCATTCACTGACACTCCCTCATCGGGGGCAAGCCCCCTCCCACATTTGAAGTGCGTTTATCCGTCAACTCTTGCGCTCGAAAATAGCCCCCTCGATCCCCAACACCTCACGGGTATCGGCATAAATCCCCACGCCCTTCTCCCACACAGGCTTGATCGACCGGTCGGCGCAGCGAATCCGGTAATTGAGCTCGAACGGCTCCTGCCGTGACAACGCATATTGCACCTCGCGCCACACGTAGTCGGCGTCCTGCGCCAGGATCAGGCTGTTGTAGGTGAACTCATGGTTGTCCACCAGACGCTCGGCGGGGTAGCCGGTGAGTTGCAGGCAGCCGGCGCTGACGAACTCCATGGTCCAGTCGCGGTTGTTGCGGCCGCGATAGATCAGGCCCGGCATGCTGTCGAGCAAGCTCATGCTGCTGCGCTGGCTGGCCTGCCAGGCGATTTCGCGGCGCTTGTGGGCAGTAACGTCCCCGGCCACCAGGTAGAAGCCTTGGGGGCCGCGCTTGAGGCTGATCTCGAACCAGCGCAGTTCGCCACTGGGGTGCACAAAGCGCAGGCGCTGGTTGAATGAGGTGTCGGGGCGGCGACGCAGTTCATTCAGGGCCTGGCGCCATAGCGGGCGGTCTTCCTGGTGCACGTAGTCCATCAGGTTGCGCTCCGCGCCCGGCGCGCCCATCAACTCGGCCCAGGCCAGGTTGAAGTGGGCGATCTGACCGTTGTCGCGCAGTTGCAATAAGGCGGCGGGAAAGCAATCCATCAGGTCAATCGGCGGCGGCGCAAACGCTTCGGGGCTGTCCCTCATCTAATGGCGCTCCTCGTGTTTCATCAAGGCGCCGCTGTGCACCCAGGCCGCCAGCTCCAGGCGAGAATGCAGGCCGAGCTTTTGCAATAGGCTGCGCACGTAGATTTTCACCGTGCCGTCGCTGATCCCCAGTTCCCTGCCGATCTGTTTGTTACTCATGCCGGCGGCGATCAGCGCCAGGGTCTGGCCTTCGCGCTCGGTGAGGTTTTCGCTGCCCGCAGCCTCACATGCTTGCGTGGGCTCCGCCTGGTCGGCGAGCAAGGCAATCAGGCTCGAATCCAGCACGATCGCGCCCTTGTGACAGTTGCGCATGTACGCCAGCAACGCATCGGGCTCGGTTTCCTTGAGCACATAACCGCTGGCGCCCAGGCGCAAGGCCGTGAGCAACTCGGCGCGGTCCATGGAGGCGGTGAGCACCACCACCTGGCAATCCAGATGCAACTGGCGCAGCTCATCCAGCACCTGTAATCCGCTGAGGCCAGGCATGTGCAAATCCAGCAGCACCTGTTGCGGCGTCAGGCTCACGGCCAGGTTGATGCCCTCGCGGCCGCTGGCCGCCTGCCCCACCACTTCGAAGTCGCCGCTGGCATCGAACAACTGCGCCAGGCCCTTGCGAAACAACGGGTGATCATCGATCAGTAATAAGGTCGTGCAGCCCATCGAGACTCCCCTGTGGCAGATCGTGGTGGCGGCGCAGGCCAAGGTGCACGCGCACCCCGTGCGGGCGGATCGCTTCTATGCTCAGCCGCGCGCCGATGCTGGCGGCGCGCTCGCGGATAATCGCCAGGCCGAAATGGTTGTGCTCGTCGCAGGCCGGGATCAAGCCGATGCCATCGTCTTCGACCGACACCGAGGCGTCGCCGTCCTGGGTCTGGCGCAGTTCGATGCGCACGTGGCGCGCGTGGGAATGCCGCACCGCATTGGCCAGGGCCTCGCGAATGATCTGCAGGATCTGCAATTCGGTTTCCGGGCTCAGGGCGTCGTCGGCCAGGCGGTTGTCGAGTTCGAAGACAATGATGCAGCGCCGCGAGAACTCCGCGACGGAGTCGGCCAGGGCCTGGCGCAGCGAGCGCCCGTCCATGGTCAGGCGCGCACTGGTGATCAGCTCGCGCACCTGGCGTTGCAGTTGGCTCAGGCCGGTGCACAGGTCCTGCAGTGCCGGCTCGCCCAGTTGCGACTGCAAGCCATGGGCCTGGAACGACAGGTAACCCAACTGCTGCGCCACCGAATCGTGCAGCTCACGGGCCAGGGCACCGTGGCGGGAGGTCGCCTGTTTGCGCTGCTGCTCACGGTTGTGGCTGCGCAGGCGTACGGTCACGCCTACCGCCTGCGCCGCCTCTTCCAGTAACTGGCGCCAACTGGCACCGGCGCGCCGGGGGGTGTCGAGCAGCAATGCGCCCTTTTCACCCTCGGGCAAGGCGCACACCAGACGGTGCACGCCCCGTTGCCGGCAGGGTCCGCAGGCTTGGGGGGCGTCCGTCACGCTGGCGTCGCGCCAGGGGCAACGCGCGAGCGCCTGGCAGCCGTCGACCCACCCTCGCCGCGTCGGGCCCAGGTCTTCGCCGCCGAGGATCAGGTTAAGCCGGGCAGGCGGCAGCAGTGCGTCGAAACGGTCCAGGAAATCCGACAAGGCACCGTCAGCGTGCAGGGGTAACCCGGCCAATAACCTGCGCACGCTGCGCGCCTGTTCGGCGCGTACAGGCCCCAACCAGAGCGGCCAGCCTTTTGGTCGTGTCAGCACTCTTTGATAACTCCCCGTCCGGTTGCTCTGCGTGGTCGAAAGGCCCAGCAACTTCCATGCCCCGAATGGCCGGCGCGCAAGGCTTATCTCCAAAGGCATAGCCCTTTTTCCAGATTGAGAAGATTTTCCCCATAGGAAAGTATCTCTCCCAACAGGAAACAAACACACACCGTGGAGAGCCCGCATGACGCCTACCCGCAGCCGCCCCATCGTGGTGATGCAATCAGCCGCCGCCAGCGCAGCGTTCATCAACGAACTGCACATGCCCGTGCTGTTGAACGGCGAACACCCCGACTTTGCGCGACGCCTGCAACAGGCGCTGGCCAGCGCCACCGTGGGCTGCCGGCTCTACCTGCTGGGCGACGAAGCCTTTATCTGGCGTGTGCACGGCGAGGCCCGCGCCGCTGGCCTGGAAGACGACGAGATCGACATGACCTGCACCACACCGGGCCTGCGCCAGGTGTATTGCGCGCACTGCGGCCTGACCCAGGCGGCCGGGCCGGAGTCGCTGTTGAACTGCATCGGCTGCCACGTCGGGCTGGAGGTCCGCACGCATTTTTCGCGGCGCCTGGGGGCGTATCTCGGCGTGTGTATCAACCCCGACCAGCCCTACGCGGGGTTCCAGCCATGAGCGCGGCCCTCAACGTCCAGGTCAGCGCCGCACGCATGCTCACGCCGGTGGTGCGCGAATTCACCCTGACGCCCGCCACAGGCAGCCTGCCCGGCTTCTCGCCCGGCAGCCATGTGCAGGTGCACCTGCCGCTGGCCGAAGGCACGGTGCGCAACGCCTATTCACTCACCAGCGACCCGGCCCACCCCCAGCACTACCGCATCGCCGTGCGCCTGCAAGACGCCTCGCGCGGTGGCTCGCAGTACCTGCACAGGCAGGTGCAGGTCGGCGACACCTTGCAGATTTCACCACCGGCCAATCTGTTCGCACCCCATGGCACCGCGCGCCTGCATATCCTCATCGCCGCCGGGATCGGGATCACGCCGTTCATGGCCTATATCGCCACGATGGAACAACAGCAGGCCAACTTCGAACTGCATTACCTGTTCCGCCGAGGCCTCAGCGACGCCTATCTCGACGAGCTGCAACAGCGTCTTGGCCCGCGCCTGCACACCTACGATCGGCGCCCGGACCTAGACCGGATCCTCGGCAATCGACCGCTGGGCAGCCACGTCTACACCTGTGGCCCGCAGCCCTTGCTTGAGGCGGTTGAGCAACACGCTGCACGCCTCGGTTGGCCGAACAGGCGTGTGCATTCGGAAGCCTTCAAGGGCGCACAACCCGGCCAGCCATTCGACCTGCAGCTGCTGCGCAGTGGCCGGCGCCTGCGGGTCGAGGCCGAGCAAAGCCTGCTCGAAGCCCTGGAACACGCCGGATTACAGGTGCCCAACCTGTGCCGTGGCGGGGTCTGCGGCCAGTGCATCACCCGCCACCAGGGCGGCGCCATCGAACACCGCGACAGCTTCCTCAGCCCGGCCGAGCAGGCCGACTTTCTGATGCCCTGCGTCTCGCGCGGCAGCGGCCCCTGCGTTTCGCTGGACCTATAGGAGTGAGTGCCATGCCCCTGCAAACGAGCCCCGTGCTGAGCTATCGCGACGATTTCAGCTTTCGCAACAGCCCGGCAGCGATCCGGCGTTTCCCCTTTCCCTTTATCGAGGACAGCTACCTGTACTCGGTAAACATCGAACCGGCCATCTCCCGCGACCCCGGCTCGATCTATGAGCACGCCTTCGACATCGACGAGCACTACCGCTCGGAAATGGCCGAGCGCGCCCTGGTGCTGGACAAGGACCCGCGCCGCTACCTGGTGATGCCCCACATGCAAGTGGCGGCATGGGATGCGCTGCAGATGATCATGGAACACCTGGCCGCCGACTACCCGCAGTCGTTCAGCCTGACGCAAAACGGCGAGCGCTGGCAGTGGCGCAACCACCTGCTGGACATCGACCAGGCCTTCATCTTCGGCGATGCCACCAGCCTGCCCTGCGCGCCGCTGGAGTACATCGGCCGTCAGGTGCAGGGGGATTTCGCCCTGCTCGACCAGCGTGACGGCGACCTGTACATGGACGCCGGCCTGGTCACCAGCCCGGCCGACTGGTCGCTGGCGTTCGACGCCGGCATGAGTTTCAAGCAATGGCACGCACCGGTGCCCATGGCCCATCAGATGGGCGTGTTCGAACGGGCGCTGAAGTACCTGCTCAACCTGCAGGTCGGCCAGCCGGTACGGCGCTTGAACTGGACCCTGACCATCAACCCGCGCCTGGATTCGTCGCCGGAAACCTTCCACGAATGGGGCGCCGATCGCGGCCGGATCACCGCGCAGAACGTCGGCCAGCAGGTGCACCTGCGGGTCGAGCTGCAAGTGATGGCACGCCTGCCGCGCAGCCACGCGGTGATGTTCAGCATCCGCACCTACCTGATCAGCCTGGACGAGCTGGTCACGCAACCCGGCTGGGGCTGTCGCCTGCACCGCGTGCTGCGCGACCTGCCCGACCCCATCGCCGACTACAAGGGCATGACCCGCTACCGCCACACGCTGGTCGAGTGGCTGAGCCAGTTCGACCCACAGGCCTGACGCCCCTTCTTCTACGACAAGGAACCTCACATGACCCACTCATGGCGTATTTCTGCATTGGCCGAACGGCACCGCGCCCTCGGCTCCCACCTCGAAGACTGGAACGGCATGGGCACTGCCTGGACCTACAGCAGTGACCTCGCCGACCACCATCAGGCGATCCGCACCCGCGCCGGCCTGATGGACGTGTCCGGCCTGAAAAAAGTCCATTACGTGGGCCCCCACGCCGAGAGCCTGTTGCAGTGGGCCACCACCCGCGACATCGCCAAGCTCTACCCCGGCAAATCGGTGTACGCCTCGATGCTCGATGAGGACGGCAAGTTCGTCGATGACTGCATCGTCTACCGCACCGGCCCCAACGCGTTCATGGTGGTGCATGGCGCCGGCACCGGGCATGAAATGCTCGTGCGCTCGGCCCAGGGCCGGCAAGTGGCGGTGCTGTTCGATGACGACCTGCACGACCTGTCGCTGCAAGGTCCGCTGGCGGTGGATTTCCTCGCCGAACACGTGCCCGGCATCCGCCAGCTGGCGTACTTCCACCACCTGCAAACCCGCCTGTTCGACCGCCCGGTGATGATCTCGCGCACCGGCTACACCGGCGAACGTGGCTATGAGATTTTCTGCAAGGCCGCCGATGCGCCGTTCCTGTGGGACAGCATCCTCGAACAAGGCGCGAGCCTGGGGATCATCCCCTGCGCCTTCACCGCCCTGGACTGGTTGCGGGTGGAAAGCTCGCTGATGTTTTTCCCCTACGACAACTCGCAGATGTACCCCTTCGCCGACCAGAAGGCCGGCGACACCCTCTGGGAAATGGGCCTGGATTTCACTGTTTCACCTGGCAAGAACGCCTTCCGTGGCGCCGAAGAACACCTGCGCCTGCGCGGCCAGGAGCGCTTCAAGATCACCGGCGTGCTGCTTGAGGGCGTCCGCGCCGCCGAGGCCGGCGACACCTTGTGGCAGGGCAACCAGCAAGTCGGCGTGATCACCTGCGGCATGTATTCGCGCCTGAGCAAACGCTCGATGGCCATCGCGCGCATGAGCGTCGCCTGTTCCGAACCCGGTATTACCTTGCAGGTTCGCGGCAGCCTTGAGGCCAGCGCCAGCACCCACGCCCTGCCCTTCGATGACCCGCAAAAAACCAAGCGCACGGCCAAGGGCTGAGCCTTCCTTCACGCAATTCAGGAGCCTTCGATGGACGCCTCCAGCGAACATTACATCCTCAAGATCACCTGCCCGGCGGCGTCCGGGATTGTCGCCGCGATCAGCGCGTGCCTGGCCCAACAGCAGTGCTACATCAGCGAGCTGGCACAGTTCGACGATGAGTTCACCGGGCAGTTTTTCATGCGCGCGGTGTTCCGTTTCAACACTGGCGTGAGCGGCGACATCGGCGCCCTGCGCAAAGGCCTCGGCGACCTCGCCGGTGGCTTCGACATGCACTGGCAGTTGTTCAGCTCACGCCAACCGACCCGCGTGCTGCTGATGGTCAGCAAGTTCGACCACTGCCTCACCGACCTGCTCTACCGCCACCGCAAGGGCGAGATGGACATGCACATCACCGCCGTGGTCTCCAACCACCTGGACCTGCGGGCGATGGCCGAGCGCGAAGGCATCCGCTTCATCTACCTGCCGATCACCCAGGACACCAAGGCCGGCCAGGAAGCCGAGCTGATGCGCATCGTCGAAGACACCCAGACCGACCTGGTGGTACTCGCGCGCTACATGCAGATCCTGTCCGACGGCCTGTGCCAGCAACTGTCGGGCCGGGCGATCAATATCCACCACTCGTTCCTGCCCGGATTCAAGGGCGCCAAGCCGTATCACCAAGCCTATGACCGTGGCGTCAAGCTGATCGGCGCCACCGCCCACTACGTCACCAGCGACCTGGATGAAGGACCGATCATCGAGCAGGAAATCCAGCGCGTCGACCATACCCACCTGCCCGACTCGCTGGTCGCCATCGGCCGTGACACCGAAACCGTGGCCCTTTCCAAAGCCCTGAAATACCACCTGGAACACCGGGTGTTCATCAACCAGGACAAGACAGTGATCTTTCGCTGAAACCTTCAGGAGGCACGCTCATGACCCTACGTGTTGCAATCATCGGTGCCGGCCCATGCGGCCTGGCGCAACTTCGCGCGTTCCAGTCGGCCCGCGACAAAGGCGCCGCCATCCCTGAGCTGGTGTGCTTTGAAAAACAGCAGGACTGGGGTGGCATGTGGAACTACACCTGGCGCACCGGCCTCGACGAGAACGGCGAGCCGGTACACGGCAGCATGTACCGCTACCTGTGGTCCAACGGCCCCAAGGAGTGCCTGGAGTTCGCCGACTACACCTTCGAAGAGCATTTCGGCCGGCCCATCGGTTCCTACCCGCCGCGTGAAGTGCTGTGGGACTACATCAAGGGCCGCGTGGAAAAGGCCGGCGTGCGCGACTACATCCGCTTCAACAATGTGGTACGCCAAGTCACCTTCGACGAACAGAGCCAGCGCTTCACCCTCTACGCCCACGACTACACCAGCGACACCTTGACCTGTGAAGCATTCGACTACGTGATCAACGCCTGCGGCCACTTTTCCACGCCCAAGGTGCCGTACTTCGAAGGCTTCGAACAGTTCGCCGGGCGCATCCTGCATGCCCACGATTTTCGCGAGGCGCTGGAGTTCAAGGACAAGGACCTGCTGATCGTCGGCAGCAGCTATTCGGCCGAGGACATCGGCTCGCAATGCTACAAATACGGCGCGCGCAGTATCACCAGTTGCTACCGCAGCGCGCCCATGGGCTATGCCTGGCCGGATAACTGGGAAGAAAAACCGCTGCTCCAGCGCCTGGAAAACAACCGCGCGTACTTTGTCGATGGCAGCAGCAAGCACATCGACGCGGTGATCCTGTGCACCGGCTACAAGCACCACTTCCCGTTCCTGCCCGATGAACTGAGCCTCAAGACCGACAACCGCCTGTGGCCGATGAACCTCTACAAGGGCGTGTTCTGGGAACCCAATCCCCGCCTGATCTACCTCGGCATGCAGGACCAGTGGTACTCCTTCAACATGTTCGACGCCCAGGCCTGGTATGCCCGCGACGTGATCCTCGGGCGCATTCAGCTGCCCAGCCACGCCGACATGGTCGCCGACAGCCAAGCGTGGCACGCACGGGAACAGGCCCTGGAAACCAACCAGCAGATGTTCGAGTACCAGGGCGCCTATATCCAGCAACTGGTGGACGCCACCGACTACCCGAATTTCGACATCGCCGCCGTCAACGAAACCTTCCTGCACTGGAAGCACGACAAGGCGGAAAACATCATGGGCTATCGCGACAAGTCCTATCGCTCGCTGATGACCGGCACCCAGTCGCCGCCGCACCACACGCCGTGGTTGCAGGCCCTGGATGACTCGATGGCGGCGTACTTGGGTGAGCCCACGACCCCCATCAAGTCGGTCGGCTGATGATGAATGCACCGCGTGTTTCCCACCCCCGAGAGCCCGGGCTGTTTGCCCGCGCGCCGAACCTGGAACGCTACCGCGTGGCCGCCGGCGGCGTGACCCTGGTCGACTTGCAGCCCGGCGACGGCCTGCAAGTGATCGACGTCGAAGGCCGGCAAACCTGCGCACTGCTGGCCCTCGACGCCGGCGGCCGCAGCGCCCTGGCGAGCTGGGGCCTGAGCGGGTCAACGGCTTGCAGCGTGGCTGGGCGTATCGGCCAGGCGCTCCAGCGGCGCGGCATCGACACACAGGCATTGCCGCTGGCTGCCTCGCTGTGGGACGCCGACAGCCCGCCCGGCCACAGCCGGCAGTTTGTCGCCGAGGACGCGCTGCTGGTAATCGTCGCCGCACCCGCCGAGGCCACCGACGTCGACCGGCAATACCGGCCCAGCGAGCTGCGCCTGCTGGTGACGCGGGCCAACCCCTCGCCGTTGCTGGTACCGGCCCTGCCCGAGCCGTTGGGCGATGTACTCGACGAATTCACCCTGCGCGCGGGCACCGCCCACAGCTACACCGTCGCCAAAGGGCAGTACATCCAGGTGCTGGACGTCGCGGGCCGCCAGTGTTCGGACTTCGTCGCCCTCGACCGGCGGGCCCTGGATCGCGGCGTCGAGCTGGACCTGGACCAGACCGTCACGCGCACGCTGAACGGCAGCGCCTACCCGGCACCGGGGCTGTTCTCGAAGTTTTTCGACCGCCATATGCAACCGATGCTGGAGGTGGTGCAAGACACCGTCGGGCGCCACGATTCATTCGCCCTGGCCTGCGCGGCGCGCTACTACGAAACCCATGGCTATTTCGGGCACGACAACTGCAGCGACAACCTCAGCCGCGTCCTCGCCCCCCATGGCGTGCAGGCGCGCAACGGCTGGCCGGCGATCAATTTCTTCTTCAACACTGGTATCGATGCGCACCAGCAGATGACCCTGGATGAACCCTGGTCACGGCCCGGCGATTATGTGCTGCTGCGGGCCATGACCGACCTGCTGTGTGGCAGTACCTCGTGCCCGGATGACATTGACCCGGCCAATGGCTGGAACCCGACCGACATCCATGTCCGCATCTACAGCGAGAAGGAGCGTTTTTCCATCGCCATGAGCACACGAACCACGGCGGATGCCGACCCGATCCTCACCCGTGAGTCCGCGTTTCACTCACGTACCCGCGCCCTCACCGGCAGCTTCACCGACTACCGCAACTGGTGGCTGCCGCTGCGCTACGACGGTTACGGCGTCACCGAGGAATACCTCGGTTGCCGCGAACGCGTGGCGGTGATGGACCTGACCGCCCTGCGCAAATTCGAAATCATCGGCCCCGACGCCGAAGCCCTGTTGCAGTACTGCCTGACCCGCGACGTACGGCGCCTGGCGGTGGGCCAGGTGGTGTATTCGGCGATGTGCCACGCCCACGGCGGCATGCTCGACGACGGTACCCTGCTGCGCCTGGGCCCGGATAACTTCCGCTGGATCTGCGGCGAAGACTACGCCGGCGTGTGGTTGCGCGAGCAGGCACAGAAACTGGGCATGAAGGTGTGGGTCAAGTCCGCCAGCGAGCAGATTCACAACCTGGCGGTGCAGGGGCCGCTGAGTCGCGAACTGCTCAAGCAGATGGTCTGGACCCCGCCCACGCAACCGAGTGTGGAAACCCTCGGCTGGTTTCGCTTCCTGGTCGGTCGGCTGGGCGGTTTCGACGGCTGCCCGTTGATGATTTCGCGCACCGGCTACACCGGCGAACTGGGCTTTGAGGTGTGGTGCCAGCCCGAAGACGCCGAACGGGTCTGGGACCGCATCTGGCAACTCGGCCAACCCTTGGGCCTGGTGCCTCTGGGCCTGGAAGCCCTGGACCTGCTGCGCATCGAAGCCGGGCTGATTTTCGCCGGCTACGAGTTCAGCGACCAGACCGATCCGTTCGAGGCCGGTATCGGTTTCAGCGTGCCGCTCAAGAGCAAGACCGACGACTTTATCGGTCGCGACGCCCTGCTGCGGCGCAGCGCCCATCCCAGCCACAAGCTGGTCGGCCTGCACCTGAGCGGCAACGAGACCGCCCACCATGGCGACCCGGTGTACCAGGGCCGAGCCCAGGTCGGGGTGATCACCAGTGCCTGCCGCTCACCGCTGCTGGCCAGCAATATCGCGCTGTGCCGGGTCGACGTGAGCTGCGCCGAGCCCGGCACTGAACTTGAGATTGGCAAAGTCGATGGCCTGCAGAAGCGCATCAGCGCCACGGTCAGCGCAGCGATTTTCTACGACCCGGACAAAAGCCGGGTGCGTAGCTGATCGTCCCGAAACGTGTGTGCCACCCCATTTTGACTGCCCCAACCTAACCGCTATTCAGACATGGGAATACGAAGATGGAAGCGACGACGTTCGAGGCTGTACCGCAGGCTGCCGGCTCGGTGGGCAGCCTGCACCGCAAGATCGACTGGCGCGGGGCATTCTGGGTCGCCAGTGGCGTGCCCGCGCTGGTGTTGTTCTCCATCGGTGCGATCGCCGCCACGGTGGGCAAACCGGCATGGATCGTGTGGATCGTGTCGATCCTGTTCGGGTTTATCCAGGCCTTCACCTACGCCGAGATCGCCGGGCTGTTCCCGCACAAATCCGGCGGCGCCTCGGTGTACGGCGCGGTGGCCTGGGTGCGCTACAGCAAGCTGATCGCACCGGTGTCGGTGTGGTGCAACTGGCTGGCCTGGTCGCCGGTGCTGTCCATCGGTTCGGGGCTGGCGGCGGGGTATATCCTCACGGCGCTGTTTCCCGCCGATGCGTTGATCAACACCTGGCAACTGACCCTGCTGGACCTGGGCTGGGTCAAGAGCGGTCTGTCGTTGCGCATCAACGCGACGTTCGCCATTGGTTTGTTGATTTTGCTCACGGTGTTTGCCGTGCAGCACGGCGGCATCCTGCGGTCGGCGCGCCTGACCCTGGTGCTCGGCGTCACCTCGTTGATTCCACTGCTGCTGGTGGGCGTGGTGCCGTTGTTCACCGGGGATGCGACCCAGGCCAACTTCCTGCCGCTGTACCCCCTGGCCCACGACGCGGCCGGTCAAGTCATCGATGGGCCGTGGGATATGTCCGGCTGGTCACTGATGGCCGGTGGGCTGTTCATGGCGGCGTGGTCCACCTACGGCTTTGAAACGGCGGTGTGCTACACCCGTGAGTTCAAGGACCCCAAGCGCGATACCTTCAAGGCGATCTTCTACGCCGGCCTGCTGTGCATCCTGGTGTTCACCCTGGTGCCGCTGGCGTTCCAAGGCAGCCTCGGGCTGGGCCAACTGGTGACGCCGGCGGTGCTCGACGCCAGTGGCGCAATCGTGACGCCTGCGGTGTACAGCGGCCTGCTCTCGCCGGCGATCTACAGCGGCATGGGCGTTGGCCAGGTGATGGCCGACAGCATCGGCGGCGGCAAGGTGGTGGCCAATATCGTGCTGATCATGCTGGTGCTGGCGACGTTGCTGGCGATCATGACCTCGATGTCCGGTTCGTCGCGCACCCTGTATCAGGCCTCGGTGGATGGCTGGCTGCCCAAGTACCTGGGGCGCACCAACGAACATGGCGCGCCAACCGCAGCAATGTGGACCGACCTGTCGTTCAACCTGCTGCTGTTGCTGATGTCGGACTACGTGTTCGTGCTTGCGGCGTCCAACGTCAGCTACATCATCTTCAACTTCCTCAACCTCAATGCCGGCTGGATCCACCGTCTGGACCGCCCCGACTGGGTACGCCCGTACAAAGCCCCCACCGTGCTGCTGGCAGCCGGCGGCGTACTGAGTTTCGTCAACCTGGCCTGCATGGGCCTGGGCGCGGACATCTGGGGCGCAGGCACGCTGGTCACCGGTTTGCTGCTGGCGCTGCTGATCCTGCCGGTGTTCTGCTACCGCCACTATGTACAGGACAAGGGCCGCTTCCCCGCCGCCATGCTCACCGACCTGTATATCCAGGCCGATGACGGCCAGCGCCGCGCCGGCTGGCTGCCCTATGCCACGCTGATCGCCGGCGTGCTGGTGGTGTATGCCTGCCATCAACTGGTAGCCTGAGCCTTCTGGCCTGCCTATGGCTGAGGGATTTTTATCCCTCAGCGCCTTATTTCCCCAGACAACGGTGACGCTTTTGACCAGCTCTCTCCCCACGCTTGCCCGCGATATCGACGGCAAGGCCATCTCTGCCCAGGTGCTCGACGAGGTTCGCGAAGAGGTCCTGCTGCTAGCCTCGCAGCAAATCTACCCGGCCCTGGCGGTATTGCTGGTGGGCGATGACCCGGCCAGCCACGTCTACGTGCGCAATAAGCTGCTGCGGGCCAAGGAAGTCGGGATTCGCTCCCTGGAATACCGACTGCCGGAGGATGCCAGCCAGACGCAGGTGCTCGACCTGCTTGCCCAGTTGAACGCCGACACGACGGTCAACGGCATCCTGGTGCAGTTACCGCTGCCGGCGCATATCGACGAAGCGGCAGTGATCCACGCGATCGACCCGATCAAGGATGTGGATGGCTTCCACCGCGAAAACGTCGGTGGCTTGGTGCAAGGCATCGAAGTGCTCACGCCCTGCACACCCAGCGGCTGCATGCGCCTGCTGCACGAAACCTGTGGCGACTTGAGCGGCTTGCACGCGGTGGTCATCGGTCGTTCGAACATTGTCGGCAAACCCATGGCGACCCTGCTGCTGCAGGCCAACTGCTCGGTCAGCGTGGTGCACTCGCGCAGCGTCGATGCCCCGGCGTTGTGCCGTTTGGCCGACATCGTCGTCGCCGCCGTAGGCCGGCCGCAGTTGGTCGACGCCAGTTGGCTCAAGCCCGGCGCAGTGGTGATTGATGTGGGGATCAACCGCATCACCACCGAGACCGGCACACGGTTGGTGGGGGATGTGGACTATGCCAGCGCACGCACCGTAGCCAGCGCGATCACGCCGGTGCCCGGCGGTGTAGGGCCAATGACGATTGCCTACCTGCTGAAGAACACCCTGGTGGCGAGCCAGCTGCAACGCAGCAAGGCAAATGCGGGAGGGAACTTGCCCCCAATGGCCGTGGCTCAGCTACAACCAAGCTGACTGACAGACCGCTGTCGGCGCCTAGGTATCCACAACGGTAACCACGATGCGAAGCGAGCCGCCCTTGATCTTGCTGTAGATCTTGATCTTGCTTTAGATCTTGATCTCAGGCGCCCCGTTAACCACGCTGGCCGGAATCCGATAGTGATTTGGGGGGTAAACCGGCAGGGATGCCGGTTTAGCCGCCCCGCGCCATGGATGGCGCGTGGCGGCGGCCCCCCACATCACTGTCGGATTACGGGCACACCGAGCCTGGGCGAGGTGCCGAGTGGTGGGGCGAGGACTTTTTGCTTACTTTTGGGTCCCTCCAAAAGTGAGTCGCTGTAAGAGCGAAACCATAAGCAGCCGTTACCGCAGCAACGGATATGTACTCATTCCAACTCCAACAAATGGTCGGCCCAAAGGCCGCCATCGGGAGCAAGCCCCCTCCCACATTTTGAGCTGCGTTTACTCAGGGGGAATGATCAGTGGTTGTAGGCCCGCTCATTATGCTCGGCCAGGTCCAGCCCCATCTCCTCCACCGACTCATGGGCACGCAAGCCAACCAGGGCATTGACCACCTTGAGAATGATCCAACTGATCACAAAGCAGTACACCGTAGTCAGCAGCACCCCCTTGAGCTGGGCAACCACCTGCCCGCCCATGGTCACACCTTCCACCAGGCCACCCATGGACGGTACACAGAACACGCCAGTCAACACCGCGCCAATCATCCCGCCAATGCCGTGCAGGCCGAACACGTCAAGGCTGTCGTCGTAGCCAAAACGGCGCTTCAACACCGTCACACTCAAATAACAGAACACCCCGCACAGCAAGCCGATGGCCAACGCACCGCCGACGCCCACGTAGGCACACGCCGGGGTGATCCCCACCAGGCCGGCCAACGCGCCGCTGGCCAGGCCGAGGGCACTGGGCTTGCCGACCTTGAACCACTCGGTGAACATCCAGCCGAGAATCCCGGCGCAGGCGCCCAACTGAGTGTTGAGCATGACGATGCCCGAGGTGCCGCTGAGGCCGCCACCGGAGCCGATATTGAAGCCGAACCAGCCGACCCAGAGCATCGCCGCGCCGGCCATGGTCAGGCTGAGGTTATGCGCAGGCATCGGCGTGTTCTGGTAGCCCTTGCGCTTGCCGAGGATCAGGCACGCAGCGAGCGCAGCCACACCGGCATTGATGTGCACGGCGGTGCCGCCGGCAAAGTCGAGCACGCCCCAGTTATGCATCAAGGCCCCCGAACCGCCCCAGACCATATGCGCCACCGGGGCATAGACCAGGGTGAACCAGAGGGCCATGAACAGCAGCGCCGCCGAAAATTTCATGCGCTCGGCAAAAGCGCCGGCGATCAGGGCCGGGGTGATGATGGCGAAGGTCATCTGGAAGGTCACGAACACCCCTTCCGGAATATCCCCCACCAGGCTCTCCGGGGTCATGCCCGCCAGAAAGGCGCGGCTCAGGCCGCCGACAAAACTGTTGAAGGTCACCTGCCCTTCGACCATGCCGGTGGTATCGACCACCATGCTGTAGCCGTAGATCACCCACAGCACGCCCACCAGGCCGGCGATGCCGAAGCACTGGGTGAACAACGACAGCATGTTTTTCGCACGGACCAGGCCGCCGTAGAACAACGCCAGCCCCGGCAAGCACATGAACAGCACCAGCACGGCGGCGGTGACCATCCAGGCGGTGCTGCCGGTGTTCAAGGTGGGGGCGTCGGTGGCCTGGGCGAGGGGCACAAGTGCACCGGTCGCCAATAAGCCAATAAGGGATTTGCCGAGAAGACGATTGACCATGTTCAAAGCTCCTGCAACAGAAGTGTGTAGGAGCGAGCTTGCTCGCGAAAAACGTCCAGGCAACGCGTTCATCCAGGGTGCCAGCGTTATCCTTGACGCTCTTCGCGAGCACGCTCGCGCCTACAGGGGGGGTAAACTCAGTAACCGGAACCCGGCACCCAACTGGTCCCCGCCAGCGGCACCCGCGCCATGGCGGCCGATTCCACTGTCAGCGCCACCAGGTCCTCGGGGTCGAGGTTGTGCAGGTGCGATTTGCCGCACGCACGGGCCATGGTCTGCGCCTCCAGCACCATCACCCGCAGGTAGTTGGCCAACCGCCGCCCGCCTTCCACCGGGTCGAGGCGCTTGGACAGCTCCGGGTCTTGGGTGGTGATGCCGGCCGGGTCGCGGCCGTTCTGCCAGTCGTCATAGAAGCCGGCGGCCGAGCCGATCTTTTTCAGTTCCGCGTCCAGCCGTGGGTGGTTGTCGCCCAGGGCAATCAGCGCCGCCGTGCCGATGGCGACCGCATCCGCGCCCATCGCCATGGCCTTGGCCACATCGGCACCGTTGCGAATCCCGCCCGACACGATCAACTGGACCTTGCGGTGCATGCCCATCTCTTGCAAAGCCTGTACCGCTTGCGGGATGGCCGACAAAATCGGGATGCCCACATGCTCGATAAACACTTCCTGGGTCGCGGCAGTACCGCCTTGCATGCCGTCGAGCACGATCACATCGGCACCGGCCTTGACCGCCAGCTTCACATCGTAATACGGCCGGCTCGCGCCGATTTTCACGTAGATCGGCTTTTCCCAATCGGTGATTTCGCGCAGCTCGGCAATCTTGATCGCCAGGTCATCGGGGCCGGTCCAGTCCGGGTGGCGACAGGCGCTGCGCTGGTCCACGCCGATCGGCAAGGTGCGCATGCCGGCCACACGTTCGGTGACTTTCATACCGAGCAACATGCCGCCGCCGCCGGGCTTGGCGCCCTGGCCGAGGACGATCTCGATGGCGTCGGCCTTGCGCAAATCATCCGGGTTCATACCATAGCGCGACGGCAGGTACTGATACACCAGGTGCTGGGACTGGCCGCGCTCTTCCGGGGTCATGCCGCCGTCACCGGTGGTGGTGCTGGTGCCGGCGATGGTCGCGCCACGGCCCAGGGCTTCCTTGGCGTTGGCCGACAACGCACCGAAACTCATACCGGCGATGGTCACCGGGATCTTCAGGTGGATCGGCTTCTTGGCGAAGCGGTTGCCGAGGATCACATCGGTGCCGCACTTCTCGCGATAGCCTTCCAGCGGGTAGCGCGACACGCTGGCGCCGAGCAGGAGCAAGTCATCGAAGTGCGGCAGCTTGCGCTTGGTGCCGCCACCGCGAATGTCGTAGATGCCGGTTTCGGCGGCACGCTGGATTTCCTGGATGGTCAGGCGGTCGAAGGTGGCCGACTCGCGCAGGACCGGAGGGGTTTGTTCAGTCATGGTGAAGCTCCTGATCAGTACGCGGAGGCGTTATCGACTTTGAAGTTGTAGAGTTGACGGGCCGAGCCGTAGCGCTTGAAATCCGCCGCCTGGTGGGCGAAGCCGGCGCGGTCGAGCAGTTCCTGCAACTCTTGCAGGTGCTCGCTGCGCATCTCTTTTTCGACGCAGTCCGAGCCCAGGGACTCCACCGTGCCTTTCACGTAGATGTGGGTTTCGTAGAGCGAATCGCCCAGCGCATCGCCGGCGTCGCCGCACACCACCAGGCGCCCGGCCTGGCCCATGAAGCAGCTCATATGGCCGATGCTGCCGCCGACGACGATGTCGATGCCCTTCATGGAGATCCCGCAACGCGCGCCCGCATCGCCCTCGATCACCAGCAAACCGCCATGGGCCGTGGCCCCGGCCGCCTGGGACGCGCTGCCTTTGACACGCACCGAGCCGGACATCATGTTCTCGGCGCAGCCCACGCCGACATTGCCGTGCACGGTGATCGAGGCCTGCTGGTTCATGCCCGCGCAGTAGTAGCCGGCGTGGCCCTCGATATCGATGGACACGGCCTGGTTCACCCCCACCGCAAGGTTGTGCTTGCCGTTGGAATGGGTCACGCGCCACTCGTTGTCGATGGCCTGGGCGTGCAGCGCCTGGTTGAGGTCACGCACGGTGGCGGTGGAAAGATCGATGGTTTTCATGTGTGCGCTCCTTAAGCTGACTGGCGTTCCCAGATGTACAACGTGGCCGGTGCCGGCTCCCAGATCCGCGCGTTCTCGATGCCCGGCAGGCTCGACAGCGCCTGGTATTCGGAGGCCATGGCGACGTAGTCGTCGGTCTCGGCCAAGATCGCTGGCTTGCACGCAATCGGGTCACGGATCACCGCAAAGCCGTTGCGCGTGCCGATGGCGAAGGTGAAGAAGCCGTCGAGGTCTTCCAGGGCATGGTCCAGCGCCTCTTTGAGCGAGTCACCCTGTTGCAGGCGCCAGGTCAGGTAGCCGGCGGCGACTTCGGTGTCGTTGTCGGTTTCGAAGTGGATGCCTTCGCGCTTGAGCTCCTGGCGCAGGCGGAAGTGGTTGGACAGCGAGCCGTTGTGCACCAGGCACAGGTCGGCGCCGGTAGAGAACGGGTGGCTGCCTTCCATGGTCACCGCGCTTTCGGTGGCCATGCGGGTGTGGCCGATGATGTGGCTGCCCTGCATGTTTGCCAGGCCGAAGCGTTGGGAAATTTCCTGGGGCAGGCCCATGCCCTTGAGGATCTCGATGCTCTGCCCGGCGCTCATGATGCGCACGCTCGGCGCCAGTTCGGCCAGGGCCAGGCGCACCGGGGCTTCGTCGGCGTGGATCTTCAATACAGCGGCGCTGGCGTTCTGGAACCAGTCCAGGGAACAGCCGAGGCGCCCTTCCAGCTCGCCCATCAAGCCTTTCCAATCGAAGGCTTCGGTGGTGGCTTGCAGGGTCAGCTTGACCCAGCCATCGGCGACTTCATCGCCGTAGATGGCGAAACCGGCGCTGTCCGGGCCACGGTCAGTCATGGCTTGCAGCATGGGTTCAAACAGCTTGCCGAGCTGGGGTTCCAGCTGCGGATTCTTCAGGTACAGGCCTACGATTCCACACATAACAAGTCTCCGTCACACGGTGTCAGAAAAATTCGGTATAGCGCTGGATTTCCCAATCGCTCACATGGCGGCTGTACTCCACCCACTCCATGCGCTTGAGCTTGATGAACTCGCCCACGATCTGCGGGCCGAGCACTTCGGCGAACAGCGCGTCGGCTTCCAGCGCGTCGCAGGCTTCCTTGAGGGATTGCGGCAGGGTCTTGATGCCGCGCTCGGCGATCTGCTCGAGGCTCAGGCTGTAGAGGTTTTCGTTGCAGACGTGGTCGATTTCCAGCTGGCGATCGATACCGTCCAGGCCCGCGGCGATGATCGCGGCGCTGACCAGATAGGGGTTGCAGCCGGCATCCGGCAGGCGGAACTCCAGGCGGCCATACGGCACGCGCACCATGGCCGAGCGGTTGTTGGCGCCAAACGCAATAAAGGCCGGGGCCCAGGTGGCGCCGGACAACGAGTTGCCGACCACCAGGCGCTTGTAGGAGTTGACCGTGGGCGCGGCGAACGCACACAGCGCCGGGCCATGGGCGAGCAAGCCGGCGGCGAAGTGATAGGCGAGTTTCGACAGGCCCATGCCGCTCGGGTCGCTGGCGTCATGGAACAGGTTTTTGTTCTCGGCGCTGCTGATCGACAGGTGAAAGTGCATGCCATTGCCGGCGCGTTTCGGGTCGGGCTTGGGCATGAAGGAGCAGATCATGCCCAGGTCATTGGCGATCTCGCCGGCGGCCATGCGGAAGAAGGTGAAACGGTCGGCGGAGGTCAAGGCGTCGCTGTAGGTGTAATTGATCTCGAACTGGCCGTTGGCGTCTTCGTGGTCGATTTGATAGACCTCGAAATCCACCGCCTGCAAGGCTTCGGTCAGGCGCTCGAGGAACACCCGCGAACGCGACAAGCCCTTGTAGTCGTAGCAAGGCTTGTCGAGGTTGTCGCTGGGGTCTACCAGTTGCAGCTTGCCGTGCTCGTCGCGGCGCATCAGGTTGAACTCGGGCTCCAGGCCAGTGTTCAGCGTCCAACCCTTGTCCTGCAGGCGCTGCACTTGTTGCTGCAGCACGTAGCGGCTGTCGTAGGGATGAGGCTTGCCGTCGACATGCCCGACGCACACCACGCGCCCATAACCCGGCTGCCAGGGGACCGGGGTCAAGGTCGACAGATCGCCACGCGCCATGAAGTCCGGACCGTGGGGCTCCATGCCCATGCCACTGATGGCAAACCCGGCAAACCCTGCGCCCTCTTCGGCCACGGTCTTGAGCCCGCAGATGGGCACCGACTTGGTCTTGGCCGCACCGTGTATATCCACAAACTGCGCAAGCACGTATTTGATCCCGTGCTTGTCGATGATGCGCTGGGTTTCTGCTGGCAACATTGCGTGTCACTCCTCGCGAAAGGCAAAACCGTGTGGGTGGGCCTAGGCTGTCTTTTTATTCCTAAAAAGAAAGTTAGTTTCCCTACAGGAATGCAATACCCTTGCCAGATTCGTGATCGACACATCGAAGTGGGTGGAGCTGCGCTTTTGTGCTGTATATATGGGAAAATTCTTTTCCCCGCAGGAATACGCACAGCGGGGTGGCCTTCAAGCGCCAGACCTTGCACTTTCCCAGTGCGAAAATAATATTACTGAACGGAAACCGTGCAGGAGCCGATGATCATGTCCACCGAAACCGCCCCGCGCCTCAAGCTCGAGCAATACCTGGGGCTGCAGATCAAACGCCAGCGCCAGGCCCAGGACCTGAAGCTGTCCGACGTGGCGAAGATTGCCGATATCAGCCAGGGCATGTTGAGCAAGATCGAGAACGCCCAGGTCTCCACCAGCCTCGATACCTTGAGCCGCCTGTGCGATGTACTCGGGCTGCCTCTGTCGAAGTTATTCAGCGAATACGATCAGCAGGATGGCAGCGCCTTGCTGGTCAAGGCCGACCAGGGCATGGAAGTGGTGCGCCGTGGGACCGAGAAAGGGCATACCTATCACCTGCTCAACCACACGCGCGGGCCGAAGAAGAGCTTCGAGGCGTACATGGTCAGCATGGATGACGCCAGTGAGGAGTTTCCGACCTTTGCCCATCCAGGGACGGAGTTTCTGCATTTGCTGGAGGGGGAGTTGATTTACCGGCATGGCAACCAGCTGTATCGGATGGAGGCCGGGGACAGCTTGACGTTTGAAGGCGAGATTCCACACGGGCCGGAGCAGTTGGTGCAGGTGCCGATTCGGTTGTTGTCGATCATGAACTACGGCAACGACAAGGAATAATCCGAACTCGCGATACACCTGAAGCACAGAGATTCAACTGTGGGAGGGGGCTTGCTCCCGATAAGGGAATGTCAGTGAATGCATTTGTCATTGACCCACCCTTATCGGGAGCAAGCCCCCTCCCACATTTTTGACTGCATTCGATGCCGTCCCGCCCGCTAAAAATTTCCCCTCAGTTAAAAAACTTTCCCAAAACCCCTAGACGCCCTGCCCCCATTCCCCTATAAAGCCACTTCAGGAATATTTTATTCCCCACAAGAAAACGCGCTCAAGGAATGAGCCTGCTGTCCTCAGACATTTTTTCGCTATGCGATGAGCTGCCGCCATCATCCCGAGGACGTGTCATGCAACACGAAAAAAACCATTTCATCATCAAGGTGACGTGCCCCGCCGTGTCCGGCATCGTCGCTGCCGTCACCACTTACCTGGCGGACAAGGCGTGCTACATCGGGGAAATGGCGCAGTTCGACGATGACTTCAGCGGCCGCTTTTTCATGCGTGCCGTGTTCCGTTTCAACGATGGCCACACAGGCGACCTGCAAGAGATCAGAGACGGTTTCGCCGATGTCGCCCAGGCCTTCGACATGCAGTGGGAGCTGCACGACACCCGCGAGCCGATGCGCGTGATGCTGATGGTGAGCAAGTTCGACCACTGCCTCACCGACCTGCTCTACCGCTACCACAAGGGCGAGATGGACATGACCATCACCGCCATCGTCTCCAACCACCTCGACCTGCGGCCAATGGCCGAGCGCGAGGGCATTCGCTTTATCTACCTGCCGGTGTCCAAGGACAACAAGGCCGCGCAGGAAGCCGAGTTGATGAAGATCGTCGACGACACCCGCACCGAGCTGGTGGTGTTGGCGCGCTACATGCAGATCCTCTCCGACGACCTGTGCCGGCAACTGTCGGGGCGGGCGATCAATATCCACCATTCGTTCCTGCCCGGTTTCAAGGGTGCCAAGCCCTATCACCAGGCTTATCAACGCGGCGTGAAGTTGATCGGTGCCACCGCGCACTATGTGACCAGCGACCTGGATGAGGGCCCGATCATCGAGCAGGAAGTGCAGCGCGTCGACCACGTGTACAAGCCCGACGACCTCGTCGCCATCGGCCGCGACACCGAAACCGTGGCCCTGTCCAAGGCGGTCAAGTACCACCTGGAGCACCGGGTCTTCCTCAATCAGGACAGAACGGTGGTGTTCCGGTGAGCGCGCATAAACTGATCGACGGCAAAGCCGCTGCGGCGCGCGTGCTGCTGCAAGTGCGCGAGGACGTGGCGCGTCTGCATGGGCAGGATATTCAACCGGCGCTGGCGGTGATCCTGGTGGGCAGCGACCCGGCCAGCCAGGTCTATGTGCGCAACAAGATCCTGCGCGCCGAAGAGGTGGGCATCCGCTCCGTGGAGCATCGCCTGCCCGGCGATACCAGCACCGAACAATTGTTGATCCTGATCGGCCAATTGAACGCCGACCCGGCGATCCACGGCATCCTCCTGCAATTGCCGTTGCCGGCGCAGATGGACGAACTGCGCGCCCTGGAGGCCATCGCGCCGGACAAGGACGTCGACGGGTTTCACAGCCAGAACGTCGGCGGCCTCAGCCAGGGCCGCGCAGTGCTCACGCCATGCACCCCGAGCGGTTGCCTGTATCTGTTGGAGCAAACCTGCGGCGACCTGCGTGGCAAACACGCGGTGGTGATCGGCCGTTCGAACATCGTCGGCAAGCCCATGGCCGCGCTGCTGCTCAAGGCGGATTGCTCGGTGACCGTGCTGCATTCGCGCAGCCACGACGCCCAGGCCCTGTGTCGCCAGGCCGATATCGTGATCGCCGCCGTGGGCCGCGCCCGCTTGATTGACGCGAGCTGGTTGAAGCCCGGCGCGGTGGTGATCGATGTCGGCATCAACCGCATCGACGACGACGGCCGCAGCCGCCTGGTGGGTGATGTCGACTTCGACAGCGCCCTGCCCCATGTCGCCGCCATCACCCCGGTGCCCGGCGGTGTCGGGCCGATGACCATTGCCTTCCTGATGAAAAACACCGTGGCCGCCGCCCTGGCGCAACACCACGCCCTACGCAGCCAATCGGAGGCCGTATGCCATTCAATCTATTGAAATACGGGCTGAGTTCGGAGTACCCGGTGGAGGTGGATTTGCCACCGCCCAAGGAACTCAAGTCGAGTTACGACGTGGTGATCATCGGCGCCGGTGGCCATGGCCTGGCGACGGCCTACTACCTGGCCAAGTACCACGGCATCACCAATATCGCAGTGCTGGAAAAGGCCTACCTGGGCGGCGGCAATACCGCGCGCAATACGGCGGTGATCCGCTCCAACTACCTCACCAGCGAAGGCGTTCGTTTCTATGCCGAATCGGTGAAGATGTTCCAGTCGCTGTCCAACGAATTCGATTTCAACATCATGTACTCCGAGCGCGGCCAACTGACCCTGGCCCACACCGACGCCACCGTGCGTTCGTTCCGCCAGCGTGCCGAGGTCAACAAACACTTCGGCGGGCGTACTGAGATGATCGACCGCCAGCAGATCCGCGAGCTGGTGCCCAGCCTCAACCTCGACCCCGGCCACTTGCCGGTAATCGCCGGGCTCTGGCATATCGACGGCGCCACCGCGCGTCACGATGCCGTGGCCTGGGGCTACGCCAAGCAGGCGGCCAAGCGTGGCGTGGAAATCCATCAGCTCACTGAAGTGCAGGACCTGGTGATCGAGAACGGCGCCATCACCGCAGTGAAAACCAATCGCGGCACCATCCAGTGCGGCTGCGCGGTACAGGCGATTGCCGGGCACAGCTCGCTGCTGATGGCCAAGGCCGGTATCCGTTCGCCGATCCAGACCTTCCCGTTGCAGGCCATGGTCACCCAGCCGTTCAAGCCGTTCCTCGACCCGTTGGTGAGTTCCTCGGCGCTGCACTGCTACGTGCAGCAAACCAGCCGTGGCGAAGTGGTGTTCGGTGGCGGCTCCGACCCGTACCCGCTGTTCAACACGCGCTCGACCCTGGACCTCAAGGAAAGCCTGTTGGCCCATGCCATCGAGATGTTCCCGTTCCTGGCCAACGCCAAGTTGATGCGCCAGTGGGCCGGGATCACCGACATGACCCCCGACTACAGCCCGATCATGGGCCTGTCGCCGGTGAAGAATTACTACCTCGACGCCGGCTGGGGTACCTGGGGCTTCAAGGCCACGCCGATCTGCGGCAAGACCATGGCCGAGCTGGTCGCCAGCGGCGGCAAGGTGCCGGACTTGATCAAGCCCTTCGGCCTCGAACGTTTCTCGACCTTCCAGCAAGTCAACGAAATGGGCGCCACAGCGGCCAGCCACTGACGGAGAGCAGACGATGAAAATCATGATTTGCCCGCTCAACGGGCCGCGCAATATCAGCGAGTTCACCTACGGCGGTGAATTCAAACCGATGCCCGATCCGCTGACCTGCAGCGATGCCGAATGGGCCGACTACGTGTTCAACACCGACAACCTCGCCGGTGTGGTGCGCGAATGGTGGATGCACACGCCGTCCAGTTACTGGTTCCTCGCCGAGCGCCACACGGTCACCGACGAGATCGTGCGCACCTTCGATCCGCGCGAAGTGTTCACCACCCGCGTCGACTTCACCACCGCCAAGGAGATCGCCGGATGAACCGCCTCCCCGCCCCCATGGGCTTGCTGATCCAGCGTGACCAGCCACTCGATTTCAGTTTCGACGGCCTGCCCTATCAAGGTTTGCAGGGCGACAGCATCGCCAGCGCGCTGCTCGCCAACGGGCGCTTCCTGATGTCGCGTTCGTTCAAGTACCACCGCCCACGCGGCCCATTGACCATGGCCGGCCATGACGCCAACAGCCTGGTGCAACTGCCCCGCGAACCCAACGTATTGGCCGATGCCCACGCGCTGTCCGCCGGCCTGGCGGTGACGGCGCAGAACGTCAACGGCTCGCTGGACAACGACAAGGACGCCTACCTGGGCAAGTTCTCCAAGTTCATGCCAGTGGGTTTCTACTACCGTTCGTTCTACAAGCCCAAGGGCATGTGGAAAGTCTGGGAGCCGATCATCCGCAAAAAGGCCGGCCTGGGCGTGCTCGACCTGACGTTCCAACCCGAGTACTACGACAAGGCCTACCTGTTCACCGACCTCGCCGTGATCGGCGCCGGCCCCGCTGGCTTGCAGGCCGCGCTGACCGCCGCGAATGCCGGCGCCAAGGTGCTGCTGATCGAGCAGCAGCCTATTCTCGGCGGGTCGCTGACCTACGCGCGCTTCGATATTGCCGGCACCCGTGCCGACACCCTGCGCCACGAGTTGCTCGGCGCGGTGCAGCAACACGCGAATATCCAGGTGCTCACCGACGCCACCTGCAATGCCTGGTTCACCGACAACTACCTGCCGGTGATCCAGGGCAAGCGCCTGTACAAAGTGCGCGCGCAACAGTGCCTGGTGTGCAGCGGTTCGTTCGACCAACCGGTGGTCTTCCGCAATAACGACCTGCCGGGGGTGATGCTCACCAGCGCCGCGCAACGCCTGATGAAGCTCTATGCGGTCAAGCCCGGCAAGCGCGCAGTGGTACTCACCGGCAACGATGACGGCTACCTCGCCGCCCTCGACCTGCATGACCAGGGCGTGGACGTGGCCGCCGTGATCGACCTGCGTCACGCCCCGGCGGACAAAGCCCTGCCGGGTGCCCTGGCCCAGCGCAAGATCCCGTGCCTGAGCAACAGCACCGTGTTCGAGGCCCTGCACGAAAAAGGCCTGCGCCATGTGAAAGGCGTCGATGTGCGCCAGATCACCGGCCAGGGCCAGGTCAGCGCCAGCGCGCAAGTGATCGACTGCGACCTGCTGTGCATGTCGGCCGGTTATATGCCGGTCTATCAGCTGCTGTGCCAGGCCGGTGGCAAGCTGGCCTATGACGACTCGCGTGCGGAGTTCAGCCTCAGTGGCCTGCCGCGCAACCTGGGCGTGGCCGGTTCCGTACACGGTCGGCATCAGCTGGACAATGTGCTGGCGGATGCGACCAACGCCGCCGCCGACAGCCTGCGCGCCCTCGGTTTGACCAGCACCAGCCCGCCTGCAGCGCTGCGCAGTGAAGCCCAGGTCAACTTCCACTGGCCGATCTTCCCGCACCCCAAGGGCAAGGATTTCGTCGACTTCGACGAAGACCTGCAAGTGGCAGATATCGTCAACGCCACCCGCATCGGCTACCGCGATGTGCAGTTGGTCAAGCGTTACTCCACGGTCGGCATGGGCCCGTCCCAGGGGCGTCACTCGGCGCTGCCGACCGCACGGCTGGTGGCCTGGGCGACCCAGCGCACGATCAGCGAAACCGGGGTCACCACCGCACGCCCGCCGTTCGTGGCGGAGAAACTCGCCCATGTCGCCGGACGCGCCTTCGACCCCTACCGCCAAACGCCGATGCACGCGCGCCATGTGCAAGCCGGGGCGAAGATGATGCCCGCCGGTATCTGGCAGCGCCCGGCCTATTACGGCAAGCCCCAGGACCGCGAAGCGTGCATGCAGGCCGAAGCGCTGCACGTGCGCAACAAGGTCGGGCTCATCGATGTGTCCACACTCGGTGGCCTGGACGTGCGCGGCCCGGACGCCGCCGAATTGCTCAACCGCATGTACACCTTCGCGTTCCTCAAGCAGCCGGTGGGCCGTTCGCGTTATGCGCTGATGACCAACGAACACGGCGTGGTGATCGACGACGGCGTGTGCGCGCGGCTGGCCGACAAGCATTTCTACGTCACCGCCACCACCAGCGGCGTCGACCGCATCTACCAGCAGATGCTCAAGTGGAACGCGCAGTGGCGCCTGGACGTGGACGTGACCAACGTCACGGCGGCGATCTGTGCGGTGAACGTGGCCGGGCCGGATTCGCGCAAGGTGCTGGAGCAGGTGTGCAACGACCTCGACCTGAGTGCCGAAGGCTTCCCCTACCTGGGCGTGCGCCAGGGCACGGTGGCCGGGATCAAGGCACGCCTGCTGCGGGTGGGGTTCGTCGGCGAACTGGGCTATGAAATCCACGTAGCGGCACGCCACGGCCTGGCGTTGTGGGACGCGTTGATGACAGCCGGCAAGGCCTTTGACATTCGCCCCTTCGGCGTCGAAACCCAACGCCTGCTGCGCCTGGAAAAAGGCCACGTGATCATCAGCCAGGACACCGACGGCATGACTCACCCGGCAGAAATCGACATGGGCTGGGCGGTCAGCCGCAACAAGCCGTTCTTCGTCGGTCGCCGCTCGGTGGACATCCTCGAAGCCCAGCCGCTGAAACGCAAACTGGTGGGCTTCAGCCTGCCCAAGGGCAGCGTGCAACCGCTGGAAGGCCACCTGGTGCTCAACGGGGCGGACATCAGCGGCAACGTCACTTCCTGCGAATACTCCACCAGCCTGGGCCGCATCATCGGCCTGGCCTACGCCGGGATCGACCAGAGCACACCGGGGCAGCGCATTCCGATTCGCGTCGAGGGCGGCATCGTCGTCCAGGCCGAGGTGGTGCAACTGCCGTTCTTCGACCCCACCAATCAACGCCAGGAGGGTTAAGCCATGACCAGTCTGAAAGCCCACGAAGTGTTCACGCCGCCCTGCCAACTGCACGACCAGACCGACCTGCCCCGGGTCGGCTTTCGCGGCGCACAAAGCGCCGAGTACCTCACGGCGCGCGGCTTCACGTTGCCGGGCGCGCCCAACCTAGCCAGCGCGCAAGCGGACGGCAGTTGGGTAGCCCGCCTGTCGCAGAACGAATACCTGGTGCTGGGCAGCCCGCAGGATCAGGGGCAACGGATTGCCGATGAAGAAGCGCGTTGGGAACTGGACCACCGCGCCAATTACCTGCTACCGCGTCAGGACAGCCATGCCTGCGTGCGGCTCAGCGGGGGGGTGATTGCGCAGGTGATGGCGAAGCTGTGCGGGGTCGATCTCAGTTTCCCGGCCTTCACGCCGGGGGCGGTGGCGCAGACGTCGGTGGCGCGGGTCAATGCGATTGTCATCCACACAGGGAGTGTGGAGCTGCCAGCGTTTCATATCCTCTGGGATCGCGCCTCGAAGGAATACTTCGAGGGCGCGTTGCGGGATGCGTTGGAGGAGTTCGGCGGAGTGGCTCAGTCGGTATAGCCCAACCGCGCCGCCCTGATCTTCTGGGTGTGTTGACGTGTCGCCAGGCAGTAATACAACGGGCACGTCACCACCAATCCCACCAGCCACGACAGGTCCGCGCCTTCCACCAGGTTGGCCCATGGCCCCACATACAGCGACGTATTGGCAAACGGCAGTTGCACGATGATGCCGATGAAGTACGCCACGATCGCATGCAGGTTGAAACGCCCATACACCCCGCCATCCGCCTGGAAAATCGAGGCAATGTCATAGACCCCGCGCTTGATGATGTAGAAGTCGATCAGGTTGATCGACGCCCACGGCACCAGCACCAGCAACAGCGCGAGGATCAGGCCGATAAATTGCGAGATGAAGTCCGCCGAGGCACCCAACGCCACCACGCAGCAACCGGCCAGGACCACGCCCGACAGCAACACACGCACCTTGATGCTCGGGGTCCAGTGGCTGGCGAAGGTCTGGACCGAGGTGATGATCGACAGCACCGCGCCGTACAGATTCAGGGCGTTGTGGCTGATGATATTGAGCAGGAACAGCACCATCAGGATCGGCCCCAACCAGCCGGTGGCTTGCTTGACCGCGACCATGGCTTCGGTGCCTTCGGGCGTGGCCAGTGCGGCTACCAGGCCAAAGGCGAAGGACAGGATGGTGCCAAGGGTGGCGCCCAGGTAGGTCGCAATGAACGGCCGGGTGATGCCGATGTCCGCCGGCAGGTAGCGCGAGTAGTCGCTGGTGTAGGGCGAAAAGCTGATCTGCCAGATCACCCCAAGCGACACGGTGGCCAACCAGCCCGCCGCGTTGAAGCCGCCTCGGGTCAGGAAGTCTGCCGGCAGGTCATGGGCGAAGATGTAGATAAAACCGGCCAGCAACGCGCTGCCCATCACCCAGGTGCCGATGCGGTTGAGGGTATGGATAAAGCGGTAGCCGATCACACCGATGGCGGTGGCGCTGAGGGCGCCGATCAGGATGCTCGCCGGCACCGGCACCGACGGCACGATGCCGACGATGGACTTGCCGGCCAGGACGATATTGGAGATGAAAAAGCCGATGTAGATCAGTGCGGCGAAGAACACGATCAGCAGCGCACCGTAACGGCCGAACTGGCCACGGCTCTGCACCATCTGCGGGATGCCCATGCGCGGGCCCTGGGCCGATGCAAGGGCAATCACGATGCCGCCGAGCAGATGCCCGAGGGCAATCGCCAGCAGCCCCCACGCCAGATTGAGATGGAACACCTGGGCCACCATGGCACCCGTGACGATCGGCAGCGGTGCGATGTTGGTGCTGAACCATAAGGTGAACAGGTCGCGGGCCTTTCCATGGCGCTCTGCGAGGGGGACATAATCGACCGTGTGCTGCTCGATCAGGGGGTCTTGCCGGGACATCTGGGGCATGGAAATGAACTCGCGTTTGTCTGATCTTATAGTTGTTTGACGCCAAACCGGGGGAGCTCTCTGGCCGCCCCTCAGATGAACACCATATTATGGTATTCCAACATTTTCACAAGACTGATCCGTAGTTTCAGCGCCCATCTGATCCGCAAGTGTGCCACAGGGCACCCTGTTATTTCCTGCCATGGCGCCCGTATTTATTGGCTATAAGACCCAGCCTTGACGTTCATCGGGCGATTGAAAAAGCGGTTGCATCGATTGTATTACGGTATACCATCAGACCTACAAATTCATAAGAACCGCTCTACCCGCAGAGGACCGCCCCATGATCGATGCCGCTATCTACAAACAAGTGATGGGTTCGTTTCCGTCCGGGGTCACCGTGATCACCACGCTGGATGACGACGGACAAATCGTCGGGCTGACCGCCAGTGCCTTCAGCTCACTGTCCATGGACCCGGCGCTGGTGCTGTTCTGCCCCAACTACAGCTCCGACTCGTACCCGGTGTTGATCAAGAACAAACGCTTTGCCATTCATGTGCTTTCCGGTGGGCAGCAAACCGAAGCCTATGCCTTTGCGCGCAAGGGCAAGGACAAGGCCCAGGGCATCGAATGGACGCTCAGTGAGTTGGGCAACCCGATCCTGGCCAATGCCACGGCGGTGATCGAGTGCGAGTTGTGGCGCGAATATGAAGGCGGCGATCACGCGATCATGGTCGGCGCGGTGAAGAACCTGATCGTGCCCCAGCACAACGCCGGGCCACTGGTGTATTGCCACGGCAAGATGGGCGCCCTGCCGCTGCCGGCCTGAGCCTTAGGGAGGATCCATTTTTTGTTTTATGTTCATCTCGCTCGCTTTCCTCGCGCGGTCATGCTGCAACCGCTGCAGAGAAAAGTTTTGCGGATATTCCGTATTATGGTATACCAACAATTAATCCGCCGAACAGCCGTCATCACTGGCAAGCTTCACATTGGCGAGAGCACTTAAGGGCCCGCAGTCGACAGGCCGATCACAATAGATCCGAGGTAAGCGTCATGAAGTTTTCCCTGTTCGTACACATGGAACGTTGGGACGAAAGTGTCAGCCACCGTCAGTTGTTCGAAGACCTGACTGAACTGACCCTGATGGCCGAGGCTGGTGGCTTCAGTACTGTATGGATTGGCGAACACCACGCCATGGAATACACCATCTCGCCAAGCCCGATGCCGCTGCTGGCTTACCTCGCGGCCAAGACCACCACCATTCACCTGGGCGCCGGGACCATCATCGCGCCGTTCTGGCACCCGTTGCGGGTGGCGGGCGAATGCGCGTTGCTCGACGTGATCAGCAACGGGCGCATGGAAGTCGGCCTGGCCCGTGGCGCTTACCAGGTGGAGTTCGACCGCATGGCCGGCGGCATGCCCGCTTCCAGCGGCGGCCAGGCGCTGCGCGAGATGGTGCCGGTGGTGCGTGCCTTGTGGAAAGGCGACTACGCCCACGACGGCGACATCTGGAAGTTCCCCACCTCCACCAGCGTGCCCAAACCGATCCAGCAGCCCAACCCGCCGATGTGGATCGCCGCCCGCGACCCGGACTCGCACAACTTCGCAGTCGCCAACGGCTGCAACGTGATGGTCACGCCGCTGATGAAGGGCGACGAGGAAGTCCTCGACCTGAAAAACAAATTCCAGGCCGCCCTCGACAACAACCCCGGCGTACCGCGCCCGCAACTGATGGTGCTGCGCCACACCCACGTGCATGCCGCCGATGATCCGGACGGCTGGAAAGTCGGGGCCAAGGCGATCTCGAAGTTCTATCGCACCTTCGATGCCTGGTTCGGTAATAAAGAGGTGCCGGTGAATGGCTTCCTGGCACCGAGCCCGGAAGAAAAATTCGCCGCCCGCCCGGAGTTCGAACTGGAAAGCCTGCACAAGACCGCGATGATCGGCACCGCCGAAGAAATCATCCCGCGCATCCGCTACTACCAGGAACTGGGCGTGGATGAGTTCAGCTTCTGGTGCGACAACAGCCTGCCCCATGCCGAGAAGAAGAAGTCGCTGGCACTGTTTATCGAGCAGGTGGTGCCGGCGTTTCGGTAACTGAACACCGAGACTGGCTCTTGCGAAGGCAGCCGCCTCCCGGCTGCCTTCGGACCAACTAATATCAAATTGGAATCACCCACCTCATTTGCTCTACACTGCGTCCTTTTCACGCCTCACTGATCGGCAGTTGCCGTCCCGTGAATAAGGAGATTCTGGTGTCGCTCAACGTCCGTAGTTGCCTCGCCATGGGTGCAATAACCCTGGCATCCCTCAGCCTCACAGGCTGCTTCACCGAAGAAATTGACGCGCGTCAGACACGGGAAATCCAAGGCCTGCTCTACAAAGTGCACGCGGACGATCCGTTCAGCGGGCGCGTGCTCAATTACCCGATGTCCGTGCTCGGTTTGTTCAACGTCGGCACCTGTACTGTCGATATCGAAAAAGGGCTGCCCGACGGTGAAATTCATTGCTCCGACAACGCCGGTAACTTACTGGCCTCGGGCGAGTTCAAAGCCGGCAAGCGCGATGGCAAAGAAGAAAAATTCGACGCCAAGACCGGCAAGAAAATCTTGATCGCCCATTGGAAAAACGGAGCGCAGGACGGTGTAACCGAGCAGTTCAACCCGCAGAACGGTGAACGTATCCTCGAGGTGCACTACACCGCCGGTAAAAAGAATGGCGCCGAACGCGCCTGGGACAATGAAGGCGATGCATTGATCGCCGACCTGAAATGGGAGAACGGCCTGCGCAGTGGTTTCGATAACCGTGGCACCCAGCACCGCACGTACCTGAACGGCAAGCAGCACGGTCCTCAAAAAGACTATGGCCTGACCGGCAATCGCTTCTATGTCTCTGACGAAGAAAACTACGAAAACGGCCTGCAGCACGGCGCCCAGCGGCGGATCGATGCGCGCGGGAACGTGACTGAGTCCAGTGTGTTCGAACACGGAAAACTGCGCACACGCGTAGTTGACCAGTACAGCTATGACGGTAAACACATCCATCACGTCAGCCGTGTGGCCCTCAAGGAAGACGTCAACCAATACATGGCCAGTGACTTGGCCAACGACGGCACCGAACAGTACTGGGATGACAACGGCCACCTCATCCGCGAACTGGAGTGGAACAAAGGCAAGTTGATCAGTGCCACCGCAACGGTGTGGGTCGGTGACCGCCAGGAAAGCCAGTTCCAGGGACTCGGGCGCGATAACTATGACCAACAACAGCGAGTGGTCAAACAGGGCCAGGAACGGCTGTTCAGTGACAAGGGTGAACTACAGGCAATCATCGTCTGGAATGCGGGCCAGGTCAGTCAGGTGCTTGTCACCCTCACACCCGACCTGCGCCAGCAGCACCCCGGCAAAATGGGCTTGCTCGGCGGCTTTCAGCAATGGGCCAACCCGGTGAGAGAGGAAGAGGCCTTCGACAAGGACAGCACCTACGTCGGTGCCGGCTTTGTCTCCCGCTATGAGCAACTGGTCGACATCCCCGCGCCAGGCCAGGCGATCGTCACCACCCCGCACCAGGCAACGGTGGCCACGAGCTCCGGCAACAGCACCAGTGATCGTGAAAGCTGCGTACAACGCCAGGTCGACGCGGTGCATGCCGAAGATCCCGAGGCGCTGATCCGCGCCGACATGCTCGAAGAGTTCGAGCAGAGCTGCCTGTAAACGTCATTGTTGATGGAGTGCGACATGAAGCAATCACTGGAACGCTTTGTCCTGGCTCAAGCCTCACAATTTGAAGCCGCCCTTAACGAGTTGGAGCGCGGAAAAAAAGACGGCCATTGGATGTGGTTCATCTTTCCCCAACTGCGCGGCCTGGGCTCCAGCGAAAAGGCCACCTACTACGGCTTGCAGGACGCTGCTGAAGCACGCGACTACCTGCAACACCCGCTACTGGGGCCCCGGCTTGCTCGCGCCACCCGTGCAGTCCTCGATGCAGCAGTGCCCTTGGAGGAGCTACTCGGCGAAGTCGACGCACTGAAATTCGCCTCCTGCATGACGCTGTTCGCGGCTGTCACTGATGCCGGATCCCTCTATGCGCAAGCGCGGGATGGCCTGAGCGGCGTAGATGAAAAAACACGTATGATTCTTAACCAGCAAGAGAATGGACATGACTGATTACGAAAAATGGACATTGGCAGTGCAGATCATCGTGGCGTTGGCCGCTTTCCTCTCTGTGTACCTGGTGGGCCGCCAGATCGGAATCTTGACGTCCCAACTCAAGGCAACACAGCTGGCCTCCGAAGCACAGAGCATCATCTCGATTGTCGAATTCCTGCAAGCCAGTGACGCCCGCGAAGCACGCGAAACGGTCCGCGCGACGCTATCGAGCCTGCACCATGACAGCTGGGACGAACGCCACGTCCAGCAGGCATCCTTGGCCTGTGCAAACTACGACGTCGTGGCAGCACTGCTGCGTGTGGATTTGATCACGAACAAACACGTCATCATCGAAAATTGGGCGCCCAGCATCCTGCACTGCCACCAAGTGCTTGCGCCCTACATCGAGAAAAAGCGCACCCAGGCAGGCGGCGACCGCAAATACTGGAGCAACTTCGATTGGTTGCGCGATCAGTGCGTCCGAAGCTGAATGCAACTTCTTGAGGTGAAACGATGAACGCCGAAACCCTTTTCCAACACACTCTCGAGAAGCTGCGCACGGCACGGCATGTAGTGATTTCTACTGGTGCAGGTATCTCCGCCGAAAGCGGCATTGCCACATTCCGCGACCCCGCGACCGGGCTCTGGTCGCGCTATAAGCAAGGCGAACTCGCCAGTGCTGAAGCCTTTGAACAAAACCCTGCATTGGTCTGGGGCTGGTATTCCTGGCGTCGAATGCTGGTCAGCAAAGCGAAGCCAAATGCTGCGCACCTGGCCGTGGCCGAGCTCGAACAATCCCTGCACCGCGTAACACTTATCACGCAGAACGTCGACGATCTGCATGAGCGCGCGGGCTCCAGGGATGCGATTCATCTACATGGGCACCTGACCACTGCTCGCTGCTACACGTGTAATAAACCTTATCTGGATGCCCTGCCTGTCAATGCGTCCCTGGAAGAAGGTCCATCAGATCCGCCGCACTGCCAACACTGTGACGGCCTGGTTCGACCGAACGTTGTCTGGTTTGGTGAGAAATTGTCGCCTGAGGACATAAACCGCGCCAATGCAGCGGCGCTCGACTGCGACGTTTTCCTGTCCGTTGGGACCTCCGAAAGCGTCGCTCCAGCGGTATACCTGCCGATCTTGGCCGCCGAACGGGGAGCCTGGGTCGTGCACATCAATCGTGCACCCTCCGTATCAGCGCCCGGCAACACCCTAATTGGCACCGCGACCAGTTGGCTTCCCAGAATTGCACAGGCATTGATCAGCGTTTAAATCACCAGAACAACGTGCCCTTTGCCGTGCGATGCCCCCGCATCGCACCCAAAGCGGCATTTAACCGCACTGCATCATCGCAGCACCTGTAATAGTCTATTGCAGGACTCTAATGTACTAACCAGTTAATTATCTTGCTAAAATCGCGTCTTTGCCCTCTCTCACTCGAGTCCTTTCGACATGAAACGAGCATCGCGCGCCACTGGCGTCTCTAGATTCTTACTCCTGGGCCTGGGCGTGATCATCGCCCTGCTCGGCCTCGCGCTGGCCGTTGGCGGCGCCAAACTGGTGAGCCTCGGTGGTTCCTGGTACTTCCTGATCGGCGGCGTGGTCATGGCGATTTCCGGTCTGTTGATTGCCCGGCGCAGCACCGCAGGTGCATGGTTGTTCGCAGCGTTCCTGATCGGCACGGCCATCTGGGCGGTGGCGGATGTGGGCCTGGTGTTCTGGCCGCTGTTCTCGCGGCTGTTCATGTTTGCGGCCATCGGCCTGGTGGTGGCGCTGGTGTATCCGCTGCTGGCCGGCCGGCCCGCGCGCGGTGCCTATGGCATTGCTGCCGTGTTGGCAGTGGGCGTGGCGGTGGCGGCGGGCAATATGTTTGTCGCCCACCCCAGCGTCGCCCCGACCGGTGCTGGCCCTGGTATCACCCCGGTAGCCCCCGCCGATGCTCAGAAAGACTGGGCCCACTACGGCAACACCGAAGGTGGCAGCCGCTTCGCTGCGCTGGACCAGATCAATCGCGACAACATCAACCAGCTCAAAGTGGCGTGGACCTACCACACCGGTGACGTGGCCATCAGCGACGGCAATGGCGCCGAAGACCAACTGACACCCCTGCAGATCGGCAACAAGGTGTTCATCTGCACCCCGCACAACAACCTGATCGCCCTCGACGCCGACACCGGCAAAGAGCTGTGGAAGAACGAAGTCAACGCCAAGTCGGCGGTGTGGCAGCGTTGCCGGGGCATGGCGTATTTCGACGCCACCGCGCCGATTGCCCAACCGACCCAGCCCAACAGCTCGCCGATCATTGCCGCCAGCGTTCCAGCCGGTGCGCAATGCCAGCGCCGCTTGCTGACCAACACCATCGATGCACGCCTGATTGCGGTCGATGCCGACACGGGTAAATTCTGCGAAGACTTCGGCACCCACGGCCAGGTGGACTTGAAAGCCGGCCTCGGCAATGTGCCGGACAGCTACTACCAGCTGTCTTCCGCACCGTTGATCGCCGGCACCACTGTGGTGGTCGGTGGCCGCGTCGCGGATAACGTCCAGACCGACATGCCAGGCGGTGTGATACGTGGCTTTGATGTGATCAGCGGGCAAATGCGCTGGGCCTTCGACCCGGGCAACCCGGAAGACAAACAGGCCCCTACCGGCGACAAGACCTACGTGCGCAGCACCCCAAACAGCTGGGCGCCGATGTCCTACGACCCACTGATGAACACGGTCTTCCTGCCGATGGGCAGTTCGTCCACCGACATCTACGGCGTGGAACGCACCCAGCTCAACCACAAATACGGCGCTTCGGTCTTGGCGCTCGATGCCTCCACCGGGGCTGAAAAGTGGGTGTACCAGACCGTCCACAATGACCTGTGGGACTTCGACCTGCCGATGCAACCGAGCCTGATCGACTTCACCCCACCGGGCAGCGACAAGGCGGTACCGGCGGTAGTGATTGGCACCAAGGCCGGGCAGATCTATGTACTCGACCGCGCCACCGGCAAGCCGCTGACCGAGGTCAAGGATGTACCGGTCAAGGCCGCAAATATCCCCAACGAACCCTACTCGCCGACCCAGCCGAAATCCGTGGGCATGCCGCAGATTGGCGCACAAACCCTGAGCGAGTCGGACATGTGGGGCGCCACCCCGTACGACCAGTTGCTGTGCCGCATCGACTTCAAGGGCATGCGCTACGACGGCCTGTACACCGCGCCGGGCACCGATAAATCCCTGAGCTTCCCGGGTTCCCTGGGCGGCATGAACTGGGGCAGCATTTCCACCGACCCGGTGCACGGTTTTATCTTCGTCAACGACATGCGCCTGGGCCTGTGGATCCAGATGCTGCCGTCGCAGAACAAGGCCCAGTCCTCGTCCGGTGGCGAAGCGCTGAACACCGGCATGGGCGCAGTACCGCTCAAGGGCACGCCGTATGCGGTGAACAAAAACCGCTTCCTGTCGGTGGCCGGCATCCCGTGCCAGGCGCCGCCGTTCGGCACCCTCACCGCCATCGATATGAAGACCCAGAAAGTCGCATGGCAAGTGCCGGTGGGCACCGTTGAAGACACCGGCCCGCTGGGCATCCGCATGCACCTGCCGATCAAGATCGGCCTGCCGACCCTCGGCGGCACGCTGTCGACCCAGGGCGGCCTGATCTTTATCGCCGGCACCCAGGACTTCTACCTGCGCGCCTTCAACAGCGGCAACGGTGATGAAATCTGGAAAGCCCGCCTGCCCGTCGGCAGCCAGGGCGGCCCGATGACCTACGTGTCGCCGAAAACCGGCAAGCAGTACATCGTGATCACCGCTGGCGGCGCGCGCCAGTCCACCGACCGTGGCGATTACGTGATCGCCTACGCCCTGCCATAACCCCCTCCTGGCGCGGTGCCCCGGTACCGCGCTGTCTGAAACGCCCACCTGACTGGATCGCTCTTCGAGCAAGCAATGCTCGCGTTCAAGTGCAGGCGGTCACCTCTGGATCGTATTCGCATCATTGTTTCTATCGGTCGTTATCAAAAGATAAACAGCTACCAGGAAACAGTACGCAAGCATCACCAGAGCACCCAACACCAAAATGCCATATCGGGCCATGCTCGCTTCAAACCCTATGAAATCCTCATACACCCGAACTTGCGCAACGCCGTCACTGTAACCGATGTACACGTCCTGCTCTTTTAGCGTTTTTAAATCACCCTGAAAATGAATCCAGAGCGTGTACACACCGTTTTGCACAATCGAAGGAATGACAACACTGCTGACCGGATCAGGCATCACCGTATCAGAGCGCGAATCATCCCTGATCTGGACCAGTCCCTTTGCAGGCAGCTTGATGTGTACATCCTTGATGACCTTGCTGCCGCTGTTCCTCAGCGTAATCAACAGGCTTATGGGGTAATTGTCCGGCCCTTTTTCGAACGGCGCATCGAGTAGCGCGAGATAAGGCGCCTGGCTCAGGTTAACCATTTTATCGATCTGTTCATGGCTGAGCGCTCCGTCGCCAATGCGCTTGATGCTGTCATACAAATTGGCGTATTTGAGCTTTTCAGCAGTACTGCCTAAACGCTCAGAAAATTGACGAGGTGCACTTTCATACCGGTAGGACAGATCAGCCTCGAGCTTAGTGTCATCCTTGAAAGCCACGTATATCCCGGTAATTGATCCCAGCCCCGTCACTAGGGCCAACAGAAATGTTCCAACGTTTCCCCAACTCAATGTAATGCTTCCTTATTGATCATCCTGGCGTACTCACTCACCGTTTGAGCGTGCCAAGTTCCGCTACGCAGAGCAAGCGAACAGGTTGCACTTGCACACGGACAGCAGCCTAGCGAGCTAAATGACTGTGTGGTTGAACGTTGTGGATGAGTGCGACGCAGGCATCGTCCCCCCCGCGCCCTGCTGATACTCGCGGGGCGTGCAGCCAAACTCTCGCCGAAACACCGTATGCAGGTACTGCGCCGACTTGAAGCCGCACTTGGCGGCAATATCGGCAATCGCCAGTTCGTGGCTTTCCAGGCCCTTGGCGGCGGCGGCGAGTTTGAAGCGCAGGATCTCGTCATGCACGCTGCAGCCGCGCACCTTGCGAAAGTGCGCTTCCAGGGAGGAGCGCGACACGCCGACATAGGCCGCCACCTGCGCGGTCTTGATGCCCTGGCAGGCGTATTGGCGGATAAACAGCAGCGCCTGCATCACGTACGGATTACCCAAGGGTTGATGCAAGCTGGAGGCCTGCACATTGATCGCCTCCGGCGGCACCAGAACCTGTGTGCCCACGCACGGTTTGCCGTGCAGCATCTGGTGCAGCAAGGCGGCGGCCGTGCGCCCCATGGTTTCCGTGCCCTGGATCACCGAACTCAGCGGCACCCGTGTGAGGGTGCGGGTCAGGGGGTCATTGTCGATGCCGATCAACGCCACTTGCTCCGGCACGGCGATGCCGGCAGTCAGGCAGGCTTGCAGCAGTTGTCGGGCGCGGGCGTCGGTGACGGCAATGATGCCGATGGGCTTGGGCAGGCTGTGCAGCCAGGCAATCTGCTGTTCCACCGCGCTGTCCCACAACGGCGCGCTGGTGCCCAGGCCGCGATACACCTCGACGTGCAAACCATCGCGTTGCAGCAGGCGGCGAAAGGCTTTTTCACGCTCCTGGGCCCAGCGATTGGCCTGGGCTTCGGGCAGGCTGAAACAGGCGAACCGCGTCAGGCCCGCTTCGATCAAGTGTTCGTAGGCCAACTTCATCAGCGCGTGGTTATCGGTCGCCACATAGGGAATACCTTTGGGATAGGCGCGCGCATCCTCATAGGAGCCACCCACCGCCACCACCGGCAACTGGCTGTCGGCCAACGCTTCGCCGATCAGCGGGTCGTCGAAGTCGGCAATGATGCCGTCGCCCTGCCAGCGCTCGATGCCTTTGAGGCGACAGAGAAAATCCTCTTCCAGGAACAGGTCCCAGGACGCGCGCGTGCTGCTCAGGTAATTGCCGATGCCGGTGATGATGCCGCGATCGTAGATTTTGCTGCCGTTGAACAACAAGGCAATGCGGTGGACGGGCGGTAGGGTTTTCATTGTTTTTGTCCTGGGGCCAGTGGCAACAGACTAGCCCTCGCCACTCAAAATCGCACCACCCCTTGGTGATTTTCATAATCAGCAAGCCAGGAGCCGTTGCTAGTATCCAGACACCGCCAAGAACAATAAGGAAAACGCCATGCCGTACTTCCCCGGTGTCGAGAAGGTTCGCTTCGAGGGCCCCAGCAGCGATGCCCCCCTCGCCTTTCGCCATTACGACGCCAACAAGCTGATCCTCGGCAAACCGATGCGCGAGCACCTGCGCATGGCCGCGTGTTATTGGCACACCTTCGTGTGGCCCGGTGCCGATATGTTTGGCATGGGCACCTTCAAGCGCCCGTGGCAGCGCAGCGGTGACCCCATGGAGGTGGCCATCGGCAAGGCTGAGGCGGCATTCGAGTTTTTCTCCAAGCTGGGCATCGACTACTACAGCTTTCACGACACCGATGTGGCGCCCGAAGGCAGTTCGCTCAAGGAGTACCGCAACCACTTTGCGCAGATGGTCGACCACCTGGAGCGCCATCAGGAACAGACCGGCATCAAGTTGCTATGGGGCACCGCCAACTGCTTCAGCAACCCACGTTTTGCCGCCGGTGCCGCCAGTAACCCGGACCCGGAAGTGTTTGCCTACGCCGCTGCCCAGGTGTTCAGCGCGATGAACGCCACGCTGCGACTCAAGGGCGCCAACTATGTGCTGTGGGGCGGCCGTGAAGGTTATGAAACCCTGCTCAACACCGACCTCAAGCGCGAGCGCGAACAGCTCGGACGCTTTATGCGCATGGTGGTGGAGCACAAGCACAAGATCGGCTTCAAGGGCGACCTGCTGATCGAGCCCAAACCCCAGGAGCCGACCAAGCACCAGTACGATTACGACAGCGCCACGGTGTTCGGCTTTTTGCATGAGTACGGCCTGGAACACGAGATCAAGGTGAACATCGAGGCCAACCACGCCACCCTGGCCGGGCACAGCTTCCATCACGAGATCGCCACGGCCTTGTCGTTGGGCATCTTCGGCAGCATCGACGCCAACCGGGGCGACCCGCAGAACGGCTGGGACACCGACCAATTCCCCAACAGCGTCGAGGAGATGACCCTCGCCACCTATGAAATCCTCAAGGCCGGTGGCTTCAAGAATGGCGGCTACAATTTCGACTCCAAGGTACGCCGCCAGAGCCTGGACGAGATCGACCTGTTCCACGGCCATGTCGCCGCCATGGATGTACTCGCCCTGTCACTGGAGCGTGCGGCGGCCATGGTGCAGAACGATCAGTTGCAGCAGTTCAAGGACCAGCGCTATGCCGGCTGGCAGCAGCCGCTGGGCCAAGCCGTGCTGGCCGGTGAGTTCAGCCTGGAGTCGCTGGCCGAACATGCGTTTGCCCACGAACTGAACCCGCAGGCCGTGAGTGGTCGGCAGGAGATGCTGGAGGGGGTGGTCAACCGGTTTATTTATCGGTGACAGTGTGGCGAGCGGGCTTGCCCCGCGTTGGGGCGCGAAGCGGCCCCATTACAGGCGATGTGTTTTTAACTGACACACCGAGGTGCCTGGTTTTGGGGCTGCTTCGCAGCCCAACGCGGGGCAAGCCCGCTCGCCACAACAGGCCCGGCTTGCCACAACACGCCGGTTAGCCACAACTACAGTGTTCGCCTAGAGTCTTCACCCAGTGTCTTTCCAACAACAATAAAAGGACGCACCACCATGAAGTCATTCAAACGTACCCTGCTCGCCACCGCCCTGGCCCTGCTCGCACTGCCAGTGATGGCCGATTCCGCCCACCCGAAAATCGGTTTTTCCATCGACGACCTGCGCCTGGAACGCTGGTCCCGCGACCGTGACTACTTCGTCGCCGCTGCGGAAAAACTCGATGCCAAGGTCTTCGTGCAGTCCGCCGATGCCAACGAGCAGAAGCAGATTTCGCAGATCGAAAACCTGATCTCCCGGGGCGTCGATGTGATCGTTATCGTGCCGTTCAATGCCACCGTGCTGACCAATGCCGTCGCCGAAGCCAAGAAAGCCGGGATCAAGGTGGTGTCCTATGACCGCCTGATTCTCAACGCGGACATTGATGCGTATATCTCCTTCGATAATGAAAAAGTCGGCGAAATGCAGGCCAGCGGCGTGCTGCAAGCGGCGCCCAAGGGCAATTACTTCCTGCTCGGCGGCGCCCCCACCGACAACAACGCCAAGGTGCTGCGTGAAGGCCAGATGAAGGTGCTGCAACCGGCCATCGACAAGGGCGACATCAAGATTGTCGGCCAGCAGTGGGTCAAGGAATGGAACCCCACCGAAGCCCTGAGCATCGTCGAAAACGCCCTGACCCGGAACAGCAACAAGATCGACGCCATCGTCGCCTCCAACGACGCCACCGCCGGCGGCGCGATCCAGGCCCTGGCCGCCCAGAAGCTGGCGGGCAAGGTGCCGATCTCCGGCCAGGACGCCGACCTCGCCGCCGTCAAGCGCGTGATCGACGGCACCCAGACCATGACCGTGTACAAGCCACTCAAGCTGATCGCCACCGAAGCCGCCAAGCTCTCGGTGCAGCTGGCGCGTAACGAGAAGCCCACCTACAGCTCGCAGTACGACAATGGCAGCAAGAAAGTCGACACCATCCTGCTCACCCCGACCCCGCTGACCAAGGCCAATATCGACCTGTTGGAGAAGGACGGGTTCTATACCAAAGAGCAGATCGGCCTGTAGGAGCTGGCTTGCCAGCGAAGATCGCGAACGAAAACGCGGAAAGCCTGAATAAACGCGGTGACTTGGCGTTTTTCGCGAGCAAGCTCGCTCCTACAGTCATGTCGTCAGTCCTGTGTGTGAGCCATGGTATGTCCGACTACCTGCTGCAAATGAACGGCATCGTCAAAACCTTTGGCGGTGTCCACGCGCTGAACGGCATCGACATCAAGGTGCGGCCGGGGGAATGCGTCGGCCTGTGCGGCGAGAACGGTGCCGGTAAATCCACCCTGATGAAGGTGCTGTCGGCGGTCTACCCCCATGGCACTTGGGAGGGCGAAATCCTCTGGGATGGGCAGCCGCTCAGGGCCCAGTCCATCAGCGAAACCGAGGCCGCCGGCATCGTCATCATTCACCAGGAACTGACCCTGGTGCCCGACCTGTCGGTGGCCGAGAACATCTTCATGGGCCACGAGCTGACCTTGCCCGGCGGGCGCATGAACTACCCGGCGATGCTCCATCGCGCCGAAGCGTTGATGCGCGAGCTCAAGGTGCCAGACATGAACGTCGCGCTGCCGGTGTCACAGTACGGCGGCGGCTACCAGCAACTGGTGGAAATCGCCAAGGCCCTGAACAAACAGGCGCGCCTGCTGATCCTCGACGAACCCTCCTCGGCCCTGACCCGCTCGGAAATCGAGGTGCTGCTCGACATCATCCGCGGCCTCAAGGCCAAGGGCGTGGCCTGCGTGTACATCTCCCACAAGCTCGATGAAGTCGCGGCCGTGTGCGACACCATTGCGGTGATCCGCGATGGCAAGCACATCGCGACCACGGCCATGGCCGACATGGACATCCCGCAGATCATCACGCAGATGGTCGGCCGCGAAATGAGCAACCTCTACCCCACCGAGCCCCATGCCATCGGCGAGGTGATTTTCGAAGCGCGCAACGTCACCTGCTATGACGTCGACAACCCCAAGCGCAAGCGCGTCGACGATATTTCCTTCGTGCTTAAGCGCGGCGAAATCCTCGGCATTGCCGGGCTGGTGGGCGCCGGGCGCACGGAGCTGGTGTCAGCGTTGTTCGGCGCCTACCCCGGCCGCTACAGCTGCGAAGTGTGGCTCGACGGCCAGGTAATCGACACGCGCACGCCGCTCAAATCGATCCGCGCCGGGCTGTGCATGGTGCCCGAGGACCGCAAGCGCCAGGGCATCATTCCCGACTTGGGCGTGGGCCAGAACATCACGTTGGCGGTGCTCGACACCTATGCCCACCTGACCCGCATCGATGCCGAGGCCGAACTGGGCAGCATCGACCAGCAGATCGCACGCATGCACCTCAAGACCGCCAGCCCGTTCCTGCCGATCACCAGCCTGTCCGGTGGCAATCAGCAAAAGGCCGTGCTGGCGAAAATGCTGATGGCCAAGCCCAAGGTGCTGATCCTCGACGAGCCCACACGCGGGGTGGATGTGGGCGCCAAGTACGAGATCTACAAACTGATGGGCGCGCTGGCGGCAGAAGGCGTGTCGATCATCATGGTTTCGTCGGAGCTGGCCGAAGTGCTCGGCGTGTCCAACCGCGTGCTGGTGATCGGCGACGGCCAGTTGCGTGGCGACTTCATCAACGAGGGGCTCACCCAGGAACAGGTGCTCGCCGCCGCGCTCAGCCAAAATAATAACAATCGGAAAACCGCGTAGATGAATCAGGTCAAACAGCTGTTCACTCGCTACAAAATGCTCGCCCTGGTGATCGCCGTGGCGTTTATCTGGCTGTTTTTCAGTTGGCAGACCGAGGGCGGCTTCCTCACCCCGCGCAACCTGTCCAACCTGCTGCGGCAGATGTCGATCACCGGCATCCTGGCGTGCGGCATGGTGCTGGTGATCATCAGCGGCGAGATCGATTTGTCGGTGGGTTCGTTGCTGGGATTATTGGGCGGGCTCGCAGCGATCCTGGATGTGGTCTATCACATCCCGCTGCTGGCCAACCTCAGCCTGGTGGCGTTGTGCGGCTTGATGATCGGTTTGGCCAACGGCTACATGACCGCTTACCTGCGCATTCCGTCGTTTATCGTTGGCCTCGGCGGCATGCTCGCGTTTCGCGGAATTTTGCTGGGGATCACCGGCGGCACCACCATCGCGCCGGTGTCGCCGTCGCTGGTGTATGTGGGCCAGGGGTATTTGCCGCATTCGGTGGGGATTGGCCTTGGGGTCTTGCTGTTTGCCCTGACCCTGTTTTTGACCTGGAAACAACGGCGCAACCGCGCGCTGCATGGCTTGGCGCCGCACGCCCTGATGCGCGATGTGCTGCGCGTGGGGGTGATCGGCGCGGTGCTCGCCGGGTTCGTCACCACCCTCAACAGCTACGACGGCATCCCCGTACCGGTGCTGCTGTTGCTGGTGCTGCTCGGCGTGTTCAGCTACGTCACCAGCCAGACCGTGTTCGGCCGCCGCGTGTACGCGGTGGGCAGCAATATGGAAGCCACGCGCCTGTCGGGCATCAACGTGCAGGCGGTGAAACTGTGGATCTTCGGCATCATGGGCGTGATGTGCGCCCTCGCCGGCCTGGTCAACACCGCGCGCTTGGCTGCCGGCTCACCGTCAGCGGGCAATATGGGCGAGTTGGATGCCATCGCTGCGTGCTTTATTGGGGGGACGTCGATGCGCGGCGGCTCGGGTACGGTGTATGGCGCATTGCTGGGGGCGCTGGTGATTACCAGCCTGGATAACGGTATGTCGATGCTGGATGTGGACAGTTACTGGCAGATGATTGTGAAGGGCAGCATCCTGGTATTGGCGGTGTGGGTGGATGTGAGTACGCGCACGGGGCGGCGCTGACGCCCGTTCTCACTAACAACCCATAACCCTGTGGGAGGGGGCTTGCTCCCGATAGCGGTGGGTCAGCTACAGATAAGCTGGCTGACTCACCGCTATCGGGAGCAAGCCCCCTCCCACATTTGACTGCATTCCAAGGTTGGAGCGAGGTGGTCAGTCTGCGCCACGTCCCTACTCAAACGCCTGGCGATTCTCAGGCGTGATCAACTTGAACGGCACCCAGACCACCGTCGACTCCAGCACCTCGCCGCGTACCAGGCGCAGCGCGGTGTCCACTGCGCCGCCGGCCTGGCCGGCGGCATCCTGGAACACGCTGACCGCCATCTTGCCCTCTGCCATCAATTTCAAACCGTCCGGGGTGCCATCGATGCCACCGACCCAGTAGTCCTTGGCCTGCTTGCCGGCCTTTTCCAGCCCCATGATCGCGCCGATCGCCATTTCATCGTTATTGGCCGCGATGATCGAAAAATCGACGCCCTGCTTGACCCAGTCAATGACAATCGTGGCGGCCTGGCTACGCTCCCAGTTGCCGACTTTTTTCTGTACGACTTTCATATCGGGGTATTTGGCGACGACTTTCTCCACGTCCTCGGTGCGCATCAAGGAGGACGCGTTGGCCGGGTCGCCCACCAGAATCACCACGTTGCCCTTGTAACCGGCGCGGCGCGCCAGCTCTTCCATCTGCAAAGTACCCGACTCCAGCTCGTTGGAGCCGACAAACGCGGTCTGCGCCGGCCACTTTTGCGGATTCGGATTGCGGTTGACGAAGACCAGCGGGATGTTGGCGTCCGAGGCCAGCTGCATCATCTGCGCCGCACTTTTGCCGTCGACCATTGCGACGATGATCGCATCCACCTTGGAATTGACCAGGTTGCGGAATTGGCGCATCTGCAAATCGACGCTGTCCTGCCCGTTCTCCATAAAGATGTCGGCGTTCATGACGCTGGCCTGTTGCTGCACCCCATTGCGCAGCAGGGTCTGGAAGTTATCGTCGTACTTTGCCATGCCCACACCCAGCAAGGGCGTGGCGGCCTGGGCTGGGCCCGGAATGAACAGCGTCGCCCCCAAGGCGAGGATTAACCATGCTTTCATGTTCTGACTCCCGCGGCTCAAACGCTGAAATGATGGAGCAGCTCGCGCTGCACCTTGGCCATGTCCGACAGCTCGTGGCTGCTGATGGCGGACTGCTCGGCGCCATGTGCCGTCTGCTGGGCCGAATCGTTGATCTGGATAACCATCCGACTGGTTTCCTGCACCGTGGCGCTCTGCTCCTCGGTGGCGGCGGCGATCTGGATATTCATGTCGCGGATACTGTCGACCGAGTCGCTCATCGACAGCAGCAAGTCACCCGCGCCCGAGGCGAGGGACACGCACTGGGTGGACTGCGCCTGGCTTTCGTTCATCACGTGCACCACCGAGTGAATCTTTTCCTGCATGAGCCCGATCATGTCCTGGATTTCGCTGGTCGAGGTCTGGGTACGGCTGGCCAGGGAGCGCACTTCATCGGCCACCACCGCAAAACCGCGTCCCTGCTCGCCGGCACGGGCCGCTTCGATCGCCGCATTGAGGGCGAGCAGGTTGGTCTGTTCGGCAATGGTGCGAATGGCGACAACAATGCCCTCGATATTCTGCCCGTACTTCTGCAACTCATCGGTCACCTGCGTGGCCTTGTTCACCTGGTCGGCCTGCTGGCGGATATTGACGATGGTCTCGGCCACGCGCGCCTGCACCTTGTGCGTGAGTTCGCTGGTGTCGTCCACGGCCTGGCGGGTGTCCTGCGCACGCCGAGCCACCTCTTCGACCGTGCTTTCCATCTGCGTCATGGCCGAGGCTGCCGATTGCAACCGGTCCTTCTGCTCATCCACCACACGGGTGGTCTGCTCGCTGTTCAAGGCGTTGCTGCCCGCGGTCACAGCCAGCGCATCGGCAGAGCTGATCAATTCACGGAAGGTTTTCTGCAGGGCCTTGGTCAGTTCGTTCAGGTAGCCGCCCAACTCACCGAACTCATCTTTACGGCTGACATCGAAACTGACCCGCATGTCCCCCGCCGTGAGCGTCTTGAGGACTTCGCGAAACGCCGCCAGCGGACGTCGCAGACTGAAGGCGACCCACGTACCAATCAATACCGCCGCCAGCACCGCCAGCACACACGCGATCAACAGCAAGCTGCGGCTGGTGCCGATGGTGGCATTGGCGGACTGACTGGCCTGGTTGGCGACCTCCAGGGACTGGCTGCCGAACTCGCCAATCTTGTCCAAGGTGGCTTTCAGCGCCGCGTCAACCGCATTGCGTTGCTGCTGCACCTGCGCGGCCAGTTTTGCCTCCACCTGATAAGCCTGGAACAGGCCGTCAGGGGCGGTCAGGTCAGTCAGCAGGCGATTGACCATGACGCCGGCAATCCGCCCGACCCGGGGGTCAATCGCCGCCAGGGCCTGGGCCCGGGTGCTGATCACTTCGTCCTGCAGATTGAGCACACGCTGTAATTTATCAATGGCCGGCGTGACGGTATGAGCCGCGAAGCCATCGTAGGATTTGTTGACTTCCAACAGCAGCTTTTCCGCTGCGGCCACCTGTTGCGGCTCGCCGACACTGCGCGCATGCGCGATGTAATCGCGCAAATAGCTGGTCAGCTGCATCGCCTGCGCACTGCTGTAGCCTTGCAGTTTGCGCGTCAGCGCCAACTGCTGCACATGTTGCGAGTGGGACGCCATCAACGCCTGCGCCTGTTCCGCGTAGGCCGCTACCTGTTGGCGCTGCTGCGCCAGGTTCGCCCGCAGTGCCTCATGCTCGCCCGTATAGGCAACGGTGCTGTCGAGCAATTGATTGAACTGGGCGATGCTCTCGGTGAACGGTCGCTTGCCGTCCTCGATCTGCTTGGGGTCGGTGCTGATCTGAATGGCCAGCAACGCTTGGTTGGCGCGCAGGATGTGCACGTAGAGCTCACTGGCGGCCCGGCTCAAGGGTGCCGACTCGCCGGTGATAATGTTCAAGCGACTGCTGATGGACTGCGTGTTCTGATAACTGATCCCCGCCATGACTAGCAGTAACAGCACCAACACCGCAAACCCGCCGATCACACGCTGCAATATGGTCATGGCCACCCCATTTGATTTTTATTCGTTGACCTGAGCGACGACCAGGCGTGCACCTACGCGTTCGGGATCACTCGTGGTGCTAGTGCCTGTATCGGCCAGGTGGGCGGGGACTTGAGCGTTGAAGACAGGCTGAAATGCGGTCAAAAAAAAGTGGGAGGGGGCGTGCCCCCTCCCACATTTGGATCGGTTTACACCTGATGAATCAGGCTGGGTTTTGCACTGGGTTTACTGGCTCAACACCACATCCCGCATCGCCGGAATGTAGCCGTAGTCATAAGCCTCCTGCACAAACGAACGAGCGCCCTTCAACACGATCCTGACCGTCGGCGCCTCGGTGCCGCCGATGCGGTAGTCATCGCCGGTGGTGGGCACGCTGTCGATAAACGACGTCACCAGGCCGTTGGGCATCACGCAGTGAGAGTACGTCTGGAACGGCTGCGAAGGCGGGTTACCGAGTACCAGCCCCGACGCATTCATCAGCGTATAGGGGCCGAACAGGTGATCGCTGACGAACCCATAGACGCCATCCGGCCCCGTCACGCCATCGGCATAGGTGAACTTGTGGCTGATGGTGAACAGGTAGTACTTGTTGTCCTGGAACACATAGTGCGGCCGTTCGGTCTGGTCATTCACCCCGACGGCAGTCACCAGCGGCGGCAAAATCTCCCACTCGTCACCGTTGAGGTCTTTGGCAACCGCGATGCCGATACAGCCCACCTGATAACGCGCACCGCCGACATCTTCATGCCCTGGCGGCACCAGGCCTATTTCATTCGGGCCCACTTCGTGAGTCCCGCGCTCGCCGGCCACATTGCCTTCGAACACCATGTACAACTTGCCATCGACGGGATCGATAAAGGGGCTGGGATCGCGAAAGTTCCAGGTCGCATTCTGGGCTTCGGTTTGATAATAGGTGCCGTCGGCGTCGAACAACGACTTGACCTGATCAAAGCCCTGGAGGGTGACACCGGTGTCTGACGTGACAACCTGGCCCCTGACTTTGGCAATCGTGGCACCCGGCGTGACGCAGGTGTAGTACAGGTCGATGTCACCGTTGTTATTCAACAGGATCGGCGTGCCCGCCCATTCACGGGTGGTCGGCGAAACCCCTTCGGCCATGACACGGCCGCCGAAGATCCAGTCCTTGCCGGTACGCGAATACCAGTAGCAGATCCGCGCATGACCATGGCGGTCTTCCCAATCGCGCTTGATGTCGTAACGGCCATCGGCATTGATGAATTGTGGATCATGGGGGCGACGGTCGGCGGTCAGGGTGAAGATCACTGACCAGCCATTCACCGATACCACCGTGCCATCCAGTTCACGCAATGGCATGGTGTCCCAAATAAAGACCGTGTCACTCATGACAGGAAAGTCAGGACTCACTAACGGCTGTGTCGTCGTCGGGTCATTCTCATTAACTTTCAGCGCATCGGCCCGTGTCCAGCGAGTGGGTGTGTGATTCGCATGTTTCATGATGATGTCCTTTTGCTAACGCTTAAGTGACAAGCGAAGATTAAATAGCACCTGGCAGCCAGCAACTTAATACTGACTGAAAGAGCAAGAGATAGTTGGCTCTGCAAGTGCGCACCAAGGTTTAACATGGGCACTTGCTTATCGCAACATGAAGAATTATTTATATTACAAAGGCCATCACTGTATTTATATCCTTGATATAAATACAGTGGCACTTGCAATAAATGACAGCTCAGTAGAAAGCTAGCTACTCAACTACCGAATACCAGCGCCGCAGCCTGGGCACCGGCATTCTTCTGTGTGAAGTCCTTGGCTTGCGCCGCCGTCTTCAAGGTATAGGCGTAGTTGGAACTGGCCGTCCATTGTGCTTTGGGCGACTTTTGGTTGGTGATCGGCGGCACACTGTTTGTATCAGTGAACGTCCCGGTGCCTTTATCATCCAACATGCCTTTATTTTGGCTGCCTTCGCCAAAATAGTTGCTTTCAGAGAGGATATTGGCGTTCTGCGCGAGGGTAAAACCGAGGTGGAAGTTATTGATGTAGTTGTTATACACATGGAAATAACCGTAACGCATCAAGCCGGGCGCACGCACTTCCATGTTGTCGAAGCGGTTATGGCACAACGTCAGGCGCGGATAACCGTTGAACTCTGCCTTATTATCATCCGCCGGGTGACCGAAGATCAGGCCGTACTTGTGGCTGCCAAAGAAGCAGTTGCTGATGGTGGCATAATCGGCTTTTTCACCGATATACAGCAGTTTATCTTCACTGCCGTCAGTGGTGGACCAGCTGTGCCCGACAAACGAGCAATGGTCAATCCAATACTTGCTGCCGTAGTTCAGGTACACCTGAATATCGTCATTGGCCTTAATGCTCGCCGAATGTTTGAAGATAATATTCTGCAGAATAATGTTCTGCGACTGCGCGGTTGCACGCAGGTGAATATTCTCCAACGTGCGGTTCTGGAACGAACCGATCAGGGTCTTGTTGGCACCCAAGTTGACTTTGGTCAGGCTCGACGCCGAGATATTACTGTTGATCACCAAGACCCGTGGGGTGGTGTCGCCAATATTGGCCTTGAGTTGATCCAGGGTGGTGATACTGACCACAGGGCCGGACCAGCCGCCAGTGACTTTTGCCGCGAGGGCGAAACCGGTCAAGCCGGTGAGTTTGCTTTCTGGATAGGACATGAGTTCCCTCTCTATCAATAAAAACGGCTCGGTATAACGAGCCTGTGCATTAAGTTAATCCGTTAACTTGCACACAGTGTTTGGCGTGGCTGATGTTGCCATCCTGGTTGATCAGCGCTTAAACACTGTGTTTATGTACAGTATTCGTCATTCGCCTGGCCGTCAACCCTCAAGTGAAAAACAACCAAAAGTGGGAGGGGCTTGCCCCCTCCCACTTTTGCCCTACGGTGCTCTTCCAAGCGTTATTTGGACACCGGCATCGCAAACTCCGCGCCCTGCTCGATGCTCTCCGACCAGCGCTGCATGATCGATTTCTGCTTGGTGTAGAAGCGCACACCCTCAGTGCCGTAGGCATGCATGTCGCCGAACAGGCTCTTCTTCCAGCCACCAAACCCGTGCCAGGCCATCGGCACCGGGATCGGCACGTTGATGCCGACCATGCCCACTTCGATACGCCGGGCAAACTCGCGGGCAATGTTGCCGTCGCGGGTAAAGCAGCTGACGCCGTTGCCGAATTCGTGGTCGTTGACCAGCTTCACCGCCTCGGCGAAGTCATTCACGCGCACGCAGGCCAGTACCGGGCCGAAGATTTCTTCGCGGTAGATGCTCATCTCTTTGGTCACGTGGTCGAACAGCGTCGCGCCGAGCCAGAAGCCGCTTTCCAGGCCAGCCTCGGTGGGTACATAGTCACGTCCGTCGAGCAGCAGTTGCGCGCCGGCCTGCACGCCTTGTTCGATGTAGCCGCTGATGCGCTCCAGTGCGGCGCGGGACACAATCGGGCCCATCTCGGCCTTGAGGTCGCGGCCGTCGGTGATGCGCAGGTGCTTGGCGCGTTCGGTCAGGGCGGCGATGACTTTGTCACCGACATCGCCGACCAGCACCGCTACGGAAATGGCCATGCAGCGTTCGCCGGCACTGCCGTAGGCGGCGCCCATCAAGGCGTCGACGGTTTTTTCGATATCCGCGTCCGGCATCACCACCATGTGGTTCTTCGCACCGCCCAGGCCTTGCACACGCTTGCCGTTGCGCGCACCGGTTTCGTAGATGTACTGCGCAATCGGCGTGGAGCCGACGAAGCTCACGGCCTTGACGTCCGGGTGCGCGATCAGCGCGTCCACCGATTCCTTGTCGCCCTGCACCACGTTGAACACGCCTTTGGGCAGGCCGGCTTCACGCAGCAGTTCGGCCATGAACAGCGAAGCACTTGGGTCGGTCGGGCTTGGCTTGAGGATGAAGGTGTTGCCCGCCGCAATGGCGATCGGGTACATCCACATTGGCACCATCACCGGGAAGTTGAACGGCGTGACACCGGCTACGACGCCCAGGGGTTGGCGCATCGTCCAGTTGTCCATGCCACGGGAGACCTGGTCGGAATGCTCGCCTTTGAGCAGGTTGGGGATGCCGCAGGCGAATTCGAGAATGTCGATGCCACGGTCGACTTCGCCCTGGGCGTCGGTGAAGACCTTGCCGTGTTCGGCGACGATGATGCGCGCCAGCTCGTCCTTGCGCTCACGCAGCAGGTGCAGGTATTCGAACAGCACGCGGGCGCGACGGATGGGTGGAGTGTCGGCCCAACCGGCAAAAGCGGCCTGGGCAGCGGCGACGGCTTCGGACACGGTCTGGCTGCTGGCAAGTGCAACGCGGCCGGTCACTTCGCCAGTGGCCGGGTTGTAGACGTCCTGATAGCGATCATCGCGGCTGACGCGCTGGTCGTTGATGTAGTGCTCGATTGTTGTAGTCATGGCAGTCGATCCAGGTGGGTTGCGTTGGGACACACGATAGGCTTTCGGTTTGTTCCAAACCAGAGCAGAATCAAGAACTGATTGTCCTCATAAGCGAACAATAAGCCCATGGAAAAATCCGAGATCGAAGGGCTGTGGACCCACATTCACTGGCTCTCAGTGCTGGAGGAACACGGCACCTACACCGCCGCCGCCGCGCGCCTGGGGGTGAGTAAATCCGCGGTCAGCCAGCGCATTTCCGACCTGGAGAAAGCCACCGGCACGCGGCTGGTGACCCGCACCACGCGCAGTGTGCGGTTGACCGATGCCGGGTTGTCGCTGACCCGTGAAGTGCGCGGTGCCTATGAGCAAATCGCGCGCAGCTTCTCGTCGGTGCGCGATTCCGCCGGGGAGATTCGTGGCCTGGTGCGCTTGACCGCCCCCGTGGCATTCGCCCGACAACAGCTGGTGCCGCACTTATCGGAATTCCTGCAGCAGTACCCGCAGGTGCGTATCCAGCTGGATGTGTCGGATGCCCTGAGTTCACTGGCGGCCGAGGGCTACGACCTGGCCGTGCGGCATGGCTTCCAGGTGCCGGAAACCCATGTGGCGTGGAAACTGTGCGACACCGGCTCGGTGCTGGTCGCCACCCGCGATTACCTGCAACGCCATGGCGAACCGCGCGAACCCGGCGACCTGTCCACGCACAACTGCCTGTTCTACCCGCGCGGCACCGACCAGCCCGCGTGGACGTTCGAGCGCGGCAACAAAACCGTCGAACGCCTCACCGTACCCATCGCCGGCAGCTTCGCCACCAACAACAGCGAAGCCCTGCGTGATTCGGCGCTCAACCACTTGGGCATCGCCCTGCTCCCAGACTTCAGCGCCCACGCTGCGCTGGCCAGCGGCAAGCTGGTGCAGGTGCTCAAGGCCTGGACACTCAAGGGCGCGTTTGCCGATGAGATCTACCTGATTCGGCCGTATTCGCCCCATGTGCCGAAGTCGGTGAGTGCGTTGGTGGGGTATTTGAAGGGCAAGTTATCGGGTGGGTTTCGGTTCAACGGCTGAGGTTTAGCGCTTGAACAACAGAACTAAAAGTCCATAATAGACAAAATAGTTCTTACCCAGAGGCGCGTATGTCCATCACCCCCCAAGTGATCAACCAGGCCCAGGCCCGTGAATTGCTCGCTCAAGTCGATGTGCCGCAGATCCTGCGCACGCTGTTCCGCGCCCTGGCCGCCGGGCACGCGGTGCAACCGGCGCAGCAATTAGTGGCGTTCCCCCACGGCGCCGGCGATTTCATCAACTACCTGGGCGTGCTGGCTGAAGAGGGGGTGTACGGGGTCAAGACCTCTCCGTATATCGTGCGTGAGCAAGGGCCGCTGGTGACGGCCTGGACGCTGTTGATGTCGATGCAAACCGGGGAGCCCCTGTTGCTGTGCGATGCCGCCGAGTTGACCACCGCGCGCACCGCCGCGACCACTGCGCTGGCGGTGGAGGCATTGGCCCCGCAAACGGCGCGGCGCCTGGCGATCATCGGCAGCGGCAAGGTGGCCCAGGCGCATCTGCACTACGTGAAAAATCTGCGGGACTGGCAGAGCATCAGTGTGTTTTCGCCCAGCCTGGCCACTGCCAATACCGACGCCATCAAACGCCTGGATCCACGCTTGAGCATCGCCGACAGCTGCGATGCGGCGGTGGCCGACGCCGATGTGATCCTGCTGTGCACCTCATCGGCCGGCCCGGTGATCGACCCGTCGCGCTTGAGCAAGCCGGCGCTCATCACCTCGATCAGCACCAACGCCCCGCGTGCCCATGAAGTGCCGCCCCAGAGCCTCAACGCCATGCAGGTGTTCTGCGACTATCGCCAGACCACCCCCGGCTCGGCCGGCGAGATGCTGATCGCCGCTGAACAGCATGGCTGGGACAAAAACGCCATCGTCGGCGACTTGCCCGAACTGCTCAGTGAGCAGGTACAGCGCCCGGCCTATGACCGCAACGTATTTTTCCGGTCCATCGGCCTGGGCCTGGAAGACATCGCACTGGCCAATGCCCTTTGGAGACACTTATGAGCCACGCAGACTTCATCATCATCGGCGGCGGCATTGCCGGCGCGTCCACGGGTTTCTGGTTGTCGCCGCATGGCAAGGTGCTGGTGCTGGAGCGTGAATCCCACCCGGCCTATCACTCCACCGGACGCTCGGCGGCGCTCTACACGGCGGCGTATGGCACCCCGCAGGTGCGTGCGTTGACCCAGGCCAGCCGCGCGTTTTTCGATAACCCGCCGCCAGGTTTCTGCGAGCATCCCCTGCTGACGCCGCGCGGCGAAATGACCGTGGACTTCAACGGCGACGCCGCCGAATTGCAGGCCCAGTACCTGAGCGCCAAGGCCACGGTGCCGCAGGTCGAACGGCTTACGGCGGATGAAGCCTGCGCGCGCCTGCCGATCCTGCGCCGGGAAAAAGTCCATGGCGCGCTGTATGACCCGACCGCCAGCGACATCGACACCGACGCCCTGCACCAGGGCTATTTGCGCGGTATCCGGCGCAATCAGGGCGAAGTGCGCACCGACAGCCATGTACTGGGCTTGAGCCGTGACAGCGCGGGACTCTGGCACGTAAACACCCAGGACGGGACCTACACCGCACCCATCATCATCAACGCCGCCGGGGCCTGGGCCGATCATATCGGCGGGCTGGCGGGCGCCGCGTCCATCGGCCTGCAACCCAAGCGACGCTCGGCGTTTATCTTCGCCGGCCCCGAAGGCGTGGATAGCCATGCCTGGCCGATGCTGGTGGCCCTCGACGAAGCCTTCTACATGAAGCCCGACGCCGGCATGTTCCTCGGCTCGCCGGCGAATGCCGACCCGGTGGAGCCACAGGATATCCAGCCCGAAGAACTGGACATCGCCATGGGCATCTACCAGATCGAAGAAGCCACCACCCTGAGCATCCGCCGCCCGACGCGCACCTGGGCCGGTCTGCGTAGCTTTGTGCCTGATGGTGATTTGCTCAGCGGCTTCGACCCACAGGTGCCCGGCCTGTTCTGGGTGGCGGCGCAAGGCGGTTATGGGATCCAGACATCGCCCGCCATGGGCCAGGCCAGTGCAGCGCTGGTGCGCGGTGAAGCGTTGCCGGAGCCACTGACACGGTTCGGCCTGGACGCTGGTATGCTCTCCCTCGCCCGCCTGGAGCCCCATTGATGAACAGCGCCGAACACGAAAAAGTCCTGCAGAATTTCCGCGCGATTGCCGATGCAATCGCCACGCTGTTCTTCCCCCACGCCGAAGTGGTGCTGCATGACCTGCGCACGCAAAAAGTCGATTACATCGCCAATAACCTGTCCAAACGTGGCATTGGCGACGACTCGGCGCTGGAAGACATGCTCAGCGCCGACGTCAGTAACGTGAATATCGGCCCCTACGAAAAGCTCAATTGGGATGGCCAGAAAATCCGCAGCCTGAGCACCGTGCTGCATGACCACACAGGTCGCCGCCTGGCGGTGCTGTGCATCAACCTGAATATCTCACTGTTCGAAAACGCCAAGGCGGCGCTGGACCTGTTCCTGTCGCCGAGCAAGCTGATCCCGCAACCGGACTCGCTGTTTCGCGATGACTGGCAGGAGCGCATCAACACATTCCTGCATGCCTGGATGCGCGAGCGCCAGCTGAGCCTGAACCTGCTCACCCGTGACCACAAGCGCGAGCTGGTGCTGGCGCTGCATGCCGAAGGCGCGTTCAAGGGCAAAAGCGCCTCGAACTATGTGGCCAACGTGCTGGGCATGGGCCGGGCCACGGTCTACAAGCATTTGAAGGAGCTCAAGGGCTGATCAAATATGAGAGGGGGCTTGCCCTCTCCCACCACATTTTGCCCGCGTATGACGCTCAATCGCCGTAGATGTCAGCCTTGAAGTACTGCTGTGAAATCTTCTGGTATTCCCCACTGGCGCGAATGCCATCGATGGCGCTGTTCAGTTCGCTGACCAGCGCGTTATTGCCTTTGCGCACCGCGATCCCGGCGCCCTCGCCCACGTATTTCGGGTCCTTGAGTTCCGGGCCGACAAACCCATAGCCCTTGCCGCGTGGCATCTGCAAAAAGTCATTCAAGGGAATGGTGTCGGCGAAGATCGCGTCCAGTCGGCCTGCCGCCAGGTCCATGTAGATCTCTTCGTTATTGCTGTAGCGCTTGACGTTGATGCCCTTGGGTTCAAACACCTCGGTGGCATAACGGTCGGTCGTGGTGGCGCGCTGCACACCCACGGTCTTGCCCTTGAGGCTGGCGTACTGGTCGTCCACCACGGCACCGTCCTTCATCACCAGGCGCGATGAGGTGAAGTAGTACTTGTGGGAGAAATCCACCGACTTCTTGCGATCTTCATTAATGGTCATGGACGACAAGGCCATGTCGATTTTCTTCACCTTGAGGGAAGGAATCAGGCCGTCGAATTCACCTTCGACCCACACACACTTGACCTTCATCTGCGCACACAGCGCATTGCCGATGTCGTAGTCGAACCCAACGATCTTGCCCTCCTCGGTCTTGGACGCAAAGGGCGGGTAAGCCGCTTCGATACCGATGCGCAGGGTTTTCTCGGCGGCCAGCAGCTGGCTGGAGGCGATCAGGCCCAAGGCCAGGGCGGTGATGAGGGAGAGTTTCTTCATGTCGTTTCTCGCGAGTTGTTATTGGTTTTGGCAAGCGTGAAGAAAAAGCTGCAGCGGGATTTCTTGTACTTATAATTCCATACTGGACTTTTACGTATCAACCGTCAATCACCACTCGCCAGCCCTTATCGCCCATGACTTTTTTGCACAACGCTCCGGTGTTTTTGAGCGTTTTGCTCTTATTTATGCGTGCCTATACTCGGTCCAGCCTCTCGATGCACCCGAGGGGTCAGTCCCCACAACAATAATTAAGGACACCGACCATGACCCAGTCCTTCCTGGCTGCCCGGGATTTTCTGCTCGCGCACCGTACCGACTACGCCACCGCCGCCCGTGACTTTCGTTGGCCGCAACTGGACGCCTTCAACTGGGCCCTGGATTACTTCGATGCCATGGCCGAGGGCAATGCCGCCGACGCGCTGTGGATCGTCGAAGAGGACGGCAGCGAGCAGCGCTACAGCTTCCAGCAACTGGCCGCGCGCTCCAACCAGGTCGCCAACCACCTGCGCGCCCTCGGTGTGCGGCGTGGCGAGCGCGTGCTGCTGATGCTCGGCAACGATGTGGCGCTGTGGGAAACCATGCTGGCGGCCTTCAAGCTCGGCGCCGTGGTGATCCCCGCCACCGCCCTGCTCAACCCCGTTGACCTGCACGACCGCATCGAGCGGGGCCAGGTCCGCCACCTGGTGGTCGGCGAGGCGCATGTCGGCAAGTTCGAGGGCCTGGGCGAGGGTTGCAGCCGCATCTGTGTGGGGGCGGCGCCTACTGGCTGGGTCGCGCACAGCGCCGCTTTCGAATACCCCGAGCGGTTCGAGGTCGAGGGTCGTACCTTGGCCACCGACCCAATGCTGCTGTATTTCACCTCCGGCACCACTTCAAAACCGAAGATGGTGCTGCACAGCCACCAGAGCTACCCGGTCGGCCATCTGTCGACCATGTACTGGATCGGCCTGCAACCCGGCGACCTGCACCTGAACATCTCCTCGCCGGGCTGGGCCAAGCATGCCTGGAGCTGCCTGTTCGCGCCGTGGAATGCCAGCGCCTGCATCTTTATCCATAACGTCGCGCGGTTCAGTGCCCAGGCGTTGCTCGGCGCACTGGAGAAGTACCGGGTGACCAGCCTGTGCGCCCCGCCCACGGTGTGGCGCATGCTGATCCAGGAAGACCTGGCCAGCTACAAATCGCGTCTGAACCTGCGCGAACTGGTGGGCGCCGGTGAACCGCTGAACCCGGAGATCATCGAGCAGATCCAACAGGCCTGGGGCCTGCCACTGCGCGACGGCTTCGGCCAGTCGGAAACCACCGCCCTGGTCGGCAATACGCCGGGCCAGTTGCTCAAGCCAGGGTCCATGGGCCGCCCGTTGCCGGGCTACCAGGTGGCCCTGCTGGACGCCGACGGCGTGCCGGGCACCGAGGGTGAAGTCGCGCTGCCGCTGGATATACGCCCACTGGGCCTGATGCTCTGCTACGAAGACAGCCCGGAGAAAACCGCCGAGGTGATGCGCGACGGTTACTACCGCACCGGCGACACCGCGCAGATCGACGCCGACGGCTACATCACCTTTGTCGGGCGCGCCGACGACGTGTTCAAGGCCTCCGACTACCGCATCAGCCCCTTCGAGCTGGAAAGCGCGCTGATCGAACACCCGGCAGTGATGGAAGTGGCCGTGGTGCCCAGCCCCGATCCGGTGCGCCTGGCGGTGCCCAAGGCATTCCTGATCCTGGCCCATGACGCCCCGGGCAGCGCCGAACTGGCCGCGCACATCCTCGCCTTCGCCCGTGAACATCTGGCGCCCTACAAGCGGGTGCGGCGGATCGAGTTTGTCAGCGAATTGCCCAAGACCATTTCCGGCAAAATCCGCCGGGTGGAGTTACGGCAGATGGAGGTGGCGCGGCGCCAGAGCGACACACGGGGTGAGCAGGAGCATTTCGAAGAAGATTTCAGCTAAAAAAAGCCCGGTGACGCAGGTCACCGGGCCAAACGAAGCGACCAGCTTCAGAAACGCGGTTTGACGGTCTTCCAATCCGGTTGATAGCGCTGCATCTGCTTCACGTCGTCGCGCTGGCGAATGCCGCAGCTGAGGTATTGGTCATGCAGCTTGCCCAGTTGATCATGGTCCAGTTCCAGGCCCAGCCCTGGTGCACGGGTGATCTTCACGCAGCCGTCGACAATCGGCAGTTTGCCGCCCTTGATCACTTCTTCGTCCGGTTCTTGCCAGGGGTAGTGGGTGTCGCAGGCGTAGTCGAGGTTGGGCACCGACGCGGCCACGTGGGCCATGGCCATCAGGCTGATGCCCAGGTGTGAGTTGGAGTGCATCGACACGCCCAGGCCAAAGGTCTGGCACATCTTCGCCAATACCTGGGTGTCGCGCAGGCCGCCCCAGTAGTGATGGTCGGCGAGTACGATCTGCACGCTGTTCAGGGCCACGCTGCGGCGGAACTCGTCAAAATCGGTGACCACCATGTTAGTCGCCAGGGGCAAGCCGGTACGTGTGTGCAACTCGGCCATGCCTTCCAGGCCGGGGGTCGGGTCTTCGTAATACTGCAGATCATCGCCGAGCAATTCGGCCATGCGGATCGAGGTTTCCAGGGACCAGTTGCCATTCGGGTCAATGCGCAGCGGCACGCCGGGGAAGGCCTTTTTCAAGGCCTTGATGCACGCCACTTCATGTTCTGGATCCAGCGCACCGGCCTTGAGCTTGATGCTTTTGAAGCCATAGGTTTCGATCATCCGCCGCGCCTGGGCGACGATCTGTACTTCGTTGAGGGCTTCGCCCCAACTGTCGGGTTTATAGGGCGAGTCGATGTGCTCGGCGTACTTGAAGAACAGGTAGGCGCTGAACGGAATCTGGTCGCGGATCGCGCCGCCCAGCAGGTCCACCAGCGGCACATTCAGCGAGTGCGCCTGCAGGTCGAGAAACGCCACCTCAAACGCCGAATAGGCATTGCTCACTGCCTTGCTCGCATGGGAACCGGGGGCCAGTTCGGCGCCGGCAATGCTCGCCGGTTTGTGCGCCGCCACGGTGGCCTGCACGATGGCGCGCAGTTGGTTGAGGTTGAACGGATCGAGGCCGATCAGTTGGTCCTTGACCTGTTGCTGGATCGCCAGCGCCGGGGCATCACCGTAGCTTTCGCCAAGGCCGATGTAGCCGGTGTCGCTCTCGATTTCGATGATCGAGCGCAGCGCAAAGGCTTCGTGGATACCGCTGGCGTTGAGCAGCGGCGGGTCGCGAAACGCGATGGGGGTGACGGTGACTCGGACGATTTTCAAGAGGCGGCTCCCTGTGGGCCTGGACGCAAGGCGTGATGATGAGTAGTCGGTTTGGAGGTGGGGGGCACACCGGGCCGTGGTGCAGTGCGCGCAAAAAACACCACCACCGCGGCCACCAGCGATGTCGCGGCCAGGCCGTACAGCCCGCCCTCAATCGAACCGGTGGTCTGCTCCAGCAGGCCGAAGGTGGTCGGCGCGACGAAACCGCCGAGGTTGCCGACCGAATTGATCAAGGCGATCACCGCCGCCGCGATGCGCGCATCCAGGTAACCCTGGGGGATCGGCCAGAACAGCGCGGAAGCGGCCTTGAAGCCAATCGCGGCAAAACAGATGGCGACAAACGCAAACACCGGCCCGCCCATGGTGGACATGAACATGCCGACGGCGGCGATCACCAGCATCAGCGCCACCCACGCCTGCTGGTGTTTCCACTTGCTGGCCAGGGCGGCGAAACCGTACATGGCGACGATGGAAATCAACCACGGGATCGAGTTGAACAATCCCACCTGGAAATCGCCGAGGTTGCCCATTTTCTTGATCATGCTCGGCAGCCAGAAGGTGGCGCCGTAGATGGTCAGGGCGATGGAAAAGTAGATAAAGCAGAACAGCGCGATCTGCTTGTCGGCCAGCAGCTTGAACATCGACGGCCGCACGCTCTGGGTGGCTTCGCGGGCCGTTTGCTCAAGCGCGATGGCCGTCACCAGCGCGTGTTTTTCTTCGTCGCTGAGCCACTTGGCCTGATGGGGGTGAGACTGCAACCAGAACCACACAAACCCGCACAACACGATGGAGGCAAAGCCCTCGATCAGGAACATCCACTGCCAGCCATGCAGGCTCAAGCCGCTGACGTTGAGCAACGCCCCCGACACCGGCCCGGAAATCACCGAGGCGATGGCCGAACCACTGAGGAAAATCGCCATTGCCTTGCCGCGCTCGGCGGCCGGCAGCCATTGGGTGAAGTAGTAGATGATGCCGGGGAAAAAACCGGCTTCGGCAGCGCCGAGTACGAAGCGCAGGATATAGAAACTGGTCTCGCCTTTGACAAAGGCCATGGCCATCGCGGCCGCGCCCCAGGTGAACATGATGCGCGTCAACCAGGCCCGCGCGCCGTAGCGCTGCAACAGCAGGTTGGACGGCACCTCGAAGATGGCGTAACCGATGAAGAACAGCCCGGCACCCAAGCCATAGGCGGCGGCGCCAATGCCCAGGTCAGTCTCCATATGGCTGCGCACAAAGCCGATATTGACCCGGTCGATGTAATTGACGATGAACATCACCACGAACAACGGCAGTACATGGCGCTTGACCTTGGCGGCTGCTCGGGCAAGCACGCTCGGGTCGGGCGGATTCTGGACGGTATCCAAGGGCAACTCCCAATCATTGTTTTTTTAGGGACGTGCCGATCATGGACGCCGGGGATTGTTCCCGTCTAATCTAACTTGGCATTCGATTGATACCTGGATTAGATCAATGTTCGAACTCACGCAACTGCGCTGCTTCACCACCGTGGCCACCGAGCTGAATTTTCGCCGCGCCGCCGAACGCCTGAACATGACCCAGCCGCCCCTCAGCCGGCAGATCCAATTACTGGAACATCACCTCGGCGTGGAGCTGTTTACCCGCACCACCCGCAGCGTCGCCCTCACTGCCGCCGGGCGGGCGTTTTTTATCGAGGCCCAGAACCTGCTGGAACGGGCCCAGCAGGCGGCCGTGACCGCGCGACGTTTTGCCGAGGGCGACATTGGCACGGTGAATATCAGCTTCGTCGGCAGCGCGGTGTATGAGTTTTTGCCCAGGGTCATTGCCGAGGCACGGCTCAAGCAGCCTCAGGTCAAGATCGACCTCTCGGAGATGAACACCTACCAGCAATACGAAGCCCTGCGTGCGCGCCGCATCGACCTGGGCATCGTCCGCGCGCCCCTGCTGGAGCCCGGTTATGCCACCGAATGCCTGGTGCGCGAGCCCTTTGTACTGGCGGTGCCGAGCAGCCATCGACTGGCCAGCGCCGACAGCGTCAGCGTCCACGACCTCGACGCCCAGCCCTTCCTGATGTACGCCCATTCGGCCTACCCGCCGTTCAACGAACTGCTCACCGGCCTGCTGCGCTCGGCGCGTGTCGCCCCCGAATATGTGCAGTGGCTGGGCTCGTCCCTGACCATCCTGGCCCTGGTCAACGCCGGCATGGGATTGGCGCTGGTACCGCGTTGCGCCAGCAGTGTGGTGTTCAAGAACGTGGTGTTTCGCGATATCGACCTGGGCGAAGGCGCACAGAGTGAACTGCACCTGATCTGGCGCGAGAACAATGACAACCCGGCATTCGCGATGTTGCTGGAGGGGATTCGCAGTGCGGTGCGTGACGGGTGGGCGGACTAATGGAACAGGCTTCGTCGAAATCAAAGCCTCGCCACAATCCATCCAACACCGCTAAACAACTGTGGGAGGGGGCTTGCTCCCGATGGTGGAGTGTCAGTCTCTGTAGAGGTCGACTGACCCACCGCCGTCGGAGCCGGCCGCCCTCGCCTCACGCCACTTTGAAACGATTGACCAGATCCTGCTGGTGCTCGGCCAGGCGCGCCAGTTCCTGGCTGGTGATTGCGGTTTGCTCGGCGCCGGCACTGACCTGGATGACCAGGTCGTTGATCTCGTTGACGTTACGGTTGATGTCTTCTGAAACCGCACTCTGCTCTTCAGCCGCCGAAGCAATCTGCAGGTTGCGATCACTGATACTGGCCACGCCTTCGGCGATCTCCAACAACAATTCACCCGCACGTTCGACCTTGCGCGCCCCGTCCTGGGCCTTGCCCAGGGTGTCCTGCATGGACGAGCTCGCGCGATCGGAACCACTTTGCAGGTTGCTGATCATCTGCTGAATGTTCCCCGTGGACTCCTGGGTCTTCTGGGCAAGCACCCGTACCTCGGAGGCCACCACGGCAAATCCGCGTCCATGATCCCCTGCCCGCGCCGCTTCGATGGCCGCGTTCAAGGCCAGCAGGTTGGTTTGCTCGGCAATGCCGCGAATGACGTCCAGCACGGAGGAAATCCCATCGCTTTCCTGTTTGAGCTCGTCAATGATCAGCGCGGTGTCCTCGGCCTGCCCCGAGAGCTGGCGGATCAGCGTGATGGTGCCTTCGATCTCGGTGCGCCCTTGGGTGGTGCTGGTATTGACCCGTTGCGACAGTTGCGCCGCATCGTTGGTGCTGTGCGCCACCTCGCGCACGGTGGCGCTCATTTCGTTGATCGCCGTGGCCACCAGTTCAGTGCTTTGGCGCTGGCGCTCGACGCTTTGGCTGGTCTGCATCGTCACGGTTGAGGACTCCTCCGCCGCCGTTGCAACCTGTGCGGTGGCGCTGCCGATTTCCTGCACCACGCCACTGATCTCTTGCGCCATGCGGTTGAGGTTGCGCGAGATCTGACCGAATTCGTCTTTGCTCTCATAAGTCGCCCGCGCGGTGAGGTCGCGCTGTGCCAGGTCGTTGAGCACGCGGTTCAGGTCGCGCACCGCCGAATCGATCATGCGGATGATCAGCCAGGACAACACCGCCACTGCCAACAGGGACACGATCACCGCGCCGATGGTCAGCCACAGGGCGCGGCTGGCGTCATCACGCTCGTGCATTGCCAGGCTGCTGACACTTTGGCCCAGGGCTTCCTCCACTTGGCTCATCAGGTCAATGCGCTGGGTGGAGGTTTCAAACCAGGCTTCGGGTTTGATCCCCAGCGCCTGCCCCATCGGCACCTCAAACGCCAGGCGCTGCAACTTGGCGACTTCGACGGCGGCAGGTTGCTGCATTTGCGTATCGAACTGCGCAAGTGAGGCCGCGGGCGCCTTGCGCCGGAACGCCTCGTAGTAGGCGCCGAACTCGCCCAGGTTGCGGCTGAAGCGCGACAACAGCGCCTCATCGAAATGCCCCTGGTTGAACACCAGGCCCAGCACCACGCGCTCACGGCCGGCGCGCTCTTTCATCTCGATAAATTGATTCAGTGCACCCAGCGCGTAGACGATGGTCGCGTTGTTGACGCTCGCTTCCAGGGAATGGGTGTAGCCGGTCAGCACTTGAATGATCTGGGTATAACGCGCGCCGGATTCGGTGCTGTTGATGCTCAGTTTATCGACCTGTTCGCGCATGGCCGGCAGCTGGTCCAGGGCCCGCAGGACGTCGTCCAGGTTCGCATTGCCGGAGGTGGACACACCGCGCACCACCTCGACGGCCGTGCTGGAGTCCCTGCGCATCTGGACCATGCGATCGCCCATGGACTTGCCGCCACTGCCGAGGAACACGCCACTGGCACCGCGCTCGCGCTGCAACGTGGTAATCAGTTGGCTTAACTTCTGGGCGGTGGCGCTGGCCATCACCGTGGTGTTCATGTCGCGCAGCGTTTTGTAGTTGTCCACCACAAACACGCCGGCCAGGGTCAGGAACCCGAGCATCGGCAGCAGCAGAATCAACAACAGTTTCAGACGCAGCGGAGCGTTCTTAAGCATTTCCCTAAAGCCTCATGTCCATGGGTAAGACTGGCGCCTGTCACGCCAAAATAGTGGCGCCATGATATCACCCATAAAAACGGCTCTACCGCTCTCGGACGGCCATCTTGAGTCAATCGGGGCTTGTATTGACCCAGATCAATGAAGGCTCACAAATCAATCGGGGGCCGGTCCCTATGTTGATCGACCACCTTGCCTGACTGACTCAATCCTCCTGAATACTTGCCTGATCCTCCGAGTCTTCGGCTTTTTCATAGATAGCCCTTGTGCCCTGGTCTAGAGTTCGACAATGGGCGCCCATCGCCTTTCTTATAAGAAACAAGCCATCCCAACCGATGATCAGCAGGTGAGTCAGCCATGGAATTACGCATCAACCAAAAGGCCTATCAGGTCGACGCCGACGCGGACACGCCGTTGCTATGGGTGATCCGCGATGACCTCGGGCTGACCGGCACCAAGTATGGCTGCGGCCTGGCCCAATGCGGCGCCTGCTCGGTGCTGGTGGACGGCAATGTCGTGCGTTCGTGCGTCACGCCGGTGGCCGGGGTGGTCGGGCGTGAAATCACCACCATCGAGGCCATCGAAGCCGATGCAGTCGGCAAGCGGGTGGTCAGTGCCTGGGTCGAGCATCAGGTGGCGCAATGCGGTTACTGCCAGTCCGGGCAGGTGATGGCCGCCACCGCGTTGCTCAAGCACACCCCTGCCCCCACCAATGCGCAGATCGACGCGGCCATGGTCAACCTGTGCCGCTGCGGCACCTACAACGCCATCCATGCCGCCATGCATGACCTGGCCGCCGGGAAGGAGAGCGCCTGATGAACACGCCATCCGTCATCCCTGGCATCACCCTGGGCGAGCCGATCAACCTGTCGCGTCGCCGCTTCCTGGCCAGCACGGCCGTGGGTGCGCTGGTCATCGGTTTCGGCCTGCCGCTGGGCTCGGCCCGAGTGCAGGCCGCCAGTGCCGCAGAACGCGGCACCCAGGTGCCGGCGTTCCTGGAGATTCGCCCGGACGGCACGGTGCGCCTGCTCAGCCCCTTTATGGAAGGCGGCCAAGGCACCCATACCGCCATGGCGCAGATCGTCGGCGAAGAGCTGGATGCCGACCCCGCCACCTTTATCGTCGAAGCCGCACCGCCCGGTGAAGCCTACGTGGTGATGGAAAACGGCATGCGCATCACCGGCGGCAGCATGTCGGTACGCATGAGCTACCCGGTCATGCGTCGCCTGGGCGCCCTCGCCCGCGCCATGCTGTTGCAGGCCGGTGCCGAGCAGCTCGGTGTGCCGGTGGCGCAACTGACCACCCAACCCGGCCGCGTGGTGCACGCCGCGTCCGGCCGCTCCCTGGGCTACGGCGAGTTGGCCGGCCGCGCGCTGGACATGCCGGTGCCCGACCCGGCCAGCATCACCCTGCGCGACCCGAGCCAGTTCCGCTGGATCGGCAAGCCGGTCAAGCGCCTGGATGCCTATGACAAATCCACCGGCAAGGCACAGTACAGCATCGACATGAAGGTCGACGGCATGCTCCACGCCGCCGTGCAGCACGCGCCGCGCCTGGGCATGACCGTGGGCAGCCTGCGTAACCAATCCCAGGTCGAAGCCATGAAAGGCGTGCACTCCGTGCATGTGCTGCCCGGTGCGGTGGCCGTGGTGGCCGAACGCTGGTGGCACGCCAAGCGTGCGGTGGAGGCGATCCAGGTCGACTGGCAGGAACCCACGGCCGACTCAAAAGTGCGCGGCATGCCCGCGGATTTCTCCAGCGACGGCTTTCGCGATTTTCTCGCGGCCCAGCAAGGTCCGGCCCGTGACGACGAGAACGAAGGCGATGTGGCCGGCGCGTTGAAAAACGCCAAGACCCAGGTCGAGGCCACCTACCACAACCAATACCTCAACCATGCGCAACTTGAGCCACCGTCAGCCCTGGCGCGCTTCAACCCCGACGGTTCGCTGGAGATCTGGCTGCCCAACCAGGCGCCCGATATGTTCCGCGCCGACATCGCCAAGCGCGCCGGGCTCGACCCCGCGCAAGTGACCCTGCACTCGCCGCTGCTGGGCGGGTTTTTCGGCCGACACTTCCTGTATGACTCGGCCAGCCCTTACCCGCAGGCGATTGCATTGGCCAAGGCGGTGGGCCGTCCGATCAAGCTGATCTGGAGCCGTGAGGAAGAGTTCCTGCGCGACGTGTTGCGCCCGGTCGCGGTGGTCAAGTTCCGCGCCGCGCTGGACGCCGACGGCCTGCCGGTGGCGATCGAAGCGGTGAGCGCCACCGAAGGCCCTACCGAGGCCATCGCCGGCAAGCAGGGCGAAAAACTCGACCCCACCGCCCTTGAAGGCCTGTCGGGCAAGAGCTACGCCATCCCCAACAAACGCATCGCGCAGATCTACGTCAAGGGCCCGGCCATGCTCGGTTACTGGCGTTCGGTGGGCAATTCGCTGAATGACTTCTTCTACGAAGCGTTCCTCGATGAGCTGGCGGACAAAGGCGGCCGCGATCCCTATGAGCTGCGCCTGCATCTGCTGCGCGACAACCCACGGCTGACCACCCTGCTCAAGGCCGTGGGCGAGTTGTCCGGTGGCTGGAAGCGTGGCCCCTACACCGCCGAAGACGGCACCCGGCGCGCCCGTGGCGTGGCCATGGCCTCGCCATTTGGCTCCCACGCGGCGGTGATTGCCGAAGTCTCGCTTGAGAACGGCCAGGTCAAGGTCCACCACATCTGGGAAGCCATCGACCCCGGCAGCATCGTCAACCCGGCGATTGTGCAAGCCCAGGTCAATGGCGCGGTGGCCCTGGGTTTATCGCAAACCCTGCTGGAGGAAGCGGTGTACGTGGAGGGTAAGCCACGGGCACGCAACTACGACCTTTACCCGATCCTGCCGCCCTCACGGATGGCGCAGGTGCACGTAAAGATCGTCGAGAGTGGCGAGAAGATGGGCGGCATCGGTGAGCCTCCGCTCCCCGCTGTGGCGCCAGCCGTGGTCAATGCGGTAGCGCAGTTGACCGGCCAGCGTGTGCGCAGCCTGCCATTAAGCCGACACACCTTCAGCTAACCGAGCGAGACCGCCCATGAACAACCGTCGATTCGCAAGAACCGCAGGCTGGCTGGTGCTGCCCTGCCTGGTCGCCGCCGGCTTGCTGGCCTGGTATGTCACCCGCCAGCCCGCGTCACCGTTCGAACAGGAACAGGCCGCCAGCGTCGACCCCGCACAGGTCAGTCGCGGCGAGTATGTCGCCCGCCTCAGTGACTGCGTCGCCTGCCACAGCCTGCCGGGCAAGGCGCCCTTCGCCGGGGGCCTGGAAATGGCCACGCCGCTGGGCGCCATTCACGCCACCAACATCACTCCGGACCGCACCCACGGCATCGGCACCTACAGCCTGGCCGACTTCGACCGTGCAGTGCGCCACGGCGTGGCACCGGGCGGCCGGCGGCTCTACCCGGCGATGCCCTACCCGTCTTACGCCAAGCTCAGCGACGACGATATACGCGCGATGTATGCGTTCTTCATGCAAGGCGTACAACCGGCCAACGAGCCCAACATCCCCAGCGATATTCCCTGGCCGCTCAATCTGCGCTGGCCCATCGCCCTGTGGAACGGCCTCTTCGCGCCGACCGCCACTTACGCGGCCAAACCCGACCAGGACGCACTGTGGAATCGCGGCGCCTATATCGTCCAAGGCCCTGGCCACTGCGGCAGCTGCCACACGCCGCGCGGCCTGGCCTTCAACGAAAAAGCCCTGGACGAATCCGGCAAGCCGTTCCTCGCCGGCGCCCTGCTCGACGGCTGGTACGCACCGAGCCTGCGCCAGGACCCGAACACCGGGCTGGGGCGCTGGAGCGAGCCGCAGATCGTGCAATTCCTCAAGACCGGGCGCAACGCCCATGCGGTGGTCTACGGCTCGATGACCGAAGCCTTCAACAACTCCACGCAGTTCATGGAAGACGCCGACCTGGCCGCCATCGCCCGTTACCTCAAGTCACTGCCCGGCGACCCACAGCGCGACGGCACACCCTGGCAGTACACGACCGCCGACACACGCCAGGACGTCCCCGGCGCCCACACCTACGCGACCCGCTGCGCCTCCTGCCATGGCCTTGACGGCAAGGGCCAACCCGAATGGATGCCGCCTCTGGCCGGCGCCACCTCGGCATTGGCCAAGGAAAGCGCCTCGGCGATCAACATCACCCTCAACGGCTCACAACGGGTAGTGGCCGCCGGCGTACCGGACGCCTACCGCATGCCGGCGTTTCGTGAGCAATTGTCCGATGAGGAAATCGCCCAGGTGCTGACCTACGTACGCAGCACCTGGGGCAACCACGGGGAGGCGGTCGACGCCAAGGCAGTCGGCAAGCTGCGCGGGCATACCGACCCGGCCAGCAGCAGTCCGATTATTTTGCATATGCGTTGAAGGTAGCGTCCCGACCTTTTCCCCGGTGTGGTCAGTGAAATGAGCATGCTGGGGAATAAGGGTTGATGTGAACAAACTTAGTATTGATCCGGCCCCGCGAACGTTGATCTGTCCGATTAGTCGCCTATTCAGGCTCGCCTCTTCCGACAATCAAAACAGAATCCTTCTACGTAACGGATTAACCATTACGCACGGAAATATGTTGGCAACCTCAGCAAGATCGAGACCCAACTGACCGAGCGGAACATGGCAAATTCACACTACCGCTATTTATGGCTGGCCATCTTCCTGACTGACGGTTCCTTCAACCGCTTTTTCATACATATAAAGTATGCATAATGAAGACGTTCAGGATTCAATACGATGAGGCAAAAAACATCGCCAATCAGCAGAAGCACAAGGGCATAAGCCTGGCGGACGCAGAACCGGTGTTCAACGATGAGATCGCCCTGACGATACAAGACCACGATCACGGTGAAGAGCGCTGGGTGACCATGGGCACTGACGCGAGGGGACGAATTTTGGTAGTGACATACACTTACCGCGATCCGAATTTCGTACGCGTTATCAGCGCCAGGCTCGCATCAAAAAATGAACGGCGCCGTTATCTGGAGGCTTGAACAATGAAAGACGAATACGATTTCACCCACGGCAAACGCGGTGCTGTCGCCAGCAACAAGGGCAAGACCCGCATCACCATCATGCTTGACGATGCGGTAATCGATGCCGCCCGTGAACGCGCAGAAAGCGCCGGTACGGGCTATCAAACCGTGATCAACAATCTGTTGCGTCAGGTGTTGATTTCGCAACAAGCACACAATCTGGCGCCCGCTCCAAAGAAGCGGGCTAAAACCCTGCAAGTTATCAACAATGGCATTAGCCTTTCTGAGGTTGAAGCACTGGAACAACAACTCATCGCTGTCGCTGGCGAGTTGAATCGCGTGCTGGGCACAGCCAAACCGGCCGATTGACCAAGGCTTTCTGCGACCTACCCCAACTCCCGCTTGAGTGGCTAACGGTCCAGCGCCCCATCCCAGCGGGCAATGAACAGGGTGGCCACGCCGTTGCCGATCACATTGATCAGTGCGCCGCCTTCGGAGATAAACAGGCAGACGCCCAGTACCAGCACCAGGCCTGCTGCCGATATCACATAGATCGAGCCGAGGGTACGGCCCGCCCCCCGAACTAATTTGAACGAACCCCCACGTTTATCCATCAACATTGAAGGATTTATCAGACACGAGAACGGCTCGTGTCGCTCCTACGCGAGCTACGAACCCGGCGGCCTCGAGCAGGCCTCTCCACTCTTCGCTCGCACATGACGACCTTGGGGTGAAGGCCATGGCAGCGAATAGGCGTGAAGCGTCGAAACAAACCGGCTGGGAAGCAGAGCTGGCCAGGAACACCGAGCTGTTCTACGAGGCAGACCGCCTGGAAACACAGGCCTACGCCATCATAGGCAGCAGCCTGGCCGATGCCGGTGACTGGCTGCGCTTTACCGAAGCGAAACAGATAGCCGACGCAAAGCGCACCGAGGCGTATCAAGACCTGATGCGTATTCGGCGCGGCATGGAGGCGGCACGCTCCGACTGAGGCCGCTCGGGGCGCTGCGGCAAGACAAAAAAAACCAATCGTTCGAGTGGCTTTTCTGGATTTTCACAGCGCCTCAGGAAGAAAAAACCTCCGCGCGCTGCCGTGTTGTCTTTTTGTACCGGAGCGGCTGCTGCCAGGCCAACTGCGCCTGGACCTGCGCTACGGCCTCCAACACCCGCTGTGCCCAGTTTTCGTCTTGAGGATCCACCACTACCACGCGGAAACCATGGTCATGACCTTCACTGCGCACACCTTCGGAGTCATCCACATGCAGGTCGATGTCGAAGGCCGGCGGGAATTTAGAGGGGGCGTTGGACAGGCCGTGTGCCGTCAGCGCGTGGTTGTGCAGCACGCTGTTGACCACGCCGTCGACGCGGATGCCGTAGAGCATCAGCCAACGGCGGATATAAGACGGCGTGCGACCGGACGAGGTGTAGACCCAGATGCTGCAGCCCTGGCGGCGTAGTTCGCGGGTCAGGGAGCGTGTGCCGATCCGCAAGGGCTCACCCAGCCAACGGTGCACGCAGGCTGGCAGCCGGCTCGGCTCGACGTCGCAATGATGGAGTTGGCAGGCCAGGGTATCGTCGATATCGAAGGAAATGCGGATGCGCGGACGCTGCTGCATCAGGAAAACACGCTTGAGAGCCCGCCCTGCCTTGGCGAACACGGGATAACCGCTCATCAATGGCCCCCTTGATAGACAGGCAAGGGCTGGTCTTTAAGAAAAAACTTGTTCGGATCCGGCGCCTGTTCTTCCAGGAAGGCGGCGTATTTTTTCTTGATCTTGGGCAATTCGTACAACGCCTTGACTCCATGTTTGGCTGAGTTGCGGATCACCGACGAAGGGTTGAAGTAGCCCTCGGCGTTCTCCAGCGTCAGCACGAACGGCGGCAAGCCTGCACGCATCAGCAAATAGCTGACAATCAGCGAACCGCTGCGGTTGTTGCCTTCAATGAACAGCTGCGGCTTGCTGAGGATGCGTACATACACCCCGGCGGCGCGCTTCCAGACTGATTCACTGCGATACGCGCAGTACCAGTTGTACAAATCCTTGATGCCGCCCTCGACGTTGTTGAAGAAGTGTTCCTCGGTCGCCGCCAGGTGCTGGGCGTATTCCAGGCGGCGTGCCGGGTCGCTGCCGCAGAGCACGGTGGCGTTGATCTCCAGCATCAGGTTCAGTTGCTGAAGGTCGAACAGGTCGACGCCCCGCGCGACATAGTCGTCAATCAGCGCGTAGCCTTCAAGCACGTTGTGCAGCACTTCGTCGGTCAACGGGTCGCGCGGCTCGGTAAAGTCCCGGCTGAGCTCGGCGAAGCGCTGTTGCACCTCACGCAGTGCACGTTCAATCGCGGGCAAATCAAGGCGTCGTGTTGCAGGCATTGGCATTCCCATAAGCAGTTGAAAATACGGGAGCATCCCAGCTCCCGCAGGGGCATCAGCTGAACTTGCCGCTGATGTAGTCCCCGGTCATTTGTTCACGCGGGTTCTCGAAGATCTGCGCCGTCGGGCCCATCTCCACCAGGTAGCCGGTGCGCGTGCCCTGGGAAATATCCACCGAGAAAAACGCCGTGGTGTCGGCCACACGGATGGCCTGCTGCATGTTGTGGGTCACCAGGGCGATGGTGTAGTCCTTCTTCAGCTCGACCATCAACTCCTCGACCCGGCGCGTGGCAATCGGGTCAAGCGCCGAGCAGGGTTCATCGAGCAACAGCACTTCCGGCTCGGTGGCGATGGCGCGGGCGATGCACAGACGTTGCTGCTGGCCACCGGACAGCGACAGGCCGCTGACCTTGAGCTTGTCCTTGACCTCATCCCACAGCGCAGCGCCTTGCAGGGCGTGCTTGACGCGGTCGCCCAGGTCGCCTTTGTAGCGATTCAGACGCAGGCCGAAGGCGACGTTGTCGAAGATGCTCATCGAGAACGGGTTCGGCTGCTGGAACACCATGCCGATGTAGCGGCGCACGACCACCGGATCCACGCCCTTGCCATAGACGTCCTGCCCGAGGAAGTGCACATGGCCCTCGAAACGGAAGCCTTTGACCAGGTCGTTCATGCGGTTGAGGCTACGCAGCACGGTACTTTTACCGCAGCCAGACGGGCCGATGAAGCCGGTGATCTTGTTCTTTTCGATCGGCACATGGCTGTCACGCACGGCCATGAAGTTGCCGTAGAAGATCTTGTCCAGCTTGCAGTCCATGACCACAGGTGCCTGGGTGACAAACGGAGCGGCTATTTGCGCAGTTGATACGTTCAAGATTCAGATGCTCCCGTTTTCAATACTTTGGCTTGCCGAAGATACGGCTCACGATATTCACGACCAGCACGATCATTACCAGTACCAGCGACGCCGCCCATGCGAGTTCAAGCTGGTTGTCGAAGGGCATGCCGGAGAAGTTGTAGATCAGCACGGCCAGCGAGGCCGTCGGATTCATCACCGCCAGGCTGCCGTCGTGGTAGATCCAGTAGTTGCTGAACAGCGCGGTAAACAACAGCGGCGCGGTTTCGCCTGCGGCGCGGGCCACGGCGAGCATCACGCCGGTGAGGATTGCCGGCAGGCCGGTGGGCAGGACGATTTTCCAGATCACCTGGGAGCGGGTGCAGCCCATGCCGTAGGCGGCGTCCTTCATGATCTTGGGCACCATGCGCATCGACTCTTCAGCCGTCAGCACCACGATCGGCAGCATCAGTACCGCCAGCGCCACACCACCGGCCGGGGCCGAGTAGGTGCCGGTGGTCATCACCACCAGGGCGTAGGCGAATACACCGGCCAGGATGGAAGGCAGGCCGGTGAGCATCTTCGCGGCAAAACGCGCGGCGTTCGCCAGCTTGCTGTCCGGGCCCAGTTCGGCGAGGAAGATCGCCGCCATGATGCCGACCGGCACGGCGATGGCAGCGGCAATGCCGACCATCACGAAAGTACCGGCCATCGCGTTGCCGAAACCGCCGCCGGTCTCGAAACCGGTGGGTGGCAGTTCGGTGAACACTTCAAGGCTCAGGCGTGCGCCGCCGCGCATGATCAGCATGTAGAGCACGGAAATCAGCGGCACGCTGGCCAGCAGCGCGCCCGTCCAGACCAGGGTGGTCAACACCAGGCTGCGCAGGGCACGGCCTTCGAACCGGCGTTGCAGGCTGGGCAGTGCGCCGGCGGGGGACGTCAGGTCGGTTGCAGCAGTGAGGTCAGTCATCACTTATTACCCCGTTGGGCGTACATCATGATCATGGAGCCGAAGATGTTCACGATCAGCGTGATCAACATCAGCACCAGTGCGGCGTACATCAGCACCTCGATCTCGTTCGGCCCGGCTTCAGGGAAGTTCAGCGCCAGCAAGGCCGCCAGGGTGTTGGCCGGTGCGAACAACGACAGAGAGATGTTGTTGGCGTTGCCCACCAGCATGGCCAGGGCCATGGTTTCACCGAGCGCGCGGCCCAGGCCCAGCACCAGGGAACCGAAGATGCCGGTGGCGGCGGACGGCACCATCACCTTGAGAATCGCTTCCCAGTGGGTGGTACCCATGCCGTAGGCGGCTTGCTTGGTTTTCATCGGCACGGCGGTGAGCGCATCCTGCGACACGGCGGCGATGGTCGGCAAAATCATGATTGCAAGCACCAGGGCTGCCGGGAGCAACCCCGGCCCGCTCAGGGACGTGCCGAAAAAGGGGATCCAGCCAAGTTCAGTGTTCAACCATGCGGTCAACGGCCGAATTGCCGGGATGACCACGTAAATGCCCCAGAGGCCGTAAACAACGCTGGGGATGGCCGCGAGCAGTTCGACGATGGTACGAAACACCGCCGCCAGCTTCGCCGGCAAAAAATCCTGAGTGAGGAAAATCGCCATGCTGACGCCGAAAACACCTGCGATCAGCAACGCGATAAAGGCACTGTAAAGCGTGCCCCAGATGGCCGGCAGAATGCCGTACTTGCCTTGGTTGACATCCCAGACGCTGCCCAGCAGCACGTCAAAACCGTGCTTTTCCATGCCTGGAAGGGCCTTGCGACCGACTTCGAACACCAGGGCAAACACCAACGCCAGCACCAGGACCACGCCTATTCGTGCAAGCGCACGGAAGGTGCGGTCAACCAGGAAGTCCTTCGTAGAAGGTGGCTGGCAGGCAGAATCCGGGTTACCCGGTACGACAAACGGTGTGTTCATTGGCTAATTCCGGAACAGGGGGGTAACTCTCCCGGCCGGGCTGACAGCACCCGCCGAGAGAGGCCTCACGAGCGTTACTGGATGTTGGCAGACGCTTTGCGAACCTGTTCGACCACCGATTTCGGCAGCGGGATATAGCCCATCGAGTCGGCGATTTTCTGACCTTCGGTCAGGCTGTACTCGACCATTTCACGCATGGCTTTGGCTTTGGCCGGGTTGCCGTTGTCCTTGCGGAAGATCATCCAGGTGTAGGACGTGATCGGGTAGGACTTGGCACCGTCCGGGTCCGGCAGCCAGGCCACCAGGCTTTCCGGCATCTTCACTGCTGCCAGTGCTTCGGCACCGCTTTCGGCGTTAGGTACGACGTACTTGCCGGCCTTGTTTTGCAGCTGGGCAAAGTCAACCTTGGCGAGCTTGGCGAAGCCGTATTCGATGTAGCCAATCGCGCCTGGAGTCTGGCGCACGGTGGCGGTCACACCATCGTTCTTCGGCGATTTGATGAATTTGTCGCTGGCTGGCCAGTTGACGGTGTTGCCTTCACCCAAGTCCTTCTGGAACTGCGGGTTGATGGCCGCCAAGTGCTTGGTGAAAACGGCAGTGGTACCGCTGGAGTCCGCACGCACGACCACGGTGATCGGCATGTCCGGCAGTTTCAGGCCAGGGTTGGCAGCGACGATCTGCGGATCGTTCCACTTGGTGATCTTGCCCAGGAAGATGTTGGAGTACACATCGCGTGGCAGCTTAAGTTCTTTAGGATTGCCTGGCAGGTTGAACGCCAGCACGATTTCGCCTGCGGTCATCGGCAGCAACTGCACGCCTTCGGCGACCTTGGCGATGTCTTCATCTTTCATCGCCGAGTCACTGGCGGCGAAGTCCACGGTTTTGTTCAGGAAGTCCTGTACACCCGCGCCGCTGCCTTTGGATTGGTAGTCAACGGTGACGCCATCGGTCTTCTTGCTGAAATCCTTGAACCAGGTGAGGTAGATCGGCGCTGGGAAACTGGCGCCAGAACCTGTCAGACGGACGTTCTCGGCAGCAAATACCGAGGTGGCACTTAGAGAAACCGCAACGGCGAGTGCAGCTGACTTCATCAGACGTTTCATTCAGGGAAATCCTTGTGATTACGGGCTCCCGGAACTTTGCAGCAGGTTTGTTACGCTTTTATGAAAATTGAATGGCAAACCGCTATTTCGTCCCTCCTTTCCGCCGCATCCGCGCATTTTGTTGTAATTGGTTGGTAACAAAATGCGACTAAGACTTTGCCATCCTCCACGACGCGAGCTCCTTCCCATGTACACAACCGAAGACGCCTTGATCCAGCGCATCCACCGTGAGCTGCTGGATCACAGTGACGAAGAGCTGGAACTGGAATTATCCGAAGACGGGCACGACCTGAACGCACTGTTCGATGAGCACGTCGAGGAGAGCCCCGAGAAGGCCGCGCGCAGGATTTACTTCAGCGAACTGTTCCGCCTGCAGGGCGAACTGGTGAAGCTGCAAAGCTGGGTGGTCAAGACCGGCGCCAAAGTGGTGATCCTGTTCGAGGGTCGCGATGCCGCCGGCAAAGGCGGTGTAATCAAGCGCATTACCCAACGACTCAATCCACGGGTCTGCCGCGTCGCCGCCCTGCCCGCCCCGAATGATCGTGAGCAGACGCAATGGTACTTCCAGCGCTATGTCTCGCACCTGCCGGCTGCGGGTGAAATCGTGCTGTTCGACCGCAGTTGGTACAACCGCGCCGGCGTCGAACAAGTCATGGGCTTTTGCAACGAAGACCAGTACGAAGAGTTCTTCCGCACCGTGCCGGAATTCGAACGCATGCTCGCCCGCTCCGGCATCCAGTTGATCAAATACTGGTTTTCCATTTCCGACCAGGAACAGCACCTGCGCTTTCTCAGCCGCATTCACGACCCGCTCAAACAGTGGAAACTCAGCCCCATGGACCTGGAGTCGCGTCGGCGCTGGGAGGCTTACACCAAGGCCAAGGAAGTCATGCTCGAACGCACCCACATCGCCGAAGCGCCATGGTGGGTGGTGCAGGCCGATGACAAGAAGAAAGCCCGACTCAACTGCATCCACCACCTGCTTGGGCAAATGCCTTATGAAGAAGTGGAACTGCCGGTGATCGAGCTGCCGCAACGGGTCCGCCAGGAGGACTACTCGCGCAGCCCGACGCCAGCGGAAATCATTGTGCCGCAGGTCTATTAACGCAGGACGTAATAGATTCCCCAGTGGTGAGCGGGCATGGGCATCTACCCAACTTTACGGGCAGTCCGACCTGTGGCGAGGGAACTAAAGCTTTTTGTAGGAGCGAGCTCGCGAAGAACTCAGGGCCACCGCGCTTATCGAGAATGAACGCGTTGCCTGGGCGTTTTTCGCGAGCAAGCTCGCTCCTAACAGTGCAACGGTCCATTCACCATAACGTTTGCGCTTACGGCGCCGGCTCCACGTCCTTAAACACCAACCCTTGGCTATCGCTGACCTGCCACGGGTTGGCACCGCCGGTCTGGCTGAAGACCACGTGGTCGAAGCGTGAGTCTTTCAGTCCATCGATACGCGCTTTGGCCGCGCCGCTGAAACGCACGCGCTCGAACACCAGGCCCTGATGGTAGGCGTTGTGCGCTGCATCACCCTTGACCTCGATCGCCGCCCCTTGGGCATTCTCGACGCTCACGTCGCTCACCCGAATGTCCTTGAACTGCCCCGCGATGGTTGAGCGCTGATAGTCGAGCTTGGCGTTCGGGTCGTTGTAGTCGAGGGTAAAAATGAACGCCTGCTTGACCGTGTTGCGGATCGCCGAGTCGCGGAATGTCACGTTGCGCGCGCCGCCGCCCATGAAGTTGGTGCTTTTCATGCGCAACCCGGCATCGGTGCCGTCCGACACGTTGTCTTCGGCCAGGATGTTCTGGATCCAAGCGCCGGTGTGACTGCCGGCGACCACCATGCCATGGCCCTTGCGGAAGTAGTTGTTGAAGATCCACGCGTCTTCCTGCGGCGGCTGGTGCACGGCATCGGCACCGGTGCCGGCCGCGAAATTCACGCAGTCATCGCCGGTGTCGAAGAAGTTGTTGAACACCATCGCACCCTTGCTGTTGGCGAACTCGATGCCGTCGCCGTTGTTGGCGTCGTAGGTCTTGTGGGTGGTGTTGGCCAGCACTACGTTTTCGGTCTCCAGGTTCATGATGCCGTGGAACGCCGGGTTCACCACGGTGAAGCCGCCGTAGAACACGTTCTTCACATTGCGCAGGGTGATCAGCGAGGAGCGCATCTGCCCGTAGGCATCCTTGACGTTCATGCCGCGCGCCACGGCCTGTTCCACCTGCGCCTTGGCGAGGATGCCGTCCTGGGCATAGCGGGTATTGTCGCTGGGCAGGTAGAACGGCAGCGCCTGGCCACGCTCGTCGACGACATCGGCGTTGCGCTTCCAGCCATTGCCGTCGAGGGTGCCCTTGCCGACGATGCGGATGTTTTCGAATGACTGATGCTGGCGTGGATCACGGGGCAACGCGTTGATCAGCGAGGCCGGGCGCACGGTGGTGGAATATGGGTACTGGATGTAGCCGGCCAGGGGGTAATCTTCGGCGCGCTCGGAGCCGAGCAAGGTCGCGCCTTCGGCGATCTCCAGGGTCATGTTGCTCTTGAGGTAGAGCGCGCCGCTTTTGTAGGTGCCTTCAGGCAACAAGACTTTGCAACCGACGGTGCAGGCATCGATGGCGTTCTGGATCGCCAGGGTATCGAGATGGCTGCCGTCGCCTTTGGCGCCGTATTTTTTCACGTCGAATATCGCCGCAACCGGGGTGGTGCGTTGCAGCACCGGGGCGCTGTCGGCAGACTCTTTGCCGTTGCCGTCCACCGAACGCACAGTGAAGCGGTACGCCGTGTCAGGCTTCAGGCCCTGGGCGGTGAAGCTGTGAATGCCGATGCGATGATGAAAGTTGGCGGTGTCTTGCCGATAAAACTGGTCGATGTAGGGTTTGGCCGGTGATACCTGGTCATTATTGGCATTGGCGCTGCCCAGCAGCGTGCCGTTGGCGTAGACCCGGTAATCCTTGATGCCGGCATGCTCGGCAGGCTTTTCCCACACCAGGATGATTTGCCGGTCATCAAAGGCCAGGGTCGGTACTTGCAGTTTTGACGGGGCTTGCAGCGCCCATGACAGCGGGCTGCAACCGAGGACCACCAGGGCCAGCGCGCAACGCACCGGTCTTTTTTTCGAGGGTTGATACGGCATGTTGTTCTCCTTGTTTTTGCCGGTATTCACACCGAGGGGCGCTACATCTGCCGCCCGGTTTTTTCGAGGTAGTTGATAAGGCGGTTGCAGGAGCGGGCTTGCCCGCGAAACGCGTCAACCAACACACAGCGTTACCGGGTGGCCCGAGTCGTCTGTGGTTTTTTCGCGAGCAAGCTCGCTCCTACAAGGGGCTTACTGGGCGCCCAATGCCTTGATCAGCACGTCCAACTGCTCCACTTCTTTAGGCAGCAAGTCGGTCAACGGCGCGCGCACCGGGCCGGCGTCGTGGCCGACCAGGCGTGCACCGGCCTTGACGATACTCACGCCATAACCTTCGCAACGGTTGCGGATCGCCAGGTACGGCAGGAAGAAATCATCGATCAAGCGGCCCACGGTGGCGTGGTCGTCGGCGGCCACCGCGCGGTAGAAATCCATCGCGGTTTTCGGGATGAAGTTGAACACCGCCGAGGAATACACCGGCACGCCCAGGGCCTTGTAGGCCGCGGCATAAACTTCGGCGGTCGGCAGCCCGCCGAGGTAGGTCAGGCGGTCGCCGAGGCGGCGACGGATCGAGACCATGGATTCGACTTCACCGATGCCGTCCTTGAAACCGATCAGGTTCGGGCAGCGCTCGGCCAACTGTTCCAGGCTGTCGGCGTTGAGACGGCACAGGTTGCGGTTGTACACCACCACGCCGAAATCCACCGAGTTGCACACCTGCTCAACGTGGGCCACCAGGCCTTTCTGGCTGGCTTCAGTGAGGTAGTGAGGCATCAGCAGAATACCGGCGGCACCGAGGCGCTCGGCCTCCTGGGCGTAGGCAATGGCCTGGCGTGTAGGGCCACCGGCACCGGCGAGGATGGGCACCTGGCCTTTGCAGGTGTCCACCGCAGTCTTGATGATCTGGGTGTATTCCTTGGACTCCAGGGAGAAAAATTCCCCGGTGCCCCCCGCCGCGAACAACGCGCTGGCGCCGTAAGGTGCCAGCCACTCCAGGCGGCGGGCATAGGTGTCGGCACGGAAGTCACCGGCCGCGTCAAAGTCGGTAACCGGGAACGAGAGCAAGCCGGAAGACAGGACTGTTTTTAGTTCTTGTGGCGTCATGTTCGCAAACCTCAAATCGAAAAATAAAGGGGGATACCTAAAGAGGTAAGTCATCGTACAACTGTAAGAGAGCGTTAGCCAGCCTCTAAGCGCTTTAGTTTGCGCCATTATCATTTGATTAATAAAAACAGATGGTTACGTGCAATAAACATGAATGCACGCATCTTCACCCACCCATAGTCATACGATGACTACAGAAATCAGCCGACCTTACGCCCGACAGACTCCTGACTGAAATCACGGCTGGCCTGCACCAGCATGCGCGTGTAGTCGTGCACGGCCTGGTCCTGACTCAAGGCCTGGCAGTCGAGCAATTCGACGATCCTGCCGTGCTGCATCACCGCCACCCGGTCGCACAAGTGAGTGACCACCCCCAGGTCATGGGTGACCAGCAGATAGGTGAGTTTCTCGCGCTGGCGCAGGTCCGCCAGCAAGTTGAGGATCTCGGCCTGCACCGACACATCCAGGGCCGAGGTCGGTTCATCCAGCAACAGCACGCGGGGCTCAAGGATCAATGCGCGCGCAATGGCCACGCGCTGGCGCTGCCCACCGGACAACTGATGGGGATAGCGAAAGCGGAAGCTGTCGTTCAGGCCGACCTTGAGCAGGATCTCGTTGATCCGGTCGTCCTTGTCCCCTACCCCGTGGATAATCAGCGGCTCGCGCAGGGCGGTGTCGATGGTGTGCCTGGGGTGCAGGGAGCCGTAGGGGTCCTGGAAGACCATCTGCACTTTGCGAAAATGCTCCTTGGGAATCTTGTGCTGCAACGGCGCGCCGGCGATGCTCAGCTCCCCGTTCCAATGCCGGTATTGCCCGGCCAGGCAGCGCAGCACGGTGGTCTTGCCCGAACCGGACTCCCCCACCAGGCCGAACGATTCGCCGTCGGCGACACTCAGGCTCACATCGTGCAGCACCTGGTTGATGGCAGCGCCGGTGCCGAAACTCAGGTTCAAGGCGTGCGCTTGGATCATGGGCATGGTCAGGTTCCTTATTGAGTCAGCCAGAGTGGATCGCGCTTGAGCACCGGCAGGTGCACGCGGCGGTTATCCATGCTCGGCAGCGCGGCCAGCAGGCCACGGGTGTAGGGATGCTCGGCGTATTGCAGGTCGCAGGCGGCCAGGGATTCGACGACGCGCCCGGCGTACATCACCAGCACGCGGTCACAGTAGTTGCGCACCAGGTTGAGGTCGTGACTGACAAAAATCAGCCCCATCTGCTGCTGGTCCACCAACTCTTCCAGCACGCTGAGCACTTGCTGGCGCACCGAGACATCCAGCGCCGACGTGGGCTCATCGGCAATGATCACTTCCGGACGCGTGATCACCATCATCGCAATCATGATGCGCTGGCCCATACCGCCGGACACCTCGTGGGGGTACAGGTTGTAGACCCGCTTCGGATCGCGGATATGCACCTGCTCGAGCATCTGCATGACCCGTTCGCGCGCATCACTGCGACTGGCCTTGTGGTGGGCCAGGTAGGCTTCGGCAATCTGGTCGCCCACCTTGACCACCGGGTTCAGCGAGTACTTGGGGTCTTGCATGATCATCGAGATGCGCTGGCCGCGAATCTTCTGCATCGCCTTTTCACTGGCCGAGAGCAGGTCGACCTCGCCAAACGCCATGGCCTTGGCGGTGATTCTGGCGCTGGGCGGATGCAGCTTGAGCAGACTGCGCCCGACGGTGGACTTGCCTGAGCCGGACTCACCGACAATCGCCAGTTTTTCCCGCCCCAAGGTAAAGGACACGTCGCGCACGGCATGGGTTTCTTTCTGGCCACTGACGAAGCGCACATTAAGCCCTTCGACATTCAATTTGATGGCGGACATAAGGTGTTCTCCGATTATTCGCTGCGCGGATCAAGGATGTCCCGCAGGCCATCGCCCAACAGGTTGAAGGCCAGGCTGACCAACATGATCGCCGCCCCGGGAACCGCCACCAGCCACCAACACTCGAGCATGTAGCGGCGCCCGGTGGAAATCATCGCGCCCCACTCCGGCAGCGGCGCCTGGGCACCCAGGCCGAGGAAGCCCAAAGCGGCGGCGGTGAGGATGATCCCGGCCATGTTCATGGTCAGGCGGATGATCACCGAGGACAGGCACATCGGCACGATATGGCGCAGGATAATCCGCGCCGGCGACGCGCCTTGCAGTTCCACGGCGACGACAAAGTCGGCGTTGCGCAGGGACAGGGTTTCAGCCCGCGCCAGCCGCGCAATCGGTGGCCATGACGTCAAGGCAATCGCCACCACCGCATGCTCCAGGCCAGGGCCCAGGGCGGCGATAAAGGCCAGCGCCAGGACCAGGCTGGGGAAGGAAATAAAGATGTCGGTCAGGCGCATGAACACGGTGTCGACCGCCCCGCCGAAGTAGCCCGAGACGGTGCCGATAAACAGCCCGATGGGACCGACGATCACGGTTACCAGGGCAATGATGTACAGCGTGATCCGCGAGCCATAGACCAGCCGACTGAAAATATCGCGGCCGTATTCGTCGGTGCCGAACCAGTGCGCCGAGCCCGGCGCCTGCAAGGCAGTGGCGAGGTTCTGCGCGACCGGGTCATGGGTGGCGATCCACGGCGCAAAAGCCGCGACCACCACCAAGAGCAGCGCAACCAGCAGGCCCGCCAGGGTCATGGGGTTACGCAACAGGTGACGCAGCACCCGCAGGCCGCTCTTGCAGAAGGCATCGAAGCTGGAGCCCGGCGAGCGATCCACCGGCCGCTTCGCCGCCGTGTCGATGGAAGACAGATTGGCATTCATAAGCATCTTCTCTGTGTGAATTCTGAAGGGCCGCAGCCCCACTCAACGCTGCTTGTAGACACCCAGGTAACGGGTGGCCTCGGCATCGTCACCACTGAAACCCTTGACGTCGGCAGCGCTGACCACGGTGTCGGTCATCTGCGAGATCATCAGGATCGGCCCCACCTGCTGGTCATAGAGCGTCTGCGCCTGGTGATACAGGCTGACCCGCTGTGCCGAATCGCGCGTCACGCCCGCCTGGTCGATCAGGCTGTTGAGCTGCGGATTGAAGAATGAAGCGCGCCAGCCCTGGAAGTTCGGCAAGCCGGCGTCATCGCTGTTGTTGGGGTTGTAGGCGAAGGTGCGCAGGCTGAAATACGGATGCGGATAGCGCTCGGCGCCACGGGCCACGATGATCTCGAAATTGCGCGCGCGCATGGCGCCGTAGACCTGGTTGCCGGTGCCGGTGACGATGCTGGCCTTGATCCCGCCCTCAGCCAGGGTCGCCTGCAGGCGCGCGGCGATGTCGATGAACGGCGGCTCCGACAGCGTGCGAATGGTGGTGCTGAAACCGTTGGGGTAACCCGCCTCGGCGAGCAGCTTTTTCGCCTTGGCCACATCCATGTGATAGCCCGGATCCGGCAAGCGCGCTTCCAGCCCCAACTGCATCGGCTGCTGATTGAGCTTGCCGTAATACGGCATCACCTGTTCATCCAGGCCCTTGTAGTCGATCAGGTTGCGCACGGCTTCACGCACCTGAGTCTTGGCAAACTCGGGTTGCTTCATGCTCATCGCCACGTAGTACATGGTGCCGCGCGGCAATGATTGCACCTGGATCTTGTCCGAACCGTCGATGGCACGAATGTCCGGCGCCGCCATGCCGTAGGCCAGGTCGAGGTCGCCGCGTTCGAGCATCAGGCGCAAGGATTGGGATTCGGTCATGTGCCGTACCACCACGCGCTTGAGCTTTGCCGCCCCGCCCCAGTAGCCGTCGAAACGGGTCAGCAGCAGCGAATCGTTGGCGCTCCATTTGGTCAGCACGAAGGGGCCACTGCCCGCCTCGTTCGTCACCAGCCAGCCGGCGCCGAGGTCGCCGTTTTTCTCATGCGCCAGGGCCGTCTTGCGGTCCACCACCACGGCGCTCGGCGAGATCGCCAGGGAGTCCACCAGCAGCAGAGGGTCCATGGTCTGCGGCAGGTCGATGACCAGGGTGTGGGCGTCCGTGGCGCGGATCAGCGATTGGATATTCTCGACGCTGTAGCCGTAGGCCTTCCAGGTGGTGGCCAGGCCGAAATTGAGCTTCATCACCCGGTACAGCGACCACGCGACGTCCTCGGCAGTCAGCGGGTTGCCCGAATGGAATTTCACATCCTGGCGCAGATGAAAGGTCACCTGCTTGCCGTCTTCGCTGATGTCCCAGCGTTCGGCCAATTGCGGCAGGTGTTTTTCCGGGTTGCCCTGGTCGCGCTTGATCAGCGTGTCGTAGAGGTTGGCGTTGACGCCGGAGGCATCCAGGCCGGGCGCATTGGCCGGGTCGATGGAAAACAGGTTGACCATGCTCATGCCGACGATCAATTGATCGGCGGGGGTCTTGGCGCTGGCCGTTGTCATCGGCCCAAGGGCGAGTATCGCCGTCAACAGGCCAAGGTGCAGTGTTGAAAATACCGTCTTCATGCAAAATTCCTTCTTTTTATAGTTTTATCGGTACGGCGCAGTGCGTTAACGGGTACGGGGGTCGAACACCTTGTACAAGGCGTCGCTGATCAGGTTGAGCGCGACGAAAATCAAGCCGATCACCAACACACAGCCCATCACCGCGTTCATGTCGCCGAGCATCAGGCTGCTGGTCAGGTACTGGCCGAACCCCGGCCAGGCAAACACGGTTTCGATCAGCACCGCGCCCTCCAGCAACGAGCCGTAGGCCAGCGCGACCACCGTCAGCAACTGCACGAGGATGTTGCGAAACGCATGCCCCCACACCACCTGGCGACGGGACAGACCCTTGACCCGCGCGGTGATGATGTACTCCTGGGACAGCTGCTCGAGCATGAAGCTGCGGGTCATGCGGCTGATATACGCCACCGAGTTCAGGCCGAGGATCAGCGCCGGCAACACGATGTGGCGCAGGGCGCTGGCGAAGGCATCCCAGTCACGTGCCAGGGTCGAGTCGATCAGCAGCAGGCCGGTGACCTCGGGCACCATGCCGTCGTAGGCCAGGTCGATGCGCCCCGCTCCACCGGCCCAGCCGAGCCAGGCGTAGAACACCAGCAGCCCCATCATGCCCAGCCAGAAAATCGGCGTGGAGTAGCCGAACAAGGTGATCACCCGCGCCACGTGATCGCCGAGGCGCCCTTGGTTGCTGGCGGCACAGACGCCCAGCGGCAAACCGATCAGCACGCCGAACAGGATCGCCAGGGTGGCCAGTTCGATGGTCGCGGGGAATACCCGCAGGATATCGTCGAGTACCGGGTGGCCGGTCAACAGCGCATTGCCGAAGTCACCGTGGAGCAGGTCGTTGAGGTAAAGACCGAATTGGGTCCAGATCGGCTTGTCCAGGCCCATCGACCGATACACCTGATCGTAGGTGGAACTGTCGGCATCCGGCCCGACTACCGCCAGCACGGGGTCGAGCGGCATGACCCGGCCGATGATGAACGTCAGGGCCAGCAGGCCGAGCAAGGTCACCAGCACCGTACCGGCACGCCGGGCTGTGTTGGACGCGCGAGCGCCCATGACAGAGGCAGTCATAACAAACATAGTGAGCTCCTGATAATCGGTCAGCGCTTCTTGTAGACGTCTTTGTAGCGCGTGGTCGCAGCGGTATGGCCCTGGAAGTCGGCCACGTCGTCGTACACCACCACGGTGTCGGTCATTTGCGAGACCGGCAAAATGGCCCCGACCTGCCGGTCGACCTGCTCCTGGATGTCACGGTATTGGGCCAGTTGCTTGCCTGTGTCAGGCTCGACTTCGGCGCGCTCGATCAGCTGGTTCAGCTCAGGGCTGTAGAAGGACGTGCGCCAGCCCTGGAAGTTGGTGAGCTTGGCTTCATCGCGGTTATCCGGGTTGTACACCAGCGTACGCAGGCTGGAGTGCGGATGACGTTCCGCGCCGCCACCGCCGCGGCCGACGATGATGTCGAAGTTGCGCTCACGCATCGCGCCGTAGATCTGGTTGCCCGTGCCGGTGATGATGCTGGCGTCGATACCGGCCTGGGCCAGGGTCGACTGCAGGTTGGAGGCAATGTTGATAAACGGCGGTTCGGCGAGCACGCGAATGGTGGTCTTGAAACCGTTCGGGTAACCGGCCTCGGCCAGCCAGGCCTTGGCCTGCTCGACGTTGAGCGTGTAACCCGGATCCGGCAGGCGTGCGGCCAGGCCCAGCGGCAGCGGCCGTTGGTTGATCACGCCGTAATGAGGCATGACGGTCTGGTTGATGCCCTGGTAATCGATCAGCGCACGCACGGCCTTGCGCACACGCGCATCGGCAAACATCGGTTGCTTCACACTCAGGGCGACGTAGTACAGGGTGCCGCGCTGCAAGGTCTGGGTGCGGACCTTATCGCTTTTCTGCAGGGCTTCGATGTCCGGCGCAGACATGCCTTTGGCGATGTCCAGGTCGCCGCGCTCGATCATCAGGCGCAACGACTGCGACTCGGTCATGTTGCGCATGACGATGCGCTTGAGCTTGGCCGGGCCGCCCCAGTACCCGTCGAAACGGGTCATCAGGATCACGTCGTTGGCGCGCCAGTCATTGAGCACAAACGCACCGCTGCCGGCGGCGTGAGTCACCAGCCAGGCGGCGCCCATGTCGTTGTTTTTCTGGTGTTCGAGGACTTTTTTGCGATCAAGGACAAACGCACTCGGCGAGGTCGCCAGGGTGTTGAGCACCAGCAGCGGGTCGGTCGGACGCGGCAGCTCGATCACGAAGGTCGCGGCATCCGTGGCACGCATGTAGCGCTCGACGTTCTCAGCCGTAAAGCCGTAGGCCTTCCAGGTGGAAGCCAGCGCCAGGTTGAGCTTGAGCACGCGCTGCAACGACCAGGCAACGTCTTCGGCACTCAGGTCATTGCCGGACTGGAATTTCACGCCGGTGCGCAGGTTGAAGGTCAGGGTCTTGCGGTCATCGCTGACCTGCCAGCGCTCGGCCAGCGCCGGCACCAGGCGATCCGGCTGGGCAACGTCCTGCACCAGCAACATGTCATAGAGATTGGCGTTGATCTCCGACACGTCAAGGCCGGTGGCCGCCGCCGGATCGAGGGACAGCAGGTTGATCATGCTCATGCCGACGATCAACTGATCAGCCGGCGTCTTGGCAAAGCTTGCAGGTACGGCGGTAACGGCCAGGGCGGCGACGAATACCCGCGCCCACAGCGAAGGGAAAATGTTCATAACAAGAGTGCCTTTTTTATATTTATAGGGCTCTTGATCAGCCCGACTTATGCCGGACTGACCCTGTACACGTCAGAAGCTTTTAAGCGTATTGGTTTCGATGAAGTTGAAATCGATGTCTTCACCCAGGCCCGGCAAGTCGGACAGGTGCACAAAACCGTCGCTGTCCATCGGGTCTACCAGACGCTTGAGGTAGGCCGGTACTTCGTCGTAATCCAGGTACGGGTGCAACAGGCCACGTTCATACCAGGTGCAGTTCTTGATCGCGCCGACGACAGCCAGGTTCGCCGCGCCATTGCCATGAATCTCGCAATCCATGCCGAAGGATTCAGCCAGGTGCGCAACCTTCAGGCACGGTGCAATCCCGCCAACCCCCGCCACACCGGCGCGCAAGATATCGCACACATCGTGCTTGACCCAACTGGCACGGGCGAGGTGTTTGCCGGACAGGGTTTCCGGGCCCAGCACCGGAATGTCCAACTGCCCCGCCAGCCAGGCATAGGACTCGGCGGACTCTTCCATCATCGGTTCTTCGAACCAGGCGAAGTCGAGCTTCTCCAGCTCACGCCCGATGTACAGCGCTTCGGTGCGGCTGTACCAGTGATAACCATCGAGCATCAGGGCGATGTCCGGGCCGACCGCTTCACGTACCGCCGCACAAGCCTGCACGTCGATACGCGGGCTCGGGGCAAAGGACACCGGCGGCATCCAGGTGTGCAGCTTGATGGCCTTGTAGCCGCGCTGCACCAGGGTCTCGGCAAAACGCCCGTAGTCTTCAGGAGTCGCCAGGCCACCGGGCAGTTCGTCGCCACACATGGTGGAGCCGTAGGCCGGCACCTTGTCGCGGAAACCACCAATCAACTTGTGCACCGGCACACCCAGTTTGCGCCCGGCCCAATCCCACAGGGCCTGCTCGACCAGCGCCAAGGCGCGGTCGGTCAACTGGCTGGCACTGCCACGCTGCCAATGCGCGAGGTCGTGCCAGATTTTTTCGCGATCGAAGGCGTTCTGCCCCACCAGCACTTTGCGCACGAAACCATCGAGCACATACGGGCGGATCAGTTCGGGGGCGCCGAAGGCATAACCCTCGTGGCCGTCTTCGGTCTGGATGCGCAGCAAAGCCATCTGCGCCTGGGTGACATCACCCGGGTGCGCATGGCCGGCGCTGTCCACTGCGCGGCGGGTCGGGTAGGAAAACACCTGAACGTTGACTGCTGTGATTCTCATGGACGTCGTAAGCCTTCTTATTGGATTTGTGACGGGAGTGTCGTCTGTTGCGACCGATCATAGGTCATCGTACAACACTTGAAAAGACCCAATAACCTGCCCCTCAGCTGCATACATTTTCAGTAAATCCCGACAAAACCCTTATTTTTAAAGACAACCAAGGAATAACTTGGATTGCTTTAAAGCCCTATTCACTTGGCATATATATTTCAAGATGTTTCAAAACAGCCGATAACCCATAGACGAGTCGTCTTGTCGTACGATAACGTATATCGGCACATTAGATGAGAGCCATACGCAACAACTCACTGCCGTAGCAACCGTCAAACGACCCTAACAAAAACAAAAAAGAAGACCGTATGAACACCACCCTACGCACGCTCGTTACTGCCCTGACCCTCGGCCTGCCGCTGTATGTCAGCGCTGACTCTGCCAGCATCAACTACCGTCACCAGTTCACCGAGGAGGACAGCGCCCACGCTGACCGAATCAAGCTCAACTACCGACTGGACAGTGGCCTGGGATTTGAAGCGGAAATGAAATACCGCACCGCCGGAGACCGTGAAGACGTCGCCTACGACAACATGGTCAACAACGGGCACGAGTTCACCGTGAGCTACAACTACAAACTCAGCGCGCAATCGACGTTGACCCCGGCGTTCCAGATGGACAGCTCGAAAGACTCGACCACCTACAAGTTCGGCCTCAAGTACAACTACAAGATCAACGACGCCTTCTACGCCGCCACGCGCTATCGCCTGGATGCCAAGAAGCTGGACCGCGATCAGGTCAACGAGGACTTGCCCGACCACATCAAGGATGACCAGACCACCCATCGTTTCGAGGGCTGGCTCGGCTACACGCCGGCCAGTAAGTGGGCGTATGAATATCAGTTCATCTACTTCAAGACTGACTACATCCGCTACGACAACAAGAAGAGCGATTACGAACAGAACCTGATCGTCAAATACAAGCTCAACAAGGAATGGGCCCCGTTCATGGAGATTGGTGATGTGAAGGTCAACTCCACGTCCGAAGACCGCCAGGCGCGGTGGCGCCTGGGCATCCAGTACAACTTCATGTAAAGCCCCCACGACTTGCCTGGCGAGCGCGCATCGCTCGACAGGCAAGCCACCTGCATTCAGCGTTCAATGGAAGACCTGACCATGACCACACAACCCAAACCCTTCACGCGCATCCTGCTCACCGGCGCCGCCGGCGGCCTGGGGCAAATCCTGCGGAACACCTTGCACGCCCATGCCGACATCGTCCGCGCCTCGGACATCAGCCCCATGACGCCCAGCCGGGGTGAGCACGACGAAGTGATCACCTGCAACCTGGCCGACAAGGCTGCCGTGGCGGCGCTGGTCAACGGCGTCGACGCTATCGTTCATCTGGGCGGGATTTCGGTGGAGCGGCCGTTCGAGGAGATTCTCGATGCCAATATTCGCGGCACGTTCCACATTTATGAGGCGGCGCGACAACAGGGGGTCAAGCGGATTGTGTTTGCCAGTTCCAACCACGTCACCGGTTTCTATCCCCAGGACGTTGAACTGGACGTGCACTCACCGCGCCGTCCGGATGGCTACTACGCCCTTTCCAAGGCCTACGGCGAAGACCTGGCGGCGTTCTACTTTCACCGCTATGGGATTGAAACCGTGAGCCTGCGCATTGGCTCGTCGTTCCCCGAGCCGCGCAACCGGCGGATGCTTTCGACCTGGCTGAGCTACACCGACCTGGACCATCTGGTGGCGCGCGCCCTGCTGACCAAGGAGGTTGGGCACAGTGTGGTGTATGGCGTCTCGGACAATCGCGATCGCTGGTGGAGCACTCGGCACACGGAGCACCTGGGCTTTGCACCCAAGGACAGCTCGGAACAGTTTCGCGCCAAGGTCGAGCAGCAACCGCCGGCGGCGGCTGATGAACCGGGCAGCGGGCTTCAGGGCGGCGCGTTCACTGCGGCCGGGCCGTTCGACAACTCGGCGGCGGCGGCTTCATAGGCCCGGCGCATACGCTCGCGACTGTTGGACAGATGCAGGCGCATCGCCGCCCGAGCCGCATCGGCGTCACGGCGCAGGATGGCTTTGTAGATGTCCTCATGCTCACGACTCAGGCGCTCCAGGAAGGGCTCCTTGTTGTCGTTGGCCAAGCGTTTTGAGTGCAGGCGTGTACGCGGCAGGATGTTGACCCCCAGGTGCAACATGATGTCGGTGAAGTAGCGATTGCCGGTGGCCAACGCGATCTGCTGGTGAAACTGAAAGTCTGCCGACACCGCGTAGTCGGCACTCACCGCCCGCGAGTTCAGCGCATCCAGCGAGTCGCGCATCACCTGCAATTGCTGGTCGGTCCGCCCCACGCACGCCAGGCCGGCGGCCTCTACCTCCAGACTGATGCGCAACTCCAGCACGGCCAGCACATCCTGCAGGGTCACGATGGTGTCCGGGTCGATCCGAAACCCACTGGGACTGGGAATATCCTTCACGAACGTACCGACGCCGTGGCGGGTTTCCACCAGGCCCGACGCCTGCAGACGCGAAATGGCCTCACGCACCACCGTGCGGCTCACACCATGCTCGGCCATGACTTCGGATTCGGTGGGCAACTTGGTGGCACGCGGCAGCTCACCGGTACAGATGCGCCGGGAAAGCTCGGTGACCAGTTCTTCGGCCAGGCTGCGATGCCGGCGGCGAACGGTAGGCTGGACGTTCGGGTTGTCCATCAAGAACGGGTATCTCGGTTAGCGAAGGAACCCGCATCATAGCGCATTCGGTTGTACGACAACCTTTCCTGTCCGTTCGCAGCGCCTTTGCCTACACGAAAGCCTCTGCCAGGCCGCTCTCGACGGTTACTGAGCGGACTAAAAATGTGCAGGATTGCTCAACGCCTCGGTTCATGATCGGGCTATGATCGGCCGATATGAACCGGACGCCCGATGCCCCATGCCCGTTGACCTGCAAGCGCTGTACCCAAAACTGATCCACCTGATGCTGGATACGGTGTTTGTCGTCGACGGTGACAGCCAGATTGTCTTCGTGAGCGATGCCTGCGAGGCGCTGCTCGGCTACCGAGCCGACGAACTGATCGGCACCCTGATCACCCACTACATGCACCCCGAAGACCTGGCGCGCACCCGGGCCTCGATTGTGCGGGTCATGAATGGCCAATCCCATGTCGACTTCCGCAACCGCTATCTACGCAAGGATGGCAGTGTCGTGCACATCCTGTGGGCAGCCTTCTGGTCCCAAGAGGTGGGCGCACGGATCGGGGTCGCCCGGGATGTGACGGCGCTCACCCAGGCCGAAGAAGAACTGCGCTTCCTCGCCCATCATGATCCGCTGACCGCCCTGACCAATCGCTCGCTGTTCAATGATCGGCTGGACCGCGCCCTGCACCTGGCACAGTCCCACAGCCGCAGCCTGGCGTTGCTGTTTCTGGACATCAATGACTTCAAGGGCATTAACGATGTGCATGGCCATGCCATGGGCGATCGCGTGCTGTGTGTGATTGCACGACGCTTGGAACGCTGCGTCCTCGACAGCGACCTGGTGGCGCGGATGGGTGGTGATGAGTTCACGGTGCTGCTGACGGATATCCCGTCGCGGGAGGCTATTTCTGCCAGGGTGGTGCAGATACTCGCGGTCATGGCCGAGCCGCTGGGCCCCGAGTTTGGCGGGGTAGTGATGCCGTCCTGCAGTATCGGCGTGGCGGTTTATCCCCAGGACGGAGAGGACGCCGACAGCCTGCTCAGCCATGCGGACGGAGACATGTACCGGGTAAAAAGGCGCCGATCTGCGGCAGAGTGACAAGGCGCGGTTTCGCATCGGGCAGGTCGGTCACCCGCCCAATGCAGACCCCCTCAGACGCTTACAACCGACAGGCATTGACCGGCGGTACCCGACCGCGCCAGGGCTGGGCCCGCTCCAACTGCCCCGCGAGGGCAAACAAGGTACTTTCTTCGCCAAAGCGCGCGGCGAAATGAGCGCCCATCGGCAAGCCGGCAGCGCTCCAGTACAACGGCACCGACATCGCCGGTTGCCCGCTGGCATTGAACAGTGCCGTGAACGGCGAGTAGCTGTGGAACTGTTCAATCAGATCTTCCAGGCTCAGACGGTCGTCCTGCAGATCCAGCTCACCGATTGGCACCGGCTCGCGTGCCAGGGTCGGCGTGAGGATCAGGTCGTAATCCTGCATGAACACCGCCAACTGCCGACCCAAGGCATGAATCCACTCCACGGCCCCCGCGTACTGCGCACCACTGACATCGCCCTTGCTGCGCAAAATGATGCGGGTGCGGGCTTCCAGCTCTTCAGGCTGCACAGCGAAACCGCGCATCTGGCCCAACACATCAACATAGTGGCGAGTACTTGCACCAATGATGGTGAAGACCTGATCGAGAAACGTCGGCAACACCACCGGCAAGCTGACCGGTTCAACGCGGTGGCCCAGGGATTCGCACAACCTGGCGGCCTGGCGCACGGCTTCCACACTTTCGCTGGAAGTCGGCCAAGGCCCGAGGTGCTCAACCAGGGCGATGCGCAGCGGCCGAGGGTCATGCTGCAGCGCGCTGACATAGGGCTGTGCCTGCAGCGGCGCAGCATAAGGTGCGCCCAGGTCGATCCCGGCCGTGGCATCCAACAGCGCGGCGCTGTCACGTACCGACAAGGTAATCGCATGGGGGGTGCCCATCCCGGCCCAGCCCTCGCCGATCATCGGCCCGGACGGCAACAGCCCACGGCTGGGTTTGAAGCCGAACACCCCACAGCAGGACGCCGGCACACGCAAGGAACCGCCGCCATCGTTGCCATGGGCAAACGGTACGACGCGCGCCGCCACCAAGGCTGCCGCGCCGCCGCTGGAACCGCCGGCACTGTGGCCGATATTCCAGGGGTTGCGTGTGGCGCCAAAGCGGTTGGACTCGGTTGAGTACGACGTGCCGAACTCGGGTGAGGTGCTGGTGCCGAGAATCACACACCCGGCACGGCGGATACGGCTTACGTGTTCGGCTTCAAAGTCCGCGCGAGCGCCTCCCAACGCCTGCGAGCCATTGGTCATCGCCGCGCCGTTAACCGGTGAAAACAGGTCCTTGATCAAGGTCGGTACCCCGGTAAACACACCGTGGCCGGGGCGCAACGTGCGTGCCGACTGCCGCGCCGACTCGTAAAGCCGCTCGGCGACCGCATTCAGCTGCGGTTCGACCCGTTCGATACGCTCAATCACCGCTTCCAGCAGCTCGCCGGGCTGCACTTCACCGCGCCTGACCCATTCGGCCAAACCGGTGGCGTCCTCGCTGTCCAGCAGGTTGTGGATGTCCATGTTCGTCTCCTATTGATTATGAATGACTTGATCCGAATGCCTGGGTCAGCGCTTTGCGCCGTGCTTGCAGGCCTGCCAGTGCCCAGGCCAGGGCCGAGGCAAAACTGGCACAGGCCAGCCACAGGATTGAACGACGTACGTCACCCGAGTAAACGCTGAGCAAGGCCACCACCAGCGGGCTGACAAATTGACCGAAATACAGAAACGCCGTGAACCCACCCAAGCCGCGCCCACGGGTTTTCGCGCTCAGGGCATTCATCACCGGCGCCATCGCGTTGGGCACCAGCAGCCCGGCGCCCAGGCCATGGATCAGCACTGCCACAAACACCATGCTGTAGCTCGGTGCGCGCATCAGCAGCCACAATCCCAGGCCCAACAGGCTCAGCAACAGCGCATTGCAGCCGGGGATGCCGATGCGCCGGCGCAGCAGCGGCCAGGCTAACGAACCGCCCAGGGTCGCCAGCAGACTGCCCCCCGCCGACAGCCCGATCATCGTGCTTGAAGTAATGCCGAGGCTGACGAGTAAAACCGGCGCCTGGATCGGCACGATAAAACTCAGCACCATCCCACTGAGGATCAGCAGATAACCGAGCACCAGGGGCAGCACGGCCACCCTGCCCTGTTCAGCCACCTCGGCGGGCTGGCGAGCGGCGGCGGGCTCCCACAGCACCTTGATCATCATCGGCATCAACAACAGTGGCAGCAGGTACAGCAGGAATGGCAGGCGCCAGGAGTGTTCGCCCAACGCGCCGCCCACGACATAGAACAGCGAGCCGACCAAACCGATGGTGACCACCTGCCGGTTGATGTAGCGCAACCGCTCCTCGCCCTGCCAATAGTCGGCAATCAGCGTGGCGCAACAGGTCATCACCGCAGCTTCCGCCGCACCGAACAGCAGGCGCACGCCGACGATGGCGGGCAAGTTATCCAGCAGCGCCGGGATGGCCCCGAGCACGGCATATAACAGGGTAGCGATCACCAGCAACGCCTTGCGCCCGACCCGGTCGGCCAACCAGCCGGCCAGCGGCGCGCACAGCGCAATCGCCAGTGCCGGCCCGGTGACCGCCAACGGCACCAACAAGTCGGCACGCGGTTCCAGCGCACCGAACTCGGCGCCCAGCTTGGGCAGGATCGGCGCCACCATGGCCGCGCCCATGATGGTCAGGCTGCTGCCCAGCATCAGCACCAGCCCTTCACGGCGCCCGGTGGCTTGCCGTGGTGATGGGGAATCGGAATGTGATGAGTTCATGGCCAGCCCCTTAGAAACTTTGAGAAATGCGCAGCGCCACGGTGTAACCCTCGGCACGGTTGCGGGCATCGGTTTCCTTATAGGCATGCAGCCAGATGGGTGGCAGACCGGGCTTGAAGTAACTCACTGCCGGACCGACAGCCAACACCCGCGCGCGGTTGCCCGATTGCAGCCCCGGCGCATCGTCATCGCTGAACTGCCGGTAGTAGTAGCCGCCCAGGCCCAGGGTCCACGGCCCCACGTGCTGGCCCACGGCAAACTCGTGGCGGTACTCGACACCGTTCTTGTAATCGGTCGCGGGGTTACGGGTATTGACGTCGACTTCAAAGCTGGAAGAAACCTCGAAGCCACTGTCGGTGATGTAAGTAGCGTTGACGATCGGCGAGAACGTCCAGTGATTGAGCCCTGGGGAGACCAGCCGGTTCTTGTCGTAATCCCCCGTGGGCGTCTGGATCTGCAACTGCGTGTTGATAAACAGATTCGGCGACAGGTTCCACTGCAGGATCAGCGGCAACAGTTGCACGTCGGCCATTCGAAACGGATCGGCCTCCAGGCTCAGCGGCCCCCCCGGCGTCTGTACCTTGATCGAAGCGTCCATCTTGAAAAACGGCACCACCGCGCCGAAACCATAGGTGGCGCCCAATACGGTGTAATCGGTCATGCGCATATAGGCGACGCCGATGGACAGCACATCCAGTGAGAAGTGGTTGTCGACAGCGCGCCCTTGGCGATCCTTCTGCACGTTGGCCGAATAGAATGCCGTGCGCAGCCCCACAGTTCCGAAAGGCGTGGCCGGCGGCATCATCCCCGCGCCGAAGTCATACACGCCGACGGCGGTGGTCGGCGCACCGTTCTCGGTGGCCTGGACACTGGCGCAGCAACCCAGCAGCCCCAGGGTGAACAGCGTCATGCGTGCGACGCTTGCGTTATTGTTATGAATCATCGAATGCCCCTCCCATCAAGTGGTGTGGGCCATCCTAGTAACGCGCGACGTGAGCCGGTTATCCGTTTTCAGCAGAGTTGCGTGCGGCGCAGGGTCTGTGAGGGGCTTTCGCCAAACAGGGTGCGGTAATCGCTGGAAAACCGGCTCAAATGCCAGAAACCCCAGCGCGCCGCCACTTCCTGTACACCATGGGCCTGGGTGCTCGTTCGCAGTTCGCGGCGCACTGCATTGAGGCGCAGCGCACGCAGATAGGCCACCGGGTTGATGCCCAGGGTTTCCTGAAAACAGTATTGGAGTTTGCGCCGGCTGGCGCCGATGTGATTGCACAGATCAAGGATCGACAGCGGTTCGTCGAGGTGACTCAACGCGTACTCGCGGGCGCGGTCGACCATCCTTTTGCGCGCCGTGGGGTTGAGGGGTGGCGCCTGGTCCGGCGCGATCAACTCCAGCACATGCAGCATCACCGCATCGCGTATGCCGCGCCGGATCGAATCGTGCCCCAGCACGGCATCACGGCCCTGATCGCAGCCCGCCAGTTCATCGAACAACGCCGCGAGGTCACGTTGCACGGATGAATGGCCCAAGCGGTAACACTTGGGAAGATCGGTAATTCGAAACTGACTGCCTTGACGCTCCAGCACATGTTCGAGTGCGTGCTCTTCAATGGCCACCCCGAGCAGATCCAGGTGCTGTGGGGTGCGCAGGTCGGGAAGATTTTCACCGTGGGCCACCAACAGGCTGGGCTCGTGGATCGGGTGGCCCGAGCAATACACCGGACCGTTGGCACTCAAGGGAATGCTGAAGGTGATTGCGCCTTTCCAGGCCGCGCCACGTTTGATCATGGCCTGGTTAGAGCGGTCGCGCACCAGTTGCATCCAGTCCGAACGGAACGCCACCAACTCACCGGTGAAGGGACCGGGGGATAACTGATCGTAGCGAACCTGCCAGCCGTCCATATTGCGCGCGTGTTCGTCGATGTCGCTGGTCAGAAAACGCTGGAGGGGTAGCGTCGGTGCAAGCACCACCGAGGCCACAGGCGTCAGCACATTATTATTGTTCATTGACCCAACCTTTTTCAGTTGCAAGGCTTACAGGTCATATCGCACGCAAGTTCCATTCCGAACCCGGGGCAGCTCGTGCAGGTGTGCCGAAAACGGATAGTGAGGATTGGCGTCCGCGATGCCTTCTACGGGCAAAGACGTTCACCTATTAATGAAATATTGGCGCGTTCAAGGCTTGATGTTTTTCAGCTCATTGAGCAAGCCCAGCAACTGCTCCATCTTCTCGGCGCCAAACTGCTCTTCGATCTTCTGATAGTTGCTTTCCATGCCTTCGCTCATGGAGACGAAGCATTGCTGGCCGCGCTCGGTGAGGCCCACGAACACCCGGCGTTGGTCCTGGCTGGACTTGTGCCGACGCACCAGGCCGTCGCGTTCCAGGCGCGTCAACACACCGGTCATGCTCGGCTTGAGGATGCAGGCCTGCTGGGCGAGCTGATGGCTTTCGAGTTCGCCCTGCTGGCGCAGGATGCGAATGACCCGCCACTGTTGCTCAGTCAGTTCATGCTTGTTCAGGGCCGGGCGGAAGAAAGCCATTGCGGCTTCACGGGCTTGCAGCAGGGTCAGTGTCAGCGAAGGTCTGGGGTTGGCCATGACGGCACCACTTGAATGGGCGAGTCGGCAGCTTAGTGTCGCCGGCCAGCGGCTGCAAGCGGCGTTGGCGCTGTGAAAAGTACAATCGGTTCCGCGTAAAAGCCATTCTGTCGCACCGCGGCGATGCGCATGATGATCCGTAGAAGATCAACAAGACCACGGTGCGAAGCCCCTATGCCTGGCTCAACGCAACCCCGATTGGCGCTGGCGGTACTCCCCCGGAGTGAGCTGTGCGTAACGCTGGAAAAAACGACTGAAATAGGCCGGGTCCTTGAACCCCAGCTGATAGCAGATCTCGTTGGCCGAACTGCCGGTAAACAGCAGCAGGCGCTTGGCTTCCTGCATCAGGCGCTCCAGGATCAGGCGCTTGGACGGCAAGTCGGCAATGCGTCGGCACACATCATTGAGCCGTGCTTCTGTCACCCCGATGCCCTCGGCATACCGCGACAACGGCCAGTGTTGCTGGTAGTGCACTTCGATCAGCTCATTGAAGCGGTGGAAGATTTTCAAGTCTTCGTGCCTGGCGGGGGTGGCTTTCAACGAGTGGGAGCAAAGCCGCAACAGGCTGATCATGATCAACCGCGTCAGGCTGTCCAGGGCCGCACTGCGCCCGGAACGCTGGGCTTTCACTTCTTCGCTCAGTTCCTCGAACAGATAATCCAAGCGGCGGATATCCCCCGCGTATTGCGGCTCCAACTGCGCCAGGGCGACACACGCGGCCGGCAATTGCGCACCGGCCGGTGCCAGGCTGGCGTCGGCTTCGATCAGTTGCCACACCAGTTGCTGACGCACCGTCAGCACGTGCCCGTCACTGTCGGCCTCGGTCACAAACGAGTGCGGGACCGTGGGTGGCGTGAGGAAGAACATCGGCCCGGATTCGACGTATTGCTGGTCGTCCAGGTACACGCGCACGGTGCCGCTTTTTACGTAGTGAACCTGGAAAAACCGGTCATGCCGGTGAACGGGCATGTTGCGCCCGAAGAAATCCGCCAGGTTCGCCAGTTTGTCGTAGTGGACTTCAGCGTCGCTGTAGCGCTGGTCGTACACCTGGCCAATGTTGATGTTCGGGATGGGTTGACGGTCGCTCATCGCACGCTACTCGTTTTTATTGTGATTGCTGCAGTGCAGCAGCGCTCATCCTGCACCGATTTGGGCGGCACAACCACCGCACAAACAGTCTGCCACCCTTGACGATAGTTAACATCTTAATTATAACTGTTAACACATTAACTAAATACAGGGCCCCCACGGCTCTGCCAGGAGAAAGCATGAGCCGCGCCTTGCATGACGTCGCGACTGGCACCCTTTTCGGTGTCGCGCTGAACTACCAGGGGCTGCTCAAGCAGCGCCTCGCCGAGTTCGAACAGCCGCCGTATCAGAAACCGCCGGTCAAGCCGGTGCTGTTCATCAAGACGCCCAACACACGCAACCAGCACGGCGCCGAGGTGGTGCATCCAGGCCAGGGCGAACGCTTGCAGCCTGGGCCGGCATTGGGGGTGGTGATGGGCAAGAGCGCCAGCCGCGTCAGCCCGGCCGAAGCCCTCGATTACGTGGCCGGCTACACCCTCGTCAATGAGTTCAGCCTGCCGGAAGACAGCTACTACCGCCCCGCCGTCAAAGCCAAATGCCGCGATGGTTTCTGCGCCATCGGGCCCGAGCTGATACCCACGGCGCAGGTCTCGAACCCGCACAATCTGGCGATCACCCTGTACGTCAACGGCGAGATTCGCCAGCAAAACACCACGGCCAACTTCGTGCGCAACATTCCATTGCTGATCGCCGAGATCAGCGAATTCATGACCCTGCACGCAGGCGATGTGCTGATCACCGGCACTCCCGAAGGCCGGGTGGATGTGCAGCCTGGCGACACCGTGGAGGTCGAGATCAGCGGCCTGGGCCGCCTGGTCAATCACATCAAGGCGGAGGAGCTCTCATGAAACACGCCCGTATTCGCTTTGAAGGTGAAGTCCATTCGGTACAGGTCGAAGCTGAAAACGCCGTACGCCTGGCTGACGGCCGCCTGCTGGCCGAAGACCAGGTGCAATGGCTGCCACCGGCGACCGGCAGCATGTTCGCCCTGGGCCTGAACTATGCCGACCACGCCGCTGAACTGGCTTTCAAGCCGCCGACCGAACCGCTGGCCTTCATCAAGTCCGTGGGCACGTACACCGGCCACAACCAGGTGACCTGGCGCCCGGATAACGTCGCCTACATGCACTACGAGTGCGAGCTGGTGGCCGTCATCGGCAAGCCGGCGCGCAACGTCAAGCGCGAAGACGCCCTGGATTACCTGGCGGGGTACACGGTGTGCAACGACTACGCCATTCGCGACTACCTGGAAAACTACTACCGGCCCAACCTGCGCGTGAAAAACCGCGACGCCACCACGCCTGTCGGCCCATGGATCGTCGATGTAGCCGATGTGCCGGACCCAGCCAACCTGAAACTGCGCACCTGGATCAACGGCGAGCTGCGCCAGGAAGGCAGCACCCAGGACATGATTTTCGACATTCCCTACCTGATCGAATACCTGTCCAGCTTCATGACCTTGCAACCCGGCGACATGATCGCCACCGGCACGCCCGAAGGCCTGGCGGATGTCGTGCCTGGCGATGAGGTGATTGTGGAAGTCGAAGGCGTAGGCCGCCTGGTTAACCGAATTGTCAGCGAAGCGGCGTTCTTCAGCGCCCGTAAAGAGGCTTGAGCAGCATGATCAAACATTGGATCAACGGCCGTGAGGTCGAAAGCAAAGACGTGTTCGTCAACTACAACCCGGCCACCGGCGAAGCCATCGGCGAAGTGGCCAGCGGTGGCGCCGAGGAAGTCGCGCAAGCTGTGGCTGCGGCCAAGGAAGCCTTCCCGAAATGGGCGGGCACCCCGGCCAAGGAACGAGCGCGCTTGATGCGCAAGCTGGGTGAACTGATCGAACAGAACGTGCCGCACCTGGCCGAACTGGAAACCCTCGACACCGGCCTGCCGATCCACCAGACCAAAAACGTGTTGATTCCACGGGCCTCGCACAACTTCGACTTTTTCGCCGAAGTCTGCACGCGCATGGACGGCCACAGCTACCCGGTCGATGACCAGATGCTCAACTACACCCTGTACCAGCCGGTGGGTGTCTGCGCGCTGGTCTCACCGTGGAACGTGCCGTTCATGACGGCCACCTGGAAGACCGCGCCATGCCTGGCCCTGGGCAATACCGCCGTGCTGAAAATGTCCGAGCTGTCACCGCTGACCGCCAATGAACTGGGGCGCCTGGCGGTGGAGGCCGGGATTCCAAAAGGCGTGCTCAACGTCATCCAGGGTTACGGCGCGACTGCCGGTGACGCCCTGGTGCGCCACCCCGATGTACGCGCGATTTCATTCACCGGCGGCACCGCCACCGGCAAGAAAATCATGCAAACCGCCGGGCTGAAAAAGTACTCCATGGAACTGGGTGGCAAGTCGCCGGTGCTGATCTTCGAAGACGCCGACCTGGAACGTGCCCTCGACGCCGCGCTCTTCACCATCTTCTCGCTCAACGGCGAACGCTGCACCGCCGGCAGCCGGATCTTTATCCAGGAAAGCGTGTACCCGCAGTTCGTCGCCGAGTTCGCCGCGCGCGCCAAACGCCTGATCGTCGGCGACCCGCAAGACCCGAAAACCCAAGTCGGCTCGATGATCACCCAGGCCCACTACGACAAGGTCACCGGCTACATCAAGATCGGTCTCGAAGAAGGCGCCACCCTGCTCGCCGGTGGCCTGGAGCGCCCGGCCAACCTGGCGGCGCACCTGAGCAAAGGCCAGTTCATCCAGCCCACAGTGTTCGCTGATGTGAACAACAATATGCGTATCGCCCAGGAAGAAATCTTCGGCCCTGTGGTGTGCCTGATTCCGTTCAAGGACGAAGCCGAAGCGCTGCAGCTGGCCAACGCCACCGAGTACGGCCTGGCGTCTTACATCTGGACCCAGGACATCGGCAAGGCGCATCGTCTGGCCTATGGCATCGAAGCGGGCATGGTGTTCATCAACAGCCAGAACGTGCGCGACCTGCGCCAGCCGTTCGGCGGTGTGAAGGGCTCCGGCACCGGCCGTGAAGGCGGCCAGTACAGCTTCGAAGTGTTCGCCGAGATCAAGAACGTGTGTATTTCCATGGGAAGTCATCACATCCCGCGCTGGGGCGTGTAACCCGGACACAACAACGCGTCCTGTAGGAGCGAGCTTGCTCGCGAAGAATCCGCAGGCGCCGCCGGCTAACAGAAGTGCTGCGTTATCGTTGATGTTTTTCGCGAGCAAGCTCGCTCCTACAAAAGAATAAATACTCAGGAGAATGATCATGGGCGAAGTAGTTCTGGCAGCAAAGATCTGCCACGTACCCTCAATGTACTTGTCGGAGCTGCCTGGCAAGCACCACGGCTGCCGCGAAGCGGCGATTGCCGGGCACAAGGAAATCGGTCGGCGCGCCCGCGAGCTGGGCGCCGATACCGCCGTGGTGTTCGACGTGCACTGGCTGGTCAACAGCGCCTATCACGTCAACAGCGGCGAGCACTTCAAAGGCATCTACACCAGTAACGAACTGCCGCACTTCATCAAGAACATGGCGTACGAATACCCCGGCTGCCCGGAGCTGGGCGAGCTGATCGCCGCCGAGGCCAACGCCGCCGATGTGCGCACCCTGGCCCACAACATCCCGAGCCTGGAGTTGGAATACGGCACCCTGGTACCGATGCGCTATATGCATATGGGCGTACCGGACGAGCAGACATTCAACGTCGTTTCGATTGCCGCCTGGTGTGCCTGGCATCGCCTGCAAGACAGCTTCACCTTCGGCGCCGCCGTGCGCCGGGCCATCGAGAAGAGCGACCGCAAAGTCGTGGTGCTGGCCTCCGGGTCGCTGTCGCACCGCTTCTCCGACGACCGCAATGCCGAAGCCAATATCCATAACTGGACGCGCGAATTCGACAAACAGGTCGACCTGCATGTGGTGGAACTGTGGCGCCAGGGCCGCTGGAAAGAGTTCTGCGCCATGCTCCCGGACTACGCCGAGCATTGCTTTGGCGAAGGCAAGATGCACGACACCGCCATGCTCCTGGGTTTGCTCGGCGGGCCGGACTACGACAAGCCGGCCGAGATCATCACCGCGCCCTTCGGCAGCTCGGGCACCGGGCAGATCAACGCCATTTTCCCTGTTTGACCGCATGACCGCGCGGCATCCCCGCGCGGCCTGAAGGAGCCGTTCATGCCTCACTTCATCGCTGAATACACCGACAACATTGAACAGCAGGCGGACCTGCCGGGCCTGTTCGAAAAAGTCCACGCCAGCCTGGGCACCAGCGGCGTGTTTCCCCTGGGCGGCATCCGCAGCCGTGGCGTGCGCCTGGACACCTGGCGCATGGCCGACGGCAAGCATGACTACGCCTTCGTGCACATGACGTTGAAGGTCGGCCATGGCCGCGACCTGGCCACCCGGCAGCACGTCGCCGAGCGCCTGTTCGAGGTCATCACCCAGCACTTCGCCGATCTTCAGGCCCAGCGCCTGCTGGCCTTGTCGTTTGAAATGATCGAACTGCACGAGCAGCTCAACTTCAAGCAGAACAACGTGCATGCGTTCCTCAAGGCGCAGGTCGGTTAAGGCGCCCTGCCCGTTCACACCCTCGGCCTCTCAGATAAAAAGTATAAAACCATGAGCACAGCCCATACCGCCGACAACCTCGGCCAGGTCGCACGCGACCGCACTCACAGCACCATCACCTGGCGGCTGATGCCGTTGTTGCTGATCTGCTACCTCTTCGCCCATCTCGACCGCATCAACATCGGCTTCGCCAAGATGCAGATGAGTACGGACTTGAACTTCAGCGACACCGTCTATGGCTTCGGCGCCGGCCTGTTCTTCGTGGCCTACGCGCTGTTCGGCGTGCCCAGCAACATGGCCCTGGACCGAGTGGGCCCCAGGCGTTGGATTGCCACGCTGATGGTGGTGTGGGGCGTGCTGTCGACCTGCATGTTCCTGATCGACAGCGCCCTGGGTTTCTATGTGCTGCGCTTTTTGCTGGGCGTGGCCGAGGCCGGTTTCTTCCCGGGCATCCTGGTGTTTCTAAACCGCTGGTACCCGGCCGGCCGTCGTGCTCAGGTTACCGCCTTGTTTGCCATCGCGGTGCCGATGGCCGGGGTGATCGGCGGTCCGCTTTCCGGCGGCATCCTTGAACACTTTCACGACCTGGGCGGCCTGCGCGGCTGGCAATGGATGTTCGTCATCGAAGGCGCTCCCGTGATTCTGCTCGGGCTGGTGGTGCTCAAGTGCTTGCCGGACAGCTTCGAGACGGTCAAGTGGCTGGCGCCGGAACAGAAGCAACAACTGCGCGAGCAACTGCACCGGGAAGAACACCGCAAATCGATCACCTCGTTTTCGGCGATTCTCAGCAACCCGCAGGTGTGGCTGCTGGTGGCGGTGTACTTCGCGGTGATGCTGGCGGTCAACACCCTGGCGTTCTGGATGCCGACGCTGATCCACGGCGCCGGTATCGGCAGCGACGGCAAGGTCGGCCTGCTCAGTGCGGTGCCGTACCTGGCCGGGTGTTTCTTCATGATCGGCTGTGGGCGCTCGTCCGACCGCCAGCGTGAACGCCGCTGGCACCTGTGTGTGCCCTTGCTGATGTCGGCCGCCGGCATTGCCATCGCCGGGCTCGCCCCCGCCAACACGGCCGTGGTGCTGGGCGGCCTGATCGTCGCCGGCATGGGCGCCAGCGCGGCGTTGCCGATGTTCTGGCAACTGCCCCCGGCGTTCCTGTCCAACAGCACCCAAGCCGCCGGGATCGCCCTGATCAGTTCGTTCGGCAGCATCGCGTCATTCTTCGCGCCCTACCTGATCGGCTGGATGCGCGACACCACCCAGAGCGCCAGCCTGGCCCTGTACGTCCTGGCGCTGCTCATTGCTCTCGGGGGCTTGCTGGTGCTGCGCACCCGAGCGGCCATCGTCAACCCTCAATAAGAGACTCTTGCCATGCTTGATCAATCACTCATTTTGCAAGCCGCCGCGCGCCTCGACCAGGCCGAACGTTCACGCGAGCAGGTGCGCCAGTTTTCCCTCGATCACCCGGCGATCACCCTCGACGACGCCTATGCCATCCAGCGCGCCTGGGTCGCGCAAAAAATCAAGGACGGGCGCAAGCTGGTCGGCCACAAGATCGGCCTGACCTCCCGGGCCATGCAGGTCTCGTCCAACATCACCGAGCCGGATTACGGCGCGTTGCTGGACGATATGTTCTTCGATGAAGGCACCGACATCCCCTTCGAGCGCTTTATCGTGCCGCGCGTCGAGGTGGAGCTGGCATTTATCCTGGGCAAACCGCTCAAGGGGCCGAACGTGACGGTGTTCGATGTGCTCGACGCCACCGAATGGGTAATCCCGGCGCTGGAGATCATCGATGCACGCATCCAGCAGGTCGACCCGCACACCAAGGCGACCCGCAAGGTGTTCGACACCATCTCCGACAACGCCGCCAACGCCGGCGTGGTCATGGGCGGGCGGGCCGTGCGCCCCACCGAGATCGACTTGCGCAAGGTGCCGGCGGTGCTCTACCGCAATGGCGTGATCGAAGAGTCCGGCGTCTCCGCCGCCGTGCTCAATCACCCGGCAAAGGGCGTGGCCTGGCTCGCGAATAAACTGGCCGCCTATGACGTCACCCTGCAACCCGGGCAAATCATCCTGGGTGGCTCCTTCACCCGTCCGGTGGCTGCCAACCCTGGCGATACCTTCCATGTCGACTACGACATGCTGGGGTCGATTGCCTGCCGATTCGTTTAACGGGAGAGTGCTCATGGACATGCCTATCAACACCTTCAAACGTCGCCTGCGCAGCGGTGAAGCCCAGATCGGCCTATGGCTGGGTCTGGCCGATGCCTATTGCGCGGAACTGGCCGCCAATGCCGGTTTCGATTGGCTGCTGATCGACGGCGAACATGCGCCCAACGACCTGCGCGGCATGCTCGGCCAGCTCCAGGCCGTGGCGCCCTACCCTAGCCATCCGGTGATTCGCCCGGTGATCGGCGACACCGCGTTGATCAAGCAAGTGCTCGACATTGGCGTACAAACCTTGCTGGTGCCCATGGTGGAGAGCGCAGAACAGGCGCGGACGCTGGTGAAAGCCATCCACTATCCGCCCAGGGGCGTGCGCGGCGTCGGCAGTGCGCTGGCCAGGGCTTCACGCTGGAACAGTATTGCCGGTTACCTCGACCACGCCGATGAGCAGATGTGCCTGCTGGTGCAGATCGAAAACCGCGAAGGCCTGGCCAACCTGGATGCGATTGCGGCGGTGGAAGGCGTCGACGGTGTGTTTATCGGGCCGGCAGACCTGAGCGCCTCGATGGGCCATCGCGGCAACCCCGGCCACCCTGAGGTGCAGGCGGCAATCGAAGACGCCATCGTGCGCATACGCAGCGCCGGCAAAGCCGCCGGCATTCTCAGCGCCGACCAGGCACTGGCCCGACGCTACATCGAACTGGGCGCGGCGTTCGTGGCGGTGGGCGTGGACACCACCGTGCTGATGCGCGGGCTGCTAAGCCTGGCGGCGGCCTTCAAGGATTCACCGGCGCCTGCCAGCGCGGCCGGCGCTATCTACTAGGGAGTGCGAACGAAAAGTGACCTGTGGCGAGGGAGGCCGGCTCGCCACAGGCTTATCTGACCGGCATGCCGGCCTCGGCTCAGCGCTTGAGGGTTTTCAACTCGTTGAGCAAGGTCAGCAACGTCTGCAACTTCTCCTCGCCAAACCCCGCCTGCAAGCGCTGGTAATTGGCTTCCATGCTCTGGCTCATCGAGTCGAAACAGGCTTGGCCCTTCTCGGCCAGCCGCACCAACACGCGGCGTTGATCCTGTTGCGCCTTGCGCCGTTCAACCATGCCTGCCGCTTCCATGCGCACCAGCACGCCGGTCATGCTCGGCTTGAGGATGCACGCCAACTCGGCCAGGCGGTTGATCTCAAGCTCATCGTGCTGGTTCAAGATCCGAATGACCCGCCATTGCTGCTCGGTCAACCCGTGCTGATTGAGCGAAGGGCGAAAAAACCCCATGGCGGCTTCACGCGCATGGAGCAAAGTGAGGGTCAGGGATTGGCGCGGTTTGGACATGGAGGGTGGCGTCGCAATTAGTTAACAGATTAACAACATTCTAGCATTGGCAATTGTTCCCCGTGTGCGGCTTTACCGCGCGGCCGGATTCAGGGTTGATTATTGGCAGCCACGGTCAAGAGCCGAGGCACACAGAATCAAGACACCTACCGCTCGGAAGGCACTTAATACACCCCAACAGGCACAGAGCCTCGTGTCGGCTCTGCAGTGAGTTTCCCTTCACTTTTCCAGGCTGCGCCATGATCAATATCGAAACGCCGACCTACTACTCGGCAACCAAGAAATACAACCTCAGCTTCCCCACCCTCGAACAGGACGTGGAAGCCGATGTGGTGGTGATTGGCGGCGGTTTCTCCGGCATCAACACCGCACTGGAACTCGCCGAAAAAGGCATCACCAATATTGTGGTGCTCGAAGCGCGCTACCTGGGCTTCGGCGGTACGGGCCGCAATGGCGGGCAGATCATGGCGGGGATCGGCCATGACCTGGAGAAGATCAAGAACCAGGTCGGCGACGAAGGCCTGCGCCAGATCTTTGAAATCAGCGAGCTGGGTGCCGGCATCATCAAGGATCGCATCGCCAAGTACGCGATCGACGCCGACTTCTGCCACGGCTACGGCTACATGGGCTTCAACGCCCGCCAGGAAAAAACCCTGCGCGCCTGGGAGAAGGACTTCAAGTCGATCAACACCAAGGACGAAATCCGCTTTATGGCGGGGTCCGAGGTCAAGCAGATCATCGGTTCCGACGCCTATACCAGCGCGCTGCTGCACATGGGCGGCGGGCACGTGCACTCGCTGAACCTGCTGCTGGGCGAAGCCAAGGCCCTGGCCGGCCACGGTGTGCGCATCTTTGAGCACAGCCCGGCGCTGGAAGTCAGTTATGGCGAACGCATCACCGTGCGCACCGGCCGAGGCTCGGTCAAAGCCTCCAAGTTGCTGTGGGCCTGCGACAGTTTTCTCAACAAGCTGGAACCGGAACTGCACAAGACTACGGTCAATACCTATGCCTTCCAGTTGATGACCGAGCCGTTGTCGGACGAGATGATCAACCGCATCAGCCCGATTCGCGGCGCCTACAGCGATATTCGCCCGGTGATCGACTACTACCGGGTCACCAACGAAAACCGCTTGCTGTTCGGGGCCGCCACGCCTTTCGTCGAGCACATCCCGCTGGACCTCAAGGCCTGGAACCGCAACCTGATGCTGAAGATTTTTCCCTACCTCAAGGACGTGAAGATCGACCTGGCGTGGGGCGGGCCAATGGCGACCGGGGCCAACCTGTTCCCGCAGATCGGTACGCTCAGCGGGCGCCCGAATGCCTTTTATGTGCAGGGCTACGCCGGCTTCGGGGTCACGCCCAGCCACATCATCTGCAAGGTCCTGGCCGAGGGCATGAGCGAAGGCTCGTCGCGCTATGACCTGATCAGCGCGGTCAAGCATGCGCAGATCCTGGGCAAGGACCATATCCGCCCGCTGCTGCTCACGGCCGGCAAAAGCCTTCATCAACTTTCGGGCTACTTCAACGGTCGCCGTTGAGCCCCGCTGTATCATTCACAGGAGAACTGCCATGCCCGTTACCACCCTGAAGAAAGACATCCAATTATCGGACCTCGATGCCTGGGGCACCGTTGCCGATCTCGGTTCCGAGATCCTCGAAGGTGAAGTCAAAGCCTTTGGCAAAATGACCTTCGGCGCACCAACCGACGCCGTCAGCAGCGCCTATTTCGGCACCACCCAAGGCAAGTTCCGGATGGTCTACCCGTTCTCCGAACAAGCCACGGTGGTCACCGGCGAAGTGGTGCTGACCGACGAAAGCAGCGGCCAGAGCACCCGTTACAAGGCGGGCGACAGCTGGTTCGTGACCAAGGGCACGCCGGTGCTGTGGGAGGTGGTAAGCGAGAGTTTTGTGAAGCACTATTTCGCGGTAGTCTGATCGCTCCCCTCTGCCGGCTTCGGCCGGCAGCGTTTTTACGGCGCAGGTGACTGACCATGCACGCCATCCCCGCTCAGGAAGTCGCCGGCCACTGCCTGCAGGCTTTCACTCAACTGGTGCCCGCCAGCCAGGCAGCGTTCTATTGTGTCGACCGCCAGCTGCAAGCCCGCGATTTCAGGCTGCAAGGCATGAGCGGTGAGATGCACCGCGACTACCTGGACAACTACCGCCAATTCGACCCGTTGCAACCGCGCAATTGCCTGTCCAGCGGGCTGGCGGTGGTGCCGCTGGGTTTTGCCATGGCCCGCCAGCCGCTGCGTGACAGTCGCCGCTATCAAGACTTCCTGCAGCGCTACGGTGTGGTCGATGTGGTGGAGATCGTCGCCCATCGCGCCGACCAGCCCCAGGCGGCCATCTCCTTGCTGCGCACGGCGGAGCAAGGGGTGTTCACCATCGACCAGTTGGCTCAGCTCAATGCCTTGCAGGCGTTGCTGCAAATGGCCGTAGCCAATATGCAGCCCTGCGACGATGCGCTGGCCGGTCTCACGCCCAAAGAGCGGCAGATTGCCTGGTTATTACGTCAGGGCGCGAGCAACAAGCAACTGGCCCTGGAGCTGGACGTCGGCCTGCCGACCATCAAGACGCACTTGATCCACCTGTTTCGCAAAACCGGTGTGAGCAGCCGTACCGAACTGGTCGCCGCGCTGTTTCTTTAAGCCGCCTCAACCCTTTGGTTGATAGGCGAGCCAGGTTACCAACCGCATGATCCGGGGTGTCCATTCCCTCAACCGGAGCCATGCAATGACCACTTCATCCGACTGGATCACCGTAGGCGCCCTCGCCGACGGTTTTGCCCCCGACGCGTTTATCCTGCCCAACCTTGCCGACCTCAACGGCAAGGCCTTCACCCTGCACTTCGCCAACGGCTGGCAGATCGAGCATCGCTTCGACACCGAGCAGCTGCACTGGCACGCCGCCGACGGTCACTCCAGCGGCTCGGCCGCCTACCGCGCCACCTCGGTACGCCCGGGCCTGTACCTGGTCGATTTCATCAAGCATGAAGCCGGCCAGGCCTGGTCGATCAGCCTGGTGCTGGACACCACCACGTCGTCGTTCACCGCCGTGATCGGGCGCATGCCGGACCGCGAACAAACCGAGCAAGGCCTCTACAGCCGTGCCCTGGCCGGCAAGGCCTTGACCTCGGTGGACGTGGACTTCCTGCACGGCAGCCTGGATCAACCCTGGCAGCCGGGCCAATGCCCGCACGCGCCCACCCAGGAACTCACCGGCCTGCGCAATATGTATCGCTACAGCCCCAGCGAAGTCTACGAGCACATCTACCTGAACGATCAGTTCTATGCCTGGCAATGCCTCAAGGGCGTGGAGCAAGGGCTGTGCGATACCGATCGCTGCCACTACTACAAGATCGCCGATCAGCTGTACCTGTTCGTCTGGCGCGAAAAGATCATCCCGACCCTCGGCCTGGTCCTGATCGACCTGCAACAGCACCGCAGCGACGGCAAGATCTTCGGCTATGCCGGTGCGTCGTTCGATGAGCTGTCGAACTTTCCGGTCAGCTCCTACTGCCAAGTGCTCAACCGCACGGAGTATCCCGATGCCTGATCCACGCACCGTTGTCATCACCGGTGCCGGCACGGGCATCGGTGCCGCCTGCGCGCGCTTGTACGCCGCCGAAGGGGCCAACCTGGTGCTCATAGGCCGTCGCCGCGAGCCGCTGGAGCAGGTTGCGCAGGACACCGGCGGCCTGGTGCTGGTCGGCGATGCGGCCTGCCCGGCCACCTGGGAGGGATTCGTTGCGCAGATTGGTCAGCACTACGGTCGCCTCGATGTGCTGCTGGCCTGCGCCGGCGGGCATGGCGTGGGCAGCGCCACCCAGACCAGCCCACACACTTGGGAGGCGGCCTTGCGCAGCAACTTGGACAGCGCGTTCTACAGCGCCCGCGCCTGCCTGCCGCTACTGATAGAAAGCGCTGGCAATATCGTGCTGCTCGGCTCCATCGCCTCGCTGGCCGCCGGACCCGAAGTATGCGGCTACACCACCGCCAAGCATGCGCTGCTCGGGCTCAATCGCTCCCTGGCCCGGGATTACGGGCCACGTGGTGTGCGGGTGAACGCGGTGTGCCCGGGCTGGGTTACCACGCCGATGGCCGACGAGGAAATGCAGCCGCTGATGAGCTTCCATGGCGACACCCTGCAGCAAGCCTATGCCCGCGTATGCGCCGACGTGCCGTTGCGGCGCCCAGCCAGTGCCGAGGAAATCGCCAAGGTGTGCCGCTTCCTGGCGAGCCCGGACGCCGCGATCATCACCGGGGCCAGCGTGGTCGCCGATGGCGGTTCGAGCATCGTCGATGTGCCCACACTGGCTTACGTCCATATGGAGCGTGTACATGCCTGAAGACTTGGATTTCAGCGGCAAGACCGTGCTGGTCACCGGCGGCGCCCAGGGTATCGGCCAGGCCATCGTCGAGGCGTTCGCCTGGCGTGGCGCCCGCGTAATGATCGCGGACCTGCGCCTGGCACAAGCCCAGGCATTGGCCGAAGGCTTGCGTGCGCGAGGCTGCCAGGTCGAGGCCATCGCGCTCGACCTGGCCGACGCGACTGCGGTGTTCGAAGGCATCAAGGCCATCGAACAGGACGAGGGCCGCCTGGATATTCTGGTGCACAACGCCGGCTACTTTCCGTTGACCGCGTTCGCGCAGATCACCCCGGCCATTCTTGAGCGCACGCTGGCGGTGAATCTCTCGGCCCTGTTCTGGCTGACCCAGGCCGCCTTGCCGATGTTTCAACGCCAGGGCGGTGGCTGCGTGCTGGTCACCTCATCGGTCACCGGGCCACGGGTCGCCTATGCCGGACTCAGTCACTACGCGGCGTCCAAGGCCGGGGTCAACGGCTTTATCCGCAATGCAGCACTGGAGCTGGCGACTTACCAGGTGCGCGTCAACGGCGTCGAGCCGGGGATGATTGCCACACCGGCCATGGATAACCTGGGCGACAGCCAGGTCAATGCCGACATCGCCAGCCGCGTGCCACTGGGACGGCTCGGTGCCGCTCAGGATATTGCCGGGGCGATGCTGTTCCTGGCCTCCGACCTGGCGGGCTACATCACCGGGCAGACCATCGTGGTGGACGGCGGCTCGACGTTGCCTGAGGTGAAATGACCTCTGTCGGGGTGTAAACCGGATCAACTGTGGGAGGGGGCAAGTCCCCTCCCACATGTTGATCGTGGTGTATCCGTTGAATAGCGCTCGGCTCCCTCAAGCAGCGACAGTGAATCACTGAACACCCGCGACAACGCCGCAAGCCGTTTGACGTAACCCTGGGGCGTCGAATAGATCAGCTCCACATGCAAGCTGTCGACAATGCCCAGGTAGGCGTCGCCAAACACCTCAAGCGCTTCGGGTCGTACCGTCCTGTATCGACCTTGCGCTGCATGCTGAAAGTCTTGGCGAATACACGCCAGGTAACCCTCAAATCCCGCCGTGATCACGCTGCGAATTTCCGCCGGTGGAAAGTACGCCGTGCGCAACAGAAAGCGCAGGTGCGCCGACCTTTCATAGCGCCCGCTCAACCGTTCAAGGTGCAATTGCCCCGGCACGCCGGTGTGGGCGGTCTCTTCCTTGAAGCACTGCGCGATGTACTGATGTTCATGGGCCAGGGCAATCTCGAAGACCGTCTGAAACAGCGCATCCTTGCTGACAAAATGCGCATACAGCGAGGCCTTGCGCATACCCGCCCCGACCGCGATTTCGTTCAGCGATGAGGCGTCGTAGCCATGGGCGGCAAAGTGTTCAACCGCGACTGCGCAAATGTTATGGGCCGACAGGGTGAGCGGTTTCATGGATCGATGGATACCCTACGCCGCCCCGGCCGCTTGCTGCAGATGAGTGGAACGAAAATCCTTGGGCGACAGCTCGAATTGCTTCTTGAACGAGCGGCTGAAGTGCGCGGAATCGGTGAAACCCCACTTGTAGGCAATCGAGGTGATCGACTCGCTCTTGAGGAACGGGTTGGTCAGATCGTCCGCGCTGCGCTTGAGCCGCGCACGCTGGATGTAGCGGCAGACGCTGTCGTCCTGCTCTTCAAACAAACGGTACAAATGCCGCACCGAGATGTTCAGGCGGCTGGCCAGGCCTACCGGACTGAGGCCGGGTTGGGTCAGGGACTCGTCGATGACTTTCTGCACATAACTGCGCAGGTTGCTGCCCTGCAAGGACACGCCGCTGTCGCCTGGGGCGTCATGCAGTTCAAAGGCTGAACCGAGCAGGGAGACAAACGCCGCTTGCAGGGCCTCGGCCTCTTCAATCGAATCCTGCCCCTCCAGGCCCTCGCGGCACAGCTGGTCCATCAACACGTGGAGCATGCGCCCACAGGCCTTGCTCGAAGAGATCTTGCCGAAGGTTTTCGAGGCGTTGCCCAGCTGCTTGCACACTTCGTTGCGCGAGAGTGACAGTGAGGCATGTTCGATAAGGCCAAACGGGCTGATCTCGATCGAACCCGTGGAGTCCATCAGCAACATATCGCCGGGGGCCAGTTGAATGACCTGGCCGTTCTGGCTGATCTGGCAATAGCCGCTGCGCTGGCTGACGAGGAAACAATGCTGGTCCATATCGTGATCGGCATTGGGCCGCTCGCGTTTGATCAGGCCGGCATTGGTCCGCAGGTTGGCCAGTGACAAGCCGCCCCGGGAGTGCTTGGAAACCTCACCGATGAACAGTGAACGGTTGAAGGCCAGTTCCGTGTCGAAATGGCCGCAGGCCGCTCGCAGATCCCGAGTCCAGGTTTCCAACCCATAGTGCGCAGACTGATAGGTGCTCATGGCATCTCCACAATGGTTTCTTGTTTTTGTTGGCCAATAGTTAACATGTTATCTATATAGGCGCAACAAGTCCGTGATACCGACTGTAGAAGCACTAATGATGCCAATTCCTCAACTCAGATCGCGCCCAATACCCGCTGCAAACCCGCCAGCACCGTCAACAGCCCATCACGCTGCGCGCCGCTCAAGGGGATGTAGCGCCGAAACGCCGGCATGCGGTTGACCACCTCGCTGCCGCCCATGTGTTCCAGCCGAACCTGCCATTGCTGCCCGCTCAAATCGAGGTGCAGGCGCTTGAAGTCCAGCCCCATCAACGCTTGATGCAGGCCGGGGTCGTCGTTCAAGGCTGCCTGGAGCCTGGCCAGCAAAACCGGAGCGCCTGCCCGTTGCCGACAGGCCAGCCCCGTGCGTCGAATCGACCCGCTGTGGTGCACTTCAAAGCGCGCACTGCCCTGCTCTGAGGCGGCCACCGTGAACATGAATTCGGTCATGACCAGGTGCATCAGCAATTGCGCTTCGGTGCGCTCGGCCACGTCGACCTGAAGGCCGATGTCGTCCAGGCAAAACCTTGCCTGGGCTGGCCCCGTCGAGGTGAAACTCGCCAGCCCGAGGTTGCGCCGCACGTACTCAAGCGTGACCCCAGGCCGGTAACCGGACGGGGCCCGTTGGGCGCTGAACAGCTCAGACAGCTTTTGCAGCCTGCTCGAGATAACGGTTGTGAGGGTTGCCAGGCTCATGGGAAAACTCCTTGGCCAGCACTTCTTCTACCGAAGCCGGCTTGAATGGATTGACCTTCTGTACCACCAGTGTCCAGAACAACGCGTATGAAGCCGTGATCCCGAGCATCACCCCGAACGGCACATAAATGTCCGCAGGGTTCATGCCCGGCGGGGTAATGAACCACATGCCCAGCAAGATGCCGACGCTGGAAAGAATCTGTGGCAACGGGAAGAACGGCGAGCGATAGGCCCGTGGCAGATCCGGACGACGAATGCGCAGGATCACCACCGACAGCGTCACCAGCAGATAAGAGAAACTCCACGCACACACCGCCGCCAGCACCAGGTGCATGATGTTGTCGGTGTTGCCGCCCAACCACAGGGCATACAGGCACGGAATCAGCATCGCCACCAGGATGCACAGCAGCGGCGTCTTGAAGCGCGGGTGCAAATAAGTGAAGACCTTGGGCAACGCGCCGTCCACCGCCATGCCGTAGAGAATCCTCGGCACGCCCGCCATCAGCGTATTGATGGTGGCGGCACCGGCGAACAGGAAACCGATCCCCAGCCACAGCGGGCCAATATCGCCCATGACCTGCTGGGCAAAGCGTGGGATCGCCATGGGCGTGTCGAGCAGGTGCACGCCGGTGGCGGCATCCAGCACCACGTTTTCCACCTGGCGCTTCATCGCCGCGCCGTAGATGAACATGCAGGTCGCCACGCTCAACAAGCCGAAAATCATGGCCTTGGGCATGACCTTGGCCGAGTTGCGCAGGTCCGGGGCCAACGGCGTGACGAACTCACAACCAACGAACATGAACATGGCCATGCCCACCAGCGACAGAATGGTGATCAGGTCGGTACCCACCAGCGACACGCCGAACCAGCCCTCCAGTTGCACCGCTGGTGCGGCGATCAGACCGAGCACGCCGAACACCATCAGCGTGGTCCACATGCCGAACGTCAGGATGATCTCGGCCCTGCCGAAGGCGCTGACGCCAAAGGCATTGAGAATGCCGAACACCACGACAAACCCCACCCCCAGCAACCAGGAACCGCCGGCAGACTCCGCCAGGGTATTGAGGTGTTCGAAGTTCACCAAGGCCATGACCCCGGACAAAATCGTCTCGGCGGTGCCAGCGAACACATGCACGATCAGGTACGCCGACAACGTGCCGGTGATCGCAAAGAAACGGCCCATGCCGCAATTGATGTAGTCGTAGACCGAGCCGGTGGTCGGCAGGATCGAGGCGGCCTCGGCGAAGGTGGTCGCCTGGGCCAGCATCATCACCACCGCAATCAGCATGGCCACCGCGAAGGCGCTGCCGCCAATACCGAAGCCCATGGTTGCGGTGAGAATCACCGGGCTGGCCATGATCAGGCCAATGGTGCTGGCCAGCGCGGTCGGAAACCCGACGCTGCCTCGTTTCAAATGCTGTGTGAGCCGGTCATTGATCGACATGGTACGGATCCTCGAAAGCGGATTTCTGAGTGGATGCATCGAGCCGTACAAGGAGCCGGCGATAAAGCCCTCCCCAGCCAGTCCCTGATCGAAACGGCATCGTGCGCAAAATCACTGTGCGCCTCCCCGGCGCTGATCGTCTTGCCCATGTCTGCCGTGGCTTTTGTTGCTGCCTGCCAAGGCATACGGCTTGGCGGGCAGGATCAATTGCGTGGCACGCAGGTGAAAGACTTTCCCTGCCTGCGGTCATCTTAATGCGCCCTCGACCTAACCATGCTGGGGAATATAACAATGGAGCACACACTCAAACCACGCACGCTGTCCTTGGCCGTCGGCCTGGGTATCGCACTGTTGATCGGCCATTCATCGGCCCAGGCCTATGAGCTGTACGCCGATGAGGACACCCACCTGAATGCGGACTTCCTGGCGGTCTACGGGATGTTCAACAGCCGTCACAACTACGACGGCACACCGGGCGGCTCGACCTGGCGCGAGGGTTTCATCAAGTACGGGGTGAGCGGCGACCAGGGCCTTGCAGGGCACGGCACTGCGTATGGCGCGCTCAACTGGGTCAGCTCCGGCACCTGGGGCGACGGCGATGCGGCGGGCAACACCGGTGGCAGCGAACGCACCACCAAAATCGAAGACGCCTACCTGGGATGGCGCTCGGCCGATCTGTTTCCGGCGCTGGGCAAGGACGGTGTGGATTTTTCCGTCGGGCGCCAGGTGGTCAAGATCGGCCGGGGTTTCCTGATCAACGACGACGGCCCCAACCTGGGCAAAGGCCCGGCTGACGGTGCACTGAATCGTGGCGGCGCCTATTACCTGGCGGCACGCCACGCGTTCGACCGCACGGCGGTGCTGCGCCTGGGCGGGCAAGAGGGCCTGCACGGTTCGGTGCTGTGGCTCAAGTCGGACAACCGTGCCCAGGCCGAAACCGAACTGGCGGCGGGCACCCTCGACTACACGGCCGCCGCTGGCACGCTGGGCTTGACCTGGGTCCACGGCATGAACGTCACCGACCAGTGGGCCAGCGACTTCCAGAAACAGCGCGAGGGCCTGGACACTTACAGCCTGCGCGGCGAAGGCAGCGCGGGCATCGACAACGCCAGCTTCGCCTTCGAATACGCCTGGCAAGACAAGGACGCGGGGCCGGAAAAAGCCTGGTACGGCGAGGCCGGCTACACCTTCGCCGATGTCGGTTGGTCGCCAAAAGTGACCTACCGCTACACGCGCTACTCGCAAAAATGGGATCCGCTGTTCACCGGGCTCAGCAGCGGCTACGGCACCTGGTTCCAGGGTGAAGTCGCCTCCAACTATGCCGGCCCGTTCAACAGCAATACCGGCATCCATCACGTCGGTCTCAAGGCGACGCCCCTGGAGAACCTGACGGTCGGCGCGCTGTACTTCGACTTCAATACCCTGCGCAAACACGACGCGCTGAACCTCGACGCACGGGAGCTGGACCTGTACGCCGAATGGGCGGTCAACAGCCACCTGATCATCAGCCCGCTGGTGGGCATCTACCAACCCAAGAAGGCTGCCGACACCGGGGGTAACCAGGTGGGTGGCAACGGCACCAACCTCTACAGCCAACTGACCGTGGCCGTGCCTTTCTGACCGGCCTCAGGAGCTGCGCCGCAGCTCCCTCCTAGCGTTCGTGCTGATGCAGCATCGTCTGGATCTGATGGGTCGCCTGACGGGTGTTTTCCGCCAGCTTGCGCACCTCATCGGCCACCACCGAGAACCCGCGCCCGACCTCGCCGGCCCTGGCCGCTTCAATGGCGGCGTTCAAGGCCAGCAGGTTGGTCTGGTCGGCAATGCCCTTGATCACACTCACCACCGTGGCGATCTGGCCATAGGTGGCCTGATTGTGTGCGAGCAGCTGTTGATGGGTGGTCTTCGCCGACTGCTCATCGCTGATATCGCGTACCGCGCCGATCACCCGCGTCAAACGCCCCTGGGCATCGCGCACCGCTCGCCCGCGCTCCCTGCACCAGATGTAGTCACGGGTCTTGTGGCGCATCCGGTATTCAAACACGTACTCACCGCTGCCCTGGGGCGCAAGGATTTCCTGATCGAAGATCGCCATGATCTTCTGCAGGTCATCGGGGTGGGTAATGCTGACCTGCGCGTCCCAGCCATCGGGCAGCTCATGGGGCGCGTAGCCCAGGAGCAGACGGAACTGATTGAAAATCCGCATGCAGCTGGCGGGGTCCTGCACGTCACCGTTGACCACGGTGATGTCCCAGCAGCCTTCGGTCATGGTGCAGAGCAGCAGCTCCCAGATCTGCGTCTCGTGTTGATGCGCAAGGGCGCGCTGCGCATGCTCACGCAACTCGGCTTCCAGCGCCTGTTCACGCTGCCCGGCCTGCTCCAGTTGCCGGCGAAGCACGGCAAGTGCCTGTTCGCTGCGCGCCCCTTCGGCAGCCTGATCGCGGGCTGACTCCTCGAGCAACAGCAACTGCCGCGTAGCCTGCGCATGTTGTGTGGCGAGTTGCTCCAGGTCGGCCTGCACCGACGGATAAGCGTGCAGTGCCTGGGTTCCCAACACCTCCCCCGCCAGCAGTTGCTTGAGGACGGCGGCAACGTCCTGCATCGGCTGTTTTTTCTTGAAGAACATCGGCCTGGCCCTTTCTGATCGAGTCGAAACCCCGGATCTGATCGCAAACCGAGCGTGATTGCTTGTACGAGCCTGCAAGACTTTTGCGCGTGGCTGCCATCCAAAAAACCCCTGCGTCGGGCGCTATCATGCATCTGTAGGATGGTGATCGGCTTTCAACCCGTCGATACTTGTCCCCAGGCCCTGCCCACGTCCAAACGACGTTCCGGCCCTTAATGACTTCGTGACGAAAACAATAAGAATGTCGCACAGAGGTACATACGAATGAGCCGTCATGATCATGGTCACGCCAGCCTGCTGGAGGCATTCAGCGCGATGACACTGGAGCTCCAGCGCCTGGCGCAGGACAAAGACATCGAGCACTTCCACGAAGCGGCGCTGAGCTGCATCCGCCAACTACTGCCCTTCGACAGCGCCTGGTGGGGCCGGGCTGCGCTGATTGACGGCCTGCCGGAAGAACACAGCTCCTACCTCTACAACCTGCACCGCAGCTACCTGGCCGATTGGCAATCGATTCGCCATATCGATGTGACCATCGCCAGGGTCAACGACGTGCCGGGACAAGCGGTCATCGTCGACATGCGCAACCCCGCCAACGGCCCGGGGCTCAACTGGCTCGGCTCGTGCTACGCGATCGGTGAGTTACTGTGCGTCGTGTACATCGACCCGCAAACCCACCTCAGCGATCACCTCACGCTCTACCGTGCGCCCGACGCCCCACGCTTTACCGAGCAGGACTGCCTGCTGCTGAACAACCTCATGCGGCACCTGGTGGCGGCGGTCTCGGCCAATCAGATTCGTACCTTGGTCGCCATGCGCGAAGCCCTCACCCACCCGCGCAATCTCGCACTTGCCGTGTGCGACCAGCGCGGCACCCTGCACTGTACGGAACGTGGCTTCGTCGACTTGCTGCTCAGCGAATGGCCGGACTGGACCGGCCCTTGCCTGCCGGTCGCGATGGACGCCGGGGGCTATGACGGCAAGCACCTGCAGGTCGAGGCCTCGACGGTCGGCGACCTGCTCCTGCTGGCTGCCCGCAGCCGTACGGTGCTGATGCAACTGAGCCCTCGGGAGAATGCGGTGGCCCAGGGTTTCGGCGAAGGCAAGACCTACAAGGAAGTCGCCCGCGACCTGGGCATGTCGCCCAATACCGTGCGCCATCACATCCGCGCCATCTACAGCAAACTCGGGGTCAAGGACAAAGCCCGAATCGCCCACCTGCTGCACGCCCCGCCTGATTGATCGGCACCACTGACCCGCGCTGACTTTTTCGCTGTCGTTTTGACGGCCACGGGACACCTTTGCGCTTTTTTTGTCCCCCCTGCCACCCACGGGCGAGCCGTTCGCCACACAACACCTCAAAGAGAGATGCCATGCCCATGATCCACACCTTCACCCGCACCACCACACTGGCCCTGCTCGGCGGCCTGTCGAGCCTGCACGCCAGTGCGGCCGACCTCAACGCCCGGGACTTTTTCGGCGCCCCCTCGGGTACCAGCCTGGGCGTGCTGTACCTGCCGGCAAGCCGCGCCAGTGACTTCCACGGCCCGGCCGACAGCACCGGCAAGGCCGACCTGAAGGTCAACGCCGTGGCGTACCGCCAAGTGTTCTTCACCGACCTCTGCGGCACCCTCTGTACCCCACAGTTCATCGTGCCTTTCGCCGACATCAACGCCCGCCTGCCTGGTGCCGGCCAGCACAGCGCAGAAAGCGGTTTCGGTGATCCCCAGGTCGGCGGCACGGTGTTTTTCATCAACGATCCAGCCTCGCGCACCTACAGCGGCCTACTGACCCTGATTACCCTGCCTGTGGGCGAATACCACGGTAACAATCCCGATGTGTCGCCCGGTGCCAATCGCTGGGGTACCACCTTCGTTTACAACTACACCCAGGGCATCGGTGAAAAATGGGTGCTGGAAGCCAACCTCGAAGCCCAACTCTATGGCAAGAACGACGACTACTTCGGCAGCGACCTGAAACAGGACCCGCTGTACCGCCTGCAAGCCTTCGCCTCCTACGACTTCACACCCAGCACCTACGGCGCACTGCGACTGATCCACGCCGATGGCGGCGAATTGCGGATCAATGACCAGCGCATCGACAACACCCACAAGCGCTACACCCAAGTGGGCTTCGAGGTTGGTCACTGGCTGGATAAACAGAACCAGTTGATGGTCGGCCTCTCGCAGAACGTCGCCACCGACAACGGCTATCACGGTACCGACGCGCTGCTGCGCCTGGTCCATGTGTTCTGAATCCCCTCATCGGAGCTTGCCCATGAACACCCAGATCCAACCGCTCACCGATGAACGCGCCCACGCCTCATCCCCATTGGCATTGCTGGCAGCCATTGTGCTGTTCGCTGCCATCACCCCGACCATTCTCATGACCGCACCGGCCGTGGCTGCGCAACTGGCGACGCAATGGCAGTTGAGCCCGTCACAGATCGGGGACCTGTTCTCCACCGAACTCGGAGCCATGAGCCTGGCCACCCTGCCCGCACTGTGGTGGCTCAAGCGTGTCGACTGGCGCCGCGCCGCCTTGCTGGCCGGGTTGCTGTTCATCGCCGCCAACCTGCTTTCAATGCTGGCCCACGACTACCCGATACTCCTGGCACTGCGCTTTTGCAGCGCCCTGGCCGGTGGCTCGTTGATGATCATCTGCCTGTCCAGTGCGGCCTCCACGGCCAATCCCGGGCGTGTCTACGGGTTATGGGTGATGGGGCAACTGGTGGTCGGGGCGATCGGTCTGAGCATTCTGCCCCGGCTGTTCGAGCACTACGGGTTGTCAGCCTGCTACCTGATCCTCGCCGCCTTGATGACGCTCTTTCTGCCCCTGGCACGGCACTTTCCCCAGGGCAGCCCGGCGCCTGAAAAAGCCGCCGAGCGCATCGCCCTCGCCTCCCGGTGGAAAGCCGCACTGGGCATTCTGGGCCTGCTGAGTTTCTACGTCAGCCTGAGCGGTGTCTGGACCTTTATCGGTTCCATCAGCAGCCACGCCGGCCTATCTGCCGAGGCCAGTGGCGAGATTCTGGCGCTCGCCACGGTGATGGGCATCGTCGGGGCCGGTTGTACCTCACTGATCGGCGACCGTCTGCCACGCCTGTTGCTGTTACTGCTGGGGTACGCGTTGATGGCAGGCGCCGTGCTGTTGCTGCTGGGCCAGCCCGACATGCTGCGTTTTGCCTTGGCGGCGCTGCTTTTCAAGTTCACCTGGACCTTCATCCTGCCGCTGGTCCTGGCCTGCCTGGCCGACCTCGACCGCTCCGGAAAATTGATGAACGCCTCCAACCTGGTGATCGGTGGCGGCCTGGCCATCGGCCCGACCGTGGCTGGCCGGATGATCGAAGCCAGCGGCGGCTTCCAATCACTGCTGATCGCAGGGGCGTGCATCACTGTGCTGTCCCTGGTGTTGATGCTGAGCAGCCGCCCAAATGCCTGACAGGCCCTTTTACCCCAACGAAAATGGAAAGACGATGAGCCGAAAAAGTGCATTTTTCTTCGACGAACTCAGCCTCTGGCACAGCGCCGGGTTGCACGCCTTGACCTTACCGGTGGGCGGGTGGGTTCAGCCGCCTGCCGCCGCCGGCCACGCCGAGTCACCGGAAACCAAACGTCGCTTGAAGAGCCTGCTGGACGTTTCCGGCCTGACCCGCCACTTACAGGTGCGCAGTGCCAACGCGGCCACCGATGAAGACCTGCTGCGGGTGCACACGCCCAACTACCTGCAACGCTTCAAGGCGATGAGCGATGCCGGGGGCGGCGAGTTGGGGCCCCACGCGCCCATCGGGCCTGGCAGTTATGAAATAGCCAGGCTCTCCGCCGGGCTGGCCATGGCGGCAGTGGATGCGGTGCTGTCCGGCGAAGTCGACAATGCCTATTCTCTGTCGCGCCCACCCGGCCACCACTGCCTCGCCGACAACGCCATGGGCTTCTGCTTCCTGGCCAACATCGCCATCGCCATCGAAGCCGCAAAAGCACGGCGTGGCCTGGGCAACGTCGTGGTGATCGACTGGGACGTGCACCACGGCAACGGCACCCAATCGATCTTCGAAGAGCGCGGCGATGTGCTGACGATTTCCCTGCATCAGGACGGCTGTTTCCCGGCAGGTTACAGCGGTGAAGCCGATCGCGGGCGCGGCGCGGGGCTGGGTGCGAACATCAATATCCCGTTGCCCCCCGGCAGCGGTCATGAGGCGTATATGCACGCGATGGAGCGCATCGTGATTCCAGCGCTGGAGCGCTTCGGGCCGGAATTGATCATCGTCGCCTGCGGCTACGACGCCAACGCCGTCGACCCACTGGCGCGAATGCTGTTGCACAGTGACTCGTTCCGGCACATGACCCGTCTTGTACGCCAAGCAGCCGAACGCCTGTGCCAGGGCCGCCTGGTGCTGGTGCACGAAGGCGGCTATTCCGAAGCCTATGTACCGTTTTGCGGGCTGGCTACCATTGAGGAATTGGTGGGCGTGAGGACACAGGTCGGCGACCCCATGCTGGAGTTTGTGCAGTTGCAGCAACCGAACGCGGCGCTGGCGGCGTTTCAGTTGCGCTTAGTCGATGAGTTGGCCGAAGCTCGCTGAGCGTGATGCAAAAAAATCCGATGTCGTTGCCGGCATCGGATTTTGGCCAGTCAGCAGTGGCTGATCAGTCGCTGCAACACCGTCTTGAAGGTGTCGATCTGGTCCTGGCTGAACTCGGCGAACACCTTGTCCTGCTGTTCCCGTGCAATGGCCCAGAGGTCTTCGGTCTGTTCGATACCCGCAGCGGTCAGGCGTACGCCGTGTTCATCGTCGTCGACCAGCCCCTTGCGCTTGAGGTTGGCCACGGCGTCGTCGATTTCCCGCACCGGCATCGCCACTTCCCGCAGCAGGTCGCTGGCGCTCAGGCGGGCGTCGTTCTCCAGCACCATCAGCATCCGCGCCTCGTTGGTACGCAGGCCGGTGGACAGTTGCCGGGGCTGATAGCTGGACTGGTAGGCGCGTACCGCCTGGGTCATCAGGTAATACAGGTTATGACTCAGGCGCCCCTGGAAGTGGCTGCTCGGCGGCTGGCTTTCGTCGCGCCTGGTCATGCGCGTGTGGGGCAGGACCATGGAGTAGGCGCCCTGGTGGTAGAGCAGCGGCGAGCGCCCGAAATCGTCGAAGGCCACCACCTTGCCGATCATGATCCAGTGATCGCCGCCGTCCACCTGCTGGTATTTTTCACAGTGAAAACGTGCCGCACAATCGGCGAACACCGGCGCCCCGCCCTCCCCCGGTTCATAGGCGATCTCGGCGAAGCGGTCGTCCTTGGGCCGGGCAAAATTGTTCGAGAGGTCGATCTGGTCCGCCGCCAGCACGTTGACCGCGAAGTGGCTGGCCTCCTCGAATACCCCGTGGCTGCTGGAGCGTTTGTCGATGCTCCACAGCACCAGCGGTGGGTCCAGGGACACCGAGTTGAAGCTGTTGGCGGTAACGCCCACCTTGCGGCCGGAGGCGTCGGCGGCGGTGACCACGGTCACGCCCGTGGCAAAGTTGCCCAGGGCCCGGCGAAAGGCGCGTGGGTCGAAGGTCGATTCAGACATGCAAGACTCCCGGGCTGCGTCAGGCGCAGCCCTGATTGTTGTTTTCAAAAGCGCGTTCAGATCATGCTCGGATCGGGCTCCAGGCCCATCAACTCGCGGCCGAGGATCTGTGCACAGACGTCGTAGTCGGTGTAGGCATGCGCGCCGGTCATGTGCGAGTCGCGGAACAGGCGCTGCATCTCGTTGTGCTCGAACCAGGCATTGCCGCCGGCGGCTTCGAACAGACGGTCCACCGCCTGGATGCACATCTTGGTCGCGTAGGCCTGGTTGGTGCGCCAGAACGCCAGGGTCTCGCGGCTTGGGTAGCGCTGCTGCTCACTGTGTTCGGCGTGTTCGTCCCAGGTTTTTTCGAGGAAGGCGCGCGCGGCGGCCACCTGGTGAGTCGACTCGGCCAGGCGCATCAACGCCGGGGTCGCGGCACCGACTGCCGCGCCAGTGTAGGCGCGCACGCGGGTCTTGGTCTTTTCGCGGAACACCTCCAGCATCCGCTCGGCGACGCCCAGGCTGACGGTGGAAAAGCCGCTGGCAAAGTAAGGCCGGTACGGTGAGTAGAAAATCTTGCTGTCGGGGTACAGACCGAAGCCGGCGGACTGGCCTTCCATCATGTCCTTGGCTTTCTGGATGCGGTGTTCCGGCACCCAGGCCTTGTCGATGATCAAGGTCTTGGTGCCGCTGCCTTTCATGCCGGCGGCAAACCAGTCATCGCGGATCTGGTAGTCACTGCGCGGCAGCACCGCGAAGCAGTAATCCTGGGTGCCCTGGGGGTTGTTGCGGCGGAAACCCACGATAGCCCACTCGGCGTGATCACAGCCGCTGCTCCAGCCCATTTCCCCGCTGAACAACACGCCGCCATCGACTTCCTCGGTGCGCCCGAACGGCGCGATGCTGCTGCTCGCAGTGGCATCCGGGTCAGCGCCCCAGACCTCCTGCTGCAATTGGGCCGAGAACAGTGCCAATTGATGGCTGTGGGTACACAACAGGCTCATGGCCCAGGCCGTGCTGGCGCAGGCTCCGGCGAGCAACGCGATGCAGTCGGCAAACTGCGGCAGCGACAACTCCATGCCGCCGAACACTTTCGGCTGAAACACACGGTGCATGCCGATGCTCTTGAGCAGCGCAATATTCTCGGCGGGCACCTTGCGGTCCTGCTCGGCCACCAAGGCATTGGCGGCGATGGTCGGCAGGATGGACTTGAGGTCTTCGAGGAGCGGGTTTGGCTTTTTCATGGATGGCCCTGCTTATTATTGGATGTCCGGGCACCGCCAGAAATCGAGGCGTGACGCCGGATGCAGGGCCAGTATGGAGCGCGCCTTCCTGGCAGGACATGCACCTTCCAGAGTCAAGATTGTACTTTTCAAAGGCTCAGGCTGATCCGTCGCGCACAGGCGTTGGCAGCCACAGACATGCCACTGGGCAGCCACAGTCAAGCCCGTTCCGGCCACTGCGATTAACCTCGGGCTTTTCAATGTCTGCCACCAGGAAAAACCCCATGAGCGATATTCCACTGCTGCCCCAGGTTGAAGCCTTCCTCCGTCGAAACCATACGTTGTTCATCGACGGTGGCTACGTCGAGAGCCATTCCAGTCAGCGGTTGGAGGTGATCAATCCGGCGACCGGCCAGGTCATTGCCGACGTCGCCGCCGCCGACCCGGCCGACATTGACGCGGCTGTGGCGTCGGCGAGCCGCGGCTTCAAGCAGTGGTCGCAGGTCGCACCGGCGGTGCGCGGCAATGTACTGCTCAAGCTGGCCGACCTGCTGGAGCAACACCGCGAAGAACTGGCACAGATCGAAACCTGCCAGTCGGGCAAGATCATCCAGATTTCCCGTGCTTTCGAAGTCGACCAGGCCGCGCATTTCCTGCGTTACTACGCGGGCTGGGCCACCAAGATCAGCGGCCAGACCATTACTCCGTCGCTGCCCTCCTTCGCCGGCGAGCGCTACACCGCGTTCACCCTGCGCGAGCCGGTCGGGGTGGTGGTCGGCATCGTGCCGTGGAATTTCTCGACCATGATCGCCATCTGGAAACTCGCCTCGGCGCTGGTGACCGGTTGCAGCATCATCATCAAGCCCAGCGAGTTCACCCCGCTGACCATCCTGCGCATCGCCGAGCTGGCGATTGACGCCGGCCTTCCCGCCGGCGCGCTGAACGTATTGACCGGCGGCGGCAGCGTCGGCAAAGGCCTGATCGAACACCCCGGCACCGACAAGGTGTCGTTCACCGGCTCCGTGCCGACCGGGATTGCGGTGGGCCAGAGTGCCATGGGCGCCGGGCTGACCCGGGCTACCCTTGAACTGGGCGGAAAAAACTCGGCAGGGTTCCTGCGCGATGTGGACCTGGACAAGGCCGTCAACGGCATCATCGAAGCGGGCTTTTTGCACTCCGGGCAAATCTGCGCCGCCGCCGAACGCTTCTTTGTGCACCGTTCGCAGATCGAAGCGGTCATGGGCAAACTGGCCCAGCGCCTGGGCGCGCTGAACATCGGCTCGCCCCTGGATGAGCGCACCGAATTCGGCCCGGTCACCAACCGCCAGCACCAACTCAAACTCGGCGAGTTCTTCGCCAAGGCCCGCGCCGAAAACAACCGCATCATTCACGGTGGCAACCTGATCGACCGTCCTGGCTGTTACGTCGAACCGACGATCATCCTCGCCAACAGCGTCGACGACACCCTGCTCAACGAGGAGACCTTCGGTCCCATTGCCACGTTCTTGCCGTACGACAGCGAAGAAGAACTGCTGGCCTTGATGAACAACACACCCTACGGCTTGAGCGCCAGCCTGTGGACCAACGACCTCAGCAAAGCCTTGCGCATGGTGCCCGCCATCGAGGCGGGCACGGTGTGGGTGAACATGCACACGATGCTGGACCCGGCGGTGCCGTTTGGCGGCAACAAATCCTCGGGGATAGGCCGGGAGTTCGGCAGTGCGTTCATCGATGACTACACCGAGCTGAAGTCGGTGATGATTCGCTACTGAATCCAACCAGTGGATCCATTGAAACGTAATCGTCCGATAATCGCCCAATAAAGCGACCACAATAGATTGACTCTCCATCAGGCCAGCCATTTAATGGATCCATTAAATAAAAACAATCCGCCGCCTGGAGAGTCATCATGTACCCGAAGAACACCTGGTATGTCGCCTGCACCCCCGATGAAATCGCGCACAAGCCCCTGGGTCGACAGATCTGTGGCGAAAAAATGGTGTTTTATCGTGGCCAGGAAGGCGCCGTGGTGGCGGTCGAGGACTTCTGCCCCCATCGCGGTGCGCCGCTGTCACTGGGTTATGTCGAGAACGGCAACCTGGTCTGCGGCTACCACGGCCTGGTCATGGGCGGCGACGGCAAGACCGTGGAAATGCCCGGCCAGCGGGTGCGTGGCTTTCCGTGCAACAAGACCTTTGCCGCCGTTGAACGCTACGGCTTCATCTGGGTGTGGCCCGGCGATCAGAGCCAGGCCGACCCGGCGCTGATCCACCACTTGGAATGGGCCGTGAGTGATCAATGGGCCTATGGCGGCGGGCTGTTTGATATCCAGTGCGACTACCGCCTGATGATCGACAACTTGATGGACCTGACCCACGAAACCTACGTGCACGCCTCCAGCATCGGCCAGAAGGAAATCGACGAAGCGCCGCCCGTGACCACGGTGGACGGCGATGAGGTCGTCACCGCCCGGCACATGGAAAACATCATGGCCCCGCCGTTCTGGCGCATGGCCCTGCGCGGTAATAACCTCGCCGATGACGTGCCGGTGGACCGCTGGCAGATCTGCCGCTTCACCCCGCCCAGCCATGTGCTGATCGAAGTCGGCGTGGCCCACGCCGGCAAAGGTGGCTATAACGCCGCCCCCGAACACAAGGCTGCGAGCATCGTGGTCGACTTCATCACCCCGCAAACCGAGACCTCGATCTGGTACTTCTGGGGCATGGCGCGCAACTTCAACCCCCACGATGAGGCACTGACCGCAAGCATTCGCGAGGGCCAGGGCAAGATTTTCAGCGAAGACCTGGAAATGCTCGAACGCCAGCAACAGAACCTGCTGGCCCACCCGCAGCGCAACCTGCTCAAGTTGAATATCGACGCGGGTGGCGTGCAGTCACGCAAGATCCTGGAGCGACTGATTGCCAAGGAACGCGCCCTCGAACCGCAACTGATCGCCACCACCACCGCCTGAACAGCGCGACAACTTTGCGAGGACTGAACATGATCGATGTGGTGGTGGTATCCCGTCATAACGAAGCCCAGGACATTTGCAGCTATGAACTGGCCAGTGTCGATGGCCAGCCGCTGCCGGCCTTCAGTGCCGGCGCGCATATTGACGTGCACCTGCCCAATGGGGTGATCCGGCAATATTCCCTGTGCAATCACCCCGAGGAACGTCATCGCTACCTGATCGGCGTGCTCAAGGACCCGGCCTCCCGGGGCGGCTCGCGCAGCCTGCACGAGCAGGTCCACGAGGGCTCCCGCCTGACCATCAGCGAGCCACGCAACCTGTTCCCCCTGGCCCACGACGCGCGCCGCAGTCTGCTGTTTGCCGGTGGCATCGGCATCACTCCGATCCTGTGCATGGCCGAGCGCCTGGCCCATGCGGGAGCCGACTTCGAACTGCATTACTGCGCCCGCGCCAGTGAGCGTGCGGCGTTTGTGCAGCGGCTCAAGGCGTCGCCGTTTGCCGAGCGGGTGTTCCTGCATTTCGATGAACAGCCGCACACGGCCTTGAATGCTGCCCAGGTGCTGGCGGCGCCCGCAGACGACGTGCACCTGTATGTCTGCGGCCCTGGCGGGTTCATGCAGCATGTACTCGACAGCGCACGCGCACAGGGCTGGCAGGAAGACTGCCTGCACCGCGAATACTTTAGCGCAGCACCGGTGGACAGCAGCCTCGACGGCGGCTTTTCGGTGAAGCTCGGCAGCAGCGGCCAGGTCTTCGAAATCCCCGCCGACAAGACCGTGGTCCAGGTCCTGGAAAGCCATGGCATCGAGATTGCCGTGTCCTGCGAACAGGGGATTTGCGGCACCTGCCTGACCCGTGTGCTGGAGGGCATACCGGAGCACCGCGACCTGTTCCTCACCGAGCAGGAACAGGCGCTGAATGACCAGTTCACGCCCTGCTGTTCACGCTCGAAGACCCCGCTGCTGGTGCTCGATATCTGACAGGTGTCACGACGCGGGCAAAATCACCTTCATGCGCGCGGCGGCGGTGGCTGAACTGAAGATCTCGGCATAGCGCAACGTCGCATTGGCGTGCTCGCGCATGATGGCTTCGGCCCGCGCGCCCTGGCGATTGACCAGGGCGTCAAACACCGAATGGTGCTGCATGTGGGCATAGTTGAAGCGTCGGTACTCGCGGGCCATGTCCTCGCGATCCACCGCCAGCGCGGTCACCGAGGCGAACGGCAGGTGATCATTGCGGGCCAGCGCGTCGGCGATTGCCGGGTTGTGGCTGCCTTCGACGATGACCTGGTGAAAGCGCATGTTCAGGTCGTGATAGACCTCAAGGTCATCCTCGGTCACGTAGCCCTTTTCGAACAGTTGATCGCCTTCCACCAGGCAGTGCTCCAGCGCCGCACGTGCCGCATCGGATAAACCCAGCTCGGCGGTCTGACGCGCTGCCAAGCCCTCAAGCACGCCACGCACTTCGACGGCGCCGGCAATGTCGCTGGGGCTGACCGAACGCACCTGATAGCCGCGCCCGCCAAACGGCACCAGCAGTCCTTCCTGTTCGAGGGTACGAAAGGCCATGCGCACGGGCATGCGCGACACGCCGAACAACTGCGCCGTGGGAATCTCCATCAGCCGCTCGCCCGCCGCCAGCTCCCCGCTGGCAATCATCTTGCGCAGTGCAACCAGCACCAATTGACCGGGTTTACTCATCCAGGCAACTTCCAGAAAACGTGAGCCGCCATGGTACCGCAAGTAGTACCGCAAGCACCTGGCCGCGTCAGATGAACGCCAGCGCTGCCCGTGCCCCGTCTATGGCGCCCAGGTGCTGGGCCAGCCGCGACGGCAGGTAATCGAAAAAGAACCCGGCGCTTTGCAGCTTGGCGGCACGCAGCGGATCGTCTTCGCGCAGTGCCCTGGAGACCCGCGCGGCCCGCGCCCAGGCAAAGGCCAGCAACGCGACGCCACAGAGCTGGAGGAAATCCGGCGCCGCCCGATAGGGGTATTCACTGTCCTCGTGGGTGCGTTCACGGATGGCGTGCACCACACTGGCCAACGCGTCGCACAGGTTGGCCAACGCGCCGGAAAAGCCTGCGCATTCCTCATACTGCGCGCCCTGCCCGGCCTCGGCGCGCAACTCGGCCAGCAGCAGGCCAAAGGCTCGGCCGTCATCCCCCAGCACCTTGCGCAGCAACAGGTCATTGGCCTGGATCTCGTTACTGCCCTCGTAGATCATCGCGATACGGCTGTCGCGCAGGGTTTGCTCGATGGCGAACTCGGTGACGTAGCCGTAACCGCCGAACACCTGCAGCGCATGACTGGCCTGGCGAAAGCCCTGTTCGGTGAAAAACGCCTTGATGATGGGCGTCAGCAACGGCGCCAACTGCGCGGCCGACGAGTCCTGGTCATGCTCGGCCTGATCAAGCAGGTGCGCCGCCCAATAGCCGATGGCGCGCATGCCCTCGCTGGTGGTGCGCAGCTCCAGCAACACGCGGCGCATGGCCGGGTGATAACGGATCGGGTCAGCCGCTTGGGCGACCACCTCTTCCGGTCTTGACGGCGCACGCATCTGCAAGCGTTCGGCGGCGTACTGGCGAGCGTTCTGCCAAGCCGCCTCGACATGCCCCAGGCCTTGCAGGCCCACATGCAGGCGCGCCGAATTCATCATCACGAACATCGCCGCCAGGCCGCGATTGGGCTCGCCGATCAGCCAGCCCTGGGCGGCGTCGAACACCAGGGAACAGGTGGCGCTGCCCTTGATGCCCATCTTGTGTTCGATGCCATCGCAGTGCACGCCATTGGCCTGGCCATCGTCCAGGTGCTTGGGCACCAGGAACAGTGAAATGCCACGACTGCCCGGCGGCGCATCGGGCAGGCGCGCCAGCACCAGATGCAGGATATTGGCCGTGAGGTCGTGCTCGCCGCCGGAGATAAACAGCTTGCTGCCGCTGAGGCGATAACTGCCATCCGCCTGGGGCTGCGCGCGACAGCGCAGCAAGCCGACATCGCTGCCGGCCTGGGACTCGGTCAGGCACATGGTGGGCAAGGCCTGGCCACTGACAATGTCGGGCAGGTAGCGCGCCTGCAACCACGGAGCGGCGTGGGTCTTGAGGCACAGATAGGCGCCGTGGGCGATCCCGGTGTACATGGCCCAGGCGTGGTTGCTGGCGTAGAGCATCTCTTGCAGCGCCGCATCGAGCAGTTGCGGCAAGCCCTGCCCGCCCTGCTCCTCGGCACACGCCAGCGCCGGCCAGCCACCGTCGACATAGGCGCGATAGGCCTCGACGAAGCCGTCCGGGGTGCTGACCCGGCCCGCCTGCCAGCGGCAGCCCTGGCGATCACCGCTGCTATTCAACGGCGCCAATACGCCCTGACTGAAGCGTGCCGCCTCCTCCAGCACCTGTAGTGCCAGCGGCAGGTCCAGGGCCGAGAACACCGGGTGGCGCTGCCAGGTATCGGGCGCCTGCAACCAGTGCTCAAGGACAAATTGCATATCGCGCAGGGGCGCCTCATAGCTCCACATCGGGACACCTCATCGACTAAGAAAAACCATCAAGCGCGGTAGGCAGGGTTCTCGATCAGCAACGCCATGCCCTGCCCGCCGCCCACACACGCTGCGGCAATCCCGTAGCGCAAGTTGTGCTGGCGCAGCTGTCGGGCCAGGGTCATCACCAGGCGCAGGCCGGTGGCGGCCAGGGGATGCCCCAGGGCAAGCGAGCCGCCCTGGACGTTGAGGCGGGTGCTGTCCAGCTCCAGTTCATGGGCCACCGCCAGTACCTGGGCGGCCTGGGCTTCGTTGATCTCGAAGCGGCCGATGTCACCCAGGTTCAACCCGCTGCGTTGCAGCAGCAGGCGGATCGCCGGTGCCGGGCCGATGCCCATGAACTCGGGGGCCACACCGACCACCGCGCTGGCCAACAGCCGCGCCAGGGCCGGACGCGTGCAGGCCGAGGCACGCCCCACCAAAGCCGCCGCCGCACCATCGACCACCGCGCAACTGTTGCCGGCGGTTTGCACGCCGCCAGCATGCACGGCGCGCAAGCGTGCCAGGGCGTCAAGGTCGGTGGGACGTGGGTGGCTGTCGGCGCTGACGGCACTGGCCCGACGCGCCAGGCTGATGCCCCTCGGCTGGTACCCCTCAAGCTCGAACACCTGGTTATCGACCGTGACGATTTCTTCCACCCACGCGCCGTCACGTTGCGCCTGCAAGGCACGCTGATGGCTGTCGCAGGCGTGGCGGTCCACGGCCTTGCGGCTCAGGCCATAACGGCGCGCCAGGTTGTCGGCGGTGGCGATCATGTCCAGGCCGGGGGCCGGGTCGTACAGGGCCTCCCAGAGAAAATCCTTGAATTGCACCTCGCCGCCGAGTCGAAACCCATCCCGATGGGTGTAGGCCGCAATCGGGTTGCGCGACATGGATTCACTGGCCACGCACAGGGCCAGTTGCACCTCGTCGCGCAGCTGTTCAGCGGCCTGGCGCAGCAGTTCGAAACCGGTGGCGCAGATGCGCTGCACCCCCAGTGCCGGGACCGCTTGCGCCACCCCGCTGTACAAGCCGATATGCCGTGGCAGCAAGTAGGCATCGAAGCTGGCCTGGGCCATGGAACCGGCCAAAACGCTGTCCACCGCCTGGGGGTCGATGCCGGCCCGGGCCAACACTTCACGGCCGACCTTGATGCCCAGGTCGATGGGCGACACCTGGGACAGTGCGCCGCCAAGGTCGACCCACGGCGTGCGCACCGCCTCGAAAATCGCCGCATCGGCAAACGCCGAGTACTGCCCGGCGCTGCTCAAGGCTTGGGCCCGGCGCGCAGGATCGTGGCCTCTTCACCGCGATACAGCGCCTCGACCTTGGCCGCACGCCATTGCAGCACGGCGCGCTGGTTGATCGAACCCTTGTCGGTGATTTCCCCACGATCGATAGACGCTGGCTCGTCGAGCAGGGCAATCCATTCCAGGCGACTGGCATTGCCGGTGGCCTCGCGGTTGAGGCGCTGCAACCAGTCGCCGAACCACTGGCGTACCGGCGCGCTGGCCAGCACCTCAGCGTCGCTGGCGTCGGTGCTCAAGCCGGCCAGCCGACGGCACTCGTAAAGCCGGGGGAACACCAGTGCTCCCAGGCATTCGCGGTCCGGCGCAGCAATCACCAGGTCCTGCACATAGGGCGCGCCGTCGAGCACGGCGCGATTGCGCAACGGGCCGACACTGACAAACACCCCGGAAGACAACTTGAAATCCTCGGCAATCCGCCCGTCGAACATCAGCCCCAATTGCGGCTGGTGCGGGTCGGCGAGCTTGATCGCGTCACCTGAACAGTAGAAACCCTGTTCGTCGAACACCGCGGCGGTTTGCTCCGGCGCCCGCCAATACCCCGGCATGATGTGCGGCCCGCGAAAGCGCCCTTCGAACTTGCCGTCCAACGGCACCAGGCGCACCTCGCAGCCCGGCGCAGGCAATCCGATATAGCCGGCCATGGACAACGGTCCGGTGGTGAAGGTGCAGGACGGCGCGGCTTCGGTCATGCCCAGCCCGGCCATCATGCGGATACGTTCACCGCAGTGCTGTTCGGCCACGCGGTCGAGGCGATCCCAGATACTTTGCGACAGGCCGGCGGCGGCGAAGAAGAACAGTTTCATCCGCGCAAAAAACCGTTCGCGCAACTCGGCGTCCTGTTCCAGGGCGTTGACCAATTCTTCCCAGCCCTTGGGCACCGTCAAATAGGCCGTGGGCGAAACCTCCTTGAGGTTGCGCAGGGTCTCGGCAAAGCCCTGGACCGTGGGCTTGCCGTCGTCGAGGTAAAAGGTGCCGCCGTTGTAGAGCACGATGCCGACGTTATGGCTACCGCCAAACGTATGGTTCCACGGCAGCCAGTCCACCAGCACCGGCGGTTCTTCACCGAACACCGGGAATGTCTGCAACAGCATTTGCTGGTTGGCACAGAGCATGCGCTGCGTAGTGATCACCGCCTTGGGCAATTTGGTCGAGCCCGAGGTGAAGAGAAACTTGGCGATGCTGTCGGGGCCGGTGGCCTGGAACGCCGCGTCGGCCTCGGCGCCGCCCGGCGTTTGCAGCAGGCTGGCGAAGCTGACCTGAGTGCGCCCAGGCACGTGGCCGCGCACGCTGATCAGCGGGGTCTCGGCCGGCAAGACAGCGTCGATGGCGCGCTGGTAAGCCGCCACATCGCTGACGAATACCAGCCCCGGTTGCAGCAGGTCGCACACATGCCGCAGCTTGGCGAAATCCTGGGACAACAACGAATACGCCGGCGATACCGGGCAGTAAGGAATACCGGCGTACATCGCGCCGAGGGCGACCTGCAAATGCTCGATGTCGTTGCCCGACAGCAATGCCAGCGGCTTGTGCGCCGAGAGCCCGTAACTCAACAGGCCCTGGGCAATCGCACGCACGCTGTCGAGCATCTCGCGGTAGCTGACCCGGCGCCAATCACCACCGGCCTGGCGGGCCGCGATAAACGTCTGCTCGGGGCGCACTTGGGCCCAATGCACCAGGCGATCGAGCAAGCGCGCCGGCAACTCGGCCAGGGGCTCGAGGGAGCGCATATGCAGCACGCCGTGTTCTTCAGTGACCGCCACCGGTGCGTGGCCGATGGAGACCTCGCGGTATCGCGGTGCGGGCTGGGGTTGCGGTCTGAATTCGGAACTCACAAGGGTGTCCTCCAGCAAGGCGGGTCAACGCCGCCTTGTTATTGTTATGTCGCGACGCCTGCTCAGATCGGGTAATGCCGTGGCCCGTTCTGCAAGGTCACCCAGCGCAATTGCGTGAAGTGCTCGATCGAAGCCTTGCCGCCAAAGCTGCCGTAGCCGCTGGACTTGACCCCGCCAAACGGCATCTGCGCCTCGTCATGCACGGTCGGGCCGTTGATATGGCAAATGCCCGACTCGACACGCTGGGCCAGGGCCAGTGCACGCCCGGTGTCACGGCTGAAGATCGCCGCCGAGAGGCCGAACTCGGAGTCGTTGGCCAGGCGCAGCAAGGCTTCATCCCCGTCACCGCGCAGCAGCACCGCCACCGGGCCGAAGGACTCTTCGCGGTACAGGCGCATGTGTTCGGTGACGCCATCGATCAGGGTCGGCTGCAGGATGCTGCCGTCCAGTTGGCCACCCACCACCAGCCGCGCGCCCTTGGCGAGGGCATCGTCGATCAGGGCCTTGATGCGTGTGCCGGCGCCGGCGTCCACCAGGGAACCCAGGACCGAATCCGCTGCAACGGGATCGCCCGCGCGCAGGGTCGCGACCTTGGCCGCGAGCTTGGCGGTGAACGCATCGGCGACCTTGGCATCGACAATCAGGCGCTCGGTGGACATGCAAATCTGGCCCTGGTTGAAATAGGCGCCAAAGGCCGCTGCCGCGACCGCAGCGTCGAGGTCGGCGTCGTCGAGCACCAGCAACGGCGCCTTGCCACCCAACTCCAGCAAGGCCGGCTTGAGGTGACGCGCCGAGAGTTCGCCGACAATCCGTCCCACGTGGGTGGAGCCGGTGAAGTTGACCCGGCGCACGGCCGGGTTGGCGATCAGCCGCTCGACAATCGCAGCGGCATCCGCCGGGGCATTGCTGATGACGTTGACCACGCCGTCGCCCAGGCCGGCGTCCTGCAAGACCTGGCCAATCAGGCGGTGCACCGCAGGACTTAATTCCGAGGCCTTGAGCACCACGGTATTGCCGCAGGCCAACGGCATGGCGATGGCGCGGGTGGCGAGGATCACCGGGGCATTCCACGGCGCGATGCCCAGTACCACGCCGCAAGGCTGACGCAAGGCCATGGCGAAACTGCCGGGAACATCGGAAGGGATCACTTCACCGGTGATCTGGGTGGTCATCGACGCCGCTTCGCGCAGCATATTGGCCGCCAGGCGCACGTTGAAGCCATACCAGTTGGCCATGGCGCCGGTCTCGCCGGCGGCGGCAATGAATTCGGCGCTGCGCGCCTGCAATTGCTCGGCAGCCTTGAGCAAGCGGGTGCGGCGTTCGTTGGGCGCCAGCGCGGCCCACGCGGGGAACGCGGCGTGGGCGGCCGCTACGGCGGCGTCGGCATCTTCCAGGGTCGCGGCGGCCACCCGCGAGACCACTTCACCGGTCACCGGGTTGCGACGCTCGAAGGTTCGACCGTCACGGGCGGGGCACGACTGGCCGCCGATCAACAGGGGCACGTCCAGCATGGTGATTCCTCTTTATTGTCTTTATCGGGAATACGTTCAAGCAGGGTACAACGGCGCGGCCAGGCGGCCGCGTCCTTCAGCGTTTATACGCCTGCAGGCCAGGCTTGATGCTCTTGTCGTCGAGGAACTGTTTCATGCCCTGCTCGCGACCGCCTTCGGTGTCGAGCAGGCGCGACTGATCGAGCTTGGCGTAGAGGTAATCCTCGTTCTGCTCCCAGGTCAATTCGCGGCAGCGCTTGAAGCCATGCTTGGCGGCACGCAGCACTACCGGGTTTTTCTCCAGCAGGTTGCGCGCCAGTTCGATGGTCACTTCGCGCAGTTGAGCCAGCGGCACGCTTTCGTTGACCAGGCCCATTTCGGCGGCTTTCTGCCCGCCAAAGGTCTTGCCGGTCATGATGTAGTACAGCGATTGGCGATGGCCCACGGTGTCGGCCATGGCCTTGCTCACCAGGTTGCCCGGCGGGATGCCCCAGTTGATTTCCGAGAGGCCGAAGGTCGCTTCGTCCGCACAGATCGCCAGGTCGCAGGCCACCAGCGGGCTGAAGCCACCGCCGAAGCACCAGCCATTGACCATGGCGATGGTCGGCTTGGCGTACATGCGCAGCAGTTTCCATTGCCATTGCGAGGCTTCGCGGCGGATTTTTTCCTGGAGGATTTCCGGGCCGGCGTCCACTTCGCGGAAGTATTCCTTGAGGTCCATGCCAGCGGTCCAGGCTTCGCCGGCGCCGGTCAGTACCAGCACACCGGCGGCAGGGTCCTGCTCGAGGGTTTCGAGGACGTCGATCATTTCCCGGTTCAGGGTCGGGCTCATGGCGTTGCGTTTTTCCGGGCGATTGAGAATGACCCAGGCGATGCCTTCTTCGATCTCAACCTTGACGGTGGTCCAACGGCCTTCGTAATTGCTCATGGCGGTACGCTCTTGTTCTGGGTTTGAAGATGATTCGAAATTAAACCGCAAATATAGTTATGTCAATTAACTATTAATCTGGATAACCAATATTTTTTTGCGGTAAAACCTGCGTTTTTCAGGCGTTGTGAAAAGCCGGCATAGCCATGGCTCGCCAACCTCGGCAAACTAGATAGCCTTCTTAACCTCCACCTTTTGAGGATTGCACTGTTAATGGCCAAGCCTTCCAACCTCGCCGACGCCAGCCAGGCCCTGTCCGATAACGCCGACGTACGCGCGCCGCTGGATTCGGCCCTGGACGATCTGATCGGCTACGCCATGCGTCGCGCCCAGCTCAAGCTGTTCCAGAACCTGATCGGCCGGCTGTCGGACCACGACCTGCGCCCTGCGCAGTTCTCGGCCCTGGCGATCATCGAGCAGAACCCCGGGCTGATGCAGGCCGATCTGGCCCGCGCACTGGCCATCGAGCCGCCCCAGGTGGTGCCGTTGCTGAACAAGCTGGAAAGCCGCGCACTTGCCGTGCGCGTACGCTGCAAGCCGGACAAGCGCTCCTACGGGATCTTCCTCAGCAAGAGCGGCGAAACCCTGCTCAAGGAACTCAAGGCGATCGCCGCCCAGAGTGACCTGGACGCCACGGCCGCCCTCGACGGCCAGGAACGTGAAGAGCTGCTGCGCTTGCTGAAGAAGGTCTACCAGGACTGATCCACCTACCAGAGCGCCACGGTGTAGAGCACCAGGAAACGGGTCTGGTTTTCATCGCGAAACGCCGCGCCGCTGGGGAAGTCATTGCGGTAGATCGACTTGCGCGCCATGAACCCGACGTTCTTCAGCGGACCATCCTGGATCACGTAGCCCAACTCCATCTGGAACTCGCGCTCCTTGCGATCCTCGGCGTTGAAAGCCGCCAGTTCGATATTGTCGCCGCGCACATAGCGCAGCCGACTCTTGAGCCCCGGCACACCCGCTGCGGCGAAGTCATAGTCATAGATGGCCTGCCACGTGCGCTCCTTGGCGTTGAGAAAGTCCGAGCTCATGGTCAGTTCGCTCATGCCCATCAACTCAGTGCCAGAGATATAGGGGGTGGCCGTCTCCCCGCTTGAGTGCATGTAGCCAAGGCTGACGCGGTGGCCGCCAAGGCGGTAGCCGAACAGGGCTGAAAGGTTGCGGTTATCCACCTTACCCGCGTTGGCACTGCCATCCTCGCGACTGAAAAAGCTGCGCAGGTCGCTGGTGAGCACGCCATCGCCCAGCGGCAGGTTGTGCAGCAACGCCAGGGTGTCCTGCTGGTAGAGGTCCGCGACCTGCGAGTGATAGACGCGCAGGCTGAGGTCTTTGTTGACCTGATAGTCACCGCCCACATACGCCAGGTGCGACGTGGTGGCGGTGGCGTTGAAACGCCGGTTGGGCGAGGCGATGGTCATGGCCTGGTAGTCGGTGGAGTCGCGTTTGTTGATGCGGTCGATGTAGCCGGTGTTGAGGGTCAGGCCATCGATGTCCTTGGAGCTCAAGGTGGTGCCGCGAAAGGTTTGCGGCAGCAGGCGCGACGGACTGGCAAAGGCGAACGGCAGGAAGATCGACACATCGCCGGCCTTGACCGTGGTTTGCGCAAACCGCAGCTTGGCGGTCGGGGCCAGGCGCGAGTACTCATCGGCGGCGCGCTTGTCGCTGGCGGACACCGGCAACAACTCGGTGCCACTGCGGTCTGGCGACGAGTCGAGTTTGACCCCCATCAACCCGCGCACATCCAGGCCGAAGCCCACCGGGCCCGGGGTGTAGCCCGATTCCAGGTTGAGGATGAACGCCTGGGCCCATTCCCGTGCGGCGGTCTTCGCCCCGTCGTCCTTGTAGTCGCGGTCCAGGTAGTAATTGCGCAGGGTCAAGGTGCCGTGACTGTCGTCGATAAAGCCTGCCGCCCACAACGGAGTGGGCAACACGCTCAAGGCCAGGCATGCCATGAGCAGGCGTGGAGTGGTGTTCGACACACAGGCGACGGGCGCCGCTGCAACGGCGTGCTCCATAGGGAGTTCTGGCATGTTCGATGTCCATTTTTTGTTGTTGTTTTTGGGGTGACACACGCTTGGCCGGGTCGGCTTCGCGAGCCAAGAATGGAAACAGCCGGCGCTGCCCGTCAACCGCAACTGAGCGATAATCGAACATTAATAAAACTATCTATTTTTTAGTTGCGCATGGATCAATATATTAAGCCTTTGAATTAAAAGTATTTATTCATGATTTTTGGTCAATTTAATCTACGATTCATTTTTTAGTTATCTTTGTTATCTTAATCCCCAGCAGCCACTCAAGCTCGCCACCACAACAAAAACAACAACAATGAGGTTTGCCCATGGACAGTCCATCGCGTCGTTCGACGCTGACTATTGCGTTGTGCTTTATCGTTGCGCTGATCGAGGGGTTCGATCTGCAAGCCGCCGGCACCGCCGCCGCCGGATTACGTCAAACGTTCGCCCTGGATCCGAAGATGCTCGGCTGGGTCTTCAGCGTCGGCATCATCGGTCTGCTGCCGGGGGCGTTCTTCGGCGGCTGGGTCGCCGACCGCATCGGACGCAAGAAAATCCTGGTGAGCGCCGTGCTGCTGTTCGGGCTGTTTTCCCTGAGCACCGCGTTTGTCGACAGCTACTCCAGCCTGTTGCTGGTGCGCTTCCTGACCGGCCTGGGCCTGGGCGCCGCGCTGCCCAATCTGATCGCGCTGTGCGCCGAAGCGGTGAGCGAACGCAACCGTGGCACGGCCATCAGCGTGATGTACTGCGGGGTGCCGCTGGGCGGTGCATTGGCCGCAGTGGTGGCGATGTTTTCCAGTGAGCACTGGCAGACCACCTTTATCATCGGCGGCCTGGCGCCCTTGCTGGCCGTACCCTTGATGATCCTGCTGCTGCCGGAATCCAGCGCCTTTCGTCAACAGCTCGACACCACGCACGGCGCCCGCCCTTCCACCGGCCAGGCGCTGTTTGGCGAAGGTCGCGCCCGCACCACAATGGCGTTGTGGCTCAGCTACTTCTTCACCCTGACCGTGATGTACATGCTGCTTAACTGGCTGCCGTCGCTGTTGCTGGAACAAGGCTTCAGCAAGCCTCAGGCAGGCATGGTGCAGATGCTCTTCAATATCGGCGGCGCCCTCGGTTCGCTGCTCGGTGGCGTGCTGCTGGACCGCTGCAATGCCGTCAAAGTGGTGCTGTCGGTGTATGCCGGGTTGCTGGCGGCATTGGCGGGGGTCGGGTTGTCGGTGGGCATCGTGCCCATGGCCATTGCCGGTTTTGCCGCCGGCCTGTTCGTGATGGCCGCGCAGTTGGTGCTGTATGCGTCGGCACCGCCCTCCTACCCAACCTCGGTGCGCGCCACCGGTGTCGGTGCAGCGGTGGCCGTCGGCCGCCTGGGTTCGGTGGCCGGACCGCTGGCGGCCGGGCAACTGCTCGCCGCCGGCGCCGGCACCGCCGGGGTACTGCTGGCGACGTCCCCCGGGGTGGTGATTGCCGCACTGACCATCATCAGCGTGATGGTGCGTACGGCGCCCACTAGAACTTATGCAGCCAATTGAGCACCATTTTGTTGCCCTCGGTACGGTTCTCCGCCTGCTGTTCAAAGTAGGCGTTTACCGATAGCACGTCTTCCTTGCTGAACGCATAGACCAGGCCTGGGCCAATGGCCCAGACCTTCTCCCGGCGCCCGCTCACGGCGTGCCCATCGACCTGGGTGTCGGTGATCTGCTTCAACCAATAGCCGTTGACCCCCACGCTCAGTTGCTGGCTCACGGCATATTGCAGGGTCAGGTTGGCATGCAACGCCTGCCCGGCCTGGGTATCGGAAACATCTCCAAAACCTGCCTGCGGATCATCATTCTTGCCATTCCACAGGTACATGAAACGCCCGCTCGCCGACCACTTCGGGCTGAACCAGTACGTCGCCGCGTAATACGGGTTGAATGACCAGAAGTTGCTGCCTGGGTTGATCGAGCGCTTGCGGTCATAGGCACCCACCGGCACCGAGATATCGGCTTCGATACGTTGGGTCAGCAGTGGGCTGCCATCGGCGCGGCTCAGGGTCGGCAGTTGCAGGAAGGGCCCCACAATCACATCACCAAAGCCGGCGCGGGAACTCAGCGCCGCATTGTTCAAGCCATCGTCGACGTCCACATGGGCCAGGGAGGTGTTGATCAGGGTGATTCCCGGCATCGCGCCATTGGCCAGGGGTTGGCCGACGTAGATGATCTGCGTGGTAGGCGCCACCACTTCCACGTCCTGCTTGGGCAACGCCAGCTTGTTGCCGTTGACATCATTGAAGCGGCTGGCCCGGGAGTACGTCAGGTATTCCTCCAGGTACCAGCCAGGGCCGGCCGGGGCCGGTGAGCCGTCGTAGAAACTGGTGCTGCCGAGGTTGAGTCCGGGCAAATCATAAGCGTAAGCAGTCGATGTCAGTGCGACAAACGTCGTGGCCGCAACCGTCCGCAAGATAGGCTTGAGCATCTTGTATGTCCTGTATTTTTGTTGTTGTTCAAGCCCCCCGGCACGGTGGATCCGCGCCGGGGTTTACCGCTGTTGCAACCCCTACACGTAGGTCGCCGCCAACCCACCGTCCACCGGCAGATTGACCCCGTTGACCCAGCGCGCGGCGTCCGAGCAGAGGAAGGCAATCACCGCCGCCACCTCATCGGCCAGGGCCGGACGGGTCATGCGCTGGCTGTCCGCAGCCACCCGCTCCGGCCCGAGCATGCTGACGAAATCGCCGAGAATCGGGGTAAACACCGGCCCCGGCGCAACGCAGTTGAGGCGCACCGAATGATCGCGAAACCAGCCTTGGGATTGCTGGAAGCTCCACACGATCAGCGCCTCCTTGAAGTACTGATAACAGCTGGCCTGCTCCACCGGATTGGCCGCCAGCCACTGCTGCCCAGCGTCGAAGCTGTGCGTCGCGGCCAGGGCCTTGTGCAGCTCCAGGCGTTGCGGCCATTGCGCGCCGAGCACCGAGGCGACATTGACGATGCTGCCGCCCGCCGACATGCGTGGCAGCAGCGATTGAGTCAGGTGCCGCAACCCCAGGTAATTGACCGTGGCCACCGCTTGCACGGGCGCGGTACCGGGCACGCCGGCAATGTTGCACAGCCCATCGACCCGTGCGGGCAGGCGTGCCACCAGGGCATCGATGCTGGCAGGGTCGCCCAGGTCAGCCTGGAAGAAGCCATCCAGGCTCAGTTGCGGTTCATGGCGATCAACGCCGATCACCGTCGCGCCCTGGAAACGCGCGAGCCGTGCCAGCTCGGCACCAATGCCCGAAGCGACACCGGTGACGATCAAGGTTTTGTTGTGCAGGTTCATGTTCAAGCCCTCTTATTTTTGTATAGGCATGGGTAAATCAAATTGATGCGCCGGGATTCAGAACGGATAGGCAGGCGGGGTGTTTTTCACCGTGACCCACTGCCACTGGCTGTACTCGTCCCAGTCGGCCGGCCCGCCCACGCTGCCGCCATTACCGGAAGCGCCGCGCCCGCCAAAGGGGTTGATGCATTCGTCGGCGACGGTCTGGTCGTTGATGTGCAGCAGGCCGCAGTCAAGCCGCTCGCCGATGGCCATGGCGCGCCCGACCGACGGTGAAATGATGGCGGCCGAGAGGCCGTACTCGGTGCGGTTGGCCAACTCGATGGCCTCCTCGTCCGTGGCAAAACTGACCACCGTGGCCACGGGACCGAAGATTTCATCCTCAAACGCGCGCATCCCTGGGCGCACGCCGCTGAGCACGGTGGGCTGGTAGAACAACCGGTCGTATTCGCCACCCGCCTCCAACCGCGCGCCCGCTTGCAGGCTGTCGCTGACGATCTCGTGCACGCGCTGCAATTGCCGTTGGTTGATCAATGGGCCGAGCGCGGCTTCACCGCGGGCGGCATTGCCCACGGTGAGCTCCCGGGCCTTGTCCACCAACTTGCGCGTGAGGCGTTCGGCGATGGATTCATGCACGAGAATCAAGCCGGTCGCCATGCAGATTTGCCCCTGGTGCAACCAGGCGCCCCAGGCGGCATTGCTCGCGGCCAGGTCGAGGTCGGCGTCTTCGAGAATGATCAGCGGGTTTTTGCCGCCCAGTTCCAGCGCGACTTTTTTCAGGTGTCGGCCGGCCACTTCGGCGACTTTGCGCCCCGCCGCCGTGGAGCCGGTGAACGCGATCATCCGCACATTCGGATCGCGGCACAGCGCCTCCCCCGCCGGCGCGGCACCGGGCAATACCTGCAGCAGACCCTTGGGCAAGCCCGCCTCCTCGAACAGACGGGCGATGAGAAAACCGCCGCTGACCGGGGTCTGCGGATCGGGCTTGAGCACCACCGCATTGCCCGCCGCCAGCGCCGGGGCCACCGAGCGCAGCGACAGCACCAGCGGGAAATTGAACGGCGAAATCACCCCGACCACGCCATGGGGCTGACGCCGGGCATAGGACAGCCGCCCTGCTTCACTGGGCAGCACCAACCCGTGAGGTTGGGACAACAGCCCCGCCGCCTGATGCAGCAGCACAATTGCTTCGCGTACTTCGTGCTCGCCCTTGAACAACGCGCCGCCGGTTTCCCGCGCCACGTACAGCGCCAGCTCGGCAAAGGACTGCTGGGCCAGGTCCGCCGCCTTGCGAAACACCTCGGCACGCTCCCGTGGGCCGAGTGCAGCCCAGGCCGGCTGGGCCAGGGCCGCGCTGCGGCAGGCGACGGCGATGTCAGCCGGATTGGCCATGGCGCAACGCATCAGGGGTTCGCCGGTGGCAGGTTCGATCACCGGGATCACGGATCCCGAAGCGGGTATCCAATCGCCGTTGAACAGGCATTCGGACGCAATGGCCCGCTGTAGAAAGTGGGTGGTTTCAGACACTGACATGGCAACTCCCGGTTCTTGTAATTGTCATCGCCTGCACAGTGTGCAAACGCCGCATCTAGCCTTGAGCAAAGGCTGTGCCGCTTGCACGCAACGACGCCGACATACAGCGTCGAGGGCTCTGGAACGGGGCCTGCCACGCGCCGTTCAGACCTCACCCACCGATCACCTGTAAAAACCGGGGCCTTGCCACTTGTTCAATTGATAAGGTTATGTTTAATAACTATCTGAGCAGTTACTCATATCGATCACTCGCTTTGCAGGGGCATAACAATGACTAATCCCCCCAGCGCACTGCCCGACGACCGGGTGGCCAACGCGCCCTACCATCCGCGCGGTGACAGCCGCCAACTCAGTGACAGCAGCTCCCCCACCCCGGCGGAACTGACCGACTGCCTGTTCTTTTCGCCCGAAGACGGGCGTATCTGGCTCAACGATCAACGCATGCTGTTGCTGCACAGTTCGTCGTTCGGCGCCCTGCGCCGGGAAGTCATCGAGCGCCTGGGGCTGGAGCAGGCACGCGGCCTGTTCACCCGCACCGGTTATGCCTCCGGCGCGCGGGATGCGCGGTTGATCCGCGAGCGATGGCCACAGGCGGATGCCGCCGCGGTGTTTCGCGCCGGGACCCACCTGCACACCCTGGAAGGCATGACCAAGGTTGAACCGCTGCACTTCAAATTCGATGCCGATTCGGGCTTCTATGAAGGCGAGTTCCTCTGGCACCACTCCTGCGAGGCCGATGAACATGTGAGTGCCTACGGCATCGGCCAGGACCCGGTGTGCTGGACTGAAACCGGCTATGCCATCGGGTTTGTCAGTGGCCTCTTCGGGCAAATGGTGATTTTCCGCGAAGTCGAATGCCGGGGCATGGGCCACCGCAGCTGTCGGGTGATCGGCAAGACCGCCGAGCAATGGGGTGACGTCGAGCAGGACCTGCGCTACCTGAATGTGTCCCAAGCCGTCACCCACCCTGCCGCCCCCACGCTCGCCAATCCGCTGCGCAGCGGCGGCGGCCTCAGCCAGCCACAGCCGTTGGTAGGCGCCAGCGCGGCGTTCAACGCGGCGATGCAAGCCCTGCAACGGGTCGCGCTGACCCCGGCAACGGTGTTGATCAGCGGCGAGTCCGGGGTCGGCAAGGAGATGTTTGCGCGCCAGTTGCACCAGCTCAGCCGACGCCATGACAGCCCGTTCGTGGCGCTCAATTGCGCCGCCATTCCGGACAACCTGATCGAGGCCGAGCTGTTTGGTGTTGAACGCGGCGCGTACACCGGCGCGACGCACTCGCGCCCTGGACGGTTCGAGCGGGCCCAGGGCGGCACGCTGTTTCTGGATGAAATCACCAGCCTCAGCCTGGGCGGGCAAAGCAAGCTGCTGCGGGCTTTGCAGGAGCGGGAAATCGAACGGGTCGGCGGGGTGCGCGGGATCAAGGTGGATGTGCGCGTGGTGGCCGCCACCAATATCGACCTGCGTAAAGCCGTGGCCGACGGCACCTTTCGTGAAGACCTGTTCTACCGCCTGAATGTCTACCCCATCGCCCTGCCCCCGCTGCGCGAACGCCGGGACGACATCCCGCTGCTGATCAACGCGTTCCTCACGCGTTTCTGCCAGGAATACGCCAGAACGCCGGTGGGCCTGACCATGCGCGCGCTGAAGGTTCTGCTGCGCTATGACTTCGCGGGCAATGTGCGCGAGCTGCAGAACCTGATAGAGCGCGGCCTGATCGCCAGTGACGAAGGCCAGGCCATTGACCTGGTGCACCTGTTTCGCAACGAACCGATGCCCGCCGCGCCCTATGGCCTGGACGATCACGGCAGCCTGTCAAACACTGCGCCAGCGCCCCGCCCTGCGCTGCTGGACACCCTTGGCCAGTTGGACCAAGGGTTTTCCATCGACGGCCTGGAGTCACGCCTGATCAATGAAGCACTGCAACAAAACGCCGGCAACCTGGCCGCCGCCGCCCGGCTCGTGGGGCTCAGCCGTGCTCAATTCGCCTACCGGTTGAAAAAGCATCAGCGGCAAATCCCTTGAATGGCAATTAGTGCTTTAAAAGCTTTACCCAATTAAGTATTTTGCAGGGATACCGGGGCGACAAGCGCCCCTCTTTTTACTCGTGACAAGGATCTCCTGTGAGCGGACTGCGTGAACGTCAGAAAGCCGAACGCCGGCAAGCCATCAGCAAGGCCGCGATCGAGTTGTTTGAGCGCCAGGGTTTCCAGAACACCACCATCGAACAGATCGCCAGCCAGGCCGGGGTGTCGCCGCCGACGGTGTTCAAGTACTTCGGCAACAAGCAGGAAATCATCCTGGAAATCCTGCACCAGGCCGATCAACGCGCGATCATCGACACCCGCAGCCGGATCCACGAAATCGACGACCCGGTCGAAGCGCTCTGCCACCTGGAACGTCTTCTTACCGGCTATGCACTGGAAGTCATGCACCCCAGCCTGTGGCGTGAACTGCTGCCGCTGATCCTGTTCGGCGGCAGCAATGGACTGCCCGAAGGCTATCGGGCCATGAACGATGCGCTCAGGGCCGAGATCAGCGAATTGCTGCGGGAATTGCAACAGGCCGGCAAGCTGCGCCCGCAACTCGATGTGGAATTGGCCGCGTTCCTGTTGAACGATTATTCGCACCTGCAACTGTTCCGGCTGGTGAACCAGGAACACCCGGATATCGACGCGCACTCGATGCAGGTCAGGCGTATCACCGAGTTGCTGTTCTACGGCATGCAGGCCTGAGCGCTTCCAGGGTCGGGCCTCAGTAAAAGCGATAGCAACGAATCACCACCTGGTCGGCGCACGGGTAATGCACCAGGCCGATAAAACTTGAACGGGTGAGCCAGTCCAGCCGCCCCTTGGGCACCTGGAACACCGGCGTACAGGTGCAGCGATACTCCGTCTCAGGAATCGGCCATTGGCCGTCGCGCTCCAGTTGGCGTCCGTACTCAGTCATGCTCAGCACACCCCGGTTACGGATGTTGATCACCTCGCCTTCGTCGGTCCTCACGCTGTAGCGGGCATCCAGTTGACCGATGCCATCGGGGCGCAAAAGAAAGCAATCTTCTCCGCCCGCCAGGACCTGGCCGCTGATGCCGACCCCATCGAAATCCCCGCCCACAATCGGGTAATTGCAGCGCAGGCCTTCAACGCTGTCGCCCAGCATCACGCCCGGCCCTATCGCGACGCGAAGGGTCAGCACCCGCTGCAAGTTGGGGGCAATGTCCATCCGTTCAGTCATGGCAAGCTCCAAGCCCGGCGCGTACGCACCGGGCCACACTGATCAGCGGTTGCTCTTGATGGCGGTCCAGGTGCGGGTACGGATGCGCTCCGCAGCAGCCGGGATCGGCTCCAGGGCGAACAGGGTCTTGCGCGCTTCGTCCGGCACATACATGTTCGGGTCGTTGCGGATGCTGGCGTCCACCAGCGCAGTGGCGTCCTTGTTCGGGTTGGGGTAGCCGATCTTGTTGCTGATGCGCGCAATCACGTCCGGGCGCAGGATGTAATTGATGAACGCATGGGCCTCCGCCAGATCGGGTGCCTTGGCCGGGATCGTCATCACGTCCGACCACATCGGCGCGCCTTCCTTGGGCAGTGCCATCTCGACCTTGACGCCCTTGCCGGCGGCATCTGCCAGTCGTGTGGCCAGTGCGACACCGCCGGACCAACCCACGCCCACACAGATATCACCGTTGGCCAGGTCCATGCCGTAGCGCGACGAGTTGAAGTAACTGACGTAAGGGCGAATCTTCATCATCAGGGCCTGGGCTTGTACATAGTCCTCGCGCTTCTGGCTATTGGGGTCGAGGCCCTTGTAGTGCAAGGCAATCGGCAGGATCTCGTTGGCGGCGTCGAGGAAACCCACGCCACAACTGGCGAGCTTGGCGAGGTTTTCTTCCTTGAAGATGATGTCCCAGCTGTTCATCTGCACGTCAGGGCCGAGGGCTTTGCGCACCTTGTCGACGTTGTAGCCGATCAGCGTGGTGCCCCACAGGTAAGGCACGGCGTAGCGATTGCCGGGGTCACCTGCGGTTTCCAGGGTTTGCATGAATTGCGGGTCCAGGTGCTGCCAGTTTGGCAACTGCTTGCGATCCAGCGGCTGCACGGCCCCGGCCGTGATCAAGCGTCCCAGGTTGGCGGAGCCGGGAAACACCACGTCATACCCGGAGTTGCCCGTCAGCAGCTTGGACTCCATGGTTTCGACGGTGTCGAACACATCGTAAACCGGGCGAATGCCGGTTTCCTCCTGGAAGCTCTTGAGCACCTCGGGTGGCAGGTATTCGATCCAGTTGTAGATCCGTACGGTGCGTTCTTCAGCCAGGCAAAAACCACTGATGAGCAACGAGGCGACAGTGCCCAGCACGGTGTTACGCAAAAATCTGTTCATGATCAAAACACTCCAGCGCGGCCGCGATGGCTCGCAGCACTTAATAGCGGTAGGTGAAATACAGTTCCAGCGCACTGAACATCTGGTCGTTGCCGAACACCTGTTTGGCGGCGGCCAGTGGCTTGACCCAGTTGTAGGACAGCGACGTATAGAACGACGGCGTGGGTGTCCAGTCGAGGAAAACCACACTTTCGTCAGCAAAGCGCCGATCGCTGACCGGTGCGCCCATGTAGTTTTTCTCGTCCAGCCAGAACTGGTAGTGAATCGCGCCGAGGGTCAGGGTGTCGTTGAGGTGGGTCTTGAGGGAGAACTGCTGGACGTTTTCGTTGCTGTTGAACAGCAGGTAGTTGCCGACCACGTCCCCGACCAGCCAGGTGCTCCAGTCGACGAAGCCTTTGCTCAGTGGGTCCCAGGCTTTTTGCCGGTTGTCGGTGAGGTTGTCGTCGCCGGAAAAGCTCGCGTAGCGGTAGCCGAGAATCGGCGTCAGCGGCACGGTGCTGAAGGCGTAGTCGGCCTGGGCGTACCAGGCGTTGGCATCGTAGTCGACGCCCTCGCCGCTGCCGCGCTCCAGCGCGTACTCGGCATTCAGCGTCAGCGCCTGTACGCCGGGCACCTTGGCGTTGAGCGCCCGCAGGTTGTACACCTGCATGCCGTCCCGACGGCGCGGGAGCGTGCTGCCTCGGGGGCCAAGGGCATTGACCTTCATGGCCATGGCGCCGAGCGTCACCTGGTCATCGAGGTTGTAATCGAGGTTGACGCCGGTCATGCGGAAGTCGCCCAAGTCATCATCGGTGCGCAAGGTGAAGGCCTGGGACTTCAGCGCGCCATGGTCCCAGGCGAGGATCGCCGAATCCTTGAACGCGGTTCGCGGGCCGAGCCAGTAGGCGCCATCCTTGTACTGGTCGAGGTTACCGTCCATGACGATGAACCCCGTACCGATCATGTAGTTCTGGCGGCCGGCGGTGAACTTCCACTCGCCGGCGCGAAAACCGCCGTAGAGTTCTTCGGCTGCGACCTTGCCGTCGGAGCTGCGGGTGAAGCCACCCGCATCGCCATCGCCGAAGGTGCTCGCCGCCACCAGGGAACCGCCCGCGAGCAGGCTGAAATCCGGTTGCAACGCATACTCAAGCTTGAACCCCGGCTTTACGTAGACCTCTTGCCAGTTGATCCGGGCGCCGCCGTTTTTACCGTTACGCGCATCGACCTGGCCGCTGCCGAAGTTGACGCCACGGGTAAACAGCGTCGCCCCACCCGCCGTGAGATTGACTTCACCCTTGAGATCGCCGTCCTCAAAGGTGTAGCCCGCTAACGCGACGTGGGTGGTCAAGGGTAAGCCGAACGCTAACAGCGCTCGGGAAAAACGCTTGGTGAAAACCATAAGAAGCTCCTGTGGAATTATTGTTGTTACAGGGCAGTCAATGGCGACGCAGAGCGCCGCCAACACCTGGGCAAGCCAGGTGAATAGAACGCAAGACTCTTATTTTTTGGGCGTGGGTCAGCGACTCAGGTGGGCAGCGATCGCGCGCAGCATGCGCACGCTGTCGTTATCGAACGGGCTGACCGCATCGGTGAGCGACGATTGCTTGACGATCACCACACCGGACGGCTTGTCGATAAACAGGTATTGGCCGTGGATCCCCCCAGCCATCAGGGCTTGGCTGTGGTCGTTGAACACGTACCACTGGCTGCGATAGGACGCACCCGGCGTCCAGCTGAAGAACTCGGCATTTTGCGCATAGATCGCCGGATCAGCGCCGGCGGCGATACGGGCCACGGTCTCGGGCGACAGCAGCTCAACGCCGTCCTGGCGACCGTCGTTGGCGAGCAGGCGACCGAAGCGCGCCATGTCTCTCAAGGTGGCACTGAAGCCCGCCCCGGCAACGTTACGGCCCCAGGGATCGGCCATGAAATAACCGTCGCGCTCGCAGCCCAAGCGCCCCCAGATCGCTTCCAGCATCTGACTGCAGGCCTTGCCCGAGGCACGTTCCATGACCCATGCCAGCACTTCGGTGGTTGCCGTCACGTAATGGAAAAAACCACCGTGGCTGCCGCGCTTCTTGAGCGACGGCAAGTACTGGTACAGCGACTCGAACTGGGCGTACTCCGCCGGTGCCGGTTGAAAGCCGCAGGCATAACCATACTGCGAGCTCTCAGAGCGGGGATCGTCATACACCTCGCTGTAGTCGATGCCCACCGCCATGTCGAACAACTGACGCACCGTGGCATCACCAAACGCACTGCCCACCAACTCAGGCACGTAGTACGCGGCGGGCAGCTCGGGCTTAAGCAGGCCGTTGGAAACCAGTTGTTCGCCGAGGGTGCCGATCAGCGACTTGGTCACCGAGAACATGATGTGCCGGTCATCCACGCGCTGGCCGTTGAAGTAGCGCTCGAACAACACCGTGTCGCCCTGCATCACCAAAAAGGCATCGGTCTGGCTGGCCACAAGGTGTTCGATAACGCTGATGCTCAGCCCGCATTCGCTGTCGAAACACAGTTGGTCCAGCGCTTTGGGCGCTTCCTTGAGCTGAGTGGCAGGCCTTGAACCCGCCGCCACATCAATGGTGGGACGCAGCCGCGCCAGATGACGGAACCCCCACTGGCTGAAGGGCGCGCGCATCCAGTTGTGCCACGTTACTCGGTGTTTCGGCTCGGCCGGGAAGCCCTGCATCAGGACAGGAGCCACGCGCGCTGCCGGTGACGATTCATTGGCCTCGACGTAAAGAGTCGCCAGTACAGACGGGGTTTTAAGACTCATCGGGATAACCCTGAAGATGACTCTGCATGAGAGCAGATGCACAGGAATAATTATCCGATATTTTATTTTAGTCAATAAAACTTTTTACTCGTTAACCTTGAAATGAGTTGTACGACAACGCAATTCCATATGATAGGATTTCTCATGCAGCGGACGTTCGATTCGCTGCACCAGTGGCAAGGACGTCCGCTCGAGAAACGCGCATGCCTGTGCGCGTTTAAACACTCAAGTTAATCAAGGATCTGATTACTCATGACAAAACCCTCAACCTTCACTGCCTCCAAACTGGCCAGTGCCATTATCGGTGCCCTGCTTTTTTCCAGCGTTCCGGCGCATGCTGCGGACATCTGGCTGGATTCGGCCACCACCGGCTGGGCCACTCAGAACGGCGGCACCAAGGGCGGCTCGCGAGCTGCGGCGAATAATATCTACACGGCAAAAAACGCGGCTGAGCTGAAAACCGCACTGAGCGCTTCGGTGGGCACCAACGGCCGTATCATCAAAATCACCGGCATCATCGATGTCAGCGAAGGCAAGGCTTATACGACGACTGCTGATATGAAGGTACGCGGTCGCCTGGATATTCCTGGCAAAACCACCATCGTCGGTACCACCAGCAATGCCGAGATCCGTGAGGGTTTCTTCTATGCCAAGGAAAACGACGTCATCATCCGCAACATCACCATCGAAAACCCTTGGGATCCCGAGCCGAAGTGGGACCCTACAGACGGCAGCGCCGGCAACTGGAACTCGGAATACGACGGCCTGACCATTGAAGGCGCCAACAACGTGTGGGTCGATCACGTGACCTTCACCGATGGCCGCCGTACCGATGACCAGAACGGCAGTGCCAACGGCCGTCCGAAGCAGCATCACGACGGCGCGCTGGATGTTAAAAATGGCGCCAACTACGTGACCATCTCGTACTCGGCGTTCAAGTCACACGAGAAGAACAACCTGATCGGTTCCAGCGACAGCCGCACCACCGATGACGGCAAGCTCAAGGTCACCATCCACAACACCCTGTTTGAAAACATCTCTGCCCGCGCGCCGCGGGTGCGTTTCGGCCAGGTGCACCTGTACAACAACTACCACGTGGGCAGCACCAGCCATAAGGTGTACCCGTTCTCATACGCCCATGGCGTGGGCAAGAACTCGAAGATCTTCTCCGAACGCAATGCCTTCGAGATCAGCGGTATCAGCGGTTGCGACAAGATCGCCGGCGATTACGGTGGCAGCGTCTACCGCGACACCGGCTCGACCCTCAACGGCAGCGCATTGAGCTGCTCGTGGAGTTCGAGCATCGGCTGGACCCCGCCGTACAGCTACACCCCGCTGGCCGCCGACAAGGTCGCCGCCGACGTCAAGGCCAAGGCCGGCGCCGGTAAGCTCTAAGCTGCGGTGTCACCTTCGTGAAATGAAAAGCCCTCGGTGACGAGGGCTTTTTTGCTACTGCACCAGTTGGTTGATCTCGATGATCGGCAACAGCACCGCCAGCACAATCACCAGCACCACCGCGCCCATCACCACGATCATCAGTGGCTCCAGCAGTGCGGTCATGCCCATCGCCCGGCGCTCGATATCGCGGGACAGTGTCTGCGCGGCGCGATCGAGCATCGGCGGCAGCGAGCCGGTCTTTTCGCCGCTGGCAATCAGGTGGATCAACAGTGGTGGAAATACTTTCTCGACTGCCAGCGCCGTGGCCAGGCTGACGCCTTCGCGCACCTTGGCGGTGGCGTCGCTCACGCTTTGGCTCAGGCAGTCGTTGGACAAGGTCTGGCGGGCCGCTTCCAGTGCACGTAACAGCGGCACCCCGGCGCCGCCGAGAATCGCCAGGGTCGACGCAAAGCGGGCGGTATTCAGGCCCAGCACAAAACGCCCGATCAGCGGCAGGCGCAGCACGCGCCGATGCCAACGCAAGCGCGCCGGCGGGTTGCGCAGGAACATACGCCAGCCCCAGAAACCTGCCACCAGGGCGCTGAAGCAGAGCCAGCCCCAACCGCGAATGAAATCACTGGCATTGAGCATCGCCAATGTCAGCCCGGGCAGATCCTGGCGTGCCTGGGAAAACGCGCTGACCACCTGGGGCACCACGTAGCTGAGCAGGAAAATCACGATGGCGATCGAGACCAGCCCTACCACCCCCGGATAGATAAACGCGGTGAGGATTTTGCTGCGCAGGTTATTACGTTCTTCGATGTAGTCGGCCAGCCGCTCCATCACCTGGGCGAGGTCACCGGACTCCTCCCCCGCCGCGATCAGCGCACGGTAGATCTCCGGAAAGTCCCGTGGCCGCGCGGCCAAGGCGTCCGCCAGGCGCATGCCGCCGCGAACATCGGCACGCACCGCACTCAGGGCCTGGACGATGTGCTTGCGCTCGGCCTGCTCCACCGTGGCACTCAACGCGGCCTCCAGCGGCAGGCTGGCGCTGAGCAGGCTGGCCAACTGTCGAGTGGCCCAGGCCAGGTCGTTGTCCGACAGTTTGGCGCTGAACAGGCCTGCGCCCGCCCCCGACGGCGTAGGCTGCTCAAGGTGCACCGACAAGGCGGTCAAGCCACGCCGGCGCAAAATCCCGAAGGCCTCGCGCTGACTATCGGCTTCCAGGTGCCCGCTCTCGATCTTGCCCATGGCATCGGCGGCTTCATAGCGATAGCGATTCATCAGGCGTCCCGTGTCACGCGCAGGATCTCTTCCGGCGCGGTGGCGCCGCTGCGCACCCAGCGCTCGCCGTCTTCACGCATGCTGAACATCCCCGCACGGCGCGCCGCCACGCGCAGATCCTGCTCGCCGGCGCCCTGGTGGATCAGGCTGCGCACCTCGTCGTCGACGCAAAACAATTCATGGATCCCGGTCCGCCCGCTGTAGCCGATCTGGTTGCACTGCGCGCAGCCCACCGGACGCCAGGTGCCGGGCGCGGCCGGGTCTTCCTGTTTGCAATGCGGGCACAGGCGGCGCACGAGGCGTTGCGCCAGGACACCCAATAACGACGAGGCCAACAGGAACGGTTCGACGCCCATATCGATCAGGCGGTTGACCGCTGACACCGCATCGTTGGTGTGCAATGTAGCGAGTACCAAATGTCCGGTGAGAGAAGCCTGCACCGCGATTTGTGCGGTCTCCAGATCGCGGATTTCACCGATCATGATGATGTCCGGATCCTGGCGCAGAATCGCCCGCAGCGCCAGGCCGAAGGTCATGTCGATCTTGGCGTTGACCTGGATCTGGCTGATGCCCGGCAGGTCGTATTCCACCGGGTCTTCCACGGTGAGGATATTGCTGGTGCTCGCATCCAGCCGTGCCAACGCCGCGTAAAGGCTGGTGGTCTTGCCGCTGCCCGTGGGCCCGGTGATCAGCACGATGCCATGGGGCTGGCGGATCAAGGTGTCGAGGCGCGCCAGCAACTGCGGCTCCATGCCCAGGGTCTCCAGCTGCAAACGCCCGGCTTGCTTGTCGAGCAAGCGCATCACCACGCGCTCGCCATGCCCGGTGGGCACGGTCGACACACGAATGTCGATGGGTCGCCCGGCCACGCGCAGGGCGATACGCCCGTCCTGGGGCAGGCGTTTTTCGGCGATGTCGAGCTGGGCCATGATCTTGATCCGCGACACCAACGCACCATGCAGCGCCTTGCGCGGCGACACCACGTCACGCAGGGTGCCGTCGACGCGGTAACGCACCACGGAGTGGGTTTCATACGGCTCAATGTGAATATCACTGGCCTCGTCCCGCGCGGCCTGGGTGAGCAAGGCGTTGATCATGCGGATTACCGGCGCACCGTCCTGGGTGTCGAGCAGGTCGGTGATCTCGGGCATGTCCTGCATCAGGCGGTCGAGGTCGACCTCGTTTTCCGCCGCACCCACCACAGCGGCGGCGCTGCCGGTGTCGGCGTAGGCGCTGGCCAGCAGACCGTCGAGTTCGTCATCGCGTATCTGCTCAACCCGCGACTGGCCGAACTGGCGCTGCACTTCGCTGATCGACCAGCCGGGGGTTGAGGGGCAGACGGTGAGCAGCATGCCGTCCTCGCCGGGGCGCAGGAGGATGCGTTGGGATTTGGCCCAGGCGTAAGGGAGCAGGCTCATGGTCGTGCACCTACAGGCACCGCGCGGATGACCGCCCTCGGCCCCGGCTGCTGCCCGCCCGGAATCGCCTTCTCCACCGCCGGCAATTGCGGCGCCTGTACATCCGGCATCGCCCAGCTGTGTTCCGGCTGGGAGTGCCCCTGGGCACGGCGCATGTAGTCATACCGATTCAGGGTGATCGCGCGCCCGGCACCACTGTCGCGGATGATATACGGGCGCAGGAACACCATCAGGTTGGTCTTGGTGACCGCCCGGCGCTCATTGCGAAACAACGCGCCCAGCCCTGGAATGCTCGACAGCCACGGCACCGCTTCATTGCTCTGGCTGTAACCGTCCTGCAGCAGCCCGCCAAGCACCATGATCTGCCCGTCGTCGAGCAAAATACTGGTGTCGATCGCGCGCTTGTTGGTGACGATACCGGCCGACGCTGCGCTGCTGGACGCACGCTCATCGATGCTGCTGACCTCCTGGTAAATATCGAGTTTGACCGTGCCACCCTCCGAGATCTGTGGCCGCACATTCAGCTTCAAACCGACCTCTTCACGGGTGACCGTCTGGAAGGGGTTATTGCTGGTACCGCCGCCACCGGTCACGTAGCTGCCACTGACAAACGGGATAGTCTGACCAACAAAAATACTCGCCGCCTCGTTGTCCAGGGTCAGCAGGTTCGGCGTCGACAGTACGTTGCTGCCGCCTTTGCTTTTAAGCGCGCGGGCCAACACCTTGAGGTCCATGACCTTGCCAATGCCGGGCACATCCACGGTACCGTTGATGAAGCCGAGGCTGAGCCCGCCAGGCAGCACGTCAACGCTGGTCTTGCCATTCAGGTTGAACCCCGCACCACCCAGGTTAGTACCGCCAACCACACCTTTGCCGGCCAGGTCGCCGCTCTGCCACTGCACGCCGAACTCGTTGGCATCGTCCTCGCCGACTTCCACGATGAGGCTTTCAATCACCACTTGGGCGCGGCGCTGGTCGAGCATATCGATGACTTCACGCAGGTTGCGGTACAGCGGCTCCGGGGCAGAAATCAGCAAGGTGTTAGTGGTCGAGTCCGCCTGGAGGGTCACGCCACCGGCGGTGAAGGCAACGTTTTGCTCATTCGACTGCCCGCCGGGCTGGCTGCTCGAGCTGCTGGTCGTCTGCGCCGACTCATTGGCGCTGGTGGTGCTGCTCTGGCCACTGCCCTGCCCGGTCTGGCTGCCGGAGGTATTGGCGCCCATTGCGCTGAGCACCGACCGCGCATTGTCACCGCCACCGCTGTCGCTTTCACCGGTGAACAACCCGCGTAACGACTGCGCCAGTTTCGCGGCCTGGGCGTTGCGCAGGTACACCACGTGCAAATTGCTTGGGTTGGCTTGGGCGTTATCGAGCTTGTAGATCAAGTTGCGCGCCAGCTCGGTCCGCTCCGGGCTGCCCGCGCGGATCACAATCGCGTTGGAGCGCGGGTCTCCGACCACGGTGATTTTCTGGGTAGGGTCACTGCCTGGCTGCTCCAGCAGTTGCGAGACCATCTCGGCAATATCCACGGCAATCCCGTTTTGAACCTGCACCACGTCGGTGTCGATGGCGCTCGGTGTATCGATGCCGTCGATAAGCTGCGCCACCCGCGCCAGGTTCTCGGCGTAGTCGGTGACAACGATGGTGTTGTTGCCCGGATAGGCGTTGATCGGGTTGTTTGGCGAAACGATGGGCCGCAGTACCGGGATCAGGTTCACCGCGTTTTCGTATTGCAGGCGGAAGGTGCGCGTGAGCATGCCGTTTCCGCTCGGCTTGTCGGCACTGTAGATCGGCCCGCCGAGCAGCTTGGCATCGGCCTCGGGCACCACGTGCGCGATACCGCCCACGTCCACCACACTGAAGCCCTGCATGCGCAATGCCGCCAGCAGCATGTCGTAGGCCTGATGCGCCGGCACCTGCCCTTCGGAAACCAGCGTGAGGGAACCCTTGACGCGCGGGTCGACCAGGAACTGCTGCCCCGTCGCGCGGGACAACGCCCGCACCACGGCTTGAATGTCGGCCTCGACGAAATTCAGCGTGACCGGTTGATTGCCCAGTGGCGCACTCGGCGCCGCGCCGCTGTGACCAGCACTGCCGGCGCGTGCTGGGTTGGTGACCTTATGCAACGGCCGCGCCTGCCGTTCGATCTGCACCTGCGCACGCTGCCTGTCTACCAGTGCATCGCCGCTGCGCTGGGTGGTGGCGAGGGGCAGCCCGAGTTCACTGTCCAGCGGCACATCCGCTGTGGGCTGCGAGCTGCACGCACTCAGTGCGAGCAACAGAAACGGCGCAGCCGTACGTCCATAATGGGAACCTGACCACTTCATGATGCTTCCTTAGCGCCGTTCACCTGATCCATACGGACGGTTCCTGAAAGAGTGCCTGCCGTGTCATCGGTCGAGGCTTCGCCTGTGCGTTGCAGACTTGCCTCGACCACCTCCAGCGAAAATTGCCGTGGGTCACTCAATAACCAGCCGAGTACCGCATCGGCGGGGGCCGCGTCCAGTGTCAGTCGCCAGGACAGATCCTGGGCCTGCAACCGGTAGTGCCCCGTCAGTCCGGCGGCGTCGAGGGATTGCCGCAATGAGTGTTCAAGGTCCAGCCCGACAGGCGTGGTGACCTCGCGAAGCAACAGCGCCAGTGCCTGGCTCTGGGCGCGCAATTTCGGGGTTTCGGCGTGCCAATAGTCAATGTTCTTGAGCGCCGGCTGGATCAGCGACAGCCAGACCAGCAGGCCGGCGAGAAACACCGCCGCGCCGCTGACCATGGCTTTTTCGCGCGGGGCCAACGCTTTCCAGCGCCCTCTCAAGAGCATCCATATCTGATTATTCATCGTCGTTTTCCACGCTGGAATCACCCTCTGCCGACGTCGGTTCGGCCAGCGCGCTCAGCGTCCAGATGCGCTCATTACGGTTGGCAGAAAGTCCCGCCTGGCTCAAGGCCGCGTGCACAGCGCTGTCGGCAGCGGGAGTGGCTTCGGCGGTCATCTGCACCTGCAACTGGCGCTGGCTGAAGGTCAACTGCTGGACGCTGCCGGCCATGAACGGCAGCGCAATGGCGGTTTGCTGCACCAGGTAAGCAAAGTCGTGACTGGCCTGCGCGGGGCCGCCTCCTTGCCGGATCGCCAATTGCTGGCGAGCCTGTTGCAGGGGATTGAGAATCACCGGCAGCTCGGGAAATGCGCGCTTCACACGCTGGCTCATCTGCTGCTTGAGCTGCTGGCCCTGCGCAACCTCGCGGGCGGCGTAAAGGTTGAGTCCGGCTACCCAGACGCCCACGGCCAACGCACAACAACCCAACGCCCGCCCCCACCCTGCCGCCTGTGCAGCGTGCTTACCGAGGCCGCCGTGCAAGCCCCAGCCTGGGGTGGCACCGTCCCAACGCGGGTGCTCCGTCGGCCACAGCACTGTTGCGCCCGTGGCGGCGAGTGCCTCCAGACGGGCCTCAACCAACGGTTCCACCGCGCCATGTTCGCGGGAGAAACGCAGCACTAACTGGCCCGCCACCACACACGCGTTGACCTGCCCGGCCGGTGGCACGGCTAACCGGTAAGGCGCGGGATACAGGCCACTCAGTTTCAGCCGGTGCTGCCCCAACAACTGACCGAGGCGATCCAGTCCAACCTGGGGCAGCCAACTCAAATACACCTGCCCGTCGGCATGCCGGGCGCTGTGCGCCACATGCATCTGCTCGCTGCGCCCCAGGATCAACGCCTGCGCGGCGCAGGCAACGGCCGCATCGATACGGGCGGGTGAAAGAGGCGGAAGCTCTATGCGCGTGAGTACCGTGTCCATGGGGTGAAGGAAACACTCGACGGCCTGAGACTTGGCCTGCTGGCCCAACTGAGCAAGGGTGCTGATGCCGGTCTGGCTGACACGCCCCTTGCGGTCCAGTTGCGCAAACTCCAGCTCGGCGTCTGACGTCAAGTTCTCCAGTGGCGGCAAGGCCAGGCGCAGGCGCGTCATACGCCCAACCTCGACCAGATGACCCTGGGCATTGCGTCTTCGGGACGATGCAGCAGCGCAGCCATGTGAACACGGCGCTGATTGCGGCGGGCCTGACCTTGGAGCAGAAACCATTCACTGGTGATCCCGACGTTGAGTTGATCCACGTTCAGGTTGGGCAAGCGCGCGCGGTTAACGAAGTCGCCGCGATTGATAAACCACTGGCCGCGATCACGCTCGGCGACCAGCGCCTTGGCCTGCGCCAAGGACAAACCCGGCACCACCGCAGCCAGCACTTCAGCGCTGGCGGTATTGCTGTTGACCCAAGTGTTGACCGGAATAATGCTGACGTAGCGATCGAGCCGCGCCAAGAGCTGCTCATTGACGCCTTCGATACCGCTTAACTGATCAAGGCTGCGCAGCATTGGCTGGGTGGCGGGTAATGGCGGGGGCGGCTGTCCCACTGTTGAGGCAACCGGCCTATGTGGGTAGGCCGCAATCACGCGCTGGCTGATGCGCTGCGCCAGGCGTGCCTCGACACCGATCATTTCGCACAACCGCTCAAAGCTGCGCATCTGCCCGAGATCAACATGCTCCTGGGCGATTAAATTGCGCAGATTGAACTTGCCTTGCAGGTCCTCAACGCGACCTTCGAATTCGCCGTCCTGAGCGATGCTGATCGGCCGGGCCCAAGGCTGATCAAGCCGCGTCAGCACATCCTGCTCGCGGGCGTCCCGGAGCAATCGCCGGCTGACTTCCAGGCCGCCCAGCAATGAGGCACTGCCCTGCACTCGCGCCTGTTCGGCCTCAAGTGAACGGGTAAAAACACTCTGGCGGGTGAGCATGCCGGCGGCGAGCACGGCGACCACCGCCGCGATCAGCATGGCGCTGATAATCGCCATGCCGCGCTGTTTCGCCACTGTCGGCGAGTGGAATTTCATGGCGGCGCTTAGAGCTGCCAGGATCCGATATCGGCATTCACACCGTCGCCGTCAGGCTGGCCATCGGCACCGAGGGAGAAGATATCGACTTCGCCGTTCGCGCCGGGATTCAGGTAATGGTAAGGACGGCCCCAGGGGTCGTTGGGCAGGCGCTCCAGATAAGAACGCCAGTTGGTATTTTTTGCATCTGCCGGGCGCTCGACCAATACCTTGAGGCCCTGGTTCATGTTGGGATAGGTGCCATGGTCGAGACGATAAAGCTTGAGCGCCTGCATCAGGCCGGCGACGTCTTGCTTGGCCGCAATCGCCCTGGCCTGGTCCGGGCGGTCCAGCACTTTAGGCACGACAATCGCCGCCAGAATGCCGAGGATGACCACCACCACCATGATCTCGATCAGCGTGAATCCTTGCTGAGCGTGGCGGGCGCGATGCCCATATTTGATGCGCGCGAAATCCATATCCACCATCCTTGGCTTGATCCTAATTCGGCGCGCAGTGTAACAAAACTAACTATCTGGATAGCAAAAATAATTGGCCGCTGCCCGCTGCGCTCTGAGTGCTACTCTACGGCGTGTTTTTACGCCAAGAGTGACCCATGGAGCTGTCGCGCAAGGAGCAAGGTTTTACGTTGATCGAGGTGCTCGTGGCCTTGGCGATCATTGCCGTGGCGATGGCGGCGGCGGTCCGCGTGGCAGGCTTGATGACCCAGAGCAATGGGTTGCTGCGCGACCGTTCGATGGCGCTGCTGTCGGCTCAAAGCAGGCTCGCCGAACTGCGCCTGGAGGGGCAACTGCCCAGAGGGCACAAAGCGTTTGACTGTGATCAGGGGCGTTTGCAATTGCGCTGCGAGCAGAGCATCGCACCGAGCGCCGATGGACGCCTGATGCGCGTCACCGTGCAGGTGTCGGAGCGCAAGCGCGAGGCGCCGCCGCTGGCGCGGGTGGAAACGCTGCTCAACCCGCCGAAGCAAACGTCACCGTGAGCGTGCTCAGGGCTGGGTCAGTCGCGGTAGAACCACCGAGTCCGGCAGCGTGCTGACCTTAATCCGGGTGTGCTGGGTGCCCCGCTCAATCACCACCGCATCGCCCTCGATCGCCGCCAGGCGCACACCCTGGGCCAACGACTCGCCCACCAGGAAACTGCGCGGCGGCCCCTCGTTCAGGCTCAGGATCGCCACCGCCCCGCGCGCGCCCGCCATCAGGCCGGAGACCTTGATATCCACCGTCGCCGGCTGGTTGGAAAACCACTGTAATGCCGGGGTATCCGGGCGAGCGGCCAAAGCCGGCGGCTCGACCTGCGGCACCTGGGACTCGGCCGACGTCAGCAACACTGAAGACCAGACCAACACACCCGCGAATGCCGTGGCCAATGCCACTGCCTGCACCACACGCGGCGCGGTCAAACGAAATATAGCGACCAAGACAAAACCTCCTTGTTGTCCTGCCGGGCAGTCTACAGGAGAGACCCACGACGAAGGAGCGTTGTGTCATGAGCAAGGCCAATCAGCAAGGCTTCACCCTGATCGAGTTGATGGTGGTCCTGGTGATCATCGGCATCGCCTCAGCGGCGATCAGCCTGAGCATCAAACCCGACCCGTTGCAGTTGCTGCGCAAGGACGCCAACCGCGTGGTCAAGATGCTGCAAATCGCCCAGGCCGAAGCCCGGGCCGATGGCCGCCCGATCACTTGGCAGGCCGACAATAAGGGGTTTCGCTTCAGTCGGCGCAACGCGCCGGGCCAGGGCCGGGATCACTTTACCAACGACCCGCAACTGCGTCCCCGTGCCTGGGAAACCCCCTCGATGAGCGTGCGCGTAATCCCCAGGCAAACGGTGATACTGACTGCCGAATGGTTGGCCTCCCCCTTGCAACTGCAACTTTCGGATGGCCAGCATCGCCTCACCCTTGAGCGCACGGCGACCGGACAAATAAGCGTGGCGAACCAACCATGAAAACAGACCAGCACGGCTTTACCCTCATTGAGGTCATGGTGGCGATCATGCTGATGGCCATTGTCAGCCTGATTGCCTGGCGCGGCCTCGACAGCGTGAGCCGGGCCGACAGCCATCTGCAGGCCAGCACTGAACAGACCGAGGCGTTGTTGCGCACACTCAACCAGTTGGACCGCGACCTGGCTTTGCGCGCCAGCATCGAACTGCGAACGCCAAGCCTTAACGATGACGAGCAGCCCGACGGTCTCTCCGCAATCAACGTGCGCAGCGCCGACAGGCGTGATTTTCAGCTGAATATCATTCGTAGCGCAGCGCTTCCCGAAAACGGTTTGCAACGGGTGCGCTGGTGGCTGGAGGGTGACACGCTGTACCGCGCCATATCAGCGGCCAGTGATCGATACCCGCTCCCGGCCCCAAAAAAAGCGCTGGCCGTCTTGTCCGGCATCAGTGACCTGCAGGTACGTATCTGGGAACCGGGCCAGGGCTGGCGCCAGCTCGCCGGCAACCGCAAAGTCGATCCCCTTGGCCTGGAAATCAACCTGACCCGCCAGACGCCGCAGGGCGAAGAACGTTATCGGCAAGTCTCGGGCCCCCTGCACTAAAAGCCTTCATTACACCGTCGCGTTCGGCACCAAAGGTCTTATCGCGGCGGTGTCCCCAGCGTCTGCCGACCGAACACCAAGCCCAAATCCCCTGCAGCTCGTCGCCCGCAATCCCGCGATCAATGGGCCGGCTGGTTGGTCGTGGTCGCCGCCTGGAACAGGATTTGTGCGACGAAATCGATTTCCTCTGCTGTGATGATCAGTGGTGGCAGGAACCGCACCGTCGCCCCGTGACGCCCACCGAGTTCGACGATCAGGCCGTGCTTCAGACACGCCTGCTGGAATGCCTTGGCCCGAGCCGTGTCCACCGGCGGGTGACCCTGGACATCGAGCGGGCCTTGCGGATCGACAATCTCCATGCCGAGCATCAGGCCGCGACCGCGCACGTCGCCCACCCAGGCAAACTCGCTCTGCAGGGCCAGCAAGTGCTTGCGCAGGTGGGCACCCACTGTTTCGGCGTGGGCTGCCAGGCCTTGTTCGCGGATAAAACGCAACGTCGCCGTACCGGCGGCCATGGCCAGTTGGTTACCCCTGAACGTGCCCGCGTGAGCGCCCGGCTGCCACACATCCAGCGAGTCGTTGTAGACCATCACCGACAACGGCAGGCCACCGCCGATGGCTTTGGACAAGGTAATCACGTCTGGCGTGATGCCCGACTGCTCGAACCCGAACATCCGGCCACTGCGGGCAATGCCACACTGGATTTCATCGACAATCAACGGAATGCCGTGAGCCTGGGTCAGGCGTCGCAACTCTTGCAGCCAGCGATCAGGTGCAGCAATCACCCCACCTTCCCCCTGGATGGGTTCAAGAATCATCGCGGCGGGTGCGGTCACACCACTTTCAGGATCATTGAGCAGGTGCTCAAGGTAACGCACATTCAGCGTGACGCCCTGGTCTCCGGCGACACCGAACGGGCAGCGGTAATCGTGCGGGAATGGCAGGCGCTGGACGCCGGGCATCAGGGCACCAAGGGCGTTTTTCGGCGACAGGTTGCCGCTGATCGCGAGCGTCCCCAGGGTCATGCCGTGATAAGCCCCTTCAAACGCCAGTACCGAGTGACGACCGGTGGCAGTGCGGGTCAGTTTCAGCGCGGCCTCGACGGCATCTGCGCCACTCGGGCCGCAAAACTGGATGCGTGCGTTGCGGGCGAATGCTGTCGGCAGGCTGCCGAAAATCTCTTGTACGAAGGCATCCTTGACTGGCGTCATCAGGTCCAGCGTGTGCATGGGCACACCTGCTGCCATGGTCTGGGTGATGGCTTCGATAATGAGCGGGTGGTTGTGACCCAGCGCCAACGTGCCAGCGCCAGCCAGGCAATCGACGAACACCTGCCCGCGACTGTCCTGCACGTAAATGCCGTAAGCACGCTCCAGCACCAGCGGAATACGCCGCGGATAACTGCGGGCGTTGGACTCCTGCTGTTGCTGGCGCTCCAGCATCGGCGTGGGATCGAGGCAGTAAGGCGCCGATAGACCGGTGTGCAGCAGGCGTAGTTGTAGCGCACCACCTGCTGTGGCATTCGGAAAAACACTCATGATGTCCTCCAGGGAGGCTGGGCTTGGAAGGAAACGGAGCGGCCTGCCGGCGGATGCCCTGGGCCGCGTCAACCTTGAAACCGAACGCGGGGAGTCAGCCTCCCCGCGCCCATGGGGTTACAGGTCGTAGCGCAGCGCCAGACCCATCGTGCGTGGCGCGCCGGCGTCGATGATGTCGCCACCACGGTTGTTGGTGACGTATTCCTTGTCGAAGGCATTTTTCAGGAAGCCGGATACGGCAATGTTCTTGGTGACTTTGTATTCGGTGCTGAAGTTGGCCAGCACGTAGTTGTCGCTCCTGCGCTCGCCGTTGACCTTGCCGGCGGAATCAAACTCGTATTCCGACGGTGCTGCGCTCTGGTAAGTGACGTCCGTGTTGAACGTCAGGCGATCGTTCCAACGGTAAATACCGCCCACCGACATCTTGTACTTGGGCGAATACAGGAACGCTTCGCCGCTGCGGTCCTCGCCATTGCCTGCGACGAAATCCTTGTACTTGCCATCGGTGATCGCGCCACCCACGGTCAGCGTCAGTTGCTCACTGAGGTCTTTCTCGACAAAGACTTCCAAGCCCTTGATGTCACTGCGGCCCGCGTTGTACACGTTGATGATGTTGCTGTTGCCTTGCCGCACGCTGACCTGCTGGTCTTTCCAGTCGGTGTAATACAGGTTGGCACGGGCGCGCAGGCTGTCGTCGAGGAATGAGCCGCGGTACGACAGCTCATAGTTGGTGGTGTATTCAGGGTCGTACGCTTCGTGACCGGTGCCGGAGCGCACATTCACGCCGCCGCCGCGATAGCCTTTCTGCACCATGAAGCCCAGGTATTGCCCGGCGGCGAGTTCGTAGTTGATCCCCAGTTTCGGCAGCAAGGCGGCAAACGACTTGTTGACCTTCGCGGGTTCGGAAAGGTCGTCCTCCTTGATGTCGGTGTCGTTGGTTTCGTGGTCGTAGCGCAGGCCGGTGACCAGTGTCCAGCGCGGGGCGAACGTCCAGTTGACCTCACCGAAAAGCGCCTTGTTCTCGATGGTCGTGTCGCCCTTGACCGTCACCGCCAGCACATCGTCGAATAACAACCGGTCGTGAAAATTGTTGGTGTTGTGGCCGTAGTAGGCGCCCACAAAACTTTTGACATCATCGGAGGCGTAGTTCAGGCGCAGTTCCTGGCTGAACAGGTTGCCGTCCTGCCTGCGCAGAATGACTTCGTTGGCGTCTGCCGTCTGGTCGAAGTCCAGGCGGTTGCTGTAGTCGGACTGGGTGTTGACCGTCATGCTGGTCAGGGACCATGCATCGTTCAGGCGATAGTCGACCTTGGCGCTGACGGTGTCCTGCTTGAGGTTGTCGAACGCCTGGGTGTCGGACGAAATCTTGTAATAGCGGACCTTGTCGTTGACGCGCATCACCGAGTTGTCGCCCTGCCGGTGTTCGCTGTGGGCGTAAGTCAGTAATACGTCGACATCATCGTTAGGCAGGATCAGCAATTTGCCGCGTGCATTGCTGGTGCGGTGCGGGTTGGCATCCTTACCCAGGGCAACGTTATCGATATAGCCGTCGCCATCCTGCCGATCCAGTGCAATACGCCCGGCAATCTTGTCCTCGACGATCGCCCCGCCGCCGGCTACCGCCAAGCCTTTCTCGCCATAGCTGCCCACGTTGGTTTGTGCAGAGAAGCTGGGTTGGAACGTTGGGTTCTTGGTCTGGATAACCACGGCGCCCGCCAGGGAATTGCGCCCCTGGGTGGTGGACTGCGGACCAAGGAACACTTCGACCTGTTCCGTATCCCACAAAGGGTTCGGGCTCAGGGTCAATGCACGGTTAGGCTGTACGGCCCCATCGACGTACACCGATACGGCACCGTTCATGGTTGCCGGCCCCTGGTCATCGAAACCGGAAACCGGCACACCACGAATGCCCCAGTTTTCGTTGCCGGCCTGGCTATATACGCCAGGGGTGCGAGCGAATACATCGACCAGGCTGTGATCGGCCTTATCGCGCAGTTGCTGCTCGGTGACCACCACGACACTCGATTGGGTCTGCTCAAGGGTGCGGTTGATCTTTTCACCTGTCACCGTGATCGGAGCGATCTCCATGGCGCTCGACGGTTCGGCAGCCCACGCGCTGTTAGCCAGGCACACGGCCGACCCTACAGCCAACGCAATTGTATTTTTTTTGAAATTCACGCCCCGCTCCCATGCGACAGATATTTGTTGTTTTTCGACCGGCCAGACGCTCTTTCGGCCCAGCGTGGCGGAGTCTAATCGAAAAAAAAAGTTAAAGGAATAAGATTGATAATAGCTCTCATTCACGACTAACATGTCGCCATGTAACAGAGCGCATACATTTCAATCGCGCACTGCGCCGGTAGCCTCTGCCCTGCTTACAAGGCCCGTCCACGCTGCTCGATTGAACGAATAAAGATAAAAAGGATGTGCAAAGAATGATCTCAATCGAACACCTGAGCGGGCGTTCCGAGTCTTTCTGCCTGGCTGAAACGGACGGCGAGCAGTCGCTGCCCGTGCTGGTGCAAGCGACCCCGGGACAGTCGATTCATCATCTCGATGCGGCGGTCCGCGACGCGCTGCCCCATGCGCTGACGACGGCAGGCGGCGTTCTGTTTCGCGGTTTCAGCGTCCCCACTCCGATTGATTTCAAGCGCTTTGCCGCCAGTTTCGGCGCGCCGCTGGCCAGCTATGAGTTCGGGTCCACGCCGCGCAGCAAGGTGTTCGCCGGCGTCTACAGCTCCACCGAGTACCCGGCGCACCAATTCATCCCATTGCACAACGAACAGGCCTACACCCGGCCGTGGCCTTCGCACATCTGGTTCCACTGCATCAAGGCCAGCGAAACCGGGGGCGAAACACCGATTGCCGACAGCCGCCTGATCTACCAGCGCATCCCCGCCGAAATCCGTGAACAGTTCGCCAGTCGCGAGCTGCTTTATGTGCGCAATTACAGCGGTGCGCTGGACCTGCCGTGGCAGAAGGTGTTCAACACCGAAGATCGCGCCCAGGTGGAGCGCTATTGCCAGGACAACGACATCGAATGGGAATGGAAAGCCGACGGTGACCTGCGCACACGCCAGCGTTGCGCCGCCGTGCTGCAGCATCCCGAGACCGGTGAGTGGGTCTGGTTCAATCAGGCACACCTGTTTCACGTCTCGGCGATCGAATCCGGCGTGCGCGCCAGCCTGCTTGCCGCCGTCGGCGAAGAGAACCTGCCTCGCCACGTCTACTTCGGCGACGGCTCGGCGATTCCCGACGAGTTGCTCGACACCGTGCGCGAGGTGTATCGCCAAACCGCCATCAGCTTCCCCTGGCAGCCCGGCGACATCCTGATGCTCGACAACCGGCTGGTCGCACACGGTCGTAATCCTTTCACCGGTGACCGCAAAGTCATCGTTGCCATGGCGTGAATCCCACCATGTCCTCATTCAATCACTGGATCGAAGTGCTGGAGGCCAACGCCCTGCACTTCCCGCAGCGTGCTGCCCTGCATTTTCTGCCGGACGGCGTCGAGATCGGCGAAACCCTGACCTTTGCCCAATTGCACGAACAGTCGCAGTCGCTCGCGGCGGCGCTGCAATCGCGTTATGCGCCAGGCGACCGCGTGCTGTTGATGCTGCCGAGCAGCCTCGATTATGCCCGCGCGTTTTGCGCCTGCCTGTATGCCGGGCTGATCGCCGTGCCGCTGTTTGCGCCGCCGTCGCGCAAGCCTCGACATCTGGAACGTGTGCGCAATGTGGTGGTGGATGCCGCGCCGGCACTGATCCTCGCGCCCGCCGATCATTGCCAGGGCTTGCTGGAACTGGTCGAGCATCGCGTGGAGGTCATGACGGTTCAGGACCTCGGCACGCCGCCGGCCAGTGCATGGCAGCGCCCGCCGACGGATAGCGCGAGCGTGGCGTTCCTGCAATACACCTCGGGCTCGACCGGCACCCCAAAAGGCGTTGAGGTGCGCCAGCGCAACCTGATCGCCAACGTCGAGCTGATGCGCCAGGCCTACGGCTTTGACGAGCACGGCGGCATGGTCAACTGGCTGCCGCTGTACCACGACATGGGCTTGATCGGCGGCCTGCTCGCCCCACTCTACAGCGGCATGCCGTGCTACCTGATGGCGTCGCAGACCTTCGTCAACGCCCCCTCTACCTGGCTGCAAGCGTTAAGCCGATACCGCGCCACCGCCAGTTTCGCCCCCAACTTCGCTTATGCCCTGTGCAATCGCGTGGTCAGCGACACCCTGATCGCCCAGCTCGACCTGAGCGCCTGGCAGCACGCGATCAATGGCGCCGAGCCGATTCATCCGGGCACGCTGGACGCATTTGCCCAGCGTTTCGCCGCGTGCGGCCTCAATCCACTGGCGATCAGCCCAGGCTATGGGCAGGCTGAAGCCACGCTCTGTGTGAGTGCCACACCGGCCGATGCCTTGCCCGTGGTACTGCGCCTGGACAAAGCCGTCCTCGAAACTGGGCGCGCGGCCCTGGCACTGGCGGATACGCCGGCGGTGGAGTTCGTGGCCTGCGGTTTCCCCCAGGCGCTGCACAGCATCGCCATCGCCAATCCGCAGACCTTTGAACGCTGCGCGCCCGACGAGGTGGGTGAAGTGTGGCTGCAAGGCCCCAGCAACGCCGAAGCCTACTGGAAAAACCCCGAAGCCAGTCGCGAAGCGTTCGCCGCGCAAATCGTCGGCGAGCCGGGCCATTACCTGCGTTCCGGCGACCTGGGCTTCATGCATGAGGGCCAGGTGGTGATCTGCGGACGCTTGAAGGATCTGTTGATCCTCAATGGACGCAACCTGTATCCCCACGACATTGAATTTGCCATTACCGACAGCGAGCCGGGTATTCGCACCGGACGCATCGCCGCGTTTTCGCAGATGGACCCGCTGCTGGGCCGCGAGAAGCTGGTAATCGTGGCTGAGCCACAACGCAAGTTCGTCGACCCGCAGCATCATCCGGCGCTGTTTGCGTCGCTGCAAAACGCCGTGCGCGAAGCCGCCGACTGTGGCATTGACCAGATCGTGCTGGTCGAGGCCGGCACCATCCCGATGACCACCAGCGGCAAGATCGCCCGCCAGGGCGCGCGCAAACAACTCGCCGCCGGCACGCTGAGCATCATCGCCCAGAGCGGTGGCCAGAGTGCCGTCCCCGTCGACACCATAAGCCTCAGCGAACTCAAACAACGGGCGAGCCAGGCGCCCGCATCGGCGTACGCCGCTTGCCGGCAATGGCTTGAACAGACCCTGCGCGAGGTCAACCCTTACATCGCCGTGGAGGTCGAATCGAGCTTGATCGGGCTGGGTCTCGACTCCATCAGCGTGGCGGACTTCGCCGCCCGCCTGCAACAGGACCTTGGCTGGAGCCTCGATACCCAGAGCCTGTTCGGCGAGCAGACCCTGGCCGAATGGGCACATGCGCTGCAGCATTTCCTCCAGCAACCGCGCGCCACCCGCGAGGCACCTGCGGCGCACATGCCATCGAGCAACCACCGCCAATCGTTCGCCCAAAGCCGACTGTGGTTCCTGCGCCAGTTGAACCCGGACGACACCCGACACAACCTGGTACTGCAGCTGAAATTGCACGGTCCACTGGACATCGAAACCCTGGCGCTGCGGCTCAATACCCTGGTCGAACGTCATGGCGTGTTGCGCACGGTCTATCGCGAGAGCGCCACCGGACCGCAGCAGCAGGTCCTGCCAGCAAGTCCGGTCGCGCTGGACTGGCACGATCTGCGCAGCCAGGCCGAGCCGCAGTCGCTGCAAACGCTCAACGCCTGCCTGGCCAGGGAACACGCCACGCCGCTCGACCTGCAAGCCGGGCCCGTATTGCGTGCACAACTGCTCAGCCGCAGTGATCAACAGCACGACCTGCTCCTGACCCTGCACCACATCGCGTTCGATGGCCGCTCGGCGCAGATACTGCTGGCAGAACTGGCCGGCAGCGCCCGCGCTGAACTGCCCGTGCAATATCTGGACTTTGCCCGATGGGAAGCCAACTACTGGAGCCCGCAGCGGATCGCTGAACAACAGGACTTCTGGCGTGAGCATCTGGCGCACATTCCGCAAACCCTGGCGCTGGGTGGGCCAGGCCAGAGCCACGGTGAGCACAGTGTGAATTTCACCCTGCCCGAGGCCACGTGCCAGCTGCTTGCGACGTTGGCCCGCGAGCACGGCATGACCCTGTTCATGCTGTTGCTGGCCAGCTATCAACTGGTCATCCGGCAATTGGGCGGCCAGTCGCAGTTCCTGCTGGGCACCGACGTCAGTGGTCGCCCATTGGCGGAACACCACGACGTCATCGGTTTCTTCGTCAACCAGTTGACCTTGCGGTGCGACCTCCAGGGTGAGCTGACACTGGCCGGCTTCCTCGCACGGGTTCGCGATCAGGCCCGACTGGCCTACGCGCACCAGGGCCTGCCCTTCGACCTGGTGGTCTCGGCACTCGCGCCGGAACGCCGCGCGGGTCACTCGCCGCTGTTCCAGGTCAAGTTGAACTACCAACCGTCACGCGTGACGCCGAGCGTTATCGCCGGCGCCCAATTGTCGGCGCTGGACGTCGCACAAGCGCCGGGCGACTTCCATCTGGTGCTCGACCTGGTGCACGGCAGCGCGGGTATCGAGGCGAACCTCAAGTATCGCGGCGAGTACTTCGACCAGGACCGGGCATTGCGCCTGCAACATGTGTGGACACGCCTGCTCGACGAAACCCGCCCGCTTCTGGACGAACCCCTGTCGGTCATCACGCAATGCATCAATAACTGGGACCAGACTTTCCAACGCGAACGCCAGCAGGCCCAGGCCCAGGCCGGTCGCGGCCAGTTGATGCAAACCAAACGTCGCTCCCTGCCCCTTTAACCGAGTTGGATGCCTTTATGTCTATCGTGCCCCCATCGCCTCGCGCCCTCGGCGCCGTGCGTCGCAAAGCCATGAACGTCTCGGAACAGCAACTGGTCAGCGAGCGTCTGCTCAGCCCGGACCACGCCCTGCCGCTGGTGATCGAACCCGCCGTCAGTGGTGTCGATCTGGTTGCCTGGGCCACCCGCGAGCGCGAAAGCATCGAACAGAAGCTGCTCCAGTACGGCGCCGTGCTGTTCCGCGGTTTTTCGGTAGGGTCCGTGGAGCAGTTCGACCAGGTGATCGCCGCGCTCTCTCCCGGCGCACTGGAATACATGTTCCGCGCCTCGCCGCGCACCCGGGTCGGCGGCAACATCTACACCTCGACCGACTACCCGGCCGACCAGATGATCTTTGCGCACAACGAACACTCCTATTCGCCGCGTTTCCCGCTGCGCCTGTTCTTCTATTGCCATCTTCCGTCCGAGACCGGTGGCGAAACGCCAATCGGCTCGACCCGTGCGGTGAAGTCGCGGATCAGCCCTGAAATCCAAGCGCGCTTCCGTGAGAAAGGCGTGTTGTACGTACGCAACTACGGCGATGGTTTCGGCCTGCCATGGCAAACCGTGTTCCAGTCCGAAGACCGCCAGGAAGTCGAGACCTACTGCGCCAGCGTTGGTATCGAAGTGGAATGGAAAGACAACAACCGCCTGCGCACTCGTCAGCGTGGCCCGGCAGTGGTGCGCCATCCGCGCACCGGCGAAGAGGTCTGGTTCAACCACGCGACGTTCTTTCACATCAGCACCCTACCGCCGTCGATTCGCGACTCGCTGCAAAGCAACTTCACCGATCTTGACCTGCCGACCAACACCTTCTACGGCGACGGCGAGGCCATCGAAGCCGATGTGCTGGAGTCGCTGCGCGCCGCTTACCTCGACTCACTGGTGAAGTTCAGCTGGCAGCAAGGCGACGTGTTGTTTATCGACAACATGCTCGCCGTGCACGGTCGCGAACCCTTTACCGGCAAGCGCGCCATCATGACCGGCATGGCGGAAGCCTTGCTGCAGAGCGACGTCGCCGTCTGATTTCAACGGGTGCTCCGGTGATTGGCCGGTGGCGTGTCCTTTATTGACGGGCACGCCATGGCGCCGCTGGCGTGCCCCGCTTTCAAGCCCAATTTCCAGTCGAGTTGAACATGAGCGGACTCCAAGGTTTTCGAATTTCGCCGCAGCAGGCTTCTGTGTACCCGCACATCAACGGCGCCACCGAACATCCGTTCTGTTGCCACTTGCAGTGGTGCGTTTCGCGGCCACTGCACGCCGACAGGCTAAGTCAGCGTCTCCAGGCCCTGGCCAGCGCCAGTGAAATCCTGCGCACGCGGCTGACGCCCGTGCCGGGCCTGCGGCATCCGGTCCAGGTGATCCACGACAGCGGTGCACCGACCGTCGCCGTGCAGGACCTGCGTCAGTTGAACGCCGCCGATCAAGCGGCTGTATTGAAGCGTCTCGCCACCGAATCGCGCGAGTGGTCCGAACCACTGGCCGTCACGCTGGTGCAGTTGTCGGATGAACAATGCCTGCTGGACCTCGCCGCTGCGAGCAGCCACTTCGACCTGCTCAGCCTGGAACACTTGGCCAATCTGTTGTTGCAGGACACCCCAGAGGATGTCAGCGAAGCCCTGCAATACGCCGACTACGCCGAGTGGCGCTGGAGCCTGGTGGAAGACGCCCCGGATCATCCGGGCGTGAGTTTCTGGAAGCCCCTGAGCGAAACCGAACAACCGGCTTTGCAGCTGTCCCTTGAGTCCGTCAGCGGCCAAGGCTTTGCCCCGGCCCTCGTGCACTTGCCGCTGCCCCTTGAGCTTGCGCAAAACCCGGCTCTGTCGGCCAACCTGATGCTGACGGCCTGGGCGGCGGTGCTCGGACGTCTTGCCGGCCAGCAGCAAGTCCCGCTGACGCTGATCCATGAGAGCCGTGGTGCAGAACTGGAATTCGCCCTGGGCCTGTTCGAACAATGCCTGCCGCTGCGCATTGAGCTCGCTGCGCAGTCGACCCTGCTGGAGCAAAGCCGGCACGTCGGCGACATGATCGAGTGCGCGGTGGGCTGGCAGGACTATTACACCCTGAACCTGGACGGCGGCTATGCCTTCGCCTGGCGTGTGGGCGATGCCCGCGAACACCATGCCAGTGCGGTGATGGCCCCGGTCAAGGCGTGCCTGAACATCCGCCAATTGCCCGACCGCCTACAGACCCACGTGGTGTTCGACCAACACCTGCTGAGCCACGAGGCCGCCACGTGCCTCGCCGAGCAATGGTTGCAACTGCTTCAGAGCGCGCTGGCCAACCCGCAACAGGACTGGGCACAGCTGCCGTTGAGCGGCCCGCTGCAAACACAGATCATCGCGACGCAAGCGGAATCGCCGGTCATCGAACAAGTGACCCTGGTTGAGCTGATTGCCCGCAAGGTCGCGCAACAGCCCGATGCGATTGCCCTGAGCGACCAGGATGGCGACCTCAGCTATGCCGACCTGGATGCCTGTGCAACGCATCTGGCGCGTCAGTTGGTGGCGGCCGGCATCGGCGCCGGCGTACCGGTCGGCATTCTGTTTGCGCGCAGCAACGCGGCCATTGTCGCCATGCTTGCGGTGCTCAAGGCCGGTGGTGCTTATGTCCCCGTTGATCCTGCCTACCCCGCAGATCGCCGCGCCTACATGCTCGCCGACAGCGCCATTGCGCACATCGTGGTCAGCGCCGGGCTGGCCGACAGTGTGCCGGCCAGCCTGCGCCGATTCGTCCTCGACGACCTGACGCCGCCGAGCAGCCACGACCTGCCGCAACTGCCGATGCCAGGCGCGGATGACCTGGCCTACCTGATTTACACCTCGGGCTCCACCGGCGCACCCAAGGCCGTGGAAATCAGCCACGGCGCACTGAGCTACTCGACCCAGGTCCGCATGGCGGCCTATGACGCACCGGTGCGCGCGTATCTACTGCTGTCCTCGTTTGCCTTCGACAGCTCGGTAGCCGGGATTTTCTGGACCCTGGCCCAAGGCGGGCGCCTGGTCTTGCCCGCCCCCGGCGAAGAGCTGGACATGCCACGCCTGGCCCACCTGATCGGCCAGTATCAAGTCAGCCACGGACTGTCGTTGCCCTCGCTCTACCAGGCGCTGCTCGACCAGTTGCAGCGCACCCACGGCGCCGACAGTTTCGAGTGCTGGATCGTGGCCGGCGAAGCCTGCCCGCCTTCACTGGTCGCGCAACACCGTAAAACGCTGCCGCAGGCGCGCCTGGTCAACGAATACGGCCCCACCGAAGCCACGGTCTGGGCCACTTATGAGGTACTGGAGCCCAACCGCACGCTGACCATTGGCCGACCGATTGCCGGCATGGACCTGCGCGTGCTGAACGAGCACGGCATCGCCAGCGGCATCGGCGAAACCGGCGAAATCGTCCTCGCCGGCCCGACGCTGGCACGCGGTTATCGAAATAAACCTGAAGAAACCGCCAAAGCCTTCGTCACTCTGGCCGACGGCACCCGCGCCTACCGCACGGGCGACCTCGCCTGCTGGCTGGCGGATGGACGCCTGGCGTTCCTCGGCCGCAAGGACCACCAGGTCAAGTTGCGCGGCTACCGCATCGAGCTCGGCGAAATCGAACGCCAACTGTGCAGCCACAGCGACGTGCGCGAAGCGGCGGTGATCGTGCAGGAACACGCTGCCGGCAAACGCCTGCTCGCCTACATCCTCGCAGCTCATGGCTACGCGCCGGACTCCGAGGCGATCAAGGGCTTCCTCGCCGAACGCCTGCCGTCCTACATGGTGCCGGCGAAGGTGCTGACCCTGGCGACCTTCCCGCGCACCCCCAACGGCAAGCTCGACACCCGCCAATTGCCCGACCCGGACCAGCTCGACGAGAACAGCCATGTGGCCCCGCGCAATGCCATGGAAACCACCTTGCAAGCCATCGTCGGCAAAGTCCTGAAGCTGTCGAACGTGAGCGTCACCGAGAACTTCTTTGCCATCGGCGGCGACTCGATTCTCAGCCTGCAAGTGGTGGCGCAGGCCCATGAGCAAGGCATCGCGCTATCGGCCAAACACGTTTTCGAACGCCAGACCATCGCCGCCATGGCCGAAGTCGCGCAGCCACTGGTCGCGGGCGCGGCAGAAGCGCAGCCCGAGAGCACCGAGTTCAGCGCGTCAGGCCTGTCCGATGACGAAATGCAGGCGTTGATGGCCGAATTGAACGAGTCCGACCTGTGATGGATTGCCCTCGTCGTCATGCCGTTGCCGCAGCCCCTATTTTTGCAGGACGCTTTCAATGACCACCGAAAAAACCACTGCCAACCCGATTGAAGACATCTATCCACTGTCGCCGTTGCAGCAAGGGATGTTGTTCCACTCGCTGCTGCACGAAGACTCCGGCGTGTATCTGATGCAGGATCGCTACCGCATCGGCGGCGCCATTGACGAGGTTGCGTTCCTCGAATCATGGCGCCAGGTCGTGGCGCTGCACCCTTCCCTGCGCGCCAGTTTCCAGTGGAAAACCCAGAAGCAACCGGTGCAGGTGATCCATCGCGAGGTCAAGGTGCCGCTCGACACCCTCGACCTGCGCGGCCTCGCGGCACACGAACAGCAAGCGCGAATCCGCACGTTGCTTGAAGAGGAACAGAAAGTCGGTTTCAACCTGTCGAAACCGCCGCTGATTCGCTTCCGGCTGGTGCGCCTGGCCGACGAAACCTACGAGTTCATTCGCAGCTTCCACCACATTCTGATGGACGCGTGGTGCATTTCCCTGGTGACCGTGGACTTCCTCAACGTCTACGAAGCACTGTGTAATGACCGCACGCCGGAACTCAAGAGCCCACGGCCGTTTCGCGACTACATCCAGTGGCTGCAACGCCAGGACGCCGGCAAGGCCGAGCAGTTCTGGCGCCGCCAGCTACAGGGCCTCAATGCGCCGACCCCACTGACCGTGGACAACGGCGTGGCCCGTGACCGCTACACAGACGCGGTCCTGGTGGACGACCAACTGATTCACCTGACTGAATCGCAAACCCAGGCGCTGGGCGCATTCTGTCGCGCCCAGCGCATCACCCCGAACACGTTCTTCCAGGGCGTCTGGTCGCTGCTGCTGTCGCGTTACAGCGGCCAACGTGAAGTCATCTTCGGTGTCACGGTCGCCGGGCGTCCGGCAGAACTGTCCGGCGTCGCAGAAATGATCGGCCTGTTCATCAACACCTTGCCGTTGCGCGTTTCGGTTGATCCCGATGCATCGCTGGGCGACTGGCTCAGCGCATTGCAAGGCGTGAACGTCGATATGCGCGACTTTGAACACACGCCGCTCACCGATATCCAGGGCTGGAGCGATTTCCCTCGCGGCGAAACCCTGTTCGACAGCATTCTGGTGTTCGAAAACGCCCCCATCGATGAACAGATTCTCGAAGGTGGTTTCCAGTTCAGCCTCGACGGCATGGACCACAGCGTGCATACGCACTACGGCCTGACCGTGGTGATTCTGCCCGGCGAGCAACTGGGCATTCGCGTGTCTTACGACCGTGAACGTTTCGACGCACCCGCCGTACAACGCCTGCTCGGCCATATCGCCAGCCTCGTGCGCGACATGCTCGCCGCGCCTGACGCTCAGTTGGGCAGCTTCGAGCTGCTGGCGGCCGATGAGCGTCAGCAGTTGCTCGACGAATGGGCGGTCAACCCACACGACTTCCCCCTGGATAAAAGCTACGCCGAGCTGTTTGCCGCGCAAGTGGCCGAGCGCGGGGGCCAGGTTGCCGCCGTTTGCAACGGTGAGTCACTGACTTACCGCGAACTGGATCAGCGCGCCACGCGACTGGCCCACGCCTTGCGCGAAGCCGGTGCCGGCGAAGGCCAACTGGTCGCGCTGCTGGCGCCGCGCGGTCTTACGCTGTTGAGCATGATGATCGCCGTGTTCAAGACCGGCAGTGCGATGCTGCCGCTTGAGATCAATCATCCGCCGGAGCGTCTGCGCGAGATCATTGGCCTGTCCCGCGCGCCGTTACTGGTCGCCAGCGACGCGTGCAGTGCGTTGCTTGATCAGGTGCTCGGCGGTCTCGACCAGGCGCCCGAGGCGTTGTTCGCCGAAGCGTGTTTTGCCTCCGGCAACGATGCACCGCTGCCATGGCTCGGTCGCCCGGACAGCCTGGCCTACGTGCTGTTCACCTCCGGTTCGACGGGGACGCCCAAAGGCGTGATGATCGAGCAGCGCGGCATGCTCAATAATATCTTCGGCAAGGTGCCGTCCCTGGGACTGAACGCCGAGGCGCGGATTCCACAGACCGCATCGGTGGCCTTCGACATTTGCGTGTGGCAGTTACTCGCCGCGCCGGCGCTCGGCGCCACCGTCCACATCCTCCCGGACGAAGTCGCGCACGACCCGCAACGCCTGCTGCATGTACTCGCCAGCGAACGCCTGAGTGTGCTGGAAATTGTGCCGAGCCTGATGCGCACCCTGCTCGCCCTGTGCCCCTGCGATCTGCACTTACCGGATCTGCGCTGGGTACTGCCAACCGGTGAAGCCCTGCCGCCGACCGTGGCCCGGGACTGGTTCGCACGTTTCCCCGATATCGCCCTGATGAACGCCTACGGCCCGGCCGAGTGCGCCGACGACGTGGCATTCCAACCGATCTTCCAAGCGCCGCACGCCGACGTCAGCCACATGCCGATCGGCCGGCCAACCGCCAACAACCGCCTGTACGTCCTGGATGAGTACCTGCGTGCGGTACCGGTCGGTGTGGCCGGGGAAATCTGTGTCGGGGGCGTGGGCGTGGGCCGTGGCTACCTGCACGATCCACAGCGCACCGCCGAGGCGTTCATCGACCACCCGCAACTGCAAGACCGCATCTATCGCACGGGCGACCTCGGCCGCTGGCGTGCGGACGGCGTGATCGAATACCTGGGGCGGCGTGACCAACAAGTGAAACTGCGCGGCCACCGCATCGAACTGACCGAAATCGAACACCGTCTGGCGCAACACCCGAATGTGCGTGAAGCCGCTGTGCTGCTCCGCGAAAACGCCTCGGGCGAAGCCTGGCTGGTCGCCTACTGGTCGGCGCATGACGCGACACTGGGCAACGAAGGGCTGACCGAGCACCTGCGCGCGCAATTACCGCCCTACATGGTGCCAGCGGCCTTCGTGTGCCTGGAGCGCTTGCCGCTCAACAACAACGGCAAGGTCGATCGCAAGGCACTCGCGGCCCAGGAACTGCACTGGGAAGCCGACACCCGGGAAAGCATTGCACCGCGAAACGAACTGGAAGCTGCCGTGGCGAACGTCTGGGCTCAAGTGCTTGGGCGCGACAGCGTGGGCGTGGAAGACAACTTCTTTACCCTGGGCGGCCACTCGCTGTTGGCCACCCAGATCGTGGCGCGCCTGCGTGCGCACTTCAAACTCGACCTGCCGTTGCGCGTGTTGTTCGAGCAACCGACGGTCGCGTTGCTGGCCGTGGCCATCGCCGCACGTCAGGCCGCAGCTTCAACGCCGCCCGCCAGCGCCTCCCACGCGCTGAAAGCCCACAATCGCCCTGCGCTGCTGCCACTGTCCTTTTCACAACAACGCCTCTGGTTCATCGAGCAACTGACGCCGGGGACGACGCTGTTCAACATTCCGTTCGCCCTGCACCTCAACGGTGAACTCAACGTCGACGCGCTGCACGCCAGCCTCAATGACTTGCTGGTGCGCCATGAAATCCTGCGCACCGGCATTCGCAGCAACGACGGTGTGCCGTGCCAGCACATCAGCGATGCGCTGAGCATTGCGCTGCCGTTCGAGGATTTGTCCGCGCTGGCGAGCACCGCTCGCGAAGGCGCGCAGTTCAAGGCGTTGCAAGACACCTTCGAGCAGCCTTTCGACCTGACCCAGCCGCCACTGCTGCGCGCACGCCTGTTGCGCCTGGCGCCAGGGGAGCACGTGTTGGGCATCGCCCTGCATCACATGGTGTCGGACGCATGGTCAGCCACCATCGCCCTGCGCGAACTGGCGCTGGGTTACCAAGCCCGCTGCGCTGGAAAACCTGCCGATCTTGCCCCCCTGCCGGTGCAATACGCTGACTTCGCCCTGTGGCAGCGCGAACACCTGCAAGGTGCCGAGCTCGCGCGTCAACTCGATTACTGGACCACCACGCTGGAGCGCCGCGACAGCGAAGGCAGCCCGTTGCTGGCCCTGCCGACAGACTACCCGCGGCCATCGGTGCAAACCTACCGCGCCGGCCTCGTGCAACGTGAGCTCAGCGCCGAGCTCAGTGGCCGGGTGCAAGCCTTTGCCAGCCGTTTGGGCACGACGCCGTTCACTGTGCTGTTTGCCGGTTTTGCCGTGTTGATGCACCGTTTGAGCGGCGATGCCACCGTGTTGATCGGCACCCCGGTCACCCACCGCGAACAAGCGGGCACCGAAGGCTTGCTTGGCATTTTGCTGAACAACCTGGCGATCCGCGCCGACTTCGAAGCCCAAGCCGACTTCACCGCAGTGGTCGGTCAAGTGGCCAAACGCTTGGGCGAAGGTCTGCAACATCAGGACCTGCCCTTCGAGCAATTGGTCGATAGCCTGCAACTGCCACGCAGCCTCAGCCATGCACCGCTTTACCAGGTGATGGTTGCGCAGCAACTGGCGATGGAGTCGCAGTTGCGCTTCCCCGGGCTGGATTTCAACGCCCTCGACACGCCGCTACGCCACAGCGAATGCGATCTGGACTTGCACGTGCTCTGTCCGGCCAATGCCCCTATTCAACTGGAGCTGATGTTCGCCCTCGACCTGTTCGCCGCCGACAGTGCGCGCCAGACCCTTGCGCGCCTGGAACACCTGCTCGAACAGATGCTCGCCGAACCGCAACGTCCGGTGGCCGCCTTGCCGCTGCTGATGGCGGCGGAATGGCAGCGCACCGTGGTCGAGTGGAACCGCACCGACATGCAGGTGCCCCGGCACCTGACGTTCGCCCAATTGTTTGAGCAACAGGCCGAACGCACGCCAGAACGCGATGCGTTGTGCTTCGAAGGGCAGCGCCTGAGCTACGCCGAACTGAACCGCCGCGCCAACCAGGTCGCACATTACCTGCGCAGCCGCGGCGTCGTGGCCAACAGTCCGGTGGCACTGTGTGTCGAACGTTCGCTGGAGCTGTTGATCGGTTTGCTGGGCATTCTCAAGGCCGGTGGCGCGTATGTGCCACTGGACCCGAGCTACCCGGTGGACCGCCTGGCCTACATGCTCGAAGACGCGCAACCGGCATTGTTCCTCGGCCAGCACGGTTTGCTGGAGCACCTGGGCGCCGCACTGCCACGCTTGCGCCTGGACAGCGATGCGAACCTGTTCGCCGATCAACCGGATGCCAACCCCGTGCCGCTGGCCGGGCCGGACGACCTCGCCTACATCATGTACACCTCGGGTTCGACCGGGAAGCCCAAAGGTACCCTCGTCACCCAGGGGTCGGTGGTCAACCTGGCGTGGGCGCGAATTCATGGGTTGTACCGCCGCTATACCGATCAGCCGATGCGCACCAGTTTCAACTACTCGTTCGCGTTCGACAGTTCGGTGGCCGAGCTGATTCTGCTGCTCGACGGCCACAGCCTGTATCTGACCCCGGAAGCGGTGCGCTACGACCCCGACGCCCTGGCAGCGTTTTTCCGCGAGACCCGCCTGGAGGCCTTCGAATGCACCCCGGCGCAACTCAAGGCGTTGCTGGAAAGCGATGGCGTGCGCCGTGGCGAAGTGTACTTGCCGCGCTTTGTGCTGTTCGGCGGCGACGCCGTGGACGCGCAGCTCTGGCAACGACTGCCAGCGATTGCCGGCAGCCGCTTTTTCAACACCTACGGCCCGACCGAATGCACGGTGGATGCGACCGCTTGCGCGGTGGATGACTTCCCGGCCCGCCCGATCATTGGCCGCCCGATAGCCAACGTACGGACCTACGTCCTCGATGCCTTCCTCAATCCGATGCCGGTGGGCGTTCCAGGGGAACTGCACATTGGCGGCGCCGGCGTGACGCGGGGTTATCTGAACCGCACCGAACAGACCGCCAAGGTGTTCATCAACGATCCGTTTTCGCCTCAGGCCGGTGCGCGGATGTACAAGTCCGGTGACCTGGTGCGCTGGCTGCCGGATGGCCAGCTCGAATACCTCGGGCGCATGGACCATCAGGTGAAAATCCGCGGTTTCCGCGTAGAACTGGGGGAAATCGAAGCCTTGATCGGCGCCCAGCCGGGTGTGCGTCAAGCCGTGGTGCTGGCCCGTGAAGACGTGCCCGGCGACAAACGCCTGGTGGCGTACGTCACCTGCGATCAACCCGCAGACCTCAATGCCTGGCGCAAAACCATTGGCGCCGCCCTGCCCGATTACATGGTGCCATCGGCGTTCGTGCTGCTGGACGAATTGCCACTGACCGACAACGGCAAGCTCAATCGCAAGGCCTTGCCGGCGCCGGACATCCAGGCCGAGCCGGACGCGCAAGACCCGCCACGCGGCGTTGCCGAACAACAACTCGCGGCCTTGTGGGCCGAGCTGCTGAATGTGCCGTTGGCGCAGATCGGGCGCGACAGTCACTTCTTCTACCTCGGCGGGCATTCGTTGCTGGCGGCGGTGCTGTTTGCGCGTCTGCGCCAACAATTCGCCACGGTGCCGCCTCTGCGCGCGGTGTTCGAACACTCGACCCTCAGCGCCTTGGCCGCCCTCCTGGGGCAGCCGCTGAAAACGCCGGCAGCGACCTTTGTTGCGGCCATGCGCCCAAGCCGTTTGCCGTTGTCGTTCGAACAGCAACGCCTGTGGTTCCTCGAACAATTGAGCACCGGCGCAGGCGAATACAACGTGGTGAGTGCCGTGCAGTTCGACGGCGCGCTGAATACCATTGCCTTGCAAGCGGCGCTTAACCGCGTGATCCAACGCCACGAGATCCTGCGCAGCCGCATCGTGCGCGAATCCGGCGGCGAGTTGTCGCTGGTGATCGAAGCCAACGCCAACCTCATCGTGCGTGAAACTACGCTCGACGCCAGCAGCGACGAAGCCTGGCAACAACTGACCGACGAGGCCATCCACGCGGAAACCGGGCACCGTTTCGATCTCGCCGCCCAGACGCCGGTGCGTGCCACGCTGATTCAGCGCCATCAGCATGCCCAGGCGCTGCTGTTGCTGACCGTGCACCACTGCGCCATCGACGATGCGTCCAGCCAGAACCTGCTGGACGAACTGGCGAAGCTCTATACCGCGCAATGCCAGGGCACTGTGGCGACACTGCCGGACCTGGCGCTGCAATACCCGGACTACGCGCTCTGGCAGCGTGAACCCGCCCAGCAAGCGCTGTTCGCCAGTCAGCTGGAGTACTGGCGCGCACAACTGGAGGATGGCAATTACCTGTTGGACCTGCCCACCGAGCAAGGCCGCCCCACTCAGCTCGATCCCATTGCCGGCGCCGTGCAGGTGCAACTGCCGGCACAATTGGTCGGGCGCTTGCGTGAGTTCGCCCGGCAACGTGGCGCGACGTTGTACATGCTGATGCTCGGCGCCGCGCAGTTGCTGCTGGGTCGTTACGCCAACCAGCGCGATGTGCGCTTCGGCAGCCCGGTGGCCCAACGGCCTCTGGCTGAGCTGCAACCCTTGATCGGTTGCTTCATCAACACCCTGGTCATGCGCGCCGACCTTGATCCACAACTGGATTTCGAAGGCCTGCTGCAACAGGTGCGCAATACCGTACTGGATGCCCAGCAGCGTCAGGATGTGCCGTTCGACCAGGTCGTCGAACACCTCGCACCGGAACGCAACCTCCACCAGACGCCACTGTTCCAAGTGCTGTTCGTGATGCAGAACGCCCAGACCTCGACCAGTGATTGGCCACAGGTGCAGGTGCGCGAGCGGGCCGTCACGGCGCAATCCACCAAGTACGACCTGAACTGGGAAGTGCATGACGGCGACGTGCTGTCGGTACTGCTTGAGTATCGGGCTTCGCTGTTCAGCGAAGCCACGGCGCGGCGTTGGCTCACGCAATGGCAGCAACTGCTGGAGACCATGCTCGACGCTCCCCAGGCTCGCCTTGGCGACTGGTCACCGTTGACCGTGCCGGAACGCCGGCGCCAATTGGTCGAGTGGAACGCCACCGAACGGACCTACAACGGCCCGACCAACCTGCACACGGCCCTGAGCCAACAAGCCGCGCTGACGCCCCACGCTCCGGCGCTGGTGTTCGAAGGCCAGCGCCTGAGCTACGCCGAGCTGGATCAGCGTGCGCAGACTGTCGCCCGTGCCCTGCGCGGCGCCGGGATCGGCAGCGGCGCCATCGTGCCGGTGTGCATGGAGCGCTCGGTCGAGATGGTGGTTGCCCTGCTCGGTATCGTGCATGCCGGCGCGGCTTGGCTGCCGCTCGATCCGCAGTTGCCGCCCGCGCGCATGGCCTTCCTGATCGGCGATGCCGACGCCCACGTCACCCTGACGCAAGCGCAGTGGTTGCAACACTTGCCCGCCGGGCACCGCGCCTGGACCCTGGACACGCTGCCGAACGCCCCGGCGGGCGAGCCGATCAGCGTCAGCGCCAATGACCTGGCCTACGTGCTCTACACCTCCGGTTCCACCGGCCAGCCTAAAGGGGTGATGAACGAACACGGCGCCTTGATGAACCGTTTGCACTGGATGCAGGACGCCTTCCCGATTGGCCCGAACGACCGCGTGCTGCAGAAAACCCCCTACAGCTTCGACGTCTCGGTGTGGGAGTTCTTCTGGCCGCTGATCACCGGTGCGACGCTGGTGGTGGCACGCCCGGACGGCCATCGCGACCCGGCCTACCTCAGCCAGTTGATCCAGCAGGAGCAGGTCACCACCCTGCACTTCGTGCCGTCGATGCTGCGTGTATTTGTCGACGAGCCAAGCCTTGCCAATTGCACGACACTGCGCCAGGTGTTCGCCAGCGGCGAAGCGCTGCCGGTGGACCTGGTGCGCCGTTTCATGAGCCAACACCCGGCCGCGCTGGTCAACCTGTACGGCCCGACCGAAGCCGCCATTGACGTGTCCGTCTGGCGCTGCGCGGTGGACGACGTGATCGTGCCGATCGGCAAACCGATTGCCAACCTGCGCCTGTACATCCTCGACGAGGCCATGCAGGCGCTGCCCATCGGCAGCATCGGCGAGTTGTACATCGGTGGTGTCGGCGTCGCGCGTGGTTACCTCAAGCGTGCGGACCTGACCGAGGAACGCTTCCTCGCCAGCCCGTTTGTCGAGGGGGATCGCCTGTACCGTACCGGCGACCGATGCCGTTTCCTCGCCGATGGCAACATCGAATACCTCGGGCGGCTCGACCATCAGGTGAAATTGCGCGGCCAGCGTATTGAACTGGGTGAGATCGACGCCGAACTGCTGGCGCATTCCGCTGTGCGTGACGCGGCAACGCTGTTGCTTAATGAACGCCTGGTGAGTTTCTGGTGCGGCAACGCCGAAGAAGCCTCGCTGCGCACACACCTGAGCGACACCCTGCCGGGACACATGCTGCCCAGCCTGTTGGTGCAACTCGACAGCCTTCCGCTCAACAGCAACGGCAAGCTCGACCGCAAGGCACTCGCCGCCCTGCCATTACCCGATGCACACCACGACAAACCGCCTAGCGCGCCGCGCAATGCGACGCAAGCCGTGCTGTGCGAAGTGTTCGCCGAATTGCTGGATTGCCCGACTGTCGGGATCGACGATCACTTCTTTCAACTTGGCGGTCACTCGTTGCTGGCCACCCGCCTGGTGGCGAGGGTGCGTGAACGCCTGGGTGCAAGCCTGCCGCTGGCGCTGGTGTTCGCGCAACCGACCGTGGCGGCCTTGGCCGATCACTTGCGCGCAGCAACGCCAGGCGAGCTGATCACGGCACAACCACGCCCGGCCGTGTTGCCGTTGGGTCTGGCGCAGCAGCGGTTCTGGATGCTCAGCCGTCTGGTGCCGGACTCTCGCGAATACCACATGCCGTTTGCCCTGAGCCTGCGTGGTGAGCTCAAGGTACACGCCTTGCGTGAAGCCTTTGAGCTGGTCAGCGAGCGCCATTTGGTGCTGCGCAGCCGCATCATCGAAGTCGACGGCGAGCCGCAGTTGCTGATCGACGATCATGGCCCCGCATTGACAGTCACCTCGGTGGCGGCACACGACTGGGCCTCGGCGTGCAGCGAGGCGCAGGCCGAGCTGATGTCGCCGTTCAATCTGGCGCTCGCCGCACCTTGGCGCGCGCACCTGCTGCAACGTCAGGGCAGTGATGAGCACCTGCTACTGGTGTGCCTGCACCACAGCGCCACCGACGGTTGGGCGATGCAATTGCTCATTGATGAACTGGCGCAAGCCTATGGCGCCGGCCTCAATGGCCAATCCCCGGACTGGGCAGCGCTGGACATCGACTATGTGGACTTCGCGCTGTGGCAACAGCACCCACAGACCCTTGCCCGTCGCAACGACAGCCTGGATTACTGGAAAAACCACCTCGGCCCGGACGATTACCAACTCGACCTGCCGCTCGACCGCCCACGCGGCGCCGAGGCGGATCGTCGCGCGCACCTGCTGAGCGTCAGCCTCGGTGCCACGCGCGCCGAAGCGATCCGCCAGTTCGCCCGTCAACGCGGGACCACGCCGTATGTGGTGCTGGCAACCGCGTTGAGTGCCTTGCTGGCGCGCTACAGCGGCCAGCGTGAAATTCGCCTCGGCACGCCGGCCGATCAGCGCGACCAGCCGCAGTCCCAGGCGCTGCTGGCGTGTCTGGTGAACACCTTGGTGATTCGCAGCGAAGTCGATCAACAAGCGCCGGCCGAGCAATTGCTCGCCGACCTTGAAGCCGACCTGCGCGCCGCCCAGGCCCACGCCGACCTGCCGTTCGCCACACTGGTGGGCGCCGTGGCCCAGCGCCGCGACCTGAATCGCACGCCGCTGTTCCAGGTGTTGTTCTCCCTCAATCATGGCCGCATGGACAGCAGTCAATGGCCCGGGCTGACCCTTGAGGAACAGGCGCCACCCCTGATCGACGCCAAATTCGAACAGAGCTGGGAAGTTCAGGATGACGGCAGCGACATGACCCTGGCGCTGGAATATCAGGCGGCGCTGTTTGACGAAAGGACAATGCAGCGCTGGAGTACGCAGTGGTGTGAACTGTTGGATGCCCTGGTGGCAAACCCGGCGCGCGCCTTGGTCGAGTTGTTCCCGCAGCAGCAGGATCAACAGCAACTGGAGCGCTGGAACGCCACCGAACGGGCCTACAGCGGCCCGACCAACCTGCACACGGCCCTGAGCCAACAAGCCGCGCTGACGCCCCACGCGCCGGCGCTGGTATTCGAAGGCCAGCGCCTGAGCTATGCCGAGCTGGATCAGCGTGCGCAGACTGTCGCCCGTGCCCTGCGCGGCGCCGGGATCGGCAGCGGCGCCATCGTGCCGGTGTGCATGGAGCGCTCGGTCGAGATGGTGGTTGCCCTGCTCGGTATCGTGCATGCCGGCGCGGCTTGGCTGCCGCTCGATCCACAATTGCCGCCCGCGCGCCTGGCCTTCCTGATCGGCGATGCCGACGCCCACGTCACCCTGACGCAAGCGCAGTGGTTGCAACACTTGCCCGCCGGGCACCGCGCCTGGACTCTCGACACGCTGCCGAACGCCCCGACGGGCGAGCCGATCAGCGTCAGCGCCAATGACCTCGCCTACGTGCTCTACACCTCCGGTTCCACCGGCCAGCCCAAAGGGGTGATGAACGAACACGGCGCCTTGATGAACCGTTTGCACTGGATGCAGGACGCCTTCCCGATTGGCCCGAACGACCGCGTGCTGCAGAAAACCCCCTACAGCTTCGATGTCTCGGTGTGGGAGTTCTTCTGGCCGCTGATCACCGGTGCGACGCTGGTGGTGGCACGCCCGGACGGCCATCGCGACCCGGCCTACCTCAGCCAGTTGATCCAGCAGGAGCAGGTCACCACCCTGCACTTCGTGCCGTCGATGCTGCGTGTATTTGTCGACGAGCCAAGCCTTGCCAATTGCACGACACTGCGCCAGGTGTTTGCCAGCGGCGAAGCATTGCCGGTGGACCTGGTGCGCCGTTTCATGAGCCAACACCCGGCCGCGCTGGTCAACCTGTACGGCCCGACCGAAGCCGCCATCGACGTGTCCGTCTGGCGCTGCGCGGTGGACGACGTGATCGTGCCGATCGGCAAACCGATTGCCAACCTGCGCCTGTACATCCTCGACGAGGCCATGCAGGCGCTGCCCATCGGCAGCATCGGCGAGTTGTACATCGGTGGTGTCGGCGTCGCGCGTGGTTACCTCAAGCGTGCGGACCTGACCGAGGAACGCTTCCTCGCCAGCCCGTTTGTCGAGGGTGATCGCCTGTACCGTACCGGCGACCGCTGCCGCTTCCTCGCCGATGGCAACATCGAATACCTCGGGCGGCTCGACCATCAGGTGAAATTGCGTGGACAGCGTATTGAACTGGGTGAGATCGATGCGGCGCTGTTGAATCTGCCCGCCGTTACCGGCGCCTGCACCCTGGTGATCGACAACCGCCTGGTGGCGTTCTACAGCAGCAGCGCCGCCGTGAACGGCCTCGACACCGCCCTCGCCGCGCAATTGCCGGCCTACATGGTGCCTGCGGTTTGGGTCCAGGTGCCGGCGCTGCCACTGACCAGCAACGGCAAGATCGACCGCAAAGCCCTGGCCGCCCTGCCGTTGCCGCAGTCTCAGGAAGACTACGTTGCGCCGCGCAATGCGCTGGAAACCTTGCTCTGCCGGTTGTTCGGCGAACTGCTCGGCGAAAACCTCAGCGCTGGCCGTGAAGTCGGCACCTCGGACAGTTTCTTCGCACTGGGGGGCGATTCCATTCTCGGCCTGAAGCTGATTTCCCACCTGCGCGAACAGGGTTACTCGCTCACGCCGAAGGACCTGTTCCGCTCGCCGACACCGGCGGCGTTGGCACAAGTGGCGAGCCCACTGCTGACCCTGGCCGAACAGGGCGATGTCATCGGCGCGATGCCGCTGATGCCGCTGCATCAGTGGTTCTTCGATCAACAGCAACCGCACGCCGCACATTGGAACCAATCGGTGCTGGCCGACAGTGAGCGCCGACTGCACGCGGATCAGGTGCAAGCGGCGCTGGACCGACTGGTGGCCCATCACGACGCCTTGCGCCTGCGCTTCAATCAAGTCGACGGCGCCTGGCAAGCGCAGATCGCCGCCGTCGAACCGGCGCGGTTGGTCCGCTGCGAACGCTTGGAGCAACTGGACAACGTCGCGCAAAGCCTGGACCTGCAAAACGGCCCGCTGTTCGCGGCCGCATTGCTCGAAGGCGCACCACAGCGTTTGTACCTGGTGGCGCACCACCTGGTGATCGATGCCGTGTCGTGGACGCCACTGCTGGAAGACTTCCAACAGGTCTATGAAGCGCTGGAGCGCGGTGAGAACCCGACTCTGCCGGCAAAAACCACGTCCTACCGTCAATGGGCCGAACACCTGGACGCCCATGCGGCCAGCGTCAGTGCCGAACGGCGCTACTGGAATGCCCAGGCTGCGGCCACTGCCCAACCGCTGGCCACGGTTGCCGAGCGGCAGACACTGGCCGCACGTTGGGACGCTCACCGCACCCATCAATGGCTGACCGAGTCTCACGCGGCCTATCGCACGCAACCGGAAGAACTGCTGATCGCGGCCCTCGCCGCAACCTTGGCGCAAGCCGAGAGCCGCGCCGACATCGTCGTCGATCTGGAGCGCCATGGCCGCGATGCGCCGTTTGAAGGGCTGGATGTCAGCCGCACCGTCGGTTGGTTCACCACCCTGTTCCCGCTGCGCGTGAACTCCAGTGGCGCGCCGGGCGACCGCGTGCGCAACGCCAAGGAAGCCTTGCGCAGCGTACCGGGCCAAGGCCTCGGCTTTGGGCTGTTGCGCCAGCGCGGCGAACTGCCGCCGAGCCGTGGCGACGTGTTGTTCAACTATCTGGGCCATGCGCAGACGCCACCGGGATGGTTGCGCGCCAGCCGCCTGACGCCACCGGCGGACGTGGCGACGGGCAACCGTGTGACCCACGGCCGTGAAGTGGTGGTCTGGCTGGAAGACGGCGAGCTGCGCATCGAGTGGCACAGCGTCACGCCGGATGCCGACAGCCGCTTGCCTGCGCGCTTGCTGGAACACCTGCAAGCGCTGGTCGAACACTGCCTCGATCCGCAGGCCGGGACGCTCATGCCGTCGGACTTCCCGCTGGCCAAGGGCATGAATCAGGCGACTCTCGACACCTTGCTCAAACGCCTGGGGCCGAAGAAATGAGCCCCGCCCTCGACCGCTATCTGACTTCGGAGTGCGCCGCTCGCGGCGCACGTGCCTCTGGGTTTTTCTGGATTGAACACTGCCGCCATGCATGACCAAATCGAAAACATCTATTCGCTGACGCCACTGCAAAAAGGCCTGCTGTACCACGAGGTCTATGCGCCCGAATCCCGGGTCTACTACCAGCAAATGCGCATCGCGCTTGCCGGTGAACTCGACCTGGACGCCTTCCGCCAGGCCTGGACCGCCCTGATACAGCGTCATGCGGTGCTGCGCACGGCGTTTCTGTGGGAAGAACTGGACGACGCTTTTCAGGTCGTCCTCAAGGCCGTCGATCTGCCACTGCGCGAAGTCGATCTGCGCGGCAATCCGCAAGGGCTGGCGAGCGTGGCGGCAGAAGATCATGCACGCGCCTTCGAACTGGGCGCCGCGCCGCTGATGCGATTGACCTTGGCGCGCCTGGACGACGTCAACGGCCAGGCTCACTGGTCGCTGGTGTGGACCCATCATCACCTGCTGCTCGATGGCTGGAGCGTGGGTTTACTGCTGGCCGACTGGCGTGAGTTGTACCGCGCAGTCCGCCGTGGACAGCCTGCCGCCCTGGAAACCGTGCGGCCGTTCCAGGACTATGTGGCTTATCTCGGTGAGCGCCCCAGCGCCGAGGCGTTCTGGCGCAGTCGCCTGGCTGACTTTGCCAGCACCACCCGCGTGCCCGAATCGGACCCGCGCGGCCTGCTCGCCGCCACGGTCGATGCAAGCCTGCCGTGCACCGAGCATCTGCGCGTGCTGGACGCCACCACCACGGCGCGCCTGAGCACGTTCGCCCGTGACCACAACCTCACCCTCAACACGTTGCTGCAAGCGGCTTATGCGTATCTGCTGGGTCGCCATAACGGCAGCGATGAGGCGCTGATCGGCGTCACCGTGGCTGGCCGCCCGCAACGCCTTGGCGGTGTCGAACGGATGGTTGGCCTGTTCATCAATACCTTGCCGCTGCGCGTGCGCTGGGATGATGCGCCGACCGTAGGCCAGTGGTTGGCCGGTGTTCAGGACTGGAACGCCGAAATGCGCGAACACGAGCACACGCCCTTGGCCAGCCTGCGCGCCCTGACCGCGCTGCCGCCCGGTGGCGAGCTGTTCGAAGCGATCATGGTGTTTGAAAACTTCCCGTTCCCGAAAGAACTCGACCAGATCGACGACGGCCTCGTCGGTTTGCCCGACGCCGAACACGCTGCCGCGTTGCGCCACACCGGCGGGCGCAACAACTATCCGATGTCGCTGATCGCGTCGATGGAAAGCGACACCCTGCATTTGCATCTGGTGCATCAGCGCAAACGCCTGAGCGATGCCGCTGGCGCACGCCTGCTCGAACAATTGATCACGCTGCTCGACGCGCTCAGCCACGACGCCAACCGCGCACTCGCGGATGTGCCGCTGTGCCCGGCCCACGAGCTGAACCTGACCCGCACCTGGGGTAACGGCGTCACGCTGGCAGTGCCGGACGAGACGTTGCATGAGCTGATCGCCCGGCAGGCGCGTCGTCACCCCGAACGCGAAGCCGTCCGCGACAGCCTCGGTGCGTTGAGCTACGGCCAGTTGCTGGAAGCCTCGACGGGACTGGCCGGCGCCCTGCGCCTGCGCGGCCTGCAAGCGGGTGATCGTGTCGCCCTGGCCCTGCCGCGCAATAACGATGCGGTGATCTCATTGCTGGCGGTGATGCAGGCGGGCGGCTGTTTCCTGCCGCTGGACCTCGGCCAACCCGCCTCGCGCCTGAGTGCACTGATCGCCAGTGCCGACGTGGACTTCATCATTGGTGCGCCGACGTTCGATACGGCGTCGGCGCAGGTGATCGACGCGACCGCTCGCGCCAACGGCATCGACCTGCCCAGCGTGGATCAACAGGCCTGCGCTTATGTGATTTACACCTCCGGCTCCACGGGCGTGCCTAAAGGTGTGCGGGTGTCACATCGCGCCATCGTCGCTTACATCAGCGGCATTCTCGCCGAATTGGGCTGCGCCGAAGCGCCGCAGCCATGGCGCCACGCGCTGCTGTCGACCCTGGCGGCGGACCTGGGCTACAGCCAATTGTTCGGTGCACTCACCAGCGGTGGCAGTCTGTTACTGGTGGACGACGACACCCGCGCCGACCCGAACGCCCTGGCGCAGTGCTTTGCGCACTTCACGCCTGACCTGGTCAAGCTCACACCGAACCACCTGCACGGTTTGCTCGCCGCCCACCCCGACGCCAGCCTGTTGCCACGTCGTGCGTTGTTGCTCGGTGGTGAAGCCTTGCCAGGTGCGCTGTTGGAGACGATTCGCGGGCTGAGTCCGCAACTGGCGGTCTACAACCACTACGGCCCGACCGAAAGTGCGGTGGGTATCTGCCTGTCCCGCATCGAGCAGCCCCTGGCTGGCGTACAACCGCTGGGGCACGCACAGCCGAACCGGCAACTGCGCGTCCTCGATAGCCACGGTCATGCCGTGCCGGTCGGCGTACCGGGTGAGCTGTGGGTCGGCGGTGAAGGTCTGGCCATCGACTATTTGGGCGACCCGGCGCAAACCGCTGCGCGTTTCACCGCCGTTGCCGACCTGCCCCGCGCCTACCGTACCGGCGACCGCGTGCGCTGGCTGGAATCCGGTGAGCTGGCGTTCCTCGGACGCGTGGACAACCAAATCAAACTGCGCGGCTATCGCATCGAACTGGGCGAAGTCGAGGCGCAGATCAAGCGCCTGTCGAACAACATCCACCAGGTGCTGGTGCGCGTGGTGCAACCGGCCAACGAAACACCGCGCCTGATCGCCTGGCTGGTGGCCAGTACCTCGATGTCGGCCGACAAGCTGCGCTACGACCTGGCGCTGCGCGTGCCGGATTACATGGTGCCGTCCGACTTCATCGCGCTGGATGCGATCCCGCTGAACGCCAATGGCAAACCGGACATTGCCCGCCTGCCATTGCCCGACGCGCCGACCCGCCAGGACACCTACGAAGCCCCCCGCGATGCGGTGGAAGCGGCGTTCGCCGAGATCTGGCAGGACGTGCTGCAGATCGAACGGGTAGGCATCCATGACAATTTCTTTGCCTTGGGCGGCGACTCGATTCTGAACCTGCAAATCATCGCACGCGCCCACCAGCGCGGGATGAAACTGACGCCCAAGCAACTGTTCGAGAACCGTACCATCGCCGACATCTCGGCGGTGATCAGCCAAGGCGCAGGGTACAGCCGCACGACCACCGGCACAGCGCGGCAAGTGCCGCTGACCGCCGGTCAACATGCGCGCCTGCAAGCCGGCCCGTTGAGCGCAGACTGGTATTACGTGGCCCTGACCACGCCCATCAGCCTGGAGGTATTGAGCCGCGCGGTGCTCGCCCTGCAACAACAGCACCGAGCGCTGCAGCTGGGCCTCGTTCAACACGCCGATGGCACGTGGGCGCAAACCCTGCCCACCACGCCCAAGCCGGCGAGTGCCAGCCAACAGGCTTTCAACCCGGACAATGCAGCCACCCTGGCCGCGACCGTCGAAGCAGCCATGGATCACGCCGCGGGCGAAGGCTGGCACGCGTGCCTGTCGGCAGCCGGTGATGCAGTGCTGCTGGTCAGCCATGCATTGCGCCTGGACGCGGCATCCTGGGCATTGCTGATGACGGACCTGGGACTGGCCATTGCCCAGGCGCAATACACGCGCACCATCGAGCTGCCGCGCCACGGTGGGCATGTGGATGAATGGGCCGAGCTGCAAAACGAGCGCGCACGTGATGAGGATGGCCTGGAGCCCGCCTGGGAGTACTGGCTGCAGTACGCCGGCGAAACCCTGCCGAGCAACGCACAAGGCCCGGCGGCAGCGAGCCAGGTGCCGATTTCGCCAGCGCTGAACGAACGGCTGGTGCTGCTGCAACGCCGCAGCCATGCACCTTGGGCGTCATTGGTGACCACGGCGGTTGCCGCGCAGTTGGCAGAGCACAGTGGCGTACACGACGTGTGGCTGAGCCTTGATCGCGGTCGCTGCGAGCGCGCCCGCTTGCCGCTGTCCAGCCCCCTGAGCCGCACCGATTTCGACCCGGCCACCGTGCTGGGTGCACTGAGCCATGCCGTACCGCTACGCCTGAGCATCGCCCCCGCCACCCGCCCAGCGCAGTGGCTTGCCCAGGTGGACGCACAACTTGCCGCCGCGCCGAACACCGGTGACGACTACGGCGTGCTGCGTTATCTGGCGGATAACGACTATCTGCGCGAGCCGCTGCTGAGCCTGCCGCAGCCTGACGTGCACATCGTCATGGCCGGTGTCTGGTCGGTTCATGAAGGGCCGCTGGGCGACGTCATCGCCAGCAGCACGCCTGTCGATGCCAGCAGGCTGACCATCGCCGTCAGCCTGCGCAGGGGGCAATTGCACATTGAGTGCCGGGGCAATGGCGCTGAACACTGGGCTACCGCACTGGCGCAGCGCCTGGACCTGCTGGCGGCCGACGCCGAGCACGCCACGCCGGGCGCCCACGCGTTCCCGCTGTGCCGCGCGGCGGGTCATGACCTCGCCGCACTGGGGGCTGGCTTCGACTGGGCAGGCATCGACGATTTGCTGCCGCTGTCGCCCATGCAGGAAGGCATGTTGCTGCATACCCTGCTGCGTCCCAACAGCGGTATCTATCTGATGCAGCAACGTTATCGCTGGGACGGCGACCTTGACCGCAACGCCATCGAATATGCCTGGGCGCAACAATTGGCCCGGCATCCAATGCTGCGCACCGGGTTCTGGTGGCAGGATGGCAAAGCCGCACTGCAATGCGTCTACCACGACACCGATGCGGCGTTCGCCTGGTACGACTGGCGCCACCTCGATGAAGCCAGCCGCCAGCGTCAGCTTGACGCCGTACTGGACGCCGAATGCCGCCAGGGCTTTGACATGCGCCGCCCACCGCTGACGTTCCTGCGGGTGTTCCAGGTGGCTGATCAGGAGTTCCTGATCGTGCGCAGCTTCCATCACATCCTGACCGATGCCTGGTGCTTTGGCCTGCTGATGGCGGATCTGTTCGCCCACTATCAGGCCCGCGTCCTTGACCAGCCGGCAGCACGCCCGTTGCTGCCGTCGTTCGGCAACTACATTCATTGGCTGCAATGCCAGGACAGCGCGATCACCGAGCAATTCTGGACCCGCGAACTGGCCGGGTTCAGCGCTCCGACGCCGCTGGTGGTGGACCGCCCGGCCCTGGCCGAGCAAGCAGTCGAAACCGTGGCCAACCTCGACGTCACCCTGTCAATTGCCGACACCCGCGCCTTGACTGCGTTGTGCCAACAACACCAGCTCACACCCAACACTTGGATTCAGGGCGCCTGGGCCTTGTTGCTGTCGCGCTACAGCGGCAGCGATGATGTGCTGTTCGGTGTCACCGTGTCAGGACGTCCAACCGATTTGCCGGGTGTGGAAGACATTGTCGGCCTGTTCATCAACAGCCTGCCGCTGCGGGTCAAGGTCGATGATGCGCAAACAGTGGTGCCGTGGCTGCAAGCCTTGTTCGCGCACAACTTCGAGTTGCGCGCCTATGAGCACGCGCCGCTGGTGGATATTCAACGCTGGAGTGAAATCGAGCACGGTCGCTCGCTGTTCGACAGCCTGGTGGTGTTCGAAAACGCACCGTTCGACGCTGGCCTGTCGGATCGCCAGGTGGACTTCAGCATCGACATATATGAAGACCGCGTGCACACCAACTACCCGATGACCGTCGTGCTGTATCCGGGTGACCGGCTGGGCATTCGCCTGACCTACGATGCCGCGCGCTTCGACGCCGACACCGTCGAGCGCATGCTCGGGCACCTGCGCCAGTTGCTCACACAGATGGTGGCCGAACCTCACGCCCCCCTGGCCTCGCTGTCATTGCTGACGCCGCAAGAGCGCCAGACGATGCTGGTGGACTGGAACCGCAGCACGTTGGAGTTCCCGCTGGACCAGTCCTACGCCGCACTGTTCGCCCGGCAAGTGGCCGAGCATCCGCAGCGTATCGCGGCGGTGTGTGGCGCTGACAGCCTGAGCTACACCGAACTGGATCAGCGTTCAAACCGTCTGGCCCGTGCACTGGTGGAAACCGGCGCCGGGCGCGATACCCTGGTAGCGTTGGCCGGCGAGCGTGGCCTGCCGTTGTTGAGCATGATGATTGCCGTGCTTAAGGCCGGCGCCGCGTACTTGCCGCTGGACATCAAACATCCGCCGCAGCGCTTGGGTGAAATCCTCGAACTGTCCGGCGCCACCCTTCTGATGAGCAGTGACAGCGCCGACGCGGTGATCGAGCAGGCATTGGCGGCCAGTTCGGCCCAGCCCTACCGTCTGCGCTGCGAAAGCCTGTGGCTGGCCGGCGACGCATCGCCGCTGGAGAGTGCCGCCAGCCCGGATGACCTGGCCTATGTGATCTTCACGTCCGGCTCCACCGGCACGCCGAAAGGCGCGATGGTCGAGCAACGCGGCATGCTCAATAACATCTTCGGCAAAGTACCGACGTTGGGCCTGTGCAGCGAAGACCGCATCGCCCAGACCGCGTCCCCGGCATTCGATATTTCGGTCTGGCAGTTCCTCGCGGCCCCGCTCCTGGGCGCCACTGTGCACATTCTGCCGGACGTGATTGCCCACGACCCGGAACGCCTGCTGCAAGCACTGGAGGATCAGCAGTTATCGGTACTTGAAGCCGTGCCCACCATGATCCGTGCCCTGCTCGACCTTGCCACTGCCAACACGCGCCTGTCGGCCTTGCGCTGGTTGCTGCCGACCGGTGAAGCCCTGCCTCCAGCACTGGCCCACGCCTGGCTGAGCCGCTTTGCCCACATACCGCTGATGAACGCCTACGGCCCTGCGGAATGCTCCGATGATGTGGCGTTCCACCCGCTGACCACGGTGTCCGACGAAAGCGGCAACGCCATGCCGATTGGCCGCCCGACGGCGAACAATCAGTTGTACCTGCTGGATGCCGCGCTGCGCCCGGTGCCGGTGGGTGTGCCAGGTGAAATCTGCGTCGGTGGTGTCGGCGTGGGTCGCGGCTACCTCAATGATCCAGAGAAAACCCGTGCAGCCTTCGTCGCGCATCCATTCGAACCCGGTGCCCGCTTCTACCGCACCGGTGACCTGGGTTGCTGGCGTGCGGACGGGGTGATCGAGTTCCTGGGGCGTCGCGATCAGCAAGTGAAAATCCGTGGCCACCGCATCGAATTGGGGGAAATCGAAGATCATCTGGGTCGTCATCCCGCCTTGCAATCGGTGGCGGTGATTGTCAACGCCGATCCACGCGGCGAGCTGCAACTGATCGCCTACTGGACCGGCGCCGATACACCGGTGGCCGAGCTGCGCGAGTGGCTGGCGAAGCGACTGCCGTCGTACATGGTGCCGGCCCACTGGCAACAGCTGGAAGCATTGCCGTTGAACACGAACGGCAAAGTCGACCGCAAGCACCTGACAGCGCGAGCGCTGGACAGTAACGGGGTCACCGAACGGCAACCGCTGAACAGCGACACCGAGCAGCAATTGGGCGCGATCTGGGCACAGATACTCAACGTGACCACCCTTGGCGCCGACGACAACTTCTTCGCCCTCGGCGGACACTCGTTGCTGGCGACGCTGGTGGTTTCACGCATTCGCAGCCAACTGGCGGTGGAGCTGCCGCTGCGTGCAGTGTTCGATCACCCGGTGCTGGAAAATCTGGCGCGCGCCATCGATAACGCTCGCTTGCAGGCCGCCCCGGTGGGCTTGCCGGCAATCACCCAGGCCTCGCGTTCGCAACCCTTGCCGTTGTCGTTTGCCCAGCAACGCTTGTGGTTCCTTGAGCAGCTGAATCCGGGCTCCAGCGGCTTCAATATTCCGTTCGCCCTGACCCTGACCGGTGCGCTGAATGTCGAAGCCCTGCGCCTGGCTTTCGAGCAACTGATCGCCCGTCACGAGGTGCTACGCAGTACCGTGCACAGCGCCCATGGCGAGCCATGGCAGCGAATCGAAGCACCGCAGGCATTTGACTTGCCGGTCGCTGACCTGCGGCAGGTCCCGACGCCAGAGCAGGAAGCGGCCATTGGGCTGCAACTGGCGCAGGTGTTCGGCGAGCCGTTCGACCTGACCCGCGCGCCACTGATCCGTGCACGCGTGTTGCAACTGGACGCGCAGACCCATGTGCTGGCCATCGCCCTGCACCATATCGCGGTGGATGCCTGGTCGATTGCGCAACTGGTCGAGCAACTGGCGAACGATTACATCGGCTTCGGCACTGACGCACCGCGTATTGAAGCCCCTGCCCTGCAATACGCCGACTTTGCGGTGTGGCAGCGCACGCACCTGCCGGGGCCGGTCTGGCAGCAGCAACTGGCTTACTGGCGTCAACAGTTGCACGCCAGCCCCGCGCCGCTGTTGTTGCCCGGTGCACAGCCCCGCGAGCACGCCGGTGTCGCACGTCATCGCCGCCGCCTGCCGGTGACGCTGGCACACGCCATTGGCGCGCTGGCGACTGCCCGTGAAGCGTCGCCGTTCATGGTGCTGCACAGCGCGTTGAACGTGCTGCTGCATCAACAGACGGGTCGCGAAGACCTGCTGGTGGGCACCGACATCGCCAACCGTCACCAGCAACAGACCGAAGACATGGTCGGCTTTTTCGTCAATCAGTTGGTGCTGCGCTGCCGAGTCACGCCGCAACAGACCTTCAGCGAACAGCTCAGCGAAGCCCGTCGCGTGGCACTGGACGCCTTTGCTCACCAGGACCTGCCCTTCGACGCCCTGGTGGCTGATCTGTTGCCACAACGGGATGCGCGTTACACGCCGTTTTTCCAGGTCAAGCTGGTGGTGCAGAACACCCGTCAGCAAGACTTGCATTTGCCAGGGCTGGCGATCAGCGAGCGCGAACTTGAGCCACAAGCCTCGGACGTGGACCTGCTGATCAACGTGGTGGATGACGGCGACGGCCTGCTGGTGGTGTACGACTATGACACCGGGCGTTATGCCAGTAGCTACATCGAACTGCTCGACAGCCTCTTCGTCTGCCTGCTGGAACAACTGGCCCTGAATGCCGACGTCTCGGTTGCCGCGTTGCTGGCCGCGCTCAATCAACTGCAACAGGTTCGCCGTGAGCAGGCACAAACGGCGCTGCGTGAAGCCGGCAGTGCGCGTCAAAGCGCGCTTGGCCAGGCCCGTCGGCGCAGTGTTGTACCGGATGCCGGCCAATGATGCTCGCCCTCACGTCTCACTTTTTTGTACAGGTCTCAGCATGACTCAGACTCACGAAGACACACCGTTTGAAGGCTTCGAACTGTCCCCGCAGCAGGCGCAGTTGTGGCGACTGCAACATACGCGCCTGGCGCCGACTGCCCAGCGCGCCAGCCTGCATATTCGTAGCGGGCAGCCGCTGGACGCGGTGCGGTTGAAAAACAGCTTGCTGACACTGATCGAGCGTCACGAGATTCTGCGCACCCGCTATCAGCAACTGCCGGGGTTGTCTCTGCCGATGCAGGTGATCGAGGCGTCGAGCACGGATTGGCAAGCGCTGGACATCGAATTGCACACCGACGCTCATTCGGCAGCCTTGCGCCTGCCGGCGTTGCACCTGGACAGCACCAGCCTGCGGTATCTGGCACAGGAGTGGGCCGCCGCCTACCTGCAAGCCGCGCCTGGGGAACCGCCGCTGCAATACGCGGACTACGCGGCATGGCGCCTGGAATCGATGGACGATCAGACGCGCCAGTTCTGGGCCGAACAGTTCAACGCGATGATCGCTGACGTGCCGTTGCCCTGGCAGCGGCAGACGCCTGCACCGAGCGGCCCGCTGGAACCGGACCAGATTGCCCTGACGCTGGACGCCACCACCCTGCAACGCCTGGAACAGCAGGCGCTGAACCTGGGTGTCAGCCCGGCGACGCTGGTCCTCGCCGCCTGGGTCACCGTGTGGCAACGCTACAGCGAAGCCGAGCGCCTGACGTTGGCGTACGACAACCAGACGCGTGCAGAGGTGCTGGGCGATGCCCTCGGTTTGTTCTGCGAACCGCTGCCGCTCACGCTCGATACTTCTGCTGAGCAGTCTTTCACCGCGCTTTGCCAGCAGGTGCATGAACGTGCCAGCGTGCTCGACGATGCACGCGACACCTATCCGAGCCACCTGAGCAATACCCCCGTACTGGCGGGCGTGGGCTTTCGTGAACTGGGCACGGCACCCGACAGCGCGCTGAACGATGCTGGCTGGCACATCACTCTGGCTGACAGTTCCAGCGCCGCTTGCGCGCTGTTGCTGCAATACGCGCCGTGTTCGGCCACGGCATTGACGCTGCACTTTGATGCTGCGCGTTACACCGCCGAGCACATCGAGGTCCTCGCCGGGCAATTGCTGAGCGTGATCGAGCATAGCCTGCGTGAACCGTCCACCAGCCTGGGCCGAATGACGACCTGCAACGTCGCCGAGCAACAGCGGGTCACGGGTGCACTCGCGCAGTCGCCGGTATTGAGTGCGCAGCAAGAACAGCAGTACGCCAGCACGTTTGCCCTGCCCAACCTGGCAGCCTGTTTTGCCCAGGGATCGAGCGCCAACGGCCAGCGCCCGGCAGTCACCGGCCCTGGCGGCACGTTGAGCCACGCCGACCTGGAACAACGGGTCAGCGCGCTCACCCAGCAACTGCTCGCCCAACAGCTGGAGCCCGGTGCACGCATCGCCCATTTCCTGCCGCGTGATAGCGATGCGGTGGTGGCGCTGGTGGCGATCCTGCGGGCCGGGGCCTGCTATGTGCCGATTGACCCGAGCTACCCGAGCGAACGCATCGAACACATTCTGCGCGACAGCCAGGCGCGCCTGGTATTGACCCATCAGGCGCGCATCGCTGAGCTGCCTGCTGATTGGCAGTCGAGCGCGCTGGCGATGGATCAGGCACTGCCCGCGGTGCCGTTACGCCGCGAACCGAGCGTGGCACGTGATCAACCGGCTTATCTGATCTACACCTCCGGCAGCACCGGCCAGCCCAAAGGCGTGGTGATCAGCCACGCCAACGCTCTGCATTCCTTGGCGGCGCGGCTGGCGGGGTATCCGCATCCGGTACAACGTTTCCTGCTGCTGTCGTCGTTTGCCTTCGACAGTTCCATCGCCGGGCTGTTCTGGAGCCTGGCGCAGGGTGGCTGCCTGCACCTGGCCAGCGAAACCGAACAGAAAGACCCGGTGCAACTGGCTCGCGTGATTCGCGAACAGGGTGTATCGCACCTGCTGGCGCTGCCTTCGCTGTACGCCTTGATTCTCGACGAGTTAGGCGATATTCCGAGTAGCCTGAACACGGCGATTGTCGCCGGGGAAAGCTGCCCGCCAGCCCTGGTCGCCAGCCATCACCGCCGGCAGCCGCAGGCACAGCTCTACAACGAATACGGCCCGACCGAAGCCTCGGTGTGGAGCACCGTCGCGCTGTGCCAGGCCGATCAAAACCCCGGCTACGTGCCGATCGGTCGCGCCATCGCGCATACCCGGGTGTACGTACTCGACAGTGAGGGCGCTCCCGTAAGCCGTGGCCTCAAAGGTGAGCTGCACATCGCCGGGCCGGGGTTGTCGCAAGGTTACCTGGGCCTTGCGCAGATGAGCGCCGAGAAGTTCGTCGCCGCTTGCCACCCTTCTCTCGACGGCCAACGCCTGTACCGCACCGGCGACTTCGTCTCGCAGGATATCGATGGGCAACTGCTGTTCCTGGGGCGTACCGATTCGCAGATCAAGCTGCGCGGTTATCGTATCGAGCTGGGCGAGATCGAGTCCGCACTGTGCAAGGTCAGCGGTGCCACGTTGGCATCGGTGCTGCTCGATACCTCGCAGGCCGAACCGAGCCTGCGCGCCTTCATCGAGTCCGCCGAGCCGCCTCAGGCCAGTGCCGTGCGTGAGTCGCTGGCGACGCTGCTGCCGGCGCACATGGTGCCTGCCGATATCCAGTGGCTGGCGCAATTGCCCCGCACCGCCAACGGCAAAATTGACCATCGCGCCCTGCTGGCCCGAGCGCCAAGCCGTAGCCTTGCGGCCTATGAAGCGTCTGAAGGGCATGTCGAGCACGTGCTGGTGGCGGTGTGGCAAGAGCTGTTGGACGCGCAAGTGATCGGTCGTCACGACGACTTTTTTGCCCTGGGTGGCCACTCCTTGCTGGTGGTGCGCATGACGGCCAGACTGCGTGCCATCCTCGGCGTTGAGGTTCCCGTCAACGTGATTTTCCAGCATCCGACGCTGATCGCCCTCGCCGGCCAGATCAGCCGGCCGCACGACCGCACGGCGGTGATCACCCTGCAGGCCGGTGAGCCCGGACAGACGCCGTTGTTCTGCCTGCATCAACCATCAGGCACCGTGCATCACTACATGCCGATGGTTGCCGGGCTGCCGAAGACGATGCCGGTGTTTGGCATTCCACTGCCCGACACCCTGCGCGATCAGGACATAGAAGCATTGGCCCGCGAGTATGTGCCGCAGATTCGCCAGATTCAGGCGCAAGGGCCCTATCGCCTCGGCGGCTGGTCGATGGGAGGTCTGCTCGCGCTGGAGCTGGCACGCCAACTGGAAGCACAGGGGCAGGCCGTCGAATGGCTGGGGCTGTTCGACAGCACGTTGCACGCCGAAGACGAAAGCCTGGATTGGGAAGCCCTGTACGCCCTGGTTGAGCAGGAGTTGAGCAGCGACAGCCGCTCGCGCCTGACGGCGCCGAGCCTGGCCCAATTACGCAAGGCAACTGCAGGGTTCGGGCGGGTGGAACAATTGCGCTTCGCCCTGTTGCAATGGGTGGATGCCAATGGCCTCGAACTCAGCGCGCCGAGGGCATATGTCGAGCAGACCTTGAACGTGATGGCCGATGCTCGACGCTGGGTCAGCGCATATTCGGTGCCGGCGGTGAACACCGTGCTGCACTTGTGGTGGGCCGAGCAGACGATAATCGAGCGCCCGAGCCTGCCGGTGCAGTGGGACGCGGCCAGCCAGCGAACCCGCCACTATCATGTAGCAGGTGATCACGACACGATCCTGGGTCAAACTGCCTTCCACGAACAACTCAGCAAGTCGCTGGCCTCGCCCTCGACGGAAACCCTCGCATGAACCTGATTTTGTATCTCTACCGCCAATCGGCCCGCCTGTTGGCACTGGCTTCGATCACCGGCGCACTGGGCGGCCTGGCCAGTGCCGGGCTGGTGATCCTGATCAACCGCGGGTTGGCCAATCCGCAGCAACTGCCGGAACTGGCCCTGGGCTTTTTCGGGTTGTGTGCCGGTATGTTGCTGAGCAAGCTGTGCTCGGAACTGTCCCTGCTGCACCTGACCCAGAGCGCGATCTTCCAGATGCGCATCGATCTTTCGCGCAAGCTGCTCGCTACGCCGCTCAAGCGTCTGCAAACGATGGGCAAGCACCGGTTGCTGGTGATCCTCACCGATGACGTACATACCTTCACCGCCGCCTTCGAGTGGGTGCCCTTGCTGTTCGTCAACGCCGTGGTGACCCTGGCCTGTTTCGCCTATCTGGCCTGGTTATCATGGTCGCTGCTGGCAATTCTGGCGCTGTTCCTGATGGTCGGCCTGGTAGCGTTTCATTTGGCCGAACGCGGCCCGTTGAGCCATCTGGAACGGGTACGCCAGCAAAAGGATGTGCTCTACCAGCACTTTCGCAGCCTGATTGAAGGCAGCAAGGAGCTGCAACTGAACAACGCCCGTGGGGAGGCCTTTGTCGACAAGGTTATCCGTCCTGGCGCCGATGAGTTTCGTGTGCGTTTTCTGCGAGGCATGGCCGGGTATTCGGTGGTCGCCAACCTCGGCACGCTGCTGTTTTATCTCAACCTTGGCGTGCTGCTGTTTATTGTTCCGTTCTGGCTGCCGCAATCGATCACGGTCCTGACCAGCTTCACCGTGACGTTGCTGTATCTGGTGCGGCCCATATCCGACCTGATGATCGCCCTGCCCTCACTGCGTCAGGCCAGTATCGCGCTGAACCGCATTCGCCAACTCGACGCTGAGCTGAGTGCCCAGGCCCAAGTGGCGACGCCGACACACGATGTGTTCGCCTGCAAGGGGCCGATGCGCCTGGTGCTGAACGGTGTGTGTCACCGTTATCCCGGCGAACACGAAGATCATCCCTTCATGCTCGGACCCGTCGATCTGAGCCTGGAACAGGGCGAGTTGGTGTTCGTGGTCGGCGGCAACGGCAGTGGCAAAACCACCCTGTCGATGCTGTTGCTCGGCCTGTACTCACCGGAGTCCGGCGCCGTCGTACTCAATGGCGTGGAAGTCGACGACGATAATCGCGAGCAGTACCGCCAGCACTTTGCTGCCGTGTTTGCCGACTTTCATTTGTTCGAACATTTGCTGGGCGACGATGGGCCCGGCGCCGAACACCGCACCAGCGAAGCGACCCGCTACGTGAAAGCGTTGGGCCTGGGACACAAGGTCAGCATTGTTGACGACCGCTTTTCGACCGTCGAGCTGTCCACCGGGCAGCGCAAGCGACTGGCGCTGGTGTCAGCCTATCTGGATGACAAGCCGTTTTACCTGTTTGACGAATGGGCTGCGGACCAGGATCCGACCTTCAAGCGCGTGTTCTACATGGAGCTGCTGCCGGAGCTGAAGGCCCGTGGCAAGACGGTGATCGTGATCACTCACGACGATGCCTACTTCCAGCAGGCCGACCGGGTATTGAAGGTCGAAAACGGTCGTCTTACCCAAGTCGAGGCCCATGCGGCCTATGCGTGATGCGACGGCGTAACGTCGGCGCCCGGGCAAGAATGGGGCGGTTGCGCCGCTCAACTGTCCTGATAGATGTAATGCAGGTAGCTCACCTGCTCTGCAACCGGCAATCGATGCAGCTTGGGGCATGATTCGCAGAGGACCGGCGGCTCGCCTTCGACGGGCGCGTGCAACTGGTAATGCAGGCAGCAGTGCCGGCGCAACGGCAACGTGGAACAAATCTGCGGCGCAGGTGACGCGACCGTGCGTTGCAGGCCCCGCAGCTTCAGGCGCCCGTTGTTGACGAGGACCGGTTCCAGCCACTGATGTGCTTGGGCAAAGCCATCTTTCGACAGATCGGCATCCATTCGGGTGAACGCGCCGTCCCAGATCGCAACCATGTTGCCCCACAAGACTTTCTGGGCCAGGCCACCGGCAGCGGCCAGGCTGACGATCAGCGGCGCCAGATGCCCGTGGACCAACTGCGACCAGTAGGCTGCACGATCTTCGGCGGCCAGTGTCGGCAGATGCTTGGCCAGGCACAGCGCCTGAGGTTCACCGTTGTCGTGGAGCAGCACTGATTCCGGGTCCTGGAAGTCGATCGCGCAATCGAGGGTCAGCCCACAGGCCAGGGCGGCCGGCAGGACGATAGCCATGTAATTCATCGACCACTGCGAGACCACCGCCGCGCGATTCACCCCTGGATAAAGCAGGGCAAAACGGTTCAGCAAGGGTTGCAGCACGGCAGGATCGCACACCCGGTTCAAGGGTATTGCGGTTTGATCGCCGGCGTCCGTCCGGATGACCCGCTGAATGGGCGGCCAAGCCTGACTCAGCCATTGTGGAAATTCGATAACAGGTCTCCCGACTTTCCCTAATTATTGCAAACGATTAGCATTGGCCGATCCTATCCCCCCTCCATTGCAAACTCAACGTCGTCAGCGACGGGGCTCATCAAGACCGCATGCAAACTCTCCGTAATTTCTGGCGTCTCGCAGGGCCTTTCTGGGCCAGCGAGCAAAGGTACCCCGCTTTGCTGTTGCTGGTGGCCACCGTGCTGATGACGCTGTGCATGGTAGGGGTGAATATCCTCACGAACTTCTGGAACCTGCATTTCTACAACGCCTTGCAGGCCTTGGACTACGCCGGTTTTATCCTCGGCAGCGTGCAATTTATCGCGCTGCAGATCGCGACGGCGGTCTTTACCGTGGCCGCTTTCCACTTCCAGCAAAAACTCACGCTGCGCTGGCGCCGTTGGGCCACCCATAACCTGCTCGCTCAATGGCTGGGCAACCAACGCTACCAGAAGCTGAAGCTGACCGAGACCGACGTCGACAACCCCGACCAGCGGATCGCCGAGGACATCGACCTGTTCATCATCAAATCCCTCAAGTTGAGCCTGGGGTTGCTGACGTCGGTGGTGTCGCTGTTTTCCTTCCTGCATATCCTCTGGCAGGCCTCTGCCCTGGTGAGCGTGCCGTTCGCCGGTGAAGCCATTGTCATTTCTGGGTTGCTGGTTTGGATCGCTCTGGTCTACGCGGTGCTGGGCACTGGGGTGGCCTTCTGGCTAGGGCGTGCATTGCCACGACTCAACTTTATGCAACAGCGCCGCGAAGCCGACTTTCGTTTCGCCCTGATGCGCCTGCGGGAGAATGCCGACTCGGTGGCCCAATACCAAGGTGAAGCGGTGGAGAACGCCCGCTTCACCCAACGCCTGGACGCGGCCCTGGAAAATTTCTGGGCGCTGGTAAAAAAGCAGAAGCTGATCATGGGCTACTCGACCTTCTATCTGCGCAGTGCCACGGTCATTCCGATGTTCATCATGGCGCCCCAGTTCTTCGCCGGTATGTTCCCCCTCGGGCGCCTGACCCAGGTCAGCGCTGCCTTCGGTGAGGTGCACGCGGCGATTGCTTACCTGGTGGAGGTGTTCCCGGAGCTGTCGGAATGGAAGTCGGTCATCGACCGATTGATCGGTTTCCAGGAGCGCCTGGACACTGTCGAAGTCCAGTCCCAGGTCGTCGCTGGCCAGCAAACTGAAGGCCTTCAGATCAACGACCTGGATATCTGGCTGCCCAACGGCCGCAGCCTGCTCAAGGGCTTCAACCTTTCACTGAAGCCGGGTGACAGCCTGTTGATCAGCGCACCCTCGGGCTGTGGCAAGTCGACGTTTATCCGCACGGTCACCGGTCTGTGGCCGCACGCCCGCGGCTCGGCCAGTTACGATCGTGAGCGGACCCTGACCCTCTCGCAAAAACCTTACCTGCCGCTGGGCAGCCTGCGTGAAGCCCTGTGGTACCCCAGCCCACCGGACCATGACTCAGACACGGCGCTGCACCTGGCCATGCAGCAAGTCGGCCTGCAGCACCTGGGCGATCAACTGGATCAGGAACATGACTGGGCGCAGATCCTGAGCGTGGGCGAACAACAACGCTGCGCATTCGTCCGAGCCCTGCTGGCCCGCCCCGCCGTGCTGTTCCTCGACGAGGCCAGTTCGGCACTGGATGCGACAAACGAGGCGCGCTGCTATCAACTGCTGAAACAGACCCTGCCGGACACGATACTGATCAGCGTCGGCCACAATACGTCGCTGGAGCGCTTCCATTGGCAAGTCCTGGAGCTGCAGCGCGAGACTCAGTGGGTGCATCGAACGGTAAGGCAAACGACATGAGGTCGCTCGGGCGTTGGGTTCAGCGTCCACTGGCTTAGGAGCCAGGGGACGTCGACAGCATCTCGCGACCCGTTGTGGCCTTGAGTACCACCTCGGTATAAGTCCGGTCTCGTCAGGGCCTGGGATTCTTGACGTAGCGCATGACGACAAAACAGGCGATCAGAATCAGCGGTGCGATGGAGAGCATTCCCATGTACGTGGAGCCGGACAGATCGTTGATCTTGCCCACCATCACAGGTGCAACGATGCCGCTCAATTGACCGATGGAGTTGATGGCTGCAGTCCCGGTAGCGATTGCCAGCCCGGAGAAGGTCGATTGCGGGATAGTCCAGAAAATCGGGATCGCAATAAAGGTGCCCGCGGTAGCGAGTACGAGCGCTGCCATCATGGCCCATGACGAGTCGGAAAACAGGCAGGCCAGCAGGTAGCCGACTGCCGCCGCCATCAGGCACAGAACAAGGTAAGTCTTACGCTCACCGGTGCGATCGGAACGCCGGGTCATCCCTATCATGCCGATACACGCCACGATGTACGGCAGCGCGCAAAGCATCCCGACCCAGAACAAACTCTGCACACCAGAGGATTTGATCAGGTGTGGCATCCAGAAGTTGAGGCCATAGGAAGCGGTCTTAATCACGAAGTAGATAAACGCCATGATTGCAACTTCGCGGGTCAGCAACACACGCCACAAGGACCCCAGTACCGGTTTCTGGTTGACTTTGTCATGCGCCAGATTACCCGCCAGCAGGTCCTTCTCGCTGCGGCTTAACCATTTGGCCGATTCGATGTCTCGATCCAGTTTCCACAGCACCAGCAGGCCGAGTACCACACAGGGCAGTCCGGACATCAGGAACAGCCAGTGCCAGCCAGCCAAACCGAATACGCCATCCATCGTGCCCAACAGGATTCCCGCCGCTGGCCCGCCGACGGCGCCTGCCAGAGGCACTGCGAGGAACCAGAGGCCATTCATTTTCGCCAAGTGCTTCTTGGGAAACCAGCACGCCAGGTAGAACAGGATCGCGGGGCCAAAACCGGCTTCCATGACGCCGATCAGAAAACGCAGGAAGTACAGGGTGTATTGCGTGTAGGCGAACATCAACGCCGCCGTCGCCAACCCCCAGGAGATCATGATCCGGCAGATCCAGGCAGGTGCGCCGTAGCGCTTCAGACCCAGGCTGCTGGGGACTTCGAATAGCACATAGCCGAAGAAAAACATGCTCGCGGCCAGGCCGTACGCCGCGTCGGACAAACCCAATTCGTGCTGCATCTGGGTCTTGGCGAAGCTGATGTTGATCCGGTCGAAATAAGAAAAAAGAAAGCAGATAATGGCCAGCGGCATGATTCGCCAGGCCACACGCCGATAAAGCAACAGCTCGTTAATCGTTTCTTCGCTGCGCGCAAGCGCGATATCAGTCGTCATGGCGACCATGATGTTTCTCCATTGTTGTAATTATTGGAGAGAGGCAAGGTCCTCAGGAACCCTGCTCAACGGGTTCAGCTGATTAGAATCAGTTTGTTCTTGTAAGCCTGACCTCTGACGACATAGTCGGCGGCGTTTCGGTGCATGCTGGCAATCGCTTCAGGCGTCAGTTCGCGCACGACTTTGGCAGGGGCGCCGAGAATAAGTGAGTTGTCCGGGAACACCTTGCCTTCGGTGACAATGGCTCCGGCACCGACCAGGCAGTTCTTGCCGATGACCGCACCATTGAGCACAACGGCCTGAATCCCAATCAGCGCTCCGTCGCCGATGGTGCAGCCGTGCAACATCGCCTGGTGGCCGATGGTGACGCCCTCGCCCACCGTCAGCGCAAATCCCGGGTCGGCATGCAGCACCGCCCCCTCCTGCACATTGCTGTGCTGACCGATGCGAATCGGCTCGTTATCACCACGCAGAACCGCCTGGGGCCAGACACTGACGCCCTGCGCCAGCGTGACATTGCCGATGACGGTAGCGTCTTGCGCGACGAAGGTTTCGGCGTGGATGGCGGGGATAAGCGCGTCATATTGATAGATAGCCATGGCAACTTCTCCTCAGGCCTGAGCATCGGTTTTCAGAACACCGGCAGCACACAGCTCGGCAATGTGTTCGTCGCTGTAGCCCAGTTCACGCATGACTGTGTGGGTGTGCTCGCCGACGCGTGGAATCGATCGACGGGGTTGCAGACGCTCGCCATCCAGGGACAACGGCAGCAATGGCATGGCGGTGAACGATCCATCTTCGAGCTCAAGATTTGCCAGGCCGCCGCTTTGCAGTAGATGAGGGTCTTCGAACAGTTCCTCGGGCCGTCGAATCGGCGCAAACGGAATACTGCTGGCCTCAAGTTCCAGGGCCAGCGCTTGAGCGTCCATGCTGGCAAAGACTTGCGCCAAGTGAGCCAGCAGACGTGGCCGCTGCAGCACGCGATCATTGTTGGTAGCGAGGGTCTGGTCGTCCAGCAGTGCGGTCTGGCCCAGCAATTGACACAAGGCGGTCCACTGCCCCTCACCCGTGGCGGCGACGAACATCTGCTCGCCATTGGCGAACTCGAATACATCGTAAATAGCCCAGGCACTGATGCGGTTTGGCATCGGAGCAGCCGCTTGGCCGGTCACGGCGTACTGCTGCATATGCTGAGCCGCGAGCAATACGCAGTTTTCGTAAAGCGCGCTTTGCACCTCACGACCGACGCCGCTGACATGACGGTCGTTGAGCGCAGCAAGCACACCGATAGCACCGAACATACCGCCCATGATGTCGTTCACCGAACTGCCGGCGCGCAGAGGTCTGCCTACCGGGCCGGTCATATAGGCCAGGCCTGCCATCATTTGCACCACTTCGTCCAGGGCCAGGCGATTGTCGTAGGGGCCGTTGAGAAAGCCTTTGTGCGAGGCATAGATGATGCGCGGGTTACGCTCACGAATCGCGTCGTAACCGAAGCCGAGCTCGCTCATGCGGCCGGGCTTGAAATTCTCGATGAATACGTCAGCGGTATCGATCAGCTCCAGTACCGCATCTCGTCCTTGTTGAGTATTGACGTCAATGGCGATGCACTGTTTGTTGCGGTTGAACGTGCGGAAAAAACCGGCACCGGCGCCCAGCAGACGGCGTGTACCGTCTCCGCGGATCGGTTCAATCTTGATCACCTCGGCACCGAGGTCACCCAGGATCATTCCGCAGGTCGGGCCCATCACCATGTGAGAAATTTCAACGACACGAATGCCGTCCAATGGAAGCCTGGACATAGGGTTCTCCTTGATCGGGTAGGTTCAGACGCGAGCGGCAACGGATGCGTAATTGAGTGGCAGGCCAGCTCGTGCAATGCAGCCGTAGAGGGTCTCGCGCGGCAGTGCTTCGCTGAGCACGTTTCGAGAGGCGATCAGGGCTGCCAGGTCGATGCCGGTCTCGTAGCCCATGCTCTGCAGCATGAACACCAGGTCTTCTGTGACCGTATTGCCGGATGCACCCGGTGCGAACGGACAACCGCCCAACCCGGCCAGTGACGAATCAAGCTCGGTGATACCTTGCTGAACGGCGACCAGGCTATTGGCAAGCGCCAGGCCTCGCGTGTCGTGGAAGTGCGCAGCCCTGAGCTTGTCACCCGCGATGGCGCGGACCGCCTGCAAGGTGGTCGCCACTTGGCCAGGATTGGCATAGCCCGTGGTGTCCCCCAGGGACACCAGGTCGCAGCCGGCTTGCAGCACATGCCCGGTTAACGCGCAGAGATCGCTCAATGGCACATCACCTTGGCGGGTGCAGCCGAAGGCCACAGACATTCCGGCAATCACCTGAACGTTGTGCAAGCCAAGCTCGGTGCGCAGTTGGCACATTCGCGCCAGCTCTTCGACCATGTCCAACGGAGTACGGCGCACATTGGCCAGGCTATGGGCCGCGCTGACCGATACAGGCGCAATGATCCGGTGCGCCCCGGATTCCAGCGCATCGCGACAGCCGCGCAGGTTGGGCGCCAGGACCGAGACCACCAAATCCGGAAAACCCAAGGCATGGGCTACGACCTCTTTGGCATCGGCCATCTGCGGCAACAGTTTGGCGGGCACAAAGGACGCGACTTCCATGTAGCGCACGCCAGCGGCATAGGCGGCATCGATCCATTGTCGTTTGGCAGACGTAGGCATTATGGCTTGCAGGCTTTGCAAGCCATCCCGCATGCCGACTTCATTGATTGTTATTGTTGTCATGAAAAAGCTCTCACAGGCTCAAGCGTCACTGCAGATTAGAGAGCCATAGAGGGAGTAAAAAGACGTGATTTACGGGTTGATCCATCGTCAACCGCGACGGATGCAATCAGGGCTGGGAGTGAAGCGGTGCTGCGCGCAAAAGCAGATGATCCAGCAGTCGCCGTGCCGACAGCGAAAGTGCATCCCGATCACGGACACAGATAACAAACTCACCCAACGCCCAATCGTCGGTCAGGGAAATAATGCGCAAGTCAAACAACGAGGCATACCGCGCCACGGCTTCCAGTGGGAATACAGCAAGCCCCAAGCCGAATTGCACCAGGCGGAATGCCGCGTCGAACGACGATACATAGGAGCGAAACCGCAGCTCACGGCCCTCCTTCGTCGCTTCACTGCGCATGAAGTTATTCAACGTGGCGAAGGCGGATAACCCCAAGTGATCAAAGGCCAGGGTCTCGGCGAATGCAATACGGGGGCGATCAGCCAAGCAATGGTTCGACCCTACGACGACGGCCAAATGGTCCCGACGGTAGGGCAGGAACTCGAGATCGCCGATGGCCATTGAGCGCCGACAAATGCCCAAATCGGCATTGCCTTCGGCTACTCCTCGCACCACGTCCGGGCTGAAACGTTCTTCGATGTCTACCTGGATTCTTGGGTGCTCGATCATGAATTCGGACAGTTCTTCCGGTAGGAACTCCATGATTGACGAGATGTTTGCCAACACCCGTACATGCCCTCGGGCGCCTTCAGCGTATTCGCTGAGCTCGCTATCGAGCCGCTCCATCGCCCGCGTCAGAGACCGAGCGTGCCGCAGTAGCGCTAACCCCGCCGGCGTCGGTTCAACCCCGCGCTTGCTGCGGTTCAGCAGCGGCGTACCAAACCGCGCCTCAATGTCGGAAATACGTTTACTGACCGCCGACGGCGCAATGAATGCTCGCTCGCTGGCGCGCGCAATCGTGCCTTCTTCGCAGACCAGAATAAACAAGTGCAGGGATAAGTGATCCAGGTGCTGCATTACGCCCCCTCGGTTGCAACGTGGCGTGAGCCGAACGTTGTTCTTCGCCTTTTAATATCCTTGAGGTTTTCGCAGATACGCTGGCTATGCGCAATGGCGTACTGGCTGCGGCCTACTACCGATCACTGCGTTGCAGCGTAGTGAGTGCAATCAGACGTTCACTCAGGACGGCGAGCCCGGCGGGTATCCTTGGAGGGCGGATACCCGAACTGGCGACTGTATTCTCGGCTGAATTGCGATGGGCTTTCGTAGCCCACTCGATAACATGCACTCGCCACATCCAGCCCTTCACCGAATATCAATCGGCGGGCTTCCTGCAAACGAAGTTGTTTCTGATATTGCAGCGGACTCATTGCGGTCACTGCCTTGAAGCGGTGATGCAAAGTAGAGCTGCCCACATTGGCTACCCGTGCCAGTTCGTCGATACGTAAGGGTTGGGTGTAATGGCTATTCAACCAATCGATTGCCCGTGTCACCCGCCGTGTCAGCGAATCACCGAGGGCAAGCTCATACAGACGGCTTCCGTGTACGCCTCGCAGAAGGCGGTAATGCAGTTCTCGCAGGGCGAGCGGAGCCAGCATGCCGATATCCTTTGGCGTCTCCAACAGCCGTACCAGACGCAGTATCGTTTCCAGCAGGGGCACATCAACCTTTTCGAGGAACAGGCCAAGCTCCGGCTCGTCCGGCACACCCATCGGGGGAGCATCGGCGATGACCTGGGCAATTTCCGTGACCTCGAAATCAACACGGATACACAGGTACGGTGCCTCCGGGCTGGCGATCAGCACGCGACCGGACACCGGAAGTGTCACCGATACCACCAGGTAACTGAGCGGGTCGTACAGGTAACGGTCGTCACCCAGGCCGATTTCTTTTTGCCCTTGCACGATCAGGCAAAGTGCCGGCTTGTGGACGGTATGGATAAGTTCTGAGGGCGCGTCAAAACGAATGACATGCAGGGGCGCGATGGCGGTTTCATAGATCCCGGGCGTCGTAAACCGTTGTGTCAGTAAGCGAACCAGTTCGTTACGGTATAGGGCTGTGTTTTGAAGGGCGCAAGCATCGCTCTGTTCCATTCCAAGGCTCTCACACGTGTTGATAGGCATCCGCCCGACATCATCCGGCTGCACATTGTCCTGAGCATACAGACACGAATAGGCAAACGTTGTGCAGGTTTTGGCACGCGTCGACCCGGCCTGTGCCCCTAACCTTTGCGACGTACCCCACAGCTATACCGCGTCTTCAGCGGTAGACGCTGAACGTCAATGCATACAGCAGGAGCTACGGATATGTCGAACATCAAAGATAAAGTCGTACTGATTACCGGTGCAAGCAGCGGGATTGGCGAAGCGGCGGCCAGACTGATCGCGGCCAAAGGTGCCCATGTGGTACTCGGTGCCCGCCGTACCGACCGCCTGGAAAAACTGGTGAGCCAGATCCAGGCCGACGGTGGCTCCGCAGCGGCCTGCGCGCTGGACGTCACGGATCTGGAGTCCATGCGTGCGTTCGTGGCGTTCGCCAAGGCGCAACATGGCAAAGTGGATGTCATCATCAATAATGCAGGCGTGATGCCGTTGTCTCCCTTGGCCGCGTTAAAGGTCAACGAGTGGAACCAGATGCTCGATGTCAACGTTCGCGGGGTGCTGCACGGTATTGCCGCCGTCTTGCCGAACATGGAGGCGCAAGGATCCGGCCAGGTCATCAATATTTCGTCGATCGGCGGCCTCGCAGTCTCTCCGACAGCCGCCGTGTACTGCGCGACCAAATTCGCAGTCAGGGCTATCTCCGACGGCCTGCGGCAGGAAACGGACAAGATTCGGGTCACCGTGGTGTGCCCGGGAGTTGTCGAGTCTGAATTGGCCGATACGATTTCCGATGAGGTGGCGCGCGAGACAATGAAAGCCTTCCGTCGTGTGGCGATCACCGCAGACGCCATTGCACGAGCGCTCGTCTATGCCATCGAACAGCCCGACGATGTTGATGTCAGTGAGATTGTGGTGCGTCCGACGGCCAGTCCACATTGAGAGGCATGGGAGGACGGTGAGCACCTGCTCGAACAGCGCCTCCCCGAAGAACTCATCATCCTGGATATCAAAAGCACGGTGCATCGGCGGCAATAGCCGGTGCGACCTTGCACACAATCTGGTTCAGCGGCCACGTCTGCATCGCTCCCCGGGATCATCGGCCAGCCTCCAAGATAACTGGCTGCCGGCCCCTGAGGCAGGGTTGATAGGAACGAAAAATGGTTTGAACCGGCTATATCGCGATAGCGACCTACGAGACCCGCTAGAAAAACTTAAAGCCTATAACGAGTGATCAGAATGTACTTTTACGGAGAATTAAGTCATTTACGGACCTACCTGGCTCAGCCCTCAGCACTTTAAAGTACGCCAATCATTCAACTATCGGCGTCTTTATGAATCTCTGGTTTCGACTTTTCCTCATGCTGCTTCGTCGACCTTGGCGCAAACCGGTAAAAGCGCTGGAATCGACCGTCATCCGAATGCGCGTCTGGCCACTGGATCTCGACTTCAATCGACACGTCACCAACGGCCGATACTTCACACTGGCAGATGTCGGACGCATGGATTTCGTTTTGCGCAGTGGCGCCTACAGAGTAGCCATTAAAGCAAAGGCGCTGCCCATCGTCGGAGACACGTGGGGTAAATTTCGCCGTGAACTCAGACTGTTTGAAGCTTTTGAAATCCACACGAGGATGCTTGGCTGGGACGACAAGTGGAGCTTCATGGAGCATCGGTTTGTGAGCCAAGGCAGGGTGATCGGCGTTGTCGTGATGCGAGGTCTGTTTCGCTCGGCGAAAGGTATTATTCCGCCAAGCGAATTTGTTCAAGAACTGGGACTGCCCGAACAGTCACCCGAGATGCCGAACTGGCTGATGTCGTGGTCGCAGAGCTGCGATGCCATGAGCGGCCAACTCAGAGATGAAGAAAGCACCAATGATCGACTTGACGTGCCGGCCAGCCCAGTAAAAACGAAACAACCCTCGATTTTTTCCGGCAGAAGTCACCGTAAGTGACAGACCATCAACAATCACGTCTTGGCGAAAATCAGTCATGCGCTGACAACCGCTCCGTTTGGCAGCAGATGCTCATGCAACTGCGCAATGTGTTCAGGCCCGATACCGCAGCATCCACCGACAATACTGGCACCCGCCGCTACCCAGGTTCTGGACCAGTGCAGGTAGGCTTCAGGGCCCAGGTCGCGGCGAATCTCCAGCAGCGTGCTGTTGGCCTTTGCCTCGGTGCTGACAGGCGGAAACGCGTTTGCGTAAACCCCCAGCTCGATGCTTTGATCGAGGTGCAGAAGGACATCCCGCGCCACCGCCAGCGCCGCCGCCATGACTTCCGGCTGGCTGCAATTGAACAGCACCGCCCTCGCCCCCAATTCGACCGCTACATGTACCGCCTGGGCGACTGACTCCGAGGAACGCAATCGCGGTGGCTCGCCGGCTTCATCAAGCAGCGTGAACGACAGCCAAAGCGGTTTCGATTCTGCGCCAAGCGCCTCGACGACCGCCCGGACTTCAGCGATGGAACTCTGGGTTTCCGCCAGCCACACATCAACGTGCGCCTGCAATCCGGCGATGAGCTCGCGATGGATCACGACCGAACGTTGATGATCAAACAAGTCAGGTCGATAAGACCCGAGCGCCGGCGGCAACGATCCGGCCACCGTGACCGGTTCGGTGCTGCCGGCCGCTGCCTGACGAGCCAGGCGTCCGGCCCGTTCGGCCAGCGCACGGCCCTGCTCGGCAAAGCGCTCATCACCGATGTGAAACGGCACCACCGCGTAGCTGTTAGTGGTGACGATTCGCGCACCGGCCTCAATAAATGCCTGATGAGCCTGCAGCACATAGTCAGGCGCCTCGATCAACGCGAGGGCCGACCATTCAGGCTGGCGAAACGGTGCCCCGATACGCTGCAATTCGCGGCCCATGCCACCATCGAGCAAACGCAAGGACGCCTGGCTCATTGGATCGCGCTCACTTTCGGCGCCGAGGCGGCGAGCCATTGATCAACCGTGGCGCTGTTCGCCTGTACCCACGCCTTGGCCGCGACGTCCGCTGGCTGTTTTTCCTTTTCGATCTTCAGGATCAGCTCATTGAGTTGCGCAGGTTCGATCGCGACATTACGCAGGAACTCGGCAATTTTCGGTGCGCGCTTCTGCAAGGCAGCGGACGCCAGGATATGCACCTTGGCATCCGGGAAGGCGCAGGTGATCTGACTCTTGTTCAGCCAGTCCGGGTCGACGGTCGGACTGATGAATTTCCAGCAACCATCAGCCTTGTACAGCGGGTCATCTTTTTTGTTGTCCTGGGCGTAACCGTCGAATGCCGGCTCTTCCAGGCGACGCAGGTCAAAGGCCGAAAAGATCCAGTCCGGGGTGTAGGCATAGAACACCACGCCACGTTGCGCCTTGTACGCCGAGGCGAGTTTGGCGTAGGTCACCGAGGCTTCGGTGGACACCGACTCGAATTTATCGGCAAACCCGTAATCCTTGGCCTTGATCTGGCCGATGTAAGTCGACTCCCAGCCCGCCGGCCCCACCAGCAACTCCGCCTTACCGCCGCCCAGTGGCTCAAAGAGCTTGGCCACTTCAGGTTTTTTCAGGTCGTAGATGGATTTGACCCCGTACTTGTCCTGCAAATAACCGGGAATGTAAAACCCTTGTTCCCCCGCATACGGATGAGTGTTCGGCACCAATGACCGGGTGCCGCCCGTGACGTATTTAGCCCAGGCAGCCGACTGGTTAGGCAGCCAGATATCGGTCAGTACGTCGACCGAGCCGTCGCCTTTGGCGGCTGCGCTGAACAGCACCGCGACATCCCCGGCCAGATACGACACATCGCCATCCAGTCGGCTTTTGATTACCTCACCAAGGATGTGTTGAATGGCGATAGCCCCCGTCCAGTTCTGCTCGCCAATGACAATTTTGTCCTTGGCGAAGACGGTGGCCGGGAGAATCAAGGATGCCAGCAATGCGGCCGCACCGAAGGTACGCGACAGATGTGTCTTCACGATAAATCTCTCAGTTAGTTGTGCCGGTGGTCTTGCTTGCGCAAGCTCGATTGAATGATTCGGTCAGGGATCAATGCACACAGGACGATCGCCACGCCGGCGAGCACGCCTTCGCCGCCCTTGATGTTGCGCAGCGCCGTCATCACGTCATAACCCAGGCCGCCGGCGCCGATCAGGGCAGCGACCACCACCATCGACAAGCTCATGACGATGGTCTGGTTGATCCCCAATAACAGCGAGCGGCGAGCCAAGGGCAGCTGCACCTTGATCAGGGTCTGCCAAGGACTGGCACCGTGTGCCACCGCCGCTTCCACAGCATCCTTCGCAACTTCCTGGATACCCAGCGACGTCAGACGAATCATCGGCGCCAGGGCGAAAATCACGGTCGCGATCACGGCGGGGGTCTTGCCGACAGAAAAGAACGCCACGGCAGGAATCAGGTACACAAACGTCGGCAGGGTCTGCATGACGTCCAGCAGGGGCGTAATCACCCGCCGTACAAGCGGACGCTTCGCCAGCAGGATGCCGGTGGGTACGCCAATGACCAGGGCAATCAGTACCGAAGAACCGACCAGCGCCAGCGTGGCAATGGTTCGCTCCCAAAAGCCAAACAGGCCGATGTACAACAAGGCTGCGCTGCTGGTCAGTGCCAGCGCCAAGCCAGCTGAACGCCACGCCAGAAACACCAGCGCCAGTGCCGAAACCGGCCATGGCAACCAACCTAGGAGATTTTCAATGCCTTCGATGACGGTGCGAACGGCAACGATCACGCCGACGAATGCGCCCTCGAACGTCACCTGCGACCAGCCAATGAATTCATCAATGCTCTGTGCCGCCAGCAGCAAGGCCTGGCGATTGGCCGGGAACTGCAGCAGCACACCGGTGGCGTCAGGTGTGACGACGCGCCAGATCACCAGTGCCTGACTGACCACCAGCACAGCCAAAGGCAGCCCCCAACCCGATACGTTGCGCAGCACTGGCTGGCGGCTCAACGAGAACGCGGTGAAACGACTGGCCGCGAACACCATCACCGCCGCCAGAATCGCCAGCCATGATGAACTGGCAATGCCCTGGGCCAATGCCGCTAGCGCTGCGAGTTCAACGGCGAAGCCGAGCCAAAACAAACCGCCCTTGCCTCGCGCAGCAAGCGCCGCAGGTCCCAGCAACAATGCCTGCCACCCGCGCAAGCCGGGGCGGACGTGCGGCCCACGAGGAGCGGTTTCGGGGGGCTGAAGGCCAACGCTGTCGACGCTGTGCAGGGGTGTAGGGGTTGGACTGAAGTCCCGGAAAAAGTCGGCAACTTCGGCGTCAACCGGATGCTCGAGCAACTGTTTGGGCGTGCCCAATTGCACCAGCCGTCCTCGGCGCAGCACTGCGATGCGGTCAGCGAGGCGTATGGCTTCGGCCGGGTCATGGGTGACCAGCAATGTGCTGATACCGCGCTCACGCACCAGTGCCAGGAAATGACGTTGCAGATCGCGTCGAATGGTCGGATCCAGCGCACTGAACGGCTCGTCCATCAGTAGAATGTCCGGATCAGTCACCAATGCGCGTGCCAGGCCGACCCGTTGCTGCATGCCACCGGACAACTCATGGGGATAATGCTCGCCCCACCCCTCCAGACCTACCGCCTGCAACTGCAGAATAGCCGCCGCATGACGAATCGACTCGGGTTCACCACGCAACTCGAGGGGCAGTGCGACGTTGTCCAGCACCGTACGATGGGGCAACAGGCCAAAATGCTGGAACACCATCCCGATGCGGCGCGATCTCAAGTCACGCAAAGCTTTGTGGCTCAAGCCGCTGATGGCCTGCCCTTCGATCAAGACCTCGCCACTCGAGGGCTCAATCAAGCGATTGATATGCCGCAGCAGCGTGGATTTCCCGCTTCCTGATGTGCCCATCAGGCACAGAACTTCACCGCGCCGCACCTTCAAACTGACATTGCTGACGGCCGGCAGCACTGACGAACCTTTGCGCAGATAGGCTTTGGTGACGTCTCGCAACTCAAGCACAACATCGGCCTCATTGGCGTGATCGCTGGAGGGTTGCGCACGCTGTTGAGATGAGTCGATCCGGGCAGTTGCCAAAGAGGTTTGAATAAGTGTCACAGGAGCTCCGGGCAAGCGACCCCTGGATGCGGGCAACGCGCTCGCCCCAGAGTAGAAAATTGGCTGAGCCCCAGGCCATGATCCGAACACCGTCGCCTGAAGCAAAAAAAGCGCCGCGCACGGAGCGCAACGCTTTCCAGAGACATAAAGCTAATCGATCTTAAAAAGAACAAATAAATATCTTTTTGGAATTAACTTAAGCCTTCTCGCCCCGGCTATCTGCGTCTGATTATTGAAATCAAAAATAACTAAAAGGTATCAATAAATAAAAAATATGCATTTATCGTTATAAAAATATCGATGGCCGCGTTTCTCGAGCATCAGGCTTTCGAAGGCGTGGTCGTGCTGTCGGCGAGCCGGAGCAAACGCCTGGTCAGCGCCAACGGTGCATTTATCAGCCGCGCGCTGTTGCCCTTCGACGTGACGCGCCAATCGGAACGCTATGAACTGCGCCTGAGCCCTCCCCATTCGCCTGGCTTCCAGGTGGATGACCCGAGCCTGGCGGTGGGGATCCGGGCACTGAGTCGGATGACGTTGAGCTACATGATTGACGCTCCTCGGTTGTCGCCCTAGGGTCCAGAACGTCGAATTCAGACCGCGCGGTGCGGTTATATCCATAGCAACAAAGGATATTGGTATATACCAGATCACTCCCTTATAAATCGCTTCCATCAAAAGACGTTGGACTGGAGTGGCAAGCGATGGTGTCGGTAAAGGTAATGCTCGAGTACTTCCATCCCTGGCCGAATTCGGCGGGTTTGTACCTGGCGCGGGAGCGCGGCTGGTATGAAGAGCTGGGCCTGGATGTGGAATTGGTGGTGCACGACCCCTACCGTGGCGACACCCTGCAGCACCTGCTGGCCGGTGCGGCGGATTTTGGCGTATTTCCCAGCAACCGCCTGCTGGTGCGCCGTGCCCTGGGCCAACCGTTGCAAGGCATCGCGGCGATCAACCATGCGGGCCTGGAGTCGATCCAGACCCTCACCGATTCCGGCATCCGTCGCCCGCGAGACCTGGCCGGCAAGCGCCTGGCCCTCAACCCGACACCACGTGGCCTTGCCATGGTGCGCCACTTGGTGAGCCGCGACGGAGGCGACTTCGATGCGGTGATCCTGGTGGACAGCGGTGTGCGCGAACTGCGCCCCGAGCAGCTCGCCGAAGGTATCGCCGACGCCAGTTTTGGCGGTTACTGGGCCTGGGAAGCGTTGATGCACAGCCCCATCGAAGCGGCGCGGCGCGTGGTGTTGCGGGTGGACGACATCGGCGCACCGGCCTATCACAGCTACCTGCTCGGCACCCATGAACGCACCCTGACCGACAAACCTGAAGTCGTGCGTGACTTCCTCGCGGCCACCGCCCGAGGTTACCTGGCCGTGGCGCAGGATCCGTCGATTGCCCTCGCCGCCTACGAACACACCACGCCGTATTTCCCGGCCGAATTGCTAAGTGCCTCGCTGCATAAAATCGCCCCGACCTGGCTGCATGAAGGCCGCTGGGGCGAGCAACGCCAGACGCTGCTGGCTCCCTACGCCGAGTGGCTGCACGAGCATGCGGTGCTCGACAATCCGCACGTGTGGCAAGGCGCAACCAGCAACGCTTATCTGCCCGAGGTGAGCGCATGAATCCCCAACGCACCGCTCACGGCCTGGGGCTGGAGCCGGTTACCGCCGACTGGCCGGCCCTGCACGAAACCGACATCGAACACCTGCTGCGGGAGTACCCGCAACTGGGTCCGCTGCATAGGCTGCATTGGCACAGCCCACGGCCGTTTTCCGCCGCCGGATTGATCACCACCGGTAACGCGACGCTGTTCGTCAAACGACATCACCAACGGGTGCGCCAAGCCGCGTGGCTGCACGAAGAACACCAACTGATCGCCCACCTGCATCGCCGGGGCGCGCCGGTGGCGGCGGTAGTACCGAATCGACATGGCGCGACGGCCACGGTGCAAGGTGAGTGGACCTATGAAGTGCACCACGTCGCCGAGGGCCTGGACCTGTACCGCGATGCGCTGTCGTGGTCGCCGTTCCAGAATCTTCAGCATGCCTTCGCCGCCGGCCAGGCGTTGGCCCGTTTGCATCAGGCCGCCGAACACCACGACGCGCCCCAACGCCAGACCCACGTGCTTCTGGCCAACGCACGACTGATCGGGCAGTCTGCGCCCCTGGAAGCCATCGCCAACATCGCCAGCCCTTACCTGGCAGGCAAGGATTGGCGAGCCCAACTCAGCGAACTGTTGTTGCCGTGGCACAACGCGTTGCACCCGTTGCTACGTGAACAACCACCGTTGTGGACTCACAACGACTGGCACGCCTCCAACCTGTTATGGAATGCTGACGGTGGCGTTTCGAGCGTGCTGGATTTCGGCCTGGCCGACCGCACCTTCGCCCTCTTCGACCTGGCCACTGCCATCGAACGCAACGCCGTACCGTGGCTGGAACTGGACACTGGCGGTGCGGCTCGCGCCGATCTCGACAGCGTCGATGCCCTGCTTACCGGTTATCACCAGGTGCGCCCACTGGGCGCGAAGGATTTACATACCCTCAGCGCTTTACTGCCGTTGGTGCATGTAGATTTCGCGCTGTCCGAAGTGGCGTATTACCAGGATGTGGTGGGCTCCACGGCCAGTGCAGATGTGGCGTACTACACGTATCTGCTGGGCCATTTGCGCTGGTTTGCCGGGCTGCAAGGGCAACGTCTGCTCGGCCATATCCGACGTAAAACCGTATGAGTATTCTGGTCGATAGCCAATGGCTGCAGGCGCATCTGGACGACCCTGGAGTCGTGGTGCTGGATGCCACCGTCGTGCTGCCGTCACCCGAGTTCGATGGCGATTACCGCGTCGAGCGCGGTTACGAGGGCTGGTTGCAGGCACATATCCCAGGCTCGCGGCATGCCGACCTCTTGACTGAACTGGCGGACACCCAGGCCAGTTTCAGCTTTGCCTTGCCGAGCCCCGAGGCACTGGTGAACGCGCTGGCAAACCTTGGCGCCGGCGAAGGAAAAGCCGTGGTCATCTATGACCGCGCCGACGGCTTCTGGGCCGCACGATTGTGGTGGATGCTGCGTGGAACAGGTATCGACGCCAGGGTGCTGGATGGCGGTTTCAACGCCTGGCGTAAAGCCGGTCTGCCAGAACACAGCGGCCCTGCCAAGCCGATAACGCCTGTGCAACCCTGGTCAATCAACCCACGCCCAGAGCTGTGGATTGACCGCAGCGGCGTAGAAGCAATCGTCGCTGGCAACGCACGGGGACAACTGATCTGCGCCCTCGGCGCGGCCCTTTTTGAAGGTACCGCTGCCACCCGCTACGCCCGACGCGGGCATATCCCCGGCAGCCTTAACCTGCCGGCCCGCCTGCTGTTCGACGCCCACGGCCGCTACCTGCCCAAGGATGCCCTGGCCCTGGCGATTGGCCCCACGCTGCTGCACAGCGAAGGCCCACTGATCCTGTATTGCGGCGGCGGTATCTCCGCGGCTGCCAACGCGCTGGCCCTGACCCTGCTGGGTCGCCAGGACATCGCGATCTACGACGGTTCCTTGCAGGAATGGGCCGCCGACGCACGTTTACCAATGACTACCGGAGCAGCTCCGGCCTGACGCCACTTTCGGCGAATTCGGCTTTTTCATCACGAACTGGCAACCCGTCCGTTGCGCAGCGCTGGGCCCCTTTGCGCCCGATAAAAGCGTACGGCAATGGCCGGCAGACCTTTGGAGCGCTCTTTATATGGCTACACCTTATCGTCAAACGCTGCTCGCCCTGAGCATCACCCTTGCCGCTGCGGCGGCCCATGCCCAGGAGGCGACGCTGGACACCGTCACCGTCGTCGGCCAGGAAACCACCGACTATCAGGCAAAAAAAGCCGCCGTGGCCGTCTTCGATAACGCGCCGTTGCTGGACACCCCGGCATCCGTCGCAGTGATCACCGAAGCCCGCCTGAAAGACCAGCAAGCGCGCCTGCTCAGTGAGGTGTTGAAGAATGATGCCTCGGTGGGTGACAGCTACGCGCCGGTCGGCTACTACGAGAATTTCGTGATCCGTGGCTTCGCCCTCAACCCGGCCAGCAGCTACAAAATCAACGGCCGCACCATCACCGGCGAGCAGAACGTCGCGCTGGAGAACAAGCAGCAAGTGGAAGTGCTCAAGGGCCTGGCCGGTTTGCAAAGTGGCGTCTCCGAGCCCGGTGGGCTGGTCAACTACGTGAGCAAGCGCCCGGAAAATGTGCGCTCGGTGACGGTGTCTACCAACGAACAGGGCGAGCGCTACCTGGCCACCGATATCGGCGGCTGGCTCGGCACCGAGCAGCAGGTGGGCGTACGCATCAACCTGGCCCACGAAGACATCCGCTCCTACGTCGACCACGCCGATGGCAAGCGCGACTTCGCCTCCTTGGCGCTGGATTGGAACATCAGCCCCAGCGCCCTGCTGCAACTCAACGCCGAGTACCAGGACCGCGAGCAGCGCTCGGTGCCGGGCTATCAATTGCTCGGTGGCACCGACGTGCCGCATCACGTTTCGCCCAAGGACCTGCTGGCGTACCAGAGCTGGTCGAACCCGGTGGGCATCCGTTCCCTGAACCTCGACGGGTTGTTCGAATACCGCTTCAACGACGCCTGGAAGGCCAGCTTCAGCGCCTCCCGCAGCCGCGTGGTGATCGACGACTACAGCACCTTCGCCTGGGGTTGCTACGGCGCCACAAGTTGCGCGGGCACCGCCGTGCCCAACCACTTCAGCGCAGAGGGCGACTACGACATTTCCGACTACCGCAGCCCGGACGACACCCGCAGCAACGAAGAGGCCCAGGCTGCGCTCAATGGTCAGTTCGACACTGGTTTCCTCAAGCATGACCTGACCTTCGGCACCACCGCGTTCCGTCGCCTGGTGGACCGGCGCACGTCGGTCAACGCGTACATCGGCGAGGGCAATATCTACCAGCCGTCACCGGTACTGGAACCCTACGACGGCCCGCTTGGCCACACCTACCGGCGCCTCGACAGCCGCCAGTACGGCCTGTTCGCCAGCGACCGCATCAGCTTCAACGAGCAGTGGCAAACCATCCTCGGCGGGCGCCAGGTACGCCTCGATGAAGAGACTTACAACCAGGCCGGCGCCACCACTCGGCACACCCAGCGCAGCGTGTTCCTGCCCCAGGTGGCGCTGATCTATAAACCGCGCCCGGACACCTCGTTGTACGCCAGCTACAGCAAGGGCCTGTCCCTGGGTGGCGAGGCCGCGTGGTTCAGCAGCAACGCCGACGAGGTGCTGCCGCCGACCACCTCGCGCCAGCTGGAGGTCGGGATCAAGCGTGACTTCCAGCGCCTGAGCCTGACCGCGGCGCTGTTCCAGATCACCCAGGATTTGCAATACAACCGACCGAACGAAGACGGCACTACCACCTTTGTGCAGCAAGGCAAGCAGAAAAATGTGGGCATCGAATTGTCCGCCAACGGCCACGTGACCTCCGACCTGCAAGTGTCGGCCAGCGTTGCAGCGATCCGCGCCCGGGTCAGTGGCAGCGGCACCGATGACTACGACGGTCACCAGGCGATCAACGTGCCCAAGCTGCGTGCCAGCCTCCACGGTGACTACAGCATTGCCGGCATCCCCGGGCTGGCGCTGCTCGGCGGGGTGCAATACAGCGCGAGCAAATACGCCAACCGCGAAGCCACGGTGAAGGTCGACGACTACGCGGTGTTCGATGTGGGCGGTCGCTACAGCACCAAGGTGGGCGATTACGCCACTGTGCTGCGCCTGACTGTCGACAACCTGTTCGACAAACGCTACTGGCGCGATGTGGGTGAATCCGCAGGCGACGGCTACCTGTTCCTGGGTGCGCCGCGCACGGCGCGGTTGTCAGCCACCGTCAATTTTTAAGGCCGAGCGTTACCCTGGCCGACCAACGCAAGCGCCAGCTCAAGCAACAGGCGTTGCACCTGGAAAATTGGTTTTTGAGAGAACCCTATGTCGCCACTCGAAATCGTCGCCGTACTCTTCAACATCGCCGGGGTCTGGCTCACCGCACAACGGGTGCGCTGGTGCTGGCCCGTCAGCGTGGTCGCGGTGGTGTTGTATGCCTGGATCTTCTTCGACGTGAAGCTGTATTCGGACATGCTCCTGCAACTGGTCTTTGCCGTGCTGCAAGGCTATGGATGGTGGCGCTGGAGCACCGGCCGCGTTAACGCCGGCAAGGTGCGGGTGGAACGCCTGCCGCTTCAGGAAGCGTGGCGGCACGTGCTCGCGGGCGTGATCGGCGCCGTGGCCCTGGGTGCGGTGATGCACCACTTCACCGACGCCGCCCTGCCCTGGCTGGATTCGCTGCTCACGGCCTTCAGCCTGGTCGCCAGCCTATGGGCGGCGCGCAAGTACGTGGTCAGTTGGTGGCTGTGGATCGTGCTGGACGCGGCCTACGTGGGCTTGTTCCTGTACAAGGACCTGCAACTGACCGCTGCGCTGTATGCCGGTTTTGTGCTGCTGGCAGCCTACGGTTTGCGTGCCTGGCAACGTGACCTGCAGCAGCAGGAGCATATAACCAAAGTGTCGGTTCACAGCGTTTAATATCATTAAACACAGAGCGTTTATCACGTTTAAATATAAACAAACGCCCGGCTGTTCTTAGGCAACAGACCCGCCCCCCGCGTGTCCCCCAACCTTTTTGCCCGCAGGAAGCACCATGTCCGATCCCACCCCGCTGTTATTCGGCCTTTATGAACAAGCCAGTGTCGGCTGCGGCGGCGCGCCCAGCCTGTGGACACACCCGGCCGATGAACGGCTGAATATCAACACTCTCAAATACTGGTCGAACCTGGCCCGCACGGCGGATGAAGCCAACCTGGACTTGATGTTCTTCGGCGATGTGCTGGGCTTTTACGACGTATTTGGCGGCTCTGAAGCGATGGCATTGAAATGGGCCGTCGAAGCCCCCGCCAACGACCCGCTGACGATCATTCCGGCGCTGGTGGCCCTCACCGAAAAACTCGCGTTTGGCGTCACCGTCACCACCAGCTACGAGCACCCGTTCACCCACGCCCGACGCTTCAGTACGCTGGATCATTTGTCCGATGGGCGCATCGGCTGGAACATCGTCACTTCGTACCTGTCCAGCGCCGCGCGCAATTTCGGCCTGGAGCAGATGATCAAGCACGATGACCGCTACGAGCGCGCCGAAGAGTTCCTGGAGGTGGTCTACAAGCTTTGGGAAGGCAGCTGGGCCGATGACGCCGTGGTTGCCGACAAACGCTCGCAGACCTACGCCAATGGCGCGCGGGTGCGCCCGATCCAGCACGCGGGTGAACATTACCGCGTCGCCGGCCCGCACCTCAGCTCGCCATCGCCACAGCGCACGCCGTTGCTGATCCAGGCCGGCTGGTCGGCACGCGGCCGGGAGTTCGCGGCCAAGCACGCGGAACTGGTGTTTATCGCCAAGTCCAACCCGCTGGATATCCGCCAGGGCCTTGAAGATATCTGGCGCCAGGCCGAAGCCCGTGGACGTCAGGCCGCCGATGTGAAGTCGCTGACCGTGCTGCGTATCGTCACCGCTCCCACCGCCATCGAGGCACAGAAAAAATACGACACCCTGCAAAGCAACTATCACCTGCAAGCACAGTTGGTGAGCTATGCCGGCGACACCGGCATCGACATCAACCGCTACGCCGACAACGAAGCGCTGTCGACCCACACCGAAGGCATGACCTCTTACGTGATGCGAGCCGATGGCAGCGGCAAACCATTGACCGCAGGCGAGGTGCGCCAACGCTTTGCAAATGTTACCCGTGGCAGCGACCTGATCCTGGTGGGCACCCCGGAGCAGATCGCAGAAAAGATCGAGGAGCACGCACGCATCTCCGGTACCAGCGGCTACATGCTCAACCCGCTGATCAGCCCAGGTTCGTTGAATGACTTCGTCGAACTGGTGATCCCGGCCCTGCAAAAACGCGGGCTGTACCGCACCAACGCGCAAAGCGGCACACTGCGCTCGCGCCTCAGCGTCGACGGCAGCGATCGCCTGCCAAGCTCGGCCCATGGCGCTTCGTTCCGCTTTGCCTGAAGCCTGCGTGGGACCAGGTGACCTGCGCCAACAGGAACGGTAGAGTCACCCCCACGTCATGCCTGCACACGGAACCCCAGGATGCCTTTCGACCCAATTTCCCCACACTACCAGCGTATCCGCGAACAGATCGCCAACGACATCGCCGCAGGTAGGCCCCAGGCCGACGAGAAATTCCCCTCTGAACGAGACATGATCGAACGCTTCGGCTGCACTCGCGTGACCTTGCGCCAGGCTTTGCAGCAACTGGAGGCCGAGGGCCTGGTATATCGGGAAAATCGCCGTGGCTGGTTTGTCAGCCCGCAGCGCATCCGCTACGACCCGACGCGCATCAGCGGGTTTATGGATTACGTCACTGCCCAGGGTCGCACACCGCGCACCGAGTGCCTGCACGCCGAACTGCGCCCGGCTGGCCCGTGGCTGGCCAAGCGCATGGGTTTGGCTTCGGTGGACGAACCGATGTTTTTCCTGCAACGCCGCCGCTGGATCGATCGTCGCCCGGTGCTGCTGGAGTTCAACGCGCTGCTCGCCAGTTGGTGCCCAGGCCTGCTGGAAGCCGACCTCAATACCTCGCTGACCCAACTGCTGCGCGAGCGGTTTGCACGGGTGCAATCGCGTTGCGAGCTGGAGATGCACATCGGCACAGTGAATGAAGAACAGGCCGAGCTGCTACAACTGTCGCCGGGTTCCACCAGTGTGTACCTGGAGCGTTTGAATTTCGGTGAGGACAACCGGCCGGTGGAATTCGACCAGGAATTCTGGCGCCCGGATGCGTTGTCGATTGTGATGGAGACTCGGTATCCGGGAACTCACTGAGACGTCAACACAGACGCCGCTGACAAGTCCCGTGATAGGGACCAGGTCGTGTGCACGCACAAGCTCTCATCAATCCTGTGCTGCACGTTCATGCATGGGGACTCTGCGCAAAATCAACATTGCGATGAACAGCACACCGACTATCCCCACCGAGATCATCAATCCGTGCTCGCTGACATAGGACACTGTGGCGCCCGTGGCAATGGGACCTAATACGCTGCCCAAGGTGTAGAACATCGCAATGGCCGTCATGGCGGTGGACACTTGCTGTTCGCCGACCCGGTCTCCCGCCTCGATCACCGCCAGGGTGTTCATGCCACCAATGGCGCCGCCCCAGAGGAATACGACAATCGTCGCCAGCCAAGGAAGCGGCTGGCTGAACGGAATGGCCAGGGTGCCCAGCAACAGTATCAAGCCGCAGACTAATTGGCCGACTTTGTACGAAGTGCGGTCGGCCATCCAGCCGATCGGCAGTTGCAGGAGGGTGCCGCCAATTCCGAACGTCGATATCAGCAGGGTGGCGGCGGTCAACAGATAACCAGCCGAGAGGCTGTAGCCTGCAAGGAACGATACGGATGAGGTTTCCGAAAAGCCTGCGATAAACGCGCCACACAGTGCCGTTGGAATGATGCTGAACAACTTGCCATGGCGTTTTTCTGCCGGGGTTTGCGGTCGCGTATCGTAGTCCCTTAGGGTTAAGGCCAGCGCGCCGGACAACACCACGATCACGGCACAGGCGTAGTAAGGCGCGGCGCTCCCGACGCCGAATACAACCAACAGCAGCGGGCCGATAGCAATACCCAGGCCCATCAAGGTCTCATGTACGCCGATCGCCCGACCGCGCTCGTCTTTCGAGGCAACCGCGACAATCCACGTATCGCAGGCGATCCAGCGCAGGATCAAGCCGATACCGAGCACGAAGTTCAGCGAAAAAATCAGTGCCAAATGGGTTGTCAGGGTCATACCGATCAGCGCAGCAATCGTCAGCGTTGCGCTGAGGATATTCGTCTTGACCAGCCCCAGATGGGCCAGCAAACGCGGAACCCATTTGTAGAGCAGCAAGATCGCCAACCACGAGGCGCTGACAATCACCCCGATCTTTGCCGGTTCGACCCCTTGCTGCTCAAGCGAAAGCGACAGCAACGGAGTGACTGTACCGATCTGCACGATCTGCGACAGGGCCGAGAGGGTGTTTATCTTGGTGAGCGCACACCAGCGTTGCTTGTCGGTGTACTCAATACTCGGATCTTCCATTCGTGAGCGACCTTGGTTGGACAGCGGTAAAGTGTTCGAACTGCCACGCGCAAAGCTCACCTTCAGGCTTGTGAAACAAGGCATAGATGATGCCTGGGTACACGCCGGAAAACGCTGCTAAAAGCTCCACTCCTCCGCCCGCACCAACTGGCAGAACGGCCCATTGAGCGTGGCATTGTGATGAGCCACGATCGCCTCTGCTTTCATCAAGGGCGTGTCAGAACAGGTATGACCGTCGGCGATAAGCACCGCATCGAACCCAAGATCACGCGCGGCACGGCAGGTGCTGTCGACGCAGTATTGCGTTTTCATCCCCGTAACTACCACGCCGGTGGCGCCGCAGGCGTGCAAATTGTCAGCCAGGTCGGTCATCGCAAACGCATTAGGCCGCCGTTTTTCGAACACCACTTCGCCACCCAGCAACTGCAGTTCCTGTGCAACCAATGTAAGCGGGCTGCCTTGTTCGATTGGCGAGCCAGCGGGGCCGATGTGGCGTGCGATAAAAATCGGTGCCCCTGCGCTGCGTGCCTTGTTCATCAGGCTATTCAGGGTTTCCAACAGTTCGTCGCAACGCCATGGTTTTTCCGGGCCGTGGATGAGTCCGACTTGGATATCGAGTATCAACAGGGCGTACATAGGTGCATCTCCTTGCGTATGAACCAGCGACACAAGGGCATAAAAAAGGCCCTGTCCATCGCTGGCGGGCCTTTGAAGTGTTCGTCTGTTATTGGCTCACGACACCTCGCACGCTCCGCTTTCAGCGGTCGTGGTGGTGGTTGTCGAGGTGAGGCAATAATGAGTCATGAATCGACACTAGCAATATCGTTGCGGGCTGACAAGGCCGAGACCTAGGCGGCACGGTGGCGACAATGCTTCATAAACGCGTTGCTCCCGGATTGTCTACCCCGGGAGTGGCAAATAGATGCTCGGCGGCAAAGTCTACGAATACGCGAATTTTCGGTGAAAGATGGCGACTGGACGGCCACAGCGCCCAGAACTGCCCCTGATCTTCACTGTAACCCTCGAGCACGGTTTCCAGGCGCCCCTGGGCGATGGCTTCGCGCGCGAGGAAATCCGGGACAAATGCGATGCCGTGCCCATCCACCACGGCCATCAGCATGGCCTCCATGTTGTTCAAGGTCAGTGCGGTGGGCAGGCGCAGCTGCGTGAACTGGGGCGCCGAAGACATACTCCAGTCCATGATTTTACCCGTCGTGACGAATCGGTAACGCAGGCACTCGTGATGCTCAAGATCAATAAGCGTGACGGGGCGCCCCTTACGCTGCAGATAGTCGGGCGATGCGCACAGGACAAACTTGAAAGGCCCCAACTTTCGAGCCATCAGCTTGGAGTCGACCTGGCCGCCGCTGCGAATCACCACGTCAAAGCCTTCATCGATCACATCCACCAACTGGTCGTTGAAATCCAGTTCCAGTTCGATCTCCGGGTAGGCTTTGCGGAACCGCGCCATATGGGGCAACAGAAAGCGATATCCGATAGTAGGCAAGCTGACGCGTAACTTTCCACGGGGTTGCTGTGTGGCATGGGAAAGCATTGCACGGGCATCTTCAAGATCGTCGAGGACCTTTCGGCAGCGCTCATAAAACAGCTGGCCCTCTGCGGTCAGGCTGACTTTGCGGGTGCTGCGGTGCAATAACCGCACATTCAGCGAAGCTTCGAGCTTGGCAACGTTTTTGCCCACCGCCGAGGCAGAAATACCCAACGTCCTGGAGGCGCTGATGAAACTGAGCGCCTCGGCGGTTTTTACGAATGAGATCACACCACTGAGACTGTCCACAAATCTATTACATCCTTTTGGTTCACTATAAGTGGAATAAAACCCCATTTATCTTCGATTGTATCCTAACTAGAGTATGTGAACGTTCGCGCGCCTCGGCCGGGCCGGCACGGATACTTCATACACATGCAGGGAATGACCTAATGAACGCAACGACCCAACCGCTGCCGGCTCATGGCCGGTACTCCATCCTGGCTGCCATTTGCCTGGCAGCCTTGGTGTTGCCTATGAGTTTTACCGGCGGAGCAGTGGCCACGCCGTTCATTGGCCAAACCTTCGCTGCCCATCCCACGGAACTGGCCTGGATCACTAACGCTTTTATGCTCAGCTTCGGCAGCCTTTTGATGGCGGCGGGAACGCTTGCTGACCTCTACGGACGCAAGCGTCTGTTCATGTGCGGGATGGCGTTGTTTGCACTGGTGTCGACCCTGTTGGCGGTGGTCCCCGATATTATCTGGCTGGACCTGTTGCGTGGTGTGCAGGGCATTGCTGCGGCCGCGGCCCTGGCCAGTGGTTCGGCGGCCCTGGCGCAGGAGTTTGATGGGCATGACCGCACGCGTGCTTTTAGCCTTTTGGGCACCACGTTCGGGGTTGGCCTGGCCTTCGGTCCGTTGTTATCGGGGTTATTGATCGAGTTGATGGGCTGGCGCTCCATTTTCCTTTGCACCGCCCTGATCGCCATCCTTTCCTTGATCTTTGCTCTGCCGAAAATGCGCGAAAGCCGCGACCCGCAGGCACGACGTCTGGATACACCCGGCTTGCTGACGTTTTCCGGCCTGCTGATCCTGTTTACCACGGCGGTGATCCTGGCACCCGAGCAAGGGTGGGGCTCGCCGATCATCCATGCGTTGCTGGGTGGGGCAGCGGTGTTTTTGCTGCTGTTTATCATGGTTGAAAATCGGGCGGAACATCCGATGCTGGAACTGGGGCTGTTCCTGTTTCCGCGCTTTGTCGGTGTACAGATCCTGCCGATCGGCACCTGCTACTGCTACATCGTCTTGATCGTCTTGCTGCCATTTCGGTTTATCGGTGTGGAAGGGGCCAGCGCGTTTGAGGCGGGGTTGATGATGTTGGCACTCTCTGCCCCAATGCTGATTGTACCGATGGCTGCCGCGTCGCTGACGCGCTGGCTGTCGGCAGGGATACTTTGCGCGATCGGCTTTGTGATCGCGGCGGCCGGGCTCTACTGGCTGAGTACGATTCCGGTCGGCGCCCATGCGCAGATTATCGCGGCTATGCTGCTGACCGGTATCGGCACCGGCTTGCCGTGGGGCCTGATGGATGGTTTGTCGATCAGTGTTATTCCCAAGGAACGAGCGGGGATGGCCGCGGGTATTTTCAATACGACGCGGGTGGCCAGCGAAGGTGTCGCCCTGGCAATTACGGTTGCGGTGCTGACGGCGCTGGTGGCGCATCATCTGAGTCTCAGTGACGCGGTCAAACTGTCTGCTGTCGACTATTCGGGTATCGCGCAACGCCTGGTAATGGGTGATATCCAACACGCGAGCGCCGACGCCGGTCAAATTCCATTAGCGGTGCTGCGCTCGGCTTATACCTCGGGGTTCAACACCTTGTTGCAGCTATTGGCGATGTTCACGCTGTTCACTGCTGCCGTGGTCTTCCTGTTCCTGGGGCGCCAAAGCGAGGCCGGTGTTGAATCCGCGCCCGATGCCGTGCGTTTTTCATCCGATACCTGAGAGCCGCTCTGGAGCCATGCCTGATGTCGCCCAATACACACTTTACGCCGCTGATTCTGGCGGGCATTGCTTTACTGTGCGGCTTGTCGGTGGCCAATGTTTACTTTAACCAGGCGCTGCTGCCGGTCTTTGCAGGGGCCTTACACGCGGATGCAGGGCAAACCAGTTGGATCGCTACGGCATCGCAGATGGGGTATGCCCTGGGAATGTTGCTGATCGTACCGTTGGGCGACAGGGTGGCGCCCTTGCGGCTCTGTCGCTTATTGCTGGTGTGGACGGCCGCCCTGTTACTGCTGGCCAGCCAGGCCACCCTGCTTTCAATGCTGGCAGGTGCCAGCTTCTTGCTCTGCACGGGCACCTGCATTCCCCAGGTGTTACTGCCCTACCTGGCCGGGCTGGCCACAGCCGGAGAACGCAGTCGTGTCATTGCCTGGGTGCAAACGGGACTGGTCACCGGCATCCTGCTGTCGCGCGCCATTGCCGGATGGTTGGCCGACCACCTCGGCTGGCAGTCGGTCTATTGGGTGGCGGCGGCTGCCATGCTTATGTGTGCGCTGGCGCTGCCGAGCATTCTGCCCCGACGCCAAGCGCCTGGAGTGCCGGTTGCCTACGGCAGATTATTGAGCTCGATGCTGCATCTGTTTTGGCATGAGCCGCTGCTGCGTTTGTCCTGCGCCCTGGGCGCAGCAGTTTTTGCGGCATTCAGTGCGTTCTGGTCGGTCATCGCATTTAAGCTGATGGCGTCGCCGTACAGCATGAATGCTGCCGATGTCGGGCTGTTCAGCTTATGGGGCGCTCTTGCCACATTGCTGACGCCCGCAGCCGGTAAGTTGTGTGAACGTTTCGGCACAGTCGCTATCAGCCTCACCTCTATTGTGCTCTGTAGCCTGAGCTTCGCTTTGTCGATGGCCTGGGCCAACACTTTTCTGGTGTTGCTGGCGTGCGCCAACCTGCTCAGCTTCGCCTTGCAGTTGGGGCAGGTGGCCAACCAGACGCGTATTTTTTCCCTCAGCCCGGACAGTCGCAGCCGTTTGAACACGGTGTATATGGTCTGCAATTTTTGTGGCGGTGCCTTCGGCAGTGCCATGGGAGGGTATCTCTGGCAGCGTTTCGGGTGGACCGGATGCGCCTTACTGGGATTGCTGTGCGCCGTATTAGCAATGGTCGCCTTGTTGGCGATACTTAGACCTCGCCCCAAACAACTTGCCACCGTTTAATCATTGAATGACTGAACGGCCACATTCGTAACTTGTTATCCACCTCCTGCACTGACTAGTTGTATTGGTTGTTCACAGTACAACTCGTTTCGTCCTGCCTGCTCCTTCCCTTTTACTCAATAAGTCATGTGTATTTCTGTCCGCCCGCCGAGGCGTGCGCGCAATGATTTATTTAGCACGATTGGACCTTGAACTTATAGTTCAGACAGTTGAGCCTAAAACGCTCAAATGCTTTGAAATACTCTGAAATACAATTGCCCGCAGCAAACAGATTTTTCGGAAAAATCAGGCAGGCTCCAACTTGGCAGAAAGGTCCGGGCGTTCGTTAGTTTCTGGGCTTCTTTTGATCTCTCAAACAAGGAGTCTTCGATGACTGTCATCGACTCTGAAAAAGTGTGTGTGTTTGTCCCCTTTGCCGGGGGCAGTGGTTTGTCTTTTGAAACCCTGCGGCGTGCGGTAAGCGCTCACATGCCGGTCGTGGGCGTTACTTATAAAAGTCGTTATCAAAAAGATCTAACGCAGGCCCCCGGTACTGTCGAGGCCATGGTGAACGAAGTCATTGCACTTATCGACGGCCTGGCGGCGCGTGAGGTCATTCTTTTTGGTTATAGCCTGGGTGCGATTGTTGCCTACGAAGTTGCTCGTCGCCAACATGAATTTGGACCACGACTGAGCAAGCTGGTAGTCGCAGCCTGTCGTGCTCCGCGCATTTTCAGTTGCGCGCAATTGACGCTTGACGGTTCTGAAGAGGAATTTATTCAAACACTTTCCAAGTTTGGTGCCGTTCCGGATTTCGTACTCCAGCACTCGGCGGCCAAGCACCGCATGCTGCCCTCTCTTATCAAGGACTTCCAGGCCGCCGCTTTATATCGTCACGTTGCCGGTGACCCGGTGGAGGTTCCCATGACGGTGCTGGGCGGCAGTAACGACCCTTTCGCACCGGTTGAGGACGTAATGGCCTGGGAGGAGCATAGCCAAAATTTTGCATGTATGGAGTTTTTTGAGGGAGATCATTTTTTCCTCACTCAGCATGTCACTGCCATTACAAAAACAATTATGGAGCCTGTCGGCTCAATAGCACGCCGGCCTGTTTCATCCCGATACCTGGATCTCAGCACGCATATAAGGTGAAAGAAATGGAAGAGCTCAGTGTTTCAAACAGCGTTTCTTCGTGCCCGTTTGCCGGACTTTCCTCGCTCAGCGCACAGCCGCAGGAACCACCCAGGCATTACATTGTGGTGGGGGACCGAATCAAAAGTCAGTGCAGCGATAATATGTTTATTTCGGTGACAGCCGCAGAAGAAATGGTCACCCGGCTTGATAGGGATGAATCACTAACCTTACATGTCGGCCAGGGTGTTACCGATGAGCAACTTAACACGTTATATGGATTCAAGAAGGTGCTGTCGCCGGCCTTGAATATCCTGCCGGAAGACCGCCGGACGCGTGCTTCTTCAACCGTCACCCATAAGTTGAAAAGTCATAATATTGCCATCTCTGCGCCTGGCGAAAATGGCAACGGTACTTACTCGGCCTCGCTGATGATAGATGATGCCAATGCCGAACTAAGCGATCACCTAACTGGCCAGCATGTGTCGGGCATGATGGTTATTGAGGCGGCGCGCCAGATGACCATCGCGGTTGCGGAAGCTTATTACGTCGCGCCTCAAGCGAAAGGCAAAGTCAACTTTGTTACCCACAAGATGGACGTCAACTATAGGGACTTCCTGTTACCGGTACACACGGAAATTCTCTGCATTCCGCTTGAATTACGTCGCTCGGGTGCTTCGAATTTTCGGTTTGGCTGCCGCCTTGAGTTCAAACAACAAGGCCAGTGCCAGGTTGAACTCGGTTTTGAATTGTCGGTGATTGACTCGCGCTACTTTCAACTCAAGGAAGCGCAACTTATTCATCAATTCGTCAAGCGTCTCGTCTGATCCACTTTGAGAGGAAGGAACCCTTATGAAAGAGCAAGTTCTCGGCATCATTTATAGCGCGATTGAAAATGAAAACCACAGTCTCGCCCAACCCATCAGCCTGGAAGAAGGCGAAAACACTGCCCTCTATGGGGTTGGCGGTGTCCTTGATTCGATGAGTCTGGTGTCCATCGTGATTGACGTCGAGCAGATGATCGAGGAGCAACTGGGGGTCAAGCTGACGCTGGTCAACGACAGTGCCATGTCCCCCAAGCGCAGCCCGTTTCAGTCGGTAAAAACCTTCGCCAACTACATTGTCGAGCTCAATGCACAGGTGTCTCATGCCCGATAACACGCCTGTCACGCTGATTACGGGAACGCGCAAGGGGATCGGCAGGCATCTTGCCGAACATTACCTTGCGCAAGGGCATCGGGTGATCGGCTGTAGCCGTTCATCCAGCGATCTGAGCCATCCGGCCTATCACCACTTTATCGCCGATGTAGCCGATGAACAGGCCATCAGCGAACTGATGAGGCATGTGCGCGGCACCTGCGGTCGGCTTGATCACCTGATCAACAATGCCGGGATCGCCAGCATGAATCACTCGTTGCTGACGCCCTACAAAACCGCGCAAAACATCATGCAAACCAACGTGCTGGGCACTTTCCTGCTCAGCCGGGAGGCGGCAAAGCTCATGCGTGCCGGACGGCAGGGACGCATTGTGAATTTTTCCACGGTGGCCAAGCCATTAAAGCTGGAAGGCGAAGCGCTGTACGCAGCGTCCAAAGCCGCCGTGGAAACCCTGACCTGCGTGATGGCCAAGGAGCTCGCCAGCTTTGGCATCACCGTCAATGCCGTAGGCCCGACACCAATCGATACGGATCTGACGCGGGTCATACCCGCACAAAAAATGAAAGACCTGCTGGCACAACAGTCGCTCAAGCGCTTTGGCACTTTCGACGATGTGACCAACGTGGCGGACTTTTTCCTGTCGCCGCGTAGCAATTTCATTACTGGCCAAGTCGTGTACCTCGGCGGCCTCTAACTCACGTGCTCTTGCAAAAGGACCTCACCATGAACCTGGACGCGATCAAGAAAGAACTGGCAGAACTTCTGGAACTGCGCGAATCGGAACTGCAAGCCGATGTATTGCTGCAGCCGCTGAGCAATTGGGATTCATTGACCAAGGTCACGCTGCTGGGTGTATTGAATGACCAGTTCGGTTTCGCTTTGAGCCCTGCCGTGCTCGATGAGGTTGAAACCATGGGTGAGCTGTTCGACGCCATCCAGGCCGATGCGGTTGGCGCTCGCATCAGTGAACCCTCATGAGCCTGTCTATCGACGGGGTGTCGATCCGCGCACTGTCGGCGGCCATCCCTCAGGACGTGATGACCCTGGCCGATTTCGCCACGTTGTTCGGCGAAAAAGAGGTTCAGCGGATCGCCAAAAGCACCGGAATCCATCAGGTGCGGGTGGCCAATCGGTTGTCGACCGTGGATCTGTGCGCCGCTGCTGCCCGGACCTTGTTCGACGCGGCGGATATCGACCCCGCCAGCATCGATGGCCTGGTGCTTGTCACTCAAACGCCCGACAGCCTGATGCCCGCCAGTAGTGCACTCCTGGCTGATCGCTTGGGGTTGAAGAAAGCGCTTGCAGCCTTCGACCTCAATTTTGGCTGTTCCGGCTACGTCTATGGCCTGTTTCAAGCGGCCATGCTGATCAAGGCCGGCGGCTGCCGCCGAGTCATGGTGTGTACCGGCGATGTGATCAGCAAATTGCTCAACCCTGAAGACCGGCATGTGCGGTTGGTCTTTGGTGATGCCGCGACCTGCACGCTGCTGGAAAGCGGTGAGCAGGCGCTCGGGTTTGCGTTCAATACCGATGGCGCCGGTGCGCAGTACCTCAACACTGCTCTGGATTACACGTCCAGCGTGACCAGCCGGGTACAGGCCAGTGGGCTGCATATGGACGGCGGCCAAGTGATGAACTTTGCCCTGGAAAAGGTACCGGCGGCGATCAACGCCTTCATTCGCGACCAGGGCATCGACCCTGAGCGTGTGCCGTTTTATCTGCTGCACCAGGCCAACAAATTCATGCTCGATTACCTGGCCAAAAAGCTCGGTGTTGCGCAGGCCAAAGTCCCCATTGAAGTGGCAGACGTGGGCAACACCGGCCCTTCGTCGATACCGCTGATGATCTGCAAGCGCCACGGCAGTGAAGACGTGCGCCAGGACAACCTGATTGCCTGTGGTTTTGGCGTCGGGTTGTCGATCGGCATTGCCCATTTATCGCTGCGCGATGCCCACATCATTGCGCCCGTAGAAGTACCTGCCCTCCCTAACTGACCTTACTTTCAAGGAAAGATGACCATGACAATCCAAGCAATCTGGTTCGACTTCGGCGGCGTGCTGTCGCCCTCCATAGATGAGCTGTACCGCGTCTACCAGCAAAATACTGGCATCAGCCGCAGCCAGATGGAGGCCGCCATGCATGCCGTGGCCAAGCCCCTGAACGTGCAATTCCAGGCGCCCATCGAGTTGGCAATGATGACTCAGGTCGAATGGGGACAGGGCATGAGCAAGGCATTGTCCGAGCTGTATCCGGGCATTGACCTGAGTCGTTGCGATTTTGATAACCACGGTGAGCAGTGGTTTTCCCCGCACAACGTCAACCAGCACATGTTCGAGCTGTTTCATGAGGTCAAAGCGGCCGGCCTGAAGGCGTGCATCCTCACCAATAACGTCGTGGAGTGGGAAACGCCTTGGCGGCGTATGGTGGGCCTGGATGATGTGGCTGACAGCATCGTCGATTCCTGCAAGGTAAAACTGCGCAAGCCTGACCCGAAGATCTTCGCGCTGGCGGCCGAGCAGATCGGCGTACCCGCTGACGCCTGCGTGCTGATCGACGATGTCGAAGAAAACTGCGACGCCGCGCGAGCCGCCGGTTGGCACGCCATTTTATTTGTCGACAGCCTTGAGACGCAGCAGGCTGTGCGGGCACTCATCGGCACGGAGCAACCCCGTGCACTGGCAGGTGCCCGATGAACATGCGTGTCCATCCCAGCGTGTTGGATATCCCCAACCTCGACGCCGCGCCCTATTACCAAACCGTGGGCTGGCAGGATCAGTTGCCGCAAATCAGGTTGCCCAGCGGCCACGTCGCCACCCATCTGACCGGATACGCCGATTGCAAGGCGTTTCTGGCCGACCCGAGCATCAGTCGCACCCTATGTAACGTCGAAAACGGCCCGACCTTTCTCCCCGGCCCGACGCAGCCGGAGCTGTTGCTCAATCTGGACAACCCGGCGCACATGCGTTCGCGCGCGACCGTCGCGCGTGCGTTCAGCAAGCGTGGCCTGGAAAGCGTGCGCCAACATGTGACCACTATGACCGCCGACAGCATCGAGCAGATGCGCAGCGGTGTAACGCCGCCGGACTTGTTTGCCTCGGTGCTGGAGCGCCTGACTTCCTCGACGGTGTGTCACATTCTCGGCATCCCCGAAGAAGACCGGCAGTTGTTCCGGCCCTGGAGCCAAATGATCCAATCAGCACCGCCGGATGACATCGTCGGTATCGAAACGGCGGTCAACGCCAGCTTCGATTACATGATGGACTTCGTGCAGGGCCGCAGGCAGGCGCATCCGGACGGCTTCATTCGTCAATATGTCGACCAGCGCCACACCCTGGAAGACCCACTGAGCGATCGGGAGTTTGTAGGGGTTCTGTTGGGAATTCTGCTGGGGGGCGACCATAACGCTCTAAGCGTCATGACCAAGAGTCTCTATACGTTGCTGTGCGCGCCATCGCTGTGGCAGTACGTACGAGAGAAGCCCGATCAAGCGCCGCAGTTGATCGAAGAACTCATTCGGCTGATTCCCATCGGCAAGTTATCAGCGTTCCCCCGCATGACCACCCAAGCGCTGCACACCAGCTGCGGTGTGATCGCGGCGAACACTACGGTGTACGCCAACGTATTCCTCGCCAATCGCGACCCCAGCGTGTTCAACGCGCCGCTGCTGATCAACCCCGAGCGCCAGAATAAGGTCGCGCACATGCAGTTCGGCCACGGCATCCACAGCTGCATGGGGCCGGCGCTGGCACGCCTGGAAATCGCCACTGTGCTGTCCACCCTGGTACAGGCATTACCCAACCTGGAACTGGCCTGTGACCCGGCGTCGATCCGCTGGATCAACGGCACGGTATTGCGCCGCCCCGACGAACTGCCCGTGCGTTTTTGATGCTTTTTCAATAAGGGATAAGCCATGATCTTTAAACCGCTGATAAACGGATTTGCGCAGTTTTCGAACCAAATCGTTCTGAATGACCCTGAACAGTCCTACACCTACGCCCAACTGAGCGAAGAGATCAGTGCCCAACTGGATTGGCTGGCCGCCAATGGTGTGTCCAGGCAAGCGGTCGTGTTCATGAGCGGCGATTTTTCGTTCGCGGGTATCGCGCTCTTTCTGGCGCTGTACCAGAACGGCCACATCATTGCGCTCAACACTGCTGAAAACCCGGCGGAAATTCAAAACAAGCAGGCAGCCGCAAACCCTGAGTTTGTGATCGATATCCAGACCCGCCAGATTCGCCCATGCATGCTTACTCAAGCGCCGGAAAACCCGATGATCGGCGAGCTTAAAAAGCAGGGGCACGCCGGCCTGATTCTGTTCAGCAGTGGCACCACCGGCACACCCAAGGCGATGCTGCATGACCTTGATCGACTGGTGGGCGAGTTTTCTGAAAAACGCTCTCGACGCCTCGATATCTTTCTGTTTTTGCTGTTTGACCATATCGGCGGCATCAATACGCTGTTGAACATATTGTCTATTGGCGGAACGGCAACGATTGCCGCCAGCAAAACCCCAGACACCGTTGCCCGGCTGATTGAAAAACATCGCATTACCGTGCTTCCGACGTCGCCGACATTCCTGAACCTGATGTTGATCAACCAGGTATTCGATACCTGCAACCTTAGTAGCCTGCGCATGATCACCTATGGCACGGAGCCGATGCCGGAGAGTTTGTTGCTCAAACTTCGCGAGCACCTGCCAAGGGTGAAGTTTTTGCAGACCTTCGGCACCAGCGAGACGGGTATCATCAACACCAGTTCGTTGTCGTCCGATAGTCTGTATATGCGCTTTCAGGAAGGCTCCAGTGAACACAAAGTCGTCGACGGCGAGCTATGGCTGCGCAGTGCGACGCAAGTCATGGGCTACCTGAACCACTCGATGGACAGCTTCACCGAGGATGGCTGGTTCAAGACCGGCGACCTGGTGGAGGTCAATGCCGATGGCTACCTGAAGATCCTCGGCCGCAGCAAAGAGATCATTAACGTCGGTGGCGAGAAGGTTTACCCCGCAGAAGTGGAATCCGTGCTGCTACGCCATCCGCAGGTACGTGACTGCAAGGCGTACGGCGAGGCCAATGCCTTGACCGGGCAATTCGTTGCCGCGCACATCGTCCTCGATAGCGACTATGGAGACGCAACGGCGACCGTGCTGCGCGATATCCGGCAATTTGCCCGGCGACTGATGGATGCCTATAAGGTGCCGGTACGCTTGAAATCGGTAGAGGCGATCCAGTATTCGACGCGGTTCAAAAAGCTGTTGATTGACTGAGAAGTGGCGTGCCCTGAAGGCGCCATCAACCGCCTTCAGGGCTGCTCATCAGTTGCGCTTCACCTAGAAAATCAATGAATGCGCGGGTCTTGGGTGACAGCAAGCGGCTAGGTGACCAGACAATCCAGAAATCACCCTCCAGGCTCAATTCCGGCAGCACCCTGATCAATTCCTGGCTGGCCAGGTATTCCTGAATGACGAAGTCAGGCAGATAGGCGAGGCCCAGGCCATTGCGACACGCAGCGAGGACCGCTTCCACGCTGTTCATGACCATGGTGGTTTCCAGGCTGATCTTGACGGTATCGCCATTGACCTTCAGCCACCAGGGCTGGAGTTTTCCATTCGAAGGGAATTTATAGGCGATGCCTTTGTAATGCTGCAAGTCCTCGATGCTCTTTGCCATGCCGTAGCGCTGAAAATAATCGGGCGCTGCACACAAGACGAACCGGAACGTGCAGATTCTTTTTGCTGCAAGGCTGGAATCGGGCAGCTCGCCGCTTCGGATCACCGCATCAAAGGCTTCATCGACCACATCGACCAGCCGGTCGCTGAAATCCAGGTCCAGTTCGATTTCCGGATAGCGCTGATAAAACTCGCGCAACATACCCGAGATCAGCCGATAGCCCACCGCTGGCAAACTGATTCGCAGACGCCCTCGAGGGCGGGTCTTGGAGTGGGAAAGCGCGGCCTCAGCATCCTGTAATTGCTGCAGCAAAGTGCGGCAACGACCAAAAAAGTCCAAGCCTTCGCTGGTCAGGCTGATTTGCCGGGTACTACGATGGAAAAGGCGCACGCCAATCCGCTCTTCAAGGCGGCTGACACTTTTCCCTACGGCAGAAGACGAGATACCCAGCGCTCTGCCCGCAAGGGTAAAACTTTGATTTTCTGCTGCCCGCACAAAAGCAATCAACCCGCTCAGATTATCCATATTCCGTGTCCGCAGGGGGGGGGTGATAAAGGCAGAATTTTTGATGCTGCAAAAGTCGACGGGGCAAAAGGTAGGCACAGCTGCTTTATTATTGGGCTTTGAGCAGCACTTTTCCCCGGATGTCGTCGACTTTTGAGTCTGACGTGGTGCCACATTCAGAGCAACTATTTTGTCGGTGGGTGCTGCGTAAGCGTCTGGCTAACACACCTTCGATGCTGTTGTGTAAGCCGTAGATTTTCACGGTTTAGGGCGAACCTTTCCGAACTCCTGCGTAAAAAACAGTTTCCGGCCAGCCCTGCTTTCAAATGCTACATTCACGCTTTTCCTGGCAGGCCGTCTTCATGCACATCAATCCTGATCACTTCCTACAGACGGAGAATGGCCGCATTATTAATGCTGAGCTAAATAGACTGGCTTGGCAGAGAGCTCACCTTGCCCTATCAGAGGCTCTGCTAGTGACTCCCAAGCCGAGCGTGAATCGCTTATACAGGCTGCCAGGAAGCATGGGGTAGATGTGGTAGCTACTTGGTTCACTACTTCGCTGGAAGACTGTTTGGCACGTAATCAATTGCGCCCTGATGATGAGATGGTTCCTGAGAATGCCATTAGAAACGTTTTTAAAGCACTTCAGCCTCCACGCTTGAGCGAGGGTTTCACCGAAATTTTAGTCGTTGATGCACAGGCTAGCGCGAACGCTCATGCTTCGCCGGGCGTAGAAACAATTACTGCTCAGCAAAAGACACTTCATAAATGAACCGATAACTACAGGCGCCTTGACCTCAATCGAACTCCAGCCCTTGAGGGTGTCCTTCTTGGAAACTGAACGTCCAAGACAGGGTCCGTTTTTAGCCAAAAGCATCCTATCGAAATGAGTGCGGGTATTTCTCAGGCACAAAAAAAGCCACTCATCTGAGTGGCTTTTTCTGAATCTTGGAGCGGGAAACGAGACTCGAACTCGCGACCCCGACCTTGGCAAGGTCGTGCTCTACCAACTGAGCTATTCCCGCTTGGTGATGCGCATTCTATAGAATCCTCAGCACCCGTCAACCCCTTGATTCAAAAAAGTTTTATTTCTTTTCAACGGTGGTGCGCAGATGCGGCCAGGCGGCGCGCAGATATTGGAGCATGGACCACAGGGTCAGGCCTGCGGCGATCAGCAGCAAGGCGTAGCCAGTGAGGACCCAGAACGAGAAGTCCGATGGGTTGGCCAGCAGGATGACCAGCGCAAGCATTTGCGCGGCGGTCTTCCATTTACCCATGTTAGATACGGCCACGTGGGCACGGGCGCCGATTTCGGCCATCCATTCGCGCAGGGCCGAGACGACGATCTCGCGACCGATGATCACCGCTGCCGGCAGGGTCAGCCACAGGTTGCCGTGTTCCTGCACCAGCAAAACCAGGGCGACGGCCACCATCAGTTTGTCAGCCACGGGGTCGAGGAACGCGCCGAAGGGCGTGCTCTGTTCCAGGCGACGAGCCAGGTAGCCGTCGAGCCAGTCGGTGGCGGCCGCAAAGGCAAACACTGAACTGGAGGCCAAATAACTCCATTCGTACGGTAAATAGAACAACAAAATGAAAATCGGGATAAGCAGGACGCGTAGAACGGTAATCAGATTAGGGATATTCATCGGCACAACTGGCTACGAGGTGGAAAGGCATTCTATTCGCTGTGCAGGCTTGCATAAATCAACTCAGCGAGCTTTTTACTGATACCCGGTGCTTTGGCTATCTCGTCAATGCTGGCACGGGACAGCTCCTGCAAGCCACCAAAATGTTTAAGCAAGTCGCGACGTCGCGTCGGACCGACCCCTGCCACCCCTTCCAGGGTTGAGGTTCGCCGGGTTTTACCACGGCGGGCGCGGTGGCCGGTAATGGCGAAACGGTGGGCTTCGTCACGAATCTGCTGGATCAAATGCAGCGCGGGTGAGTCGCCCTTCAAAGTGAACTCATGGGCGGCATCATTCAAGTACAACGTCTCGAAGCCGGCCTTGCGCGTGGCGCCCTTGGCCACGCCAAGCAGGATCAGGTCAGGCACCGCCAGCTCGTTGAGCACATCCCGGGCCATGGACAGCTGGCCCTTGCCGCCGTCGACCAAGAGAATGTCCGGCAACTTGCCCTCCCCATCCTTCAACTTGCTGAAGCGCCGCGTGAGGGCCTGGTGCATGGCGGCATAGTCATCGCCCGCGGTGACGCCTTCGATGTTGTAGCGCCGATAATCGGACTTGATCGGCCCTTCTGGCCCGAACACCACGCAGGAGGCCACCGTGGCCTCGCCGCTGGAATGGCTGATGTCGTAGCACTCCAGGCGCTGGGGCGGCTCTTCCAGGTTAAGGACTTCGGCCAGGGCGTCAAAGCGTGCGGCGACGTGCTGGCGGTTAGCCAGGCGCGCGCTCAGGGCCTGTTCGGCGTTGGTCACCGCCAGTTGCTGCCAGCGTGCGCGGGTGCCGCGTACGCGGTGGCTGATGTCCAGCTCGCGACCGCGCAATTCGTGGATCGCTTCGATCAACGTGGGGAAGTCTTCGTGCACCACGTTGACGATCAGCTCCGACGGCAGGTCGCGCTCGGGGCTGCTCACGTAGTACTGGCCCAGGAAAGCGGCCATGACTTCGGCGACTTCCTCATCAATACCGGTCTGCGGAAAGAAGTTCTTGCTGCCCAGCACCCGCCCACCGCGCACGCTGATCAGGTGCACACAGGCACCACCTGGGTTGACGAAGGCCGCGATCACATCGACGTCGCCAGTGCCGCCTTCCATGCTTTGCTGGTCCTGGACACGGCGCAGCAGCGAAATCTGGTCGCGTAGCTCGGCGGCCCGTTCAAAATCCAGGGTGCTGGCAGCCTGCTCCATGGCTGCAGAGAGCTCATCGGTGAGCGCATTGCTGCGTCCTTCGAGGAACATCACCGAATGGCGCACATCCTCGGCGTACTCCGCCGGCTCAACCAAGCCCACGCAAGGCGCCTTGCAGCGTTTGATCTGATACTGCAGGCAAGGCCGTGTGCGGTTCTTGTAGAAACTGTCTTCGCACTGGCGCACAAAAAAGGTTTTTTGCAGCAGGCTCAGGCTTTCACGAATGGCCCCAGCGCTGGGATAAGGTCCGAAGTACTTGCCCTTCGCCTTCTTCGCCCCACGGTGAATGCTCAGGCGTGGGAAGTTGCCGTCGGATAAAAACACATAGGGATAGGATTTATCGTCACGCAGCAGAATGTTGTAGGGCGGCCGCCATTCCTTGATCAGCGTCTGCTCAAGCAGCAGCGCTTCGGTTTCATTGGCGGTGATGGTGGTTTCGACCTGGGCGATGCGCCCCACCAGCGCGGCGGTTTTCGGCGCGAGACCGGTCTTGCGAAAGTAGCTCGCCAGACGGCTCTTCAGGTTTTTGGCTTTACCGACATAAAGCAGGCGTGCCTCGCTGTCGAACATGCGGTACACGCCAGGGCGGCCACTGCAGGTCGAGAGAAAGGCACTCGGATCAAACGGTGTGCTCATGTCAGGCGCTGGCGTCCACCATGCCGTGGCGCACCGCGAGCAGGGTCAATTCAACATCACTGCTGATGGCGAGCTTCTCGAAAATACGATAGCGGTAGGTGTTGACGGTCTTGGGTGACAGGCACAGCTTGTCGGAGATCGTCTGCACCTTCTGGCAACCGACAATCATCAAGGCGATCTGGATTTCCCGCTCAGACAGGGCATCAAACGGCGAGTCACTGACTGGCTGGAAGGATTTGATGGCCAATTGCTGGGCAATCTGCGGGCTGATGTATCGCTGGCCGGCAAACACCAGGCGAATGGCTTGAACCATTTCCGCCAGGCCAGCCCCCTTAGTGAGGTACCCCGCAGCCCCTGCCTGCAGCAGACGTGTCGGAAACGGGTCCTCCTCGCACACGGTCACCACCACGACTTTGATGTCCGGATGGCTGCGCAGCAATTTGGTCGTCGCGCCAAGACCGCCGATCCCAGGCATCTTGACGTCCATCAACACCACATCGGGTTTCAACTCCCGGGCCTTGATCAGGGATTCCTCTCCTGACTCGGCCTGACCGACTACTTGCAGGCCATCGATGTCAGCCAGCATTCGTGTAATGCCTGTACGAACGAGATCATGGTCATCGACTACTAGCACCCTAATCAAGCAGACACCTCGCGAAATGGTCTTATAGGTTGCTGAACACCTTAGCAAAAAACCGAGGCGCAGACCTAATTGCACGCGTCATATATAGAGAGATTGACTAAGCGACAGCCACCCGCCGGGCGGCGGATGGCCCAATTTGCTGGGCAAAGCGTCAGGAATCCTGGGGCTGTGGCTTGGCTTTTCCATTCATCGCAACCGAATGCTCGGCTAACGTTGAGGTCAGGCGTCGGATTGCAGCCTGGTCTTCCTTGAACATTGCACGGTAGTCCCCGAGGACTTTTTCTTCGATCTGGCTCAGGTTTTCCAGTTGAATCGGCGTGGCTGCGCCGGTCAATACGTACAACACATCTACACCTTTTTCGGCGACACGAGACAAGTAATCTGCTTTAGGCGCACGTCCTCCACTTTCATATTTACCTTGTGCGTTGGCTTCAACGCCTCCGATCTCACCAAATACTTTTTGCGACAGGCCAAGTCGCTCCCTTTCTTGCCGTAAACGCGAACCGATTCCACTCATTTGGATGTATGATCCTATTTGGCACACCCCAAGAGGTGACACACTCATCTCTTATTAAACAAACTTGAACGGTTTTGAACTATGCCCGGAATCCGTACCGCTGCACAAGCCAAGGCCTGGCTGGAACATCAAGGCAAGTCAGTTCAAGCGTTCGCCCGCGAACACGGCGTTGATCCGGCGACCACCTATCAAGTGCTCGCTGGGCGCAAAAAGGGACGGCGTGGGGAGGCCCATAAGGTAGCGGTCCTTTTGGGCATGAAAGAAGGGATCATCCTTGCTGAGGCGAAAGGCCTGAACACGGATCAGGAGATTGGCTCCTGAAACCAGTATGCGCTTATAAGAACGTGATGCCTGTTTAGCTTGAGCGACAAACACGCTCCATTCGCCAGAAGCAGTCTTCCTCACCAACAATGCTGAGCCCCATGCGCTGATAGAGCCTTCTGGCCGGGTTAGTCTTGAATACGGTCAAACGCAACAGTCCCAACGCTTGCGCCTTCAGCGCCATCTGTTCCAGCACCCAGCTACCCGCGCCCAATCCGCGATACGCCTCAAGCATATGCAACTCGCGAATATAAAGAGCCCGGCTGTCGCGGCTCAGACTGATAAAACCCAAGACCCTGTCGTCGCGGCAAATCAGCCAGTTTTCCCGACCGGCCCAGGCAGTATCGAAGCCCTCGTTAGACCACCACAACCCGTACTGCACGTAGTAGCGAGCCATGGCCTCGTGTGTCAACTTGCGCGCAAATGGCAGGTCCTGGTCCGTCGCCGCGCGTAGGTGAAATGCCATTTAGACAGCCATCACTTGGCCAGCCCAACGCCCACCCTCGCGACGGGCAATCAGCAACGCATCGCCCACGCCAGGTACAGCGGCAAGCAGACTGCCATCGGCGGCCCAGATCGCACTGCGGCCAGCGCAAGTCCAACCGCCCGAAGGGCCACCATGATTGGCCATCAGCATCAGCAGGCCATGTTCAGCGGCGTAGCCTTGGAGCAACGCACTGTCCGTGGCGTAACCGCCCTCACTGATCAGCACCCCGGCGGCATACACCGTAGCGCCCGCTTGCGCCGCAGCACGGGGATGACTGGCGTGGGAAAAATCGGCACACACCGCCAGTGCAATCCGGTCATCTCCCCACTCAAGGGCCGCACCGCCCTGCCCCGCGACGAATGCTACCTCCTCGCCGGCATGCAAATGCTGCTTGGTGTAGACCGCCAGTGAGCCATCCGCACCCAGCACCAGCGCACCGATCAACACACCCGCCTGGGGGGTGAGTCGGATCGGCATCCCCACCACCGCTGTCATTCGCAGTTCTCGCGCCATCTCGCGCAAGGGCGCCAGCATCTTGTCTTCTGGCGCAATCGCCAATTCAGCGGCCAGCGATGACTCATACCCCGTCAACGACAATTCGGGGAACACCAGTAATTGCACACCCTGTTGCGCCGCCACACGCATAAATGCGAGGTGCCGTTCGATATTGGCAGGGACATCGCCCGCGATAGAAATGGATTGAGCCGCAGCAAGGGTGAAGGCAGTCATGGTCGCGTCCAAGCAATCAGTAGCAAAGTGCAACCAGCATATCGGCACTCACCCCATAGCCGTAAGTACCCCACCGCAATAGAAATTACTGATTGAATCTGCCTGCGTGCCTCTAGTAAGCTCCCCCCATCATTTGGAGACACACCATGTTGCAACTCACCCACCCTCAGGTTTGCCCTGCTGCCAGCGCCCAGCGCTCGGTGTCGGCTACCCGTGTGAACGGTTCGAGCACACTGGTCAGCTTTTATTTTGGGTATTGGTTTAGCCACTGGCGCGCCTGATACCTGAAATCGGCGCCCACTACTCAAGGGGTCGCCTACCAGAGAAATCTAACCCCCGGTCGGCCCCCCGACCGGGGGTTTTGTTTTTTCAGGCCCTCATAAATTTCGCAAGAACACTTAAAGGAATCACGACATGAACTACGCCACTTATTACCGCTACGACATTTGCACTGCATGGCGATTTAGCCAGCTCCGTTCGGGACAGCCTGCCGCCTCCGATCGGTCACCTCTTGGTGGCAAGCCAACACACGTAGCCGAAACGGCCAATTGTCGAACACCCCAGTAGGCCAAGCGCGCGGGAACAGCCCGCCGCTTGCCCAGGAAGCCTTGAATATGAACTCCTCCGTCGCCGCCCTGCCCCTCTCTGCCTTGAACAGCACCCTGACCAGCGCCAATGAAGCGCTGACCCAGCGTCTGCCCAGCTCGCTTGAGCTCAAGCACCAGTTGCCCCTCAGCCCGTTCCTGACCGAACAGATCCACACCCATCGCCAAGCCGTGCGCGCCATCCTCAATGGCGAAGATTCACGCTTGCTGGTGATTGTCGGACCGTGCTCGATCCACGACCCGGAATCGGCCATGGAATACGCCCGCAACCTGAAGAAGCTGGCCCTCGACGTCAGCGACCAGATGCTGCTGGTCATCCGCGCCTACGTCGAAAAACCCCGCACGACTGTCGGCTGGAAAGGCCTGGCCTACGACCCTCACCTGGATGGCAGCGATGACATGGCCGCCGGCCTGAGCCTGTCCCGCGAGCTGATGCGCGAAATGCTGCGCCTGGGCCTGCCAGTCGCCACCGAGCTGCTGCAACCCATGGCCGCCGGCTACTTCGATGACTTGCTCAGTTGGGTGGCGATCGGTGCGCGCACCACGGAGTCGCAGATCCACCGCGAGATGGCCAGCGGCCTGGGCATGCCCGTGGGCTTCAAGAACGGCACCGATGGCTGCGTCGCGATTGCTTGTGACGCCATGCGCTCGGCGTCCCACCCGCACCGCCACTTCGGCGTCGACAGCCAAGGTCACCCGGCAATCATCCAGACCCCAGGCAACCCCGACACCCACCTGGTATTGCGTGGTGGTCACCGGGGCCCGAACTACGATGCGCAGAGCGTGGCGCGGGTCAAACACGATCTGGCCAAGTCCAAGGTCACCCCTCGGATAATGGTCGACTGCAGCCATGCCAACAGCGGCAAGGACCCGCTGCGCCAACCGGCCGTGTTCAACGACGTACTGGAGCAACGCTTGCAGGGTGACACCTCGCTGATCGGCATGATGCTCGAAAGCCACCTGTTCGAAGGCTGCCAGCCGTTGAGCGCGCCGATGAAATACGGCGTGTCGGTGACCGATGGCTGCCTGGGCTGGACCGCCACCGAGCAGTTATTGCGCACGGCTGCCGAACGCCTGCGCGCCTAAGGCTGATCGATCAAGGCGCTGCTACAACCGGTACAGCGCCCTATGACACAGTCCGGCACTCGTGCCATTCGTGACCTGCAGTCAAGAGTCCTTTTCGGATTCGACGGTGTTTCCAAAGGAACGACGAGGGGATACTCAACTCCATTGTCTACAGTCCTATTGGAGTTACTGATGTCTACCCTCGCGCAAAAAGTCCCCGCCTTCGGCCTTGGCACCTTTCGCCTGCAAGGCCAGGTGGTGATCAATTCCGTCAGCACTGGCCTGGAACTGGGCTACCGCGTTATCGACACCGCGCAGATCTACGAGAATGAAGCGGACGTTGGCCAGGCCATCGCCGACAGCGGTATCCCACGGGATGAGCTGTTTATCACCAGCAAGATCTGGATCGCCAACTTTGCTGAAGGCCAACTGATACCGAGCCTCAAGGAAAGCCTGCGCAAGCTCAAGACCGATTACCTGGACCTGACCCTGATCCACTGGCCGTCGCCACAAGACCAGGTGCCTGTGGCCGAGTTCATGGGGCAGTTGCTGGAAGCCAAGCAGTTGGGACTGACACGCCAGATCGGTATTTCCAACTTCACTATCGACCTGATGAAGCAGGCCATCGCAGCCGTGGGTGCCGAGAACATCGCCACCAACCAGATCGAACTGCACCCCTACCTGCAAAACCAGCACGTTGTGGATTTCGCAACCGCCAACGGTATCCAGATCACCTCGTACATGACCCTGGCCTACGGTGAAGTGCTCAAGGACCCGGTGATCCAGCAGATCGCCGAACGTCATCAGGCCACCCCGGCGCAAGTGACGCTGGCCTGGGCCATGCAATTGGGTTATGCGGTCATCCCATCGTCAACCCAGCGTGCCAACCTGCAAAGCAACCTCAAGGCCCTGCAACTGACCCTGAGCGCTGCTGATATGGCGCACATTGCCGGGCTGGAACGTGGCCACCGCCTGACCAGCCCCAAGGGCATCGCGCCGAAGTGGGACTAAGCCCGGGCCGCCCGTGCGCGGGATAATTCGCGCAGCCACGGCAACACCCGCAGGCCGGCAGTGGCCTCGGGTGGGTCGATAATGTCCATGAAGTGTTCGAGATTGACGTTGTCCGGCACACCGGGCAACCGCACCAGCACCGCCGGCGCTACACCCGGGGGCGCGCCCAAATCCAGGTGGTCGTAGACCAGTACATGGCGCACCTGGGGCTGGGGCCCGCAGGCATGGGCCGTGAGCCCTGCATTGATGATCAGCACATCGAAGGGTTCGGCCGGGATGGCCGTGAGTATCTGGACTTCTTCGAAGGTTTGTACCGGAACAATCCGGTGATACCCCAACTGATTGAGCATTTTTTCGATGTACAACCGTTGCAGGTGTTGTTCATCAGCAATCAGGATGGTCAGTGCTTTGTTCGGCATGGCAAACCCCTGGGCAGGCAGCGCTCGTCAGTGAGCGAGGCCCATTTTCCAGACATATCCCGAAGACAAAATCAGGCATGTTCCCCCTTCATGTAGGAGTTCTCCCAAATCAACCGAATGACCACATTCCACCGTCAAGCCCGATTGCTGTACCGCCCCATGCTCTGATGCAACTGTTCGATGACCACTTCTAACGCATCTACCGCAGCGCCCAATGCATCGCTGTCCCGCCGCTCACACACGCTTTCCAAGGTCTCGCAACAGGTGATCAACGCCTGGGCCTTGACCATGCGCGCGCCCCCTTTGACGCGATGAGCCAAGTCATGGAGCCTGGCAAAGTCCACCTGGGATTTCAGCGGCGACAACAGCGCATAGTCCTCCCTGAGGCTACCGAGCAACGGCGTCAGCAGCTCCTTGAGCGCGTCGTTATCACCTTGCGTCAGCGTGATCAGCGGGCTCAAGTCAAACGCCAGTCCAACCTCATCCGCCACAACGCTGGCGGTTCGTGAGGCCAAGGCCAAGCGCAAGTCCTCCAACCCGGTCGGCTTGAACAGGCAACCGTCCATGCCTGCTTGCCGGCAGCGTTCGGCTTCCTGTGGCAAGGCATTGGCGGTGAACCCTAGGATCAGGCATGGCGTCAGCCCCAGTTGGTGCTCTTGTGCGCGAATATCACGCGCCAACGCGTAACCGTCTTTGAAGGGCATATTGCAATCGGTGATCACGCCATCGAAATGTCCGGCCGGCCACAGCGAAAATCCTTGGGCGCCGTCCGCGGCCAAGATGATGCGATGCCCGAGAAAACTCAGTTGTCGACTCAGCAACAGACGGTTGGCCGGGTAGTCATCCACCACCAGAATGTTCAACCCGTGTGCCGGCGGAGTGTGCGGCACCGGTGCACTGACCGGCACGGCTGTGGTCAGCGCCAGCGCCAAGATCACATCTACCCGCGTACCCTTGCCCAGCACACTGCTCAAATGCAATTGACCGCCCATCATCTCGCACAGGTTACGACTGATCACCAACCCCAGGCCCGACCCGCTTCGCGCCGGTTGTTCGTTATTGCTGCCCTGGATAAAGGGGTTGAACAAGCGCTGCTGATCTTCGGCGCTGATGCCAATGCCCGTGTCCTCCACCCACAACCGCAGGTTCAACTGATCGTCGACCCGACCCGCGGCACAGTGGGCGCCCAGGCGCACCTGGCCGGAGGCGGTGAACTTGATCGCGTTACCCAGCACATTGGACACCACTTGCTTGAAGCGCAGCGGGTCGACCAGCACCGGCCGGTCGATCAGCGGGTCGAGTTCCACCTGCAGCACCAGGCCCTTGTCCCGCGCAAGCCCCTCGAACACCCGCGCCACTGAGGCCAGCAGTTCGTGCAGATTGGCTGGCTCCAGGCTCAAGGACAGGTGCCCGGACTCAATTCGCGCAATGTCGAGAATATCGCCGATCAATTCCAGCATGCTCCGTGACGCCACCGACGCGACCTCCAGCGCATCGCGGTCAGCCAAGCCCCGCTCGGCATTTTTCAGGGCCAGCTCGATCATGCCGATCACCGCATTCATGGGGGTACGGATCTCATGGCTCATGGTCGCCAGGAAGGTGGTCTTGGCACGGTTTGCGGCGTCGGCCTCCTCCTTGGCTTCCTGCAGCTGCCCCAGCAAGCGCTGGCGCTCGCTGACATCCACCCAGCCGGCGATCATGCCGACGACGCTGCCATTGCTGTCACGGTAGGGGAGCATCCATTGGTAGATTGTCAACACCTCGCCGCCGGGCACCTTGAGCACCCGGTCATGTACCTGCGGCTCACCCAACTCCATCAAACGCAAATAATCGGCATGGAACGACTGGGCCTGGGGCGGGTTACCCGTGTCGGTTTCCACCACGGTCTTGCCGATGACGTCTTCCAACTTGAAGCCGAACACATCCAGATAGGCGTTATTGCACGCCATCAAGCGCCCCAGGCGATCGCGCACATAGATCGGGTGCGGTGTGCCATCGATCAGCACACTCATGAACCGCATCTGGTCGCTCAAGGCACGCTCGGCCTGGGTGCGCTTGCGAATCAGGCTACGCAGATAGAACACCCATCCCAGGGTGACCAGCAGCAGCAGCGCGGCCAAGCCAAACCCCTGGATGATGATGTTGCGGTGACGTATCCAATAATTGTCTTCGATGATGATCTCGCTGCGCCAATGGTTGGTCAGCTCGTCCATTTCTTCAGGGGTAATGCTCAACAACGCCTTGTCGAGGATCGAGTACAACTCCAGTTGGCTGCGGTTGACCCCAAAGGCAATGCGTGCAGGCTCATTCCCGACGGTACTGGTGATGCGCAGGCGCTTGCGGTAATTGCGGGCGATCATATAGCGCGCGCTGATCAGTGAAACCGCGGTCGCATCGGCACTGCCCTTGACCACCAATTCCATGGCCTGCTCCGGGTTCTCCACGTCGACAAACTCGATGCTTGGGTAGTCCCGGCTGATTTGCGCGATCAGGCTGCTGCCGCGAATAATCGCCAGGCGTTTGCCGGGCATATCTTCCAGGGTCACCAGATGCTCGTCATCGCTACGCACCACCAGTACATAGGGACTGGACAGATAGGGTCGGGTAAAGCGGATTTTTTCGGACCGCTCGACACTCGGGGTAACGACCGCCAGCATGTCCACCCGGCCGACGCTGGCCTGTTCAACTTGCCGAGGCAGCGAACTGCCCCGCTCCACATCAAACTTCAAGCCAGTGCGCAAACTGATGCGTGACAGCACCTCGGAGCTAAGCCCTTCGAATTGCTCTTGTTCGTTGAAAAAAGACAACGGCACGAATTTGTCGAGCACCGCCACTTTCACCCGTGGGTGTTTCTCCAGCCAGCGCTGTTCACTTTCGCTCAAGCGCAGTTGCTCGGCCTCCAGGAAACCGCTGCCGCCGGCACTCCAACGGCGCAGGATTTCCATCTGCTGGTTGGCGGGTACGGCAGCCAGCGCGGCGTTGACGATGCCCAACAGGCGGGTATTGTCCTTGGCGAAGGCGAACCCGAAAGGGTTGACCTCCAATGCGGAAAAGTCCGCCATACGCACGTTATTAAGGTGATTCTTGTTGATCAGGTAGCGGGTGCTGATGGCGTCGCCCAGGTACACATCCGCCTGGCCGAACGCCACGGCTCCAATGGCTTCGAAGGTCGAGGCAAACAAGTGCAATTGCGCATCGGGGTAAAAGGCCTCGACGGCCTTGGGCTGCATGTAGTGGTAGAGCATCGCCAGGCGCTTGCCCGCAAGGTCAGCCTTCAACGCCTGGTTCTCCCCGGCGCGCGTTACCAACGCGGGTTGGTCATTGGCGTAGGAACGGGACAGCACCAACTCCGGGTCGGCCGCCTCAAACCCATTGGCCGACCCCACAAAGTCCACCGCACCGGCCTTGAGGGCTTCGATTACCTCATCGCGGGTGTCGTACCGCTTCACGTCGATGGTGATATTCAGCGCCTGGGCGACCAGCGTCGCAAAATCGGCCGTAATACCTTCAAGCTCGTCGCTGTTGCTCAGGTCAAAGGGCGCATAGTCGGGAGCCGACACCCCCATCGACAGCGTGCGGCGCTCGCGCAGCCAGCGCCAGTCGGCTTCGTCCAATACCACCGACGGGTCCACAAGGGTGGAGTGGCCCAGCAGCCTCAGCTTGTTCGGTTCCTCCAAGGCCATCGCCGCCCAGGGCAACAGCCCCATCAGCAGGATGGCCGCGCGTTTCACCAGCCGGGAGGTGATCATTTCAGATCAGATGATTGCGTTGGGCGAACTTGGACAGATGTACCACCGACGACATACGCAACTTCTCCTTGAGTCGCGTCTTGTAGGTACTGATGGTCTTGTGGCTCAACAGCATGTCCTCGGCAATATCCTTGTTGCCCAGACCCAGGGCCAGCTTTTGCAGCACGGTCAATTCGCGATCAGACAACGCCTCCACCAACTCCTGCTCGGTCGACTGCAGATCGTCGCGACGCACCGAACTGGTGGGCAGGCTGGGAAAGCAACTGTAACCAGACCGGATCGCCCTGATCGCCTTTTGCAGTTCATCGAGTTCACCGGTCTTGGCGACAAACCCCATCGCTCCGGCGCGCATGCAGCGAGTGGAAAAAAACACCGCCAGATACGAGGTCAGTACCAGGATCCTGCAGGGCAACTCCAGCGCCTTGATCCGGCTGATCACCTCCAACCCACCGAGTTTAGGCATCGCCAGGTCGAGAATGATCAGGTCCGGGCGTTCTTCGCGAGCAATCTGCATGGCGTCGGCACCGTTACCCGCTTCAAAGATGGTATCGAAGCCTTCCTGCTTCAACAGATACTTGACGGTGGCGCGTATAAAAGGGTGATCATCCACGATTAAAGCTTTGTTGCTCATAAGACTCCCCTGGGAAGATCAGTACGCTTACATATCACGCGAGACCCCACTACCTGTGAAAAGTAACAGTTCCGACAAGCGGTACTGATGACTCTGTAAAACGCCTCAGGCAGTACAGGCCCCTCCTTTTGAAAACTACAGTAAACATGTGAAGCCACGCCTTGATTCCTGAATAGGCGCAAGCGCGCAACCTTAACAACCACGTGTTTTTTCCAATGAAGGGATAATCTCGATTAAATGTAGGACTTTTCCTCGGAGCCCTCCAGAAGCTAGTCCGTGGTACTGGGGCTCCAGAAGGCCTGCACCACCAGGGTCGACTTGGAAATTCGTGCCACCAGTGCGTCCAACTCGTCACCGTCGACCGAGGTCACCGCCAATGTGGCTTCGATCTCAACTTCCTCGGTGCCGAACGGGCGCACATCGACATCGCTGGCTGGGTAGTTGCAGCGCGCCAATTCGGCTTCCAGCAACGCCAGTACCGCGGTTTGCTGGGTACGCCGGGCAATCACATACAGGATGTTGGTGACCTCCGCTGACACCACATCCAGCGGTTGGCGGTTGATGTTATTGACGATAGGTCGCAGCAGCGTATTGGCCGCCAGCACAAACAGCGTGCCCAGCAACGCCTCGAGGACCAGATCGGCACCGGCGCACGCCCCCACCGCCGCCGACGCCCAGAGCGTGGCGGCGGTGTTGAGACCGCGCACATTGCCTTCTTCGCGCATGATCACACCGGCCCCCAGAAAGCCGATGCCCGACACCACATAGGCCACCACCCGCACCGCGCCCTCCGCACCGCCGAGGCGGTTGGCCATGTCGACAAAAATCGCCGCGCCCACCGCCACCAGTACGTTGGTGCGCAAGCCCGCCGTGCGTTGGCGGTACTGGCGCTCGAAGCCGATCAGGCCACCGAGGATAAACGCGGCAGTAAGGCTGACCAGGGTGTCGATCAGGGAATTGAGGTTGATGTTGTTGATTGCTTGCATAAAAAGTCTCCATGACCTGCAGGTACTGCCCGCCCGCACCGCGCCCCTCGAACAGGCACAGTCGAACTTGGCGCGCCCACCGCAAAAGGCAGGCGCGTGAGTAGCATCCCGAGTTGAATCGGGTGCTGGTCAGCGTCAATAAGAGGAATCAGGCAAGGGCCAGGACTGGCCGCTGCCGGGATGCCGTTTCTCGCTGTGTGGCGAGACAACGGCATCGGAATAGATGCGCGTTATCTTGCCAAGTAGGTGCCGGTTACCGAGACCGGCCGACAACTGTCACTCGAACAAGTACCCACTGAGGGTCTCCGCTATTGAAAAAAACGCGCGAAGCTTACGCGCCGAGGCAAGGAGAGTAAACCGTAGGAAAGTTTCCGCGTGATGAACAAGAAGATTCTTCAGGGAGGGTTCAGGAACCCCTATCTTGAAGCCGCCGATGCTTGAATGTGGGAGGGGGCTTGAACTCCCACAGATGGACTGTGCACATCTGCGGCTACGGTGCCACGGGTCGATCCCGTGCCACCAATCTCAGGTAATCATCAACCTGCCCGCCCGCCAGCGCCTTGACCTGAATCGATACCCTGTTGACCTGCCTTCCCATCGTGATCCCGCCCCTTGTGCGCACGGGTACATACCCAAGCCTGGGCCAGAAGCGCTCTGCCTTGGTGTTGCCAATCACCACCGTCAGCCGCAACCAGCGGGCACCGTTTTTGGCCGCCCACGCCTCAAGGTCGGCATGCAGTCGTTGCGCCAAACCGGAGCCATGCAGACGCGTATCAACCAGCAGCAGGCCGATATGCCAGACGCCGACCGCCAGCAAGTCTGCCGCGATATTCACCACCGCGACGAGTTGATCCTCAGCGTCGCGATAGCCCAGCCAATACATTCGGCTGCACGTCCACCCCGTGGGCAATTGCCCCTGCAACTCCTCGCGAGCCTCGGTCGGTGTAGCCGGTTCGCCGTTGACCGCCATGAAGTAATCCGGCGCGCGTTCAAAAAACCGCTGCAACTCGGCCGCGTCAGTAGCGTGCAGCTCAACCACACAAACACCCTCAACGGAGCATCCAGGCACAGCGTCCATGCTCATCCCCTGTCACACGCTTAAATACCACCGTCACTCCGCCCCCCCACGTACGAGGCGGTGGATCAAGTTTTTGCGAGATCAATCGTCCCGCGTCAGCACTTCCAACAACTCAATCTCAAAGCGCAGATTGCTGTTGGGCTTGATATGCGCACCCATCGACCGTTCGCCATACGCCAGGTGCGCCGGCACAAACAACGTGCGCACCCCGCCGACCTGCATGCCCATCAAGCCCTGGTCCCAGCCCTTGATCACCCTCCCGGTGCCGATCACACACTGGAACGGCTTGCCCCGCTCCCAGGACGAATCGAACACCGTGCCGTCTTCCAGGGTGCCGGTGTACTGGGTGGTGATCAGTGCGCCCTTGACCACGGCTTTGCCGGTGCCTGGGCGGGTGTCGGTGATCTGGAGTTCTTCGTTGCTCATGGTGGGCTCGTTGAGGACGCAAAGGGTGGTTTTTCCCAGAATCGGGTGGGTTTGGCAAGTTCCCAGACCCTGATCGCTCCCATGGAAAGTGGTAGCGATCAAACATGCGGGCCGTTGTCTGCTCACCTACAACAGAACACGACATACCCTAGCCAAAAAAAATATCCTGCTTATTTTCTATTCTGATCCCGATGTTCAACCTGTGAGTAGAAAATCAATTCTGAACAGGGAAGATCAAAAATGACCATCGGTTCCAACTTTAACTACCCCGCAGACATCGACCAACAACACCGTCGTAGAAAGCGGACTGTACATAATAAATGGAGGGCAACATTCCCTAGCCCGCCAGACTTGTGTTTTGATTACCGTGCATTGGTAGAGCAAGAAAACGGTATTGCTCAAGCGACTAACACCGCTCACAAAATTTGTATTATTGGCGCGGGCATCACAGGTTTAACAACTGCACGCGAGCTACATAGATGCGGCTTCACAAATATCACATTAATCGAAAAATCAAAACGCATTGGTGGTCGACACCTGACAGCTCTCGGGAGCAATAACACGAACACACTCGGCCGCCCTCCTTTTGAGATGGGCGCAATGAGAATGCCTTTCTTCAACAGATCAAATGAGCGGCCCAAAGAGGGCCGCTCACTCATGGCGTATTACGCCAACGAATTTGAACTCGTCCACTCCGATTTTCCAAACCCTGGCAGCCCCACTGTCCAATCAACTGGAATATATCTAAGAGAAGGAAGCCTGGAAGGAAAAAGCGAACCCACCATGCTTATCTGGAAAAATTCAGATGGAAGAACAGCGCCACCCGGTGAAATCCTAGGTGCCGTCTTTGCGAAATGGAAAACATTTGCAGAACGGATGACACAGCATGTCTCCGAGCACTACGGCGCTGAACATTGGGAGGATATGTGGGGCGCCATAGTAAAAAAATATGAAGGCACTTCATTTCGTGACTTGGTGAAGATGCCAACCATAGATCATTGGCAGCGAATGGACCCTGGCAATTTTGGTGGAATGGGCATGACGGCACAGGAGTCGGCTATTTTTTACTCTATCGGCATTGGCGATGGCAGTTGGGGAGCATTCTATGATATTTGCTCGATTTACCCGATACGCACGGCGATATTTGGTTTTAGCAGTCATCTGCAGTTGATCCACGGCCGCGTGAATTCGGAGGGCGAGCCTATAGAATCACCTTATCTTGACGCCACCGAGATTTTTGACTCAAGGGGCCTAAAATTTAATAATCCAAATTACATTGGTCTCGGCTCACTGGCCGAATCCCTACTATTTATAAAGGCATGTGAGACCAGCGAATCATTATATGAGCATTTAATCAAAAGCCCCTCCGGTTTACTGACCCATAGCTCTGTAACGAAAATAAAAAAACTGGACACAGGAAAGATAAGAGTTTATTACGACTGGAATACTGAACGACCGAACACAGCAAAAAAGGAATTCATCGACGTTGACTCCGTTGTAATGACGCTTCCTTCATGGCTGATAGAAACGCAAATTCTTATCGAAGACTTTAGTCAAGACATGCTTTCGTTCGAAACAATCGCTGCGTTCAAGACAGCTCACTGGGAAACCAGCTGCAAAGTATATGCCCCTCTCAAGAAATCCTTCCTTTCACATAATAAAAACATACCTAAATCCATCGTAACCGACAGTTTCATACATGACGTCTACACCTATCGCTACAATGACAAAAGCACCTACGACTGCATCCTATTAAGCTACACTTGGGAAGATGACGCAACAAAGCTTTCGATGTTCAGCGACAAAGAACTTGTCGACAAGTGCATAGCAGAACTGGACAGAATACTTTTGAAGTCAACAAACATTAAAGAGCGCATCTCTCCCTACATAGGACGTGACCAGGCAGTAGTTCAGCGTTGGATGAACGACAAACACGCCCTTGGTTGTGCGAAACTCTATCGCCCTGGCACATACTACGACGCCGTAGGCCTGATGAAATACAACAGAGACTTCTCCCCAACATCCGGACTTTATCTTTGTGGTGAATCTTTTTCTGTGGATGCTGGCTGGACAGAACCTTGCTTCAGAGGAGCCATCGATACTGTAATCAATATCTGCAACAAGACCCAAGCAAACTTCAACGGAGGGTTTAGCATGGGAGACTATCCTGAGTACAAGATAGAAACTTAAATCAAAGAAAGAGAAATCGGCTACAACATAGCAAGAATCATCTGACTTTTCTTTAAACATCTCTTCACCTCTTATAAACCCCCAACCAACCCTGGTTGCATAACAATAAGAGGTCACCCCCATGAGCGAACCAACAAGCCCTGCCCGCGTCGCTGTCATTCAGTTCAACCCCCAAGTCGGTATAGCCAACCGAAGCGACAACTTGCATCAAAGTCTTGTACTCGCGACTGAAGCCGCAAACGGTGGCGCGAATCTGATCGTGCTGCCGGAGCTTTCCAATTGCGGGTATTTCTTCAGCAATCGCCAGGACGCGTTCGATCATGCAGAGGCAGTGCCGAACGGACCAAGCATGCGTGCATGGATCGATTTCGCCTGCAAGCATCAGGTGTACCTGGTGGCCGGCCTGAGTGAAATCGATGGTAAGCAGCTATTCAACACTGCGGTGTTGCTGGGGCCCGAGGGGTTCATAGGCAAATACCGCAAGGCCCATTTATGGAACCTTGAAAAGCTCTGGTTCACTCCAGGCAACACTGGATTTCCGGTGTTTGAAACGCCCATCGGACGCATTGGCCTGTTGATCTGCTGGGACATCTGGTTCCCCGAAGTGCCGCGAATTCTCAGCCAGCAAGGCGCCGATATCATTTGCAGCCTGAACAACTGGGTGTGGACGCCACCACCACTGTTCGATGAGGCGGGGAAGTGCATGGCGTCGTACCTGACAATGACCGCAGCGCACGTCAACAACGTATTCATCGCTGCCGCCAGCCGCATTGGTGAAGAGCGGGATGCCCGCTACCTTGGGTGCTCCTTGATTGCCGGGACCAATGGCTGGCCGATTGGCGCAGTGGCTTCGGCCAATCGCCAGGAGATCCTTTTCGCCGACATCGACATTACCAGTGCCCGCAGCGCACCGATCTGGAACAACCTCAATGACCTGCAACGGGACCGACGCAACGATCTGTATGACCAGATGCTCGGCTATTCCCAACACCCTGCCCTGCCTCGCTGAGGGGAGGGCAACCTATGGAAAAGTTATTTACCAAGAAAACGCCAACCTGCTCACGGGCGGATATTACGGTGGTTGCACTGGGACTGATCGCGACCTTGCTGGTGCTATGGGTCGTGTCCAGTCATCGTGGATCGTGGCCGGGATACAGTGAGATGGTGACGGCCCTGCCCCACCCCGCCGCCTGGTTGCGGTGGATAGTCGGAGATATCAGCGAAGTCGCTTTCTACAAGCACGAGCTCGCATCACTGGGTCTATTAAGCGGTGCCTATCTGGCATGGTGGGCAAGCAAGCGTGGCAAAGCCTGGCAGGGCTTTTCCATTTGCTATGGCACCGGACTGTGGCCTTGGCTGGTGACCAGCTCGTTGATCGGGCTGTTGCTGAGCAACCTGCTGTGGGGCTGGAGCGTGACCGCCGAGACGTGGCAGCCTACATTTGCAGCGTTTGTGTCATTGCCCGCAGCGATGGTGCTCATGTTTGGCGGCGGTTGGAAAGTCACCCTCAACGGTGCCGTGCTGGGCGCGTTGCTGGTCACCCCACTGTGCTTGTTGATCGTCAATCTGGTGTGCCTGCCATTGGGGCTGCCGGCCGTGGTCGGCAATGTGTTGGGCATGGCAGCGGGGAGCATCATTGCATTTGCACTGTGTCGGCGGGTGCCCTTGCTGGTGCGTTCGGACTACATCGCCGCCCTCAAGCCAGCGCCTGTAAAACCGACTGGCTACGGGCTGTTCTGGAGCCTGCGCCGGGTGCTGGCGGACTTCTCCGAAGCACCGTTTTTCGGGAATGAACTGGCCAGTCTCGGGCTGCTGGCAGGCGTGTTGCTCGCCTATGCCCTCAACCCCATGAGCCCGGCTTATGGCTCTGGCCTGCTGCTGTACATGATTGGCGCCCAGGCACTGACGTCGGCTTTTGGCGTCGTGATCTGGCGCCATCAGTGGATAAGGCGGGGCTGGTATCCAACCTATGTTCCATTGGTATCAGTGGTACCGGCGGCCGTGCTGACCCATGGCGGCAGTTGGGTGGTGATTGGCTCAAGTGCCCTGCTCGGCGCACTGGTCGCACCGCCATTGGCCTGTGCGATTTCAGCGAGGCTGCCCGCGCATTTTCACCCCTACATTGGCAATGTAGCTTCAATGGCCCTGAGCACGTTGATGATTGTGCCCATCGTAGGTTGGCTGGCGGGTTGAAGGGGATGGTTAGGGGGAATCCCCTAACCACCTTTGAATGCAACAATCGATCAAGCCAACGGCACCCGACGCGTCGTCAGTGCCATACGGCCCACAAAGAAGCTCAACGCAGCCCCCAGCAGCAACATCGCCAAGGTACTCCACGCCGCACGGGACAACTGCTTGGCCGCGACTTCACCGGCTTCACGGGCTTTCTGCTCGGCCTGTTGCTTGAGCTCATCGACTTTCTGCATCGCCTGCTGATAAGCCTGGGCGTAGTTGTCGACGATCTGGGTCGCTTCCTCTTTGCTCTTGCCGGTACGGGCGGCAACAATGTTAACCAGCGCGTCTTTATCCGCCGCGTTCAACGCAGGTTCACCGGAGGCTTTCACGCGTTCGAACCACTGCTTCAGCGCGTCACCCGCCTGGGCAGGATTGGCCGCGGCATCCGTCGCCGATTGCTTGCCGTCTGCGGCGGCCTGGTCGGTTTTCTGCTCCACATTGGACGGGTCCAGTTCAGGCTTGCCGCTTTGCTTGAGCAAGGTATCGAGTTGGCCTTGCAGGCTGTTCCAATCCAGGTGGATGCCCTGCTCGTCCAACTGCTGCTTGACGCTGTCACCGATCCCCGGTGCCACGGCGGCGATACCGCTACCGGCGGCCGACAGGCCTTTGCCCACCACATTGCCCGCCGTGCCCACGACGCTGGAAGCCAACGCCGCCAGCAACCAGGTCGTGAACAGCGTGGTGAGGGTCCAGGTCAGCAAACCGTGCAGGCCACCGCGATCCGGCGCGGTGCGCCCGGCGACGAAGGCACCGGCGGCAATCGCCAGCAGCGTCGAGACAAACAGCCAGATACCGGCGCCCGTGCCAAAGCCGCGCAACGGGTTGCCCGCTTCCATGGGGTTGACGGCGCTGGCGCCGATGGCAGTGCCGAGCACGCTGAGCACCAGGTAAGTCACCAGGGCAATTGCACTGCCAGCCAGCACAGAGCTCCAGGACACACGAAACAGCGAGCGATTGGTTTCATAGACAGTGGTCATACACAGGTCCTTCACATGTTGTAGGAGCAAGGCGAAATGCCTTGATGGGTGTGAGTGTGGCGAAACGACATACGTTCAGTCGTGGCCCAAATGCACCAGGCCTACTGGTGCATTCGCACCCCATGCTGCGCAATTGCTCTGCACTATCCTGACACCGGGGTGTCGTACTTTCATGCGTCTAAAACCCGGAGAAATCATGACCCAGGATGTCCTTGCCAAAGAAACCAACCGCCGCCAGTTGCAGCAGATCATCTCCGGGCTGTCCGACGGAATCATCCTGGCCGAGGTCGACCAGACCATCCTCTGGGCCAATGAAGCCGCACTCAGCATGCACGGTGTGGATGACGTCGCGGCACTGGGCAGCAATACCCGGGAATACGCCGAACGCTTCGCCCTGCGCTACCGCAATAATCATCCCTTACCCCTGGAGAACTACCCCCTCGCCCGCGCGGCGGCAGGCGATGAATTCAGCGACGTAGTGGTGGAGGTCATGCCCACCACCGACGAAGAAAAAACCTGGGTGCACCGCCTGCGCAGCCTGGTCATCAGTGACTCCCATGGCACGCCTGAATTGCTGGTACTGATCCTCAGCGACGCCACCGAATGGGCCAGCGCCGAGCAGCGCTTCGAGAAAACCTTCAATGCCAACCCGGCGCCCGCGGTGATCTGCCGCCTGAGCGACCTGCGCTATATCAAGGTGAATCAGGGCTTCCTGGAAATGACGGGGTATAACCGCGACCAGGTGATCGGCCGCTCAGTGTATGAGCTGGACGTGCTGGAACAGGCCGAGCGCAAAGACCTGGCCATCCAGCGCCTGGGCGAAGGTGCGACCATCCCGCAGATGCAGGCCGAATTGAGGCTGCCCGATGGCGGCAGCAAACTGGTGATCGTTGCCGGCCAGCCGCTGGACATGAACGAGGAAGACTGCATGCTGTTTTCCTTCACCGACCTGGAGCCACGCCGCAAGGCCGAAATCGCCTTGCGCCAGAGTGAAGAACGCTTCGCCAAGTCGTTCCGACTGACGCCGGTGCCGACCCTGGTGTGCAACGCCGCCAACCGGCAGGTGCTGGATATCAACGAAGCCTTCATGACCACAACCGGTTACACCAGTGAAGAACTGATTGGTAAATCCATCGAGGACATCAACTTCATCGACAGCCCGCAGGTGGGCACCCAATTGTTCGCCGCCCTGGAAAAAGCCGGCAACGTCGACGGCCAGGACCTCAAGGTGCGTAAAAAAGGCAATGAGGTGATCGACTGCGTGGTCTCCGCCGACACCGTGATCATTCAAGATGTGCCCTGCTACCTGATGGTGATGATGAACATCACCGAGCGCAAACGCTCAGAGCTGGAGTTGGTGGCGGCCATCGAGGAAGTGATGCAGGACGCGTCCTGGTTCAGCCAGACCCTGATCGAGAAACTGGCCAACGCCAAGAGCGTCAACACCCCCAACCTGCCAAACGTGGCCTTCACCGACCTGACCGCGCGCGAACGCGATGTGCTCGGCCTGATCTGCGAAGGCCTGGCGGACAAGGAGATCGCCTCGCGCCTGAAACTGGCGCCCAACACCGTGCGTAACCATGTGGCCACGGTGTATTCAAAGCTGGGGGTGCATAGCCGCAGTGCGGCGATTGTCTGGGCCCGTGAACGCGGGCTGTTCGCCGGTGAACTACGGGTTAAAAAACCGCGATAAAAGTGCAAATGCACTAGTGCCGTTAGTGCGAATTCGCCTTATCGCGGGGGTAGCTGCTCCTTAACCTTCAAGGGGTGAGTACAGGGCCTTGAACCTGTGCCGTGGTGAAACAACACCTTGAAGGAACCCACATGTTTACGCTCGCTCAACTGCGAAATTGCATCGAAGAAGGCCTCGCGCCGCTGACGTGCGAGTTCACCCTGTGTCGGGATGCGTCGCTGACCCTCAAGGTCTACGACGCCGATACCGGCCGGGTGGACCTGGTAGTGACGGGGATCAGCACCAACCGACTGCAAACCGCGCAAGACGTGGAAAAAATGGTTGAAGAACTGCGCTACGAACTGCATAGCAACAACATGGGCAAGCTCACGCTGGATGACTTGCCTTCAACGACGAACCAATGAAATAGAACACCCCGCCTGCAACGATAAACGCCCCCAACATATAGAACATGTAGTGGGCCGGCAGGCTGGCAAGCACCAGTCCGCATAATACCGGCCCCAACGCAGCCCCCAGGTTGGACAGGTTCTGCGCCCCGTAGTACATGCCACGCAGGTGATCCGGGGCGATCCGGTCGATAAACATGTACTCGGCCGGAAACACGATAATTTCCCCGACTGTAAACACCGCCATTGCCAGTACCCACCACAGCACGCTGGTGGACAGCGCAAACCCGATCAAACCCAGCATGAACATGCTCAAGCCTGCGATCAGCCATTGGCTGAGGTGGCGGTGGGAAATACGTCGACCAATCACGTACTGCAAGGCAATCACCAGCACGGCGTTGGTGGTGAGCACGGCGCTGATCACGGTGTAGGTGTTTTCGGCAGTGGTCGTGGTCACCAAGTACTGCGACAGGTACGCGGTGAATTGGCCGAACACTACGGCACTGAGCAATCCACCGACGGTGAAGCACACCAGGCGATGGTCACGCAGCAGCACGCGGCCGACGGCGAGGAACGGCACCGGCTTTTGCGTGACATCGGCGGTCGCCAGGGTGCGGTCGCCCCAACGCCAGTACAGCAGGAAAAACCCCGCCCCCAGCAGCGCCGACAAGATGAACGGCAGGCTGATGTCCAGCTTGGCCACCATCGCCCCAAAGAACGGTCCCACGGCATAGCCGATATTGGTCAGCGTGTACTTGATGGAAAACACTTCGCTGCGTGCGTCTTCGGGCAGCAAGCTGGCAAAACCGGCCTTTACCGCAATATCGATGACCGCGTAGGCCAGGTTGATCAGGATCAGGCAGCTGTAGAACGCCCAGATATTCTGCGCCAGCACCGTACCGATAAACCCCAGCACAAACAGCACGCTCAAGCCCAGCAACAACCGAAAACTGTTGATGCGGTCGACCAGAAAACCGCCATACACGCTGAGCAGCGAGCCAACGATCAACGAGCTGCCGATCACCAGCCCAACCTGGGAGATGTCGAGAGCAAAGTGGCCGGTGAGGTAGATCACCAGGTAAGGAAAAGTAATCGCCTTGGCCAACGTCAGCAGCAACGTTGCGGACAACAACAGGTTCACGGCGCGGGGGTAGTTTCTTATTGTGGCAAGCATCCTGCTCTCTTTCGTCTAAGGTAACGCGGTCTTGAAGGCCGGTTACCTTAGCGCAAGAGCGAGGAAAAAACGCGGGTCATTTCTTGACGGGCGTGATCTCAAGAATGGTGCCGTTGGTGGTTTTGAGCAGCACGAACTTGTCGCCCACCCGTGACCATTGGCTGTCGGCTTCAGGCTGCTTGAGGCCGCGTTTCTTCCAATCGCTGACTGCCGATTCCTTGCGCATCAGGATATCCGGGGCGCGGTCGCCTTCTTTCAAATCACGGGCATTGATGTTCGAAGGCTGCACGGTTTCCTGCGGGGTATCGCCGGCCTGCACGACAAAGCTGGCGGTGGACAGGCTGGCGGCGACCAGAACACAGGCGGCTAGGGTTTTGGACTTCATGGGTGCTCCTTCAATGAATGATGCGTACCCAGGTTCCGACCACAGGCGCACGGAATCATTCAGCCTGCTCAACCTTGATCCCCTGTGATGAGCATAGGTATCTACAAAACTTTTCAGACCCTGACAAATCTCCCTGTGGCGAGCGGGCTTGTCCCGCGCTGGGCTGCGAAGCAGCCCCAAAACCAGCCGCTACAGAGTGTCTGATACACCGCGTTCA
>NZ_LHVO01000064.1 GCF_001269925.1 Pseudomonas sp. MIACH
CTTGCTCCCGATAGCGGTGTATCAGCTTGCCAATCCGGCGACTGACGCACCGCTATCGGGAGCAAGCCCCCTCCCACAGTTGGTTCCCTATCATTTTCAAGTTCGGTGTTCAGAACGCAAAGGTGCCGTCAAACACCGGTTTGTCATCCAACGCCAACACCCCGCTGGCAAAGATCAGGTCCAGATGATGACTGCCTTTCTGCCCGCCACCCAAGCCCAGGTGCAAGCCGCAATGGCGCTCCTCGAACCCGGCATTACGCGCATACAGGTCTTTCACCCCCTCATTGGTACCAATCCCCAGTTCTTCCACGCGACGGTTGGACGGATTGGCATTCAGGTATTTGTTGAAGTCCTCCGCCAGCCCCGGCACGTCACTGGCCACGCTGCAGATGGTCGAGTTCTCGATCCACAGTTCCAGCGGTGACTGCAGCACGCCGTATTTGCGCGCGAAGGGGATGGTGCTGAGAAAGGTGCCGACAAACCGCACCTGGCCATTGATGGCCTCGCTGTGGGTGGCGATTTCGCCGGGGGCCAGGTCGTGGTTGCCGATACCGTTGATATTGGTCCACTTCTTGATGCTGCTCATGGGCGCCTGAAGGCGTGAGCCGTGTTTGTCGGTAAAGCTCAGCACCGTGGCCTGGGACATGCGCCGGATCAGGGTGGCGTTGAGGTCGGCGATGCGCTGCGGCTCGACGCTGAAGGTGTCGTAGAAATAGTCGCCGTAATCCTTGAACAGCAGGGATTTCTTCCAGTGTTCGGCCATCACGCTTTGCAGGGCACGGATAAAGTCCGGGCCTTCGGCGCGCGGGTTGGGCAGGGTGGAGGAATCGTAGAGAAACAGGTACAGGTCGCAGGCATCGATGGCCAAAGCCAGATGGTCGCTGTCGGCCAGGTCGAGGCGCTGCACCTGGAAGTTGAAACGGGCGGCGCTGCTTTGGGTGATGGCCTGGGCGATGGCGTCGTAGCGCTCGGTGTGGCCCAGCAGTACGGTGGGGCAGCTCAGGCCTTGGAGGGCCGGGTGGTGGGCGAGGTAGTAGAGAAAGTGTTCTACGGCGCGGGCCTTGTCCATGACGTATGTCCTTCTGTGCCTTGGGTAAGGAGGCAGGTGCCGTGCACAGCACCTGCCGAATACGTGCCGGGTATCAGAATGGCCACATTGCCGTGCCAAAGGGCACAACGGCATCGGCTTGCATCATTTCAACGGCGGCCTCGTGGGTCGGCGCTTCAAACCAATCGTCGAGTTGCAGTTCGGTTTCCAGGTCGTTTTCCAGTGCTTGCATGGTGTATCTCCTAGAGGACGTTGTTTGAGAACGGCTTGCCAGCGAGCTTCGCTGCGCAAGTGGAATGAACCTAGGAGACACGGCTGTTTAATGCAAAATATTTATTGACACGGTCTCATTTGGATTTTTTGTTCTGTTTTTCCAGGCGTATTTTTTCCTGAGGAAATACAGGGCGCTGGCGTCGCCAATGCGTCGGAGTTTTCTTACCGTCAATTCTTCTTCAGATCACAGCTGTAACGCCTGATTTCCGCTCTGTAACGATTAGTTTACGCATGATCCCTGGCATTACTGCTTTAACCCAGGCTGTAAGGAATACCTGACAGATCGTCGCACGCACCGTTCGAGTGCGGCTTCATGCGGTCGAGCGGTGTACAATGCGCCGCAGTTTTACTGTGACCCCCTTGCGTAACCACGCAAAAGGCCAAGACCTCAGGGTTTACCCGCCCTGATCATTCCGCCTGGCCACGAGCCGGACGGGTTCGATTTCGTCACAGATAAAAACAAACAGGTGACGCATGACCGCTAGAAAGACGCTGTACTCCTGGTGCCTGCGCTGGGGTTTGAGCGGCGCTGCTTGAGTCGGTAATTCAAGGCAGCAACCTGCAATCAATCTTCTCAAACCTTGCGTGAGACCTTTTCATGAGTGGACCCCATTCCTCTTCAGGCGAGCTGAAACGTGGCCTGAAAAATCGGCATATCCAGTTGATTGCCCTCGGTGGCGCTATCGGTACCGGCCTGTTCCTCGGCTCGGCCGGTGTGCTCAAATCCGCCGGCCCGTCGATGATCCTGGGTTATGCCATCTGCGGCTTCATTGCCTTCATGATCATGCGCCAGCTCGGCGAAATGATCGTCGAAGAGCCGGTCGCCGGATCCTTCAGCCACTTTGCCCACAAGTACTGGGGCGGTTTCGCCGGCTTCCTGTCGGGCTGGAACTGCTGGATCCTGTACATCCTGGTGGGCATGTCCGAGCTGACCGCCGTTGGCAAATACGTGCACTACTGGTGGCCGGAGATCCCGACCTGGGTCTCGGCGGCGGCATTCTTCGTGCTGATCAACCTGATCAACCTGGCCAACGTCAAAGTCTTCGGTGAGGCCGAATTCTGGTTCGCCATCATCAAGGTGGTGGCCATCGTCGGCATGATCGCCCTGGGCAGCTACCTGCTGGTCAGCGGCAGCGGCGGTCCGCAAGCCTCGGTGAGCAACCTGTGGGAACACGGCGGCTTCTTCCCCCACGGCGTAGGCGGCTTGGTGATGGCCATGGCGATCATCATGTTCTCCTTCGGTGGCCTGGAAATGCTCGGTTTCACCGCCGCCGAAGCCGATCAGCCGCGCACCGTGATCCCCAAGGCGATCAACCAGGTGATCTACCGCATCCTGATCTTCTACATCGGCGCCCTGGTCGTGCTGTTGTCGCTGACGCCATGGGACAGCTTGCTGGCCACCCTTAACGCCTCCGGCGATGCCTACAGCGGCAGCCCGTTCGTGCAGGTGTTTTCGATGCTGGGCAGCAACACCGCTGCACATATCCTCAACTTCGTAGTGTTGACGGCCGCGTTGTCGGTGTACAACAGCGGCACCTACTGCAACAGCCGCATGCTGCTGGGCATGGCCGAGCAGGGTGATGCGCCCAAGGCGCTGGCCAAGATCGACAAGCGCGGCGTGCCAGTGCGTTCGATCCTCGCCTCGGCGGCGGTCACGCTGGTAGCGGTGCTGATGAACTACTTCATCCCGCAACATGCGCTGGAACTGCTGATGTCCCTGGTCGTGGCTACGCTGGTGATCAACTGGGCGATGATCAGCTTTTCCCACCTCAAGTTCCGCCAGCACATGAACCGCACCGGCCAGGTGCCGTTGTTCAAGGCGCTGTGGTACCCATACGGCAACTACGTGTGCCTGGCGTTCGTGGTGTTTATCCTGGTGATCATGCTGATGATTCCGGGGATTCAGGTATCGGTGTACGCGATCCCGGTGTGGGTGGCGTTTATGGCGGTGTGTTACTGGATCAAGAACAAGCGCAGAGCGCGTGAGCAGTTGGGCGCGGTGGCTTCATTCGCCGAGTGAGATAGCCTACCTGGAAAAACAAACCCGACCTTGAGTCGGGTTTGTTTTTCCAGGAATGGTTCGCAGATCTGCTCCGACAAGATCGCCTGCCGATTGCAGCCTCGCCCATGCCCGCATCAACGGTGCCAATTTCGCTGGGGCGGATCTGCGCGGTGCGGATTTGAGCGGGTTTCGCCTCAATGATGCCAAACTTTTCAAAGGCACCGTGATTTCCAAAGCCCAGGCGTCGATGTTGTTGTCAGAGTTGGGCTTGTCCGTTGCCTGAAGGCTTTCAGGTTTGTGGTAGCAGGATGTCTGGTCTTGCGTGTTTGGCGCCCATCATTGCGAATCAGAAAAAGATGATAGGAACGATTGTTTAGCGGGGATTCACTCAACGTTGAGATTTCAACTGTTTTCAATGAGGGGTCATCATGATCGGAGTGCAATACCCTGTGCTAGAGACGTTGAGGCTGCCACTGGCTCACCCCGCCGCCTGTCAGAGCAGTAACGTTCAGGTAGAAGCCAACTTGGGTCGGCTCGCCAGTGAAAGCCCTGCCGCTCATAGAACGGTTGACGCCTTACTTGTCAGCTTGACTCGGCTGTTCACGTTGGTTGAAGGAAGCGAGCTGAAGGCCACCGCCAAAATGTTCAGCAGTTACTCGTCCGATGTTCCTAACTTCGGCGTGGTTGGCCAGTTGGGGGCGGGTGGGTTAAACCGGATCCTGGATGAAGCACGCCAAGGTGGACCGCGCGCGCACCGTGGCGGTGACGAACCCCTGACACTGAGAGAAAAGGGCACCGCATTCTTCAATTTGAGTAACTCCGCGTATTTTCGCGAGACTTTGGAGCGCATTCACGGCTCCAGCGAATTGAAAAAGCATGTCGCAGAAATTGTTGATGTTCCGTATCTGGAGTCCAAGCGTTTCGGACCTGCCCGCGGCAGCACCGAAGAGCGTCCGTTACCCGAGCAACTGATGCTTTATACCTTCAGTAATGAAAACACTCAGGATGCCTCGCAGAATGCGCACTTGTACGAATCCACCAAGGAGCTAGGCGGTCGACCTGTAGTGAGCAATCCGGCAAAAGCCGGCGCCAGCCTGACCAAAGTGCAGAGCGACTTCCGTGAAGCAGCGCCGCTGGCAAACAAAGTCTGGGTGTCGGCTGCTGACCTGAAAGCCGATCAGCGCCTGAGTTCGCGTGAACTTGATTTTGCACGCCTTAACCCGCGCAACCGCTTTGATCGGGATGACGGCCAATTCGGCTACCAAGGGCCGATTAAAAGCCGGGCGGCCCTGCCGCTTGAGCAAACCGTGATTCCCCGGGGTAATGGCTTTGCGGTCTGGCAAGTCAAACAAAACACCGGCTTCGCCAAAGATGCTGCTTTGCAACAAAAGCCGGTGGTAGCAGGACCGTCTGGGACCACCGACCGCTTTATGACGGCCGCCCGGTTACTGGGCAATGGACTGGTCAATGAACTGGGGCTTGGCCAGCCCAAGGCGGGTGAGTCGAGTGAACAGACTGCGCTGAGGGGGCAGCGGGAAATGAAGGAATTAGTGCGCTGGATGGCCACCGGTTACCTGGTGGATGACAACCACCACTCGATGATTGAGGTCAACCTGGGAGCGGCCAACCATGGCCTTGCGGTGCAATGGGGCGCGTCACTTTATCGCGAGCCTTTCAGCGCGCCGATCAGGGCCGCTGACTTCACTGTTTCCAATTCACACGTTATGGATGCCCTGAATACGCAGCCGCCGGTGAAAACCCATTATGAGAAATTTCGCCATGACCTGCAGGGCGGCAATCGAGCGAGGGTCACGGCGGATGGGCGAGTAATTTGATCGCAGTCCCTATGGGCAGTGGTTTGCAGCGAGGAGCGGGTTGTGTTCGAGTATGCTGGCGACTCTGAACCACGGATCCGTCCCAATGCTGGTAATTTCCAACAACGTGCACCTGCCCGATGCCGAGATCGAGCTGACCGCGATCCGCGCCCAGGGCGCCGGTGGGCAGAACGTCAATAAGGTGTCGAGCGCGGTGCACCTGCGGTTTGATATTCCGGCGTCGTCGTTGCCGGAGTTCTATAAGGAGCGGCTGCTGGCGCTGCGGGACAGCCGCATCACCAGCGAAGGCGTGCTGGTGCTCAAGGCCCAGCAGTATCGGACCCAGGAACAGAACCGCGCTGATGCGCTGGAGCGCTTGGTGGAGCTGATCCTCAGCGCCACCAAGGTCGAGAAGAAACGCCGCCCGACCAAACCCACCCTGGGTTCGAAAAAGCGCCGTCTGGAATCCAAGACCAAGCGCGGCAGCATCAAGGCCGGGCGTGGCAAAGTCGACTTCTAGGCGTCGCGCGCTGCGCGGGCCCGGGGCGCTTGCCGGTACAGGTACACACTCAGCAGCAACCCGCCAAGCGCGGCGAGGGCGGCGAACAGGAAGATCGACGCAAAGCCGAAGCCTGCCGCCACGGCCCCCGCCAGTGGCCCGGTAATGCCCAGCGATAAGTCGATAAACAGCGAGTAAGCCCCGACCGCCGAACCTCGACTGGACGCGGGCACCAGGTTGACCGCCTCCACCCCCAGCGCCGGAAACACCAGGGAGAAGCCGAAACCGCTCAACGCCGCGCCGGCCAGGGCCAGGTTGGCATCCGGCGCCAGCCACAACAGCAGCAGGCCGAGGATCTCCACCGACAGGCAGGCAATCGCCACGCGAAAGCCGCCGATGCGGTTGATCAAGTTGCCAAACAGCAGGCGCGCACCGATAAAGCTGGCGCCGAACAGGCTCAAGGCCCACACCGCGTTATCCCAGTGTTGGGTGGTGTAATACAGGGTGATAAAGGTGGCGATGGTGCCAAAGCCGATAGAGCCCAGGGCCAGCGCGCACCCGTGGGGCAGCACCCGGCCCAGTACATTCATGAACGGCAGGCGCACACCGGCCACAATCGGCGCGGCCACTTTGTTCCAGGCCAGCAACACGCCGACTACCGCCAGCAGGATAATGCTCACACCCATGCTCCACAGCCCGAAATTCCTCACCAGCAGCACCCCCAACGGTGCGCCGATGGCCAGCGCGCCGTAACTGGCGATGCCGTTCCACGAAATGACCTTGGCGGTATTGGCCGCGCCCACCCGACCGATGCCCCAGCCGATGGCGCCTGAGCCCACGAGGCTTTCCGCGCTGCCCAACACCAGTCGCCCGATAAGCAGGCTTGCCAGACTGACGGCCGGCACGCTTGAAAACCACGCGGCCAGCAACATGAACACGCCGCTCAAGCCGCAGCCCACCAGGCCGATCAACACCGCACGCTTGCTGCCCAGGTTATCGATGATTTTGCCGGCATAAGGACGGCTCAACAGCGTGGCCAGGTATTGCACGCTGATCACCAGCCCGGCGATCACCGCACCGTAGCCCAGTTCGCTGTGGACATAGCCCGGCAACACGGCCAGGGGAATGCCGATATTCAGGTAGCCGATAAAGGTGAACAACACGATGGAAACAACTTGCAGCGTTACCGCTAGGGGGCGCTGAGTATCTGGCATGGGAGAGGTCCACTGTCGCAGCAGGTAAAGATAGGCTGCTAATGATACCGGGGCTTGGGCTTGCGCAGGGCGGTAAAACGCAAAAACGTCAGATCAAAAAGACGTCAGGCTTGAAGGGGAGCGAGTAACTGGGTGGTGACCAGGGCGGCCAGGGCGTTTTCCTGGGTGCCGAAGCGCTTGAGCAGCAAGGCTTGTTTGTCCGCGCTGAGGCGGTTCCACACTTCGACCATCTGCAGGGCGGTGTCGAGTACAGCGGTGTCCGGGAGGGTGTCTGTCATGGCGGGTACCTCGGGGTGATTCAGGCAGTGTGGAAAGCGTTCAAAGGTACGCTTTCCACACGGTCTGGTACGGCGTCAGTCCTGGCTCTTGCTGTCGACTGGTTTTGCTTCTTTGGCCTCAGGCTGCTCTGCGCTGGCCTGCTGCGGTGTTGGCTGCTCAGTTTCGTGCAGGCTTGGGAAGGGGAGATTAGGTATCTCGTGCATCGTCGTCGCTCCTTGCAAAGTCTGTTTTTTCAATCGCAGGTGATTCCGCGCTCTCAAAAAGCCTTGGCAGGATACAGCACTGTAAATGACAAAAAGACTTTTATATGGCCGGGTGTACGAACCTTTTATCGTTTTTACGCAAGTGACAAGAGGTCACACCGTTCAGAAGGGCACCTTGCCCAGGATCATGTCGCGGTACATCACAAAATCCCCCAGCAGGCTGTAGAACGGGTGCTGAAAGGTCGCCGGACGGTTTTTTTCGAAGAAGAAGTGCCCGATCCAGGCAAAGCTGTAACCGGCAATCGGCACGGCCAGCAACAGCCCCAGGGAACCCCTGCCGATGGCATAGGCCAGAATGCCGATCACCAGGGTGGTGCCGATAAAGTGCAGGCGTCGGCAGGTGCTGTTGCCGTGTTCAGTCAGGTAATAGGGGTAAAACTCGGCAAAGCTATTGAATCGCTTGAGGTTTTCCACTGCGGCCGGCCCTTTGATTGTTGTGCCGCCCAACAGATGTTCGGCGGGGAGCTTATTTGAGTCTAGAGTGATCAGTGGTAACAGCCAGTGACAATAGATGCCACTTTAGTATCCTTGGCTTTCCTGGCTGCCGTTTTAAGCCTGCTTTATTAAGAAGACGCCATGAGCGAACGAACAACTTCTGCAAGCTGGGCGATGGGGATAGTCAAGGCACTGGAAATGGACGGCCTGGATTGCCGCGCCTTGTTCAAGCAACTGGGCCTGGACTACTCCGCGCTGAGTGACCCCGATGCGCGGTTCCCCCAAGACGCTATGACCCGCCTGTGGACGCGTGCGGTCGAGCTGTCGGGCAACCCGGCGATTGGCCTGAACATGGGCAAGGTGGTGCGCCCGGCGTCGTTTCATGTGGCTGGGTATGCGCTGATGTCCAGTAACACCCTGGCCGAAGGTTTTATGCGCCTGGTGCGTTACCAACGGATCATCGCTGAAAGCGCCGACTTGAGTTTTCGACTATTAGCCGAAGGTTATGCGCTGATTCTGACGGTGCATGGCGATCATCTTCCGCCGACCCGGCAAAGCGCCGAAGCCTCCCTGGCCAGTGCGTTGGCGCTGTGCGGCTGGTTGACCGGACGCACCCTGCAACCGCGCAAAGTGCTGTTGCAAGGCGAGCAACCGGCGGACCTGGCCCCTTACAAACAGGCGTTCCATGCCCCGCTGGAGTTCAATGCGGCGTATGACGCGCTGATCTTCGAGCGCGCGGACATGGACGCGCCGCTGCCCACGGCCAACGAAGCCATGGCGCTATTGCACGATCGATTTGCCGGTGAGTACCTGGCGCGCTTCTCGGAAAGCCGCGTGACCCACAAGGCCCGACAGGTGCTGTGCCGGTTGCTGCCCCAGGGCGAACCCAAGCGCGAAGTTGTGGCCCAGACCCTGCACCTGTCACAGCGCACGTTGCAGAGGCGCTTGCAGGAAGAGGGCACCAGTTTCCAGACTCTGCTCGACGACACCCGCCGCGAATTGGCCGAACAGTACCTGGCGCAGCCGAGCATGACCCTGCTGGAAATTGCCTACCTGCTGGGCTTTGCCGACCCGAGCAACTTCTTTCGCGCGTTTCGCCGCTGGTTCGATGCCACGCCCGGCGAGTACCGGGCGCGGCTGCAGGAAGCGTCGACGGTCAGTGACGCCAGAACGCAGGAATGCACAGAACAAAGACTGTGATGATTTCCAGTCGGCCCAGCAGCATGCCCAGCGACAGGATCCACTTGGCTGCATCCGGCAGGCTGGCGAAGTTGCCGGCCGGACCGATGGTTTCCCCAAGGCCCGGGCCGACACCCGACACGGTACTGGCGGCGCCGGTAAGTGCGGTCATCCAGTCCAGGCCCAGCAGTGACAGCGCCAGTGCAATAGCGCAGATGGTGATAGCGAAGAAAAACGAAAAGGTCAGGATCGACCGCACAATCTCTTCGTCGAGACGATGGCCGTTGTACTTCTGCTTGATCACCGCACGCGGGTGAATCAGTTGGTTCAAGTTGGCCTTGAGCAGGATATAGGCGACCTGGAAGCGGAAGATCTTGATACCGCCCGCCGTGGAGCCCGAACAGCCACCGATAAAGCCCAGGTAGAAGAACAGCATCAGTGAGAAATTGCCCCACAGGCTGTAGTCCCCGAGTGCAAAACCAGTCGTCGTCACCACCGAGGTGACGTTCAACGCTACATGGCGCAACGCATCCAGCCAGTGCAGGTTGGTGGTCCACCAGTACCAGGTGCCGAGCACCAGCCAGGTCACGACCAGCAAACCGAGCAGACCCTGCACCTGCTGGTCTTTGATCAGCGCCCGGCGGTTGCCACGCAGCGTGGCCACATACAGGGTGAACGGCAAGCTGCCGAGGATCATCACCACCACTGCAACCCAGTGCACTGCCGGTTGTTTCCAGTGCGCCAGGGACTCGTCGGAGGTGGAGAATCCACCGGTGGAAATCGCCGACATTGCGTGGTTGATCGCATCGAACAAGCCCATGCCGGCCCACCAGAAGGCCAGGCTGCCGAGGATGGTGATCCCGACGTAGGCCGCCACGATCAGCCGCGCCACCATGTGCGAGCGGGGCATGACTTTTTCCGAGCGGTCCGAGGATTCGGTCTGGAACAGGCGCATGCCACCAATGCGCAGCAGCGGCAGGATCGCCACCGCCATGCCGATAAAGCCGATGCCGCCGAGCCAGTGCAGCAGCGAGCGCCATATCAAAATGCCCGGTGACATGTTGTCCAACCCGCTCAGCACCGTTGATCCGGTGGCGGTGATGCCGGACATGCTTTCGAAAAACGAGTCGGTGTAGCTGATGTGCTGGGTCAGCAAGAACGGCAGCGCAGCGAACACGCACACCACTACCCAACTCGTTACGGTAAGCAGGTACATGTCCCGCGGGCGCAGGTGCACATGCTCGGGGCGACCGGGGATGACCAGGGCCAGGCCGGCGACAAAGGTGATCAAGCTGGCCCACAGGAATGAGGGCAGATCGCGGGTGCGTTCGAAAATCACCAGCGTGGCCATGGGCACGACCATGGCGATCGCGAGGGTGATCAGGAAGATGCCGATGATGAAACCGATGATGCGGAGAGTCGGCAACGCCATGAAGTTCGCTCGGGATAGGGCAGAGGCGCCATTCTACCTGGGGGGCAGGGCATGTAAACCGGGCCTTGAAAGCGACGCAAATCAAATGTGGGAGGGGGGGTAAAAAAAAGGCGACCCGAAGGTCGCCTCATTCAACGCGGCACGGATCAGAACTCGTGATCAGCGTTATCCGGGTTCAGGTCGCTGATGCCGAGCTTACCGGCAGCGGCTTCGATCGAACCGGTCTGCTTGACCAGGGCGGCGATGGCGTCACGCACGATCTGGTTGCCCGCCTCGTTACCGGCCGCGATCAGTTGGTCGTAGTGTTCACCCTTCGCGGCGTGATCAACCATGACCTGGATCTTCGCTTCGGTCGCTGCCAGGTCCGCTTTCAGTGCGGTATCGGCAGCCGGATCGGCCTTGGCCACCAGGGAGGACAGGCTGGCGCCGGTCATTTTGGTGCCGTCGACGCGGGTGTACTCGCCCAGGTAGACGTTGCGGATGCCCTTGGCGTCGTAGAAGTGCGAGTAGTGGGTGTTGTCACTGAAGCAGTCCTGTTCGTCTTCCGGCGAGTTGGCTTCCAGGGAAACCTTCATGCGCTCACCGGCCAGTTCGCCCAGGGACAGGCTGCCCATGCCGAACAACATTTTGCGCAGGCCGTCGGTGGCAGGTTCTGCCTCCAGGGTGGCGCGGTAGTTGTCTTCGGCGTTGGGTTTCCAGTTGCCGACCATTTCCTGCAGGTCGCTGACCAGCAGTTGGGTCACGGCGCTCAGGTAGGCACGGCGGCGCTCGTTGTGGCCGCCGGTTGCGCCGTCGCCGGTCAGGTAGTCCGACGCAGGACGGTTGCCGGCGCCTGGGCCGGTGCCGTTCAGGTCCTGGCCCCAGAGCAGGAATTCGATGGCGTGGTAGCCGGTGGCGACGTTGGCTTCGGAACCGCCCAGCTCATTGAGGCTGGCGAGTTTTTCCGGGGTGATGTCCTTGACGTCGACCTTGTCTTCGCCGATCTGAACTTCGGTATTGGCGATGATGTTGGCGTTAGCGCCTGGGTTACCCAAGGCGTGCTCGTAGGATTTGTCGACGTAGTCGATCAGGCCTTCGTCCAGGGGCCAGGCGTTAACCTGACCTTCCCAGTCGTCAATGATGGTGTTGCCGAAGCGAAACACTTCGCTCTGCAGGTACGGCACACGAGCGGCAATCCAGGCGGTGCGTGCGGCTTTCAGGGTTTCGTCGTTCGGCTTGGCGAGGAACGCGTCGATCGCGGTTTGCAGGGTTTTCGCCGTGGACTCGGCATCGCTGTAGACCGCGAAGACCATGTCTGCGTAATGCGCGACCACGGCCTTGGCAGCGGCTTCGTCGACCTGGCCGGCAGGGGTGGCAGCCGCTGGAGCGGTAGTGCTGGCAGCCGGGGTCGGCGCCTGGTTGGCTGCGGCCTTGTCTTTACCTTCGCCGCAACCGGCGAGAGAAATGGCAATGGCCAGCAGACTGGCGGTGGCCAGGGGCATACGAATCATGGCGAACATCCTGCTTCGGTTGTTGATGGGCGCGCGGGGGTCGCGCAAAACTGCGACATAATGCGAAAGATTTGCATTTTGTGTAAAGGGTTATGCGCGGGAAATATTCAGTTTCGTTTTGCCCGATCAGAGAATCGCCGCGCTATTGCGCTCGGCCTGCTTCAAAAATGCCGCCAGCTCCCGCGCCGGCAAGGGTTTGCTGTAGTAGTAGCCCTGACCTTCATGGCAGCCCTCGGAGATGATGTAAGCCTCCTGCTCTGCGGTTTCCACGCCTTCTGCGATGACCTGCATGCCCAGGCTTTTGCCCAGTTGGATAATCGCGCGAACGATGGTGGCGTCGTCATCGTCGTCCAGCAGGTCCTGGACGAAGCTCTTGTCGATCTTGATCTTATCCAGCGGCAGGCTTTTCAAATAACTCAAGGATGAGTAACCGGTGCCGAAGTCATCGATGGCGATCAACGCCCCGGAGCGGCGCAGGCTCAACAGGTGTTGGGCGGCGGTGCTGATGTCTTCCATCAGGCCGGTCTCGGTGACTTCCAGTTCCAGGCTGCGCGGCGGCAGGCGGTAGATCTGCATCAGGTTGTTGACCACCCGTGGCAACTCGGTGTGGTGCAACTGTACGGTGGACAGGTTGACCGCCATGCGCAGTTCGGTGAAGCCCTGGTCATGCCATTCACGCAGTTGTCGGCAGGCCTGGTCCAGTACCCACTCGCCAATCGGGATAATGGTGCCGTTCTGTTCGGCCAGCGGGATAAACAGGTCCGGCGGCACCAGGCCGTGCTCCGGGTGCTGCCAGCGGATCAGGGCTTCCACGCCCACCACGCGTTGGTCGCGATAGCTGATCTGCGGCTGATAGACCAGGTGAAACTGGCTGCGGCCCAGGGCGTCGCGCAGGTCTTTTTCCAGTTCACGGCGGCGGCGCATTTCGCTGTCGACGCTGGCGATATAGAACTGATAGCGGTTGCGTGAGCGGCTTTTGGCCAGGGTCATGGTCTGTTCGGCTTTTTGCAGCAGCTTCTCGGTGCTGTCGCCGTCTTCAGGAAACAAGGTGATGCCGATGGTGGCGCGCAGGTGAATTTCCTCGTGGTCGAGGGCGAACTCTGCCTCCAGGTCGTCGAGGATACTTTGCGCCAGTTCGGCCGCTTCGTAGGGCTGGTCGATATCGGCCTGTACCAGCGCGAATTGGTCGCCACCCAGGCGGGCGAGGGCGCCGAGGCGGCCGCTGTGGGCGCGCAGGCGGTCGGCCAGGGCCAGCAACAATTTGTCGCCGGCCTGGTAGGTGAACTGTTCGTTGACGCTTTTAAAGTCATCCAGCCCCACGCATAACACCGCTACGCGGCGCTGGCGGCGGCCAGCGTCGATAAGGATCTTGTCCAGTTGCTCCTGCAGTTTCTGCCGGTTTGGCAGACCGGTGAGGAAATCGTATTGGGCCATGCGCAGCAGGCTGGATTCCGCCTCATGGCGCAGGTGCGTATTGCGCTCGATGGACTCCAGCAACTGGTTGGCGGTATTGATCCACAACCCCAGTTCGTTGCGCTCGTGGCCCTTGAGCTGCGGGATCTTGTGTTCGCTGGGGCGGTCCGGGTTGATCGAGGTCAGATGCTCGATAATCCGTGACAGCGGCTTGGTCAGCAGCCAGTGGTAGACCAGGTACAGCACCAGGCCCATGGCGAGGGCCCGCAGTACGCCGGAAATGAAGATGATCACCGAATTGACGATAAATCCCTGACCGTAGGTGGCGGTGTCGAGGGTGATACTCAGGTCGCCGTAATACTCGCTGTAGGGGCCTTTGCCGACCAATGCGGTGGTAAACGTGCGTTCCTGGCCAAGAATCAGGTCGGTCAGCCAGCGGCTGGGGGATTGCTGCAAGGTGCGGCTTTTCTCCGCCAGCATGGTTTCGTTGGGATGCCCGATGGATGCCATGCGCACCGCATCGTCCTGAAACAGCCCTTCGATCACCTGCATGCCCATTTCACGGTCCAGGCTGTAGACGGCCTGGGTCGAGGGGTCGCGAAACATATCCAGAATGCGCTGGGCATCGCCAGCCACGGCCTGGCGTGTCTTGTAGGCATCGAAAACGATCTGCGCCACGCTCAGCGCCACGCCCACGATCAACGCCGACAGGAGCACAACCCGTAGCAACTTCACCGACAAGCTGTTCTTGAGTTCCAGCTTCAAAGGGGCATTCCTTGTCTCATGCGGGTGGCCTTCAATATGCCATGAGTATTGGCAATCTAGTGATGGCAGTCAAAGGGACATTGGGGCAAAAGCTCAATTGACGCTTTGGCTTGACCGGCATTGAGGCGCGCCAACGCAGGTCGGTACCTGGCAGGTGCGAATAGAGAGTGGGCGTACTGCGCAAATATTGACGGGAGCGAAGGCGGAGCAGGCCCCGCCTTCTGTCAGGAGGCGATATTAAAAATTAAACGGACCCAGCGGTTTTGGCACTTCTCCTGCGACCTTTTTGACGGCATCTGTTGTATCCATGACTTTGCTTGCCAGATCCGCTGCACCTTTTGCTATATCCATACCGGTACCAAGAAGCTTCGCTGCCATTGGAATTGCACTCAATAACGGAATCATCGTAATTCTCCACCTTTAGTTGAGAGGTTTATCCCTCCGGCAATTTGAGTGGGGAATTATTACCGTTGAGTTCCAATAGTCCGACTGCCTTGGGGACAGTACCCAAAAAAAGCCCGGCAATCGCCGGGCTCTTTCTACTGCAAGGGGGGCTTAGGCAGTGAAGGTCTTGCCTTCGAACTGCTCAGCCACGAACTTCCAGTTGACCAGGTTCCAGAACGCTTCCACATACTTTGGACGCACGTTGCGGTAGTCGATGTAGTAGGCGTGTTCCCACACGTCGCAGGTCAGCAGCGGGGTGTCGCCGCTGGTCAGCGGGTTGCCGGCGCCGATGGTGCTGGCCAGGGCCAGGGAACCGTCAGCCTTTTTCACCAGCCAGCCCCAACCGGAACCGAAGGTACCGACGGACGTCTTGGTGAATTCTTCCTTGAACTTGTCGAACGAACCGAACGCAGCGTTGATGGCTTCAGCCAGTGCGCCGGTCGGTTGGCCGCCGGCGTTTGGCGCCAGGCAGTTCCAGTAGAAGGTGTGGTTCCAGACCTGAGCGGCGTTGTTGAAGATGCCGCCCGAAGAGGATTTAACGATCTCTTCCAGGGTCTTGCCTTCGAACTCGGTGCCAGGCACCAGGTTGTTCAGGTTCACGACATAGGTGTTGTGGTGCTTGTCGTGGTGGAACTCCAAGGTTTCCTTGGAGATATGCGGCTGCAGGGCATCGTGTGCGTAGGGCAGCGGCGGCAATTCGAAAGCCATGATGATTCTCCTAATCAGGTCAGTTGCGGTGAGCGCAAGGCCGATCACGGGCGGCCAAACAAGCGCCGGGGAGTTTGTACTCTTTGCGGCGCAGGGGCAGGATCATAGCACCGGGGGTGCGGCAAAACCACGCAACAACTGTGTGGGATAGAGGTTCCAGAGCCTTTTGGAATAAGTTCACGGCGCGCTTATTAATTGATAGGCCACGCTGAACATCATCACCGCTACCAACAGGTCCAACAGGCGCCATGTCGTCGGGCGTGCCAGCCACGGCGCCAACCAGGCTGCGCCGAGTGCCAGGGTGGCGAACCACAGGAACGATGCACTCGCGGCCCCGGCCACGTAGGCGCCGGGTTCGGTCTGTTGCGCCCCCAGTGAGCCGATCAGCAGAACAGTGTCCAGGTACACATGAGGATTGAGCAACGTTACCGCCAATGCGCTGAGCAACACGGCGCGCAATGAACGGACCTTGAGGTTGCCTCCTTGCTCCAGGCTCTGTGTCGAAAACGCCCGGCGCAACGCCAGGGTGCCGTACCACAACAGGAACGCCGCGCCGCCCCAGCGGGCAATTGCCAGCAGCAACGGGTTTTGCGCCAGCACCGTGGCCAGGCCGAATACCCCGGCCGCCACGAGCAAGGCGTCACACACCACGCACAACGCCGCCACCGGCAGGTGATGTTCACGGCGCAGGCTTTGCGCCAATACAAAGGCGTTTTGCGTGCCGATGGCCATGATCAACCCCAGGGCCACCAATAGTCCGTTCAGATAACTTTGCCACATAACCATTACTCCGAAGTCGCTGCCAGTTGACGCAATACGTCCATGGCTCGCTGGGCGTCCGCGCGGCCAACGAACAGGTGGTCGTGGTAATAACCGGCAATCACGTTGCAACTGATGCCGGCTTTGCCCAGTGCGCTGGCGAACGCCGCCGTCAAGCCCACGGCTTGCAGTGCCGAATGCACATTCAGGGTGATCCACGCCGCGATGTAGTCGAACGCCAGGCCAGCCTTCTCCGCCTGCTGCCTCTCCAGGATCAGCGTCAGCCCTTGCTGTTCGCGAAAGCTGCCGATCACCTCGCAATCGGTCGGGATGCGATTGTCAGGCAGGGTGCAGAACACGTAGTCACCTTCATTAAGCTGCGGGCTCATGCTGCGCAGCAGGGTTGCCAGGGCGGTTTCGCCAGCCATGCAAGGGATCCTTAATAAGAAGAGAGAAGCAAGGCTGGCTATTCTCACGGGCCAGGCTGTATAAGAAAAACCAATATTGCTGATCGCTCATTAGAGAAACTGATGTTCGACTATAAATTGCTTTCCGCCCTGGCGGCGGTGGTGGAACAGGCCGGCTTCGAGCGCGGTGCCCAGGTATTGGGCTTGTCGCAATCGGCGATTTCCCAGCGCATCAAACTGTTGGAAGCACGCATCGGCCAGCCGGTGCTGGTGCGGGTGACACCGCCGACGCCCACCGATATTGGTCGGCGGCTGCTTAACCATGTGCAGCAGGTGCGGTTGCTGGAGCGCGACCTGCAAAGCCAGGTGCCGGCGTTGGATGACGAAGGCATGCCCGAGCGCCTGCGCATCGCGCTGAATGCCGACAGCCTGGCCACTTGGTGGGCCGAGGCGGTCAGTGATTTTTGTGCCGAGCAGCATCTGCTCCTGGACCTGGTCGTAGAGGACCAGACGGTGGGCCTCAAGCGCATGCGCGCCGGTGAGGTGGCCGCCTGTATTTGTGCCAGCGAACGCCCGGTGGCCGGCGCTCGCAGCCTGTTGCTGGGGGCCATGCGTTATCGGGCGCTGGCCAGCCCAGCCTTTATTGCCCGGCATTTCCCCCAAGGCGTGCGCGCCGATCAACTGGCGCGCACACCGGCACTGGTGTTTGGCCCGGATGATTTCCTGCAGCATCGCTACTTGGCGTCCCTGGGCGTGGACGGAGGTTTCGAACACCATTTATGCCCATCGTCCGAAGGCTTTATCCGCCTGGCGGAGGCTGGGCTCGGGTGGGGGCTGGTGCCTGAATTGCAGGTGCGCGACCAGTTGGAAACGGGCGTGCTGGTCGAGTTATTGCCAGATAAGCCCATCGATGTGCCGTTGTACTGGCATCATTGGCGCAGCGGTGGGCAGCTGTTGGGCCTGTTGACCAACCATCTGGCCCAGGCCTGTGGACAATGGTTGGTGCCGTTGGACTGACGGCGGTCGTCAAGGCAACAGCGATGAAAAATGAAAGAACACGGGGTAATACATGAAGATTCTGGTCACCGGCGCAAGCGGCTTCATCGGCGGGCGCTTTGCGCGTTTCGCCCTGGAGCAGGGGCTCGACGTACGGGTCAACGGGCGACGCGCCGAAGGGGTGGAGCACCTGGTCCGGCGCGGTGCCGAGTTTATCCAGGGTGATCTGAATGATGCCAACCTGGTGCGCGACCTGTGCCGCGATGTCGAAGCCGTGGTGCATTGCGCCGGTGCTGTTGGGCTGTGGGGGAAGTATCAGGACTTCCATCAAGGCAACGTGCTGGTGACTGAAAACGTTGTCGAGGCCTGCCTCAAGCAGCGCGTTGGCCGCCTGGTCCACCTGTCGTCGCCGTCGATCTACTTTGACGGGCGCGATCACCTCGGGCTGACGGAAGAGCAAGTCCCTAAGCGTTTCAAACACCCTTACGCCGCCACGAAGTACCTGGCCGAGCAGAAGGTGTTCGGCGCCCAGGAGTTCGGCCTGGAAGTGCTGGCCCTGCGCCCGCGTTTTGTGACCGGCGCCGGGGACATGAGCATTTTCCCGCGCCTGTTGAAAATGCAGCGCAAAAACCGTCTGGCCATCGTCGGCGATGGCCTGAACAAGGTGGATTTCACCAGCATTCACAACCTTAACGAAGCCTTGCTCAGCAGTTTGCTGGCCCCAGGGTCTGCGCTGGGCAAGGCCTATAACATCAGCAACGGCGCGCCTGTGCCGGTGTGGGATGTGGTGAACTACGTGATGCGCCAGATGGAGTTGCCCCAGGTCACCCGGTATCGGTCCTACGCCTTGTCCTACAGCGTGGCGGCATTGAACGAGGCAGTCTGTGCCCTGTGGCCGGGACGACCGGAGCCGTCGTTGTCGCGGCTGGGGATGCAGGTTATGAACAAAGATTTCACCCTCGACATCAGCCGAGCCAGGCATTATCTGGATTACGAGCCTAAAGTCAGCCTGTGGACCGCCCTCGACGAGTTTTGCAGTTGGTGGAAGGCCCAGGATCCCGGGCTCAAGTAAGGTCACAACAGGCAACACATCGGGAACCGAGTTCCAGGTTCCGGGTCGATCAGTGCGGCGGGGTTGCGGTTTATACTCCCGCCGCTCGGCTTTGCAGCCAGCTAACTCACCGATTCAGGGTTGATTCATGCGTAACGATGCTAAAGACGATTTCGACAACGTTCCCAGCCTGCGGGCTGATCACGGGGATGACGATGATTTCGAGCCATCCCCAGCCACTTCCGTACGTTCGCGCACTACGCCTGTGGTCAAGGTCAAGGGGCCCAGCACCGGCCCGCTGTGGGCATTGATCGGCGCACTGCTGATCGCGTTTACCGGCCTGGCCTGGTGGAGCTTCCAGCAGATCTCGCTGATGGGCCAGCAGTTGGTCGCCACCCAGGAAAGTTTTGCGCGCATCAGCGAAGAAGCGGCGGGGCGCCTGCAGGACATTTCCGGCAAGGTCGTCGCCAGTGAAGCCAGCGTGAACAACGGCAGCGAAGCGCTGAAACTGCAGATCAAACAGCTCGAAAGTCAGTTGCTGGAGCAGGGTAAACAGCAGCTCGGCGTTGCCGGCCAGGCCACCGAGCTGGACACGCGGCTGGCGAAAATGACCGCCAGCACCACTGAGCTGTCGAGCGCCAATGCCAAGCTGCAAGGCCAGGTGCAAGCCTTGACCGATGCCGTGGCGAGCCTGAAGGCGGCGCAGGGTGATGCCGGCAAGCACGATGCCGAGATAAAGGAATTGGTCGCAGATGTTGCCGCCTTGAAAAAACAAGGTAACCCGAGCGCGGCCATCGCCCGTCTTGAGCAGGATCTGGTGGTACTCAAAAGCGCCCAGGACAGCCAGCCGGCCAACAGCGATGCGCCGACGAATAAAGAGTTCGACGTGTTTCGCATCCAGACCACCCGCAATATCACCACCTTGCAAAGCCAGGTGCAGAACCTGAACCAGCGCCTGAATGCGCCTGCGGCGGTCACGCCGCTCGGCCAGTAATATCGGGCCTGTGGCAAGCTTGCTCGCCACAGGCCGCCTAAGCGGCTTGAATGTCACCGTCTGGTGACATTTCCCATCCCCTTCGTTACTTGCCCCCACCTCACCCTTGTTTAGACTCCGGGTCATCCCACAAAAAATAATAAGGGCCACCCATGACCACGCAACCACTGCCTGCCAGCAGTTGGCTGAATGCACCTGCCCATCACGCTTGGCTCGCCGCCGAAGGCCAGCGCCTGCTGGCATTCGCCAAGGCATCTCGTCTGCCTGAGGGTTTTGGCAATCTCGACGACAAAGGCCAATTGCCGGCCGATGCCCACGCCGAAACCATGAATACCGCACGCATGACCCACAGCTTCGCCATGGCCCATGCCATGGGGGTGCCGGGTTATGCCGACCTGGTGGCGCACGGTGTTGCGGCCCTGAGCGGGCCTTTGCGCGACAGCGAACACGGCGGCTGGTTTGCCACGCCCCAGGCCCTGGATGGCAACACCGGCAAGGCTGCCTACCTGCACGCCTTTGTCGCCCTGGCGGCCAGCTCAGCGGTGGTGGCGGGCGCGCCCGGGGCACAAAACCTGCTCAACGACGCTATCCATATCATCGACCAGTTCTTCTGGAGCGAAGAGGAAGGCGTGATGCTCGAATCGTTTGCCCGGGACTGGAGCGGCGTTGAAGCCTATCGCGGCGCCAACAGCAACATGCACGCCACCGAAGCCTTCCTGGCCCTGGCCGATGTCACCGCTGACACACGTTGGCTGGACCGCGCCCTGCGCATCGTCGAGCGGGTGATTCATACCCACGCCGCCGCCAATCAGTTCATGGTGATCGAGCATTTCGACACTCAGTGGAAACCCCTGCTCGATTACAACGAAGACAACCCCGCCGACGGCTTCCGCCCCTATGGCATCACCCCCGGCCACGGTTTTGAGTGGGCGCGGCTGGTGCTGCACCTGGAAGCGGCACGCCAGCAGGCCGGGCTGGCCACGCCGGACTGGCTGCTGAGCGCGGCCAAGGGCCTGTTCGCCAGCGCCTGCGAATATGCCTGGGCCGTGGATGGCGCTCCCGGCATCGTCTACACCCTGGACTGGAACCAGCGCCCGGTCGTGCGTGAGCGTCTGCACTGGACCCACGCTGAAGCCAGCGCTGCTGCCCAGGCCTTGCTTAAACGCACGGGTGAGTTGCATTACGAAACCTGGTACCGGCGTTTCTGGGAGTTTTGCGACACCCATTTCATTGACCGTATCCACGGCAGCTGGCACCACGAACTCGGCCCGCACAACCAGCCCAGCAGCAACATCTGGGGCGGCAAACCGGACCTGTACCATGCCTGGCAAGCGGTAGTGCTGCCTGCACTGCCTTTGGCGCCAAGCATGGCCAGCGCTTTAAGTGCTGGGGGTTATGTCACCAAGTGGTGACATTTGTGCATCCCTTTGTTACCTGCGCTCGAAAAAACCATGTTTAAACTCCGTGCAGCGCAAGCTCTAGACTTGCATGCATAACAACAAGAAAAGGTATTCAGATGAACGCGATTAATCGCCTCGCCGTAGCTATTTCCGTTGCCTCGTTGTTTCCCCTCAGTGCATTTGCCGCCGACTCCAAAGGGACGGTTGAAGTTGTGCATTGGTGGACCTCGGGTGGCGAAAAAGCGGCTGTAGATGTCCTGAAGGCCCAAGTAGAGAAAGACGGCTTTACCTGGAAAGACGGTGCCGTCGCAGGTGGTGGTGGCGCCACGGCCATGACCGTGCTGAAAAGCCGCGCGGTCGCCGGCAATCCGCCAGGCGTTGCCCAGATCAAAGGCCCTGACATCCAGGAATGGGCGTCCACCGGCCTGCTCGACACCGACGTCCTGAAGTCCGTCGCCAAAGACGAAAAATGGGATTCCCTGCTCGACAAGAAAGTCTCCGACACCGTGAAGTACGACGGTGACTACGTCGCCGTACCGGTCAACATCCACCGCGTGAACTGGCTGTGGATCAACCCGGAAGTCTTCAAGAAAGCCGGTATCACCAAGAACCCAACCACCCTCGAAGAATTCTACGCAGCCGGCGACAAGCTCAAGGCCGCGGGCTTCATTCCGCTCGCCCACGGTGGCCAGCCTTGGCAGGACAGCACCGTCTTCGAAGCGGTGGTCCTGTCGGTAATGGGCGCCGATGGCTACAAGAAAGCCCTGGTCGACCTGGATAACGCTGCGCTGACCGGCCCGGAAATGGTCAAGTCCCTGACCGAGCTGAAGAAAGTCGCGACCTATATGGACGTCGACGGCAAAGGCCAGGACTGGAACCTCGAAGCCGGCAAGGTCATCAACGGCAAGGCCGGCATGCAGATCATGGGTGACTGGGCCAAATCCGAATGGACCGCCGCCAAGAAAGTCGCCGGCAAAGACTACGAGTGCGTAGCCTTCCCGGGCACCGACAAAGCCTTCACCTACAACATCGACTCCCTGGCGGTGTTCAAGCAGAAAGACAAAGGCACTGCTGCTGGCCAGCAGGACATCGCCAAAGTCGTGCTGGGTGAAAACTTCCAGAAGGTCTTCAGCATCAACAAGGGCTCGATCCCTGTTCGTACCGACATGCTCAATGAAATGGACAAGCTCGGCTTCGACTCCTGCGCCCAGACTGCGGCCAAGGACTTCCTGGCTGACGCCAAGAGCGGCGGCCTGCAGCCAAGCATGGCGCACAACATGGCCACTACCCTGGCCGTGCAAGGCGCGTTCTTTGATGTCGTGACCAACTACATCAACGACCCGAAAGCCGACCCGGCCGACACCGCCAAGAAACTCGGCGCTGCGATCAAGTCTGCCAAGTAACGGTTGACCTTGTGAGGGGGACCCCTGACCCCTCACAAGGCGTGCTTCTGTAGTCCTTTTTCCCTGTATTGGATTTCCCCATGAGTTCTGTTGCTGTGTTCAGCAAAGCCTCGCCGTTCGATGCACTGCAGCGCTGGCTACCCAAACTGGTGCTGGCGCCCAGCATGTTCATCGTGTTGGTGGGCTTCTACGGCTACATCCTGTGGACGTTTGTGCTCTCGTTCACCACGTCTACGTTCCTGCCGAGCTACAAATGGGCGGGTCTTGCGCAATACGAACGGTTGTTCGACAACGACCGCTGGTGGGTGGCGAGCAAGAACCTGGCGCTTTTCGGCGGGATGTTTATCGGCATCACCTTGGTGATCGGCGTGACGCTGGCGATTTTCCTCGACCAGAAAATCCGCCGCGAAGGTTTTATCCGCACCATTTACCTGTACCCGATGGCGCTCTCGATGATCGTCACCGGTACCGCCTGGAAATGGCTGCTCAACCCGGGCATGGGCCTGGACAAACTCCTGCGTGACTGGGGCTGGGAAGGCTTCCGTCTCGACTGGCTGATCGACCCGGACCGCGTGGTCTATTGCCTGGTGATTGCTGCTGTGTGGCAAGCCTCCGGTTTCATCATGGCGATGTTCCTCGCCGGCCTGCGTGGCGTTGATCAGTCGATCATCCGTGCCGCCCAGATCGACGGCGCAAGCCTGCCGCGCATCTACTGGAGCGTGGTGCTGCCCAGCCTGCGTCCGGTGTTTTTCAGTGCGGTGATGATCCTGGCGCACATTGCGATCAAGAGCTTCGACCTGGTGGCGGCCATGACGGCCGGTGGTCCGGGCTACTCGTCCGACCTGCCCGCGATGTTCATGTACTCGTTCACCTTCAGCCGTGGCCAGATGGGCATGGGCTCGGCCAGTGCAATCCTGATGCTCGGTGCGATCCTCGCGATCATCGTGCCTTACCTCTACTCCGAGCTGAGGACCAAGCGTAATGACTAGTCTCGCTGCCAAACCTGCCATCAGCCTGAGCCGCATCGCGATCTACGCGGTGTTGATCCTGGCTGTGTTGCTGTACCTGGTACCGCTGGTGGTGATGCTGCTCACCAGCTTCAAGACCCCGGAAGACATCAGCACCGGCAACCTGCTGAGCTGGCCGACCGTGGTCAGCGGCATCGGCTGGGTCAAGGCCTGGGCCACGGTGGATGGCTACTTCTGGAACTCGATCAAGATCACCGTGCCGGCCGTGCTGATTTCCACCGCCATCGGCGCGTTGAACGGCTATGTGCTGTCGTTCTGGCGCTTCCGTGGTTCGCAGTTGTTTTTCGGTTTGCTGTTGTTCGGCTGCTTCCTGCCGTTCCAGACCGTGCTGCTGCCGGCGTCGTTCACCCTCGGCAAGATGGGCCTGGCGAGTACCACCACTGGCTTGGTGTTTGTGCACGTTGTGTACGGTCTGGCGTTCACCACGCTGTTCTTCCGTAACTACTACGTGAGCATTCCGGATGCGCTGATCAAGGCGGCACGCCTGGACGGTGCCGGTTTCTTCACCATTTTCCGTCAGATCATTCTGCCGATGTCCACGCCGATCATCATGGTCTGCCTGATCTGGCAGTTCACTCAGATCTGGAACGACTTCCTGTTCGGCGTGGTGTTCTCCAGTGGCGATTCCCAGCCCATCACGGTGGCGCTGAACAATCTGGTCAACACCAGCACCGGGGCCAAGGAATATAACGTGGATATGGCGGCGGCGATGATCGCCGGGCTGCCGACCCTGCTGGTCTATGTGATCGCAGGCAAGTATTTCGTGCGCGGCCTGACGGCCGGCGCGGTCAAGGGGTAATCATGGCTACGCTTGAACTTCGCAATGTAAACAAGACCTATGGCGCCGGCCTGCCCGACACCTTGAAGAACATCGAACTGTCGATCAAGGAAGGTGAGTTCCTGATCCTGGTCGGCCCTTCGGGTTGCGGTAAGTCCACGCTGATGAACTGCATCGCGGGCCTGGAGACCATCACCGGCGGCGCAATCATGATCGGCGACCAGGACGTCAGCGGCATGAGCCCCAAGGACCGTGACATCGCCATGGTGTTCCAGTCCTATGCGCTGTACCCGACCATGAGCGTGCGCGAGAACATCGAGTTCGGCCTCAAGATCCGCAAGATGCCCCAGGCCGACATCGACGCCGAAGTCGCGCGCGTGGCCAAGCTGCTGCAGATCGAACACCTGCTCAACCGCAAGCCAGGCCAGCTCTCCGGTGGCCAGCAACAGCGTGTGGCCATGGGCCGGGCCCTGGCGCGTCGGCCGAAGATCTACCTGTTCGACGAACCGCTGTCGAACCTCGACGCCAAGCTGCGCGTCGAGATGCGTACCGAAATGAAGCTGATGCACCAGCGCCTGAAAACCACCACCGTCTACGTGACCCACGACCAGATCGAAGCGATGACCCTGGGCGACAAGGTGGCGGTGATGAAGGACGGCATCATCCAGCAGTTCGGCACGCCGAAAGAGATTTACAACAACCCGGCCAACCAGTTCGTGGCGAGCTTTATCGGTTCGCCGCCGATGAACTTCGTGCCCCTGCGCCTGCAACGCAAGGACGGTCGCCTGGTAGCCCTGCTCGACAGCGGTCAGGCCCGTTGCGAACTGCCGCTGGCGATGAACGACGCCGGCCTGGAAGACCGCGATGTAATCCTCGGCCTGCGCCCGGAGCAAATCATGCTGGCGGCGGGTGAGGGCAATGGTTCGTCGAGTATTCGTGCCGAAGTCCAGGTCACCGAACCCACCGGCCCGGACACCCTGGTATTCGTGCAACTGAATGACACCAAGGTCTGCTGCCGCCTGGCGCCCGATGTGGCACCGCAGGTGGGCGAGACCCTGACGCTGCAATTCGATCCGGCCAAGGTGTTGCTGTTCGACGCCAAGACGGGCGAGCGCCTGGGCACTGCTGCTTCAGTGCCAACGCAAGGGCATGCCGATAACGTGGCTCAGTTCAAGGGCCGCTGAACACGGTAGGAGCGAGCTTGCTCGCGAAGGTCGTCAACGATAACGCGGGCATCCTGGATAAACGCGTTGACCTTGAGTTTTTCGCCGGCAAGCTCGCTCCTACAAGTGTAGGGCGAACGAGATAAGTAGTTGTTTTAATTAAAAAATGTAACCCGCGTTAGATAAAAACAGTTTAATAACAATAAAGACGAGGATGTAGGGATGAAAAAGCAACACAACAACACCCGGCTGATCTGCCAACTGTCAGCAGCAGCAGCCCTTGTACTGTCCGCCAATGCGATGGCGGCCGATGCATTCAGTGCCGATTCCAAGTGGATGACCGGCGATTGGGGCGGTGAGCGTACCAAGCTGATCGAGCAAGGTATCGACATCAAGGCTGACTACGTAGGGGAAATGGGCGCCAACCTGCGCGGCGGCTACAACAACGACAGAACCGGCCGTTACTCCGACCAGTTCGGGTTGGGCGTAGCGCTGGACCTGCAAAAGCTGTGGGGCTGGGATAACACCCAGGCCAAGATCCAACTGACTAACCGTAATGGCCAGAACATCTCCAACGACCGCATTGGCGACCCGCGTGCCGGCACGCTGAGTTCGTCCATGGAAGTCTACGGTCGCGGCCACATGGTCCGTCTGACCCAGTTCTGGATTCAGCACCAGATGTTCGACAACAAGCTGGACGTGAAGCTCGGTTACTTCGGTGAAGGCGAAGACTTCAACACCTTCCCGTGCGACTTCCAGAACCTGTCGTTCTGTGGCTCCCAGGTCGGTAACTATGTAAACACCTGGTACAACTGGCCGGTCAGCCAGGCCGCGATCCGCGTGAAGTACAACATCACGCCTGAGCTGTATGCGCAGATCGGTGCGTACAACCAGAACCCATCGCAGCTGGAGCACGGCAACGGCTTCAAACTCAGCGGCAGCGGCACCAAGGGCACCGTGATTCCGGTGGAATTGGTCTGGTCGCCGAAGGTTAATAACCTGCCGGGCGAATACCGTGTGGGTTACTACAAGAGCGCCGCCGACGCTGCTGACGTTCGTGAAGACGTCAATGGCAACGATGCTGCCACCACGGGCGCGGCCTACCGTACCCACAGCAGCAAAAAAGGCTACTGGTTCGTTGCCCAACAGCAACTCACCAGCCATAACGGCGACGCTTCCCGTGGCTTGAACATCGCTGCCAACGCGACCTTCCACGATAAGGAAACCAACCTGGTCGACAACTATCAGTCGATCATGCTGGTGTACAAGGGCCCATTCGACGCGCGTCCAAAAGATGACGTCGGCATTGGCGCTGCGCGTCTGCACGTCAACGATGACGTGAAGAAAAACGCCGAACTGCTTAACGTCGCGAATGGCGTGGCCGACTACGACAACCCGCTGTTCTCGCCGATCCGCGAAACCGAGTACAACTTCGAAATCAACTACGGCTTCCACGTCACCAACTGGCTGACCGTGCGTCCCAACCTGCAATACGTTGTCCAACCGGGCGGCGTGGATAAAGTCGACAACGCGCTGGTGGCGGGCCTGAAAATTCAGTCTACGTTCTAACGCTGTTGCGATAAGCTCCTTCTCTCTGTGCGCATTTTGCGGATAGCCATGGCTATCCGCTTTTTTTTGGGTGGCACTGTGACGATATTCAGGACCGTGGCACATGCATGAGCAACCGCTGCAACGCTTTTTCAAATCCCTGCGCGAGCGTCCGGTGTTCGCTTGGGAGCGCTTTCAGATGCGCGACGTGTTGGTGATCGACCATCCGCTGTGTCAGGCGGTGTTCAGTCGCCAGGGTGCGCAACTGTTGCATTTCCAACCCCGTGGCCAGAAACCCTGGCTGTGGTGCGCGGCCAAGTGGCCGCAAGTCGGCGCCATCCGTGGCGGCGTGCCGGTGTGCTGGCCGTGGTATGGCCGCCATCCGAGCGAAAACGCGTGGCCGTCCCATGGTTGGGCGCGGTTGATCGACTGGAAACTGCTCGACAGCAGCACCGACGACGATGGCGTGCGCCTGCACTGGCAATTGCAGCTGTGCGATTGGCAGGTCGACCTGCACGCGCACCTGGGCGATACCCTGGAACTGCGCCTGAGCACCGAGCATCAGGACGAGTTGCCGTGCCAATTGAGCCATGCTTTGCACGCCTACTGGCGTATTGGTCACGTCGATGAGATAGCGCTGTCTGGGCTCGACGGCGCGCACGGTTACGACCAGCTCAATCGCCAGGCGTGCCAGCAGGAAGGCGAGTTGCGCGTCGACGGCGGGTGCCAGCGGGTGTTCCAGCACGACGGCGAACTACAGCTTAAGGATCATGCCTGGCAGCGCGAACTGTGCATCGACACCGGCGACAGCGCCGACACCGTGGTATGGCATCCCGGCAGCCGGCCGCTGCTGGGGGTGAGCTTTAACGAGGCGTCGGGGTTTGTGTGTGTCGAGTCGGCGATGGCCGGGGCGAGTCTGGCGCCGGGGGAGAGGGCGCATCTCAGTTTGCAGGCGCGGGCTGGGGTTTAGCGGTGTGGTTGATGGCCTCATCGGGGGCTTGCCGCCGATGAGGCCAGTGAAGCCAACACACAGGCTGGCTTAGTTAAACTCATCCCCAACCGGATACCGGCTGTCATTCAAACTCTCTTTGATCTTGCGCAGATGCGGCTGGAAATCTACCCCACGGCGCAAAGTCATGCCGGTCGCCAACACATCCAGCACCGTCAATTGGATGATCCGCGAGGTCATCGGCATATAGATGTCGGTGTCTTCCGGCAGCGGAATATTCAGGCTTACGGTACTGGCCTTGGCCAACGGCGAGTTCTCGGCGGTTACGCCCAGCACTGACGCACCGTTTTCCCGGGCGATACGCGCCACTTCCACCAGCTCGCGGGTGCGCCCGGTGTAGGAAATGATCACGAACAACTCGCCCGTGTGGGCCACCGAGGCGATCATGCGTTGCATCAGCACGTCGGCGTGGGCGGTGACCGCCAGGTTGAAGCGGAAAAACTTGTGCAGCGCATCCATGGCCACCGGCGCCGAAGCACCGAGGCCGAAGAAGTGGATCTGCCGCGCCTGGATCAACAGGTCCACGGCCTTGCTGATCAGGGCCGGGTCCAGGGCCTGGCAGGCGCTGTCCAGGGAAGCGATGGCGCTGCCAAAGATCTTCTGGGTGTAGGCCTCAGGGTTATCATCGGCCTCCACGGCGCGGCTGACGTACGCTGCGCCACTGGCCAGGCTTTGCGCCAACTGCAATTTAAGTTCAGGGTAGCCGCTGACGCCGAACGAGCGGCAGAAACGGTTGACCGTCGGTTCACTGACCGAGGCGGCTTGGGCTAGGGCTGCGATGGAGAAGCGGGTCGCCTGCTGCGGGTTGAGCAGGATGACCTCGGCTACTTTTTTCTCAGCCTTGTTCAGTTCTTCGAGGCGGTTCCGGATCTGTTCCAGAAGATTTCGCACGCGGTCCATTCAGTCTTTCCTTCGGGCGACGATGCAAATAAAGGGCGGCAACCAATCGACGAGTGGCCCTTTGCGGTGGCCTATCCTACTGAGGGTAGCTGAACACCACCACTCGGAATGCGTATTTCGGGAAAATGTTGTGGTTATTACTACATTTTTCCTTGAGTGATGCCTTGAAAAAAGGTATTTGTAGCTTAACTTGATAAAAGAACAAACATCATGCCTTCGATAACCGTAGAACCCTGCACCTTTGCCCTGTTTGGCGCCTTGGGTGATCTGGCGCTGCGCAAGTTATTTCCTGCCCTCTATCAACTCGATGGCGCCGGGCTCCTGCACGACGACACCCGTATCCTGGCCCTGGCCCGTGAAGCCGGTTCCGAGCAGCAACACCTGGCCCATATCGAAAAAGAATTGCGTAAATACGTCGACAAGGAACTGGACGAGAGCATCGCCCAGCGTTTCCTGGCGCGCCTGACCTATGTCCATGTCGACTTCATGAAAGCCGACGACTACGTGGCCCTGGCTGAACTGGCCGGCACCGAACAGCGCCTGATCGCCTACTTCGCCACGCCTGCGGCGGTGTACGGCGCAATCTGCGAGAACCTGTCCAAGGTCGGCCTGGCGGAAAACACCCGCGTCGTGCTGGAAAAACCCATCGGTTCGGACCTGGAATCCTCGCGCAAGGTCAACGACGCCGTGGCGCAGTTTTTCCCGGAAAACCGCACCTACCGCATCGACCACTACCTGGGCAAAGAGACCGTCCAAAACCTGATCGCCCTGCGTTTCGCCAACAGCCTGTTCGAAACCCAGTGGAACCAGAACTACATTTCCCACGTGGAAATCACCGTGGCCGAGCAGGTCGGTATCGAAGGCCGTTGGGGCTATTTCGACAAGGCCGGCCAGCTGCGCGACATGATCCAGAACCACTTGCTGCAGCTGTTGTGCCTGATCGCCATGGACCCGCCGGCCGACCTGTCCGCCGACAGCATCCGTGACGAGAAGGTCAAGGTGCTCAAGGCCCTGGCGCCGATCAGCCCGGATGGCCTTACCACTCAGGTGGTGCGTGGCCAGTACATCGCCGGCTACAGCGCTGGCAAGCCGGTGCCGGGTTACCTGGAAGAAGAGAATTCCAACACCCAGAGCGACACCGAAACCTTCGTCGCGCTGCGGGCCGATATCCGTAACTGGCGTTGGGCCGGGGTGCCGTTCTACCTGCGCACTGGCAAGCGTATGCCGCAGAAGCTGTCGCAGATCGTCATCCACTTCAAGGAACCGTCTCATTACATCTTCGCCCCCGAGCAGCGTTTGCAGATCAGCAACAAGTTGATCATTCGCCTGCAGCCGGACGAAGGTATTTCCTTGCGCGTGATGACCAAGGAGCAGGGCCTGGACAAGGGCATGCAACTGCGCAGCGGACCTCTGCAACTGAATTTTTCTGACACCTATCGCAGCGCACGCATCCCCGATGCCTACGAGCGGTTGTTGCTGGAAGTGATGCGCGGCAATCAGAACCTGTTTGTTCGCAAAGATGAAATCGAAGCCGCGTGGAAGTGGTGTGACCAGTTGATCGCCGGGTGGAAAAAATCCGGTGATGCGCCCAAGCCGTATGCGGCGGGGTCCTGGGGGCCGATGAGCTCTATTGCACTGATCACGCGGGATGGGAGGTCTTGGTATGGCGATATCTGAATTGAAACTGCCTCGGGGCGTGACTGCCCACGAGTACCGCACGCCTGTGCTGCTGGCGGACGGCCTGGCCAATGACGTGGCCGAACAACTGCGCGCGGCCATCAGTGCCCGTGGCGAGGCAACCCTGGTGGTGTCCGGTGGCCGCAGCCCCGTGGCGTTTTTCCAGAACCTGGCCAAGCAAGGCCTGGACTGGTCAAAAGTCACCATCACCCTCGCCGATGAGCGCTGGGTGCCGGTTGAACACGCCGACAGCAATGCCGGCCTGCTAAAGCAGCACTTGTTGCAAGGCCCGGCGGCCAAGGCCAAGTTTCTCAGCCTGTACAGCGCTGCGGCCAATCTTGATGACGCTGCCGAGCAGGCTGATCGCCTGCTGGCGGAGTTGCCAGCCATTGATGTGCTGGTGCTGGGCATGGGCGATGACGGCCACACCGCATCGCTGTTTCCCGACAGCCCGAACCTCAACGAAGCCCTGCAGGCCGACGGTACCCGCCGTTGCTGGCCAATGCTGGCGCCGACCGTGCCGCACCAGCGCCTGACCATGAGTCGCGCGTTGTTGGCCACGGCCCACTACACCGTGCTGTCGATTTCCGGCAGTTCGAAATTGACCACCTTGAGCGCCGCGCTGGCCAGTGATGACGTTGCTGCCATGCCGATTCGCGCGTTTTTGCAACCTACTTTAGAGATTTACTGGTGCCCATGAGCCAAGGATCAGCCGCTATGAAAAGCCCTCAACCGACCGTGTCCATGGCGTATAAAGTTGCCCTGATCGACAGCCTCTGCGCCAAGGCGCGGATCCTGCCGGTGATCACCATCGCCCGCGAACAGGACATCCTGCCGCTGGCCGATGCCCTGGCAGCCGGTGGTCTGACCGCATTGGAAGTGACCCTGCGTTCCGAGTTCGGCCTCAAGGCCATTCAGGTCCTGCGCGAGCAGCGTCCTGAACTGTGCACCGGCGCCGGTACCGTACTCGACCGCCACATGCTTGAAGCGGCGGAAGTGGCTGGTTCGCAATTTATCGTCACCCCCGGCATTACCCGCGACCTGCTGGAAGCCTCGGTGCACAGCCCGATTCCTTTGCTGCCAGGTATCAGCAACGCCTCCGGCATCATGGAAGGCTATGGCCTGGGCTACCGCCGCTTCAAGCTGTTCCCGGCCGAAGTCAGCGGCGGCGTTGCTGCGATCAAGGCCCTGGGCGGCCCGTTCGGCGAAGTGAAGTTCTGCCCGACCGGCGGCGTCGGTCCGGCCAACATCAAGAGCTACATGGCGTTGAAAAACGTGATGTGCGTGGGCGGCAGCTGGATGCTTGACCCGGAGTGGATCAAGAACGGCGACTGGGCCCGCATCCAGGAAGTGACCGCTCAGGCGTTGGCGCTGCTGGATTGATCTGATTTATCGAATCGTTGTTGCTGTGCTTAACGGCATTTTTGCGGTGCACTTGGTCGGTGTACCGCTTTTTTTTGCCTAAAAAACTTCCCCGCCCCCCGGGCCGCTGTGCGCCAGTTCGGTAATGGCGTTGACCAGGACATTGATGTCCGCCGCTGACGTCACCAACCCCGGTGTCACGCGGATACAGGTACCAAACGCAGCACCTGTGCGCGTGGTGGTAAATAGGCTGTAGTCCCTGAGCATGCGATCCACCATCACCTGCTGATCCCGCCCGCTGAACTTGAACGCCGTAATCCCGCAATACAGCCGTGGATCATCCGGTGTCAGCACCTCGATCCCCGGTAATGCCCGCACCTGTTTTACCCACACGTCGCGCAAGTGGTTCACCCGCGCGCCCTTGGCCGCCGCGCCGCCCATAGCGCGATGTTCTTGCAGTACCAGTGGCAAGGTCATCAGTGCCGGAAAGTTGGGTGTGCTGTACGACGTGCGCGCACGCACGTCGGTGGCGGGGTAGTGGAACTCGCCCATGTCCGGGTCAATGTCAGCCAGGCGCTCGGGGGCGATATAGAGAAACCCCAGGGTCAGCGGCGCGCCGATCCATTTGTGCAGGTTGAATCCGGCGAAGGCAATGCCCAGTTCGGCCAGGTTGAACTCGATTTGGCCGAGCGCGTGGGCGCCGTCGAGGATCACGTCGATGGCACGTTCACGCGCAGCCTGGGCGATGGCTTCAACAGGCATCACCAGGCCGGTGCGATGGGTTACATGGGTGAGTGCCATCAGCTTGAGGCGCGGGTAGCGCGCGAACGCATCGCGATAGGTCTGCAGCAGGCTGTCGAAACTGGCCGGGTGCGTGTGGGACAACTCCACGACCTCCACCCCGCGAACCCCTGCCAACCAGCGCATCGCACCTTTGACGGTGTCGTACTCCAGGTCGCTGATCAGCACCTGATCGCCGGGTTGCAGGCGGTTGTAGTTGCGGATCAGCGATTGCAAGGCTTCGGTGGCGTTGCGGGTGAAGGCGACGGCCTCGGGGTCGACATCGATCAGCCCGGCCAGTTGGCGACGGATCTCGACGTTTTCACCTTGCTCGAAGCGTTGGCGCACATACAGCGAGTTGCTGCGGTTGATAAACGCCACGTGCTCCAGGTACTGCGCCTGCACCTCGCGGCTCATGCGCCCGAAGTAGCCGTTCTCCAGGTTGATCGGGCCGGGCTCCAGCGCATAACGCTGGGCGATGGCCTGCCAGTGGAGTTCGTTATCAGCATTCCTTGGCATGGCGCGTCTCTTAATGGCGGGGGGCGGGTTTACCGTGTTTAACGCGCAGCGGTTCCAGCAGTTCGGACAGGCCGTTGTGGTCGATTTCCTGCATCAATGCCAGCAAGCCGCCCAATTCGCCGTGAGGAAAGCCTTCACGGGCGAACCAGTTCAGGTAGGGGCCAGGCAGGTCGGCGATGATCCGGCCCTTGTACTTGCCGAAGGGCATTTCGCGGGTGATCAGCAGTTCAAGTTTTTCAGGATTCATGAGCTTCGTGGGAGTAAGGCGAGATTTTCGAAAATACAGGCATTCTGCATGAAGGCCAAATGACAGATCATGCAAATAACGTCGATACAGATGGTTCAATATTTTATAAGTTATTGAATTTAAACAATAATATTCTTTTTGAAAACTTGGCACGGGCGCTGCAATAACTAAGACAACCTTCTTAACCCGTACAAGGAATTGAAAAATGACTGACATCAATAAAGAATCGATCTCCGTACTGAACGACCTGATCGAGACCAGCATCGACGGCCAGAAGGGCTTCAAAGAGTGCGCTGAAGACATCAAGCACCCTGAACTCAAGGCTCTGTTCGCCAAGCGTTCGGCTGATTGCGCCACTGCCGCCGCCGAACTGAAAACCGCCGTACGTGCTCTGGGCGGTGATCCGGAAGATTCCGGCAGCGTAGCCGGCGCCCTGCACCGTGGCTGGGTCGACGTAAAGTCGATGCTGACCGGTAAGGACGAAGAGGCTGTTCTGAACGAAGCCGAGCGCGGTGAAGACCACGCACTGAAGGCTTACAAAGAAGCCATCGAGAAGATCAACAAGCACAACCTGCTGGGCATTCGTGATCTGGTTGAGCGTCAGTACCACGGCGTACAACGCAATCACGACCAGGTAAAAGCCCTGCGTAACCAGGCTCGCGCTCAGTCGTAAGTCCTGTCGTGTAGCAAGTGTGGGAGGGGGCTTGCTCCCGATAGCGGTGGATCAGTCGATATTTCAATGACTGGCCCACCGCAATCGGGAGCAAGCCCCCTCCCACATTTGTATGGTGTTGGCGTTGAAACCGTACTCAGCCGATGCTGATCGGCGGCAGTTCGGTCAACGTTACGACCTGCTGTTTGCGTGGCGCGAGGATCTCCGCCTCGCCATCCACCACCAGCTCATCGCGCTGGTTGAACACACGGGTGGCGATGCGCACGCGAAACTTCGGCAGCTTTTCGAGGATTTCCAGGCGCACGGTCAGGGTATCGCCGATTTTTACCGGCTTCTGGAAGGTCATCTGCTGGCCGATGTAGATGGTGCCCGGCCCGGGCAGTTCGCAGGCAACGGCCGCGCTGATCAGGGCGCCGCTGAACATACCGTGGGCGATACGCTCCTTGAACATCGTCGCCTTGGCGTATTCGGCATCCAGGTGCACCGGGTTGTGGTCGCCGGACATGGCGGCAAACAGCTGGATATCACGCTCTTCGACGGTCTTGCTGTAGCTGGCGGTCTGGCCGACTTCAAGGGCTTCGTACGGGGTGTTGGTTACCTGGGTCATCTAAGGGTGCATCCTGTGGCTAATCGGTAATTTAACTGTCTGATTTTAAACGAAAAGTTATTCGCAGCGGGCCGGCCTGTGCAAGGTCATGACCTGGTCGAGCCACGTCAGCACATCTGCCGTGACTTCATCGCGGTTGGTTTCGTTGAACACTTCGTGACGCGCCTGCGGGTAGATATTCAGTTGCAGGTTCTGGCAGCCGGCTTCGCGCAGGGCATGGGCCAGGCTTTTGAGACGCTTGCCTTCACTCACCGGATCACATTCGCCGCCCATCACCAGGATCGGCAGGCCCGGATCGATCTGCACGAGATTGGACGCTTTGCTGATTTGCTGCAAGCCGCCGAGCAGATCGATCCACAGCTGGTTGGTACAGCGGAAACCACAAAGTGGGTCATTGATGTACTTGTCGACTTCAACCGGGTCGCGGCTGAGCCAATCGAACGCCGTGCGATTGGGTTTGAACGCCTTGTTGAATGAGCCGAACGACAAGAACTCGATCAGTGCACTGCGCCCACGCAGGCCCTGGCGTGTGCGCTCCAGGCGAGCAATCAGGCGTGCGGCGCGATACAGCGCCACCGGCTGGAAATTCGAGCCGCTGAGAATCGCCCCATTCAGGCTGGCACTGTGGTGCAGCAGGTAGGCCTGGGCGATGTAGCTGCCCATGCTGTGCCCCAGCAAAATGATCGGCAGCCCCGGTTGTTGCTGGCCGATGTGCTGGTTGAGACTGGCCAGGTCGCCCACCACTTTGTTCCAGCCATCTTTTTCGGCGTAGAGCCCCAGGGTGCCTTCGTCGGCGGTGCGGCCATGGCCTCGCTGGTCCGGCGCATACACGCCGTAGCCTGCGCGGCACAAGGCTTCGGCCAGGCGCGCGTAGCGCCCGCTGTGCTCGGCCATGCCGTGGGACAGCATGATCACGGCCCTGGCCGGGCCGTCCGGCATCCAATGATTGACGTACAGGCGGCTGCGGTCATTCGCGGTCAGCCAGAAAGTGCTGTGGTTCATGACGTTTCCTTTTCTCAAGGGCTGCTCAAGGTCAGCTCAGGGACGTTGCAGTGTATAGCTCATCCCGCGGGAAGCGTCTGATCAGCGCAGGGCCTTGTAGGAAGATTCACGCAACAAATGACGCTCTTTTCCGTATTTGCCTGTTTGGCCATAGCTGCTAACGTCCCCGAAGCTCCGCTTTTTATAAGCAGCACGAAAGCGGCCGGACACATTCAGGTAAGAGGACAAGAATAATGCAACCTGATTTCTGGAATGACAAACGCGCGGCGGGCGTTCCCAATGACATCGACCTTTCGGCCTATAAATCGGTGATCGAAGTCTTCGAGCGTTCCTGCAAGGCCTTTGCCGACCGTCCGGCATTCAGCAACATGGGGGTCACCCTGACCTACGCTGAGCTTGAGCGCCACAGTGCGGCGTTCGCCGGCTACCTGCAACAGCACACCGACCTCAAGCCCGGCGAGCGCATCGCCGTGCAGATGCCCAACGTGCTGCATTACCCGATTGCCGTGTTCGGCGCACTGCGTGCCGGGCTGATTGTGGTCAACACCAACCCGCTGTACACCCCGCGCGAAATGCGTCACCAGTTCAAGGACGCCGGCGTACGGGCCTTGGTCTACCTCAACCTGTTTGGTTCGCGGGTGCAGGAGGTATGCACCGACACCGAGATCGACTACCTGATCGAAGCCAAGATGGGCGACTTCCTGCCCGCTGCCAAAGGCTGGCTGGTCAATACCGTGGTCGACAAGGTGAAAAAGATGGTCCCGGCCTACCACCTGCCGCGTGCGGTGTCGTTCAAGCGCACCTTGCGCATGGGCGCAGGCCTCGGCGTGACGCGCCACCCGGTGAGCTTGGACGACATCGCGGTGCTGCAATACACCGGCGGCACCACCGGCCTGGCCAAGGGCGCGATGCTGACCCATGGCAACCTGGTGGCGAACATGCAGCAGGTGCGCGCCTGCATGTCCCAGACCGGCGACGACGGCCACCCGCTGATCAAAGAAGGGCAGGAGGTGATGATCGCGCCGCTGCCGCTGTACCATATCTATGCCTTCACCGCGAACTGCATGTGCATGATGGTCTCGGGTAATCACAACGTGCTGATCACCAACCCACGGGACATCGGTGGGTTTATCAAAGAGCTGAAAAAGTGGCGTTTTACCGGGCTGCTGGGGCTTAACACGTTGTTTGTGGCGTTGATGGATCACCCGGATTTCAAGAGCCTGGATTTTTCCCATCTCAAGCTCACCAACTCCGGCGGCACGGCACTGATCAAGGCCACGGCCGAGCGCTGGGAGCAAATCACCGGCTGCGCGATTGGTGAGGGCTATGGCCTGACAGAAACCTCGCCGGTCGCCAGCACCAACCCCTACGGCAACAAGTCACGCCTGGGTACCGTGGGCATCCCGGTGCCCGCTACCGCGATGAAGGTGATTGACGACGAAGGCGCCGAGCTGCCCTTGGGCGAGCGCGGCGAGTTGTGCATCAAGGGCCCGCAGGTGATGAAGGGCTACTGGCAGCAACCGGCCGCCAGCGCCGAGGCCCTGGATGCCGAAGGCTGGCTCAAGACCGGTGACATTGCAGTGATAGACGACGACGGCTTTGTGCGCATCGTCGATCGCAAGAAAGACCTGATCATCGTTTCGGGCTTCAATGTGTACCCCAACGAAATCGAAGATGTCGTCATGGCCCACCCGGCGGTGGCCAATTGCGCGGTGATCGGCGTGCCGGATGAGCGCACCGGGGAGGCGGTGAAGCTGTTTGTGGTAGCGCGTGCCGAAGGGGTAAGCCTTGAAGAGTTGAAGGTGTACTGCAAGACCAACTTCACCGGGTACAAGGTACCCAAGCACATTGTGTTGCGTGACTCGTTGCCGATGACGCCGGTAGGGAAGATCCTGCGCAGGGAGCTACGCGACATCGCCTGACCATGAATTGAAATGCAATCAAAATGTGGGAGGGGGCTTGCCCCCGATGCAGTGGAACAGTCACCGGACGTATCGACTGGTCCACCGCATCGGGGGCAAGCCCCCTCCCACATTTGTCGTGTATCGTCCTGAAGGCCTATTCCAGAGCCTTTCATCAAGGAATTTCACTTTCGTTTAAAGTGTGACTAAATATTGTAGGACAGTCGTGATTATGACTGTGGGGGCCCCTTTAGGCTCTAGTCGGCCCTTGGCAAAGCTGCTACTCTCGGCGCGCTTTGTGACGTCTCGGCCTGCTTGAAAGCGCCAGATTCACCTAAAAAAAACATACACCAATAATAATCGCATCAAATGCGATGATGAATTCGCGTCGCTGAGGAGTGGGCTTCCATGCACGAAGACTTTTGGAAGGATAAGTACCCCGCCGGGATTGCTGCAGAAATCAATCCAGACGAGTATCCGAATATTCAGGCGGTATTGAAGCAGTCCTGCCAGCGCTTCGCCAACAAACCGGCTTTCAGCAACCTGGGCAAGACAATCACCTACGGTGAATTGTACGAGTTGTCCGGTGCCTTCGCCGCGTACCTGCAACAGCATACCGACCTCAAGCCTGGCGATCGAATCGCCGTGCAACTGCCCAATGTCCTGCAATACCCGGTCGCCGTGTTCGGCGCCATCCGTGCCGGCCTGATCGTGGTCAACACCAACCCGCTGTACACCGCGCGGGAAATGGAACACCAATTCAATGACTCCGGCGCCAAGGCGTTGGTCTGCCTGGCCAACATGGCCCACCTGGCGGAAAAGGTCGTGCCCAAGACCGCCGTCAAGCATGTGATCGTCACCGAAGTCGCCGACCTGTTGCCGCCGCTCAAGCGTCTGCTGATCAACAGCGTCATCAAGTACGTGAAGAAGATGGTCCCGGCCTATCACTTGCCCAAGGCGATCAAGTTCAACGACGTCCTTGCCAAGGGCCACGGTCAGGCGGTCAATGAAGTCAGCCCGGCCAGCAGCGACGTGGCCGTGCTGCAATACACCGGCGGCACCACCGGCGTGGCCAAGGGCGCGATGCTGACCCACCGCAACCTGGTGGCCAACATGCTGCAGTGCAAGGCGCTGATGGGTTCCAACCTCAATGAAGGTTGCGAGATCCTGATCACGCCGCTGCCGCTGTACCACATCTACGCGTTCACCTTTCATTGCATGGCGATGATGCTCATCGGCAACCACAACATCCTGATCAGCAACCCGCGCGACCTGCCGGCGATGGTCAAGGAGTTGTCGAAGTGGAAGTTCAGCGGCTTTGTCGGCCTGAACACCCTGTTCGTCGCGCTGTGCAACAACGAAGCCTTCCGCAAGCTGGATTTCTCCGCGCTTAAAGTCACCCTGTCGGGCGGCATGGCCCTGCAACTGGCGGCGGCCGAGCGTTGGAAGGCCGTGACCGGTTGTGGCATCTGCGAAGGCTACGGTATGACCGAAACCAGTCCGGTGGCCACGGTGAACCCGATCCAGCATATCCAGATCGGTACCATCGGCATTCCGGTGCCGTCGACCCTGTGCAAGGTCATCACCGATGACGGCGTCGAGTTGGCCCTGGGTGAAGTCGGCGAGTTGTGCGTCAAGGGCCCGCAGGTGATGAAGGGCTACTGGCAGCGTGAAGACGCCACCGCCGAGATGCTCGACAGCGAAGGCTGGCTGAAGACCGGCGACATCGCGATCATCCAGCCGGATGGCTACATGCGCATTGTCGACCGCAAGAAGGACATGATCCTGGTCTCCGGTTTCAACGTGTACCCCAACGAGCTTGAAGACGTGCTGGCAGGCTTGCCGGGCGTACTGCAGTGCGCGGCCATCGGTGTGCCGGATGAAAAGTCCGGGGAACACATCAAGCTCTTTATCGTGGTCAAGCCGGGTGCCACCCTGACGAAGGAGCAGGTGATGGAGCATATGCGCGCCAATGTCACCGGTTACAAAGTGCCCAAGGCCGTGGAGTTCCGCGATGCGCTGCCGACCACCAACGTGGGCAAGATCCTGCGCCGCGAATTGCGCGATGAAGAGTTGAAGAAGCTGGGCCTGAAAAAGTGAACCCATAAAAAACCCGCCGATGCGGGTTTTTTAATGACTGGATTGGAATGCAATCCAATGTGGGAGGGGCGGTGCTTACAGTGCGAACTGCGCGAAGCTCACACCCGCACCCGCCGGGCGCACGTCCTTCAAGAACGAATCCTTATCCGCACTCAGCTCCAGGGTGATCTCCGGCTTGCGCTTGCCCGCATTGCGCACCACCAGGCCTTCGAGTTTTTCACGCAGGAACACGGTCGGCACCTTCAGGTGCAGCAACTGGTCGGTCTCGGCGTTGTGCATCAATAAGTGAATCCACTCGTACTGGCCCACGGCAATACGCCCCACCGGCAGGTCGAACCACCAGATGTTGCGTTTGCGGTCCAGGTCGGTGAAGTGGCAATTGTTGACGCCGAGTACGGCACCTCCCAGTTCCTGGTTTCTGCGGGCGATGGCCTGTGCTTTATTGAGTTTCATAACCTTCCTACGGGATCTGTTATTCAGCGTTAGAGCCTGAATCTGCCGGGCATTCTCGTGGGTTGGCTGCAAAACATAAAGCCAAACCTGCGGCTGGCGATGAAATGCTCACCGAAAAATAATTGAAACTCTGCTGAACGGCCCCGGGTCAATCTCTACGTAGTGACCAAAATCCTTGATTGTTCCCAGGAGAGATACCATGAGTAGCACATCGGATAAGGCAAAAGGCTTGGCGAATGAAGCCGTTGGCAACATCAAGCAGGGCGTTGGCAAAGTGACTGGCAACGACAAACTGCGCGCTGAAGGCGTGATTCAAGAAAAGAAAGGTGAAGTGCAGAAAGCGGTTGGCGACACCAAGGACGCGGTCAAGAAAGCGACCAAATAGTCCCGATCTGGCTGACGGTAACCACGCAGCCCTGCGGCCATCCACGGATGGCCGTTTTTATGTGCTTTGCTGCAACTAAAGTTTTGAAATTGTTTGAAAGTCGCCAAATGGGCTACTTTGATGTAGAAAACGGCCCCTGAGTCGCCCATGAACCCAACCTCTTTGCGGCGAAAGGAGACGCTATGATTTTTCCGGTTCTCGATGGTCTCAAGCTGCACAAGGTGCTGGTGCGCACCGTCAAGGAGTTCGTCGATGACGAGATGCCCACCTACGCGTCGGCATTGGCCTACCAGATGCTGTTCTCGCTGTTTCCTTTCCTGCTGTTCCTGATTGCCCTGATCGGTTTCCTGCACCTGCCGGACTTTTTCACCTGGTTGCGCCTGCAGTCGGAACTGGTGTTGCCGCCCCAGGCGCTGGAGCAGGTCAACCCGGTAATCGACCAGTTGCAGCAATCCAAGGGCGGCTTGCTCTCGGTGGGTATCGTGATTGCCCTGTGGACCGCCTCCGCTGGCGTGCGCCTGATGATGAGCGCCATGAACGCCGCGTACGACGTGGTCGAAGGCCGGCCGATCTGGAAGCGTTTCCCGCTGTCGATTTTCTATACCGTCGGCATCGCTGGCATGTTGCTGGCTGCCGCCGCGCTGATGGTACTCGGCCCGCAGGTGATGGAATGGCTGGCGGGGCAGATTGGCATGCAGGAGTTCGTGGTCACCCTGTGGACCATCGTGCGCTGGCCGCTGATCGTGATCCTGCTGATGTTCGCCGTGGCCCTCATGTACTACGTGATGCCCGACGTTGAGCAGAAATTTCGCTTTATCACCCCAGGCTCCGTGCTTGCCGTGGTGGTGTGGATTGTCGCCTCCCTCGGTTTTGGCTACTACGTCAAAACCTTCGCCGACTACAACGCCATGTATGGCAGCATCGGTGCGATCATCGTGCTGCTCCTGTACTTCTATATTTCCGCTGCCGTGCTATTGCTGGGTGCGGAAATGAATGCCGTGATCGAGCATATGTCGGCCGAAGGAAAGGCACCGGGCGCGAAGGATTTCGACGAGCCCGCGCAGGAAAAACAACATGTCTCAGGCCTAGGCCGCGACCATTCCAAACCCACTACCGACGAAGCCTGATCGATGATCCGTGAAATCCTGAAAATGGGCGATGAACGCCTGCTGCGTATCGCCCCGCCGGTGCCGCCGGAAATGTTCGACAGCCCCGAGCTGTGGCAATTGATCGATGACATGTTCCAGACCATGGAACACGTGGGCGGCGTCGGCCTGGCCGCGCCGCAGATTGGCGTCGACCTGCAATTGGTGATCTTTGGTTTCGAAGCCAGCGAACGCTACCCGGATGCGCCGCCGGTGCCGCAGACCATCCTCATCAACCCGTTGATCACCCCGCTGAGCCCGGTGCTGGAAGAGGGCTTTGAAGGTTGCCTGTCCGTGCCTGGCCTACGTGGCGCGGTGGACCGCTACCAGCAGATTCGCTACGAAGGGTTTGATCCCAAGGGCGAGCCGATCGTACGTTTCGCCGATGGCTTCCATGCGCGGGTGGTGCAGCATGAGTGCGATCACCTGATCGGCCGGCTATACCCATCGCGGATTACCGATTTCAGCAAGTTCGGGTTTATTGAAGTGATGTTTCCCGACATGGATCCTGCTGCTGACGAGTAATCGCAGACACGCGGAGATCAACATGTGGGAGGGGGCTTGACCCCTCCCATATTTGATTTGCACTTGAGGCCAGGTTATTTGGCCGGTTTGACGAACCGCAACGTCATCCGGTCCGACTCGCCAATCGCCACATACTTGGCCTTATCCTGCTCACCCAGTTTCAACGTCGGCGGCAGCGTCCACACGCCGGCGGGATAATCCTTGGTGTCCTTCGGGTTGGCGTTGACCTCACTCTGCCCGGCCAGCTTGAACCCGGCATCGGTCGCCAGTTTCACCACCTGGGCGGTGGTCAGGTAACCGCTGTCCTTGATCGCTTGCAGATCGGCCCCGTCCTTGGCCCGGTGATCTTCCACGCCCAGCACGCCACCCGGTTTCAGCACGGTATAGAACGCGCTGAAGGTAGCGTTGGCGGTATCGGCCGCAACCCAGTTATGCACATTGCGAAAGGTCAGCACCGCATCCGCTGAAGCGGGTTTACCGAATACCGGCGCCTTGGGGTCGAACTCGAGCACTTCAGCCTCGGCATACCGCGTCGGGTCGGCGGCGAATTTTTTCTTCAGGTTATCTTCGGACGTGCGCGCGTAGGCACTGCTGCTCGCTGCCTGCACCGCGGCGATGTAATGCCCGTGATCCTTGAGCAACGGCGCCAGCAGTTCGCTGTACCAACCGCCGCCAGGGGTGATTTCGATCACGGTCTGCCTGGCACCCAGGCCAAAGAATTCCAAGGTCTGCTGCGGGTGGCGATAGCCGTCGCGCGCGCTGTTGGCCGGGTCGCGCCAGCTGCCAGCCAACACGCTGGCGTATTGCTGGGCACTGATCGGTGCGTCGGTGGCCTGACTGAGCGTGGGAACGAGGAGGGCGGTAAAGGACAGAGCTGCAAGGGTCGCTTTCATGATCATCCGAAAAATGGGCCACTGTGTCGCCGAGGCTAGCATGGGGCCCACACCGGGCGATCACACATTATCCAAGGACGACCTCACTAAACGATCTAAGCCCATCGCGATCATCGGTTTGTTGCGCTTGTAGCGCACCAGTCGCTCACTGAGGGATTGCGGCAATAGCGTGTCCTGGCTGAAACCCATGCGCTGATACAAACCCTCCAGGTCCGGATGACACAACAGCCACAGGGTACCTTCCACCTCGGCCGCCGCCGCGCCGATCAGCCGTGCCGCCAACCCTTGGCCGCGATACGCCGGGTCGACAAACACCCCGGTCAACCACTGCCCACCCACCACGGGTGTGAGGCATAGCCCGGCGACAATTTCGCCGTCCCGTGCCACCCATAAACGCCCGCCCTTGAGCGCTTTCATCGGTGAGTTGTGGCTGCGGTAAAACTTGTTCAGCAGCGGCCACAGCGGCTCTGCCAGCGGTTCGATGTGCAGTTCGGGCATGGTGTTTGGGCAACAGAGTCAAGGGCCGGGAATTATAAGCGCCTTCTGTGCGGCAATAGGTGTTATACCCAGTGTTACATCCCCTGTAAGTGGAGCATGCATCATGGCCAAAGGTATGGATTCAAAGAAAGCCGCGAAGAAAAAACCGGCGAAGACTGCCGATGAAAAACGCGCAGACAAGAAAACCAAGAAATCCGAGAGCGGCTTGTTCGGTCACTAAGGTTTTCAGGTCGCAACATCGTTCAACTAGTGGGAGCGGGCTTGCTCGCGATAGCGCTGAATCAGTCGATTTGTTCCTAGGCTGACACAGCACGGTCGTGAGTGAGCCCGCTCCCATTTTTTCGCCTGGTCAAGTTGGCTGGCCAGTGGCCTTGCATAGCGGCAAGGCCTGTCTATGCTCATCCAGAACCATTGAGGACGCTTGGCCTAGCAAGCGATTCGGATGGTTTTCTCCCCGAGCAGGTTTTCCAGCAGTAGCCAACTGAAGAATGGAATGCGCCTTCCAGGCGCCGGTAATCAAGGGTGATCTGATCATGTTCAACCTCCATCACAAATCCGACCTGCTTGAAATTCAGCGCTTCTCCTGCGCACTCACCGAGTCCAACGCCAAACTTGCCGCCATCAGCCGGTCCATGGCCATGATCGAATTTGATCGCGATGGGGTGATACTCGATGCCAACGACAATTTCTGCAAAGCCATGGGCTACAGCATCGAGGAAATTCGCGGTCAGCATCACCGGATCTTTTGTGACGAGGCCTACACCCACACCGACGCGTACGCCAAATTATGGCGCGACCTGGCGCGGGGCGAAGCACTCAGTGGCACCTTCATGCGCTTGAACAAGCACGGCCAGGAAGTGTGGCTCGAAGCCAGCTACATGCCGGTGCTGGACAGCGATAACCACGTGCAGAGCGTGATCAAAGTGGCCTCGGATATTTCCGCCCGGATTCACCATGAACATGAAAACCAGAGCCTGATCGACGCCATCAGCCGCTCCATGGCGGTGATCGAGTTCACCCCTCAAGGCCAGATCCTCAACGCCAACGACAACTTCCTGAAGACGGTGCAGTACTCCCTGGATGAAGTCGTCGGCCAGCACCACAGCCTGTTTTGCCATCGCAGCGAAGTGGAATCGCCGACGTACAAGGCGTTCTGGGCCTCCCTCAATCGCGGCGAATATCACTCGCACCGCTTCGAGCGCAAAAACAAATACGGTAAAACCCTGTTTTTGGAAGCGTCCTACAACCCGATTTTCGATGCCAATGGGCGCCTGTATAAAGTGGTGAAATTCGCCAGCGACATCACCGACCAGGTCACCACCCTGCGGACCGCCGCCGATTCGGCCCATGCCACCTCGGTACAAAATGACGCCTGCGCGCGCAAGGGCTCGGAGGTGGTGCAGCAAACCGTGCAGATCATCGAAGAAATTTCCCATAACCTGAATCAGGCGGCGCAGAGCATCGATGCCGTGAACAAGCAGTCAGAGATCATCGGCACCATTGTCCAGACCATCCGCAGCATTGCCGAGCAAACCAATATGCTGGCGCTTAACGCGGCTATTGAAGCCGCGCGAGCGGGCGAGCATGGGCGTGGCTTTGCGGTGGTGGCCGATGAGGTGCGCAGCCTCGCCGCGCGTACCAGCGAGGCGACGGTGGAAATTGTGGAAGTGGTGCGCAAGAACCACGACCTGTCGCTGAGTGCGGTGTCGAGCATGCAGTCGAGCTTGAGTCGCACGGGGCAGGGGGTGGAATTGGCGAACGAGGCGGGACAGGTGATCCTGGAGATTCAGGAAGGGTCACGGCATGTTGTGGATGCAATCGGGCAGTTCAATTCGACGTTGCAGCTGCAGTAAACAGATGATCGTTTCCACGCACAGCGTGGAAACGATCGTGCGGCTTAGATCGCCGCCAGGGTTTCTTTCACGGTCAGCGCCTGCGGGTCAGTGGTCTTCGCCGCTACCTGCTGTTCTTGCTGCTGCTTCAAGCGCTCAGCCACTTGCTTGGAAATGGCGTCCTGCTTTTCCTGGGACATGTTTTGCACATCTGCCTCGGTCAAACCCTGTTCCTTGAGCAATTGCTCACGGATGCGTTCGGCTGGGGTCTTGCTCATGTAATCGGTGAAGTCTGCACGCGCGGAGCTGGTGGTGGAGCCGGTAGCGGGCATATCTGTCGTCGCGGGGGTGGCCGCAGTGCTGGCCTGCAACTGCACACGGGTCTTGGCGAAGGCTTCATCGATACGGTCGGTAGCCTTGTCCAATTCCTTCTGCGCGGCCGGCACGGTCACGCTTTGCTGCGCGGCTTGCAGTGCGCCGCTGTACAACGCGCTGGCGGCGGCGTTGGCAGGGTCCATGTCGGGTCGCTTGATCTGTTGAACGGTCGACACCGCTTGAGTGTTGTTGTTAACCAGCATGATCGGTCACCTGGGAAAATGTTCGGTGCCATAGCTTGAGCAAATAACATGCCGGGTCCGATAACCCCGGTTTTACTGGGGTTGGTGCGGCCGCCGCGGCAAACATTGTCGCGCCGGCGGCCAACCGTTGCCGTCAATGGGCGATATTTTCCAAGGCCAGGTTGCGCGTGCGCGGGCCGAACCAACTGATGGTGATCATCACGATCAACATGCTGCTGGCAATAAACGCCAACACGCCCGGCGTGCCCAGGTGTTCGAGGATAAAACCGATCAACAGGCTGCTGAAGACCGTCGACAAGCGGCTGAACGAATAGCAGAACCCCACCGCCCGCGCGCGGATATTGGTCGGGAACAGCTCGCTCTGGTACGAGTGGTAACTGAAGCTCAGCCAGGCGTTGCAGAAAGTGATCATCACCCCGCAGATCACCAGCCCCACCGCCGTGGTCTGCAACGCGAACAGGCTACCGAAGATCACCGCGCCCATGGCCGAGCCGACGATCTGCCATTTGTTTTCAAAGCGGTTGGCCACCTTCACGAACAGCAGCGGCCCCAGCGGGTAGGCGAGGGTGATGATAAAGGCGTACAGCAAGCTGTGGGTCACGCTGACACCCTGGCCCGAGAGCAGCGCCGGCAACCAGTTGCCGAACCCAAAAAAGCCGATGGCCTGAAATACATGGAACACAATCAGCATCAACGCTCGGCGGCGGTACGGCGGTTGCCAGATGTCGGCAAACCGGCCGCTGCCTTGCACACTGACCGCTTCGGGTTCGGGTTCATCCAGCGGCTTGCCGTGATCTTTCTGGCAACGCGCCTCCAGGCTGTCCATGATCGTACCGGCTTCTTCGAAGCGGCCTTTCTGCGCCAGCCAGCGCGGTGATTCCGGCAGGCGCTTGCGCAGTTGCCAGATAAACAACGCAAACACCGCACTGCTCAGTACCACCCAGCGCCAGCCCGAAACCCCGAACGGCGCCTGGGGCACCAGCCACCACGACATCAACGCCACCGCTGGCACCGACAGAAACTGGATAAAAAACGCAAAGGCAAACGCCGAGCTGCGCATGCGCTTGGGCACCAGTTCCGAGAGGTATGCGTCAATCGTCACCAGCTCGATCCCCAGGCCAATGCCCACCAGGAAGCGCATGCAGATAATCCCCGGGGCGGACGTTTGAATGCCCATCAACACCGTCGCCACGGTGTACCAGATCAAGGCAAAGGTGAAGATCGCCCGCCGCCCGAAGCGGTCGGCGATAGGGCTGAGCAGGCTGGCGCCGAGGAACAGGCCGAGGAAGGTCGCCGAGGCGAATGCCGCCTGATCCGAGAAGCCAAACACGCCTTCGCTGCCGGTATGGAAGATGCCGTCGCTGATCAGACCGGGGCTGATGTAGGCGGTCTGGAACAAGTCATACAGCTCGAAAAAGCCGCCGATCGACAGCAGCGCCACCAGGCGCCAGACCGTGGCGACGGCGGGCAGGCGGTCGATACGCGCGCTGATATGGGCGGCGCGGATCGGGTCGATGCCGTCTGTAGCGGGAAGTGCTGGCATGGCGGGAAAAACTCAGTCAGTGATGGGGATATCGAAGGTCTGAAAAGCATCGTCCAGCGGATGGTAACCCAACACCCGCGTGGTTTCGCTCAGGTCCAGGCGCTTGAAGCGGTTATTGGAAATGCCGTGGGCGATCAGGTGCTTCACACCGACGGCCTCCACCGAGCGTTGCAGCAGGTGCACGGCATCCCGCGGGCTGAGCCAGGCACTGAGGTCGCGGGCGTTGTTCAGATCGTGGGTTTCAACGAATTCGAACGCGCCGATGCGCAGGGCAATCGTCGACAGCGGGGTTTTTGCCGCGTAGAAGGCGCACAACGCTTCGCCGTAGCATTTGCTCACGCCGTACAGGTTGGCCGGCATCACCTGCATGCCCGAGGTGATCTGCCGGTCTACCGGATAGCCTTCGATAGTTTGCGCGCTGCTGGCGAACACCAGGCGTTGCACGCCCGCAGCCACGGCGGCTTCGAACAGGTAGGTGGTGGCGAGGATATTGTTTGGCAGCAGTTCTTCGAACGACGCGCTGGCGTGGGGGATCCCCGACAGGTGCACGATCACGTCGATACCTTCGAGCAGGCTGGCGAGGCTGGCTTTGTCGCTGAGGTCAGCGTGTACGAAGCGGTGTTCGCCCAGGTCGAAATCTGGCGCGATGCGGTCGGTGAGGGTGAAACGGTAGCGGTCTTTCGAGGCTTCGAAAAACGTCTTGCCGATTCTGCCGCAAGCGCCGGTGAGCAGTACGTTGAGTCCTTTCACGTGCATGTCCTTAGTTATGCCCGTCGAGGGCGAAGAGCTGGAAACCCTGGTGCTGGCCGAGGCGCTGGTAGTAGGCGGCAATGGCGGGGTAGGGCGGGCGCTCCATGGGCGTCATCTGCCAGCGGTGCACCGAGAGGCCGATGAGGATGTCGGCGAGGGTGAATTCATCGCCGGCAACAAAGGCGCCGGTCTTGGTCAGCTGTTGCTCAAGGATGCCCATCTTGTCGTTCCAACGCTGCACGGCGGCGGCAATCTGCGCTGCGTCCAGGCCGTCCGGGTTATTGCGTACCAGGGCGGTAAAGGCATCGCCCCAGGCGCGGTTGAGTTCGACGGCTTGCCAGTCGATCCACTGTTCGACGCGGGCCCGTGGTGCGGGCTCGACGGGTAGCAGGTCGTGGCGTTGATAGAGGTTCACGAGGTAGCGGCAGATGGTGTTGGATTCCCACAGCACGCCGTGGTCGTCGATCAGCACCGGTATTTGCGCGTTGGGGTTCAGGGCGAGGAATTCGGCGGACTGGGTGGGCTTGAAGCCGATGCCCCAGTCTTCGCGAACATAGTCGATGCCCAGTTCCTGGCAGGTCCAGAGCACTTTTCGCACGTTGATGGAGGACGTGCGGCCCAAGATTTTCAGTGAGTGTGCCATGGTGCTTTCCTTGCGGTGGAGAACAGCCAATCTAGCAGGGGCCAAGCGGGCACGGTTAAAAATGTGGGAGGGACTACGTGCTTTCCCGCACCTGCAACTCAAACCCCATATCCACCACCGGCTTGGCGATTTTGTTGCCCGCCATGATCGTCAACAAATGCTCTGCCGCTCGCCGGCCAATCGCTTCCCTGGGCGTGCTGATGCTGCTCAGGCGCGGCACCATGAACGACGAGGCCGGCAAGTCGTTGAAGCCCAGCACTGCGACGCGCTCTGGCACCTTGATACCGTGGCGCATGGCTTCCAGCAGCGCGCCCTGGGCCAGGTCGTCGTTGCCGAAGAAGATCGCATCCACATCCGGATGGGCGGCCAACAGTTGCAAAAACAGCTCGCCGCCCAGGCCCACGGAGGAAGGGCGTGGCGTCAGCAGTTCCAGCGCCGGGTCGTACAGGCCGGCCTGTTGCAGCGCCCGGCGGAAACCTTCACCGCGCAGCAAGGTGCGTTGGTCCAACTGCGCGCCGATATACGCCAGGCGCTTGCGCCCCCGGGAGATCAAATGCGCGGCGGCTGTCTCACCCGCCGCCAACTGCGAGAAGCCCACGCAGTTCACGCCGGCATTGGGGTCGAGGTCCATCATGTACACACACGGCACATTACTGGCCTCGACCATCCGTCGGGCGCTCTCGGTGCGATCGAAGCCGGTCAACAACAGTCCGCGAGGCTGGTAGGCCATGTAGTTGCGCAGCAGGTTTTCTTCTTCGTCACGCGAATAGTGGGAGTTGCCGATCAGCACTTCAAAGCCCTTGGGCCGCAGGACCTGGTGAATGGCTTCGAGGGTTTCGATAAACAGCAGGTTGGACAACGACGGCACCAACACCACTACTGAATGGCTCTGGGCCGAAGCCAGGGCGCGAGCGGCAGGGTTGACCACATAGTTGAGTTCGGCGGCGGCGTGCTGGACTTTTTCTACCAGCTCGATGGCCACCGTGCTGATGCCGCGCAGGGCACGGGAGGCAGTAATCGGGCTGACGCCAGCCAGGCGTGCGACTTCATTGAGGGTAGGGCGACCGGTGGTGCGTGTATTTTTATCGTTCTTGGAGGTCATCAGGCGGCTTGCCAAACAAAAATCGAGGCACTAAGGTAGCGCTGTCTCCAAATGGCTGCAAATTATTGAACTTTGGGTTGCCTGATCCGGTTCAAATGATTGGAGCGGATGCACGCGTCACTCCATAAAAAAAGACAAGACGGCGCGGGAAAAGCCTGTTTTTGCACTCGCCTTACGGTGTGCAAAGGTAGCGCTATCTGCGTCCTGAGGTGTTCCATGAGTCAACCTGTTACCGCCCTGGTCATCATGGGCGTCGCCGGCTGTGGCAAGACCAGTGTCAGCGAGGCCCTGTGCCAGCTGAACGGCGCCACCGCCATTGAAGGCGACAGCTTTCACCCTGCCGCGAACATCGAAAAGATGAGCGCCGGTCACCCCCTCAACGACGACGACCGCGCCGGCTGGCTCGACATCCTGTGCGATGAACTGCGCCGTTCGCTCAAAGCCGGTGAACACCCGGTACTCACCTGTTCCGCACTGAAAAAGAAATACCGTGACCACCTGCGTGAAGCCGCGCCGGGCCTGGGCTTTGTGTTTCTGGAACTGACCCGTGAAGTCGCTGCCGACCGCGTGTCCCATCGCCCCGACCATTTCATGCCGGCAAGCCTCATCGACAGCCAGTTCGCCACCCTCGAATCGCCCAAGGGCGAGCCATTGACCCTGGCCCTCAACGCCAGCGAAGACAGCGTCGAGGAACTGGCCAGGCAAACCAACGCCTGGTGGCTCAAGCACGGCTTTGAACCTACTCATTAATTTTTTGCCGGAAAAGATAGCGCTATCCCCGGCAGGAAATTCAACACCCGCTTTAATAACAACAACAAACAGGAGAGACCCCCCATGTTTGGCATGTCCCACGAGTCGTACCTGCTGCTAGATGCAGTGGTCACCATCATCGGGCTGATTGTATTGATCACCCGGTTCAAGGTTCACCCGTTCATTGCGCTGATCATCGCGGCAGGCTTCCTTGGCCTGACCTCGGGCATGCCAGTGGACAAGATCATCAAGGCGTTCCAGGACGGTTTCGGCGGGGTGCTCGGCTTTGTCGGCATCATCCTCGCGCTGGGCACGATGCTCGGCAAGATGATGGCCGAATCCGGTGGCGCCGATCAGATCGCCCAGACCCTGATCCGTGCCTTCGGCAAGGAAAAGGTCCAGTGGGCGATGATGTTCGCCGCGTTCCTGGTGGGCATTCCGCTGTTCTTCGAGATCGGCTTTGTGCTGCTGATCCCGCTGGTGTTTATCGTGGCGCGCCGCACCGGCGTGTCGCTGATCAAGATCGGCATCCCGTTGCTCGCCGGCCTGTCGGCAGTCCACGGCCTGGTGCCGCCGCACCCGGGCCCGCTGCTGGCCATCGGCGTGTTTGGCGCCGACATCGGCAAGACCATCCTGTATGGCCTGATCGTCGCGCTGCCGACCGCCATCATCGCTGGCCCGATCTTCGGTACGTTTATCGCCAAGTACATCCCGGGCAACCCGTCCCAGGAACTGGTCGACCAACTGGCCCGCGAGCCTGAGAACAAAAACCTGCCGAGCTTCAGTATCACCCTGGTCACCGTGCTGTTGCCGGTGTTCCTGATGCTGCTCAAAACCTTCGCCGACATCGCCTTTGCCGAAGGCAACGTGGTGCGCAACTGGATGGACATGATCGGTCACCCGATCACCGCCTTGCTGCTGGCGTTGCTGCTGTCGCTGTACACCTTTGGCAGCCGCCAGAGCATTCATTCCAAGCAGATCCTCAAGCTGCTCGACGCCAGCCTTGCGCCGACCGCTGCGATCATCCTGATCATCGGTGCCGGTGGTGGCTTCAAGCAGATGCTGGTGACCAGCGGCGTGGGTGACGTGATCGGCCATATGGCGGTGAACGCACAGATCAACCCGATCCTGCTGGCGTGGCTGGTGGCGGCGGTGATTCGTGTGGCGACCGGTTCGGCCACCGTGGCGACCATTACCGGTGCGGGCATCGTAGTGCCGGTGGTGGGGATGATTCCGGGGGTTAACCGTGAGCTGCTGGTGTTGGCGACGGGGGCGGGTTCGTTGATCCTGTCGCACGTCAACGATGCGGGGTTCTGGCTGGTGAAGCAGTACTTCAACATGACCGTGGCCGAAACCTTCAAGACCTGGACAGCGATGGAGACCATCCTGTCCATTGTGGCGTTGATCTTTATCATGCTGCTGTCGTTGGTGGTCTAACCGACACACCGGCAGCAAGGGTGAAAACCCAATGCAACTGTGGGAGGGGGCAAGCCTCTCCCACATTTTGACCACATTTGTTCAGGTGGATCGGGTCAGGCTTTAGTGACCAATCCATCCGCCCGGAACATCCCGCGAATCCCGCGCACCGCCTGGCGAATCCGGTCCTGGTTCTCGATCAGCGCAAAGCGCACATGATCGTCGCCATACTCACCAAAACCAATCCCCGGCGACACACACACCTTCGCCTCCAGCAGCAGTTTCTTGGCAAATTCCAGCGAGCCCATGGCGGCATACGCCTCGGGGATCTTCGCCCAGACATACATCGACGCCTTGGGATTCTCCACCATCCAGCCCAGCTCATGCAGGCCCTTGACCAGCACATTGCGGCGCTGGCGGTACTGCTCGGCGATGTCTTTTACGCACTGCTGGTCGCCTTCCAATGCCGCGATGGCCGCCACCTGCAGTGGGGTGAAGGTGCCATAGTCGTGGTAGCTCTTGATCCGCGCCAGGGCGTTGACCAGCTCCGGGTTGCCCACCATGAAACCGATGCGCCAACCGGCCATGTTGTAGCTCTTGGACAAGGTGAAGAACTCCACCGCAATGTCCTTGGCGCCGGGCACTTGCATGATCGATGGGGCTTTCCAGCCGTCGTAGACGATGTCGGCGTAGGCCAGGTCATGCACCACCAGCACGTCGTACTGCTTGGCCAGGGCGATCACCCGTTCGAAGAAGTCCAGCTCCACGCACTGCGCAGTCGGGTTGGACGGGAAGCCGAGGATCATCATCTTCGGCTTCGGGATCGACCCACGGATCGCCCGTTCCAGCTCGGCGAAGAAGTCCACGCCAGGAATCAGCGGCACCGAACGGACCTGGGCGCCGGCAATCACGGCACCGTAGATATGAATCGGGTAGCTCGGGTTGGGCACCAGCACCGTGTCGCCCTGGTCCAGGGTGGCCAGCATCAAGTGCGCCAGGCCTTCCTTGGAACCGATGGTGACGATGGCTTCGGTCTCAGGGTCGATGTCCACCTCATAGCGGTCCTTGTACCAACGCGAAATCGCCCGGCGCAGGCGCGGAATGCCTTTGGAGGTGGAGTAGCCGTGGGTGTCTTCACGTTGGGCGACGGTGACCATTTTTTCCACGATGTGTGGAGGCGTGGCGCCGTCAGGGTTACCCATGCTCAAGTCGATGATGTCTTCGCCGCGCCGACGCGCAGCCATCTTCAGCTCGGCAGTGATATTGAAAACGTAAGGGGGGAGTCGATCTATGCGCGCAAAGCGGCGCGGCGAACCTTGGTCGGCCATTGTTGCCTCGAGAGTACGTAAGCGCCCGGAACCGTCCGAGCGACGTCGGCCACTGCGGTGGCCTGCGGAGCAGACAATACGGTCGATGATGGCCAGTTGTCCAGATACGTAGGAAAATTTTCTGCATGGAGTACAGCGGTGATATGCCCCTATACTCGATACGGGTTTGTTCCCTCATTAAGAAGGAGACTGTTCGTATGGATCAGCAGACAAAACAACCGTTAGAGCCACGCATGGAAGAGGGCAAGGCTCTGGTGATCGCTGGAGTGCAAGGGCGTTATTCAAAGGCCACTGCGGGCGATATCCCCAAGCTATGGGGCGTGTTCGACGACAGCATCAAAGCCATCAAGCAACGCATCGGCGGCGTGACCTACGGTGTTTGCCATAACCCCAGCCACGGCGAATTCGATTACATGGCCGGGGTGGAAGTACCGTCCAAAGGCGATGTGCCGAGCAACTTCGAGTGCGTCGAACTGGCTGCGCACCACTACGCCGTGTTCCCGCACTACGGCCCGGTGCAGGCACTGGATCAGACCTACGAGCGCATCATGTTCGAGTGGTTGCCGCACTCGGGCTACAAGGTGGCGGGGGCGGATTTCGAGCGCTACAGCGCGGATTTTGATGGGCGCAAGGGGACGGGGACGGTGGAGATCTGGTTGCCTGTAGAACCCAAGTAAGCACTGGCTGAACCCTTTCCTTTGTGGCGAGCGGGCTTGTCCCGCGTTGGGCTGCGCAGCAGCCCTCAAACCTACCGCTGCGCAGCCCCTCAGCAGAGCCATGGTTAAGACGCATACATCCACCTCAACCTACGCTCATACCCAACCCGCCCCTTATATGCCTCCCCGCTGTCCACCCATCCGGCGCCCAGATACAGCCCCATCGCTGCCACATTGTCCGTGTCCACCGACAACTCCAGCGCCTTGATCTGCGGCCACGCCTGCAATGCCGCAGCCGGCAGCGCCTGCAAGCACGCCTTGCCGAACCCACGCCCTTGCTGTCGTCGATCCACCTGCAAGGCGTGCAGCGTCGCGCTGTGCTTATCGGCCCAGTGGGGCAGGCAGGGCGGGCGTTTAAGCAGGAGGAAGGCCACCGGAATGTCGTCGGCCAGCAGGGCAAAGCCTTTGACGCCGGGGCTGGGCTTGGCCAGCAGTGAATTGAGGGCGCAATACATGTCGCCGGAAAACGGCAACTGCTCAGGATGAACTTCGATGGTGCTGACGTGCTGTTGTTGCACAGCATTCAGCGTCTCGTAGGCGACAAGGCGGGTTTGCATCGGCGTGTCCGAACAGCTGCAAAGAAGGGCGCAGTCTAGCGGTTTTGTGTTGGACGACATTATTTTTCACCGGGCTGTCGATTTGCCCGCAGGCCGTTCGACTAAGGGTGTCTTCCGTGATTTTCCAAGCCGAAGGAGTATCGCCATGAGTACCGCAATCAACACCCTGATCGAAGAATGGAAGCACGCCGTGCTTTCCCGGAATATCGACAATATTGTCAGCTATTACGCCGACGATATCGTCTCGTTCGACGCCGTCACTGCCCTGCAATTCAAAGGCAAGGCCGCCTACCGTGCGCACTGGGAAGCCTGCATGGAGCACTGCCCTGGCCCAGGTATTTTCGAGTTCCACGAACTGCGTATCGTCGAGTCCCAGGACAGCGCATTCGCCCACTGGCTGGCCCACTGCGGCGGCGCCGGGCCGGACGGTGAAGTGAAGGCCTGCTGGATGCGGGTGACGGCCGGTTATCGACGTTTTAACGGCGACTGGAAGGTGGTGCATGAGCATTGGTCGGCGCCGTTCGACATGGCAAGCGGCACGGCATTGTTCGACCTGAAACCTTGAGCGCCGCGAACTATAGTCAATAGTCCGAAAACGGAGACGCACATGAAATACCTCTGCCTGATCTACAGCAACGAGCAGGTGCTGCACACCTCGCCGGACAGCCCCGCAGACCCGGAATGCCTTGCCTACGCGCAGTCCATCCAAAAAAGCGGCCGTATGCTCGCCGCCGAGCCGCTGGAGTCGGTCACCACCGCCACCACGGTGCGCATGCGCAATGGCAAGCTGTCGATCACCGACGGGCCGTTTGCCGAAACCAAGGAACAGCTCGCCGGCTTCTACCTGATCGAAGCCAAGGATTTGAACGACGCGATCCAGGTGGCCGGTGGTATTCCGGCCGCCCGGGTCGGCAGTGTGGAAGTGCGCCCCGTGCGCGAATTGAATCTCTGAACACAACAACCATAAGACTTGAGGAGGTTTAGCCATGCCTACGCAACCTGCCGAATTTGAACTGTCCATCAGCCGCGTGATCGATGCGCCGCGCAGCCGGGTGTTTCGCGCCTGGACCGAGCCCGCCTTATTGCAGCAATGGTGGGGGCCCCACGGCATGACCACCCCCGAGTGCGAAATGAACCTGTGGGTCGGTGGTCTGTTTCGCACCCTGATGCGTGCGCCGGATGGCAGTGAGTACCCGACCCAGGGCGTATTCCTGGAAATCGTCGCCCCTCGACGCCTGGTGTTTACCGACGCCTATACGCCGGGCTGGATCCCCTCGGGCAAACCATTCATGACCGCCGAAGTGACCCTGCAAGAAGTCGAGGGCAACAAGACCCTCTACACCGCCCGCGCCATGCACTGGAGCGCCGAAGACAAACAGGCCCACGAAGCCATGGGTTTTCACGACGGCTGGGGCCAGAGCCTGGACCGCCTGGTGACGCTGGTGACCCAGGGCATGCGCGATTGACGCCTCCCATCGAGGCGATCTACCGCAGTGAGTCTCGGCGCGTCCTCGCCACCCTGATCCGCCTGCTGGGGGATTTCGACCTCGCCGAAGAAGCCTTGCACGAGGCGTTTTTCGTCGCGGTCGAGCGCTGGCCGCAAGAGGGCGTGCCGGACAACCCACGGGCCTGGCTGGTGTCGACCGGGCGCTTCAAGGCCATCGACCGCCTGCGCCGCCAAGCCCGTTTTGCGCCCTTATTGCAGGCGCAGGCCGACACACTGGAAGCCGCCGACTGGAGCGTTGAGGACGTGGAAGACGACCGCCTGCGCCTGATCTTCACCTGCTGCCACCCAGCGTTGGCGGCCGACGCCCAGGCGGCGCTGACCTTGCGTGAGATCTGCGACCTCACTACCGAGGAAATCGCCCGCGCCTTTCTGGTCACCCCGACCACCATCGCCCAGCGCATCGTGCGGGCCAAGGGCAAGATTCGCGAGGCCAAAATCCCTTATCAAGTGCCGTCACTGGCCGAGTTGCCCGAGCGCCTCGACAGCGTGCTGCGCGTGATTTACCTGGTCTTCAACGAAGGCTATTCGGCGTCTATGGGGGCGGACCTCACGCGCGAGGAACTGACCCGTGAAGCCATTCGCCTCGGCCGCCTGCTCCTGGAATTGCTGCCGGAACCGGAAGTGATGGGCCTGCTGGCGCTGATGCTGCTGCACGAATCCCGCCGCGCGGCGCGCACCTCTGCCAGCGGTGAATTGGTGTTGTTGGATGAACAGGACCGTACGCGGTGGGATGTGTGCTTGGTGGCTGAAGGTTGCGCGCTGGTGGAACAGGCACTGACCCAGCGGGGCTTTGGCCCGTATTGCCTGCAAGCCGCGATCGCGGCGGTACATGCCGAGGCACCCAGCGCCGGGGAAACGGATTGGCCGCAGATTATCGGGCTCTACGATGTGTTGCTCAGGGCGGTACCGTCGCCGGTGATCGAGTTGAACCGCGCCGTGGCGGTGGCCATGCGCGAAGGGCCGCTGGCGGGGTTGCAGTTGGTGGAAGGCATTCTGGCGCGCGGGGAGTTGCTGGATTACCACTTGGCACATTCGGCGCGGGGCGAGTTTTGCCGGCAGTTGGGGCGGGTGGAAGAGGCCCGGACAGCCTACGAAAAAGCCCTGTCGCTGACCCAGCAGATCCCGGAAAAGCATTTCCTTGAACACCGCCTGGCCGAACTCAATCTCCCCAAGCAATGAAGATTGAAAAAAATCACTCCAACATCTTCCCCAGCAACCAACTCCCCGCCGGCCCTGGCGGATGATGCCGTGACCACAGTGCATCCACCGCCACCGAGCGCGGCCAACCGCGTGCCTTGAGTTCGACCAGTTGCCCGCCACCGAAGCGCTCCACCAACCAGCGCGGAATCGGTGCCCAGCCGAAACCCAACTGGGCCATCTCCAACAGCATCAGGTAACTGGGGGCCGACCAGACACGGCCGTTGGCGCGGGTTTCATTCGGGTTAATGATGCTTGCCAGTCGCAACTCGCGGTGCTGTTGCAGGGCATGGGCGCTGAGGGTATCCACGCCCGCCAGCGGATGTCTGGGTGACACGAACAGGGCAATTTCGGTGCGCTCGTCCACGGGCGCGCGGGTCAGGTCTGGCGGGTACTCGTCCTGGTGTTCAATAAACGCGATCTGCGCTCGGCCGCTTTGGACCAGGGCGATCAGGTCTTCGCATTCGGCGATCAGGCATTCCAGTTCAAGGTCCGGGTAGCGCTGTTCAAACGCGCTGAGGGCGACCTCGAAACGGTCGGACTGATAGGTATCGGACATGGCGATGCTCAGCTTCGGCTCCAACCCCTGGGCCAACTGGCTCGCCGCCAATTCCAGGCGGCTGCTGGCCTCCAGCACCTGCTCGGCCCGTTGCAGCAACACATGGCCCGCCGGCGTCAGCGTCGGCTTGCGGCTGCTGCGATCAAACAGCACCACATCCAGGTCAATCTCCAGGCTCGCCACGGCTGCGCTGACGGTGGACTGGCTCTTGCCGAGCTTGCGCGCCGCCGCCGAAAACGAGCCTTGGGTGGCCGCCTGCACAAACGCCTGCAGCACTTCGTTAGAGGCCATGACTATCGCCTTGGTCGATGGTTATTGGTTATGAAGTATCGAGTCAAAGGGTAATGATGGCAACCATCGTCACTCACGGAGCCGGGTCATGAACCCTACCAAGTCGATTACTGAACGCGTTTGCCAAGCCATTGGTTTCGAAGCCCTGGCGTTGTTGATCTGCACCCCGTTGCTGGCGTGGATCATGGACAAGCCTGCCCTGGAGATGGGCATGGTCACCCTGGCGATCAGCCTGTTGGCGCTGACCTGGAACGTGATTTTCAACGGCCTGTTCGACCGCCTCAAGGCGCGCCTGCAACTGGCCAACAACGGCTGGACCCGCGTGCTGCATGCCCTGATGTTTGAAGGTGGTTTGATCCTGGTGTGTGTGCCGCTGATTGCCGCCTGGCTGAACATCAGCCTGGTGCAGGCGTTTATCCTCGACATAGGTGTACTGCTGTTTTTCCTGCCGTACACCTATGTGTATCACTGGGGTTATGACGTGCTGCGCGACAAGCTCCTACAGAAACATACCGCCCGACGCCTCGATACGCTGGCCGGTGATCCAGGCACTACCGTCGGCGAGCAGGCTGGCAATCGCGCCGCCAATATCGTCCGGTAACCCGGCGCGGCCCAAGGCGGTGTTGCTGGCGACCATGGCGTTGAGGTTGGCGTTGTCGCGCACGGCACCACCGCCGAAGTCGGTTTCAATCGCGCCGGGGGCCAGGATGTTAACGCTGATGCCACGGCCGCCCAGCTCTTTGGCCTGGTAGCGGGTCAGCACTTCCATCGCGCCTTTCATGGCGGCGTAGGCGGCGTAGCCGGGCAGGCTGAAGCGCGCCAGGCCACTGGAAATATTGAGGATGCGCCCACCGTCACGGATCAATGGCAACAGCTGCTGGGTCAGGAAAAACGGACCCTTGAATTGGATCGCCACCAACTGATCGAACTGCGCTTCGGTGGTCTCGGCGAAGCTGGCGTGAATGCCGATACCGGCGTTGTTGATCAGAAAATCGAAGCGGTCCTGTGCGAAAACATCCTTGAGCACGCCAGCAACCTCGCCGACGAAATCAGCGAACGTCGCGCTCTGGCTCACGTCCAGTTTCAGCATCGCGGCACGGCCGCCCAGCTGTTCGATCTGTGCGACCAATGCCTGCGCTTCATCGGCCTTGCTGTGGTAAGTGCCGATGATGTCGACGCCTTGTGCCGCCAGGTGCAGCGCGGTGTTTTTGCCCAGGCCACGGCTGGCGCCGGTGATCAATGCGATTTTACGGGTCATGGTGCAGTCCTCTGATGTGATCGTGGGAAGAAGTGTATTTGTCCGTGGGTAACGTGATAAACAACGCTATACCGGAATCACTGGCCGAATAAGGCGAACAATCCCATGAACAAACTGGAGCTGCTGCGCACCTTCGTGCGTGTCACCGAGCTGTCGAGTTTCACCGGCGCCGGCGAGAGCCTGGGCCTGCCGCGCTCCACCGTGTCGGAGCATGTGCAGGCACTGGAAGAACTGCTTGGCGCACGCCTGTTGCAGCGCACCACGCGCAAGGTGCAGGCCACCCAGGACGGCCGCGTGCTGTATGAGCGCAGCAAGGATTTGCTCGCACACATGGAAGAACTCGAAGGGCTGTTTCGCCAGGACGAAGCGCAACTGGCCGGGCGGATTCGGGTAGACATGCCCAACGTGATGGCGCGGGACCTGATCCTGCCGCGTCTGCCGCAATTCATGGACGCGCACCCGCTGATCGAGCTGGAGATCAGCACCACCGACCGCCAGGTCGACCTGCTCGCCGAAGGCTTCGATTGCGTGTTGCGCGTCGGCGCGCAGCCGGACCAGAGCGTGGTGGCGCGGCTGCTGTGCAGCATGCCGATGATCAACTGCGCGAGCGCCACCTACCTGCAACGCTACGGCGTGCCCCGGACACTGGCTGACCTGGCCGATCACCACCTGGTGCATTACGTGCGGCCGTTGGGTTCACGCTCGGCGGGGTTTGAATACGTGCAGGGCAACAAGGTGCTGCGCATCCCCATGGCCGGGCGGATCACGGTCAACAGCACCGATGGCTACAAGTCTGCCTGCCTGGGCGGCTTCGGGATTATTCAGGTGCCGGCCCTGGGCATGGGCGAAGCGTTGGCGAGCGGTGAACTGGTGGCGGTCCTGCCGGACTATCCGGCCCCGCCGCTGGATGTGTCCCTGCTCTACGCCGGGCAACGGCATCTACCGCTGCGGGTGCGGGTGTTCATGGACTGGCTGGCGGGCATTCTGCATTCGCAGCTTTAACGCCGCGCCGACAGCTGTTGCGGCGCCAGGAAGGCGTCGTGGAAGTAATCGCGAAACGCCTGCATTGCCGGGGTAAAGGCGCGCTCGCGGTGCCAGGCCAGGCCGACACTCATGGGCGTGACGGGGTCGGTGATGGTCAGGGTTTCGATGCGCTTGCCTTCCAGCGACCAGGGCCGGTGCACCAGGTCCGACAGGATCGCCACGCCGCTGCCATTGGCGACCATGCTGCGCACCGCCTCCACCGAACTGGTGCGCAGCCGCACCTTGGGTGTTTGCCCGGCCTGTTCCCAGTAACGCATGGCGCTGTGTTCGGCCTCATCCACGGTGAGCAGGATGTACGGCTCCTGTGCCACATCCGCCAGGCTCACGGCGCCGCGCTCGCACAACGGGTGATGGCTGGGCAGCCATAAACGACGTTCCGAGTTGAACAGGATCTCCGAGACGATCGCCGGGTGGGTGAGGTTCGCGGTGAGGACCACGGCCATGTCGAACTGGCCATCGAGCAAGCCCTGTTCGATGGCCTGGCGCTCCTGCTCGAACACCTCGAGGGTCACATCCGGGTGCCAGTGTTCCATGCGCTGCAAGTGGTGCGGCAGGAAGTAACCCAGCACCGTGTAGCTGGCCGCCAGGCGCAGCACGCCACTGGCGCGGTAGTCGGGCAACGGGCTGTTCAGTGCGTCGTCGACACTGCGCACAATCACATAGGCGCGGTTGAGAAAATGCCGCCCGGCATCGGTCAGGTTCATGCCCTGGGCCGAGCGCACAAACAGCTGCACGCCGAGCAGGGCTTCCAGCTCCTTGATCGCCGTGGTCACGGCAGACTGGGAGATGTTCAGGTGAATCGCCGCCTGGGAAATCTGGCCGATTTCGGCGGTGGCGACGAAGTAGCGGATTTGGCGCAAGGTCAGGGACATGGCTTTATCTGATTTTCAGAAGATAGGCCATCTGATAATAGATCTTCCCAAGGGGTCAAGCCGCAGCCTACTTTCGAGCATCACCTTTTGGCGGAGCGTCCCCGATGCAGGCAGTGGATTTCAATTCAGACATGGGCGAAGGCTTCGGGCCCTGGACCATCGGCGACGGCGTCGACGCGGAGCTGATGGCCTATATCAGCTCGGCCAATATCGCCACCGGCTTCCATGCCGGTGATCCTGGCACCATGCGCCGCACCGTCGCGCGCGCCAAGCAATTGGGGGTGGCCATCGGCGCACACCCGGGCTTTCGCGACCTGGTGGGCTTCGGTCGTCGGCATATCAATGCGCCGGCCCAGGAACTGGTGGACGACATGCTCTATCAACTGGGCGCCCTGCGCGAAATCGCCCGCGCCCAGGGCATGACCCTGCAACATATCAAGCCTCACGGCGCGCTCTACATGCACCTGGCCCGCGACGAAGAAGCCGCGCGCCTGCTGGTACAGAACCTGCAAATCATCGAGCCGACGCTGCTGCTGTACTGCATGCCCAACTCGGTGATCTGGCGCGTGGCCAAGGAACTCGGGCAGCCGGTGGTGCGCGAATTCTATGCCGACCGTGAGTACGATCTGACCGGCTCCATTGTGTTTACCCGCAACGTCCGTGCGCTGGATCCGGCCACGGTCGCGGCCCGCGTCCTACGGGCGTGTCAGACGGGGCTGGTGCGTACCGTAGAAGGTGAAGACCTGTTTATTGAATTCGACTCCATCTGCCTGCACAGCGACACCCCTGGCGCCCTGGAACTGGTGGAAGCCACCCGTGAAGCGTTGGACCAGGCGGGCATCGTGGTGACGAATGGGCTCTCTGTGGCGAGCGGGCTTGTTGTGGCGAGCGGGCTTGCCCCGCGTTGGGGCGCGTAGCGGCCCTGAAATCAGGCGGCGGAGTTATACCTGACGTTTGTATTGGGGCCGCTACACGCCCCAACGCGGGGCAAGCCCGCTCGCCACCTATCACTTTTTGCCTGCCTTTCTATAACGATTCCAAGAGGAACAGACATGGCTGAAACGTCCCCCATCCGCTACAGCTTCGGCGGTGATGAACACCTGTTTGCCGAAGTCAGCGAGAGCATGTCCCTGCAGGCTTTTTTCAAGGGCATGGCCGTGACCCGTGCCGTGGAGCGCCTGGCGCTGGAAGGCGTGCTGGATGTGTGCCTGGCCAATGCGTCGTTCCAGATTCGCTTCGACCCCGATCGCATCGCCCCCCATGTGCTGCTCGACGCCGTGCAAAGCGCCGAAGCCCAGGCCGTGGCCGAACGCACCTTGCACACACGCATCATCGAAATTCCGGTGCTCTACAACGACCCCTGGACCCATGAAACCCTGATGCGGTTTCGCGACCGGCATCAAGACCCCAGCGCCACCGACCTGGAATACGCCGCGCGCATCAATGGCCTGGCCGATGTCGATGCGTTTATCGCCGCCCACAGTGGTGCGCCCTGGTTTGTCTCGATGGTCGGCTTTGTCGCGGGCTTGCCGTTCATGTTCCAGATGGTCGAGCGCGAGCGGCAGTTGCAGGTGCCCAAGTACCTGCGCCCGCGCACCGACACGCCGAAGCTGACCCTCGGCCATGGCGGTTGTTTCGGTTGCATCTACTCGGTGCGCGGCGCCGGCGGCTACCAGATGTTCGGCGTGACCCCGGCGCCGATCTACGACCCGGCGCAGCAGTTGGCCTACCTCAAGGCGCATATGGTGTTCTTCCGGCCGGGTGACATCGTGCAATTCAAACCCATCGACCGCGACGCCTACGACCTGGCGGTTGCCGAGGTGGAGGCAGGACGTTTCGACCTGCGCATCCGTCCGGTGGAATTTTCCCTCGATGCGTTTCTCGCCGACCCCATCGGCTATCCGAAAACCCTGCAGGAGGCGCTGGCATGATCAAGGTTCTCAAACCCGGCCTCGCCACCTCTGTGCAGGACCTGGGCCGCGAAGGCTATTACCACCTGGGCATTCCGCCATCGGGTGCATTGGACCAATACGCCTTGAGTGCAGCCAACCATCTGGTGGGCAACCCGGTGGGCGCAGCCGGCCTGGAATGCACCTTGATCGGGCCGGAACTGGAGTTTCAACGAGACGCTTTGGTCGCGCTCAGCGGTGCGTTGATGTCGCCGCGCCTGGACGGTGAAGTGGTGCATCAGGACACCGCGTTCCAGGTGCGTGCCGGGCAAGTGCTGCGTTTCGAATTTCCCAAGGCCGGTGCCCGCACTTACCTCGCCGTCGCCGGTGGCATTGACGTGCCGTTGGTGCTCGGCAGCCGTTCCACTTACACCCTCGGAGCACTCGGAGGTTTCCACGGGCGACGCTTGCAGGAGGGCGATGAATTGCCCATCGGCGACGCCAGCGGTCTCGGGCGTGCGGGCAACAGTTTGCCGATGGCGTTGCGCCGCTCGGTGGGCGGCGATGTCACATTGCGCGTGGTGCCGGGACTGTATTACGAGCGATTGACGGCGGGCGCCAAGAGCAGCTTTTTTGCCGAACCGTGGACGGTCGGCTCCGAGGCGGACCGCATCGGCTATCGCTTCAAGGGCGGCAGTGCGCTGAGCTTTCAACCGCGTGAGCAGCCGTTCGGCGCGGGGTCGGATCCGTCGAATATCGTCGACAGTTGCTACCCGATTGGCTCGATCCAGGTACCGGCGGGGCTGGAGCCGATTGTGCTGCACCGGGACGCGGTGTCGGGCGGTGGCTACGCGATGATTGGCACGGTGATCAGTGCCGACCTGGACTTGATCGGGCAGATGCAGCCGAACCAGCGGGCGGGGTTTGTGGCGGTGACGTTGGAAGAGGCGTTGGAGGCGCGGCGGGTGTACAAGAAACGGCTCAAGGCCATGGCGGGACTCTTCAACCACTGACACGACACACATCCAAATGTAGGAGGGAGCAAGCCCCCTCCCACATTTTCAATCTGGGGTGTGTCAGAACAGTTTGGTGAACAGCCAGTACAGGCTACCGGATAACAGAATCGCCGCCGGCAAGGTGAGCACCCACGCCATCAGCAAATTGCGGATCGTCCGCATCTGCAACCCACCCCCATTGGCCACCATGGTCCCCGCCACACCGGACGACAACACATGGGTGGTCGACACCGGCAGCCCGAACATATCCGCTGCGCCAATGGTCAGCATGGCCACGGTCTCGGCCGAGGCGCCTTGGGCGTAAGTCAGGTGGGTCTTGCCGATCTTCTCGCCCACGGTGACCACGATGCGCTTCCAACCGACCATGGTGCCCAGCCCCAGTGCGATGGCCACGGCGATCTTCACCCACAGCGGGATAAACCGTGTGGCATTGTCGATCTGTTGCTTGAACAGTTGCAGCTTGTCTTGGGTGTCGGCGTCGAAATTACCAACCTTGCCTTTGTCCATCAGGCGGATGGTTTCGCTGCTCAGGTACATGTCGTTACGCACGTTGCCCACGGCTTCGGCGGGGACTTTGGCCAGGGAGCCGTAGCCTTTGACTTCTTCGCCGATCTGGCCGGCGAGGGCGGCGAGGGCCGGGACCAATTCGGGCGTGGCTTCCTTGGTGCGCACGTAGGTCGAGAGAACCGGCCGTGGGTCGCCCGTCAACGCTTGCGGCGCCGTTTTCATCAGTGCCACCTGGGTCACTTCGGCGACGGCGGCGAACTGCAACGATTGCTCGGCCGGCATGGTGCGGTTCAGCGCGTAGGCCATCGGCAAGGTACCGACCAGGATCAGCATGATCAGGCCCATACCTTTTTGCCCATCGTTGGAACCGTGGGCGAAGGACACGCCGGTGCACGTGAGGATCAGCATGCCGCGGATCCACCACGGCGGCGGGGTGTCGCCTTTGGGCGCCTTGTACAACGCGCGGTTTTTCACAAAGGCGCGCAGGGCCAGCAACAGCAAGGCGGCGAAGGCGAAGCCGATCAGCGGCGAGAGCAGCAGGGCATAACCGATCTTGATCGCCTGGCTCCAGTCCACACCGCTGGTGCCGTCACGGCCGTGCATCAAGGCATTGACCACGCCGACGCCGATGATCGAACCGATCAGGGTGTGGGACGAAGAGGCCGGCAACCCCAGCCACCAGGTGCCGAGGTTCCACAGGATCGCGGCGATCAGCAACGCGAAGATCATCGCGAAGCCGGCCGATGAACCCACCTGCAAAATCAACTCCACCGGCAGCAAGGCAATGATGCCGAACGCCACCGCGCCGCTGGACAGCAGCACACCGAGGAAATTGAAAAAGCCCGACCACACCACCGCAAACTGCGGCGGCAGCGAGTTGGTGTAGATCACCGTCGCGACGGCGTTGGCGGTGTCGTGGAAGCCGTTGACGAACTCGAAACCCAGGGCGATCAACAGCGCCACACCCAGCAGCAGGAAAGGGGTCCACGTGGTGAGCTGGGCGCCCATTTCGTGCATGTCGTGCATGAGGCTGTAGGCGGTAAACAACAGGCCCATGGCGAGTACGGCGAAGAAAACGATCACTGTCACCAGGCCGGGTTTCTTGTCCAGGCGCGGTCTTGAATCGACGGAGGATGAGTGCGTGGAGGCAGTCAGGGAAGGGGTGGCCATGCCGGGGCATCCGTGTGGGGAGGATGCCGTTCATATTCGTTGCAGAATGTTACAGCGATGCTGCCACAAGTCATTGTTTAGGTAATTGGATCTGCCACTGGTCTATAAAGCGCTGGGGAGACCAAGGGGCTACACAACTTTTCAGACCCAGGCACATCTCCTTGTGGCGAGCGGGCTTGTCCCGCGTTGGGCTGCGTAGCAGCCCCTGTCAAGAGGAACGCGGTGTATCAGACACTCTGTAGAGGCTGGTTTTGGGGCTGCTTCGCAGCCCAACGCGGGACAAGCCCGCTCGCCACAACAGCGCTGTCTGCCGGGCTATCGGGGGCAAGCTCCTTCCCATTTCAATTTGAAAACTTGCGAAACGCCCAGCGCCCGGCGATCAGCGTGAAGGTCGCGACCAACGCCACCAGGATCCAGAATCCTTCCGGATCCTGTGAAAGCGGTACACCGCCCACGTTCATGCCGAAAAAACCGGCGATGATGTTGATCGGCAATGCCAACACCGTCACCACGGTAAGGGTGAACAGCGTGCGGCTGCTTTGCTCGTTGAGGTTGGCGGCGATCTCTTCCTGCAGCAGCTTGATCCGTTCGCCCAGCGCAGTCAGGTCGTTGATGATCAGCGCAAACTCCTCGGTGGATTTGCGCAACTCCTTCACGTCCTCCTTTTGCAGCCATTGCGGCGGGCGGTTGAGCAGACGCAGCAGCGAGCCCGGCTCCAGCGCGAGCAGGCGTTGCAGGCGCACCAGCACCCGGCGCGCCGCACCCAGTTCCGCGCGGTTGGTGGACAGGCGCGAGGACAGCAACTGGTCTTCGATATGGTCGACGCTGATGCTGGTCTTGCGCACGATCTGCGTCAGCACTTCACCCTGGTCGCGCAGCAGGTGCACCAGCAGTTCCAGCGGTGAGCGAAAGCGCTCGCCGGCCTTCACCGACGAGCGCAACTTGTCCACCGAGTGCAGGGGTTGCAGGCGTGCGCTGATCAACAGCCGGCTGCGGGCGCACACCCACAGCGTGGAAATGTCCGACGAAACCATGCTGCTGAAGTTGAACACCACGTCGTTGACCACCGCCAGCAAGGCGGAGTCGACGTGTTCGATACGCGTGGAGCGTGAACCTTCGTGCAAGGCCTCGAAGAATTCTTCGGGCAAATCCAGGTTTGCCTGCATCCAGCGCTCGCACGCCGCGTGCGCCAGGTTCAGGTGCAGCCACAGGAACTCTTCCGGATCGGCGGGTTGCTGCAAGGCCTGGAGCGCGGTGGCCGAATCAATCTGTTCACCCTTTTCACCGGGGCGAAAACGAAAACCGTAGAGCAAGCCAAACAGATCGGAATCCTGGTGGCTGTGGTCAATGCTGTGGTTCATGGAGGCTCGCAGAGAAAAGGCCTGTAGGACGTTTCACAGGTCGCGTGGCGAATCATTACAGGGATATTTGACATTTTTATGACGGCTTTGAATTTATTTCTGTTGAGTGACATTTTATTGACCGCCCATCAGGAATCGCTCAAGAAGGCTCCAGCACGGCCGATTCAGGCCATAAGCACCGCTGTGGACGGGTGGTGCCTCTGACGACAGGGAAGTCATGGCGTGCTAGCACCCTTTCCCCTGTTTCGAGGTTTCCCCCGATGAATGTTTTGCGAACCTCCCTGCGGGCACAGATCCTGTCGCTGCTCGGTGGCAGCCTGCTGGCGATGCTGTTGATCGCCCTGGCGTGTTTCAACTTTCTCTCCAACGGTGTGCAGAGTTACCGCAGTTTGCTCGAAGGGCCGTTGCTCACCTCCCAACTGATCGATGAAGCCAACCTGTAATTCAAGGTGCAGGTCCAGGAATGGAAAAACGTGCTGTTGCGCGGCAAACAGCCTCAGGACATGGAGAAATACTGGGGCCAGTTCCAGGACCGCCAACGTGATGTCCAAGGCATCCTCACGCGCTTGGTCAGCCAGACCCGCAGCGACGCAACCTTGAGCCAACGCATCGAAACCTTGCGTCAGGAACACCAGCAACTGGGTGTCGCTTACCAGCGCGGGCGTGATGCCTACGTGGCGGCGGGTGCAGATCCTACGGCGGGCGACACGGCCGTGAAGGGTGTGGACCGCGCCGCCAGCGAGCAGATGAGCGCTCTCGTCAGCGACCTGCGCGAACAAGGCGCACAAAAGTCACTGGCCATCAGCGCCTATGCTGAGCGCACGGTGATGGTGGGCCTGGCAATCATGCTGCTGTCGGGTGCCTTGATCGGCCTGTTCAGCCTGTGGCTGATCAACCGCAACCTGATTCTGCCGATCCGTGGCCTGATCGACTATGTCACCCAACTGAGCCATGGTCGTTTTGCCCAGCGCGTCACCAGCAAGCGCCAGGATGAATTGGGCCAATTGGCGGCTGCCGCCAATATCCTGCGCGACTTCCTCGCCGAGACCTTCAGTCGCTTGCAACGCAGCGCCACCGATCTGGTCAGCGCCAGCGGCGAGTTGAACTCGATTGCCGGGCTGATGGCCACTGGCACTCACGAGCAATTCAACCGCACCGACCAGGTAGCCACGGCCATGACCGAAATGTCGGCCACCGCCCAGGAAGTCGCCCGTCACGCCGCCAGTGCCTCGCGCGCTGCCGATGACGCTGACCAGTCGGCCCGCGAGGGCGGTGAAGTGATGAAGGTCACCATCGCCACCATCGGCCAGATGCGCACGGAAATCCTCAACACCGGCACCATCATCCGGCGCCTGGAAACCGACAGCGTGCGTATCGGCAAAGTGTTGGAAGTGATTCGCGGGATCGCCGAGCAAACCAACCTGCTGGCGCTGAACGCCGCGATCGAGGCGGCCCGTGCAGGCGAGGCGGGGCGCGGTTTTGCGGTGGTCGCCGATGAAGTCCGCAGCCTGGCGCAACGCACGGCGGCGTCGATCATCGAGATCAACCAGATTATCCATGCCGTGCAGACCGGTGCGATCGATGCCGCCGAGGCGATCGTCAGCGGCCAGTCGTGCAGCGATGACAGTGTGGAAAAAGTCAGCCAGGCCGGCGCCATGCTCGATCACATCACCCAGGCAGTGGAAGCGATCCGCGACATGAACCGCCAGATCGCCACGGCGGCCGAGGAACAGACGTCGGTGGCTGAGGATATTTCGCGCAATATCACCCAGATCACTACCGTGGCCACGGCCAACCTCGACAATGTGCAGCGCACCGAAGCGGCGAGCCACAACCTGCGTAGCTTGTCCGGCGAGTTGAATGAGGTGACCGCGCGCCTGAGCGCCTGATCAGCCGGTGGGCAGGCTGAACGTGAACACCGTGCCGTGCTCGGCGCTGGTGGACACGTTGAGTTCACCGCCATGGGCCTCGGCAATCTGCTTGACGATATACAACCCCAGGCCCAGGCCGGCCTGGGGCGTGTTCGTCGCCGGGCGTGAGTAAGGCTCGAACAGACGGGGCAGGGCTTGCGCGTTGATCTGCCCGGGGTTTTTCACCGACAGATGGAAACGGTCTTGCTCGACCTGCGCATGCACCTCCACGGGGCCGTCATGGTTGCCATGGTGGATGGCATTGGCGACCAGATTGGAGAGCAACTGCGCCAGGCGGTCACGGTCACCACGCACCCCTTGCAGGTCGCCGATATCTGCGCGGATGACCCGCTGCGGATGCACGCTCTGCACCTCCGACACCACATGCTGCAATGCCGCCTGCAAACCCTGGCAATCGCCGATGTTCAGCGGGATGCCGGTGCCCATGCGGCCCCTGGCGAAATCCAGCACGTCTTCCACCAACTGCGCAGCGCGCCGGCCGCTGGTGAGGATATGCCGCACGAGGGTGTCGGTGGCCGGGTCCGGGTGCTTGCGCAGCAGCCGTTCGGCAGCGACGTTAATTGCAAACAGCGGGTTGCGCAGGTCATGGCCGAGCACGGCGATAAATTGCTCGCGCAGTTCGGCGGTGCCGCGTTCTTCCTGCAATTGCGCCTGGGTGTGCTGCGCGGCTTCTTCGGCTTCGATCTGCAACGACAGCACGCGGGCGAACGACTCCATGGTCGACTGGATCGTACTGCTGCGCAGCACGGCGGGGTTGGGGTCCAAGGCGCAGATCGTGCCGAAAAAGCGCCCGTCGGTGCGGAACACCGGCACCGAAATATAGCTTTCGAAGTGATACAGGCGCGGCGTGTGGTGGTCGTGGTAGAGCGGGTCTTCGCTGGCCTTGTCGATCACCACGGACACATGGGAACCGCGAATCTCGTGGCAGATCGTGGTGGTCAGGTCCAGCTCGCCACCGACGCCGAGGCCGAAGTCCAGTTGGTCGAGCACGGCACAGGCGGTCCAGGTGTCGTCGGTCACCCGCGCCACCGCGGCGAAGCGCAGGCCGGTCATGTCGCTGATGACCTGGAGCATCGCGGGTACGGCACTGATTCGGCCAATAGTGGCGATGTCGGCGGCTTTTTGCCCCATGCAGCAGTCTCGGCAAGTGGTGAGCGGGAAGGAGGCTCAGTTCAATGCCTGGGATTTTAGCGACCTTGTGTGATGTAGGTGTAATTTCATGCGGTAAATTAAGTTTTTTCCTATGCGTGGTGAGCGAGCGCGCATAAAAAAACCGCGCCACCCGGAGGTGGCGCGGTTTCAGGTGACGGGGGTCACTCAGGTGTCGAGTTTGTCTTCCAGTACGGCGCCAGTTTTGGCGTCGAGTTTGACTTCAAACTTCTTGCCGGCGGTGTCGGTCAGCTCGACTTCGTAGACCAGTACGCCGCTGTTGTTGTGGTCCAGTTCGGTGTCGTTGATCGTGGCACCGGCGTGCTTGGCCACGGCAGCGGCGTTGAGCTTGTCGAAAGGCATCACCGCGCCGGACTTGAGCAGGCCTTCGATGTGGTCCGGGCGAACATCAGCCTGGGCCAGGCCGGCGGTCAGGGTCAGGGCGGTGGCAGCGAACAGGGCAGTCAGGGTTTTCATAGTGTGTGTCCTTTTTCGGTGAGCTGTTTAAGTGGCGCCAGATTAACCGGCGCAACTTAATTCATCCTTAATGGCGCACTGACACCAATGCCCGAGGCTCTCAGTACTTATAGTCGTTCAGCAGGTCTTGCACGCTGGACGACGGCCAGCGCTTGTAGAACTTCAACAGTTCGGCGGCGCGGTTGGTGAAGATGCCGTCGACGCCGGCTTTCATCACTTTGTCGAAGTCGACCGGCTCGTCCACGGTGTAGACGTGCACCAGCAGGCCTTTGTCGTGGGTCAGCTTGTTCATCTCAGGCTTTACCAGGTCCGAATAGCTTTGGTCACCGTGGTCGGTCAGCTCAGCCGAAGGACCGGTGCCGATGGCGCCGAGGCTCTTGGCTTCGTCGACCCATTTTTCGAACTCGGCGGCGTCTTTCGGCTCTTGCTTGGCGTAGTAGGCGGCCTTGGTCGGTTCGCCGGACTCGGCGAAGGTCTGCGTGGATTTCGGCTCGATGCTGCCTGGGCCGACCCACAACAGCAGGATCTTCGGGGTGTTCGGCATTTCTTTCTGCAGCTCTTTCAAGCTGTCTTTTTCAAACGTCTGCAGCACCACGCGGCCCTTGCCCTGGCCGACACCGGTGTTGCTCTTGCCCAGCTTGGAGCCGGCGGAGCTGAGCCAGCCCTTGTCCAGCAGCTTGTTTTTCAGGTCGGCTTCGATGCCCGGGAATTGCTTGGGCTCCTTGGTCTCGATGTACAGGCCGGGTTTGTGCTGCGGGTTGCCTTCGGCGATCTTGATGATGTCGTCCAGGCTCAGGATCTTCAGGCCAACGAAACCTGGACGCGCGCGGTCCGGGTAGGCGGCGTTGAACCAGCTGCCGGCGTCGAGGGTTTGCAGTTCTTTCCAGGTGAACTCGTTGGCCGGGGCGTCTTTGCGCTCGGGGAACTTGGTGGCCACGTCGGTGGTGCGCTGCAGGTTGTTGTCGTGCAGGGCAAACAGTACGCCGTCCTTGCTGCGCTGCAGGTCCATTTCCAGATAGTCGGCACCCAGGTCGCGCGCGACTTTGTAGGCGGCGGCGGTGGATTCCGGCGCGTCGTAGGACGCGCCACGGTGAGCGATCACGGCGGGGTAGGGAATGCCTTCGTTTGTCGCCAATTCAGCCGGGCTGATCGGTTCGGCCGCCTGTGCCTGGCCGAGGCCAAGCGCCAGGGCGAGCAGCAGGGCGCTCTTGGAAAACGTGACAGGCATATGCGAAGTCCTTTCGTGGAGGTAGCTTTGAGAAGGCCTCCTTTTTAACAATTGATTGCGAAAGGCGCTATCACCAAACCGACATTAACGTGCGCACGCGCCAATTTTGTCGGTTTTTTTGCGCTGCATTGCAGTACTCTTGCTCGCAGCCGTCCCGTTAGAGGACGGTACTTTCCGCCACGCGTGTAAACCATCTTTCCAGTCCCTGTGGGACTTTTCAGTGAGGTTTACCATGCGCATCACCTCCGAGCTTATCTGCCAGGCCGCCGACCAACTCCACGGTTTTGTTGGCCTCAACCGCAAGACCGGCCAGTACATCGTGCGTTTCAGCGAAGACTCCTTCGGCATGGACGTGGCTGACGACGGCATCATCCCCACCGCTGAATTTGTCTGGCTGCCGGCCCCCGAGCAGACCATGACCTTGTCCCGCGAGCGTATCCAGTTGCTGCTCGACCAGAATATCGACGACCGCATCAATATCAGCGAGCCGCTGCGGGTGTATATGAAACGGGTGGAGATTCCGCAGATCAGCGCGTTGCGCAGTCTGGTGAGCTAGACGGCATAGGCGGTAAGCGAGCCTTGCGTAGCAGGCTGGTTTTCTGTGGTGTGCGGGCTTGTTGTAGCAAGCAGGCTCGCCACAGAGAGCCGGGCGATACGAAGGTTAATGGCCTTGGAATGTGTAGGCCCGTTCCACCTTGCACACCCGTGTCTGAAACGCCGAGTACCAGGTGGCGCGTCCTTGTTCACGCACCGCCCGATGCTCGGCCTGCTGTTTCCAGGCTAGGATCGCTGCCTCGCTGCTCCAGTACGACACGGTAATTCCCAGGCCATCCTCCCGCGCCGATTCCACTCCGAGAAACCCTGGTTGTTCGTGCGCCAGCTCCAACATGCGGGCGGCGGCCTGGCCGTAGCCTTGATCACCCTCGGTGCGCAATGAGCTGAAAATTACCGCGTAGTAGGGTGGGGCGGGTGTCTTGGCGATCATGCCGAGCACTCCTGGCAAGCCTTGAGCAGGGCCAGTGCCAGCGGCGGGGTGATGCCCTTGAGCGCGGCGCGTTCGGGCTGGAACAGCGTGGCGACGAAGAACGGATGGTCAAGCAACTCCACCGCACGCAGGTCGCCGGCCGAATCATGCCCGCTGGCGATCAGTTCGCGTTCCAGCAAGGCCGCGGCGAACGCGGGGTTCATGCCGTAGCGGCAGCGATAGCCCTCCTCGATGTCCAAGCGGCCGTAGGCTTCGGCGATGCGCGTATAGGGTGCCAATCCCACGGTGTCGGTGGCTTCTACCAGGGAGCAGCTTAGGGGAATGATCACCGCGCGCTTTGCATCCGGCGCCAGTTCGCCGTGTTCCGCGTCGGCCCAGCCAAGCACATTGCGGGCGTATTCCAGCACCGCGTGTTGAAAACCGCCGCAGGTGCCGAGGAAAGGTCGCCGTTGTTCGCGGGCAAAACGTATCGCCCGCAGTGCGCCGTCAGTGTCGCGGTAGGGGCTGGCGGGCACGCACCAGAAACCGTCGAAGCCGTGCAGTTCAGTGGCCGGTGTGAGGGTGTCGGTGTCCAGCCATTGCGGGTGAACCTTCAGGCCCAGCGCTTCGGCAGCCAATTGCAATGCAACGGGAATGGCCTGGTGCGCAATGACATCGGGGTTGTAATCGCCGATCAGGGCAAGGTGCAAGGTGGTGGCTTTCATCGTGGGCATCCCATGGCTTGTAGTGTCCTGATGCACATAATAGATTGGCGCCCACGCAATCAATATTGGCGTTTGCCCACATGTTCAATGCAGCCACGCACTATCAAATCGATTACCCCGACTTGTCGCTGATCCTCGCCCTGGTGCGTGGCGGCACTCTGGCGCGGGCGGCGGCGTTGTTGCGGGTGGATGTGTCCACGGTATTTCGCGCGGTGCGTAGGCTTGAGGCCGCAGTGGGCCAGACGCTGTTTGAAAAAAGCCGCGCCGGCTACCTGCCCACCAGCCTGGCGAGCAACCTCGCGCAGCAGGCTGAACGTGCCGAGCAGGCGCTGGAAGCGGCGCGAATCGGCGTGGAGCAGGGCGGCGAGGTGATCAGCGGCACGGTGCGCCTGACCTGTACTGACTCGGTGCTGCAAGGGCTGTTGTTGCCGGCGCTGGCGCAGTTCATGCCGGACTACCCGGCGTTGACCCTGGAGCTGAGCACTTCCAATGACTTCGCCAACCTGAGCCGTCGCGATGCCGACATCGCCCTGCGCCTGACCAAGGCACCGCCGGAGCATCTTGTTGGCCGTTGCCTGGGGGCCGTGACGTATCAGGTGTGTGCCAGCGCTACGTATGCGCATCAGCACGCCGGTCGCACACTGGCAGACCTCGCCTGGATCGCGCCGGATGACTTCCTGCCCGATCACCCCACGGTGGCGTGGCGCCGCGAACACCTGCCCGGTGTGCGCCCCAGTTACCGTTGCAACAGCATGCTGTCGGTCACCGAACTGGTGCGGGCCGGTTTGGGCGTAGCGGCGCTGCCGGATTTTCTACTGGATGACCGCTTGCAGCCGCTGGGCCCCGCATTGGCGGCGCACGATACGGCGTTATGGCTGTTGACGCGTCCCGATTGCCGGGCGTTGCGCTCGGTGGTGACGCTGTTTGATGAGCTGGGACGGCATGTGCAGATGAAACCCTGACACAGCATAGAACCAGTGTGGGAAGGAGCTGACCCCTCCCACATGGAATTCGCGTTGTTATTGAGGTTTTCGCACGTAATGCTCATGCATTTCGCACGTCAGGGTTTCGATGTGTTCGGTCAGTTGCTTGGTCATTTCCGTGAGCCGGGTGTTTTGCTCCAGCAATTCCAGCAGCTGTTTAGTGGTCTGCGCGGCCTGGGCCTGGCGTTCGGTATTGGCGATGGCCAGCGCTTCGCGGTGTTGCGCATCGGCGTCGGACTGGGCTTTGTCGCGAGCTGCCTGGCGCGTCTGGGCGAGCAGGATCAGCGGCGCGGCATAGGCTGATTGCAGGCTGAAGGCCAGGTTGAGCAGGATGAACGGGTACACGTCGAAGTGGGTGATACCGGTGACGTTGAGCACCACCCACAAGATCACGATCGCGGTTTGCGCACCGAGGAAGGTCGGTGTACCAAAGAAGCGCGCAAAAGCCTCGGCCTTGAGGGCAAAGGTGTCGTTGCCAAAGGTCGGCGCCAGGTGGGCATGGCGCCGGTGAAAGCGCAGGTGGTCGACGGGCGCGGTATCGGGCTTGTCTGGTGTCATGGTGGTCTCGGGTCATCAGCGTTAAGACAGTGAATCACTATAGTCCTGGCGACCTGTCTTACACATGAATAACCCGGGGCCTACTTAGTGGACGCCACGCTCATTGGCAAACGCACTCACCGCGTGCACCGCCTCGCTGGTGCCTTCACGAATCTGCAGGATCACCGTACCGGCCTGGTTGGCCAATTCCACACCCTGGGCGGCGCGGTCGCGGGTCGCGTCCATGCTGTCGATGGCTTGGCGGGTTTCAGCCTGGATCACCGCGATCATGCTGGAGATCTCCGTGGTGGAACCGCTGGTGCGCGCCGCCAGCTGCCGCACTTCATCGGCCACCACGGCAAATCCACGGCCTTGTTCACCTGCGCGCGCCGCTTCGATAGCGGCGTTGAGTGCCAGTAGGTTGGTCTGGTCGGCAATGCCACGAATGGTGTTGACGATGGTGGTGATCTGCTGCGAGCGCTCGCCCAGCTTGGCGATCAGTTGCGAGGAGTTGTCGATGTCCGAGGAAATTTCACGCATGCCGCTGGCTGTTTTCTGGATCACGTCGGCGCCTTTTTCCGCCATGTCCTGGGTGTGCAGGGACAGGTGATAGGCCTGGGCTGCACTCTGCGCGTCAGCGGCATGTTGTTGCACGCGTGCCGTGATGTCCGAGGCGAATTTCACCACTTTGCACAGGCGTCCGCTGGCGTCGTACACCGGGTTGTAGCTGGCTTCGAGCCACACGGGCTGGCCGTTTTTATCCACGCGTTCGAACTGGCCGCTGAACAATTCGCCCTGATTCAGGCGCCGCCAGAAGTCACTGTAGGCCGAGCTTGCGGCGGTCTCTGGTGTGCAGAACAGGCGGTGATGCTGGCCTTGGATCTGCGCCAGGCTGTAGCCCATGCGCTGCAGGAAGTTGGCGTTGGCGGTGATGATCGTGCCGTCGAGGTTGAACTCGATGACGGCCATTGCCCGGCCTATGGCTTCCAACTTGGCGTTGGCCTCGCTTTCGGCCTGCAGGCGCGGGGTGACGTCCAGGGCGTACTTCAACACTTTGATCACACGGCCTGTGTCATCACGCACCGGGGTGTAGCTGGCTTCCAGCCACACCGACTGACCGTCGCTGGCCACCCGTTCAAAGGTGCCGGACTGGAACTGGCCGTTTTGCAGGTTGGACCACAGCTGGTTGTACTCGGCGCTACGGGCAAAGGCGGGCGTGCAGAACATCCGGTGGGATTGGCCTTCGATCTGCTCGGCGCGGTAGCCCAGGGTATTGAGGAAGTTGTCATTGGCTCGCAGCACAACGCCTTGCGGATCAAATTCGATCACTGCCATGGAGCGCTCGATCGCGTCCAGCAGGCTGGCCTGGTGAGCCACGGTGTGTTGCAGGGTGTTGATGGTTTTCTTATGGGCGTTGAATAGCATGTTCGGGTGCTCGGGCAAGCATGCGTCGGGGGAGTATCCATGTATATGCGCCTGCCCCCGTAAGGCATTCGCCGTACGGTTGACGTGCTCATTGTCAGCCTCCTTGTGCTGACAGCGGGGGTGGAACAACGGGTTAAGAGTGATCAGCCTGACAAGAAGTTCGCCCTATGGGCAGGACCATTTTTGGGCAGGCGACCAATGGAGGCATTATGCTATCGCCTACGGCGTTGGAAGGAAGATTCAGACGAGAAGTTGTAAGACAACTTCAGGCGGAACAGGCGATCCGGTCGTCACTGACGCTGACCCGATTACGCCCGGTGTCCTTGGCCGCATAGAGCGCCCGGTCCGCCGCATTCAGCCACATGGCTGCGTCTGTGTAGCGCGGCTGGAAATCCGCCAAACCGATGCTCAGGCTGACGCGCAATTCCGGTATTTGCGGGGTGCGGTAATTGCCGAATGTTTCGCGCATCTGCTCCATGATCTGCGCCGCTTGCTCCAGGGGCATTTGCGGAAGAATCACACAGAACTCGTCGCCACCGTAACGCCCGGCCAGGTCGTTTTCCCGCAGGTTGCGTCGCAGTTCCAGGCTCAGTTGCCGCAGCACTGTGTCGCCGACGATATGGCCGTGGGTATCGTTGATCTGCTTGAAGTGGTCGATATCAATCAACGCGATGGTGGCGTGGCTTTGCTGCTGTTGGCACTTGTGGAACTTGAGGTGCAGCAGGTCTTTCCACGAGCCGTGGTTGAGCAGACCGGTAAGGCTGTCGGTGCGGCTCAGGGCACTGAGGGCGCGTTTATGTTCCGACAGTTTGATTGCCAGTTGATAACAGACCATGCCGATGGCCATGGGGTAGAGGGTCAGCATGGGCAGGCAGGTGTAGACCTGCAGCAGGCTGACCTCGGGGTTGAACTTGATGCCGAACAGCGCCCACGCCACGCCGACCCCTAGCCCTTGTGCGAGCAGGCCACGCAGGAACAGGCGCCTGCCGCCGGCGGCGACGTTGTTCATGGTCATCATCGACAGGATGGTCACGGCCGTCAGCGGCGTGAACTGCGCGGCGGCGGCCCAGAACCCGCCGAATACCGAGTCATACAAGAAGTTGCGCTGTTCAGCCTGGTAAGGGAACTGCGAGCGGGTGGATAACTGGTAAGCCAGGTGCGCCCAGGCAAATCCATTGAGCAGCAACAACGCCCAGACCCAGCCCGGCATGGCCAGGGGGTACAAGGCGCCGGTGACGCTGATGCTGCCGACACCCAGGCCGATGATCCTTGGCTGATAGATACGCCTGGCAAATGAGAGCCCTTTGCCTCGTCTGTTTTCCATAAATTCCTGGTTCAACTGTTTTTCACATATACGGCGGCTCGTGGCCACTGGATCACCCGTTGATCGGATAAGTCCTGTGAATATTGTCAGTTATTCGAGTAGGAATAATCAGTGGCCTTCCAGGCCATTTGCGCAAAACAGAGGGCGAATGCGTCAAAAGCGACCAGGAATGTCGCTCCTGCAATGGTTTTTACTGGGGGCGGGAGGCGCTGACTTCGTAGCCGGCAAGGAACAGGTCGATGGCTGACTCAATGACGCTGGCCTGGTGGGCGGCATCCAGGGTCGGCTGGCCCAACGTGATCTGCGGCCAGAATGCGAAGGCCTTGAGCAGGCTCTGGATCTGATGGGCGGCAAACGCCGGGTCGATGCAGGAGAGGCGGCCATCTTCCTGGGCGGCGCGTACCCACTGGGTAAAGCCTTCTTCGCGCTGGCTCAGGCGGGTGACCATGTCTTGCGCACGTTCCGGTGAATGGATGGTGGCCGCGATGGCGACCCGGGCGAGGTCGAGGAAGTTGGTGTCCGACATCATCTTCATCTTTGCCTCCAGCAACCCGCGTAACTGTTCACGCAACGGGCGGTCGCTGGCGTAGCTGACGTCGAGTTGGGCGACGCTGCTGGCCCAGAGCTGGTGGAGAATTTCGGCGAACAACTCTTCCTTGCTGGGAAAGTGGTTGTACACCGTGCGTTTGGAAACCCCGGCGGTGGCGGCGATCTTGTCCATGCTGGTGACCTCGAAACCGTTGGCCCGAAACTCGGCGATAGCCGCTGCTACGATGGCTTCGCGTTTGCGGTCGGTGAGGCGTTGAGGGGCAGTCATGGATGGCGTTCGGCTCTTGAGGGGAAATTACACTGGGTAGTTTACTTGCTGCGGATTTTGTTGCAATCTTGAAACTACACTGTGCAGTGTAACTTATGAGCGGACCGTAGGAGTCACTCTGTAATGGCCATCATTTCACCCCCTGTCGACCGCGCGCCTTCAGCGCGCAAGCCTGCCGAACGGGACAAGGCGCACTTCAGCAACGACGCCCCTGTGCAACACGGCGGGTTTGCCAAAACGTTGCGTATTTTCTGGAACATGCTGTTCAACAAGCCCCGCACCACGCGACCGGTGGGGGCTATCCCCGTGCAACCGCTGACCCGTGAACAACTGCTTGCAGCTCCTGACCACAGCGTCTTTCGTCTGGGGCATTCCACTGTCTTGCTGAAAATGCGCGGTAAATTCTGGCTGACCGACCCGGTGTTCGCCGAGCGCGCCTCGCCATTCAGTTGGGCCGGCCCCAAGCGTTTCCACCAGCCACCTATCAGTCTTGAAGAGCTGCCGCCCCTGGAGGCGGTGATTCTTTCCCACAACCACTACGACCATCTTGATCATAAGGCTGTCGTCCAATTGGCCGACAAGACCCGTTACTTTCTCGCGCCGCTTGGCGTGGGTGACATTCTGGTCAAGTGGGGCGTTGAGGCCAGCAAGGTTCGCCAGCTGGACTGGTGGCACGGCACCGAGGTGGAGGGTATTCGTTTCGTGGCCACACCCGCCCAGCATTTTTCCGGGCGGGGGCTGTTTGATGCCAACCAGACCCTATGGTGTTCCTGGGTGATGATCGACGGCGCGCGGCGGATCTTTTTCAGCGGCGACACTGGTTACTTCGATGGCTTCAAACGCATCGGCGAACAGTATGGCCCGTTCGATCTGACGTTGATGGAAACCGGTGCTTACAACGTTGACTGGCCCCATGTGCACATGCAGCCGGAGCAAACCCTGCAAGCGCATATTGACCTCAAGGGCCGCTGGCTGCTGCCGATCCACAACGGTACTTTCGACCTGGCGTTCCATGCCTGGCACGAACCCTTCGACCGCATCATGGCGCTGGCGTGGGAGCGCAACGTGTCGATTACCACACCGCCGATGGGTCAGGCGTTCAGTTTGAATCAGCCTGAGCGTGGGTATGCATGGTGGCTGGAAGTGGAAACCCAGCAAGCGCAAGAGCACCTCGTGAGCTGATGGCGCAGAGCCGCGGAGAAAAGGAGTTTGCAAGCTGTTTCCGCTCTGCGACAGGCTCTGGCGAAGGATGCGATGATCCCTGGATAGTGATTTCAGGGGGGCGTTCTGATGGAAAGCAAAAGCAGCAAATACTTGCGAACGGGGGCGGTTTGCCAGGTGGGCCAGCCTCTGTCTTCGCTCTTGGAGATGAACTGCCCGGAGCCAGCAGGCCACCGCCCCTGCTCCGATCAATCGCCCCCCCGCAGTATCGAGTTTGATGTCCATCCCCGCCTTCAAACCTATTCCAACGGTGGTGTCCTGATCCCCGGGTATAACGCACCGGCACTTCCCATAAAACCCATGCGTGATCCCTCGTTGACGCTGATTGCCTTGAGCGGTATCGAACCCCAGGCTCCGGTGATGGTGGAGGTGCCCATGGTGCAGAACAACAACCCCTTTAGCGTCACACAGACGCTGGCCGGCAGGCGCGTGGGTTATGCCGACCGATATGGACGTGGCGATGATCACGAACCGATTCAACACCGAGCGCCGTTTATGGCAGCACTGGATGTTCTTCGACGGGCGGGGGTGCAACTGTTGCCCGTGCCGGCACAACGTCTCGACAGAGACCTCACGCCCGACCTGCACAGTCAAAATGAAATCGATGGGCTTGTGAGTCGATATCGGCTGGATGCCTTGGTGTCGGACAGCGAAAGTGCGGCGTTCCATAGAGCGTGCTGGAGTGGTTACCCACGGTTTGGCGAGGCGCTCGATGAAGGCTCGACGTTGTGGTTCTACGGGGCGCGATGGTCGAAGGAATCGCTGGCGGCGCTGGTCCAGGGTTATCGCAATGCCAGTTCCCTGAGGAAGGCACAGCATGGGCTACCTGGGGTGTTGAACAATACTACGCGTTGAACTGCCGACGTCGTGCTGGAAGGGGGGAGGGAAGTTTTTAGACTGGCGCACCGCTCAATGGTGGTCCTTCGTCACTTCTTACTCTTCCCCCGAGGTGGTTCATGTTTGGTATTGGTTATGGTGTGAATGCGTTTGTCAGCCACGCGGCGTCTTGGATGGGGCGGCAGTTGACCGCCGACACCTCCAAACCGGTTCCGCCGGGAACGGAATATGCCAGTGTTCACGAGCTCAGTGAACAAATGGCCAGGCCAGGCGGGCTCACATCGGAAGATCTGGTCACCTTCCTGCAGGCGCGCATTCGCAAACGCGACCCTGGATTAAACGCCATCATCGAACTCAACCCTCAAGCGCTGGAGATTGCTCGCGAGCTGGATCGCGAACGCGCCAGCGGCAAGGTGCGAGGACCGCTGCACGGCATTCCCGTACTCATCAAGGACAATATCGAGACGGGCGACACCCAGCAAACCAGCGCAGGCGCCTTTGGATTGGTGGGGGCTGCGGCGATCAAGGACGCATTTATCGTCGAACGCCTGCGTGAGCAAGGCGCAGTGATCCTGGGTAAAACCAACCTGACCGAACTGGCCGGCTTTCGCGGCAGCCCCGACGGCTTCAGCCAGCGGGGCGGGCAAACGCGCAACCCCCATCACGCGGATGCACCGGTGGGAGGGTCAAGCTCGGGCTCAGCCGTCGCGGTCGCCGCTGGTTTGGCGCCCTTGGCCGTCGGCACCGAAACCAATGGCTCGATCATGGTCCCGGCGGCGTTTAACGGAGTGGTTGGTTTCAAGCCGAGCGTGGGTTTGTTGAGCCGCAGCGGCATCATTCCTGCCAGTCATCGACAGGACACGCCGGGGCCGATGACGCGCTCGGTGTTTGATGCCGCGTTGTTGCTCAACGCCATGTCGGGCAGCGATCCTCAGGATTCAGCCAATGTGGATGCTCCCAAGGGTATCGACTACACAGCGTTGCTCAAGCCTGGCGCCTTGAAGAATAAGCGTATTGGTTATCCCGCGACCTTTTCCGCGAATGGCGAAAACCTGCCGGTGGACAATAGCCCTCAATTTCAAAAAACGCTGGAAGTGCTTCGCGCACAAGGTGCAGTGCTGGTACCGGTGAACGTGCGGTTGGCGGATGCATCACGGTATGGCGAGCTATTGTTTGCTGATGTGAAGAGCGAGTTGAATGATTACCTGGGCAAGCGCGCAGGGTTGCCGGTCAAGTCAGTTTCCGAGTTGATCGCGTTCAATGAAAAGCGCGATGGCAGCGACACCGACCACCAGCCGCTGCTCAAGGAAATCGACGCATCCACCCTGACATCCGAGGAGCGCAACCCGCTATGGGGCGCGCTTATCGAGGATTTCCGCAGCACAGTGGATGAGCTGATTGACGGGGAAACACTTGATGCAGTGGTGTCGGATTTTGAAACGAACAGCTATTTCGCGGTCGCAGTAGCCGGTTATCCAGGGATCTCGGTACCTTCCGGCAAAGACGAGCGCGGCGTGCCGGGCAGTGCATACTTCTTTGGTGCCCGCTGGACCGAACCTACGCTGCTGGCCGTAGCCCATGGCTACGAGGAGGCCGCGAAGGCAGGTTCCAGGACCGGGCATTGAGCAATAGGCGGCTGTTGGCGTTTACAAACTCAAGGGCCGCCGCCTCCTGGATATACACTCACTGCCATGGAGGGAAGCCATGGCCTATAAAATTCATATCCTCGGTGCTGCTGGGGCAGGCACTAGCACCTTGGGCAGGGCCTTGGCAGAACGTCTGAACGTCGCTTACTTCGATGCCGACGACTTCTACTGGCAGCAAACCGAGGTTCCCTTCAGCGCTGCCCGGCCCAAGGATGAACGCATCCGCCAGCTGCAGGAACAGACCGCCGGACTGGAAGGCTGGGTGTTGTCCGGTTCACTGTGCGGCTGGGGCGACCCGATGATCGCGCAGTTCACCCACGTGGTGTTCCTGCGCCTCCACCCGCAGGTACGCCTGCAGCGCCTGCGCATGAGGGAAGTGCAACGCTACGGGGTTGAAATCCTGGAAGGTGGCAGCCGCTACGATAACAGCGTTGCCTTCCTGGCCTGGGCCGCACGTTACGACGACGGCAACCACAGCCTACGCAGCTTGCGTCGGCATGAAACCTGGTTGGCGGCGCTGGCCTGTCCGGTGATCCGGTTGGACTCTACGCACCATTCGGCTGAGGCGTTGGTGAATCAATTGATGCCACTGTTGAGCCCATCAGCCGCGAAATAATACTTGGGGCAGCGGGTTCGGTTGGGGAGGTGGTGAATCGCCGCACGCTCATGCCCCACCCCGGCGCAAACCCCGGGAAAAATACCAACCCTTCAGCCTCCAACCGAAACGCCAATGCCAGACGGGTTTCATCACCCACGTCGCCCTGGCTTTCAAACTGTTGGATGGCATCCACCGTCACACCCGCCTGGCGGGCCAGCTCTTCGCGGCTCCAGCCCAACATCGTGCGGGCCTGTACGCTGTGTTTGGCGGTGAATTGATGCAGGACGATCTGCTGTTCTACGAAAGAGCTCATTGCCAGAGAGGACATGGGGTTTCTCCAGGATTCGACGGGGGAGGGCAAACTATACTGTGTTTTTGTACAGTTGTTTTGACCGCTCATCAACTGGATTTTTATCGACCCGCTATTCCAACCCCGGCGCCTCACGAATGATCAGATGATCCAGGTTCTCGATATTCGCGCTGAACACCCCGAACGTCTGCTCGGGGTTCTTCTTGCTGGGCACCTGTTTCAATTCCGGCGTGACCCCATAGAAGAAACAATACAACGCCCGTTCACTGTCCGCCGCCGCCCTGATCTGCTCCAGGAACGCCTTGCGCTTGCGGTAGTTCTCGATGAGCTTTTTGCTCAGGTAGACGTTGACCGAGTAGGGCTTTTTGTCGAGCCATACTTTCTTTTCGAAGTCGATGCGAAAGCTGCTGGTGTAGTCCTTGATCGCTTTGATCTTGCCCCAGTAGATCAAACCCTTGTTGTCTTGCAGGTATTCGATCTTCTTGAAAAACGTCGAGTAAGTCGCGGTGTGCTCGCCGATCTTCAACGGCATGCTTTTGAGCTTTTCCTTGTCGTCGATGTTCGACACGTAACATTCCACCGGGTGGGCGAACACGCTGGTCTTGTCCGGGGTGGTGTCGCTCGAACTGACAGATTCGCCGCTGCGGCTTGAAGGTGTTTTCGCTGAATCTTGTGGGACCAATCCCTCGGTGCCGACCACCGCGGTTTTACGCTCGTACGTACGACGGGTCAGGACAAATTCCGATGGGAAATTGTCCTCACGCTCATCGTCGTTTTCGCCTGCTGCACCCTTGTGGAGGCTGGCATAGCGGCAGCCGTCGATATGCCGGGTGCTCGGTGTGTTTTTGAAGTGCGGGGTGCGCTGGTAGTTGACGTTCTTGGCGTTGAACGTGCTCAGCACATTGCCTGCTTCAAAGGCAGCGCGACAGGCATCGTTGGGACAGAGGAAACTGTCCTTGTCGGAGTCGAAGGTGTTGGTTTCGTCGAAATTCAGGTCTCGCACGTCATAGATCGACAGCTTGTCGTCGAGACTCAGGCTGTAGGCCGTGTCGAATTTCATGGGGCTCGGGTCCGTGAGAGGTTTCGCTATTAATAGCGGGAACCCACGTAAATATCAGCAAGAACCTGCAACCCGCCTCAGCCTCGCAGGTTGAAGCGGTCGCCATCCTTGTGCTGACCGGCCGGTTTATCGGCTTCCTGCCCGAGCACTACGCCGCATCGCTCGTAAGGGAAGGGCGCCTGCGCGCACTGTGCCCGGATCATGTTCACCTGAGCACCGCGTTCAACCTGATCCTGCGCCACAACGCGCCAAGAAGCCCGCTGGTAAAAGCCTTTGCCACTGCCCTGGGCGTAAATCTCAAAGCCACCACATAAACCACTCGCCGAACACAGATCAAGGGGCTGAAAAAGGTCAAATGTGGGAGGTGTCGAGCTTTAGCGAGGCTGCGATGGGATCACCTCGATCCCCCGCCAACCCCACCAGCCGCATCACCGCTGCAACCGAGCCCGCTTTTTCTTCTTCGCATGAAAATGCCGAAAATGCGCATCCTGTGCCGCCGCTAACAACTCCCGATCCCCACGCGTATCGCCCCAGGCCCGCAGCCGATACTCGCCCAAATCGCCATACACCGCTTCAAGCCGCAGCACCTTATTCTCACACCGGCAGTTATTCCCGGTGAGCTTGCCGGTCAACACCCCGTCGACCACCTCAAGCTCAGTGCCAATCAACTTGATCCCAAGCCGATCGGCAAACGGCTGCAGCACCAACGCCGGCGACGCCGAACACAGCGTCACCACCGCCCCCGAGCCCAGCTCCTGCTCCACCGACAGCACCCCGGCCGGACGCATCAACCGTGCCCAATTGCGCTGGCAATACTCCTCGGCCTTCTGCTGCACCCACGCCTTCTCCACCCCGGTCATAAAGGTGCGGATCAACTGCGCCTTCAACTCATCCCGGCTGATCTGCCGCACCAAAAAGCGCAGCCCAGGCACGGCCAGTTTGACCATCCGGCCATAAAACTCGCCGGTGCCAAAGGCAAACTTGAGGAAGGGCACGAAACTGTCGTGGTGGGTCAGGGTGCCGTCGAAGTCAAAGACGGAGAGTACTTTGGCATCCACAGGGCCGGCTTCGAGCATGTCTGGGTTCACGGGTTGGCCTCGGTCCTATCTAGTATTTTTTGAGCGTGCATCAGGTGTGACAGCAGGAGTCTACTCCCGTGCCAATCTTCCGACCTTGGCGTAAAGCCCCTCGGTGAAAGCCTCCCGGTCACTCGACCGGTGACAACGCTGATGGCAATTGGGGCACAAGGCTACAGCATTGGTGATGCGATCCGAACCCTTCTGGGCCAGGTGCTTGACGTGATGTACTTCAAGGAATGGCTGGCCATCGTCTAGATTAAACGGCGCAAACAACCCACAACCCTCGCAAATACCTGCCGCTTGCTGGCGTACCCAGGCCCGTACTTCCGGGTCGCGTACGTAGGATGTACTGGTTGTACTGACTTGTTGGGGGGCCGCGATGCCTTCGGGCTTGGTCTTGATAGGTTTGCTTTGAAGCTTTGCAGCACGCTGCTCCAGTAGCCCTTCATCAAACGTTGGGGCGTTGTCTTGAGATTCAACGATGCCCCGCTGCGCAAGTATCCGAATGATACGAGAGACGATTCCCGAGCCGACATTGTTTGCAGCTGTGTAACCAGCAATAGGTTTCTGATTCAGCGTCTCAAATACGGCAGAAATATTGCGCATACGATAGTCGACTGACGCAGATGACCTAGCGCTCAGCGCACCGACGCGTAAAAGCTCATGTTCGACTGATTTTTTATATGGCTGGCCAGCGTCCTCCAGCTTCAACATCCTGAGATAAGCATCAACGGAAGCTTCAAGCTCCTCATCGCTCCATCCGGTATTACCTTTTTGCGTATCCATACAGCCGCCGAGGGTAGAAAACCCTCGGACGATACTGAGTAGCCATTATTGCGTCTACGAAATTTCCTACGCATTGGTAGGATTCGGCGGTCGTCCGCCTTAGTAGATTCGCTGCTTCATTCGGAAAGGTTGAGTGACCTTGCGCCACCACGGAGTCCTTGCTGACTCTTTCCGATAGGTTCGATTGACCAATAGATATGGCATATCTCGAAGGCGAATCCAGCCTTCATCCTGCCAATGCAGCAGGTTCAGCGACATCTCCGGCCAGTCCAACATGCTCAGTAGCGGTCGCTCCACCGTCCGGGGCTGACGCTCGTCGCGCAAAGTCGGGACGACTTCATGAGTAAGCCAGCTCCGTAACAGTCTGTTTTCTGGAGCGTAGTGATAGACCAGCAGTGCATATGCACCGGACTCGCTGATCATCAGCATTTCTTCCGGTTGACCGTGGAACAGTAACTTCAGGTATTGCCGTTGATCGTCATCAAGTTTACGAGTCGTTCGATCATCCAAGCAGTAACCCATCAAGCGCCCGAGGTCGCGCGCGCAAAACCATGGTTGGTTTTCTAAAAGGAGGGCGTGTAGAGGAAGATGATGTCTGGTGAACACGACGGCAATAGACGGCTCAGGCATTACTGCATTCTTGGCCGCCGGTAAGTCGAGCAGATATTGGTTAGGCATTTCCTATGACCTCTACGTGATTTTCAGGAGGGCCAGGGCCCAACGTAGAGAGCGGATTCAAGAAACTCCAACAGGCATTGTCCTTAGTGCAGCATCATGTCCCCATGACCAAAGATCAGGCGGATTTCTGCTGTGCAATCAGGGCTAGCGGCTACGTTGGGCGTTTCTTAGGCACCGGCGGACGAGGCTATCAGTATCGAAGTTCGCATCAATCATTTTGTGGATGATCCTTGCGTAAGACAGTTCCTATTCAGATCATGAGCGCATAAAAAAGCCCTGAACAAGTCAGGGCTTCTCAAGGTTGCTTAACTTGGAAATTAATCCCAGCTCAACGCCCCACCCGTCTGATACTCAATAACCCGAGTCTCAAAGAAATTCTTCTCTTTCTTCAAGTCCATAATCTCGCTCATCCAAGGGAACGGGTTAGTCGTCCCCGGATACTCTTCCTTCAAGCCAATCTGCGACAGGCGACGGTTAGCGATGAACTTCAAATAGTCTTCCATCATCGCCGCGTTCATCCCCAGCACGCCACGCGGCATCGTGTCGCGAGCATATTCAATCTCCAGCTGAGTCCCTTGCAGGATCATCTGGGTCGCTTCTTCCTTCATCTCGGCATCCCACAAATGCGGGTTTTCGATTTTGATCTGGTTGATCACGTCGATACCGAAGTTCAGGTGCATCGACTCGTCGCGCAGGATGTACTGGAACTGCTCGGCCACGCCGGTCATTTTGTTGCGGCGGCCCATGGACAGGATCTGGGTGAAGCCGCAGTAGAAGAAGATGCCTTCCAGTACGCAGTAGTAGGCGACCAGGTTGCGCAGCAGTTCCTTGTCGGTGTCGACGGTGCCGGTTTCGAACTTCGGATCGGAGATCGAGCGGGTGTATTTCAGGCCCCAGGCTGCCTTTTTGGCGACCGATGGAATCTCGTGGTACATGTTGAAGATCTCGCCTTCATCCATGGCCAGCGATTCGATGCAGTACTGGTAGGCGTGGGTGTGGATCGCTTCTTCGAAGGCCTGGCGCAGGATGTACTGGCGGCACTCCGGGTTGGTGATCAGGCGGTACACGGCCAGGACCAGGTTGTTGGCGACCAACGAATCCGCCGTGGAGAAGAAGCCGAGGTTGCGCATGACGATGCGGCGTTCGTCGTCGGTCAGGCCTTCGGGGTTTTTCCACAGGGCGATGTCGGCGGTCATGTTGACCTCTTGCGGCATCCAGTGGTTGGCGCAGCCGTCGAGGTATTTCTGCCAGGCCCAGTCGTACTTGAAGGGTACGAGTTGGTTGAGGTCGGCGCGGCAGTTGATCATGCGCTTTTCGTCAACGGCGACGCGGGCGGAGGCGCCTTCAAGTTCGGCGAGGCCTTCGGCGACGTCGAGTTTGTCCAGGGCAGCCTTGGCGCGCACGATGGCGGCGGAGTCACTGGCGGTGACGGCGCGGGCTTCGATGGCGGCGGCGGCGCCGGCACCGTCGAGGCGGTCCATGTTGGCTTCGGTGGCGTGGCCGGCGTTGGCGCCTTTGGTGGCTACTTCGCCGTCTTCTTCTTTGTCGAATTCGTCCCAGCTCAGCATGACGTGTCGTCTCCTGCGTGAGGGCTCAAAGGTGCCCGTGTGAAACCGGATGGTTGGGTGTTCACACGGCCCTCGGGCCGCGGTGGATCTTAAGGAATCGTTTGTTGCAACAGCTCGCGCAGGCAAATAAACGGAATTGGGTAACGGTGCTCTGCTTGAGGCTTGAGGGGCGGAGCGACAGGTGCATGCTCCAGCGCAGGCTCAAGGTCTGGCTCTTCGTCCCTGTGTAAAGGGATATTGCAGGCCCGATTTACCCGCGCATTATAGGGAAAAATTCGGCTTTGTGTTGCGGCGGATGGTCTCGGATCAGAGACAAAAAGGCGGCTATTTGAGCCAGAGTGAGGGTTTGCGGGGGTTTGATGGGGTAGGAAATTTTTGACGGGCGGTGGGCTATTTATTGTGGGGAAGAGGGGAGGGCTTTTTGAGGGCGGGAAGGGAGGACCGGTTCTTTGCCGCAAGAACGATTTCTTGCGGCGAATAAGATCCGGGTCTGTCTAACTAACGAAGTTATTATCCGTTAGAGCAACCATTACCCATGACATGGTAATTAAGGATATGACGCTGACCTTGGGAGTCTTCATATTCCATCTTTACCGGTACAACTTCGCAGACTTCCGGGATATTGCTCATGGACAATACTTTGGCGACGTCCAGTTTGGTGCTGTAGGTGTAATCTTCAACAATCGGGGCGTTGTGGCCGGCCAGCTCGGTCGGGGCCTCGTCGGCCAGGGCGGCGGTGGCGCACAAGCTGCTGAGGGCCATAACTACGAGAGCTTTCATTTCTTTACTTACCTTCTTCAGGGCGAAAGGGGTCACGGGGCCCTTGTGAGGCCACGTGTGTAACTTAGGGTTGGTTAGTGCGGATTAACGTGCCTTCGTGGGGGCTGTTACGTTGTTAATCACTGCTGTGTTAATCAATGTGCCTTGGTTGGCGGAAGTAATTCTAGGCCTGCGGGTTATATTCATATACCCGTACTTTTGATAAAGACTATTGGCGGTTTTTGTAACAATCGCCTGGTAAAGGTTTTTTCACACAGCCGCAAAGCCCCGCAGGCTGCGGGCCAGAGCGGCAAAGGGGGATAGCAGGGCATTTTGTAGGGTCTTGTTACTACCATCGTCGAATGGTTCTATAGGCCCACCCCGGCTACAACTGGGCCATACAACAACAACTATGTCACCGAGGTAAGAAAGATGAGTGCGGCTTCCCTGTACCCCGTTCGCCCCGAAGTAGCAGCCAACACGCTGACCGACGAGGCGACCTACAAGGCCATGTACCAGCAGTCGGTGGTCAACCCCGATGGCTTCTGGCGCGAGCAAGCCAAGCGCCTTGACTGGGTCAAGCCTTTCACCGCGGTGAAGCAGACCTCTTTCGACGATCACCATGTCGACATCAAGTGGTTCGCCGATGGCACCCTGAACGTTTCCTACAACTGCCTGGACCGTCACCTCGCCGAGCGCGGCGACCAGGCGGCGATCATCTGGGAGGGCGATGACCCGGCCGAGAGCCGCACCATCACCTACCGCGAGTTGCACGAAGAAGTCTGCAAGTTCGCCAACGCCCTGCGCGGCCAGGATGTGCACCGCGGCGACGTGGTGACTATCTATATGCCGATGATCCCCGAAGCCGTGGTCGCCATGCTGGCGTGTACCCGCATCGGTGCGATCCATTCCGTGGTGTTCGGCGGCTTCTCGCCGGAGGCCCTGGCCGGTCGCATCATCGACTGTAAGTCGAAGGTGGTGATCACTGCCGATGAAGGCATTCGCGCGGGTAAGAAAATTCCGCTGAAAGCCAACGTCGACGACGCGCTGACCAACCCGGAAACCAGCAGTATCCAGAAGGTCATCGTGTGCAAGCGCACCAATGGTTCGATCAAGTGGAACCAGCATCGCGACATCTGGTACGAAGACCTGATGAAAGTGGCGGGCACCGTGTGTGCGCCAAAAGAGATGGGCGCCGAAGAAGCGCTGTTCATCCTCTACACCTCCGGCTCTACCGGCAAGCCTAAAGGCGTGCAGCACACCACCGGCGGCTACCTGTTGTATGCGGCCCTGACCCACGAGCGCGTATTCGACTACCGCCCGGGCGAAATCTACTGGTGCACCGCCGACGTCGGCTGGGTCACCGGCCATACCTATATTGTCTACGGCCCGCTGGCCAATGGCGCGACCACCTTGCTGTTCGAAGGCGTGCCGAACTATCCGGACATCACCCGGGTGGGCAAGATCGTCGACAAGCACAAGGTCAATATCCTCTACACAGCCCCGACCGCGATCCGCGCGATGATGGCTTCCGGCACCGCTGCCTGCGAAGGCGTCGATGGCAGCAGCCTGCGCCTGTTGGGGTCGGTGGGTGAGCCGATCAACCCGGAAGCGTGGGACTGGTACTACAAGAACGTCGGCCAATCCCGTTGCCCGATCGTCGACACCTGGTGGCAGACCGAAACCGGCGCCACCCTGATGAGCCCGCTGCCGGGCGCCCATGCGCTCAAACCGGGTTCTGCCGCACGGCCGTTCTTCGGTGTGGTGCCTGCGCTGGTGGACAATCTGGGCAACATCATCGAAGGCGCCGCCGAAGGCAACCTGGTGATTCTCGACTCGTGGCCAGGCCAGGCCCGTACCCTGTACGGCGACCATGACCGGTTTGTCGACACGTACTTCAAGACCTTCCGTGGCATGTACTTCACCGGTGACGGCGCGCGTCGCGATGAAGACGGCTACTGGTGGATCACCGGCCGTGTGGATGACGTGTTGAACGTATCCGGCCACCGCATGGGCACCGCCGAGATCGAAAGCGCCATGGTTGCCCACCCTAAAGTCGCCGAAGCGGCGGTGGTGGGTGTGCCGCACGACATCAAGGGCCAGGGCATCTATGTGTACGTGACCCTGAAGAATGGCGAAGAACCCACCGAAGCCCTGCGCCTGGAGCTGAAGAACTGGGTGCGCAAGGAAATCGGGCCGATTGCCTCGCCGGACGTGATCCAGTGGGCACCTGGCTTGCCGAAGACGCGCTCGGGGAAAATCATGCGTCGCATCCTGCGCAAGATTGCCACGGCCGAGTACGACGGCTTGGGCGATATTTCCACCCTGGCGGACCCAGGGGTAGTGGCGCATTTGATTGAGACACACAAGACCATGAACGTCGCGTAAGGCGGGCTGGTCAGACAAAGCCCCATTCGGTGTGAGCCGAGTGGGGCTTTTTTGTGAGTGAAATCGGTGGAGATCCAATGTGGGTATGGGGGAGGAGCTGACAGATCCGCATGACCACCAGTCAAATAAATATCGGTTTTTTGCGTAGGAGGTTTCTGAATGTTACCGAGTGGCACAAATGTGTAACCTCTCGCCCAAACATGAGGCAAAGGGCTACGCTTATGCCCCGAAAAACCGCGCTTTAGACACCCCCGGAAATAAGATTAAACGCCACACTTGCCGTCCCAGAAGGGTTTGCGAATAATAGGCCCGCAATTTGCAGCGTCTACAGGTTTAATGTCTTTTGCCTCTGCATAAAAACCAGAGGCTGTCAATGTGCTGGAACCGCTTTCTCAGTGCTTCTGTAAATTGTTGTCGCATTGAGGAAATATCGGCTTCCGGCCTGTCGTTAGAATGCCGATCACTCGCTCGTCGTCTCCAGTGTTGAATTGGTGTAGGACGCAGCACCGCTATTCGGTTTCACTCAGTCGCATCGTGGGCCATGGCTCATACTGCTGTTTTGCCCTATACCGATGGAGTCCCAAGATGAAGAAACTCGTGCTGTTGGGCGCCCTGGCGCTGTCCGTGCTGTCCATGCAGGCTTTCGCTGAAGGCAAGCCTCTGAAAATTGGTATCGAAGCGGCTTACCCTCCGTTTGCCTCGAAGGCGCCGGATGGCAGCATCGTCGGGTTTGACTACGACATCGGCAACGCCCTGTGCGAAGAGATGAAGGTCAAGTGCACCTGGGTCGAGCAAGAGTTCGACGGCCTGATCCCGGCTTTGAAAGTGCGCAAGATCGACGCGATCCTGTCGTCCATGTCCATTACCGAAGATCGCAAGAAGTCCGTGGACTTCACCAACCGCTACTACCTGACCCCGGCGCGCCTGGTGTTGAAGGAAGGCACTGCGGTCAGCGACAGCCTGGATGAACTCAAAGGCAAGAAGATCGGCGTGCAGCGTGGTTCGATCCACGACCGTTTCGCCAAGGAAGTCCTCGCACCTAAAGGCGCCACCATTGTTCCTTATGGCTCGCAGAACGAAATCTACCTCGACGTGGAAGCGGGTCGCCTCGACGGCACCGTGGCCGACGCCACCCTGTTGCAGGAAGGTTTCCTCGATACGCCAGCCGGTAAAGGCTATGCGTTCACCGGCCCGGCGTTCACCGACGCCAAGTACTTCGGCGACGGCATAGGCATCGCCGTGCGCAAAGGCGATAAGGAAAACCTGGACCGTATCAACGCTGCCATCGCCGCGATCCGTGCCAATGGCAAGTACAAAGAAATCGAGAAAAAGTACTTCAACTTCGATATTTACGGCCCTGAAGCCAAGTAAATCGTCCTAGCTGACTGTTCGAAATGGCGCAAGCAACAGAATTCCTGCGGTTTGCGCCATTTTTTCATCCCCCTTTTCGAGGACCTGAATCATGTTGAAAGGCTACGGGGCCGTCATCCTCGATGGCGCATGGTTGACGCTTCAGCTCGCCTTGTCGTCCATGGCCTTGGCCATTGTTCTGGGTCTGATCGGGGTCGCGTTACGCCTGTCGCCGGTGCGCTGGTTGGCCTGGCTGGGTGACTTGTACTCTACGGTGATCCGCGGGATCCCCGACCTGGTGCTGATCCTGCTGATTTTCTACGGTGGTCAGGACCTGCTTAACCGCGTCGCGCCGATGCTCGGCTATGACGACTATATCGACTTGAACCCCTTGGCCGCCGGTATCGGTACCCTGGGTTTCATCTTTGGCGCCTACCTGTCGGAAACCTTCCGTGGCGCCTTCATGGCCATCCCCAAGGGCCAGTCCGAAGCCGGCCTTGCGTATGGCATGAGCAGCTTCCAGGTGTTTTTCCGGGTGATGGTGCCGCAGATGATCCGGCTGGCGATCCCCGGGTTTACCAACAACTGGCTGGTACTCACCAAGGCCACCGCGCTGATCTCGGTGGTGGGCCTGCAAGACATGATGTTCAAGGCCAAGCAGGCGGCTGATGCCACCCGCGAACCTTTTACCTTCTTCCTCGCAGTGGCGGCGATGTACCTGGTGATCACCAGCGTGTCGTTGCTGGCCCTGCGTCATCTTGAGAAGCGCTACTCGGTAGGCGTAAGGGCGGCTGATCTATGATCTTCGACTACAACGTCATCTGGGAGGCCATGCCGCTGTACCTTGGCGGCCTGCTGACCACCCTGAAATTGCTCGCCATCTCGCTGTTCTTCGGCCTGCTCGCCGCCTTGCCCCTGGGCTTGATGCGTGTGTCCAAGCAACCGGTCGTGAACGGTGTGGCCTGGCTCTACACCTACGTGATCCGCGGCACGCCGATGCTGGTGCAGCTGTTCCTGATCTACTACGGCCTGGCGCAATTCGAAGCGGTGCGCGAGAGCTTCCTGTGGCCGCTGCTGTCCAGCGCGACCTTCTGCGCGTGCCTGGCCTTTGCGATCAACACCAGCGCCTACACCGCCGAGATCATTGCCGGTAGCCTCAAGGCCACCCCCAATGGCGAGATCGAAGCGGCCAAGGCCATGGGCATGTCGCGCTACAAGCTGTACCGCCGCATCCTGCTGCCGTCGGCCCTGCGCCGCGCGCTGCCGCAGTACAGCAACGAAGTGATCATGATGCTGCAGACCACCAGCCTTGCGTCCATCGTCACCCTGATCGACATCACCGGTGCCGCGCGCACGGTGAACGCGCAGTTCTACCTGCCGTTCGAAGCCTACATCACCGCCGGCGTGTTCTACCTGTGCCTGACCTTTATCCTGGTGCGCCTGTTCAAGTTGGCCGAGCGCCGCTGGCTGAGCTACCTGGCTCCACGGAAGCACTGATATGGAACGTATCGATCACCTGTTGCCCTGGGGCCACCTGGGCTGCGAGCGCCAGCTGAGCGTGTTCCGTTTCGGCAGCGGCGAGCGCAAGGCCTATATCCAGGCCAGCCTGCACGCTGATGAATTGCCCGGTATGCGCGCCGCATGGGAGCTGAAAAAACGCCTCGCCGAACTTGAAGCGCAAGGTGCCCTCAACGGCGTGATCGAGTTGGTGCCGGTGGCCAACCCGATGGGCCTGGGCCAGTTGCTGCAAGGCAGCCACCAGGGCCGTTTCGAGGTGGGCAGCGGCAAGAATTTCAACCGCGATTTCGTTGAGTTGAGCGAGCCGGTGGCCGAGTTGCTCACTGGCAAGCTGGGGGATGACCCTCACGCCAACGTGCGCATGATTCGCCAGGCGATGGCCGATGCGCTCAACGCATTGCCCGAGCCGAGCAGTCAGTTGCAAGGCATGCAGCGCCTGTTGCTGAGCCATGCGTGCACGGCCGACATCGTCCTTGACCTGCACTGCGACGCCGAAGCCGCGCTGCACATGTACGCGCTGCCCCAGCACTGGCCGCAGTGGCGTTCGTTGTCGGCGCACTTGAATGTGAAAGTCGGTTTGCTTGCGGAAGATTCCGGTGGCAGCTCGTTTGATGAGGCTTGCTCGTTGCCGTGGCTGCGTCTGTCCCGGACCTTCCCCGACGCGCAGATCCCGCTGGCCTGCCTGGCGACGACCCTGGAGTTGGGCGGTCAAGCGGACACCGGCCGTGACGAAGCGATTTTCCACGCCGAAGGCATTCTCGCGTTTCTCGCCGAACAAGGCCTGATCAAGGGCGAATGGCCGGCGCCGCAACACGAACCGTGCGAAGGCGTGCCTTTCGAAGGCACCGAATTGCTGTTCGCGCCGCACGCCGGGGTGATCAGTTACCTGCGTAAAGCCGGGGACTGGATCGAGAAGGGCGAGCCGATTTTTGAAGTGATTGATCCCCTGGAAGACCGCGTAAGCACGATGTGCGCGGGCACCTCGGGGGTGTTGTTTGCCGTTGAACGGCTACGTTATGCCCAAGCGGGTTTCTGGCTGGCCAAGGTGGCGGGGCGCGAAGCGCTGCGTCACGGGCGCTTGCTCAACGACTGACCACCTGTTTTTGTGAGAATCGACCGCATGTACAAACTTGAAGTCCAAGACCTGCATAAACGCTATGGCAGTCATGAAGTGCTCAAAGGTGTGTCCCTGGCCGCCGCGGCCGGTGATGTGATCAGCATCATCGGCTCCAGTGGTTCGGGCAAAAGTACTTTTTTGCGCTGCATCAACCTGCTGGAGCAACCCCACGCCGGCAAGATCCTGCTCAATAACGAAGAGCTGAAACTGGTGGCCAGCAAGGACGGCGCCATGAAGGCCGCCGACCCGAAACAGCTGCAACGCATGCGCTCGCGCCTGTCGATGGTGTTCCAGCATTTCAACCTGTGGTCGCATATGACTGCGCTGGAAAACGTGATGGAAGCGCCGGTGCACGTGCTGGGCATGTCGAAAAAAGACGCCCGTGAAAAGGCCGAGCACTACCTGGCCAAAGTCGGTGTGGGCCATCGTAAGGATGCGTTCCCTGGCCATATGTCCGGTGGCGAGCAGCAGCGCGTGGCGATTGCTCGTGCCCTGGCGATGGAACCGGAGGTGATGCTGTTCGACGAACCCACCTCCGCGCTGGACCCGGAGCTGGTCGGCGAAGTGCTCAAGGTCATGCAGGACCTGGCCCAGGAAGGCCGCACCATGGTGGTGGTGACCCACGAAATGGGCTTTGCCCGTGAAGTGTCGAACCAGCTGGTGTTCTTGCACAAAGGCATCGTCGAAGAGCGTGGCAACCCGCGGGAAGTGCTGGTCAACCCGCAGTCCGAGCGCTTGCAGCAGTTCCTGTCCGGCAGCTTGAAATAATCAAGGCCGCTGCTCCCCCCTGTAGGAGCGAGCTTGCTCGCGAAGATCGTCAACGATAACGCGGGAAGCCTGATACCCCTGGTGTTCTCAGGTTTTTCGCGAGCAAGCTCGCTCCTACAGGCAAGCAGGTCTTCATCGTTTTTAAGCTTTGTGTTGGTTTACGGGCTAGCATTGGCCTTTGTCTTCATTACTGTTACTCGCTTCGGATAGCACTCCATGACCGCCCACAAAATTGGTTTCCTGATTTGGCCCAGCACAAAAGCACTCACGCTTGCGCTGGCTGAGGAGGCCTTGCGCGTTGCTCAGCGGGTGCATCCGGACGTGGTCTACGAGCTGTCGTTCCTGCTCGCAGAGCCGGCCACCGAAGGCGCCTGGCAACTGCCGGGCGAACCGTGGGCGGGCAAGCTGGAAGGTTTGCAGAAATTGTTCCTGCTGGCGGATGAGCCGCCCACCGTTATCGCCTCCCAACTGAGCACCGCCCTCAAGCAACTGGTGCGCGCCGGGTGTGTGATCGGTGGTTTGTCGGCTGGTGTGTACCCGTTGGCCCAGCTCGGCCTGCTCGACGGCTACCGCGCCGCCGTGCACTGGCGCTGGCAGGATGATTTTGCCGAGCGTTTCCCCAAGGTGATCGCCACCAGCCATCTGTTCGACTGGGACCGGGATCGCCTGACCGCCTGCGGCGGCATGTCGGTACTCGACCTGCTGCTGGCGGTGCTGGCCCGTGACCACGGTGCCGAACTGGCCGGTGCGGTGTCGGAAGAACTGGTGGTGGAGCGCATCCGCGAAGGCGGCGAGCGCCAGCGCATCCCGCTGCAAAACCGCCTGGGCTCCAGCCATCCGAAGCTGACCCAGGCCGTGCTGTTGATGGAAGCCAATATCGAAGAGCCGCTGACCACCGACGAAATCGCCCAGCACGTGTGTGTATCGCGACGACAACTGGAGCGGATCTTCAAGCAATACCTCAACCGCGTTCCCAGCCAGTACTACCTGGAACTGCGCCTGAACAAGGCCCGCCAGATGCTGATGCAAACCAGCAAGTCGATCATCCAGATCGGCCTGTCCTGCGGTTTCTCCTCGGGGCCGCACTTCTCCAGCGCCTACCGCAACTTCTTTGGCGCCACCCCGCGTGAAGACCGCAACCAGCGGCGCAGCAGCAGCCCGTTCGAACTCTCGTCGGTGCCGTCCGAACGCGGTTGAGGTGTGCACGCTCGACGTGATGTGTCGCACCCATTGAGCCACTGCTCTGCAGACTGCCGAAAACCCCAGTATCCGTTTAAACTGCGCCATTGCGACGCTATTTGTCGCATTGGCGTAAACCCGCGTAAAACGGGGGTTGGCGCTATAAGAAGTTGTCGCTTGGCGGCAAGGCCGCGCTGAAAACTGTCCTTACAATCCCTGCATCGCCCGCCAGTTTCAGGCAGGCGTTCCTCTTCAGGAGACTCCGATGTCCGTTGAGCAAGCCCCGGTGCAACGTGCCGATTTCGACCAAGTCATGGTTCCCAACTATGCACCTGCCGCCTTCATTCCCGTGCGTGGCGCAGGTTCGCGCGTGTGGGATCAGGCGGGTCGTGAGCTGATCGATTTTGCCGGCGGCATCGCGGTCAACGTATTGGGCCACGCCCACCCGGCGCTGGTCGGTGCACTGACCGAACAGGCCAACAAGCTGTGGCACGTCTCCAACGTCTTCACTAATGAGCCGGCCCTGCGCCTGGCCCATAAGCTGATCGACGCCACGTTTGCCGAGCGCGTGTTCTTCTGCAACTCCGGCGCCGAAGCCAACGAGGCCGCGTTCAAGCTGGCCCGTCGCGTGGCGTTCGACCGTTTCGGTACCGAGAAGTACGAGATCATTGCCGCGCTGAACAGCTTCCACGGCCGTACCCTGTTCACCGTTAACGTCGGTGGCCAGTCCAAATACTCCGATGGTTTCGGGCCTAAGATCACCGGCATCACCCACGTTCCCTACAACGACCTGGAAGCGCTGAAAGCCGCCGTGTCGGACAAGACCTGCGCCGTGGTGCTGGAACCGATCCAGGGCGAAGGCGGCGTACTGCCGGCCGAACTGGCTTACCTGCAAGGTGCCCGCGAACTCTGTGACGCCAACAATGCGCTGCTGGTGTTCGACGAAGTGCAGACCGGCATGGGCCGCAGCGGCCACCTGTTTGCCTACCAGCACTACGGCGTGGTGCCCGACATCCTCACCAGCGCCAAGAGCCTGGGCGGCGGTTTCCCGATCGCGGCGATGCTCACCCGTGAAGACCTGGCCAAGCACCTGGTGGTCGGCACCCACGGCACCACCTACGGCGGTAACCCGCTGGCGTGTGCGGTGGCCGAAGCGGTCATCGACGTGATCAACACCCCTGAGGTGCTGGCCGGCGTCAACGCCAAGCACGACCTGTTCAAGGCGCGCCTGGAGCAGATCGGCAAGCAATACGGCATCTTCACCGAAGTGCGCGGCATGGGCCTGTTGATCGGTTGCGTATTGAGCGATGCGTTCAAAGGCAAGGCCAAGGACGTGTTCAACGCGGCCGAGAAAGAAAACCTGATGATCCTGCAAGCCGGCCCGGACGTGGTGCGTTTTGCCCCGAGCCTGGTGGTGGAAGACGCGGACATCAACGAAGGCCTGGATCGCTTCGAGCGTGCGGTAAAAACGTTGACCCAAGCCTGATAGCGACACCTTCTGCCGGCTGGACTGGGTCAAAAATGTGGGAGGGGGCTTGCCCCCGATAGCAATCTGTCAGTTGATGCATCTGGTGACTGATACACCGCTATCGGGGGCAAGCCCCCTCCCACACTGGAATATGCCCCACATGAAAAGATATGTGGTGTTCCTGACCTGTTCGGTATTTTTTTTCCTGTGAGTTCTAGAGTTAAGGAGTGACACCATGCTGGTGATGCGCCCCGCGCAAATGGCTGATCTGGGCGAGGTACAGCGTCTGGCTGCGGACAGCCCGATTGGTGTCACCTCCTTGCCGGATGATGTGGAACGCCTGAGCGACAAGATCGCCGCCAGCGAAGCGTCCTTCGCGGCCGAGGTGAGTTTCAACGGCGAAGAAAGCTATTTCTTCGTGCTCGAAGACACCGAGACCGGCAAGCTCGCGGGCTGCTCGGCCATCGTTGCCTCGGCCGGTTACTCGGAGCCTTTCTACAGTTTTCGTAACGAGACCTTCGTGCACGCCTCCCGCGAGCTGAAGATCCACAACAAGATTCACGTGCTTTCCCAGTGCCACGACCTCACCGGCAACAGCCTGCTCACTAGCTTCTACGTGGTGCCGGAGCTGGTCGGTTCTCCGTGGTCGGAACTCAATTCCCGTGGCCGCCTGCTGTTCGTCGCCAGCCACCCCGAGCGCTTTGCCGACTCGGTGGTGACCGAGATTGTCGGCTACAGCGACGAGAACGGCGATTCGCCGTTCTGGGACGCCATCGGCCGCAACTTCTTCGACCTCAACTACGCCGCCGCCGAGCGCCTGTGCGGGCTGAAAAGCCGGACGTTCCTCGCCGAGCTGATGCCGCATTACCCGATCTACGTGCCGCTGCTGCCTGACGAAGCCCAGGAAGCCATGGGCCAGGTGCACCCGCGTGCCCAGATCACCTTCGACATCCTGATGCGCGAAGGCTTCGAGACTGACCACTACATCGACATCTTCGACGGCGGCCCAACGCTGCACGCACGGGTCTCGGGCATTCGCTCGATCGCCCAGAGCCGCGTGGTGCCGGTGAAGATCGGCGAGATGGTCAAGGGTGTCGGCCGCCAGTACCTGGTGAGCAACGCGCAGCTGCAGGATTACCGCGCGGTGATGCTGGAGCTGGACTACGCGCCCGGCAAGCCAGTGACCCTGGACCTGGCAGCGGCCGAGGCGCTGGGCGTTGGCGAAGGTGCCAGCGTCCGACTGGTTGCGGTTTAAACACAGAGTTTCGCGGGTGGCTGCCAAACAGCGGCCCGTCTGAGGAGATAGCATGATCGTTCGTCCCGTACGCAGCAGCGATTTACCGGCCCTGATTGATCTGGCGCGCAGCACCGGCACCGGCCTCACCACGTTGCCGGCCAACGAAGAGCGCCTGACCCACCGGGTTGGCTGGGCCGAAAAAACCTTTCGCGGCGACGCCGGGCGTGGGGATGCCGACTACCTGTTCGTGCTGGAAAACGACGAAGGCCGCGTGGTGGGGATTTCCGCTATCGCCGGTGCCGTCGGCCTGCGCGAGCCCTGGTACAACTTCCGGGTCGGCCTGACGGTCAGCGCCTCCCAGGAACTGAATATCTACCGTGAGATTCCGACGCTGTTCTTGGCCAACGACCTCACCGGCAATTCCGAGCTGTGCTCGTTGTTCCTGCATGCCGATTACCGCAACGGCCTCAACGGCCGCATGTTGGCCAAGGCGCGCCTGCTGTTTATCGCCGAGTTCCCGCAGTTGTTCGGCAACAAGATCATCGCCGAGATGCGTGGCGTGTCCAACGACGCCGGGCGTTCGCCGTTCTGGGAAAGCCTGGGCCGGCACTTCTTCAAGATGGAGTTCAGCCAGGCCGACTACCTCACCGGCGTGGGCAACAAGGCGTTTATCGCTGAGCTGATGCCCAAGTTTCCGTTGTACAGCTGCTTCCTTTCCGAAGACGCGCGCAATGTGATCGGCAAGGTCCACCCGGACACCGAGCCGGCGCTGAGCATGCTCAAGAGCGAAGGCTTCAGCTACCAGGGCTACGTCGATATTTTCGACGCCGGCCCGGCAGTGGAGTGCGAGACCGCCAAGATCCGTGCGGTGCGCGACAGCCAATCGTTGGTGTTGGCCATCGGCACACCGGGGGACGACGCCACGCCGTTCCTGATCCATAACCGCAAACGCGAAGATTGCCGCATCACCGCCGCACCGGCACGCCTGGCGGCAGGCACGCTGGTGGTCGATCTGCAAACCGCCAAGCGTCTGCAACTGGTGGTGGGTGATCAAGTGCGTGCCGTACCGTTGTCTGCTGCTCGGGAGTCGAAATAATGAATTCGCTGTATATCGCAGGTAGCTGGCTGGCTGGCCAGGGTGAACTGTTTGAATCGCGTAACCCGGTGACCCAGCAGGTGCTGTGGGCTGGTAATAGCGCGACGGTCGAGCAGGTCGAGTCGGCCGTGCAGGCCGCGCGCCAGGCGTTCCCGGCCTGGGCGCGGCGCCCGCTGGAAGAGCGCATCGGCGTGCTGGAAGCCTTCGCCGCAAGCCTGAAAAACCGCGCCGATGAAATTGCCCGCTGCATCGGTGAAGAGACCGGCAAGCCGCTGTGGGAGTCGGCCACCGAAGTCACCAGCATGGCCAACAAGATCGCAATCTCGGTGCAAAGCTACCGCGAGCGTACCGGCGAGAAGAGCGGCCCACTGGGCGACGCCACCGCCGTATTGCGCCACAAGCCCCACGGCGTGGTCGCGGTGTTTGGTCCTTACAACTTCCCGGGTCACCTGCCCAACGGGCATATCGTTCCGGCGTTGCTGGCGGGTAACACCGTACTGTTCAAACCCAGCGAGCTGACCCCGAAAGTCGCCGAGCTGACCGTGCAGTGCTGGATCGAAGCCGGTTTGCCGGCGGGCGTGTTGAACCTGTTGCAAGGCGCGCGGGAGACCGGCATTGCGTTGGCGGCCAACCCAGGCATCGACGGTTTGTTCTTCACCGGCTCGAGCCGCACCGGCAATCATCTGCACCAGCAGTTCTCCGGGCGCCCGGACAAGATCCTGGCCCTGGAAATGGGCGGCAACAACCCGCTGGTGGTGGACGAAGTGGCCGACGTGGATGCGGCGGTCTACACCATCATCCAATCGGCGTTTATTTCCGCGGGTCAGCGTTGTACCTGTGCCCGTCGCCTGCTGGTGCCGGAAGGCGCCTGGGGCGATGCGCTGCTGGCGCGGCTGGTGGCGGTGAGTGCGACGATTGAAGTCGGTGCGTTCGACCAGCAACCGCCGCCGTTCATGGGCTCGGTGATTTCCCTCGGCGCGGCGAAAGCCTTGATGCAGGCTCAGGAATTGATGTTGGCCAATGGCGCTGTGGCGCTGTTGGAGATGACCCAGCCACAGGATCAGGCCGCGTTGCTGACCCCAGGCATCATTGACGTGACCGGCGTGACCGAGCGCGAAGACGAAGAACTGTTCGGCCCGCTGTTGCAGGTGATCCGCTACGCTGATTTCGCGGCGGCGATTACCGAAGCCAACAACACCCAGTACGGCCTGGCCGCGGGTTTGTTGTCCGATTCCGAAGCGCGTTACCAGCAGTTCTGGCTGGAAAGCCGTGCCGGCATCGTCAACTGGAACAAACAGCTGACCGGCGCCGCCAGCACTGCGCCGTTCGGTGGGGTAGGGGCCTCGGGCAACCATCGCGCCAGTGCGTATTACGCGGCGGATTATTGTGCGTACCCGGTGGCGTCGCTGGAAACGCCAAGCCTGGTGGTCCCGGCCACGCTAAGCCCCGGCATTACGCTGATCTAAATGTGGGAGGGGGCTTGCTCCCGATGGCGGTGTGTCAGTCACCTGATTGATCAACTGACAGACTGCTATCGGGAGCAAGCCCCCTCCCACACTGGATTTGTGGTGTGTTGAAGACTTTTGAAGCCTATAAAAACAGATGTTCGTGGAGCCTCGCCGATGAAATCCTATGAAGTCAATTTTGACGGTCTAGTGGGGCCGACCCATAACTACGGCGGTTTGTCCTTCGGCAACGTCGCGTCCCAGAGCAACAGCCAGCAGCACTCCAACCCCAAGGAAGCGGCGTTGCAGGGCCTGCAGAAAATGAAAGCCCTGATGGACATGGGCTTTGTGCAAGGTGTGCTCGCGCCCCAGGAGCGTCCGGACGTAGCGGCGTTGCGCAACCTCGGTTTCAGCGGCACCGACGCTCAGGTCATCCAGCAGGCGGCGAAGCAGGCCATGCCGTTGTTGGTAGCGAGTTGCTCGGCATCGAGCATGTGGGTGGCCAACGCCGCCACCGTCAGCCCGAGCGCCGACACGGCAGATGGCCGCGTGCATTTCACCGCCGCCAACCTCAACTGCAAATACCACCGCAGCATCGAACACCCGACCACCAGCCGCGTGCTGGGGGCGATGTTTGCCGACCAGAAGCACTTTGCCCACCACGCCGCGTTGCCGGCGGTGGCGCAGTTCGGCGACGAAGGCGCGGCCAACCACACGCGTTTCTGCCGTGAATATGGTGAAGCGGGCGTGGAGTTTTTCGTGTTCGGGCGCAGCGCGTTCGACCCTCGTTACCCGGCCCCGCAGAAGTACCCGGCGCGCCAGACCCTCGAAGCCTCCCAGGCGGTCGCCCGCCTGCATGGCCTGAAGGATGAAGGCGTGGTCTACGCCCAGCAGAACCCGGCGGTGATCGATGCCGGCGTGTTCCACAACGACGTGATCGCGGTGGGCAACGGCGAGGTGCTGTTCTATCACGAGGATGCTTTCCTCAATACCGAACAGATGCTGGCCGAGTTACAGGGCAAGTTGGGCAAGCTGGGCGGTAACTTCCAGTCGGTGTGTGTGCCGCGTGCCCAGGTCAGCGTCGAGGACGCGGTACGTTCCTACCTGTTCAACAGCCAGTTGCTGACCCGTGCCGACGGCTCGATGCTGCTGATCGTGCCGGAAGAATGCCGCGCCAACGAGCGCGTATGGCATTACCTGCAAGGCCTGACGGCCTGCGCTGGGCTGATCCGCGAAGTGAAAGTCTTCGACCTCAAGCAAAGCATGCAGAACGGCGGCGGCCCGGCGTGCCTGCGCTTGCGCGTGGCCCTGAACGAAACCGAGCTGGCAGCGGTGAACCCAGGGGTTATCATGACCGCGCCGTTGTACGACACACTGACCCAATGGGTCGACAAGCACTACCGCGACAGCCTGCGCGAAACCGACCTGGCTGACCCGCAATTGCTGCTTGAGTGCCGGACGGCACTGGATGAACTGACGCAAATCCTTAAACTGGGCTCGGTTTATCCTTTCCAGATCAATTAACGCCACCTCTTTTTACACCCTATGGCTGAGAATTATTTATGACCACCGACACCCTGCAACTGATCCTTGAAGACACCGACGGCACCCAGCTGGAAACCTCCTGCACCCGCGTCGCCGTGGTCTGGCAGGGTAAGGAAATCTGGATCCAGCACGACGGCCGTGGCCAACTGCTGATCGGCGTGGACGTGGAAGAAGGCGACTCCGAATACGCCAACCTGCTGATGCGCCCACTGGCCACCAACCTGATGAGCCTGCAACTGGAAATGGAACCGGCCGACGTTGAAGGTGATGATGACGATCACGTCCACGGCCCAGGCTGCAACCACTAAGGAAGCTGCGTATGCTCGCCCTTGGCAAACTGCTTGAACTGACCCTCGCCGGTCGCGAACCGGCGCAAAAAATTCAACTGACTGTCGACGGCGTGCAGATGCGCTGGCTCAGCGAGGGCGCACTCGAAGTGCGCCCGCCGCAAGCAACGGACAATGGCAGCGACCTGCTGCTGTCGTCCGGCATCCATGGCAACGAAACCGCGCCGATCGAATTGCTCGACCGCCTGTTGCATGGCATCGCCCGTGGGGAGATCAAACCCCGCACCCGTATTCTGTTCCTGTTCGGCAACCCCGAGGCCATGCGCCGCGGTGAGCGTTACCTTGAACTGGACGTCAACCGGCTGTTCAACGGCCGTCACGAAAAAAACATCGGCCCCGAAGCCATGCGCGCCGCCGAGCTTGAACAGTTGGCCCGCAGCTTCTTCAGCCAGCCTGGCCGTTCGCGCCTGCATTACGACCTGCACACCGCCATTCGCGGCTCGAAGATCGAGCAGTTTGCGCTGTACCCCTGGAAGGAGGGGCGCCAGCATTCACGCCACGAACTGGCGCGCCTGAACGCTGCCGGCATGCAAGCGGTGCTGCTGCAGAACAAGGCCTCGATTACGTTCACCGCGTTTACCTACGAGCAGCTGGAGGCGGAGGCCTTTACCCTGGAACTGGGCAAGGCGCGGCCGTTCGGGCAGAACCAGGGCGTGAATGTTTCCCGCCTGGAGCTGCGCCTCAAGCAGATCATCGAAGGTACCGAGCCTGAGACTGACAGCCTGGACGGGTTGAAACTGTTCGCCGTGTCGCGGGAAATCATCAAGCACAGCGACGCGTTCCTGTTGCACTTGCCGGCGGACGTGGAAAACTTTTCGGAGTTGGAAAAGGGTTATCTGCTGGCCGAAGACGTGGCCAAGACCCGTTGGGTGATCGAGGAGGAGGGGGCGCGCATCATCTTCCCCAACCCGAAGGTGAAGAATGGTTTGCGGGCGGGAATATTGATTGTGCCGACCACGGACGTGGGCCTGGCATAGGTCTCAAGGCGTATCCGGATCCAAATGTGGGAGGGGGCTTGCCCCCGATAGCAGTGTGTCAGTCAGCTCATCTGGAGCTGAGACACCGCCATCGGGGGCAAGCCCCCTCCCATATTTTGTTTTGCAGTGTTGCTTAGACCGCTACAGCCCGTGGCTCGCTGCGACGGATCGCCCGCACCTTGTGCAGGGTGTCGGCGCACGTACGTGCAGCTTCCTGGCCCTTGTGCACGAAGTGATCGTGGAAGAACGCGTGGTGTTCGCTGCCGGCATGGAAGTGATGCGGGGTCAGGGACACCGAGAACACCGGCACTTCAGTTTCCAGCTGAACCTGCATCAGGCCGCTGACCACCGATTGGGCGACGAATTCGTGACGGTAGATCCCGCCGTCCACCACCAGCGCGGCGGCAACGATACCGGCGTAACGACCGGTCTTGGCCAGCAGCTTGGCGTGCAGGGGCATTTCAAAGGCACCGCCGACTTCGAAGAAATCGATGTCCGATTCCTGGTAGCCCTGGGCGATCATTTCGGCGAGGAAGCCTTTGCGGGATTGGTCGACAATATCCTTGTGCCAGCAGGCCTGGATAAACGCGACGCGCTCGCCGTGATGGTTTTTGCTTTTGCTGTCGATTGCGGTGGGTTGCATGTTCTGACTCCTGTTTAAGAAAAAAACAGGGCGTTATGAATCGAATGGGATTTAAGGGTACGAACCGCTGAGTCATGCAGGCATGAGTCCAGCGTGCGGCCCTTAGGTGCCAATCCCGTTCTCTCTTCATCCGGACTATGACCGTCGGCCCCGGGATCACACCGGGTCTGCTGACCTTGTCGCCGTCCTGCCTGAGCAGTTCGAGGCGCCAAGCGCTCGCGGGCTATGCACATTGCGTGCAATTACCGCCGGTGGGGAATTGCACCCCGCCCTGAGAACGTTGCCACCAGAACCCTGGCGGCGGAGAGTTTTTAACATGGTTTTTCAGAAACTGCACGAGCGCCGTATCGATAAGCTATATCGGTTTGTTTGGTTGGTATTCGATTGAGAACGCGCGGGGCTTGATATTCCGCGGCTTTGCCCGCAGTAATCATCCTCATAAGAATCTTAATGAACCCCTTCGAGGCTTGTTTCATGTCTGTGATCGACCTGCGCAGCGACACCGTGACCCAACCCACCGCCGGCATGCTCGACGCCATGGCCACCGCCGTCAGCGGCGATGACGTCTACGGCGAAGACCCCAGTGTCAACCGCCTGGAGGCCGAACTGGCCAAGCGCCTGGGCTTTGCGGCCGCGCTGTTCGTGCCCACCGGCACCATGAGCAACCTGCTGGCGCTGATGGCCCATTGTGAGCGCGGCGAGGAATACATCGTCGGCCAGCAGGCCCACACCTACAAATACGAAGGCGGTGGCGCGGCGGTGCTGGGTTCGATCCAGCCACAGCCGCTGGAAGTGCAGGCGGATGGCTCCCTTGATCTGAATCACGTGCTCGAAGCCATCAAGCCCGACGACTTCCACTTCGCCCGCACCCGCCTGCTGGCCCTGGAAAACACCATGCAGGGCAAGGTGCTGCCGCTGGACTACCTGGCGAAGGCGCGGGCGTTTACCCGCGAACACGGCCTGGCCCTGCATCTGGATGGCGCACGAATCTACAACGCGGCGGTCAAGCTTGGGGTCGATGCGCGGGAGATCGCCCAGCATTTCGACTCGGTGTCGGTGTGCCTGTCCAAGGGCCTCGGTGCGCCGATTGGCTCGGTGCTGTGCGGCTCCACGGCGTTGATCGCCAAGGCACGCCGTTTGCGCAAGATGGTCGGCGGAGGCATGCGCCAGGCCGGTTCCCTGGCGGCGGCGGGGCTCTATGCCTTGGATCACCAGGTACAACGCCTGGTCGACGACCACGCCAACGCCCAGTGGTTGGGGGATGAACTGCGCCAGGCCGGGTATTCGGTGGAGCCGGTGCAGACCAACATGGTCTACGTGCAGATCGGCGACCAGGCCCAGGCCTTGAAGGCGTTTGCTGCCGAGCGTGGGATCAAGTTGAGTGCTGCGCCGCGTCTGCGCATGGTGACTCATTTGGATGTGAGCCGGGCGCAGATCGAACAGGTGCTCGCGACATTCGTCGAATTTTCGCGCAAATGACCGTGCAGACCGTCTAATTGAACCTCTCTATCGCATAAACACGCTGTACCACCGGCAAAGGGCCGATATAATGCGGCCTTTTGCCGTCGCTCCGTCTGATGATGTTGCGCACTGGCCTTTGGCCGCAGCCTCCGTGGAAGAACCTATGAAAAGCGCAGAAATCCGTGAAGCCTTCCTTCGCTTCTTCGAAGAGCAAGGTCACACCCGTGTCTCCTCCAGCTCCTTGATCCCAGGCAATGACCCCACCCTGCTGTTCACTAACGCGGGGATGAACCAGTTCAAGGACTGCTTCCTGGGCCAGGAAAAACGCGCCTACACCCGCGCCACCAGCAGCCAGAAGTGCGTGCGTGCCGGCGGCAAGAACAGTGACCTGGAAAATGTCGGCTACACCGCCCGCCACCACACGTTCTTCGAAATGCTGGGTAACTTCAGCTTTGGTGACTATTTCAAGAAAGACGCGATTACCTTCGCCTGGACCTTCCTGACCGGCGTGTTGAAGCTGCCCAAGGAAAAGCTCTGGGTGACCGTCTACGCGACGGACGACGAAGCGTATGACATCTGGACCAAGGAAATCGGGGTGCCCGTCGAGCGCATGATTCGCATCGGCGACAACAAGGGCGCGCCTTACGCGTCCGATAACTTCTGGACCATGGGCGATACCGGCCCGTGCGGCCCATGCACCGAGATCTTCTACGATCACGGCGCCGACATCTGGGGTGGCCCACCGGGCTCGCCGGAAGAAGACGGCGACCGTTACATCGAGATCTGGAACAACGTGTTCATGCAGTTCAACCGCACCGCCGATGGCGTGTTGCATCCGCTGCCAGCGCCGTCGGTGGACACCGGCATGGGTCTGGAGCGGATCAGTGCGGTGATGCAGCACGTTCACTCCAACTACGAGATCGACCTGTTCACCAACCTGCTGAGCGCGTCGGCTGCAGCCATTGGTTGTGCCAATGAAAGCCAGTCGTCCCTCAAGGTGGTGTCGGACCACATCCGTTCCTGCGGTTTCCTGATCGCCGACGGTGTACTGCCGTCCAACGAAGGCCGTGGCTACGTGCTGCGTCGTATCATCCGTCGCGCCTGCCGTCACGGTAACAAGCTGGGCGCCACTGGCAGCTTCTTCTACAAGATCGTCGCCGCCTTGGTGGCCGAGATGGGCGACGCCTTCCCGGAACTCAAGCAACAGCAAGGCAACATCGAGCGTGTACTCAAGGCTGAGGAAGAGCAATTCTCCAAGACCCTGGAACACGGCTTGAAGATTCTGGAACAGGACTTGGCTGAGCTCAAAGGCACTGTGGTGCCGGGCGATGTCGTGTTCAAGCTGTACGACACCTATGGCTTCCCGATGGACCTGACCGCCGACATCGCCCGTGAACGCGAGTTGACCGTCGACGAGGCCGGTTTTGAGCGTGAGATGGAAGCCCAGCGCGTGCGTGCCCGTTCCGCCAGTTCCTTTGGCCTGGACTACAACACCCTGGTCAAGGTTGATGTACCCACCGAATTCACCGGTTACAAGGCGACCGTTGGCTCGGCCAAGATCGTGGCCATTTATAAAGACGGCAAGTCGGTTGACGTGTTGAGCGAAGGCGACGAGGCGGTTGTGGTCCTGGACCAGACGCCGTTCTACGCTGAATCCGGTGGCCAGGTCGGTGACTGTGGTTTCCTGAGCTCGACCTCCGGTCGCTTTGAAGTGCGCGACACCACCAAGACCGGTGGTGCGTTCCTGCATCACGGTGTGTTGGTACTGGGCAACCTGACCGTCGGTGCGCCGGTGGACACCCAGGTTGATGCCGACGTACGTCATGCCACCGCGCTGAACCACTCGGCCACCCACTTGCTGCACGCCGCGCTGCGCCAGGTGCTGGGCGAGCATGTCCAGCAGAAAGGTTCGTTGGTCGATAGCCAGCGCCTGCGTTTCGACTTCAGCCACTTCGAAGCGATCAAGCCTGAGCAGATCAAGGCCCTGGAAGACATCGTCAACGCGCAAGTACGCCAGAACACCCCGGTAGAAACCGAAGAAACCGACATCGAGACCGCCAAGGCCAAGGGCGCCATGGCGCTGTTCGGCGAGAAGTATGGCGACAACGTGCGTGTACTGAGCATGGGTGGCGACTTTTCGGTTGAGCTGTGTGGTGGTATCCATGCCAATCGCACCGGCGACATCGGCCTGCTGAAAATCATCAGCGAAGGTGGTGTGGCGTCGGGCGTACGTCGTATTGAAGCGGTGACCGGTGCTGCGGCACTGGCCTACCTGAATGCGGCTGAAGAACAACTCAAGGAAGCGGCCAGCCTGGTCAAGGGCAGCCGCGACAACCTGATCGACAAGTTGTCCGCCGTTCTGGAGCGCAACCGTGCGCTGGAGAAACAGCTGGAGCAATTGCAAGCCAAGGCCGCCAGCGCTGCGGGTGACGATCTGTCGGCTTCGGCCGTTGACGTCAAGGACGTGAAAGTCCTGGCTGCACGCCTGGACGGTCAGGACGGCAAGGCGCTGTTGGCCCTGGTCGATCAGTTGAAGAACAAGCTCGGCCGCGCAGTGATCCTGCTCGGCAGTGTCCATGAGGATAAGGTCGTGCTGGTTGCCGGTGTAACCAAAGACCTGACTGGCCAACTCAAGGCCGGTGATTTGATGAAGCAAGCCGCTGCGGCAGTAGGCGGGAAGGGCGGCGGTCGTCCGGACATGGCGCAAGGCGGTGGTGTAGACGCCAGTGCCCTGGACGCGGCCCTGGCCCTGACCGTGCCTTTTGTCGAAGCAGGTATTTAAGGCACTGTTAACCCGCCCGTGGTCTAGTCACGGGCTGTTCAGTGTTGGTTGATTGGATATTAGGCGCCCCTTTACGGGCTGAGGCGGCTTAGAAATGGCTTTGATCGTACAGAAATTTGGAGGCACCTCGGTCGGCTCTGTCGAAAGAATCGAGCAGGTGGCCGACAAGGTTAAGAAATTCCGCGATGCCGGGGATGACCTGGTCGTGGTGCTGTCGGCCATGAGCGGCGAAACCAATCGCCTGATCGAACTGGCCAAGGCAATCAGTGGCGACCAACAGCCGCTGCCACGCGAGCTGGATGTGATCGTGTCCACCGGCGAGCAGGTGACTATCGCCTTGCTGGCCATGGCGCTGAACAAGCGTGGCGTGCCGGCGGTGTCCTACACTGGCAGTCAGGTGCGCATTCTCACTGACAGCGCGCACACTAAGGCGCGCATCCTGCAGATCGATGATCAGAAAATCCGCACTGATCTGAAAGCCGGCCGTGTGGTAGTTGTAGCGGGCTTCCAGGGTGTGGACGAGCAAGGCAACATCACCACCCTCGGGCGTGGCGGTTCTGACACCACCGGTGTGGCCCTGGCTGCGGCCCTCAAGGCTGATGAGTGCCAGATCTACACCGATGTGGACGGCGTCTACACCACCGACCCGCGCGTTGTGTCCGTGGCCCAGCGCCTGGACAAGATCACCTTTGAAGAGATGCTGGAAATGGCCAGCCTCGGTTCCAAGGTGTTGCAGATCCGCGCGGTAGAGTTCGCCGGCAAGTACAACGTTCCGCTGCGCGTATTGCACAGCTTCAAAGAGGGTCCGGGCACCCTCATTACTATTGATGAAGAGGAATCCATGGAACAGCCGATCATTTCCGGCATCGCTTTCAACCGCGATGAAGCCAAGCTGACTATCCGTGGCGTGCCAGACACCCCCGGCGTGGCCTTCAAGATCCTGGGCCCGATCAGCGATGCCAATGTTGAAGTCGACATGATCGTGCAGAACGTCTCGCACGATAACACCACCGATTTCACCTTCACCGTGCACCGCAACGAGTACGATGCGGCATTGAAAATCCTGGAGAACACCGCGAGCGAAATTGGCGCCCGTGAAGTGGTCGGCGATACCAAGATTGCCAAGGTGTCGATCGTAGGCGTGGGCATGCGTTCCCATGCCGGCGTTGCCAGCCGCATGTTCGGGGCTCTGGCCAAGGAAAGCATCAATATCCAGATGATCTCTACCTCGGAAATCAAAGTCTCGGTGGTGATCGAAGAGAAGTACCTGGAGTTGGCTGTACGCGCGCTGCATACCGCTTTTGAGCTGGACGCTCCGGCCCGACAGGGCGAGTGAGGCAATGCCAGGAAGGCGCGGTAACCCGCGCCTTTCATTTTTTGTAGGGCGCATGGTGTTTTGTGTGCGCTCGACAATACTTAGGCCGTTAGGGCTATGACTATTGAGTCGTAGGTCGAACGCCTTTTTTTTGCAGACTGTTGTTCCTGAAATGAAATGCGTGAGGAGAAAGGTATGCTGATTCTGACTCGTCGGTGCGCAGAAAGCCTGATTATCGGTGATGGCGAAATCACCGTGACCGTGCTCGGCGTCAAAGGCAATCAAGTACGTATCGGGGTGAATGCTCCGAAAGAGGTAGCGGTCCACCGCGAGGAAATCTACCTGCGGATCAAGAAAGAGAAGGACGAAGAACCAAGCCTTTAATTTTTATCGTTTTTTATGTTTGCAAACGGGGATGAACGTGGTTAATATACGCCCCGTGTTGCGGAGAGCTGGCCGAGTGGCCGAAGGCGCTCCCCTGCTAAGGGAGTACACCTCAAAAGGGTGTCGGGGGTTCGAATCCCCCGTTCTCCGCCATTATTTGCTTAGTACGTTGCAATCTGGTTTTTTCGTTAAGTTGTTGAAATCAAACGAAAAAATAGCTTTACATAGAGATTGAACGGCCTATAATGCGCGGCAACAAATGCACTCGTAGCTCAGCTGGATAGAGTACTCGGCTACGAACCGAGCGGTCACAGGTTCGAATCCTGTCGAGTGCACCATTTAAGAGTTAGTTGCAGCAATGCAGGTGGCTCGGCTTCAACCAGTTGTGATCTGGTCTAAAAACACAATCTGCACTCGTAGCTCAGCTGGATAGAGTACTCGGCTACGAACCGAGCGGTCACAGGTTCGAATCCTGTCGAGTGCACCATACAAACAAAAAGCCCGCCTAGTGCGGGCTTTTTGCCGTCTGGGGTTTGTGTGGGTTTTTATCTTTTCTCTTCTCTGATGTGTTTTCCATTCGCGCGGCGGCGTCGCAGTGATAGGTGCAGCCAATACTCAGCTTTGGCTCGCAAGCGCTTGTTCTTTCCAGTTTTTTGACGTTAAAAACACACGCAAGGTGTATCATTGCGCCCGTCAGCCCCGCCGGGGCTTATGGAATACCTCCATGGACTTACCCAGTAGTTACTCAGTACCCCGTTTTACCAATCATGAATTGACTGATTGATCCTTCCGGCGTGCCCCGCTGCTGGGAGTGGAGTTCGCCTATGACCGAAGTAGAAGTAAAGAAAACACAAGAAAGCCTGCAGGATCGCCTGGCGCAAGTTATCGAGCTGCTGCAGCGCCAGCGCGTGGTCGAAGATTTCACGCACCGCCAGGATGGTCCGAATAACGACCTCGTCGAAAACCTGGTCCACCGGCAAAACCTCGTCGAGTTGCAGCGCAAGCTTGATGACCTGCACTCCGCCGACGTAGCCTACATTCTCGAAGCCTTGCCGCTCGATGATCGACTGACCCTCTGGCAGTTGGTCAAGGCTGATCGCGACGGCGACATCCTGCTCGAAGTATCCGACTCGGTCCGTGAAACCCTGATCGCCGACATGGACGATCACGAACTCCTGGCTGCAGCCAGGGAGATGGACGCCGACGAACTGGCCGACCTCGCCCCTGAACTGCCCCGTGATGTTGTTCATGAGCTGATGGAGGCCCTCGATGGCCAGCAGCGTGAGCGCGTGCGCTCCGCGTTGTCCTACGATGAGGATCAGGTCGGCGCGCTGATGGACTTTGAGATGGTCACCATCCGCGAAGACGTCAGTCTGGAAGTGGTATTGCGTTACCTGCGCCGGCTCAAAGAGCTGCCGGGTCATACCGACAAACTGTTCGTGGTTGACTACGAAGGCATTCTCAAGGGCGTGCTGCCGATCAAGCGCCTGCTGGTAAACGATCCGGAGAAAAAAGTTGCTGACCTGATGGCCAGCGATACCGTGAGCTTTCACCCTGACGAAGATGCCTACGACGCGGCCCAGGCCTTTGAACGTTATGACTTGATCTCCGCTCCGGTGGTCGACAAGAACGGCAAGCTGATCGGCCGTCTGACCATCGACGAAATCGTCGACCTGATTCGTGAAGAGAGTGAAACCGAAGTCCTCAACATGGCGGGTTTGCGTGAAGAGGAAGATATTTTTGCATCCGTCTGGCGCTCGCTGCATAACCGTTGGGCGTGGTTGGCGGTCAATCTGATTACCGCATTTATCGCTTCCCGTGTGATCGGGCTGTTCGAGGGTTCCATCGAAAAGCTGGTGGCCTTGGCGGCGTTGATGCCGATTGTGGCCGGCATTGGTGGCAACTCGGGTAACCAGACGATCACCATGATCGTGCGGGCCATGGCGCTGGATCAGGTGAGTACCGCCAACTCTTCGCGCCTGCTGCGCAAGGAGCTGGCGGTGGGCCTTATCAACGGACTGGTGTGGGGTGGGGTGATTGGTGTGGTGGCGTACTTGCTGTACGGCAGTTGGTCCCTTGGGGTGGTCATGACCGCTGCCATGACGCTCAACCTGCTGCTGGCCGCCCTGATGGGGGTGCTGATCCCCATGACCCTGGCACGCCTTGGTCGCGACCCTGCCATGGGCGCCAGTGTGATGATCACGGCCATGACTGACAGTGGTGGCTTCTTCATCTTCCTCGGTCTGGCGACGATCTTCTTGCTTTGACCTCCTCTCTCAAGCCGGCTCCTCCGTAGGAGCTGGCTTGCCAGCGAAAATCGTCAACGATACCGCGCAAAACCTGACTACCCACGGCGCTCCCAGGTTTTTCGCGAGCAAGCTTGCTTCTACAAACTCCAGGCAAAAAAAAGCCAGCACATGGCTGGCTTCGGCTTTCAGTGGCAGATTCAGTTGGCTTCTGCGGCCGCCTCGACGTCGTGCGCGATAAGCGAGACGAGGGCATTTTGCTGGCGGTGGGAGAGCTGACGAAAACGCTGCAGCAGTTCGCGTTCGTGCAGTGACAGCTCGGGGCTGTCCAGGCGCATGCTCAACTCGTCACCCAGCGCACCTTCCTGAATAAGGCTCTGTTCCAGGCGCGCGATGATTTCGGAGTTCATGCTGCGGTGATGATTGCGAGCCACCTCGGCAATGCGTTCCCGCATTCCGTCTGGCAGACGTACGACGAACTTGTCAGCCGTACGGCTGGAATAAATTGCCTGTTTCAATGGGCGCATATATTTAACCGGTTAGTTCAGGGGAGCGGTTATTGGAATTGGCCGCAAGATGAGTGTTAAGACAAGACTCACGACCAAAGTTCAACCCGAATTGCAAAGAGGCCGCATCATGCCTCAGATTTGCCAGTTCCTTGGCGTCAATTCTGTGACAAATATTGAACTGCCTAAAGGCTTTATGCCAGCACTCATTTGCATTTTTGCGGACTGGTTGGAAAACTTTTCTGCGAGAGGGGGCGTCAGGCGATCCTCCCGCAGGCACAGGCCGCAGCAGGGTTTAAGGCCGCACATCGTATAGCAAAGTGGCCTTTTGCCCTTATCTTTAAGACTAGTGGCAATCTGCCGATTTACTAGCTCATGCGACGTAAGGTAGGGCGGGAGAGGGGGGGTGTGTCAGCGCAGAACCGGGTCGAATTTGATGCGACGCCCTACCACGAGGGTGAGCAGCAGACCGCAGGCGCAAACGCCGCTGGCAATAAGTGCGGTCGTTTGACCGTCTTGCGTGTCGGCACTCAGGCCGTACAGGCCAGTGACAGCGGTCAGGCACAGAAACAGCCAGCCAGATTTGGTCATCAGCGGATCCCTCAGAAAACCCAGTGTTCAGAGGCAGGTGCAGCCTGAGTGCCTTGAGTCAGGCGTACGGGCGCTTGTGCATTCGGTGTCATCACGGCCAGTTGCGGACGTTGTTGCAAGTGGTGAGGGACTGCCTGCTGGCTGATCTGCGCCGGGTCATTGCTGCCAGTCGATTGAAAGTGGAACATCAGCAGTGCAGCCAGGGCTAGGGTGTTGAGGGTTAACAGAATGGCACTGTTCATGGTCATGTTCTCCGCTTAACGCCGTGGCTGGCTGGATGGGTCTTGTCGGAGAAGTATTGCAGGTGTCGTGCCAAACTATTATTCCATTAAAATCAATGGTTTAAGTTTGCTTTAAGGCGTCTGAAGGTTGCAATTTGCAATGCTGGCATTTTGGGGAAGTGCATTTTGCACGATCCTGTCATGTGCCCGTATTTGCGGGGCGAAACCACGGTTGCTCCGGCAAGGATCGGCCTACACTCAAAAAGCCTACGGACGACATGACAAAACCCACCTCGGCCGTTAACATGCACGCCGTCCGTCGCAGTGCCCTTGGCCCGATGGCTGTCATTTGTCCCAGTAGCTCAATTGGATAGAGCATCCCCCTCCTAAGGGGAAGGTTGGCCGTTCGAACCGGCCCTGGGACACCAGATTCAAAGCCCCGCACAGCCTATTCTGTGCGGGGCTTTTTTGTGCGCGCTCGATCTTTTCAAACACCGGGCGAACCTTGGCGCTGATCAAGGTTCACAGCAGGTGCTGCCGGGTATTTTCTGAGGCGGTGTAACTTGAGCCTTACCCGACAGCGTCTGAGCTGTTCAAGCAAAATAATCCCCGGAAACAGCTCATACCGCCTGTCCGGAACCAACCACCCAGGACTATCATGCTGATAGCCCTGTCTCTCACCGCAAGGAGCCGCTCGGAACGCCGATGCGCCAAATCTGGAAATCTTTTCGAGCCCTTTATTTCGCCTCCTTGATGATGCTGATTGGCTCCGGCCTGCTCAGTACTTACCTGGCCTTGCGCCTGGCGGCCGACCATGTCGACAGTCTATGGGTCGGTGCGCTGATGGCGGCCAACTACTTCGGCCTGGTACTGGGCGGCAAGATCGGGCACCGCCTGATCGCCCGAGTCGGGCATATCCGTGCTTACGCCACGTGTGCCGGGATTGTCGGTGCGGCGGTGCTGGGCCATGGCCTGATCGATTGGCTGCCGGCCTGGATCGTGCTGCGGGTGATCGTGGGCCTGGGCATGATGTGCCAGTACATGGTCATCGAAAGCTGGCTCAATGAGCAGGCAGATGCCAAGCAGCGTGGCGTGGTGTTCAGCGGTTATATGATCGCTTCCTACCTCGGCCTGGTATTAGGCCAGTTGATCCTGGTGATGCATCCCCAGCTTGGTCTTGAGCTGCTGATGCTGGTAGCACTGTGCTTCGCCCTGTGCCTGGTGCCGGTGGCCATGACCCGGCGCATTCACCCGGCGGCCTTGCATCCTGCGCCGATGGAGCCGCGCTTCTTTATCAAGCGCGTGCCGCAGTCGCTGAGCACGGTGTTGGGGGCGGGGTTGATCGTCGGTTCGTTCTACGGTCTGGCGCCGCTTTATGCTTCACAGCAAGGGCTGACCACCGAACAGGTAGGTCTGTTCATGGGTAGCTGCATTTTTGCCGGGCTGCTGGTGCAGTGGCCGTTGGGCTGGTTATCGGATCGCTATGATCGCGCGTTGCTGATCCGCTGCTTCGCCTTGTGCCTGGCGGTAGCTGCGCTGCCGTTGGCGATCATGACCCAAGTGCCGCTGGAAGTGCTGTTTGTGGCAGGCTTCTTGTGTTCTCTCGTACAGTTTTGCCTGTATCCATTGGCGGTGGCGTTTTCCAACGACCATGTGGAAGGCGATCGCCGGGTATCGCTGACGGCCATGCTGTTGGTGACCTATGGTGTCGGCGCCAGCATCGGACCGTTGCTGGCGGGTGTGGTGATGAAGCTGTTCGGCAGCCAGATGCTGTACGCATTTTTCAGCCTGTGCGCGCTGATCCTGGTGTGGCGCATCCGGCCTAAGGCAGTGACCAACCTGCATCAGGTGGAAGACGCCCCTCTGCATCACGTGGCAATGCCCGACAGTATGTCGAGTTCGCCGCTGGTGGCCGCGCTGGACCCGCGTGTCGATGAGCAGGTGGTGCAGGAGCAGATGCAAACTGCCCCCGATCCGGAGCCGCAGGTCGATCCTGCGCCGCCCGTGGATGAGCCAGCCTTCGAAGGGCCACCCGAGCCCTTGGGGCCGGACGAGCATCCTCATGAATTGAGCAGGGCGCGCCCCTGAATGCAAAAACGGGCAGATCCCCAAAGGATCTGCCCGTTTTTTTATCGCGATCTTTAGAGATTAAAAATCGTCGTCCTTGTCGAAGCGTCGCGCTTCACGCTGCAACTGGTACACAAAACGCTCGACCTGGCGCTGTACCAGGCCACTCATGTTGTGGAAGCGCACACCGGCGAAGGTGGTGTTGATCTTGTCTTCGAAGTGCAGGTAACGCAGCTCGACCGAGGTGGTCATGCTGCCAAACGGCAGTGCGGCGATAAATCGGTCGTAGACCTGGCCCAGTTGCAGGCGCTCGGAAATATCGCCTTCAAAGCGCAATTTGCAGCCGGTGGCGGAAATATCCAGCAATTTGCCGTTGACCGGCGCCTTGAGTTTTTCGCCACCGAGTTCGATGTTCACCAGTTGCGCCAGCTTCAGTGCGGCGCGGAAGGCGTTGCGGCGCTGATGGTAGACCACCTCGTCCGGCAGGCTGCCGGTGTAGATACGGTGGCCGTCTTTTTCGCTGATGCTCAGGGTGCCTTTGCTTTCCCAGGCGACGCGTACGCCATCATGAAAACCTTCGATGCGAAAGGGTTCGCCGCTTTCGAGGTGGCGCTCGCCATCGCGGGGGATCATTTCGTCCAGCGCCAGCGTGTTGCCTTCGCGGTTGACGTCGACCAGATAGCTCTGGAAGCGTTGGCTGCGTTCGTGGAAGGTGATGATCAGCGGATCATGGCTGTCTTGCAGCATCCGCAAGGTGCCGGCGATTTCCAGAGGCGTGGTGAGGACCTTGGGGGGCTGCGGGGCATCTTCCGCATTAAGGGCGTTGAACACGGTTCTTCCATCTCCAGACAAAATACGACTACACGCAAGAACCGGCATTTTGCCAGCATGTGGCGCGCCTTGGATAGGGCACGCGGTAAACCGGTGTCAGGCTTGGCTGCGGGTACTTGGCTTGACCAGGCGCGAGGTGGAGCCCTGGGCGTTATAAAGTGCCGGTGGCTCTCCGCCGTGGAGTATACGCAACTGGTTGGCGGTCGTAGCTTGCTGAAGCTGGATCGACTGACCGTTAAGCAGGTTGGCTTCCTGGCACTGGGCGAGCAATTGATTGAGTTCTTTACTCTGGGCCAGCAATTGATCGCCGACCGAGGAGTGGCTGGCCAACTGCGCCAGGCCGTCGTGGTCTGACGGCAGGCCAAGGCTGATGAGGATCTGGCTGCGTTTTTTGCCGTGCTGTTCCAGCAGGACAATCAACGACTGTTTGCGCGCCAGAATTTCTTCCAGCAGCGGCATATCCCGGCCATAGAGAGCCAGGGATTCTTCTTTAAGCAGCTCGAGCAGCTGTTGCGTCGGCGCTAGATCATCAATGATCAGTTGAAGCAAATGTTCGTCGTGATGCATGGCTGGCCTTGGGTTTTAAGCGTCCAAAAGCCCTGCGCAGGCCTTTGCCTAGCGCTCGGCTTCGAAGTTAAGCAGCTTGCTGGCTACACGGTTGCTGTCGACTTTATAGCTGCCATCGGCGATCGCCTGCTTCAATTCGGCCACGCGGGCTTTATTGACTACCGGTTGATCGCGCAGCGAGTCAGTGACCTTCTGCAACTGTTGAGCCTCATTGCTCAGGTGTACGGATTCCCCGCTTTGGCTGGCACTGGCCTGCTCTGCCTTGACGGGCAGCGCCGGCGCCTTGGCTTCTACGCTGTCCTTGGTGCTGGTGGTGCGCGTAGTGCCTGACGTAGTCGGGGTGTTATTTAAACGGCTGAAATCGATGACCATGATAAAAAAAACCTCTGGGTATTTGGACGCTTGCCATGTTTTCGGCCATACCCGGACAAACTTTAGGCGCAAATGACAATAAATCTCCGCACGGGACATCTCGTGCACAGTGTAGGAAAACCCAGCGTCCTGTACCAGTGATCTATAAAGCTACCTCGACTTGCCCGGGGGCCGTCACCCGCGCTTTGATCACGCGGTTGGAGTTGAGGTTCTTGACCCGAATCTGTTCGCTCATGCCGCCGTTGGACAGCGCTTCGCCCGGCATTTTCACCTGCAACCCGCCGCTGCTGGCGGAAATCACCACCTGATCACCCTTGCGAATGACCTCCGCCTGCTCCAGGTGTACCAGTGTAATCACCTGGTCGGTGACCACTGGTCGGGTCAGCTTTTGCCCGATGGCCTGGTCGAGGGAGGTCAGGTAGCCCTGGTTGATCATGCTGATGTCGCGTTCGCGCAGTGCCACATCCTCAAAGCCGATAATCCCGGTGCGTTTCAGCGGGCGGGCAACCACCACCACATCACGGAACAATTTGACCTGGGCCGGCACGAAAACGGTCCAGGGCGAGGCGCCTTCGCAGCGTACCTTGACGGTCACACGCCCGATGGGTTGGGCCGGACTTTCCAGGGAGGCTGTCAATTCCTTGTCGCACATTGGCATGCGCAGGCGCGGGTCTAATTGGCTGACTTGGATTTCATAACGTCCCGGCGTCTGGGTGGTCGCCAGATAATCTTCTACAGTGAACTCAAGAAAGCCTTGAGTGACGCCGATAAGTAGATCAGGCAAGGTGACGTTATCTGCACGGGCCGTGGTGCCCAGGCTGAAAGCAAGCAGCGCCAACGTTACGCAGAGTGTTCTGCGATACGGTGTGAGGCCAAGGCGTCGGGAAACTGTCGTTTTAATATCCATAGCCATCAAATTAGCAAAGCTCGTGCCGTTTAGTGTTGGGTGCGCGCCGCCCTTGTAGGTATAGCCAAAGGTTTTAGCGTAGGAGTCATGGCATGGCAGGAGTAATGGATTCAGTAAACCAGCGCACACAGCTGGTAGGGCAGAATCGCCTGGAGTTGTTGCTTTTTCGCCTGGATGGCAAACAGCTGTATGGCATCAACGTGTTCAAGGTGCGGGAAGTGCTGCAATGCCCCAAGCTGACGATCATGCCCAAGTCCAGCCCGGTCGTGTGCGGCGTGGCGAATATTCGTGGCGCGACTATCCCGATCCTTGACCTGGCCCTGGCCACCGGTTCGGCTGGCCTGCAGGACCGCGAGAACCCGTTCGTGATCATCACCGAGTACAACACCAAGACCCAGGGTTTCCTGGTGCGCTCGGTGGAGCGCATCGTCAACATGAACTGGGAAGAGATCCATCCGCCGCCCAAGGGCACCGGCCGCGATCACTACCTCACGGCGGTGACGCGGGTCGATAACCAGTTGGTGGAAATCATCGACGTGGAGAAGATCCTCGCCGAAGTCGCACCCACCTCGGAATCGATTTCCGTGGGTGTGGTCGATGCCGAAACGGCGCACAAAGCCGTGTCGCTGCGCGTGCTCACGGTGGATGACTCCTCGGTGGCGCGCAAGCAGGTGACCCGCTGCCTGCAAACCGTCGGTGTCGAGGTGGTGGCGCTCAATGATGGTCGCCAGGCCCTGGATTACCTGCGCAAGCTGGTGGATGAAGGCAAGAAGCCGGAAGAAGAATTCTTGATGATGATCTCTGACATCGAGATGCCGGAAATGGACGGTTACACCCTCACGGCTGAGATACGCAGCGATCCACGCATGCAAAAACTGCATATCATCCTGCATACTTCGTTGTCGGGCGTATTCAATCAGGCGATGGTCAAGAAAGTCGGTGCCGATGACTTCCTGGCCAAATTCCGCCCTGATGACCTGGCATCCCGGGTAGTCGACCGGATCAAGGCAGCAGATCACAGCTAGGGGGCTTTCCCCCTGGCGGTCATACGATTTTAGAGGCGGTATCAGTGTCTACGGGTAATTTGGATTTTGAACAGTTCCGGGTCTTCCTGGAAAAAGCCTGTGGCATATTGCTCGGTGAGAACAAGCAATACCTGGTATCCAGCCGTCTTAACAAACTGATGGAGCAGCAGGGCATCAAGTCCCTGGGCGAGTTGGTTCAACGGATCCAGGGGCAGCCACGCAGTGGCCTCAAGGAAATGGTGGTCGATGCCATGACCACCAACGAAACCCTGTGGTTTCGCGATACTTACCCCTTTGAAGTGCTCAAGAGCAAAGTGCTGCCGGAGGCCATCAAGGCCAGCCCGGGTCAGCGCCTGCGTATCTGGTCGGCCGCCTGCTCCTCGGGGCAGGAACCGTACTCGATTTCCATGGCCATCGATGAGTTCGAACGGACCAACATGGGCCAGTTGAAGGCCGGTGCGCAGATTGTCGCCACTGACCTGTCCGGCACCATGCTCACCAACTGCAAGACCGGCGAGTACGACAGCCTGGCCCTGGGTCGTGGCCTGTCCCAGGAACGCCTGCAGCGTTACTTCGACCCGAAAGGGGCAGGGCGTTGGGCGGTCAAGGCGCCGATCAAGAGTCGCGTGGAGTTTCGCTCGTTCAACCTGCTCGACAGCTACGCCAGCCTGGGCAAGTTCGACATGGTGTTCTGCCGCAACGTGCTGATCTACTTCTCGGCCGAGGTGAAGAAGGACATCCTGTTGCGCATCCACGGCACCCTCAAGCGTGGCGGTTACCTGTTCCTCGGTGCATCCGAGGCACTCAATGGCCTGCCGGATCATTTCCAGATGGTGCAGTGCAGCCCGGGAATCATCTACCAGGCCAAGTAATAAAGCGTACGCGGTCAAAAAAGTGGGAGGGGGCTTGCTCCCGATGGCGGTGGTTCAGTTGATGTATCTATCACTGATTCACCGCCATCGGGAGTAAGCCCCCTCCCACTTTTTTTCTGCGGCAAAGGTGTAGAAAGCGGCAACTGCCCATTGCCGCTTTACTGGCGCCACGCGGAAACCCGTTGCCGCTTTTCTGGCATTGTCGCCGGCAAGCTTCTCGCAACCCCTTGATTTACGGGGTTATCAGATATTGGCATGCGCCTTGCTATAACCCTGTTAACGAACAGCAGGTCAGCCTAAAGGTTTCCGCCATGAGCATCAGCTTCGATAAAGCGCTCGGTATCCACGAACAAGCCCTGGGCTTCCGCGCCCAGCGTGCCGAAGTCCTGGCCAACAACATTGCCAACGCCGACACCCCGAACTACAAGGCTCGGGACCTGGACTTCTCCGCCGTGCTCGCCGCACAGCAGGACAAGACCAAGAACGGCACCTTCGCCTTGAACATGACCAACAGCCGTCATATCGAAGCGCAAGGCCTGAGCAGTGGTGACGAGTCGCTGCTGTATCGCACGCCGATGCAGCCGTCGATCGACCAGAACACCGTCGACGCCCAGCTGGAGCAATCGGCCTACGCCGAGAACTCGGTGAACTTCCAGGCCAGCTTCACCCTGCTCAACAGTAAATTCAAAGGGCTGATGTCAGCCCTGCGTGGAGAGTAAGCCATGTCCCTGTCCAGTGTTTTCAATATTGCCGGCAGTGGCATGAGCGCGCAGACCACGCGCTTGAACACCGTCGCCAGTAACATCGCCAACGCCGAGACCGTGTCTTCGAGCATTGACCAGACCTACCGCGCCCGTCACCCGGTGTTCGCCACCATGTTCCAGGGCGGCCAGAACGGCGGCAGCGATTCGCTGTTCCAGGATCAGGGCGAAGCGGGCAAAGGTGTGCAGGTGCTCGGCGTCGTCGAAGACCAGAGCAACCTCGAAGCCCGTTACGAGCCGAACCATCCAGCCGCGAACGAAAAGGGTTATGTCTACTACCCGAACGTCAACGTGGTTGAGGAAATGGCCGACATGATTTCCGCCAGCCGCTCGTTCCAGACCAACGCGGAAATGATGAACACCGCCAAAACCATGATGCAGAAGGTCCTGACCCTGGGTCAGTGATAAGGGGCACCGAATAATGGCCATTGTTGATACGTCAACCAACACTGCGGTCCAGGACCTGTTCAACAGCAAGGTCAGCACTGCAACGAACAATGTGGCAAGTACTGCCTCCGCCGCCACTGGCAATCAGTCGCTGGGCAAAGATGCATTCCTGCAACTGCTGGTGACTCAGCTGAAAAACCAAAACCCGCTGTCGCCTCAGGACAACGGCGCGTTCGTTGCTCAACTGGCGCAGTTCAGCAGCCTGGAAGGCATCAACACCCTGAACGACTCGGTGAATGCGATCTCCAGTAACTTCAGCTCGTCGCAAGCGCTGCAGGCGTCGTCGCTGGTAGGGCGCTCGATCATCACCCAGACCGACAAGGCCCTGGTGGATACGAGCAAGAGCATGACCGGTTCGGTGGCGGTGACGGCGGCGACGGGTAACGTTTCCATCAAGATCACCGACAAAGACGGCATTGTGGTACGCACCATCGATATGGGTGCCCAGAGCGCGGGTAACTCCGACTTCATCTGGGATGGCAAGAACGACAAGGGTGAAGTGGCCCCCGCAGGCACCTACACCTTCGCGGCCACCACCAAGAATGACAAGGGTGACTCGGTTGCCCTGGCAACTTCGCTGCCGGCAACAGTAACCAGCGTGACGTTGAGCAAGACCGGCGGCGAAATGCTGCTGAACCTTGCCGGTGGCATGGGCAGCGTCAAGCTGTCGCAAATTCAGACTATCGGTACATAGAGCCGGCTAAATACGGCAGAGGGAGAGAAACATGTCTTTTAATATCGGCCTTAGCGGCCTCTATGCGGCCAACAAACAACTGGACGTGACCGGCAACAACATCGCCAACGTCGCGACCACTGGCTTCAAATCGTCCCGTGCGGAATTCGCCGACATCTACGCCGCGTCCAAGCTGGGCACCGGCCAGAACAGCATCGGCAACGGCGTGAACCTGGCGGCTGTGTCCCAGCAGTTCACCCAGGGTGACGTCAACAACAGCGGCGGCGTGCTGGACATGGCGATCCAGGGCGGTGGCTTCTTCGTGCAGAAGGGCAGCGACGGCTCCCTGGAATACACCCGTAGCGGTGCTTTCCGTGCCGACAAAGATGGCTATATCACCAACAACACCGGCACCTCGCGCCTGCAAGGCTATGCGGCGGATGAAGATGGCAAGATCATCAAGGGCGGCTTGACCGACCTGCAACTGAACCTGTCGTACCTGCCGCCGAAGGCGTCCACCAAAGTCGACTCCACCAGTAACCTGAACTCGTCGGAGCCGGTGATCAACCAGACCACCAAGCCGTTCGACCCAACCGATACCACCACCTTCACCACCCAGTACAGCACCACCTTGTACGACTCCCAGGGCAACTCGCACTCGATGGTGCAGTACATGGTGAAAACTGACGCCAATGAGTGGAACGCCTACACGTTGATCGACGGCCGTAACCTGGATGGCTCCAAGCCGACCACGACGGGCATCACTGCTCCCGTGCCATCCACCATTACCTTCGATGGTGCCGGCAAGCTCAAGGATGTCGTGACAGGCGGGGTGAGCAGCAAGACCCTCACGCTCACCGGTTGGATCCCAGGTTCGGTGACCGACGGTGTTTGGACGCCAAATGAAGCCACTGCAGGGCCTATTGCCGTCAACATGGGCAATATCACCCAGTACAACTCGGCCAGCTACCGCAACCCGCCGACCACCGACGGCTACGCCACTGGCCAGATCACCGGCCTGAAAATCGACGGCAGTGGTGTACTGTTCGCCACGTTCAGCAACCAGCAGAGCAAGGCCATTGGCCAAATCTCCCTGGCCAGCTTCAACAACGAACAGGGCCTGCAGCCTGCAGGTGGGACCAGCTGGAGAGAGACTTTCGCTTCGGGTCAGCCAGGTTACGACACCCCGCAAGCCGGGACCCTGGGTTCGATCGTGGCCAACTCCCTGGAGAACTCCAACGTCAACCTGACCAATGAGCTGGTGGACCTGATCAAGGCCCAGAGCAACTACCAGGCGAACGCCAAGACCATCTCTACCCAGAGCACCATCATGCAGACCATCATTCAGATGACCTGATGCGGTAGCGCTGCACAAGAAGCCCCTCGAGAGAGGGGCTTTTTTTTGGGCGGCAACATGAGGCGTACAGATAACTCGGTCCACGGTGGCGAGTGCTCTGCCTGCGATAGCGCTCCGTCAAGCCACTGGGTGGGGCTGATACACCGTTGTCGCAGGCAAGCCAGCTCCTGCGGTTGAATGTATTTGGCGGGCAAAAGAAAACCCCCGGCACACCCAGGGGGCATGTCGGGGGTTTCGAGCAGGCGCCTTTCAGCGCCTGCGGCTCAGCTTATTGGCAAGCTTCGCAATCCGGCTCGTCAATCGCACAGGCCTTTGGCACGGGTGCCGGGCCAGCCGGTGCGGCGAGCACCGAGTCATCACCGTGGTTGCCGCTGGACACTGCGTTCAGCTTACCGGTGTTGATGGTCGACTTCTCGGTGCTGGTCGCGGCCAGGGCACGGAGGTAGTAAGTGGTTTTCAGGCCACGGTACCAAGCCATGCGGTAGGTTACGTCGAGCTTCTTGCCCGAAGCGCCGGCGATGTACAGGTTCAACGACTGAGCCTGGTCGATCCACTTCTGACGACGGCTGGCGGCGTCAACGATCCACTTGGTGTCCACTTCGAAGGCGGTCGCGTAGAGCTCTTTGAGTTCTTGCGGGATGCGTTCGATCTGCTGCACGGAACCGTCGTAGTACTTCAGGTCGTTGATCATGACCGAGTCCCACAGGCCGCGGGCTTTCAGGTCGCGAACCAGGTACGGGTTGATCACGGTGAATTCGCCCGACAGGTTCGATTTCACATACAGGTTCTGGTAGGTCGGTTCGATCGACTGCGATACGCCGGTGATGTTGGCGATGGTCGCGGTCGGTGCGATGGCCATGATGTTGGAGTTACGAATACCTTTCTGCACACGGGCACGTACCGGCGCCCAGTCCAGGGATTCGTTCAGGTCTACGTCGATGTACTTCTGGCCACGCTGCTCGATCAGGATCTGTTGCGAATCCAGCGGCAGGATGCCCTTGGACCACAGCGAACCCTGGAACGTCTCGTAGGCGCCGCGCTCGTCGGCCAGGTCGCAGGAAGCCTGGATCGCGTAGTAGCTGACCGCTTCCATGGACTTGTCGGCGAACTCGACCGCTGCATCCGAACCGTAAGGAATGTGCTGCAGGTACAGCGCGTCCTGGAAGCCCATGATGCCCAGACCAACCGGACGGTGCTTGAAGTTGGAGTTCTGCGCCTGTGGCACCGAGTAGTAGTTGATGTCGATCACGTTATCGAGCATGCGAACGGCGGTGTTCACGGTGCGTTCCAGCTTGGCGGTGTCCAGCTTGCCGTTGACGATGTGGTTCGGCAGGTTGATCGAGCCCAGGTTGCAAACGGCGATCTCGTCCTTGTTGGTGTTCAAGGTGATCTCGGTGCACAGGTTCGAGCTGTGGACCACGCCCACGTGCTGCTGCGGGCTGCGCAGGTTGCACGGGTCCTTGAAGGTCAGCCATGGGTGGCCGGTTTCGAACAGCATCGAGAGCATTTTGCGCCACAGGTCTTTGGCCTGGATGGTCTTGAACAGCTTGACCTTGCCTGGGTACTCGGTGAGGGCTTCGTAGTACTCGTAGCGCTCTTCGAAGGCCTTGCCGGTCAGGTCGTGCAGGTCCGGCACTTCGGATGGCGAGAACAGGGTCCACTTGCCGTCATCGAAGACACGCTTCATGAACAGGTCAGGGATCCAGTTGGCGGTGTTCATGTCGTGGGTACGACGACGGTCATCACCGGTGTTCTTGCGCAGCTCAATGAACTCTTCAATGTCCATGTGCCAGGTTTCCAGGTAGGCACACACCGCGCCTTTGCGCTTGCCGCCCTGGTTGACCGCTACGGCGGTGTCGTTCACGACTTTCAGGAACGGTACGACGCCCTGGGACTTGCCGTTGGTGCCCTTGATGTACGAACCCAGTGCGCGCACTGGCGTCCAGTCGTTGCCCAGGCCGCCGGCGAATTTGGACAGCATGGCGTTGTCGTGGATCGCGTGGTAGATGCCCGACAGGTCATCCGGCACGGTGGTCAGGTAGCAGCTCGACAGCTGTGGACGCAGGGTACCGGCGTTGAACAGGGTCGGGGTGGACGACATGTAGTCGAACGACGACAGCAGGTTGTAGAACTCGATCGCACGGTCTTCTTTGTGCTTCTCTTCGATCGCCAGGCCCATGGCCACGCGCATGAAGAACACTTGCGGCAGTTCGAAGCGGATCCCGTCCTTGTGGATGAAGTAACGGTCGTACAGGGTCTGCAGGCCCAGGTAAGTGAACTGCTGGTCGCGCTCGTGGTTGATCGCCTTGCCGAGTTTTTCCAGGTCGAAGGTGGCCAGGATCGGGTTCAGCAATTCGAATTCGATACCCTTGGCGATGTAGGCCGGCAGGGCCTTGGCGTACAGGTCGGCCATTTCGTGGTGGGTGGCGCTGTCGGCCACGCCCAGGAAGCCCAGGCCTTCGGCACGCAGGGTGTCCATCAGCAGGCGCGCGGTCACGAACGAGTAGTTCGGCTCACGCTCAACCAGGGTACGGGCGGTCATCACCAGGGCAGTGTTGACGTCGGTCAGGGCCACGCCGTCGTATAGGTTCTTCAGGGTTTCGCGCTGGATCAGATCACCGTCGACTTCTTCCAGGCCTTCGCAGGCCTCGGTGATGATGGTGTTCAGGCGGCCCAGGTCCAGCGGTGCAAAGCTGCCGTCGGCCAGGGTGATGCGGATCGATGGGTGCGCTTGTACGGCGGCTTCTTCGGCCGGGGTGCGCACGGCACGTTCCTTGGCGCGCGAATCGCGGTAGATCACGTAGTCACGGGCAACTTTCTGCTCGCCGGCACGCATCAGGGCCAGTTCGACCTGGTCCTGGATTTCTTCGATGTGGATGGTGCCGCCCGATGGCATGCGACGCTTGAAGGTCGCGGTGACTTGTTCGGTCAGGCGGGCAACGGTGTCGTGGATGCGCGACGATGCGGCAGCGGTGCCGCCTTCAACTGCAAGAAACGCTTTGGTGATGGCGACGGTGATTTTGTCGTCGGTGTAAGGAACGACAGTCCCGTTACGCTTGATCACGCGCAATTGGCCAGGTGCAGTGGCGGCCAGATCCATATTCGAATCAGCGGCCTGCGGCACGGAGCCTTGCGGGTTCTCGCGAGTTGTGTCGGTTTGCATGGGGGGTTGTCTCCACATTCTATATTTATTTGGGCACCATCACGGTGCCCACCGTTCCGTCCTGAAGCATTTACAGCAGGCCTGGGCCTGGCATAACAACTTCGGGACAGGAGGAAGGGGGCTGATCGCGCCGCTTCCATGCCGAAGTCTTCGGTTCAAGGCTCTAAAGCCTCTGGCCGTATTTCTGGTGGGTGACAGTTGCCAGGTTCAAGCACTGCAACACCCGTACCGTTTTCCGCTGTTGGAGCTTGAAAACGGCTGCCATCCGCGTGCGCGGTTTGGGCTTTCAAAAAATGCTTGGGTTAGACCAAACAGGAGCAAGAAAGGGCTTGAGTTTCTTGTCTGATTTGTGTTGGGTCTTTTCGCTCAAAAACCCTACATGTAGGGTTTTTTTAGCGCCGAGCTACAAGATAATGCGTTTTGGGGGGCTTAGCAACGCACTACCTGTGGATAACGCTGTGGGTAAAATGTGTATGAAACGTGGAACGCCCGTGTAGGCCGCAGTACTGCTGGATCGCGCCGTTTGTCACTGAATATTCCAAGGAAAAAACGGCCAGTCGGGTTTTTGAGGGCGCGAACCCTATCACAAAAAAACGCGATCACCGAATGGATTTCCCGGCTTGTGCGAGAGGGTTTGACCATGGCTACAATCGGCCTTTGTTATGCCCTCAAAACATTACAAATAAGGTATGGCCTACTCGGCCAACGAATCCCTTTATAACAACGAGGATCACCCGTGGAGCAAGAAGCCTGGCAAATCCTGATCGTCGAGGACGACGAGCGACTCGCCGAGTTGACCCGCGATTACCTGGAAAGCAACGGCCTGCGGGTTTCTGTGGAAGGTGATGGCGCCCTGGCTGCGGCGCGGATCATCGCCGAGCAACCGGACCTGGTGATTCTCGACCTGATGCTGCCTGGCGAAGACGGTCTGAGTATCTGTCGCAAGGTGCGCGAGCGCTACGACGGCGTGATCCTGATGCTCACCGCCCGTACCGACGACATGGACCAGGTGCTGGGCCTGGACATGGGCGCCGACGACTACGTGTGTAAACCCGTGCGCCCGCGCCTGTTGCTGGCGCGCATCCAGGCCCTGTTACGCCGCAGTGAGCCGGCGGAGCCCGCCAGTGTGGAAAGCCAGCGCCGCCTGCAATTCGGCCCGCTGGTGGTGGATAACGCCCTGTGCGAAGCCTGGCTGCACGATAACGGTATCGAGTTGACCAGTGCAGAGTTCGACCTGCTGTGGCTGTTGGTGGCGAATGCCGGGCGCATCCTGTCTCGCGAAGAAATCTTTATCGCCCTGCGCGGCATCGGCTATGACGGCCAGGACCGCTCCATTGATGTACGCATCTCACGGATTCGCCCGAAAATCGGCGATGACCCGATCCACCCTCGGCTGATCAAGACCATCCGCAGCAAAGGCTATTTGTTCGTTCCTGAAGCCGCCGCCGATATGCCGCTGTGAACTCGATCTTCCTGCGTATCTATGGCGGCATGTGCGCGGCGCTGATTCTGGTGGCGCTGCTCGGCGTGCTGGCCCTGCACCTGCTCAACGAGGTGCGCAGCGGCCAATACCGTGAGCGCCTGGCCCACGGTACCTTTGCCTTGATGGGCGACAACCTGCAGCCCATGAGCGCCATCGAACGCCAGCGCGCCCTGGCCGTGTGGGAGCGTTTGCTCGGCATCCCCCTGGAATTACGCAGCCTCACCGATGCCCAACTGGACCTCAGCCAGCGCACCCGTCTGCAACGCGGCCAGGTGCTGGTGGAACAGACCGGGCCCCACGCCGCAATGGTGCTGCGCCTGGTCAGCGATAAGGAACAGTGGGTGCTTACGGGCGAAGTGCAGCAGATCAGCGAGCAACTGGCCCGCGCGACCATTTACCTGCTGGCCGACGAATTGGTGCGCTTCCCCGTTTCCGAGCAGCCGCAACGGCTGGCGGATATAAAGGAGGCCAAGGGCTTTGGTTTCGAAATGCACCTGATGACCCTCGACCAGGCCGATATGGACGACGACCAACGCCGCCGAGTATCGGAGGGCGATACGGTCATGGCCCTGGGCAAGGGCGGCGATTCGATCCGCGTGTTTGCCGGCATGGTCGGAACGCCCTGGGTGCTGGAACTCGGCCCGCTGTATCAGATGAGCCCGTACCCGGCGCAATGGCTGGTCCTGATCGCGTTGATCGGCCTGACTCTGATCGGCCTGATTGTCTATCTATTGGTGCGTCAGCTGGAGCGCCGGCTCCGAGGCCTGGAAGCCGCCGCCACGCGCATCGCCAAAGGCAATCTGGAGGTACGTGTGCCAGCCCGGGGCGCCGATTCGGTGGGGCGCCTGGCGGCAGCCTTTAATGGCATGGCCGAGCACCTGCAGCAACTGTTGGCGATCCAGCGTGAACTGGTGCGCGCGGTGTCCCATGAATTGCGCACACCGGTGGCACGCCTGCGCTTCGGCCTGGAGATGATCGGCGACGCCGCCACGCCTGAAGCGCGGCGCAAGTACCTGGAAGGCATGGACAGTGATATCCAGGACCTCGACGGCCTGGTGGATGAAATGCTCACCTATGCAAGGCTGGAACAGGGGGCGCCGGCGTTGATTTTCCAGCGGGTCGACCTCGATGCGCTGCTTGATCAAGTGATCGGCGAATTATCGCCACTGCGCCCGCAGGTGACCGTGGCACGGGGTATTTGCCTGTCCTCAACGCATTGGGATGACGCCTGGGTCGATGCCGAGCCGCGTTACTTGCACCGCGCCCTGCAAAACCTGGTGAGCAACGCCATGCGCCACGCCCAGGGCCAGGTGTTGATCAGTTATCAGGTGGGCCAGGTGCGTTGTCGTATTGATGTGGAGGACGACGGGCCCGGTGTGCCGGAAAGCGCCTGGGAGCGTATCTTCACGCCGTTCCTGCGCCTGGACGACAGCCGCACCCGTGCCTCGGGCGGGCATGGCCTGGGGTTGTCGATTGTGCGGCGGATTATCTACTGGCATGGCGGCAGGGCATTGATCAGCAAAAGCAATAATTTGGGCGGCGCGTGTTTCAGCTTGAGTTGGCCCAGGGATCAAGATAAACCCTGATGTCGGTCTATCAAGCGCCGATGGCAATCAGGCTCAACAACTGCCCCTCATTCACCGCAAACTGCGCGGTAAGTTCCTTGCCGTGGCACCACTCGCTGGACAGGTCTGTGAGCAAGCGCAAGCGCACATACCCTGCCTCTGACCACTCCAGCACCTCGGCATGCTCAAAATAGAAGCGCTTCTGCACGATCGGGTAGAGCGCCTTGAACACGCTCTCCTTGACCGAAAACGTCAGTGTCACCAGCAAGGCGATCTGCTCTCGCGGCACATCAGCCATACGCTGCAGCTCTTGCGCCGTCAGAATTTCCCCGGCCAGACGCTCTGCCCGTTCCAGGCTCAGTACGTTCTCCAGGTCCATCCCCAACCCGCGCCATTGCGCCTTGTGCCCGACAATCGCGGCGGCATGTCCGGTGCTGTGGGTAATGGAACCGCTGATGTGGGCGGGCCACACCGGTGCGCGGTCTTCGCCGATCGCCGGGATGCAACTGGTGTGATCGAGCTGTTGCAGGGCCGCGCGCGCGCACAGGCGACCGGCGAGAAACTCGGCCTGACGCTTGGCCACCGAGCGCTGGATGCTCGCCGGTGGCGGCACGGCGCAGTGCTGGAAGTCGCCGGGGGCCAGCAATGCGGGGTCAAAGCGGGTGCTGAGAAACACCGTGCCCGGCAAGGGTTCGGGCAGCGGCCAATGGGCGTCGAGTGGGGTGCAGCAAGCGGGTAGGGGCGTCATGGGCGGTATTTTGCCGAGTTGAGGAGCAAGAGGATAGCCCGCCGTGGTTCAGGTGAGGTTCAGAGCCTGTTCAGGGGGAGTTCAGGGGCGCCTGCGTAGTCTGGCCTCACAGCCAAACGCGTATGAGGTAGCACCATGACTGCGATCAAAAAGCTGATGTTGGCGTTAACCATGCTCAGTGCCACCGCAGGGGTTCAGGCCTCCGATGGTGCCTTTGCCGCATTCGGTCGTGAGAAAACCAAGAAATCCAGCATCTTGATGCAGCGTGTCAGTATCGAAGACGCGGGCAGTCAGCCCACGCCCTGGGGTCAGTCCCTTGGCTTGGCCGCCCCGCAGCCGAGCTATCGCGCCGGCTATGAACACCTGACCGGCCAGTTCAATGGCATTAAACTGCGCCCGCAAGACCTGCAGGGCCGCTATGATATCCCTCTGTCGGACAGTTGATTTGCTTTGGAGAGCCTTATGAAATTGCTGGTGGTGGAAGATGAGGCGCTGCTGCGTCATCACCTGTTTACCCGCCTGACCGACAGCGGCCACGTGGTCGAGGCCGTGGCCAATGCCGAAGAGGCCCTGTACCAGACCGGTCAATTCAACCATGACCTGGCGATCATCGACCTGGGCCTGCCCGGCATGGGCGGCCTGGACCTGATCCGCCAACTGCGCAGCCAGGCCAAGACCTTTCCGATCCTGATCCTCACCGCGCGTGGCAACTGGCAGGACAAGGTCGAAGGCCTGGCCGCCGGTGCCGACGACTACGTGGTCAAGCCGTTCCAGTTCGAAGAGCTGGAGGCGCGGATGAACGCCTTGCTGCGCCGCTCCAGCGGCTTTACCCAGTCGACCATCGTCGCCGGCCCCTTGCTGCTCGATCTCAACCGCAAGCAAGCGTCTCTCGACGAACAGCCTCTGGCATTGACCGCCTATGAATACCGCATCCTCGAATACCTGATGCGCCATCACCAGCAGGTGGTCGCCAAGGACCGCTTGATGGAGCAGCTCTACCCCGACGACGACGAGCGTGATCCGAATGTCATCGAAGTCCTGGTCGGTCGACTGCGCCGTAAATTGGAAGGCCCGGCCGGGTTCAAGCCGATCGACACCGTGCGCGGCCTGGGTTACCTGTTCAATGAGCGCTGCCGTTGATCCGCTCGCTACGTGTGCGCTTGATGCTCGCGGCTGCCACCCTGGCCGTGCTGTTTATGCTGGGCCTGTTGCCCGCCATGCAGGGCGCGTTCAGCCTGGCACTGCAAGATTCCATCGAGCAGCGCCTGGCGTCGGACGTCACCACGCTGATCTCCGCGGCGCGGGTGGAAAACAATCGCCTGCTGATGCCGGCGCAATTGCCGGATGAGCGTTTCAACCTCGCCGATAGCCGCTTGCTCGGCTATATCTACGACCGTGAAGGCCACCTGGTATGGCGCTCGCGGGCAACCCGCGACGAAAACATCAACTACAAGCCGCGCTATGACGGGCGCGGCAACGAGTTTGCGCGGATTCGCGAGGCCGACGGCCAGGAGTTCTTCGTCTACGACGTCGAGGTCAAGCTGCTCGGCGGCAAGAGCGCGGCGTTCAGTATCGTGGCCCTGCAACCGGTGCGCGAATACCAACTGACCCTTGAAGGCCTGCGCGAAAACCTCTACCTGGGTTTCGGCGCGGCATTGCTGGTGCTGCTGACCTTGCTGTGGTTGGGCCTGACCTGGGGCCTGCAAGCCCTGCGGCGATTGAGCCAGGAGCTTGACCAGATCGAAGGCGGCACCCGTGAAAGCCTCTCCGAACAACACCCGCGCGAATTGCTGCGGCTCACGGGCTCCCTGAACCGCCTGCTGCACAGCGAGCGCGAGCAGCGGGCGCGTTACCGCGACTCCCTCGATGACCTGGCCCACAGCCTGAAAACACCGCTGGCTGTGTTGCAAAGCGTGAGCGAAGACATGGCGCAGCGCCCGGAAGACCGCGATCAGGCCTGGGTGCTGCAATCCCAGATCGAGCGCATGAGCCAGCAGATCAGCTATCAGTTGCAGCGTGCTAGCTTGCGCAAAAGCGGTCTGGTACGCCATCAGGTGCGCCTGGAGCCGGTCCTGCAAAGCCTGTGCGATACGCTGGACAAGGTCTACCGCGACAAGCGCGTCACAGTGGTCCTTGAATTACCGGACGCCTGCGATGTGCCGATCGAGAAGGGCGCCCTGCTCGAATTGCTCGGCAATCTGCTGGAAAACGCCTATCGGCTGTGCCTGAGCGAAGTGCGCATCAGCCTGGTGGAAAATCTTGAGGGCATCGAATTGTGCATCGAAGATGACGGCCCTGGAGTACCGCCGGACCAGCGTGCACGGATTCTGCAACGGGGCGAGCGCTTGGACCGCCAGCACCCGGGGCAGGGGATCGGGTTGGCGGTGGTCAAGGACATCATCGAAAGCTACGGCGCACGACTGACCCTGGGGGATTCACCGCTGGGTGGCGCGGCGTTCAAGATTCACTTTCCGTCAGTGTGATCTTTAGTGGCTGGGCTGGCCCTATCGGGGGCAAGCCCCCTCCCACCTTTGACTGTGTTCACAAAGTTTGATGTGTGAATAAATTCAAAATGTGGGAGGGGGCTTGCCCCCGATGAGGCCCTCACAAACGACGCAGCGCTAACTCTCCTGTGCCCGATACGCCCCCGGCGTCAGCCCTGTCCACTTCTTGAACGCCCGATGAAACGCCGACGGTTCGGAGAACCCCAACTGCTCGGCGATCTCCTGCAACGACAAATCCGCCCGTCCCAGGTGGTAGATGGCGATGTCCCGCCGCAACTCATCCTTGAGTGCCTGAAAGCTGGTGCCTTCCTCGCGCAAATGTCTGCGCAGGGTCTGCGGGCTGACGTGCAGGTGCTGGGCGACGGCTTCCAGGTCGGGCCACGGCGTGCGGTCACGGCTCAACAAGCGTCGCAGTTGGCTGCTCAAACTGTCGCCTTCATCCGGGCGTGACAGCAGGTCGGCGGGGGAACGCTCAAGGAAATGCTTGAGGGTGCGCTCGTCCTGCAACAGCGGCAGGCTCAGGTAGCGGGCGGGAAACACCAGGCTACTGTTGGGGGCACCGAACACCAGGGTGCAGGGAAACAGCAGGTCATATTCAGCGGCGTGCGCCGGCATCGGGTAGCTGAACGTGGCCTGGTGCAAACGAATGCGCTGGCCGATCAGCCAACTGCCCAGGCGGTGCCAGATCACCAGCAGGCATTCGCTGAGGAAGTGATCCGGGTCCCACAGCTGAGAATCATCCAGGCTCAAGCGGGCCATTTCGCCTTCTCGTGTCAGCTGCCAGCGCGGGCCTTGTGGGAATAGGCTATAAAATAATAAGCCGCGCTCCAGAGCCTTCTCCAGCGTGCGGCAGTGGATCAGCGCATGGCACATCATGGCGAAGGTGCCGCGTTTGCTAGGGCCCTCGGCGAAGCCCAGGTATTCATCGTCCAGAGCCAGCCAGAGCATTTGCAACAGCCGGGTAAATTGCTCGGGCGCAATGCGGGCGCGGGGTTCGCTCAACAGTTCCGGGGTGATGCCCAGCTGTTGCAGCAGGCCCGAATAGTCGTAACCGGCCTGACGCGCACCGCCGAGGGCTGCCCGGGCGTAATGACTGGCGATGGTACGTTCACGCATACGGGGCCCTCGTCCATGGAAGGGCGGATGGTAGTCATCACTTGGCAGGGCGACAAGGCGGATATCCGCCAAATTGTAGGACGGGATTGGACAGTGCGGCGGAAATCCGCCAGCTGACTTGGCACTTTGGAGGGTGCTTTAAAATCCGTAGCCCTGATGTCTTAAGGCCCTCAGGGGTTTTCAGCAAAGTGGCACGGCGTTTGCGATAAGGATTACAGCGCAGGCCTGGTCCTACAGGTCTCGCAAACAACAAATCCCTCCAGTGCAGGAGGGTTCGCAATTCAAGTGTCGTGGGCAATGGCGGATATTTGCCACACGGGACGATTGAGGAACTTTGCAATGACGACTCGTCAGCCAATCTACAAATCCCTGTATTTCCAGGTGATCGTTGCAATCGTTATCGGTATTTTGCTCGGTCACTTCTACCCGCAGACCGGTGTGGCGCTCAAGCCACTGGGTGACGGCTTTATCAAGCTGATCAAAATGGTCATTGCCCCGATTATCTTCTGCACCGTAGTCAGCGGCATCGCTGGCATGCAAAGCATGAAATCGGTCGGCAAAACCGGCGGCTACGCGCTGCTGTACTTCGAAATCGTGTCGACCATCGCACTGCTGATCGGCCTGATCGTGGTGAACGTCGTGCAACCGGGCGCCGGCATGCACATCGACGTGGCAACCCTGGACGCCTCCAAAGTCGCTGCCTATGTGACTGCCGGTGCCGACCAGAGCATCGTTGGCTTCCTGCTTAACGTGATCCCGAACACCATCGTCGGCGCCTTCGCCAACGGCGACATCCTGCAAGTGCTGATGTTCTCGGTGATCTTCGGTTTCGCCCTGCATCGCCTGGGTGCCTACGGCAAGCCGGTGCTGGACTTCATTGATCGCTTCGCCCACGTGATGTTCAACATCATCAACATGATCATGAAGCTCGCGCCAATCGGTGCCCTGGGCGCCATGGCGTTCACCATCGGTGCCTACGGTGTAGGTTCCCTGGTGCAGTTGGGCCAGCTGATGATCTGCTTCTACATCACGTGCCTGCTGTTCGTGCTGGTGGTGCTGGGTGGTATCTGCCGCGCTCACGGTTTCAGTGTCCTGAAACTGATCCGCTACATCCGTGAAGAGCTGCTGATCGTTCTGGGTACGTCTTCCTCCGAATCCGCATTGCCACGCATGCTGATCAAGATGGAGCGTCTGGGTGCGAAGAAATCCGTCGTAGGCCTGGTGATTCCGACCGGCTACTCGTTCAACCTCGACGGTACCTCGATCTACCTGACCATGGCTGCTGTGTTCATCGCCCAGGCGACTGACACCCACATGGACATCACCCACCAGATCACCCTGCTGCTGGTGCTGCTGCTGTCCTCCAAAGGCGCTGCCGGCGTGACTGGTAGTGGCTTTATCGTACTGGCTGCCACCTTGTCGGCTGTCGGCCACCTGCCGGTTGCCGGCCTGGCGCTGATCCTGGGTATCGACCGCTTCATGTCCGAAGCCCGCGCACTGACCAACCTGGTCGGTAACGCCGTTGCCACCCTCGTTGTGGCCAAGTGGGTCAAGGAACTGGACACCGATCAACTGCAAAGCGAGTTGGCTTCCGGTGGTCGCGGTATCTCCGACACCCGTGAAGAAGATGACCTGGGCGTGGCCGAAGGCCCTGCACCGGTGATCAAGTAAGCCGCTGATGGCGTGAACCCACGCTGACAGCTATCCGCAAACGCCCCGACTGGTTCGGGGCGTTTGCGTTTGTGTGGGATTACTTTTTTGCAATATTTTCACTTAGAGTCATCTACTCGATGAAATTCGCGCCACGTGGCAGGTTCCAAACGCAGACTGGCAGGAGGATTTATGGACAGTGTTGATTTGAATGTCCTGCGCAGCGTGCTCGAATGGCGCCGCGCGGGGCAGCAGGTGGTGTTGTATAGCGTGGTCCAGACCTGGGGCAGTGCGCCGCGTCCACCGGGCGCGATGTTGGCCTTGCGTGGCGACGGCGTGGTCATTGGGTCGGTATCCGGCGGTTGCATTGAGGACGACTTGATCGCCCGCTTGCAGGATGGCCGTCTGGCGCATGACGGGCCGCCGGTGCAGTTGGTGACGTACGGCGTGACTCGCGACGAGGCCGCGCGTTTCGGCTTGCCGTGTGGCGGCACGCTGCGCCTCACTGAAGAGCGCGTGGACGATTGGGCCTGGGTAGCGGAGTTGCTCGCACGCTGTGAGGCCCATGAAATTGTCGCGCGCGAACTGGACCTTGCCACGGGTCACGTGAGCCTGAGCGCGGCGAGTAAGACTGATGTCGTCACATTTGATGGTGAGCGCCTGCGGGCCATCTACGGCCCGCGCTGGCGCCTGTTATTGATCGGCGCCGGGCAGTTGTCACGCTACGTGGCGGAGATGGCGCGCTTGCTGGATTTCGAAGTGCTGATCTGCGACCCGCGCCAAGAGTTTGTCTACGGCTGGGAGGCGCAGCACGGCCGCTTCGTGCCGGGCATGCCTGATGAGGCAGTGCTGAACATCCAGACCGACGAGCGTACGGCAATTGTCTGCCTGACCCATGATCCGCGCCTCGACGATATGGCCTTGCTGACGGCACTGAACTCCAGTGCCTTCTACATTGGCGCGCTGGGTTCGCGGGTCAATAGCCAGAAGCGTCGCGAGGATCTGGCGGCGCTGGGCTTATCGGCACAGGCCATTGCGCGTTTGCATGGGCCGATTGGTTTGCATATCGGTAGCCATACGCCGGCGGAGATCGCCTTGTCGTTGATGGCGGAAATTGTCGCGATCAAGAACGGCGTGGCGCCGATGCAGAAAAAGCCCCTGCCGGTGGTTGCTGAGTAATGGTGACGGCGATTGTTTTGGCGGCGGGGCAGGGCAGCCGGTTCCGAGCCGAGGCGGGGGCTGACCAGGATAAATTGCTCGCCGATTGCGTGGGTCATGATGGCGTGACGCGGCCGGTGATCGAGCAGGTATTGGTGAATTTGCCGGATCGCCTGGTGGCGCGCTGGCTGGTGACCTCGCCGGATCGCACGGAGGTCATTCGGTTGGCCGAAGCGTATGGCTGCCAGGTCTTGCTGCTGCAGTCAGCCGGCATGGGTGAAAGCATCGCCGCAGCCGTAGCCGCCAGTGGCACGGCGGATGGCTGGTTGGTGGTGCTGGGGGATATGCCGTTTATACGGCCCTCCAGTATTGAGCGTGTGATAGAGGGCCTGGAAAGCATCAATGTGCTGGCGCACGCTGGACAATATGGACATCCGGTTGCCTTTGCGCGTTCGTTTGGTCCGGCGTTAATGGCGCTTAGCGGTGACCGTGGGGCAAAGCCGCTGTTTGCGTATGCCGTTGTAAGAGAGGTGCAGGTGGATGATCCTGGCGTGTTATGGGATGTGGATATACCCAGACAGCTGAGGTATGAGGATGCAAGTGGGGGTACAACTGTTGGCGACTGCTCTGACCTCGCATTGCGATAACTCTGATGTCCGAAATTTACGGCTGTTTATTAAATGAGGTCGCTGTAGCAGTTCCGCTACGGTTCCTTAACGAAAATCAGAGTAGCGCTAATGCTTAGAATTCAACCTTATGTCCCTACCCCTCCTGTTGTGCAGTCTTCTCCTGTCTCCGGCGTGACGGATCAGCCGAAAGCCGAGGTGAAAGCTGATGTGAAGCCTCAGGAGTCCAATTCAGGAAAAAATAGGCCAGTATTCTCGAACGCTGCCGGGCAACAGCGGCTTGAGAACGCGGCAAATCGTTACGATAAGATGGCGGGCGGTATGGGTTGGTGAAGACATTGCACAAGTGATGGATCGGTTTTTCCGCTTGAATAAAAAAGCCCCGCCTGATCACTCAGGCGGGGCTTTTTAGTGGCTGAAGGAATCAGGCGAACGGTTTAGGTTCGTGCTCTTCTTCCAGGGCCTTGTGCTCAACAACGGTTTCAGTAACCGGAGCTGGCGCTTCGACAGCTTCGACCACGGCCGGTGCAGCAGCTGCTGCAGCAGCGGCGGCCTCGGCTTCCTTGCGACGACGACGCACTTCACGTGGGTCGTTCGGCGCACGGCCGTTTTCGGTCAGGGCGCTGGCCGGAGTGGCTTCAACCACCGGGGCGGCAACTTCGGCAACCACAGGCGCTTCAACCGCTGGCGCAGGTTCAACCACCGGAGCAGCCTCAACCACTGGTGCTGGCTCTGCAACCACGACTTCGGCAACCGGTGCTGGCGCTTCTTCTACCACGGGGGCAGGGGCTGGCGCTTCAACCGGGGCGGCCGGTTCGGCAGTCCACTGGAAGGCGGTCTGTTCTTCGCGAACTTCACGCACCACCGGGGCAGCTTCTTCGATCGCCGGGGCTTGAACAGCGGCTTCAACCACTGGTTCAGGCTCAGCCACCGGAGCGGGTTCTACCGCAATCACTTCGGCTTCTGGCTGGGCGTCGCGGGTCGGTGCCACTTCCACTTCCGGAACCACTGGGGCTTCGATAGGAGAGGTTGCTTCAACGACCGGTGCTTCAACCACAGGGGTCTCGGCAACTGGCGCTTCTACAGCTGCGGTTTCTTCAACAGCGGCAGTCGCGCGTTCAGCCTGTTCATGCGCCTGGGCTTCAGCCGGTGCGCTGATCACCGAGCTGGCAACCGCAGCGGTAACGGCCAGGCCGGCAGCCAGTTCGGCACCCGTTGGCTCGTTGTTCGTGCCTTCTGCGTTCTCGCCGGTCTCTTCCAAGCCTTCGATCACGTTGCCGTTGGCATCACGCTGACGCTCACGACGGTTGCTGCGACGACGCTGGCCACGGGAGCGGCGGCGTGGACGATCGCCTTCGGCGTTGTCCTGGCCGTCTTCCTGCAGTTGCTCTTCGCCGGTCAGCACTTCTTCTTCGCTGGTGGCAGCGGCTTGCTCGGTACGTGGTTGACGCTCTTCACGCGGAGGGCGCGGCTGGCGCTCTTCACGTGGCGCACGCTCTTCACGTGGCTGGCGAGCTGGACGCTCTTCAGCGGTGGCGGCTGCAGCGCCAGCAACAGCTGGGGTGGCATCCAGTGGCTCGCGCAGTTCACGCACACGTTCTTCACGCTCGCCGCGCGGCTTGCGATCTTCACGCGGAGCGCGTGGGGTACGTGGTGCGCGCTCTTCACGCGGTGCACGTTCTTCACGGGCTACGGCCGGGGTTTCTTCACGGGTTTCGCGAGGTGCACGCTCTTCACGAGGGGCGCGCTCTTCGCGCGGCGCACGTTCTTCACGTGGCTTGCGCTCTTCGTCACGACGACCGTTACGGTTGCGGCTCTGCTGGCGACCGTTGCGACGTTCTTCGTTGCGCGCTGGGCGTTCGGTTGCAGGCTTTTCAACCACAACCGGCGCCGCAGGCTCTTCCTTGGTGGCGAACAGGCTGACCAGCGACTTCACCAGGCCCTTGAACAGGCTTGGCTCAGGCAGGGCGGCCGGCGCAGCAACCGGGGCAGCGGCTTCAACCGGCACCGGTGCGTTGGCACGGGCAGGCGCGGTCTTCACGGCAGCCTCCTGGCGCACCAGGGTGCGGGTCGCGGCGGCTGGCTGGACTTCTTCCACTTCGGCAGCGGCAGCAGCGATTTCGTAGCTGGATTGGCCGCTGTGGGCTTCCGGGCTGTCGTCACGCAGGCGCTGTACTTCGAAGTGCGGCGTTTCGAGGTGATCGTTCGGCAGGATCACGATACGGGCACGGGTGCGCAGTTCGATCTTGGTGATCGAGTTGCGTTTTTCGTTGAGCAGGAAAGCGGCAACCGGGATCGGCACTTGTGCGCGGACTTCGGCGGTGCGGTCTTTCAGGGCTTCTTCTTCGATCAGGCGCAGGATCGCCAGGGACAGCGATTCAACGTCACGGATGATGCCGGTGCCGTTGCAACGCGGGCAGACGATGCCGCTGCTCTCGCCCAAGGATGGACGCAGGCGCTGACGGGACATTTCCAGCAGGCCGAAGCGCGAGATGCGGCCGACCTGTACGCGGGCACGGTCAGCTTCCAGGCATTCGCGGACTTTCTCTTCCACGGCGCGCTGATTCTTGGCGGGGGTCATGTCGATGAAGTCGATCACGATCAGGCCGCCGATGTCACGCAGGCGCAGTTGGCGGGCGATTTCTTCAGCCGCTTCCAGGTTGGTCTGCAGGGCGGTTTCTTCGATGTCGCTACCCTTCGTGGCGCGCGCCGAGTTGATGTCGATGGACACCAGGGCTTCGGTCGGGTCGATCACGATGGAGCCACCGGAAGGCAGTTCGACGACACGCTGGAAAGCGGTCTCGATCTGGCTTTCGATCTGGAAACGGTTGAACAGCGGCACGCTGTCTTCGTACAGCTTGATCTTGCTGGCGTACTGCGGCATCACCTGGCGGATGAAGGTCAGGGCTTCGTCCTGGGCTTCAACGCTGTCGATCAGCACTTCGCCGATGTCCTGGCGCAGGTAATCGCGGATGGCGCGGATGATCACGTTGCTTTCCTGGTAGATCAGGAACGGCGCGGAACGATCCAGAGACGCTTCTTTGATGGCGGTCCACAGTTGCAGCAGGTAGTCGAGGTCCCACTGCATTTCTTCGCTGCTGCGGCCCAGGCCGGCAGTGCGCACGATCAGGCCCATGTCGGCTGGTGCGATCAGGCCGTTCAGCGCTTCACGCAGTTCGTTGCGCTCTTCGCCTTCGATGCGACGGGAGATGCCGCCGGCACGTGGATTGTTCGGCATCAGCACGAGGTAGCGGCCGGCCAGGCTGATGAAGGTGGTCAGGGCGGCGCCCTTGTTGCCACGTTCTTCTTTTTCGACCTGAACGATGACTTCCTGGCCTTCGCTCAGGACGTCCTTGATGTTCACGCGGCCTTCTGGGGCTTTCTTGAAGTATTCGCGGGAGATTTCTTTGAGGGGCAGGAAGCCGTGGCGCTCGGAGCCGAAATCGACAAAGGCAGCCTCAAGGCTTGGTTCGATGCGAGTAATACGGCCTTTATAGATGTTGGCCTTCTTTTGCTCGCGTGCACCGGATTCGATGTCCAGGTCGTAGAGGCGTTGGCCATCTACCAGTGCAACACGCAACTCTTCGGGTTGAGTTGCGTTAATCAGCATTCTTTTCATGTTGTACCGTCGGTTTCCGGGCTGCCGGAAACGGCGTTCGGCACACACGACTTCTCACGGTCGGTGTCAGGTGCGTCAAGAGTGGTTGGCCACTCCAGTGTCCAGCAAAATCGGCCAATTGGGCCGGTATCGCGACGGACGCGTCCTGCTTGTTAGCGGTGGTGACAAAGGCACCACTTCAACAAAAGCTAAGGTCAGGAGGAGGAATCAACCGGCGACTGTGGACGAGATGAAGCGTCTAAATATAAGCCTAGTGCTACACGGTCCGACGGTTGTGCATCTCCACCCTACACGTATCCCTGATAATTCGGGTGCTGCCGCGCGCAGAATCCGCAGCGGGTTGGCATTTACCGTGTTCTCCAATGGGGAGTCCACGCTCATGGCTAAACAAGACTGAGTGTGGGCGACTGCGCTCTCACTCAGCTCTTAACAGGCGTTGTTTCCGAAGCATTCGCCGTGGTCCGGCTCAAGACTGACTGCACTTTGTGAACTGGCCGTAAATATCGGCGCAGAACGCGAGTATTCACTCTGCTTTCTGCACTCGCTTCAGGCCTCATGTCACCTGCGCTTGTTACAATCTCAAGCCTTCCAGGGTGGTGAACGCCCCGTAGGACGGCCTCGCGTCCTGATGAATTGCGATGGTCAGGGCCGGCAGTTTGCCGCTAGTCCTCTGTCCAGGCCGCTTTTGGCGGCGTTCGCGACTATAGCAGCAATGATTAAGTGCTTCAATTCCATAAAAAATTGTTATCATCGCCGCCATGACGACTACCGCCCCCCAGACCCCCAGCGTCCAGCTGCTTGAGGTCTCGCCGGAATATGCCGGCCAACGCATCGATAATTTTCTCCTGGCCAGGCTCAAAGGCGTGCCCAAGACCTTGATCTACCGCATTTTGCGTAAAGGCGAAGTGCGCGTGAACAAGGGGCGCATCAAGCCTGAGTACAAGCTGCAGGCGGGCGATATCGTCCGTGTGCCACCGGTGCGCGTGCCTGAGCGCGACGAGCCTGTGCCTCTGGCTCAAGGCCTGCTGCAGCGCCTTGAAGCATCGATTGTCTTCGAAGACAACAAGCTGATCGTGATCAACAAGCCCTGCGGTATTGCGGTTCACGGTGGCAGCGGCCTGAATTTCGGCGTGATCGAAGCCTTCCGTCAGTTGCGCCCGGATTGCAAGGAGCTGGAGCTGGTCCACCGCCTGGACCGCGACACCTCTGGCCTGTTGATGATCGCCAAGAAACGCAGCATGTTGCGCCACCTGCACACCGCCCTGCGCGGCGATGGCGTGGACAAGCGCTACATGGCGCTGGTGCGCGGCAACTGGGCCAGTTCGATCAAGAGCGTCCGCGCGCCTTTGCAGAAGAGCAACTTGCGCTCCGGCGAGCGCATGGTCGAAGTGGACGAAGAGGGCAAAGAAGCCCTGACCCTGTTCAAGGTGCTGCGTCGCTTCGGCGACTTCGCCACCATGGTCGAGGCCAAACCCGTTACTGGGCGTACCCACCAGATTCGCGTGCACACCTTGCATGCGGGCCACTGCATTGCTGGCGATACCAAGTACGGCGATGAGGGTTTTTCCAAGGAAATCCGCGACCTGGGTGGCAAGCGCCTGTTCCTGCACGCCTACATGCTCACCGTGCCGCTGCCTGACGGCGGCGAGCTGAAGCTGCAGGCGCCGGTCGATGAGATGTGGGCCAAGACCGTGGAGCGTTTGAGTGTCGCACCTTGACTACAAGCTGCTGATTTTTGATTGGGACGGCACCCTGTGTAATTCCATTGGTCGGATTGTCGAGTCGATGCACGCCGCTTCCAAGCGTTCGGGCTTTGAGTTGTGCACTGACCTGGCGGTCAAGGGCATTATCGGTCTGGGCTTGCCTGAGGCGATCCGTACCCTGTACCCCCAGATCAGTGACGCTGAGCTGGTGACATTCCGCGACCATTATGCTGATCACTACATCGCGCTGGAGGCTACGCCTTCACCGCTGTTCGACGGTGTGGCGCAGTCGCTGGAGGCCTTTCGCGCCCAGGGCTATCACCTGGCCGTGGCCACCGGCAAGGCCCGTCGCGGGTTGGACCGAGTGCTCAAGGCGCATGGCTTTGAAGATTCTTTTGATATCACCCGCGCTGCGGATGAAACCGCCAGCAAACCTCACCCTCTGATGCTGGAGCAGATCATTGCTCATTGCGGCGTCTCGCCGCGACAGGCGCTGATGGTGGGCGACGCTTCCTTCGACCTGATGATGGCGCGCAACGCCGGCATGGACAGCGTGGCGGTCAGCTATGGCGCCCAGTCCGCCGAGGCTTTGCAGCACTACGAGCCTCGGGTCACGATTGATCATTTTTCTGAATTGCAGGCCTGGCTCAATCGGGCCCAATAAGTCTTTGCTGGGGTTGATGGTATGAGTGACGAGTGGAAAGCGCCTGAAAAGGCTGAAAGCGGTGATGAAAAGAGCTGGAAGCTGCTGGAGAAGACGCTCCTGGCCGGTGTCCAGGAACAGCGTCGAGCGCGGCGCTGGGGGATTTTCTTCAAGTTGCTGACCTTTACTTACCTGTTGCTCATGCTGGCGCTGTTCAGCCCGCTGATGGATATGGAAAAGAGCGCAACCCGTGGCGCCAATTACACCGCGTTGATCGAAGTGCGTGGGGTGATCGCCGACAAGGAGCCCGCCAGCGCCGACAATATCGTCAGCAGCCTGCGTGCTGCGTTTGAAGATCCCAAGGTCAAGGGCGTGATCCTGCGCATCAACAGCCCAGGCGGCAGCCCGGTGCAATCGGGCTATGTGTATGACGAGATTCGCCGTCTGCGTGGCCTGCACCCGGAAACCAAGCTGTACGCGGTGATTTCCGACCTGGGTGCCTCCGGTGCCTATTACATTGCCAGTGCCGCTGACCAGATCTACGCCGACAAGGCCAGCCTGGTGGGCTCCATCGGTGTGACGGCGGCCGGATACGGGTTTGTTGGCACTATGGAGAAGCTGGGTGTTGAGCGCCGCACCTACACCTCGGGCGAGCATAAGTCGTTCCTTGATCCGTTCCAGCCGCAAAAGGCCGATGAAACCCAGTTCTGGCAGGGTGTGCTCGATACGACCCATCGCCAGTTCATCGCCAGCGTGAAGCAGGGGCGTGGGGATCGCCTGAAGGATAAAGAGCATCCGGAGTTGTTCTCCGGGTTGGTGTGGTCGGGCGAGCAAGCATTGCCGCTGGGGCTGATCGATGGTTTGGGCAGTGCCAGCCTGGTGGCGCGGGACGTGATCGGCGAGAAAGAGCTGGTGGACTTCACTGTTGAAGAATCGCCGTTTGATCGTTTCTCCAAGAAGCTTGGTGCCAGCGTGGCTGAGAAGCTGGCGCTGTATATGGGCTTCCAGGGTCCGACGCTGCGCTGATAGCTGAAGTCTGTCGTAGATCAAAATGTGGGAGGGGCGGTGCGACGATTCGACTTGCCCCTCCCGCATTTGGTTTTGCAGTGCTCTTAAGGGATTTGCACGCCTTCGCTGAGCAGCATGTCGACCAAACGAATCAGCGGTAAGCCGACGAGGCTGGTCGCGTCCGGCCCTTCGGTGCTCTGAAACAAACTCACGCCCAACCCTTCAGCCTTGAAGCTGCCCGCGCAGTCATACGGCTGCTCGCTCCGCAGGTAGCGCTCGATGCGCGCTGCATCCAGCTCGCGCATGTGCACGGTAAAGGGCACGCAGTCGACCTGGCAGTGCCCCGTCTCGCTGTTAAGCAGGGCCAGGCCAGTGAGGAAACTCACGCGCTTGCCGCTGGCGGCCAGCAGTTGCTCACGAGCATTCTCGAACGTATGGGGTTTGCCGATGATCCGGCCTTCCAGGGCAGCTACCTGGTCGGAGCCTATGATCAGGTGGCCTGGGTGGCTGGCGGCGAGGGCGCGGGCTTTCTGTTCGGCCAGGCGTTTGACCAGATCCACGGCGGACTCATTGGTGGCGTGGCTTTCGTCGATATCCGGCGAGCTGCAGATGAACGGCAGGTGCAGGCGGCTGAGCAATTCCCGGCGGTAAACCGAGCTGGAAGCGAGCAATAAAGGCAGCATATACGTCTCCTCAAGGCAGCCGCCGATTCTAGCGGGGCGACCGGCTGACGCACAGGGCTGAATTTCCTTTGACATGGCTGGGTGCATCCCTATAATGCTGCGCCTATGTTGAATGACCCGATTCCACCTCACGTTGACCCGCGCAAATTGGCTGATCGTGGCACTTCCCTTCAAGGTGAGTTGCTGCTGGCCGATTTGGAGAGACTCTGCGACCCGCTTTCCGACACTGTCGGTACGGTGCAGGCCAAATTCGTTTTTGAACGAGATGAACGTAAATCTGTGGTAATTCACAGCTTTATCGACACCGAAGTCAAAATGGTTTGCCAGCGTTGTCTTGAGCTGGTCACCCTGCCGATTCACAGCGAGTGCAGTTATGCTGTGGTAAAGGAGGGTGCGAATACCCAGTCGTTGCCGAAAGGTTATGACGTGCTGGAACTGGGCGAAGATCCTTTGGATCTGCATGCACTGATCGAGGAGGAGCTTCTGCTCGCCTTGCCCATTGTGCCTGCTCATCATCCGGAAGAATGCCAGCAGCCGGCGGGTCTCGATGACGAGTCCGAACCGAGCGAGGACGAGGTAACGCGGTCCAACCCGTTCAGTGTATTGGCGCAGTTAAAGCGTGACCCAAACGTTTAGGAGTTAATCAATTATGGCTGTTCAGCAGAACAAAAAATCCCGCTCTGCCCGTGACATGCGTCGTTCGCACGATGCCCTGACGGCAAGCACTCTGTCTGTAGAAAAAACCACCGGTGAAATTCACCTGCGTCACCACGTATCGCCAGAAGGCGTATACCGTGGCCGTAAAGTGATCGACAAGGGCGCTGACGAGTAATCACTTGTCTGCTCAAGTCATCGCGATTGACGCAATGGGCGGGGACTTCGGTCCCCGCAGCATTGTTCAGGCCTGCATTGCCAGCCTGTCTGCTACCCCCTCGCTGCACCTGACCCTCGTCGGTCAACCCTCCCTCCTTGAAGAACTGATTGCCAGCCATCCGGCGGTGGATCGTGCGCGCCTGAGCGTTACGCCCGCCAGCGAAACCATCACCATGGATGAAAAGCCGGCAGTTGCCCTGCGCGGCAAGCCTGACTCTTCAATGCGCGTGGCCCTGGAGTTGTTGCGGGACGGCAAGGTGCAAGCCTGTGTCAGCGCCGGCAACACCGGGGCATTGATGGCGTTGTCGCGGCATGTGCTCAAGACGCTGCCGGGGATTGATCGGCCGGCGATGGTCGCGGCGATTCCGACGCAGAAAGGCTATTGCCAGCTGCTGGACCTTGGCGCGAATGTGGATTGCAGTGCCGAGCACCTGTTCCAGTTCGCCGTGATGGGCTCGGTGGCCGCCGAGGCGCTGGGCGTGGCTCGACCGCGGGTGGCCTTGCTGAATATCGGCACCGAAGACATCAAGGGCAACCAGCAGGTCAAGTTGGCTGCCACCCTGCTGCAGGGCGCACGCGGCTTGAATTACATCGGCTTTGTCGAGGGTGATGGCTTGTACCGTGGCGAAGCGGACGTGGTGGTGTGCGACGGGTTTGTCGGCAATATCCTGCTTAAATCCAGCGAAGGCCTGGCGACCATGATCGCCACGCGCATCGAGGCGTTGTTCAGGCAGAATTTCGCATCGCGACTGGTGGGTGCCCTGGCGCTGCCGTTGATGCGTCGCTTGCAGGCCGATCTGGCCCCGGCGCGGCATAATGGCGCGAGTTTCCTGGGGTTGCAGGGCATTGTGGTCAAAAGCCACGGTTCCGCCGGTGTGGAGGGCTTCCAGAGCGCGATTGCGCGGGCGTTGATCGAAATCCAGGAAAACCTGCCGCAACGCTTGCACGGCCGTCTTGAAGACCTGTTGCCTTAGGCGAATTGGCCAGGGAATGCTTAAATGTGACCGGCCAGTTCAATTGACCATCCAATCTGTCAGTTTCGTACGCTCCCACCGAGGAGCGACCATTTCCGACGACCAGATCATTAGGGGCTTGTTACATGTCTACATCCCTCGCATTCGTCTTTCCAGGGCAGGGTTCGCAGTCCCTCGGCATGTTGGCCGAGCTGGGCGCGCAATACCCGCTGATCCTGGACACGTTCAAGGAAGCTTCCGAGGCCCTGGGTTACGACCTGTGGGCGCTGACCCAGCAAGGGCCGGAAGAGCTGCTCAATCAAACCGATAAAACCCAGCCGGCCATCCTGACCGCTTCGATCGCCCTGTGGCGCTTGTGGCTGGCGGAAGGCGGCGCGCGCCCGGCTTTCGTGGCCGGTCATAGCCTGGGCGAATACAGCGCCCTGGTGGCGGCGGGCAGCCTGACCCTTGCTGAAGCGGTCAAGCTGGTCGAGCGTCGTGGCCAACTGATGCAGGAAGCGGTTCCGGCCGGGCAAGGTGGCATGGCCGCTATCCTGGGGCTGGACGATGCCGTGGTGATCGAAGCCTGCGCCGAGGCGGCCCAGGGCGAAGTGGTCAGCGCGGTAAACTTCAACTCCCCTGGTCAGGTGGTGATCGCCGGTGCCAAGGCGGCCGTCGAGCGTGCCATCGAAGGCTGCAAGGCGCGCGGTGCCAAGCGTGCATTGCCGTTGCCGGTGAGCGTGCCGTCGCACTGCGAGCTGATGCGCCCGGCTGCCGAGCGTTTTGCCGAGTCCATCGCTGCCATCAACTGGCAGGCGCCACAGATTCCGCTGGTGCAGAACGTCAGCGCGGCCGTGGCCGCCGACCTCGACACCCTCAAACGCGACCTGCTGGAGCAACTCTACAAGCCTGTGCGCTGGGTCGAGTCGGTCCAGACCCTGGCCGCCAATGGCGCCACCGAACTGGTCGAGTGCGGCCCGGGCAAAGTCCTGGCTGGCCTGAACAAGCGCTGCGCCGATGGCGTGTCGACTGCCAATCTAAATACCCCGGATGCCTTCGCTGCCGCTCGTGCGGCGCTGGCCTGATCCCCGAACTTAGGAGAAGCCTGCATGAGTCTGCAAGGTAAAGTTGCACTGGTTACCGGCGCGAGCCGTGGCATTGGCCAGGCCATCGCCCTGGAACTGGGCCGTCAGGGCGCCGTCGTGATTGGCACCGCCACTTCTGCTTCGGGCGCCGAGCGTATCGCCGCGACCCTGAAGGAAAACGGCGTTCAAGGCACCGGCCTTGAGCTGAACGTGACCAGCGATGAGTCCGTGGCTGCCGTGCTGGCCGAGATCACCGCGCAGTTTGGCGCGCCGGCAATTCTGGTGAACAACGCCGGTATCACCCGCGACAACCTGATGATGCGCATGAAAGACGACGAATGGTACGACGTGGTCGATACCAACCTGAACAGTCTGTTTCGCCTGTCCAAGGGTGTTTTGCGTGGCATGACCAAGGCCCGTTGGGGGCGAATTATCAATATTGGCTCCGTAGTGGGTGCCATGGGCAACGCAGGCCAAGTAAACTATGCAGCCGCGAAGGCCGGTCTGGAAGGTTTCAGCCGTGCACTGGCGCGTGAAGTCGGCTCGCGGTCGATTACGGTCAACTCGGTGGCCCCAGGGTTCATCGACACCGATATGACCCGCGAACTGCCGGAAGCACAGCGTGAAGCGTTGCTGACGCAGATTCCGCTGGGCCGTCTGGGCCAGGCTCAAGAGATCGCGAATGTGGTCACTTTCCTGGCATCTGACGGTGCGGCATACGTGACTGGGGCTACAATCCCGGTGAACGGCGGGATGTACATGAGTTAAATTGTGACGGATCGCTTCAAAAAAATGTCATACGAGCTGTCTAAAATCCGTTATAAAGCTGCAACTTAATTTATAGGCAGGTGGCGTACCGGGTACAGGGTGAAGCTTTCAGTTGAAAAGCTGAAATGGCTTTCTATACACTTACCCACTGGCCAGCTGCCTGAATTTGTCCATTAGGAGTTAAACAAGGTATGAGCACCATCGAAGAGCGCGTCAAGAAAATCGTTGCCGAGCAACTGGGTGTTAAAGAAGAAGAAGTGGTCAACACTGCTTCCTTCGTAGAAGACCTGGGTGCCGATTCCCTTGACACCGTTGAGCTGGTGATGGCTCTGGAAGAGGAATTCGAGACCGAAATCCCGGACGAAGAAGCTGAAAAAATCACTACTGTTCAAGCTGCTATCGACTACGTTACTAACCACCAGGCGTAATCGTTTGTAGTCGTCGCTTGCTGTTAGGGAAAAACCGCACTGCTGTAACGGCGTGCGGTTTTTTCTTTAGCGCTGATGAAAAGTGAGCTCTGAAGCAAAGTGTCGTCATTAGAAAAAGGAGAGTGCTGTGTCGCGTAGACGCGTCGTAGTCACCGGTATGGGTATGTTATCGCCACTGGGTACGGATGTGCCGAGCAGTTGGCAGGGCATTCTGGCTGGCCGCAGTGGTATTGGTCTGATCGAACACACGGACCTTTCTGCCTATTCCACCCGTTTTGGCGGCTCGGTAAAGGGGTTCAATGTCGAGGAATATCTCTCGATCAAAGAGTCCCGCAAACTCGACCTGTTCATTCAATACGGCCTGGCAGCCGGTTTTCAGGCAGTGCGTAACGCCGGCCTGGAAGTTACCGACGCCAACCGTGAGCGCATCGGCGTGGCCATGGGGTCGGGTATTGGCGGTCTGACCAATATCGAAGAAACCAGCCGCACGCTGCATGATTCCGGCCCTCGTCGAATTTCACCGTTCTTCGTGCCTGGCTCGATCATCAATATGATTTCCGGTTTCCTGTCCATCCACTTGGGGGCGCAGGGGCCTAACTACGCGATTGCCACGGCGTGCACCACGGGCACCCACTGCATCGGCATGGCGGCACGTAACATCGCCTATGACGAAGCTGACGTGATGATCGCCGGTGGCGCTGAAATGGCCGCCTGCGGCCTGGGTATGGGCGGCTTCGGCGCGTCCCGTGCACTGTCGACCCGCAATGACGAGCCGACCCGTGCCAGCCGGCCGTGGGACAAGGGCCGTGACGGCTTTGTACTGGCCGACGGTGCCGGTGCGCTGGTGCTTGAAGAGTTGGAGCACGCCAAGGCGCGTGGTGCCACCATCTATGCCGAGTTGATCGGTTTTGGCATGAGCGGCGACGCCTATCACATGACATCGCCACCGTCCGACGGTGCCGGCGCTGCGCGTTGCATCACCAACGCCCTGCGCGATGCCAAGGTCAATGCGGACCAGGTGCAGTACATCAACGCCCATGGCACCTCGACCCCGACGGGCGACCTGGCGGAAGCCGAAGCCATCAAGTCGGTGTTCGGCGAGCACGCCTACAAGCTGGCGGTCAGCTCCACCAAGTCCATGACCGGCCACCTGTTGGGTGCGGCGGGCGCGGTCGAAGCGATCTTCAGTGTCATGGCCATCAAGGACCAGGTCGCTCCGCCGACCATCAACCTCGATGAGCCGGACGAAGGCTGCGACCTGAACTTTGTGCCGCATGAGCCGCAAGAGATGCCGATCGACGTTGCGATCTCCAACTCGTTCGGTTTTGGTGGTACCAACGGTTCCCTGGTGTTCCGCCGGTTCGCCGAGTGATGCACAGCTGGGTCGACGGTCAGCCAGCGGACAGCGTGCCCCTGAAAGATCGCGGCCTGGCGTACGGTGATGGCCTGTTCGAGACCATCGCCGTCAAGGTCGGGCAGCCCGTGCTGCTTGACCGTCACCTGCAGCGCCTCGATGAGGGCTGCAGGCGCCTCGCTTTCGTTACGGATACACACTTGGTCCGTAGTGAAGTGCAGGCCTATGCCGCCGCTCTCGGCGACGGTGTGCTCAAGTTGATCCTCACGCGCGGCGACAGTCTGCGCGGCTATGGCATCAACCCTGACGCACCTGTGCGCCGTATCTTGCAGGGCAGTCCGCCTGCGACCTATCCCCAGGCCCATGCAACCGACGGTGTTCGTCTGTTTGCGTGTACCACCCGCTTGGCCGAGCAGCCGCTGCTGGCTGGTCTCAAACACCTCAATCGCCTGGAGCAGGTGCTCGCCCGTGCTGAATGGCAGGATGCCGAACATGCCGAAGGTTTGATGCTGGATATGTCCGGGCGTGTCATCGAAGGTGTCTTCAGCAATCTGTTCCTGGTGCGTAATGGCTTGTTACTAACCGCCGATCTGAATCGTTGCGGCGTTGCGGGCGTCATGCGCGCTGAGATTCTGGCCCAGGCGCATGCTCTGGACATCCCGGTGGCCGTGGCTGACATCAGCCTGGAGCAATTGCAGCAGGCTGACGAAGTCTTTGTGTGCAACAGCGTTTATGGCATTTGGCCGGTGCGTGGCTGCGCTGCGATGAGCTGGTCGGTTGGGCCGCTCACCCGTAAACTGCAGGGCATTGTTCGCGCGCTATTGGATATTTGAGTTGATACGAAAACTGGTTGTACTGCTGCTGATCGGTCTGTTCTCGGCGGCTTTGCTGTTGGGCTTTTGCGCCTGGAAATATGACGCTGCCCTCAAGCAGCCGTTGAATCTGACCCAGGAGCAATTGCTCGATGTGCCGGCAGGGGCGACCCCCACCGGGACCTTCAATCGCCTCGAAGCCGACGGCGTGCTCGACGGCGCCTTCTGGCTGCGCTTGTACTGGCGCTTCAACCTCGACGGCCAGCCGCTGCACAGCGGTGAATACCGCATGACCCCAGGCATGACCGCCGAAGGCCTGATCGGCCTGTGGCAACGGGGCGAAGTGGTGCAATACAGCCTCACGCTGGTAGAAGGCTGGAATTTCCGTCAGGTGCGTTCGGCCCTGGCCAAGCATGAAAAGATCGTGCAGACCCTGTCGGGCCTCAGTGACAGCGAAGTGATGGACAAGCTCGGCCACCCCGGCGTGTTCCCCGAAGGTCGGTTCTTCCCGGATACCTACCGCTTCGTGCGTGGGATGACCGATGTCGAGTTCCTGAAAAAAGCCTACAACCGTCTGGATGACGTGCTCGCCCAGGAGTGGAGCAAACGCGCTGCCGACGCGCCTTATACCGATCCCTATCAAGCGTTGATCATGGCCTCCCTGGTGGAGAAAGAGACCGGTGTGCCCGAAGAACGTGGGCAGATCGCCGGGGTGTTCGTACGGCGCCTGAAAATCGGCATGCTGCTGCAGACCGACCCCACCGTGATCTACGGCCTGGGCGAGCGCTACAACGGCAAGTTGACCCGCGCGCACCTCAAGGAAGCCAACCCCTACAACACCTATATGATTGCGGGCCTGCCGCCGACGCCAATCGCCATGGTCGGCCGCGAGGCCATCCATGCCGCATTGAACCCGGTGCCGGGTAGCAGCCTGTATTTCGTCGCCCGTGGCGACGGCAGCCATGTTTTCTCTGATGACCTGGGTGCGCATAATGCTGCGGTGCGCGAATTCCAACTCAAGCGCCGCGCCGATTACCGCTCAAGCCCGGCACCGCTGGCAAAACCGCCGGAAGACCTGACGCCGCCTGCTGATGCACCCGCCGAGCCCGCGCCGGACGCCGCCGCGCCGCAAAGCCCGCAATAACTCTGACTAAGGACTGCCTGTGACTGGCTTGTTTATTACCCTGGAAGGCCCCGAAGGCGCCGGCAAGAGCACCAACCGCGATTACCTGGCCGAGCGTCTGCGCGCTGAAGGTGTCGAGGTGGTGTTGACCCGTGAGCCCGGCGGGACACCGCTGGCCGAGCGCATCCGTGAAGTGTTGCTGGCCCCAGGCGAAGAACAGATGGATCCGGACACCGAGCTGCTGCTGGTGTTCGCTGCCCGTGCCCAGCACTTGGCCGAGGTGATTCGCCCGGCCCTGGCCCGTGGTGCCGTGGTGATTTGCGACCGTTTCACCGATTCCACTTATGCCTATCAAGGTGGTGGCCGAGGCTTGTCCCTGGCGCGCATCGCTACCCTGGAAACCTTTGTGCAGGGTGATTTACGTCCTGACCTGACCCTGCTGTTCGACCTGCCGGTGGCAGTGGGCATGGCGCGTGCCAGCGCCCGTGGGCGTCTCGACCGTTTCGAGCTGGAAGGCCAGGTTTTTTTCGATGCTGTGCGCAGCGCGTTTCTCAAGCGCGCCCAGGCTGAACCGGCGCGCTACCACCTGCTGGACGCGGCGCAGCCGTTGACGCAGGTGCAGCAGGCCATCGACGCCCTGTTACCCAAGCTGTTGGAGCGCGCCCGTGGCTGAAGCCTACCCATGGCAGGACAGTCTCTGGCAACAGTTGGCCGGTCGTGCCCAGCACGCCCACGCCTATCTGCTGCACGGGCCGATCGGTATTGGTAAGCGCGATCTGGCTGAGCGACTCATGGCCAGCCTGCTGTGCCAGCGCCCGGTCAACCTTGAAGCTTGCGGCGCGTGCAAATCCTGCCTGTTGCTCAAGGCCGGCAGCCACCCGGACAACTATCTGCTCGAACCCGAGGAAGCCGACAAGGCGATCAAGGTCGACCAAGTGCGTGACCTTGTCAGCTTCGTGGTGCAGACCGCGCAGATGGGCGGGCGCAAGGTGGTACTGATCGAGCCGGTGGAGGCGATGAACATCAACGCCGCCAATGCCTTGCTCAAGAGCCTGGAAGAACCCTCCGGCGACACGGTGCTTTTGCTGGTGAGCCACCAGTCCAGCCGCTTGTTGCCGACCATTCGCAGCCGTTGCGTGCAGCAGGCCTGCCCGTTGCCGAGCGAGGCTATGAGCCTGCAATGGCTGGCGCAGGCGCTGCCCGATTGTTCCGCAGAAGAACGGGTCGAGCTGTTGACCCTGGCGGCCGGTTCCCCGCTGGCTGCCGTCAAGCTGCAAGCCCAGGGCGTGCGTGAGCAGCGAGCCCTGGTGGTGGACGGGGTGAAAAAACTGCTCAAGCAAGAGCTGTCCGCCACCCAGTTGGCTGAAAGCGCCTGGAAGGATATTCCCTTGCTGCTGCTGTTCGATTGGTTCTGCGACTGGTCGAGCCTGATCTTGCGCTACCAGTTGACCCAGGACGAAAACGGCCTCGGCCTGCCGGATATGCGCAAGGTGGTGCAATACCTCGCGCAGAAAAGCGCGCAGGACAAGGTGCTGAATATTCAGGACTGGATCCTCGCCCATCGCCAGAAAGTGCTCGGCAAGGCCAACCTCAACCGCGTGCTGTTGCTCGAAGCGCTGCTGGTGCAGTGGGTCGGCTTGCTCGGCCGGCGTTAATTTCAGTGGCCGACGGTGTATCGTTGGCCAGACACTTTCCGTGACTTAAGTCGTAATTTCCTATGCTTGTAGATTCCCATTGCCACCTTGATCGCCTCGACCTTGCCCAACATGGCGGCTCCCTCGATGCTGCCCTCGACGCTGCACGCCAGCGTGGGGTCGGGCACTTCCTGTGTATTGGCGTCAGCGCCGAAAATGCTGCCGACGTCAAAGCCCTGGCCGAGCGTTATGCCGATGTGGATTGCTCGGTGGGTATCCACCCGCTGGACCTCAAGCCCGGCGAAGCGCCGGCCCTCGACTGGCTGCTGGGCGAACTCAATCACCCGCGTGTGGTAGCCATTGGCGAAACCGGCCTGGACTACCATTACGAGCCGGAAGCCGCCGAGTTGCAGCAGGCCTCGTTTCGCCTGCATTTGCAGGCCGCCCAGCAAACCGGCAAACCGGTGATTGTCCACACCCGTGGCGCCCGTGCCGACACCCTGGCCCTGTTGCGCGAAGCCGCCTTACCCCAGGCTGGCGTGCTGCATTGCTTTACCGAAGATTGGGACATGGCCAAGGCGGCGCTTGACCTGGGTTTCTATATTTCCCTGTCAGGCATTGTCACGTTCCGCAATGCCGATGCCTTGCGCGACGTCGCGCGCCAAGTGCCGGCCGATCGCCTGCTGGTGGAAACCGACTCGCCATACCTGGCGCCGATTCCCCATCGTGGCAAACCGAACCTGCCTGAGTATGTGCGGGACGTAGCGGATTACCTGGCCATGCTGCGCGGTGAGTCCTATGAGCGCTTTGCCGAGCAAACCACCGAGAACTTCAAGCGCCTGTTCCCGCTGGCCCATGTAGCCGCGCGACGCGACTAAATCGCAGGCAAAAAAAACCCGGGTTCTGGGGGGTGAATCCGGGTTAAGACCATTAGGAGTAAAACAAGGGCACACAGTCCGTCGGTACCCAGGTCGGCGCTTCACTTGGGGGAGATGTCACGCCGACAGTTCAAGTATTGATCAGTATCTGATTCAGTCCAGTCGCGACTGATCGTTTTTTAAACAGATTTGGAATACCCGCGCTTCGCTTGAGTTCTCATTGGGCACGTGTACGGGTGTAGTTGTTGCGTATTATTTCTGACTGCGATCCATGAAAACGTTGGCGTGCTGAAAGTAAAGTGCGTCACGGGTTCACATAGGCGTTGCCCAACGACCGTTCAGTCGGGATAATCCCTCGCACTGGGTAAATCGTATCGCCATGTATTCGTGGCCCTGCGCAACCCTCCCTATTCCGACCTTTGCAGACCTCTTCCTCATGCACAAAGAACCCCGTAAGGTCCGTGAGTTTCGCCGCCGTGAGCAGGAAATTCTCGACACCGCACTCAAGTTGTTCCTCGAACAAGGCGAAGACAGCGTCACCGTCGAGATGATCGCGGATGCCGTGGGTATCGGCAAAGGCACGATCTACAAACACTTCAAGTCCAAGGCCGAGATCTACCTTCGCCTGATGCTCGACTATGAGCGCGACCTGAACGAGCTGCTGCATTCGGCCGATGTCGACAAGGACAAGGAAGCCTTGTCCCGGGCCTACTTCGAGTTCCGCATGCGTGACCCGCAGCGTTACCGCTTGTTTGACCGCCTGGAAGAGAAGGTGGTCAAGGGCCATCAAGTACCGGAGATGGTCGAGGAACTGCACAAGATCCGCGCCTCGAACTTCGAGCGCCTGACCCTGCTGATCAAGGGTCGTATCAGCGAAGGCAAGCTTGAAGACGTACCGCCGTATTTCCACTACTGCGCCGCCTGGGCCTTGGTGCACGGCGCCGTGGCGCTCTACCACTCGCCGTTCTGGAGCAACGTGCTGGAAGACCAGGAAGGTTTTTTCCAGTTCCTGATGGACATCGGCGTGCGCATGGGCAACAAGCGCAAGCACAGCGCAGAGCTGCCACAGGCCCCCGTCGAAACGCCCGCCAGCTGATTATTTACTGCCAGGCGCATTACCCCAGGAATATACTCAGGCAAGGATCTTGCTAAAAGCTGATTTATCAGTCAGCTTTTAGCGCGCCCGAATCATCCTCTGCCGGAGTGATCCATGATCGTTGATCGTCAAGGCAGGCGTTTTCGCAATTTGCGGATCAGCCTGACCTCAGCCTGCAATTACGCGTGTACCTACTGCGTGCCAAACGGCAAGCGGCTGGTGGCTGCCCAGGACGAACTCTCGGCCGAGGCAATGGCCCGTGGTGTGGCCTATCTGATCGAGGCGGCGGGCATCGACCGCTTGCGCATCACCGGCGGCGAACCGCTGGTCAGTCCCAAGCTGGAAGCTTTCATGGGCGCAGTCGGCGGCATGGGCCTGAGCGATATCAGCCTGACCACCAACGGCCAATTGCTGGCGCGCAAACTGCCGCTGCTGGTGGACGCCGGCATTCGGCGTATCAACGTCTCTCTCGACACCCTGGACGCCGACGCCTTCCGCAGCATCGCCCGTGGTGGTGACCTGGCCACCGTGCTCGACGGCATGGACCAGGCGCGCGCTGCCGGAATCAAGATCAAGGTCAATATGGTGCCGTTGCGCGGCCAGAACCTCGACCAGGTGATGCCGCTGCTCGACTACTGCCTGGAGCGTGGCTACGAGCTGCGCTTTATTGAATTGATGCGCATGGGCCACCTTGCAAAGGACTCCAACGCGTTCCTGCAGCAGTTCGTCAGCCTGCAACAATTGCTCGGCCTGATCGGCGAACACCACGAATACCTGCAAGCCAACGCTCCCGTGGATGCCACGGCGGTGCGCTACGAAGTGCCGGGCAAAGGCTTCTTTGGCGTGATCGCCAACGAAAGCGTACCGTTCTGCCGCACCTGTTCACGGCTGCGGTTGTCGTCGACCGGCTGGCTGCATGGCTGCCTGTCGTCGAGCAACCGTCACTACGTCGGCGACCTGTTGGACAAACCTCGTCACCAAGCGCTTCCGGCGCTGCAAGGCCTGCTGATGAAGGCCCTGGGTGACAAGCAGGAAGTGGCGTTCTCCGGCGGCGCGACGATCATGAAGATCATCGGTGGTTAACCCTTTCCCAAGATTAAACATCATTCAATAGGGGAGGGGGCTTGCTCCCTCCCACATTTAGGTCTGCGTTGTTTCCAAATGGCGCGGATTCTGCATCTCGTGCCCATTCGCCGGTTTTCCGTCACCGGCTTCTGGAGGATTAGGATGCGTAGTCTGGTTTTGTTGCTGGCGTCTCTGGCGTTGGGTGGCTGCATGACCGTCAGCGATATGGCCGAAGGCACCCGCTATCAGATGAGCGACGCCGGGTTGCTTGACCACAGCGATACCCGTCGTACCGCCTCGGTTCGTATACAGCCGGACTCGTTTGTGTTTATCGCCCAGGGCGTCTTCGTTCCGCCGGGCAGTGCCTACCCGCGACCGAATGTGGTGGCCGAGGAAGCCTTCAACGGTTTCGTCGAATACTTTCCCATGGTGCGCCGCGCTCGTCAGCCGGAAGGCCTGGAACAGGCGATGGCCGAAGCCCGTGCGGCGGGTGCCCACTACCTGTTGTACTGCCGTTTCGCCAAGGCAGATGACCGTATTGGCAACGCCGACGAATGGGCTGATCAAGAGGCGCTGGACCGGCTTGGCCTGGACAACGGTGTTATCCAGATCATGTTGATCGAGACCAGCACCCAGTATTTGATTGATACTGCACGTATTCGCAGTCGTGGCGGTTTACTGACGTTCCACGACAACAAGCCAGAAGATCTGATTGCCCGCCCCTTGGCGCAGTACGCCCGAGGCCTGCTGGGCATGAGCGATCAGTAAGACCGAGGAGAACGCCATGACCGATTCCGCCAAGGCCAACGATCTGTTGGCTCAACTGCCCAAGGGCAAGGGGCCGGCGCCGGTGCACATGTGGAACCCGGATTTCTGCGGCAACATCGATATGCGCATCGCCCGCGACGGTACCTGGTTTTACCAGGGCACGCCGATCGGGCGTAAGCCGATGGTCAAGTTGTTCTCCAACATCATCCGCCGCGATGGCGATGATTACTTCCTGGTCACTCCCGTGGAAAAAGTCGGCATCAGCGTAGATGACGCGCCTTTTGTCGCGGTAACCCTGGAAGTCGAAGGGGAGGGCGAAGGTCAGGTACTGCGCTTCATGACCAACGTCGACGAGCCCATCGAAGCCGATATCGAACACCCATTGCGGGTGGTAATCGACCCCGTCACCCAGGAGCCGTCGCCCTATCTGCGCGTGCGTACCAACCTCGAGGCCCTGGTGCATCGCAACGTTTTCTACCAATTGGTTGAGTTGGCGGTGAGCCGGCCGATCAATGGTCAGAACTGGCTGGGTGTATGGAGCTGCGGCGAGTTTTTCCGCATCGGCCTGGAGCCGTGAGTCTGGTTTTTTTCATCTCCCTGAAATAATTCGCTTGCTGCAAACGGGCGCTTTCGGTTATCAATTTGTACATGATTAGACATGTTCGATTTGATAAGAAAAAACGCGTCGTCGACGAGCTCATCCGCCGTATCGAGGGTGGGGTGATGGCCGACGGTTTCCTGCTGCCGGGCGAGCATCAACTGGCCGAAGAGTTTGCGGTCAGTCGCGGCACGCTACGTGAAGCCCTCGCCGAGCTCAAACGCCGCAACTACATCGCCACCCAGAGCGGTGTCGGCTCCATTGTTACGTTTGACGGCATGGTGCTCGATCAAAACAGTGGCTGGGCCCAAGCCTTGGCGGATACCGGCGCATTGGTCACCACCGATATCCTGCGCCTGGAAGCCGTGACACGCCCCGATCTGTTCAGCCGCTTCGGCAGCGACCAGTTTATTGCCCTCGACCGCCGCCGACGCACCACCGATGGCACGGCCGTCTCCCTTGAACGCTCGCTGATGCCGGCTTCGGGTGGCCTGGAAAGCTTGCCCCGGGTTGGCCTGATCGACAATTCCCTGACCATTACCCTGGCGGCCTACGGCTATGTCGGCGCCGAAGGTGACCAATGGATCGGCGCCGAGCCCCTCAGTGATGAAGACGCCGAGCTGCTTGGCCGACCGGCCGGGAGCGTGTTTCTCAAGGCGTCACGCACCACTTACGACCGCCGCGAGCGCTTTATGGAGTACGTCGAAAGTTTGCTCGACCCTCTGCACTTTCGCCTGCACCTGCAGTTTGGATCTTCGAAATGACCCCGAATACCCGCGCGCTCGGCGCGTTCTACGGCCTGGCCCTGGGCGACGCCCTGGGCATGCCCACCCAGTCCCTGAGCCGTGAGCAAGTGCAACAGCGCTTCGGTGCCATTACCGGCCTGGAAGATGCCGACGCCGACCAACCCATCGCGCCCAATATGCCGGCCGGCTCCATCACTGATGACACTGAGCAGGCCATCCTGGTGGCTGAATTGCTGGTCGAAGGCCAAGGCAGGATCGCGCCGACTGTCCTCGCCCAGCGCCTGATCGACTGGGAAGCGGTGATGCGCGCCAAAGGCTCCCAGGACCTGCTCGGTCCGTCTACCAAGCGCGCCATCGACATGATCCTCGCCGGCCACACGCCGGAAGAATCCGGGCGCTACGGCACCACCAACGGTGCAGCCATGCGCATTACGCCGGTGGGCATCGCCGCCGACGTCAGCGACCTGACCGCGTTTGTCCAAGCGGTTATCCAGGCCTGCCAGGTCACTCACAACACCACGCTGGGCATCTCCAGCGCGGCGGCAGTGGCGGCGGTGGTGTCGGCCGGCATCAACGGTGTGGATCTGGGGGAAGCGCTGAATATCGGCACTCAGGTCGCCCAGCAGGCGGAAAATCACGGTCACTGGATCGCCGGTGGGCGGATTTCCACCCGCATCAGTTGGGCGCGAACCCTGAGCGTCGGCAGCGGCGACAAAGCCCTGTTCGCTGACCTGCTGTATGAATTGATCGGCACCTCCGTTGCCTCCCAGGAGTCGGTGGTGGTGTCGTTTGCGCTCGCCCAGCAAGTCGCGGTGGGTGACATGAACGCGTTCGAAGCGCTGTGCCTGGCAGCCAGTCTGGGCGGCGATACCGACACGATTGCGGCGATGCTCGGCGCGATGCTCGGTGCCTGCCTCGGTATGCAGTGCTGGCCTGAGGCGATGATCGATCAAGTCAAAGCCGTCAATGGCTTGGACCTGCAGCCCTTGGTCCAGAGCCTGCTGGCCTTGCGACAAGCGCGGTAGGCGCCGAGTCAGGATGATCGTTTAACGCTTTGATTCCCTGCCACAACCACAACAATACAGGCACCAGGAGCCCCCCCATGAGCAGCACTTCTTCCGGTCAAAGCGCCGGACAATTGGAAACCCGCGGTATCGAACCGGTCCCTGAAGGCGAGTGCAACGGCCATCCGCTGCAACTGTTCTGGGTGTGGTTCGCCGCCAATATCAGCATCCTCGGCTTGCCGCTCGGTGCGACTCTCGTGGCGTTTCGCGGCCTGGCCATCTGGCAAGCGGTCATCGTCGCGATCCTTGGCGCCGCCGGCTCTTTCGCGGTGGTGGGCATTATCTCCATCGCCGGCCGGCGTGGTCGTGCACCCAGCCTGACGCTGTCCCGCGCCATCTTCGGCGTACGCGGCAATATCGGCCCGACACTGGTGTCGTTGATGTCGCGCCTGGGCTGGGAAACCGTTAACACCACCACCGCCGCCTTCGTGCTGCTGTCGTTGTGTTCGATTCTGTTCGGCTCTGCGGTCGAGGCGAAAAGCGCACCGGTCCTCACCCTGATTTTCATCGGCATTTTCGTGCTGCTGACCTTGGCAGTTTCGGGGCTGGGTCACGCCACCTTGCTGGTGATCCAGAAGTGGGCCACCTACGTGTTCGGCGCGTTGAATATCCTGGTGGGCGGTTTCCTCTGCGCCACCATCGACTGGAGCGCGGTGTTCAACGCCACCCCGGCTCCCCTGAGCGCGATGATCATCGGTGTTGGCACCATGGCCGCCGGTACCGGTATCGGCTGGGCCAACGCCGGTGCCGACATGTCCCGCTACCAGCACCGCAGCGTCACGGCCGTGCGCCTGGTGGCCTCGGCGGCATTTGGCGCGGGGATTCCGCTGGTATTGCTGATCACCCTCGGTGGCCTGTTGTCGGTGGGCAACAATGACCTGGCCTCGGCCACTGACCCGATCATTGCGATCCGCGACATGCTGCCGACCTGGATGGCGGTGCCGTACCTGATCACCGCGTTTGGCGGGCTGTTGCTGTCGAACAACCTGTCGGTGTATTCGGCCGGCCTGACCACCTTGACCCTCGGCCTGAAGGTCAAGCGCGTGCATGCGGTGATCGTCGATATCGTGGCGATCTTCGCCGGTTCCATCTACTTCATGCTGATCGCCGACAGCTTCTACGGCCCGTTCATCACCTTCATCTCGTTGCTGGCGGTGCCGATCACCGCGTGGGTGGGGATCTTCGTGGTCGACCTGATCCATCGTCACTACTACAGCCCCGAGGACCTGCTGGACGTGAGCCCAAGCAGCGCCTACTGGTATCGCGGCGGCGTTGAATGGCGTGCATTCGGCGCCTGGGCCGTGGCCATCGTGCTCGGTTTCAGCTTCACCACCATCGGCACCACCGCCGAGAACATCTGGTTCGCCGGGCCGTTGTCCGACTCCTGGCTCGGCCACAACGGCCTGGGCTGGATCGTCACCTTCCTGGTTGCCGGCGGAATGTATGCGCTACTGGGCGGCGCGGCTGACCGTCGTCCGGCGTTAGTAGAGAGCTCCAATGTCTAGATTGCTGCACACCGGCCAGGTCATCGTCGACCTGGTCATGGCCCTCGACACCTTGCCCGCGACCGGCGGCGACGTGCTGGCCAAGTCCGCCAGCTTCGAAGCTGGCGGAGGCTTTAATGTGATGGCGGCAGCGCGGCGCAATGGCTTGCCGGTGGTCTATCTGGGCCGTCACGGCACTGGCCGCTTCGGCGATCTGGCCCGCGCGGCGATGCAGGCCGAGGGCATTGAAATGGCCCTGGCAGCCAGCGACGGCAAGGACACCGGCCTGTGTGTGTCCCTGACCGAGGCCACCACCGAGCGCACCTTTATTTCCCATATCGGCGCCGAGGGTGAACTGAGTGCCGAGGACCTGGCCAATGTTGTGCCTCATCCGGATGACTATGTGTATGTCAGTGGCTACAGCCTGCTCCTGGAGGGCAAGGCCCAGCCGCTGATCGACTGGCTGCTGGCACTGCCACGGCAAATCGTGGTGGTGTTCGACCCGGGCCCGCTGGTCAAGGCGCCGGATTCGGCCTTGATGCGTGCGCTGTTGCCACGTATCGATATCTGGACCAGCAATGGCCCTGAAGCCTTGGCGTTCACCGGCGCGGCGACCATCGCTGCCGCATTGCCCGCGCTTAATCAGTACCTGCCCGCCGAGACGCTGCTGGTGGTGCGCGACGGACCGAATGGTTGCTGGGTGGGGTGTGCAGGTCAGATCGAGCATGTGCCCGGCTTCAAGGTGCAGGCGGTGGACAGCAATGGCGCGGGGGATGCGCATGCAGGAGTGTTTATTGCGGGATTGGCGGCGGGTTTGAAACCAGCGGCGGCAGCACGGCGGGCGAATGCAGCGGCAGCCTTGGCGGTGACGCATTGGGGGCCGGCAACTTCCCCAGGCAGCGCCGAAGTCGACTCATTACTCACCGAGTAAACGCGAAAAAAATGTGGGAGGGGGGCCTCCCACATTGGGTTTTGCATGAGGGCTACTGGCGCGTCTCACCTTCGAGCTTGCGCGCTTCATCCACACCTGACGCCGTCAACTTGATCGGCAGATTCAGCGAGTACTCACCGGCATCGTCGGTGGTGACATGCCCATCCTTGATGAGCCCGCGGTCCTGCAAGAATGCCAAGACACTGGCAACCTCTTTTTCGCCGCGGTAGTTATCCAGCACTTCCTTGCCCAAGCCTTGCGGGTGGGCGTGCAGCAGGCGGGTGAGGACTTCTTTTTCAAGGTTTCTATCGACGTTCATGCAGACCTCTTCACTGGGAAATGGTTGGGTGTTCGTCTTTCAATCATGGGATCAAGGTGCAGGTTGTTTTGGCGCGCCCGGCAGGTTCGAGTCGTCGCCTTTATTGATCTTTGGCTCGTTGACCGATGGCCCCATTTTGCCGTTGCCCACGGCTGGCGGGCTCTGGCGACCGGTGTCCTGGCCTTTGGTATGCGGGTCGGCGCCATTGGTGTTGTCGATGACTGCGCCGCCGTTGGTGTCCAAACCCGTCCCCATGGACTTTTGCGATTCAGAGGTCGCTGGGTTGGTCGGCCCGGTAGAGGAGGTGGCAGCCACGGCACTCAGCGATGCGGCGGACAGCAGGCCAGTGAGGGCGAGGGCGGCAAACTTGGAATTCTTCATGAGGGTGTCTCCATATGATTAATGTCCTTACCCTCTATTGGTCAGTCGTCTTTTAATGATCGTGCCTGGGTGGCGACGAACGGTGCTGTATCACCTGTAAGATTTTGTGTGTGGACTGCCTGGCTACCGAGAAATTGCACTGCAATCAGTCATCAAAGCGCCTTAGTATGTGTGCTTTGAAATTGCCCAAGGCTCGCCCATGACCATCGAGATTCGCCCCGCCGTGCCCAGCGATGCTGCGCAGATCCTGACATTCATCACTGAACTCGCCGAGTACGAAAAAGCCCGGCACGAAGTGATCGCCAGCGTGGTGGACATCGAGCGCAGCCTGTTCAGCGAGGGCGCCACCGCCCATGGCCTGATCTGCTCGCGGGATGGCTTGCCGATTGGGTTTGCGGTGTTCTTTTTCAGCTATTCCACGTGGCTGGGCAGCAACTGCCTGTACCTGGAAGACCTCTACATCAACCCCGAGCAACGTGGCGGCGGCGCGGGCAAGAAGCTGTTGCGCCACCTGGCCAAGATTGCCTTCGATAACGGTTGCGGGCGCTTTGAATGGAGCGTGCTGGATTGGAACGAGCCGGCGATTGCCTTCTACAAATCCATCGGCGCCCAGCCGCAGGAGGAGTGGGTGCGCTATCGCATGGAAGGCGATGCGCTGCGGGACTTCGCCCTCGGCTGAAGCCACCTTCTTGAACGCACGGTAGATCCAATGTGGGAGGGGGCTTGCTCCCGATAGCGGTGTGTCAGCCACTGCTGCTGTGACTGATGTATTGCAATCGGGAGCAAGCCCCCTCCCACATTATTTTTTGTTTTTGTTCAATATATGGGATGCAAATTTATATATTGAGATATTTCAAATGATGGGTTTATAGTCGTCCGCATCAGCACTCACTACCAAAAATAAAACAGGTGAAGCGATGCAGGCCCAACCGTTGTCATTACCCGCCGTGCCCGAGCCAACCTACGGCGAGCGCCTGAAGAACAAGGTGGTGATCATCACCGGCGCCGCCCAGGGCATTGGTGAGGCGATCGTCGCGTGTTTCCAGGCCCAGCAGGCGCGCCTGGTGATTGGGGATATCCAGGGCGAAAAGGTCGAGAAAGTCGCTGCCCACTGGCGCGAACGCGGCGCCGAGATCTACGCCCAACCCGTCGATATCACGTCCAAGGATCAATGGCAGGCGCTGGTCAATGTGGCGATCGAGCGTTTTGGCCGCGTGGATGTGCTGGTCAACTGTGCCGGGGTCAATGTGTTCCGCGACCCGTTGGAGATGAGCGACGAAGACTGGCGCCGCTGCTTCGCCATCGACCTCGACGGCGCCTGGTACGGCTGCCGCACGGTGCTGCCGCACATGATCGAGCAGGGCATCGGCAACATCATCAATATCGCCTCCACCCATTCCAGCCACATCATTCCCGGCTGCTTTCCCTACCCGGTCGCCAAGCACGGCCTGCTCGGCCTTACCCGCGCCCTTGGTATCGAATACGCGCCCAAGGGCATCCGCGTAAATGCCATCGCCCCGGGCTATATCGAAACCCAGCTCAACGTCGATTACTGGAACGGTTTCCCCGACCCCCACGCCGAGCGCCAGCGTGCGTTCGACCTGCACCCGCCCAAGCGCATCGGCCAGCCCATCGAGGTGGCGATGACGGCGCTGTTCCTGGCGACCGACGAGGCGCCGTTTATCAATGCCACCTGCCTGATGATCGATGGCGGGCGGTCGGTGATGTACCACGACTAGAACTTGCCGCTCCCCATAACAACAAGAGGTGCCGTTCATGAAAAAAGCAATACGCGTACTGGCAGCTGCCGCCGTGCTCAGCGGCCTCAGTACTTTCGCATTTGCCGAGGAAGTGAAAGTCGGCTTCCTGGTCAAGCAGGCCGAGGAGCCCTGGTTCCAGACCGAATGGGCCTTCGCCGAAAAAGCCGGCAAGGAACATGGCTTTACCGTGATCAAGATCGCCGTGCCCGATGGCGAGAAAACCCTCTCGGCCATCGACAGCCTGGCCGCCAACGGCGCCAAGGGCTTTGTGATCTGCCCGCCGGACGTGTCCCTGGGCCCGGCCATCGTCGCCAAGGCCAAGGCCAATGGCCTGAAAGTCATGGCGGTGGATGACCGCTTTGTCGATGCCAAGGGCAACTTCATGGAGGACGTGCCGTACCTGGGCATGGCCGCGTTTGAAGTGGGCCAGAAACAAGGTGCCGCCATGGCCGCCGAAGCGAAAAAACGCGGTTGGGACTGGAAGGACACCTACGCGGTGATCAACACCTTCAATGAACTCGACACCGGCAAGAAACGCACCGATGGCTCGATCAAATCCCTGGAAGAAGCCGGCATTCCCAAGGACCACATCCTCACCGCCGCGCTGAAAACCCTCGACGTCCCCGGCAGCATGGACGCCACCAACTCGGCGCTGGTCAAGCTGCCCAGCGGCGCGAAAAACCTGATCATCGGCGGCATGAACGACAACACCGTATTGGGCGGCGTACGCGCCACCGAAAGCGCCGGCTTCAAAGCCGCCAACGTGATCGGCATCGGCATCAATGGCACCGACGCCATCGGCGAATTGAAGAAAGCCGACAGCGGCTTCTTCGGCTCGATGCTGCCGAGCCCGCACATCGAGGGCTACAACACCGCACTGGCGATGTACGAGTGGGTCACCACCGGTAAAGAGCCTGCCAAGTACACCGCGATGGACGAAGTGACCCTGATCACCCGCGCCAACTTCCAGGAAGAACTGACCAAGATCGGGCTGTGGAAATGACTGCGGCGGCCCTGCGTTTTGACGCTATCGGCAAAACCTTTCCCGGGGTCAAGGCGCTGGACGGCATCAGCTTCACCGCCCAGCCGGGGCAGGTGCACGCCCTGATGGGCGAGAACGGTGCGGGCAAGTCGACGCTGCTGAAGATCCTCGGCGGCGCCTATATTCCCAGCAGCGGCACGGTGCAGATCGGCGCGCAGACCATGGCGTTCAAGTGCGCCGCCGACAGCATCGCCAGCGGTGTGGCGGTGATTCACCAGGAGCTGCACCTGGTGCCGGAAATGACCGTCGCCGAAAACCTGTTCCTCGGGCATTTGCCCTCGCGCTTTGGCGTGGTCAACCGGGGCCTGCTG
>NZ_LHVO01000065.1 GCF_001269925.1 Pseudomonas sp. MIACH
GGTGTGTCAGTCAAAGATGTACTGACACACCGCTATCGGGAGCAAGCCCCCTCCCACAATTGATCTTCATCTCACTTTGGATTGTTAGTGGTTTTAGAGCGCTCGGCTGTTGATCGCCCTGCGCAACGCCACCAACCATTTCACCAGCTCCTGCGGATCAATCGGTTTCGCTTTGTTCATTGTTCATTCCCTCGAAACACAGACCCCTCAACCATAGCCGTCACCCGCCAACCCCGCGAATCCGGGGGTTATCTTTTTGGGTGATATCAATATGCTATTTCGGTATTTAAATTTTACTTTTTATACCTTTAAAGTTCGCGCTACCCGGCGTTACCCACGCTGGTTCGGACGGCGCCCGCCGCATTACCCCTGCGGCGTCATGGACTCAAGATGACCTTCGATTTCGCTTTTATCCTCAGCACCCTGCCGGCGTTTCTGAAAGCCGTGGGCGTCACGCTGCAAGTAGGCCTGATCGCCATCGCCACCTCCCTGCTGGTGGCGCTGATCAACGCCGCGCTGCTGGTGTTTCGCACGCCGTACCTGTCGCGCCTGGTGGCGCTCTATGTGGAGCTGGCGCGCAATACGCCGCTGCTGATCCAGCTGTTTTTCGTGTACTTCGCCTTGCCGGCCCTGGGGTTCAATATCTCCGGGTTCTGGGCGGCGATCATCACCATGACCTTCCTCGGCGGGGCCTACCTCACCGAAGTGCTGCGCGCCGGTGTGGAAGCGGTGCCGCTGGCGCAGATCGAGTCGGGCAAGTCCATCGGTCTGTCGGATTGGCAACTGCTGCGCCATGTGATCCTGCCCCAGGCCGGCATCCTCAGCCTGCCGGCGTTGTTCGCCAATTTCATCTTCCTGCTCAAGGAGACCACCGTGGTCTCTGCCGTGGCGGTGCCGGAGATTCTCTACACCACCAAGAGCTACATCGCCCTCTACTACAAGACCTACGAAATGCTCGCCGTGCTGACGCTGATTTGCGTGCTGTTGTTCTTGCCGCTGTCGCTGCTGCTCAGCCGCCTGGAAAGGAGGCTCCAGCATGGCCAGTTCGGGTCTTGAGTTGTTGTGGGTGTCGTTGCCGCAATTGGGCAAGGGCGCTGCGCAAACCCTGTCAATTTCGTTTTTGAGCATCGCCTTCAGTACGGTCGGCGGCGTGTTGTATGGCGTGCTGCGCACCTTGAACAACAGACTGATCAACGCGGTGCTGCGGGTTTACCTGGAGCTGTTCCGGGCGATTCCGGTGTTGGTGTGGTTGTACCTGCTGTTCTTTGGCCTGCCGATCTTCTTTGGCCTGAGCATCCCCAGTTTCTGGTGCGCGGTGCTGGTGCTGTCGTTGTGGGGCGCCAGCGAAGTGGGTGAAGTGGTACGCGGCGCGCTGCATTCGCTGCCCCGTGGCCAGCGCGAAGCCGGCCTGTCGATTGGCTTGTCCGACCCGCAGTTGTACGGCTACGTGTTGCTGCCCCAGGCCCTCAAGCGCATGACCCCGCCGACCATCAACGTCTACACGCGCATCATCAAGACCAGCTCCCTGGCGGTGCTGATCGGTGTCGTGGACGTGATCAAGGTCGGCCAGCAAATCATCGAGCGCACCTATGAGTCCGTGTTGATCTACGGCGTGCTGTTCCTGTTTTTCTTCTTTATCTGCTACCCGTTGTCGGCCGCCTCCAAGGTGCTGGAACGGCGCTGGGCCCAAGCATGAGCGCATTGATCGAGTTCCAGGGTTTCAACAAATTCTTCGGCGACCAGCAGGTGCTCAAGGGCATCGACTTGAGTGTGCAAAGCGGCGAAGTGGTGGTAATCCTCGGCCCCAGCGGCTGCGGCAAAAGCACCTTGCTGCGCTGCCTCAACGGCCTGGAAGTGGCCCATAGCGGCAGCCTGCGGTTTGCCGGCAAAGAGTTGTTGGATAAAGCCACCGACTGGCGCCAGGTGCGCCAGGACGTGGGCATGGTGTTCCAGAGCTACCACCTGTTCCCGCACATGAGTGTGCTCGACAACATCCTGCTCGGCCCGCTGAAAGTGCAAAAGCGCGAGCCGCGCGAAGCCCGCGCGCAGGCCGAGCAACTGCTGGCGCGCGTCGGCCTGGCGGACAAGCGCGACGCCTTCCCGCGCCAGCTCTCCGGCGGCCAGCAGCAACGCATTGCCATCGTCCGCTCGCTGTGCATGAACCCCCAGGTCATGCTGTTCGATGAGGTCACCGCCGCCCTCGATCCGGAGATGGTCAAGGAAGTGCTGGAGGTGATCCAGGGCCTGGCTCGCGACGGTATGACCCTGCTGATCGTCACCCACGAAATGGCCTTCGCCCGCGCCGTCGCCGACCGCGTGGTGTTTATGGAGGCCGGTCGCATCCTCGAACACAACACCCCCGAAGAATTCTTTACGAACCCGCAAACCGCACGCGCGCAGCAGTTCCTGGAGAAGTTCTCCTTTGTCTCAACACTGCCCAAGAAAACCAAGGAACTGGAGCTGCTATGAAAAAGTTACTGCTGCCACTGTTGGCCGTCGCCTTACTGGCCGGCTGCGATAAAAAGGCCGAAGAGCCTGCTAAACCTGCTGCCGCCGTGAGCTACCTCGACAAGATCAAGGCGCGCGACAAGCTGATCGTCGGCGTATTCACCGACAAACCACCGTTTGGCTTTGTCAACGAAGCCGGGCGCTACGTCGGCTTCGATACCGATATCGGCCGTCAATTCGCCAAGGACCTGCTGGGCGATGAGAACAAAGTCGAATTCGTCGCCGTCGAGCCGGCCAGCCGTATTCCGTTCCTGCAAAGCGACAAGGTCGACCTGATCCTCGCCAACATGACCGTGACGCCCGAGCGCAAGGAAGCGGTGGACTTCACCAACCCCAACCTGAAAGTCGCGGTGCAGGCCCTGGTGCCCCAGGACAGTTCGGTGAAAAGCCTGGATGACCTGGCCACCCGCACCACCATCGTCACCACCGGTACCACTGCCGATATCTGGCTGACCAAGAACCACCCGGACTGGAAACTGCTGAAGTTCGAGAAAAACTCCGAGTCGCTGCAAGCGCTGTCGGCCGGGCGTGGCGATGCCTATGCGCAAGACAACCTGGTGCTGTTCAGCTGGGCCAAGCAGAACCCAGGCTACCGCGTGCTGGAACAGAAGCTCGGTGACGAAGCGCCCATCGCCCCGGCGGTGAAGAAGGGCAATATCGAACTGCGTGACTGGGTGAATGCCGAGTTGGCGAAGTTGGGTGAGGAGAAATTCCTGCTCAAGCTGTATGACCAATATGTGCGCAAAGAGCTGAGCGATGACACCAAGCCCGAGAGTGTGATTGTTGAAGGCGGGAAGTGGCAGGGCTAGTTCTGCGCTGACTGTTATGCCGCTATCGGGAGCAAGCTCCCTCCCACATTTGAATGTATTCACACGTCACATGTGCGAGAGGACTTGCCCCCGATGAGGCCGGTGACCCCCCCCTCAATACGCCTTCCCCATGCAGATAAGGAACCCTGATCTAAGCTCACAGTCGCATACACACTGGCACATCGCATCGCGCACAAGGAGTCTGCATGGGCGGTCGTATTTCCATCTGTATCGTCGGTTTGGGTTTAGTGGTGTTGCTGAGCGCTTGCGGCCAGGAAAACGCCGAACCCAAGCAGCATTCCCGAGTATTTGTGCAAACCGTGCAACCCGCGGATTTCGCCGCGGCCGTCACGCTGACCGGGGATGTGCAGGCGCGCGTGCAAACCGACTTGTCCTTCCGCGTGGGCGGCAAGATCATCCAGCGCATGGTGGATGTGGGTGACCGCGTGACCGCCAGGCAAGTGCTGGCCAGGCTCGATCCCAAGGATTTGCAGACCAACGTCGATTCCGCCCAGGCCCAGGTCGTGGCCGAACAGGCGCGGGTCAAGCAAACCGCCGCCGCGTTTGTGCGCCAGGAAAAACTCCTGCCCAAGGGCTACACCAGCCGCAGCGAGTACGACTCCGCCCAGGCCGCGCTGCGCAGCAGCCAAAGTGCCCTGGCCGCCGCGCAGGCCCAGTTGGCCAATGCCCGTGAACAACTCGGCTATACCGCCCTGGTTGCGGATGCGCCGGGGGTGATCACCGCGCGCCAGGCCGAAGTCGGTCAGGTGGTGCAGGCCACCGTGCCGATTTTCAGCCTGGCCACCGATGGCGAGCGCGATGCGGTGTTCAACGTCTATGAATCGCTGCTGGTAGAACCGCCACCGGATGCGCCGATCACCGTCAGCCTGCTGGATAACCCCAGCATCAAGACCGTGGGTAAAGTGCGTGAAGTCACCCCGGCCGTGGCCGCCAATACCGGCACGGTGCAAGTGAAGATCGCTCTGCAATCCCTGCCCCAAGGCATGCGACTCGGTTCGGTGGTCAGCGCCACCGCCAATGGCCCGGCCAAGCCGAGCATCGAGCTGCCCTGGTCGGCGTTGACCAAAGACCTCAACGAGCCGGCTGTATGGCTGGTGGACGGCGAGGGTAAAGCGCAACTGCACAAGGTCAGCGTGGCGCGTTACCTCACCGGCAAAGTGATTATTGCCGACGGCCTTAAAGGTGGCGAAAAAGTCGTGGTGGCCGGTGGGCAATTGCTGCACCCCGGCATGCTGGTCGAGATCGCCCAGCCAGGAGGCCAGCCATGAAACGCCTGACGGTTGTACTTGCCGCCAGCCTGTTGCTGATGGCCTGCTCCAAGGAAGAACCGGCGCCCGAGCCCGTGCGCCCGGTGCTGTCCATGGAGGTGAAGTCCGAAGACCAGGAAACCCTCGGCCGCTTCGCCGGCACCATCCAAGCTCGCTACGAAAGCAACCTGGGCTTCCGCGTGCCCGGTCGCATCGCCCGGCGTGCCGTGGATGTAGGTGCCGAAGTGGACAAGGGCGCCTTGCTCGCCGTGCTCGACCCTACCGACCAACAGAACCAATTGCGCGCCGCCCAAGGCGATTTGGCGCGCGTGCAGGCACAGTTCATCAATGCCCAGGCCAATGCCCGTCGCCAGCAGGAGCTGTTCAACCGTGGGGTCGGCGCCCAGGCCCAGCTGGATGTGGCCCAGACCGACCTGAAGACCACCCAGGCCTCCCTCGACCAGGCCCAGGCTTCGGTCAACCAGGCCAAGGATCAGCTCAACTACGCCGAGCTGCGCACCGACCACGCCGGCATCGTCACTGCCTGGAATGCCGAGGCCGGCCAGGTGGTGAGCGCCGGTCAGCAAGTGGTGACCCTGGCGCGCCCGGACATCAAGGAAGCGGTCATCGACCTGCCCGCCGGTCTTGCAGAGCGCCTGCCGCCGGATGTGGTGTTCCTCGTCGCCGGGCAACTCGACCCCAGCGTCAACACCACCGCCACCGTGCGCGAGATCGAACCCCAGGCCCAAAGCGCCACGCGCACCCGTCGCGCGCGCCTGACCCTGGCCGAAACGCCCCCCGCGTTCCGCCTCGGCACGGCGATCAGCGTGACCTTGAGTTCGGCCATCGCCCCACGCATCGAGTTGCCCCTGAGCGCCTTGCAGGACGTCGACGGCAAGCCCCGCATCTGGATCCTCGACACCCAAAGCCAGACCGTGCAACCGCGCGACATCACGGTGCTTAGCCGTGACGCGGACAGCGCCTTGCTCAACGGCGGTGTCAAACCCGGCGAACGTATCGTCACCGCCGGCGTGAACAGCCTGAAACCTGGGCAAAAAGTCAAAATCGACGAGGACAGCCCGCGATGAAAGGGAGCTTCAACTTATCCGACTGGGCCCTCAAGCATCAGTCCTTCGTCTGGTACCTGATGTTCGTCGCGCTGCTGATGGGCGTGTTCTCCTACATGAACCTGGGCCGCGAGGAAGACCCCTCGTTCACCATCAAGACCATGGTGATCCAGACTCGCTGGCCGGGCGCGACCCAGGAAGAAACCCTCAAGCAGGTCACAGACCGCATCGAGAAAAAACTCGAGGAACTCGACTCCCTCGACTACGTGAAAAGCTACACCCGGCCGGGTGAATCCACGGTGTTCGTGTTCCTCAAGGACACCACCAGCGCCAAGGCCATCCCGGAGGTCTGGTACCAGGTCCGCAAGAAGATCGACGACATTCGCGGTAGCTTCCCCCAGGGCTTGCAGGGGCCGTCATTCAACGACGAATTCGGTGATGTGTTCGGCTCGGTGTACGCCTTTACCGGCGACGGCCTGTCGATGCGCCAGTTGCGCGACTACGTGGAGCAGGTGCGCGCCGAGATCCGTTCGGTGCCGGGGCTGGGCAAGGTCGAGATGATCGGCCAGCAGGACGAAGTGATTTACCTGAATTTCTCTACGCGCAAATTGGCGGCCCTGGGCATTGACCAGCGCCAGGTGGTGCAGAGCCTGCAATCGCAGAACGCGGTGACCCCGGCGGGGGTGATCGAGGCCGGGCCGGAGCGGATTTCGGTGCGCACATCCGGGCAGTTTGCTTCGGAGAAAGACCTGGCCGACGTCAATCTGCGCCTCAATGACCGCTTTTATCGCCTGGCGGACATCGCCGAGATCAGCCGTGGCTACGTCGACCCGGCGCGGCCGATGTTCCGCTTCAACGGCAAGCCGGCGATTGGCTTGGCCATTGCCATGCAGAAGGGCGGCAACATCCAGTCGTTCGGTAAGGCACTGCACACGCGCATGGACGAACTGACCGCCGACCTGCCGGTGGGCGTCGGTGTGCATAAGGTCTCCGACCAGGCCGAAGTGGTGGAAGAGGCCGTCGGCGGCTTTACCAGCGCGCTGTTCGAAGCGGTGATCATCGTGCTGGTGGTGAGCTTTATCAGCCTCGGCATGCGCGCCGGGCTGGTGGTGGCGTGCTCGATTCCGTTGGTGCTGGCGCTGGTGTTCGTGTTCATGGAATACAGCGGCATCACCATGCAGCGCGTGTCGCTGGGGGCGTTGATCATCGCCCTCGGCCTGTTGGTGGACGACGCGATGATCACCGTGGAGATGATGATCACGCGCCTGGAAAAAGGCGAAACCAAGGAGCAGGCGGCGACCTACGCCTACACCTCCACGGCATTCCCGATGCTCACCGGTACCCTGGTGACCGTCGCGGGTTTCGTGCCGATTGGCCTCAACGCCAGTTCGGCGGGGGAGTACACCTTCACCCTGTTCGCGGTGATCGCCGTGGCGATGCTGGTGTCGTGGGTGGTGGCGGTGCTGTTTGCGCCGGTGATTGGCGTGCATATCCTCAGTGCCAAGGTCAAACCCCACAGCGCCGAGCCGGGGCGCATCGGCCGCGCGTTCAATGGCGGCATGCTATGGGCCATGCGCAACCGCTGGTGGGCCATCGGCATCACCGTGGGCCTGTTCGTGGCGTCGGTGTTCTCCATGCAGTTTGTGCAGAACCAGTTCTTCCCGTCGTCGGACCGCCCGGAAATTCTCGTCGACCTCAACCTGCCGCAAAACGCCTCGATCAACGAGACGCGCAAGGCGGTCGACCGTCTGGAAGCGATCATCAAGGACGATCCGGACATTACGCGCTGGAGCACCTATATCGGCCAGGGCGCGATCCGTTTCTACCTGCCCCTCGACCAGCAACTGGAAAACCCCTACTACGCGCAGTTGGTGATCGTCAGCAAAGGCCTGGAAGAGCGCGGCGCCCTGATTGCGCGCCTGCAGAAGCTCCTGCGTGATGACTTCGTGGGTATAGGCAGTTTTGTGCAACCACTGGAAATGGGCCCGCCGGTGGGACGTCCGATCCAGTACCGCGTGTCTGGCAAAGACACCGACCAGGTGCGCAAGCACGCCATCGAACTGGCGACCCTGCTGGATCAAAACACTCACCTGGGCGAGATCATCTACGACTGGAACGAGCCGGGCAAAGTGCTGCGCATCGACATTGCCCAGGACAAGGCGCGCCAACTCGGGCTGTCATCCGAAGACGTGGCGCAGTTGATGAACAGCGTGGTCAGCGGTGCGTCGGTGACCCAGGTGCACGACGACATCTACCTGATCAACGTGGTCGGCCGCGCCGAGGACGCCGAGCGCGGCACCCCGGAAACCTTGCAGAACCTGCAGATCGTCACGCCCAACGGCACCTCGATCCCGCTGCTGGCCTTCGCCACCGTGCGCTATGAGCTGGAGCAGCCGCTGGTGTGGCGTCGCGACCGCAAGCCGACCATCACCATTAAAGCGTCGGTACGCGATGAGATGCAGCCGACCGACCTGGTCAAGCAACTCAAGCCGGAGATCGACAAATTCAGCGCCGGCCTGCCGGTGGGCTACAAGGTCGCCACGGGCGGCACCGTGGAAGAAAGCGGCAAGGCCCAGGGCCCGATTGCCAGCGTGGTGCCGCTGATGCTGTTCCTCATGGCGACGTTCCTGATGATCCAACTGCACAGCGTGCAGAAGATGTTCCTGGTGGCCAGTGTCGCGCCGCTGGGGCTGATCGGCGTGGTGCTGGCGCTGATCCCCACGGGCACGCCCATGGGCTTTGTGGCGATCCTCGGTATCCTGGCGCTGATCGGCATCATCATCCGCAACTCGGTGATCCTGGTGACGCAGATCCACGAATATGAAGTGGCCGGCTACACGCCGTGGGACGCGGTGGTGGAAGCCACCGAGCACCGGCGCAGGCCGATCCTGCTCACGGCGGCTGCGGCGAGCCTGGGCATGATCCCGATTGCCCGGGAAGTGTTCTGGGGGCCGATGGCCTACGCGATGATTGGCGGCATCATCATCGCCACCTTGCTGACGCTGTTGTTCCTGCCGGCGCTGTATGTGGCCTGGTACAAGATCCGCGAACCAAAGCAGAAGCAACAGGAAAACCACGGTTAAAAATGTGGGAGGGGACTTGCTCCCGATGGCGGTGGGTCAGCAAAAAATATTTGTCTGACCCACCGCCATCGGGAGCAAGTCGAATCGTCGCACCGCCCCCCCACAATTGATCTCAGCTGGGCATTTGAGACGTGGGAAATTTCCGCAAGTGAAGCCTGTTGCCCCGGCCAATCATTGAGTGCTTTACCCTCCGGCCTCCACCTCTCAACGGTCGCCTGCCATGAACCGTATGCGTCATACCTTACTGATCTGCTGCTTGTTCCTGTCGCCCCTGGCCTTTGCCAGCACCGTATTGGAAAACCCGTTGTGGCGAGTCGAACTCGACCCGACCACCCTCGCCATCCGTGTGACACCCAGTGGCCTGCCCCAGGTGCAAGCCTCCAACGGCGTAGCGGCGCGTGCCGTCAGTCAACTCGCACAAAACGCGCAACAGGTCAGTTGGCAATGGGACGACGGTGCCTATCGCCTGACCGCCAGCCTTGAGCAGCGCGACCTGGTGCTGTCGATCACGGCGCGGGAAACCGGTGAGCTGCCGATTCTTCTGCAACCGGCGAGCGCCATGGGCCGAGGGTTGATGTGGCCGTTGGCCGAAGGGCATTACGTGCCGGCCGGCAATACCATGTGGAGCGCCTTCCTGGTGGCCCAGGGTGACATCAACACCACCCAGGACCTCAGCCTGCCGCTGTGGGGCGTCGATCACGGCGCCTTCACCCTCAACTGGCTGCTGACCAATCCCTATAACAACCGCCTGCGCTGGCGGGGCCAGGCGTTGTCGCTCGCCCATGAGTTCACCTCGCTCGGGCCTGCCGCACCCATGACCCTGCTGTTGCACCTGGGTGAAAGCGATCCGCTGGCCGGGGCCAAGCGCTATCGCCGATGGTTGGTCGAGCAGGGGCGCTATGAACCCCTGGCAGACAAGCTGCAGCAGACCCCTGGGGCTGAGAAGCTGCTGGGCGCCAGCCATGTCTACCTGTGGGGCAATGACCTGCTGGCGCCCGAGGATGTGCGTGATTGGCCGCTGTTGCTCCAGCGCTTGCGCGCTCATGAACTCAGAGACCTGTTGGACAAGGACTCCGCAGCGGTGCTGGCGCAGCCCCGCGCCTTGAATCGCTACGAGCAAAGCGTGCTGTTGCGCGGCCTCAACGCCGCGATCAACAGGAAGGCCCGGCAGAGTTGGCAGGTGGACGAGCCCGATATGACCCGCCTTGCCGCGCGCTACGGCGAGTTGCGTCGCGAATTGGCCGTGGACTTTGCCGGTGCTCTGCGCGATAGCCCCGGCACTTGGGGCAGCCAGGTGGTACAGACGCTGCGCGACGCCGGGCTGCCGCGCTTGATGCTGACCCTGGGCGAAGGCTGGGAAGGCGGACTCTGGCACCCCGAGACCATCCGCGCCGGTGTCGACGCCGGCTACCTGATGGCGCCCTACGACTCCTACCAAACCGCGCTGTCCGCTACCGAAAACCCCGACTGGACCACCGGCCACCTGGGCAGCCAGGCTTACCGCGCCTGCGCCATCGTGTTGACGGACGGCACACTCAAGACCGGCTTCCAGCAGTCCGGCCACTACACCGACCCGCGCTGCGTGCGGCCTCTGCTGGAGGCGCGGGTGAAAGCCGTGCAGGCCAGGGCCGGCTTCAACGCCTGGTTTCTCGATGCGTACGCCACCAGCATGGTGTTCGACAGCTACCGCGACAGCGCACCGATGACCCAGGCGCAAAACGCCGAAGGCAATATCGATGCATCCCGTTGGCTGAATACCACGCTGCAATTGCCGACCGGCTCCGAAGACGGTAACGCCATCACCGCCCAAGGCATCCTGTTCGCCCACGGCATGCAAACCCCGGTGCTGGGCTGGGGGGATCGCGACATGACCCAGGACAAACAGTCGCCCTACTACGTGGGCAACTGGTATCCGCCGGAGCAACCGGCGGTGTTCTTCAAGTCGGTGCCGTTGAACGAGCCGTTTCGCACCCTCTACTTCGACCCGACGCTGCGCCTGCCGCTGTATCAGGCGGTGTTCCATGGCTCGGTGATCACCACCCATCACTGGCTGTTCGACAGCCTCAAGCTGAGCAATGTGCGGGCTGAAAATGAGCTGACCCAACTGCTCTACAACGTGCCGCCGCTGTATCACCTGAGTGCTGCGACGCTCAAGGCGCGGCTGCCGCTGATCCAGCGCCAGGATCGATTTTTCCGACCGCTGCATGAGCGCCTGGCCACCCAGGCGATGACCGGGTTTCGCTGGCTGACGGCGGATCGGCAGGTGCAGGAAACCACGTTTGCCGATGGCACGCGGTTGGTGGCGAATTTTGCCACCGGGTCGAGAGAGGGGTTTGCGGCAAGGAGTGTGACAGCGGTGGTGGATGGGACATCGGTGGTGTATCAGGTGCAGTAGTGGTGTGTATCAGTCCGTCATCGGGAGCAAGCCCCCTCCCACAGGGGAATGCATTCCAAATGTGGGAGTGGGCTTGCCCAGACTTAAACCTTGCGCCAAACGCTGGCCAACCAAGGCTGCTGATCCCGAGGCAATCCCGCCGGCCGGTAGTAATGCTCCAACTCTTCAAACCCCGCCGTCGTCAGCAATGCCTGCCACGCCTTCAAGTCGTGATAAGAGCCATACCTCGGCCCATTCCAGCCTTCCTGGTTCTCACCCCGTGGATTGGAACTGAACAGCGCACCGCCAGGCTTCAGCGCCCCATGCAGTTGCTTGAGTACACGCGGCAGTTCCTGCTTGGGGATATGAAACAGCACCGCATTGGCAAAGATCCCGTCAAAGCGTTCAGCCGGTAAATCCAGCTTGAGAAAGTCCTGCTGCAACACCTCACAGCCACTGTCTTCCCTTGCCATCTGCGCAAACCGCTCGGAGCCGTCCAGGCCGACGGCGATATGCCCCATGCGCGTAAAGGTCTGCAAATCCCGCCCCGGCCCGCAGCCGAAATCCAGCACGGTAAAGGGCGGCGTGCCCTGGATATGCCGCAGCAGCGCGTCGATGTTCTGGCTCACATCGTGATCGCGGGTGCCGTCACGAAAGCTCTCGGCCACGCTGTTGTAGTGGCCGAGAGTGGTGGAGGTGATCTGGTCGAGGTCGTCGGGCTTGAGAGGCATGGGGCTTAATACCGGGCGCTGAGATCGCCCGACTATACCTCACCTCTTGTTGAGCACCCGCGCCAACCGATCACCACCCAACTGGATCACCGCCACCAGGATCACCAGCAGCACAATCACCGTGAGCATGATCTGCGTGTCAAAACGCTGGTAGCCGTAGCGATAGGCAATGTCGCCCAAGCCGCCCGCACCAATCGCCCCGGCCATGGCCGACGAGTTGATCATGGTCACCAGGGTGATGGTGAACCCGCCGACAATCCCCGGCAGCGCTTCGGGCAGCAGTACATGCCAGATGATGTGCCAGCGCCGGCAACCCATGGCCTGGGCGGCTTCGATCAGGCCGTGGTCGACCTCGCGCAGACTCACTTCGGCGATCCGCGCGAAGAACGGTGTGGCGGCGATAGTCAGCGGTACGACCGCCGCCCACACGCCATAGGTGGTGCCGACGATCAGCCGCGTGAACGGGATCAGCGCCACCATCAGGATCAGGAACGGAATCGAGCGGAACAGATTGACGAACGCCCCCAGCACCCGGTTCAGCGCCGGTGCCTGGTAGATGCCGCCTTTGTCGCTGGTCACCAGAAACACCGCCAGCGGAATCCCCACCAGCAAGGCGATCAACGACGACACGCCGACCATCAACAAGGTGTCGATGGCGCCTTGCACTAAACGATCAAACCACATAGCCCAGCACCTCCACCTGTTGTGCCCAGTTCGCGGCGCGGTTGCGCAGTTCTTCGGTGCTATGGGGCGAGCCATTCACCGCCAGCAGCAGTTGCCCCAAGGCATGCCCCTGGATCCGTTCGACACCGCCCTGCAGTAAGCGCACGCGCCCGCCGAGGGCGCTGAACAGCGCGGCCAGGTCCGGTTCATCGCTGGCACTGCCGGTGAGCTGCAAGCGCAACACCACGGCGGCATCCGTCGACACTGGCGTGGGTCGTAGGCGGCTTTGCAATTCTTCCGGCAGCCCATGTTGCAGCGGCGCCAGCAGGGTCTTGCTGACCTCGTGCTGTGGGTTGCCAAACACTTGCCACACCGGGCCTTGCTCGACGATGCGCCCGTGTTCCAGCACCACCACGCGGTCGCAGATGTCGCGGATCACCGCCATCTCGTGGGTGATCAAGACGATGGTCAGGCCCAGGCGCCGGTTGATCTCGCGCAGCAGACCGAGGATCGATTGGGTGGTCTCCGGGTCAAGGGCTGAGGTGGCTTCATCGCACAACAGGATCTGCGGGTCGTGCACCAGCGAACGGGCGATGCCCACGCGCTGTTTCTGGCCGCCGGACAGCTGTGCGGGGTAGGCCTTGTGCTTGTCCTGCAAGCCGACCAATTCCAGCAATTCGCGCACTTTTTGCTCACGCTGGGGCTTGGGCACGCCGGCGACTTTCAGCGGCAATTCGACGTTCTGCCACACGGTCTTGGCCGACATCAGGTTGAAGTGCTGGAAGATCATGCCGATACGCCGACGCAGCGCCACCAGGTGGTCTTCGTCGAACTCGCCGATGTCTACCTGATCGATCAACACCCGGCCACTGCTGGGCTGCTCCAGGCGGTTGATGGTGCGGATCAGCGACGACTTGCCGGCGCCGCTGCGGCCGATAATGCCGAACACTTCACCGTGCTGGATCGCCAGGTCGATGCCTTGCAAGGCATGCACGCCGCCGTCGTAGGTCTTGCCCAGGTTGATAAAACGCACGTGCGCGCGGTTCAGGTCCGGGTGAAGTTCTGTCTGCTCGGCGTCCCTGGGCGGTGAACCCAGGTCGCGCAGTTGAGAGTGGGCGGCGGTCATTTTTTATCTTCCCAACCGACTTGGTACAACTTGCCGAGGGATTTATCCAATGCAGCGCGTACCACTGGCGAGTGCTGGTAGATGTCGACGAACTTGATCACGCGCGGGTCGGTTTTGCTCTTGGGCTGGATCACGAACTGGATCACGTATTCCGGGTGGTCGAGGCCGTCAAACAGCAGCGCCGACTCGGCATCGAAGGTCTTGGACAGGCGGATGTAGGCCGGGTAGCCCTGCACCAGGTCCGCATCGTCATAGGCGCGCACCAGCTGCACGGCCTCGACTTGCAGGATCTTGATCTTCTTCGGGTTGGTCACGATGTCTTCTTCGGTGGCCTTGTAGCCCACGCCCGGCTTGAGGGTGATCAAGCCGGCCTTGGCCAGCAGTTGCAGGCCGCGACCGCTGTTGATCGGGTCGTTGGCAATCGCCACGCTGGCGCCTTGGGGCAGGTCGTTGATGCTTTTGTACTTTTTCGAATACAGGCCGACGTTGTTGATGATGCCCGGCGCGTACGGCACCAGGTCAAAACCGGCGGCGGCCTTGGCGTTTTCCAGGAACGGGATGTGCTGGAAGTAGTTCACGTCGATATCGCCAGCGGCCAGGCTGACGTTGGGCGCGATCCAGTCGGTGAACTCCACCAGCTCGACTTTCAGGCCTTGCTTGCCGGCTTCGGCGACTGCGGCTTCCAGGGGGATCGCGAAGGCGGCAGTGGTGCCGATTTTCAACGGGGTGTCGGCGGCGAATACGGCCGAGCTGAACAACCCGAAGGCCAGGGCCAGTGCTTTGACTGGGTTATTGAGGAATGTCTTTTTCATAGTGGATTTCCAGTCATAAGGTATTAGGACAAACAATGCAGATCCAATGTGGGAGGGGGCTTGCTCCCTCCCACCTTTTTTGTTCAGTGGCGGTAGGTCGAGCCGGTGTGTTGTTCGGGTAAGCGAGCACTGGCGTGGAAGACTTTTTCGCGCAGCGTGCCGGTCTCATAAGCGGTCTTGTACGAGCCCCGTCGTTGCAACTCCGGCACCACCAGGTCGATAAAGTCCACATAGCTTTCCGGCGTCACAATGCGCGTGAGGTTGAAGCCATCCAGCCCGGTTTCGCTGATCCAGGATTCCAGCTCGTCAGCGACCTGTTCGGGCGAGCCGACCAGGGTGATATAGCGCCCGCCGAGGGCGTGCTGTTCGAGCAATTTGCGCCGGGTCCAGTCGTTGTTTTGCAGGTTCTTGGTGGCCGACTGGATCGCGTTGCTCTTCACGTACTGGATCGGTTCGTCGATTTCGTATTGGGAAAAATCAATCGCGGTGGACGCCGAAAAGTGCGCCACGCCGGCCTCCGCGCTGGCATAGCTCAGGTACTCGGCATGCTTGGCCCAGGCCAGTTCTTCGGTGGCGCCGACGATCACGTTCAGCCCCATGAACACCTTGATGTCATCCGGGTTGCGCCCGGCCTCGACCGCACTGGCGCGCACCTTGTCCACCTGGACCTTGGTCGCGGCCTTGTTCTGCCCGCTGATAAACACGCACTCGGCATGGCGCCCGGCAAACAGCAAGCCACGGTCCGAACTGCCGGCCTGGAACAGCACCGGCGTACGCTGCGGCGACGGCTCGCAGAGGTGATAACCCTCCACCTGGTAGAACTCGCCGTGATGCTCGACCTTGTGCACCTTGCCCGGCTGCGCATAGACCCGCGCCTGCGGATCGTTGAGCACCGCGTCGTCTTCCCAGCTGCCTTCCCAGAGTTTGTAGAGCACTTCCAGGTATTCATCGGCCTGGTCGTAGCGCCGGTCATGCTCGACCTGTTCGGTGAGGCCCATGGCCTTGGCGGCGCTGTCGAGGTAGCCGGTGACGATGTTCCAGCCCACCCGGCCACGGCTCAGGTGGTCGAGCGTGGACATGCGCCGGGCGAACAGATACGGCGGCTCATAGGTGAGGTTGGCGGTAAGGCCGAAGCCGAGGTTTTTGGTCACGGCGGCCATCGCCGAAACCAGCAGCAGCGGGTCGTTGACCGGCAGCTGGATCGACTCCTTGAGCGGCACATCAATCGAGTTCTGGTACACGTCGTACACGCCGACGATATCGGCGATGAACAACCCGTCGAACAGCCCGCGCTCCAGAATCTGTGCGAGTTCGGTCCAGTACTCGATGCTTTTGTATTGGGTGGACGTGTCCCGTGGATGGGTCCACATGCCGTGGTTGATATGCCCGATGCAGTTCATGTTGAAGGCATTGAGCAGGATCTTTTTCTTTGCCATCAAATGGTCCCCCGCAGTGGCGGGTTTTCTGCGTTGAGGTAGTAATTGCCTACCGCGTGGTACTTCCAGCGCACCGGGTCGTGCAGGGTGTGCACGCGGGCGTTGCGCCAGTGGCGGTCGAGGCCGTGCTCGGCCAGGGTGGCCTGGCTGCCGGCGAGTTCGAACAGGGTGCTGCCGGCGGCCAGGGAAATCTCGGTGCTCAAGGCGCGCACTTCAGCGACGGCGATGGACGCGGCGGCAACGGTCTCGGCATTGCTGTCGGCCTGGGCGCGGTCGAGGAATTCACCCGAACGCTCCAACAAGGCTTCGGCGGCGTGCAGGCGAATGCTCAGGTGGCCGAAGCTCTTCAGGGTCAGTGGGTCTTCGGTGGCTTTGTCGTTGCCGGAATCGATCCACGGGCGGGTCTTGGTGCGTACAAAGTGCAGCGCATCTTCAAAGGCGGCGCGGGCGATGCCGGTGTCGATGGCGGCGTGAAGAATCTGCGCCAGCGGGCCGACGGTGGTCGGGCGCTCGAAAGCGCTCTGGAACGGGATCACGTCTTGCGCCGCGACCCACACGTTATCGAACACCACCGAGCCGCTGCCGGTGGTGCGCTGGCCGAAGCCGCTCCAGTCGTCGATGACCGTCAGCCCCTCGCTGTCGCGAGGGACAAAGGCCAGTTGCTGCACGCCGTGTTCATCCACCACCGAGGTGGGGATGCGCTGGGCGTAGATCGCGCCGGTGGCGTAGAACTTGCGGCCGGTGATGCGGAAGCCGTCGCCGTCGCGGGTGATGGACGTAACACGGTCGTGGGCGGTCTTGGTGCCCAGTTCTGCCAGGGCGTTGCCGAAACGCTGGCCGGCGAGTACTTCGGCGTACAGGCGTTGTTGCTGTTCAGGGCTGCCATTCACGCGCAGCACTTCGAGGGCATAGAAATGGTTTTGCGGAATCTGGCCCAGGGAGGCATCCGCCTGGGCGATGAGGGCAATGACCTTGGCCAGGGTGACGTTGGACACGCCGGCACCGCCGTATGCTTTGGGCACGCTGATGCCCCACAGGCCGGAGCGCGAGAACACGTCCAGTTCGGGCAGCGGCAGGCGGCGTTCGCGGTCGCGCTGGGCGCTGTCGCGGCGGAAGTCTTCGGCCAGGTCGCTGGCGACAATAAGGGCTTGTTCGTCGCTGGTAATAACCGCGACACGGTGAGAAAGGGTCATGAGTTTCTCCAGAGGTCTGGTCGGTTAAATCCAGGAGTGGCGAGCCGGCAACGTGCCGTTCAAGCGATAGGCGCCGACGGCGTGATACTTCCAGCGCACCGGGTCGTGCAGGGTGTGCACCCGGGCGTTGCGCCAGTGACGGTCGAGGTTGAACTCTGCGAGGGTGGCGCGGCTGCCGGCCAGTTCGAAGAGTTTTTCGCTGACCAGCAACGACACTTCAGTGGTGAGCACCTTCGCCTCGGCCACGGCAATCGATGCGCGTGCGGCGGACTGTGCGGTGATCGGCGCGGCGCTGACCTGGTCCAGCACTTGCCCGGCCTTGCGCAACAGCGCTTCGGCGGCATGCAGTTCGATTTTCAGCTTGCCGATATCGGCGATCACGTAGAGGTCATCGCTGGCGCGCTCGACCTTGGCGTCGATCCACGGGCGCGAACGCTCACGGACGAAGGCGATGGTGTCATCCAGGGCGCCACGGGCGATGCCGGCGTCGATGGCGGCCTGGATCAGTTGGGAAACGGCGCCCTGGATAGTCGGGCTTTCGCCGATGCGCCAGTTTTCCACGACCAGTTCGGCGTCCACTGGCACGCGGTCCAGCAGCACGGTGCCGCTGGCGGTGGTGCGTTGGCCGAAGCCCGACCAGTCATCCACGATGCGCAGCCCTTCGGTGCCACGGCGCACAAACGCCATGACCTGCTTGCCGTCGTCGTTCAGCGCCTTCACGGCCACCCAATGGGCAAACAGCGCGCCGGTGGAGTAGAACTTCTGGCCGCTGATCACGTAACCATCGCCCTGGGCGGTGATGCGCGCCTTGAGCTCCAGGGTGTTTTTGGTGCCGCGTTCAGGTCCGCCATTGCCGATGCGCCAGCCGTCGAGGACGCTCTGGAACAGGTGCTCTTTCTGGCGTGCGGTGGCGGCGCCCTGCAACACATGCAGGATGCCGAAATGGTTCTGCGGGATCTGCCCCAGGGCCGGGTCTACCGCGCTGATGATTGCGAAGACTTCGGCCAGGGTCACGAATGAAACTTGTGGGCCGCCGTACTCGCGAGGAATGGAAATACTGCCCAGCCCACTGCGAGTGAATTGTTCGATCTGCGCCCACGGCAGCTTGCGCTGCTGATCACGCTTGGCGGCTTGCAGGCGCGCGGCCTGGGCCAGCTCGTGGGCAGCCTTCAGCGCCTCTGCATCGTTGCGCAGCACGGTGGCCGGCAACAGCAGGGGCGCTACATCCAGATCACTCTGGGGGGGTGTTAGAGCCAAGTTAGACATCAGCGCCGCTCCTTGGCTGCACGTAATGCCCTGGCGTTATGCACCGGGGTAATTCTGACCATACCGACCTCGCATTCAATGAAATGAAAACAGAAAAATCAAAGATGTCCGGTGGTCCGGTGCATATACCCTAAGCGTGTTAAATATTTAAATAAACTAACTTTTGGGAATATGCATAGAAGGTCTGCTACCCAGGCTCGCAGGGGGAGCCGAAGGGGCGTGGTTGATAGATCCGCGTGGTCCCGGCCGGCTGGCTCGGGGCGCAGGCGGCAATGCGTAAGGTGCGGGTCGGGGCCCAGCGCGAATTGTTGCCGACACGATCGAGAATGCAGTACGTCACTTCCAGCCGACAGTCGTCGCCCGCTTCAACCATCAGCGTCGAAGGCACCCACACCTGTACCGCCAGGCCCACGCCTTTGGCCTGGATTCTTGGCAGATCCATGCGTGCATCGCCCCAGCGCAGGGTGATGGCATCGCCCGTGGCCATGTTCACGTAGGGTTCGATGGTCAGGGGAATACCACGCCGCACCTGGCTCGGGTTGACGCCGTAGCGGCGAATGGTCTCGGGCAGGCTTACCGGGGCAAGGTTCTGGTTTTCGTCGCTGCAAAGGGGGGAGGGCTGGCCACCGGGGCATTGAGTCTTTACACGCACCCCTGTCACGGCCGAGCGCGCAGGCGCGCGACCGACTTGCATGACCTGGTAATGCACCTGTGCCAGGCCGTCCTGCACAAAACTTTCCGGCACCCGTAGATGGGTCTGCATGCCGACCTTGCACGCGCTCACCCTGCGTGAGGCGGCAAAGCAGTTGTTCCAGAACAGTTCAATCAAGTCGCCCTCATCCATGCCGGGGTAGGGCGCGATGTCCACCTGCAGTTGGCTGGCCGACAGTGCGTTGATGCCGTGCCGGTTGGCCTGGGGCAAGGTGGGGGCAGTGAGCATGGCCGGGGTTGCAGTGTGCGTCATAAGTAATCTCCTTGATGCAGCCAGCAGCAATCGCTCCAGCCTTTTGGCGCGGGTGCGCAGGTGGGCTGAAAGGAACGATTCAGTGAGTAGCCGGGATAGGATCCAATCCTCTGGGCCTTAGATAAGAGGGTTGGCCGGGGAGCGTCAATGGCGGCAAAAGGCTAAACGGCGGGTTCGGAGATATTCAGAAGGGTCTGACTGGGCGGGGGATTTTAAGGGGAGAGTGGCGGCGAGATTTACTGGGTGGAACCAGACGTTCCTGTAGGAGCTGGCTTGCCAGCGAAGAAGGTCCAAACGACACGGTGAAGCCGGTTAAACGCGTTATCGTTGGCGATTTTCGCTGGCACGCCAGCTCCTGCAGGGTGGGTTTCAGTGGGCGAGGAATTTGCTCAGGAACTGCCGGGTGCGTTCTTCCTTGGGGTTGGCGAACAACGCCTTGGCTTCGCCTTGCTCCACGATCACGCCCTTGTCGAAGAAGATCACCCGGTTGGCGACATCGCGGGCAAAGCTCATTTCATGGGTGACGATAACCATGGTGCGGTTTTCTTCGGCGAGGCTGCGGATGGTCGCCAGTACTTCGCCGACCAACTCCGGGTCCAGCGCGGAGGTGGGTTCGTCGAAGAGGATCACCTCCGGCTCCATGGCCAGCGCGCGGGCAATCGCCACGCGCTGTTGCTGGCCGCCGGAAAGGCGCCGTGGGTAGGCGTCTTCCTTGCCCGCCAGGCCGACCCTGGCCAGCAGCTTGCGCCCCAGGGCGATAGCCTCTTCGCGCGGCATCTTCTTGACCACGGTCGGCCCTTCGATGACGTTTTCCAGCGCCGTGCGGTGGGGGAACAGGTTGAAGTTCTGGAACACAAAACCCACGTGCTGACGCAGGCGCCGTACCAGGCCTTGTTGCTGGTTGAGCGGTTTGCTGCCGTCGATCTGGATATCGCCCACCTTGATTCGGCCGCTGGTGGGTTCTTCGAGGAAATTCAGGCAGCGCAGGAAGGTGGTCTTGCCGGAACCGCTGGGGCCGATGATGGCGACGACTTCGCCTTCCTTGACCTCCAGGTCGATGCCGTTGAGTACCACCTGACCGTTGAATTGTTTGGTCAGTTTTTCAACCACGATCATGCTTCAAGACTCCAGGTCATGCCGGTTGACCCGGTCTTCCAGGCGGTTTTGGAAATGCGCCAGGATGCTTGCCAGCACCCAGTAGATCAGGGCGGCGGACAGATACATGGTGAAAATTTCGAAGGTGCGCGCAGACACCAGTTGAGCCTGGCGGAATAGCTCTGGCACCTGGATGGTGGCGGCCAGCGCGGTGTCCTTGACCAGCGAAATAAAGCTGTTGCCCAAAGGCGGCAGGGCGGTGCGCATCGCCTGCGGCAGGATGGCCCGGCGCAGGGTCTGCGCACGGGTCATGCCGATACTCGCGGCGGCCTCCCACTGGCCACGCTCGATGGAAGCGATGGCGGCCCGCAGGATTTCACAGGCGTAGGCGGCCATGTTCAGCGAAAAGCCGATCATGGCGGCCGGAATCGGATCCAGCTCGATGCCCACTTGTGGCAAGCCGTAGTAGATCAGGAACAGCTGTACCAGCAAGGGCGTGCCGCGAAAGAACGACACGTAGACGCGGGCTGTCCAGCTCAGCAGCTTGAAGCGCGACAGGCGCATCAAGGCCAGGCCGAAGCCCAGCAGCAAACCGAAAAACATCCCGCCAAGGCTGAGAATCACCGTGTAGTACGCGCCCTTGAGCAGAAAGGGCGCGGAGTCCAGCGCGAGTTGGAAACCTGCTTCCATTATTGAGTGACGTCAGCGTTGAAGTACTTCTCGGACAGCTTTTTCAAGGTGCCATCGGCGCGCAGCTTGTCGAGGGCCTTGTTCACTGCTTCAAGCAGCTCGGGCTCGCCTTTGCGCAGGGCGATACCGGCTTCCTGGCGGGAGAACGCGTCGCCGGCAGCGGCGGTGTCCGGGGCTTTCTTGGCGTATTCCAGGGCGGCCAGGCGGTCGATCAGGATGGCGTCGATACGGCCGATGCGCAGGTCCTGGAACTTGGTCGGGTCATCGTTATAGGTCTTGATAATGGCTTTTGGTTGGTTGTCCTTGAGCCATTGTTCGTAGTTGGTGCCCAGGCCTACCCCGACTTTCTTGCCGGCCAGGTCGTTGGCGGTCTTGATGGTGTCGACGTTCTTTTTCAGCACCAGTGCCTGGATACCGGAAACGGTGTAAGGCGTGGAGAAGTCGTACTTCTTCTTGCGCTCTTCAGAGATGGTGACTTGGTTGACCACCGCGTCCAGGCGCTTGGATTCCAGGGCCGCGAGGATGCCGTCCCAGGGTGTGGCCTGGAGCTTGACCTTCACGCCCAGCTCCTTGGCCAGGGCTTCGGACAGCTCGACTTCGAAACCGCTGAGCTTGCCGCTTTCATCGACGAAGCTGAACGGCGGGTAGGTGCCTTCCAGGCCGATTTTGATCTCGCCGGCCTTTTTGATATTGCCCAGTTGCTCGCCGGCAACCGCCTGGCCCAGCCAACCGGCGCCGAGAGCCAGACCCAAAGTGCCAACCAGCAACGTGCGACGGAATACAGAAATAGTCATGAAGAGCCCCTGTGTTTTTTATGTTGAGCGAAGCAGGTGACGCAGTAGTCGTATCCTGCCTTAAAGCGCGTAGCGCGTCTTCGCCTGCGGCGCGATGATAAAGCCGGGTTTTAAGACTTGAAAATAATATTAAACTCAATTGATATTCTATTTTTGAATATGTGTTGAGTCTAATGTGGGAGGGGGCAAGCCCTAATGCCAGTCAGTTAAGCGTACATCGCCCCCTGTAGGAGCGAGCTTGCTCGCGAAAAACGTCAACGATAACGCGTGCTTCCTGAATGAACGCGGCGCCTGTGAGTTTTTCGCGAGCAAGCTCGCTCCTACAAAAAGCCTTAACTGCCTGGCATTAGGGCAAGCCCCCTCCCACATTTAGCCCGCGTTTATTCAGTTGAAAACCGAGTCATAGGCAAACAACGCCGGTGCTCCACCGGTATGCAGGAAAATAATCGGGCCATCTTCAAAGCGCTGGCGCCCGATGCCGTCCAGCAAACCTGCCATGGCCTTGCCAGTGTAGACCGGGTCCAGCAGCAGGCCTTCCTGGCTCGCCAATAGCTTGACCGCCGAAAGGGTGCCGGCGTTCGGTTCGCCGTAACGGGGGGCGAAATATTCGTCCCACAGGATCACCTTGAACGCATCGGGGATGTCCACGCCGAGCAACTCGGCCGTGCGTTCGGCCAGTCCCTGGACTTTCGGCAACTGCGCTTCTTCGGTACGCGATACGGTGATGCCGATCACGGGCAGTTGCGGCAGCACTTCACTCAAGGCCAAGGCCAGGCCGCTGTGGGTACCGGCGCTGCCGGAGGCCAGCACCACGGCGGCGAATTCGATGCCGCTGTCTTCGATCTGCCCGGCCAGCTCCAGACCGGCGCGCACATAACCTAGGGCGCCGAGGGCATTGGAGCCACCGATGGGCACCAGGTACGGCTTCTTGCCGTTGCTGCGCAGGCGATCGGCGAGGGCGTTGAGTTGGTCGTCGACGTTGTCGAGGTTTTCGACCAACTCAACCTTGGCGTCGAACAACTCCAGCAGCAGGCGGTTGCCGTTGCCCAGGTAGTTGGGGTCTTCGGTGCCGGTGGGGTTTTCCAGCAGGGCGACGCAGCCCAGGCCGAGCTTGGCGGCGAGGGCGGCGGTCTGGCGTACGTGGTTGGACTGGATGGCACCGGCGGTCACCAGGGTATCGGCGCCCTGGGCGATGGCATCGGCTGCCAGGTATTCGAGTTTGCGCAGCTTGTTGCCGCCCATGGCCAGCGGCGTGGTGTCGTCGCGCTTGACGTAGATGTCGCGTCCCAACCAGGTCGACAGCCGTTCGAGTTTTTCCAGGGCGGTGGCGCCGCCGAGCAGTTCCAGGCGGTTAAAACGGTCGAGCTGTTGCTTGATCATGGCTACGCACGGTGGCTAAGGGATGAGGCGACTATAGGCAGGCACTTTTCATCGGGCAACCGCCAATCGCTTATGTCGGATGGTTCTTAGCATCGCACCATTGGTTCTTAAGGGCAGTCAGGGCGCATACCGTAAAGTGATGGCCATTACATCAGGAGTGAATACCGTGAGTGAGCGTTCCAGCCATTGGCAATTACAGACCATTGTCAGCCAACTGCGCGGCGCCCGTGACCAGTGGCGAACGCGCAATGGCCGTTTGAGCGGCGAGCATGGCGGCCGCGAATTGCCGTCCCGTGAAGCCGTTGCCCAGATTCTCGAGTCCCTCTGCGGTGCGCTGTTTCCGATGCGCCTGGGGCCGGCGGACTTGCGTGAAGAAAGTGAAGATTTCTACGTCGGCCATACCCTCGACGTCGCGCTGAATGCCTTGCTCGCCCAGGCGCGTCTGGAGTTGCGTTATGCCGCGCGCCAGGGCGGCCAGGACGACAGCCAGATCGACGCCCATGCCATCCGCCTGATCCAGGATTTCGCCCTGGCCTTGCCGTCATTGCGCAGCCTGCTGGATACCGACGTACTCGCCGCCTACCACGGCGACCCGGCCGCACGCAGTGTGGATGAAGTGCTGCTGTGCTATCCGGGGATCCTGGCGGTGATTCACCATCGCCTGGCCCACCACCTGTACCGCGCCGGCTTGCCGCTGCTGGCACGGATCAGTGCGGAAATCGCCCACTCGGCCACCGGGATCGATATCCACCCTGGTGCGCAGATCGGCCCGAGTTTCTTTATCGACCACGGGACCGGCGTGGTGATCGGCGAAACCGCGATCATCGGCGAGCGCGTGCGTATCTATCAGGCGGTCACGTTGGGGGCCAAGCGCTTCCCGGCGGATGAGGATGGACAGTTGCAGAAGGGCCATCCGCGCCATCCGATTGTCGAGGATGATGTGGTGATCTATGCCGGGGCGACGATCCTCGGGCGCATCACCATCGGCAAGGGCTCGACCATTGGCGGTAACGTGTGGCTGACCCGCAGTGTGCCGGTGGGGGCGAACATTACGCAGGCGAATTTGCAGCATGATGATGGGGCGCAAAAATAGCGCCGGTCTTAAAAATCACACAAAACCCTGTGGGAGGGAGCAAGCCCCCTCCCACATTGAATTGCATTCCAACGTTGAACCGTATTTCAGTCAGTAACCGCTGAACGATTTGCCTCTTCCACCCGTCATACCAATCCTTGAGCTAGTGTAGGAATTATCTACCACTCAGCCCTGCGATTAGTCCCAGACCGCCTACCTATGTTTAACTTGAACGTTCGTTCAAGTTAAACCCGGTGGTTCGCTGCCCGCTCACAACAGGAGGCTTACCTTTGCTGAGTCCGTTTTATACAGCCACATCCCTCACCCTCGGGGTGCACCGTTCATGAGTGCATCGTCTACCCCATCCAGCGGCCTGGTGCGCATGAATGCGCCGGTTTTCTACTTCGCCGCAACCTTCATTTTGCTGTTCGGCATCACTGTCATCGCTATCCCGCAACAGGCCGGTGCCTGGCTGCTGGCGGCGCAAAACTGGGCGGCCAACACGGTCGGCTGGTACTACATGCTGGCGATGACCCTGTATCTGGTCTTCGTGGTGGTCACCGCGCTATCGGGCTACGGCAAGATAAAACTCGGTGCCGACCACGACGAGCCCGAATTCAGTTACCTGTCCTGGGCCGGCATGCTGTTCGCCGCCGGGATCAGCATCACGCTGTTCTTCTTCTGCGTGTCCGAACCGCTGACGCACCTGGTGCAACCGCCCCAGGGCGAGGCCATGAATGCCGACGCTGCACGCCAGGCCATGCAGGTGCTGTTCCTGCACTGGGGCCTGCACGGCTGGGGCGTGTTTGCCTTTGTCGGCATGGCGCTGGCGTATTTCGCCTACCGGCATAACCTGCCGCTGGCGTTGCGCTCGGCGCTGTACCCGCTGATCGGCAAGCGCATCAACGGCCCTATCGGCTATGCGGTCGATGGCTTCGGCATCATTGCCACGGTGTTCGGCCTCGGTGCCGATATGGGCTTCGGCGTGCTGCACCTCAATTCCGGCCTCGACTACCTGTTCGGCGTTGCCCACACCCAGTGGATCCAGGTCGGCTTGATCACCTTGATGATGGGCGCGGCGATCCTCGTCGCCGTCGCCGGCGTCGACAAGGGCGTGCGGGTAATGTCCGACATCAACATGCTGCTGGCCTGTGCGTTGCTGCTGTTCGTGTTGTTCGCCGGGCCCACCCAGCACTTGCTCAACACCCTGATCCAGAACATCGGTGACTACCTGGGCGCGTTGCCGACCAAGAGTTTCGATGTGTACGCCTACGACAAACCGAGCGACTGGCTGGGCGGCTGGACAGTGTTCTACTGGGCCTGGTGGATCGCGTGGTCGCCGTTCGTGGGCCTGTTTATCGCACGCATTTCCCGTGGCCGGACCATCCGCGAATTCGTGTTCGGCGTGCTGCTGATCCCGTTGGGCTTCACCCTGGCGTGGATGTCTATCTTCGGCAACAGCGCCATCGATCAGGTGCTCAACCACGGTATGACCGCACTCGGTCAGTCGGCCATCGATGATCCATCGATGAGCCTCTACCTGCTGCTGGAAACCTACCCGTGGAGCAAAACGGTCATCGCGGTCACGGTGTTTATCAGCTTCGTGTTCTTCGTCACGTCGGCCGACTCCGGCACCGTGGTGCTCTCGACCCTGTCGTCCAAGGGCGGCAACGCCGACGAAGACGGGCCGAAATGGTTGCGAGTGTTCTGGGGTGCAATGACGGCGCTGGTCACCAGTGCGCTGCTGTTTGCCGGCAGCATTGATTCGCTTAAATCGGCGGTGGTGCTGACCTCGTTGCCGTTCTCGCTGATCCTGTTGCTGATGATGTGGGGGCTGCACAAGGCCTTCTACCTCGAATCGCAAAAGCAGATTGCGCAGTTGCATTCGCTGGCGCCGGTGTCGGGCTCACGCAAAGGCACGGGCGGTTGGCGCCAGCGTTTGAGCCAGGCCGTGCATTTCCCATCGCGGGACGAGGTGTACCGCTTCCTTGAGACCACGGTGCGTCCGGCGATTGAAGAAGTGACCGCGGTGTTTGTCGAAAAAGGCCTCAACGTGGTGACCCAGCCGGACCCGTCCAACGACAGCGTCAGCCTGGAAATCGGTCACGGCGAAGAGCATCCATTCGTGTACCAGGTGCAGATGCGCGGCTATTTCACGCCCTCATTTGCACGCGGCGGCATGGGTTCCAAGCAGCTCAACAATCGCCGCTACTATCGGGCGGAAGTGCACTTGAGCGAGGGCAGCCAGGACTACGACCTGGTCGGCTACACCAAGGAGCAGATCATCAACGACATCCTCGATCAGTACGAACGGCACCTGCAGTTCCTGCATTTGGTGCGTTAAGTTCCGTGGTACCACGGCAGGATGAAAACCGCTTCTATGTCAGCTATGTCGTTCCACTCGGGTAGGAAATTGCTGTAAAACGGAAGGGCAGACTTAAGCGATTCAGCTGGTTAAAAGGCCTGGGAATATGGTTATTCCCAGGCCTTATTTGCCTACGTCCAAGAGAGGATTCGATGACTTACATTGCTGCCGAAAACCGCTATGAATCTATCCCGTATCGCCGCGTAGGCCGCAGTGGATTGGTGCTGCCGGCACTGTCCCTGGGGCTGTGGCACAACTTTGGCGACAGCACCCCGATCGACACCCAGCGCGCCCTGCTGCGCACCGCGTTCGACCTGGGCATCAACCACTTCGACCTGGCCAACAACTACGGTCCACCCTACGGCAGCGCCGAGATCAACTTCGGTCGTTTGCTGCGCGAAGACTTCAAGCACTACCGCGACGAATTGATCATCTCCAGCAAGGCTGGCTGGGACATGTGGCCGGGCCCTTACGGCCAGGGCGGCGGCTCGCGCAAATACGTGCTGGCAAGCCTCGACCAGAGCCTGCAACGCCTGGGCGTCGACTACGTGGACATTTTCTACTCCCACCGTTTTGATGCCGACACGCCCCTGGAAGAAACCGCCAGCGCCCTCGCCACCGCCGTGCAACAGGGCAAGGCGTTGTACATCGGTATCTCGTCTTACTCCGGGGTGAAAACCCGCGAAATCGCCGCCCTGCTCAAAGAGTGGAAAGTGCCGCTGCTGATCCACCAACCGGCCTACAACCTGCTTAATCGCTGGGTGGAAAAAGACCTGCTGGACACCACCGAAGAGCTCGGCGCCGGAGTGATTGCCTTCACGCCGCTGGCCCAGGGCTTGCTCACCGACAAGTACCTCAACGGCGTGCCGGCCGACGCACGGGTCAACCGTCCGGGGGGTGGTTCGTTGCAGGCCAAGCACCTGTCGGAAGCCAACATCGCCCACGTACGTGCGCTGAACGAAATCGCCCAGCGCCGCGGTCAGAGCCTGGCGCAATTGGCACTCGCCTGGACCCTGCGCGACCCACGTGTGACCAGCGCACTGATCGGTGCCAGCCGGCCGGAGCAGATCATCGAGAACGTCGGGGCGTTGAAAAACCTGAGCTTCAGTGCGGAAGAACTGGCGGAGATCGATCGGTTTGCGCAGGAAGGCGGGATTAACTTGTGGGAAAAGCCATCCAGCGCTGAATAGCATTGAAAGCAAGCCCTTCCTGTAGAGAGGGGCTTGCAAGTAGGACGGGCTGCTGATTTTGTTACTTTTTGATCGGGAAACCGAGTATTTCTGCCGTTTCGTTGAAAAAAGTTTCGCGTGCAGATCGCTTCCTCAACTGTATATCTACTACCTGTGACTTGTCCGGGCGGTTGAAATAACCTTCGTCCAAGCTACAAAGGTTTTCTAGAATGTGTAGCGGCAACCCGAGCACCTGCCTTAGCTGAGATCGCGAAAGCACGTTGTTTTCAACAAGCATTTTCACTCCTCGCGTGATCAGCTGGGGCTTTTCGAAGTCAAAATCGCTGTCCATAGGCTCTCCCTTTACCCATCCTCTGGCAGATCTGGCCTTCCATAGTCTGGTGGTTGTGGTGTCGTTGATTATTTCTAGATCTAAACAACGCCTCACCATTGCGGCTACTGAGACTTTCCAGCGTGGTTTCAGAGCTAGCAACGTATCCAGTGTCGGCCAACGAACTTCTCGCAGAAAGCTTTCTGGGGGCATTAAAAAGGCGCTTGCAAATCGATGAGCTTGAGTTTCAAGAAGTGCGTAATTCGCGTCGTACTGCTCTTTGGATATGTACCTATGCAGAACGATATGTCCGAGTTCATGGGCCGCATCAAAGCGATTTCTGATCCCGTTTGCCTTATCGGCGACAAGTAAAACATATGGCCGTTGGTCCAACTCGTACCAATTCGAAACGCCATCCATTTTCAGGTGCCCGAGTGTGGTCCGAGCACAGACAATACCTGCACTCTCCAATACGTGAACGACATTGGAGATAGGAGCTATCCCTAGTCCCCAGGTTTGACGGCATTTACTGGCCATCTGTTCGATTTCTTCGTCAGAAATCAGCTCGCAATTACGCTCTTCTAAATGCGGCACATTGACTTCAATAAATTCAAGGCTTTCTTGCAGTTTGTAAGAGATTTCTTGAAGCCACTCCAAGCGTACTTCCGCTATTTCCCGTGCGCTGGTCGTAGTGCTGACCTGCGATCGAAAGAAAAATGGAGTGTTCTCGCCAGTTGTGAACTGTTCCTCAAGTAACCAGTTTTCGCTGACCCCGAAAACTTCGCATAAGCGCTGGAAGGCATCGGCCTCTGGGACCTGAAGCCCATTCTCCCATTTTGAAACGTTGCCAGAGGCGCGCCCCACCATCTCGGCGAGAGTGGTTTGCGTCATCCCAAACGCAAGGCGCAACTGCTTGAGGCGCTCTGACTGAAAGCCCGCGACTCCCGTTCTCATGGTCTACCTCTTGGCGTTTTGCCCATCATCAGCTTGGTCTTCGGTTTCTTCGGCGCGGCGCATCTTATCTCGCAATTTCACCAACTCAACTGGTTTCTGCTGAACCGCCTCATTATCAGAGTAGCTTTGAAGCAAATCCTCAAATGTGCAATTCATGTGGAAGCCCTTACCGTTGAAGTACGGTACGGCCATCATGATTGCGCGTGGCTCTGACTGATCCTCTGAGCGAGTTGGAGGTGCATGGACTACGACAAGCGCATGAATCAATTGTTCGGCTACGGTATGTTTGAGCCCATCGATCCAGTCCATTTGGGTGTCTGCAAGGGATTCATTTAACGTTTTGAGTTCGCTTCGGTGTTTTGCATCGCGGATTTCTTTCTGCCAAGGAAGCACCACCGCCGTGATTCTCAGAGAGCCGAGCTCAAGCAGCACATAATTGTGCCCCTTCGGGTCTGTTGACTTGATTATCGGATTCCATCGCCTCATTCCGGCCAGGGATTCCTGGACTAGCGAATGCCGCAAGTGCCCCCGCAAATCTTCATGGGGGGTATGAATCAGCAGCTCCTGAGTTTCTTTCAAGGCTTTTTGGAAGGTTTGAGGAAGTAAAACTCCAAGCTCCTCGAAAAATTCTTTATTTACCTGTGCACGAATGAACCCTTGGATTTCTTGTTTTGTGACCACGTGATCACCACTTACTATTCGGTAAGCGGATTTTTACTCTATATTTATTCGTTATGGAAGTGAGGCACTGGTTTTTTATCCAGCCGTTGATCGTTTTCTAGAAGTTGGGTATTAGAACGGCACATCCCCAAGAATCGTCGCCCGATGCATTACCCGCCGTTGCGGCCGGTAGTCATCCACCGCGTAATGCTGGGTCACGCGGTTATCCCAGAAGGCCACGTCGTTCTCCTGCCAGCGCCAGCGGAGGGTGAATTCCGGGCGAGTGGCGTGGGCGAACAGTAGCTTCAAAATCGCTTCGCTTTCCGCCGGCTCCAGCTCATTGATCCTGGTGGTAAACCCATCACTGACAAACAGCGACTTACGCCCGCTCACCGGATGCGTGCGCACTACCGGGTGCGACAGCGGTGGGTTTTTCTTGCGGGTTTCTTCCCAGCGCGCCAGGTCTTCGGCGGTGTTGCCAAAGCGTTCCAGCGGAAAGGATTTGGTGAAGTCGTGGGTAGCCGTCAGCCCATCGAGCAACCGCTTCAATGGCTCGGACAATGCCTCATACGCCGCGATGCCACTGGCCCACAGCGTATCGCCACCAAACGCTGGCAACAGCTTGGCGCTGAGTACCGCGCCGAGGGCCGGGGTGGGCAGGAAGGTCACGTCGGTGTGCCATACGGCGTTGTCGCGCACGTCGGTGACGGCGGTGTCGAGGATCAGCACGTCGGGCTGTTCCGGCACGTTGGGGTAGATCGGGTGGATGTGCAGGTCGCCGAAGTTCGCCGCGAATCGCGCCTGTTGCTGCGGGGTGATCGGTTGGCCACGGAAGAACAGCACCGAGTGGCTGAGTAACGCCTGCTCGATGGCATCGCGGTGTTCGGCGCTCAGCGGCTGGGTAATATCGACGCCACTGATCTGGGCGCCCAAGGCGATGCTCAAGGGGGTAACGGTCAGGCTGCTCATGCGGTTCTCACTCAATGTGCCTGGCCATGCCAAGGCACTAACTTACGCTGCAGGGCGCGCAGGCCCATTTCCATGGCGAAGGCGATCAGGGCGATCACCAGGATCCCCAGCACCACCACATCGGTGACCAGGAACTGCGCCGCCGACTGCACCATGAAACCCAGGCCACTGGTGGCCGCGATCAGCTCGGCGGCGACCAGGGTCGACCAGCCCACACCCAGGCCGATGCGCACACCGGTGAGGATGTCGGGCAGGGCGCTCGGCAGGATCACATGGCGAATCAGCTGGGCACGGGTGGCGCCCAGCGACTGCGCCGCGCGTAGCTTGGCCGGGTCGACGGTGCGCACGCCGGTCGCGGTGGCGATGGCGATGGGCGCAAAGATCGCCAGGTAAATCAGCAGCACCTTGGACAGCTCGCCGATACCGCACCAGATCACGATCAACGGCAGGTAAGCCAGGGGCGGAATCGGCCGGTAAAACTCGATCAGCGGGTCGAGAATGCCGCGGGCGATGCGGTTGGAACCGATGGCAATCCCCACCGGTACGGCGGTCAGCACCGCGAAGCCCAGGCCCAGGCCGATCCGGCTGAGGCTCGCGCCCAGGTGCTGCCACAAGGTGGAATCCATATAGCCCGTGGTCGCCAGCAGCCAGCCTTTTTGCAGCACGGCCGAGGGCGGTGGCAGGAACAACGGTTCGATCAGGCCGGTGGCAGTCACGGCCCACCAAAGGGCCAGCAGAGCGATCAGGGTCAACAGGCTGATCCAGCGTGTGCTCAGGCTGCGCCGCACCGGGATAACTGTGTGGGCCACCGGCTTGGCGGCGGTGGCGGGGAGTTCGTAGCTGCTCATGCGGACACCTGCCGTTGCGAGAACACTTTGCCCAGCACGTGCTCACGGGTTTCGATAAAGCGCGGGTCGGACTTGATCGCCCGCGCCGCCTCACCGGCGGCGTAGCGCTGGCCGAAGTCCAGGTGCAGGCGTTCGACGATCTGCCCCGGGTTGGGCGCCAGCAGGATCAGGTCGGTGGCGAGGAACACCGCTTCTTCGATGTCATGGGTGATCAGGAACACCGGCTTGGCCGTGCGTCGCCAGACTTGCAGCAACAGTTCCTGCATCTGTTCGCGGGTGAAGGCATCGAGGGCGCCGAAGGGTTCGTCCATCAGCAGCACGCGCGGGTCAGCGGCCAAGGCGCGAGCCAGGCCGACGCGTTGCTTCTGGCCGCCGGAGAGTTGCCAGATGCGGCGATTGTCGAAGCCGGCGAGGTCCACCAGCGCGAGCATTTCCCGGGCCCGCACTTCACGCTGCGCCTTGGGCACACCGGCCAGTTCCAGGCCGAAACCGACATTGGCCAACACGTCCTGCCAGGGCAGCAGGGCGTCGTCCTGGAACACCACGCCGCGTTCGGCGCTGGGGCCTTTGACCGGTACGCCATCGAGGGTGATGCGCCCGGCAGAAGGCTCGACAAAGCCGGCAATCAGGTTCAACAGCGAAGTCTTGCCACTGCCGGACGGGCCGAGGGCCACCAGCAGCTGCTGGGGCCCCAGGTCGAGTGAAATGTCGGACAGTACCGGTTCTGTGGCGCCTGGGTACTGTGCGCTGATGCGCTCCAGTTGTAGCAAGGCCATCGCGATGAACTCCTGGATCAGTTGGTGATGAACTTGGCGCTGACGTAAGGGGCGTAGTCCGGCAGCACGGCGTCGACCTTGCCTTGTTCCTTGAGGAACGCGGCGGTATCGGTCACGGCCTTGGTGGTCGGTGCGCCCAGCAGAGTGACTTGGTCAGCGGCCAGTGGGTAGACGTTGCCTTGCAGCAGCAGCGGGATGTCACTGGCCTTGGCACCGGAGAGCTTCACCAGTTTGTCGACGTTACCTTTGTCCGCGAGCCAGGCTTGTGGGTCTTTGCGGTAGGCGGCGTAGGCATCCAGGGTGACTTTGGCAAAGGCTGTGACGATTTCCGGGTGCTTCTCGGCGAAATCCTTACGCACGATCCACGCATCGAAGGTCGGCGCGCCGAACTTGGCCAGCTCGCCGGAGGTGATCAGCACCTTGCCGTTTTCCTTGGCCACGCCCAGGGCTGGGTCCCATACGTAAGTGGCGTCGACGTCACCGCGCTTCCAGGCCGCGATGATCGCCGGCGGTGCGAGGTTGAGGATGGTCACTTTCGATGGGTCGATGTTCCAGTGCTTCAGCGCGGCCAACAGGCTGTAGTGGCCGGTGGAAACGAAGGGTACGGCGACTTTCTTGCCGATCAGGTCCTGGGGGCTGTTGATCCCGGAACCATTGCGCGCCACCAGGGCTTCGGCACCGCCAATCTGGGTGGCAACCAGGAAAGTTTCCACCGGCACTTTGCGGGTGATCGCGGCGGTCAGAGGGCTGGAGCCGAGGTAGCCGATCTGCACGTCGCCGGAGGCGATGGCGGCGATGATGTCGGCGCCATTATCGAATTTGCGCCAGTCGATCTTGGCGTTGGTGGCTTTTTCATACGCGCCGTCGGCCTGGGCGACTTTGGCCGGGTCTACGGTGGTCTGGTAGGCGATGGTCACATCCGCCGCCTGGGCAAACAGGCTGGCACCGGCCAGGGACAACGCCGCCAAGAGGCGCAGTGGGGTTAAAAGTTTCACGGGGAAGCTCCTCAATCAGGCGGCCGAGGGTCGGCGTGTGAGGAGACTAAATGATCTAAGAATTCGAAAATAAATAACATTTTCGAATTAGCTTATGGGCGAAAGGTTGAAGCGAATCTTGAGCTTGATGAGGGCAAATGTGGGAGGGGCTTGCCCCCTCCCACATTTTGAGCCGGGTTCGGCTTCGGTTAGTTGCTGATCGCCAGAATGCTCGCCTGGTACGACCCGACAAACACGTCAAAATCGCCCACTTCGTTCTGCTCCAGCTCCGCCTGTTGCGCCAGCGAGGTGCGCGCCAGTTCCTCAAAGCGGGCCTGTTCTTCAGCCGGCAACGGCTCGCGGCGGAAGTACTCGGCATGCACCTCGCTCTGATGCAGGGAGAACTGTGCAAAGCTCTCTTTGCGCTCGGCCATCGCCGCCAATACCTGGGCCGAAGGGGTCAGGGAAGGGTCCTTGACCTTGGCCAACTGGGCGTCCAGCGCCTGGCTGTGTTCGGTGATGCCGTGGCTTTCATCAAGCAGCGCAGCCAACGGGGCAATCTTCTCCAGCAGCTCGGTAGCCCATTCCTTCATGTCCACGGCCTGGCCCTTGCGCTGCAATTGCAGGCCTGGGCGCCGACCTTCCTTGACCACGCTGAGGAAGTTGGACGTGGCGTTGCCGCACTCGTTATCGGCGAACAGTGGGCTGTCGTTCAGCGCGCAGTACAACAGGAATGCGTCGAGGAAACGCGACTCCGGCAGGTCGATGCCCATCGGCAGGAACGGGTTGATGTCCAGGCAGCGCACTTCGATGTACTGGATGCCACGGGCCATCAGCGCCTGGATCGGCCGCTCGCCGGTGTAGGTCACGCGCTTGGGCCGGATGTTGGAGTAGTACTCGTTTTCGATCTGCAGGATGTTGGTGTTGAGTTGTACCCACTCACCGTCCTTATGGGTGCCGACTTCGACATAGGGCGCGTAAGGCGTTGCCACCGCTTCGCGCAGGCTGTCGGTGTAGCTGCTCAGGTCGTTGTAGCACGGCGTCAGGCCGGCCTGGGCGTTGCTCTGGTAACCCAGGTCGCTCATGCGCAGGCTGGTGGCGTAGGGCAGGTACAGGGTGTCGGCGTCGAGCACTTCCAATTGATGCGAGCGACCGCGCAGGAAACCCGCGTCCAGGGCCGGCGAGGCCCCGAACAGGTACATCAGCAGCCAGCTGTAGCGGCGAAAGTTGCGGATCAGCGCGATGTAGGCGGTGGACTGATAGTCGCGGTCGGTACCGACGAAGCCTTCAGTCTCCTTGAGCAGCGGCCACAACTGTTCCGGCAGGGAAAAGTTGTAGTGGATGCCGGCAATGCACTGCATGGTCTTGCCGTAGCGCAGGGCCAGGCCCTTGCGGTACACGTACTTGAGCTGTCCGATATTGGAGGTGCCGTAGTAGGCAATCGGAATGTCTTCCTCGGCCGGCAATGGGCACGGCATCGAGGGGCTCCACAGGTATTCGCTGCCGAGCTTGGTGTAGGCAAAGCGATGGATCTTTTCCAGGCTGCTCAGGGTATCGGCCGGGTTGGGCAGGGCCGGGGTAATGAACTCCAGCAGCGATTCCGAGTAGTCGGTGGTGATCTGTTCATGGGTCAACGCGGCGCCCAGGGCTTCGGGGTGCGGCGTTTGCGCCAGGCGACCGTCACCGGTGACACGTAGGCATTCACGCTCGATGCCGTGCAAGCACTGCTCTAGCAGGGAGAGGTGTTCGCGCTTGCCGAGCAGAGCCAGGCGGCGGTTGAGAAGTTCGCTCAAGTTGGATTCCTTCACGCGTCAGTCGCCCCAATATGGGGGTGGGCAGGACGGTCTACAAGGGTGAAGTTAAAACTGGCGTTATCGCCTGGTTTTGAGTCGATTTGACTCGCTTTGAAAAAGCCTCCTTCACTCCATGAATTGGGCTATGGCGCAGCAAGAAAATTCCGACGCTGTTGTCGCAGCGCCGAAATTAACTCAAATCGGGGGCGGGGAGCTATAGGACAGCGAAGGTGCCCTGTGCTTTTGCGACAAGCCTTTCGTCCTGGTACACCTCGGCTTCGACCACCAGCGTGCGCCGGCCGGCGTGAATCACGCGGCTGGTGCACAGCACATCACCGTCTTCCACGGCGCGGATGTAGTTGATCTTGCATTCGATGGTCGCGCTCTGCTGATCAAAACCATGGGCGCTGGAACAGGCCAGCCCCATGGTGATGTCCACCAGACTGAAAATCGCCCCGCCGTGGAGCTTGCCCGCGCGGTTGCGCAGGTGCGGCTCCAGGGTCAGGGCCACTTCGGCAACGCCTTCTTCAAGGCGTTGCAGGCGGCAGCCGATCAGCTCGCTGAACGCGCTCTGGGTCAAACCGGCGGGGATTTCCATCAGCGTTTCTTCAACTGCTTGGCGTTGGCGAACAGCGAGGCCATGGCGTTGTTGCTTGGCGCTGCGGTGGCGGTTTCCTTGCGCGGTTGGCTGTTTTCAGAGCGGTTCTGCGATTGGCGCGGCGACGAGCCAGGGCGTGCACCACGGGCGCCGTCGATTTTCTCGCCTGGGGTGTCGCTCATGCGCATCGACAGGCCAACGCGTTTGCGCGGGATGTCGACTTCCATGACCTTGACCTTGACCACATCTCCGGCCTTCACTGCTTCGCGCGGATCCTTGATGAACTTCTCCGAAAGCGCAGAGATGTGCACCAAACCGTCCTGATGCACGCCGATGTCCACAAAGGCGCCGAAGTTGGTCACGTTGGTGACCACGCCTTCGAGAATCATGCCCAGTTGCAGGTCCTTGAGGTCTTCGACGCCGTCCTGGAACTCGGCGGTCTTGAACTCGGGACGTGGGTCGCGGCCAGGTTTTTCCAGCTCTTGCAGGATGTCGGTGATGGTGGGCACGCCGAAGGTTTCGTCGGTGTACTTCTTGGGATCCAGGCGCTTGAGGAACGCGGCGTCGCCGATCAGCGAGCGGATGTCGCGGTCGGTCTCGGCGGCGATGCGTTGCACCAGCGGATAGGCTTCCGGGTGAACGGCGGACGAGTCCAGCGGGTTGTCGCCGTTCATCACGCGTAGGAAGCCGGCGGCTTGCTCGAAGGTTTTTTCACCCAGGCGTGCGACTTTTTTCAGCGCGGCGCGGGTTTTGAAGGCACCGTTTTCGTCGCGGTGCGTGACGATGTTCTGCGCCAGGGTGGCATTGAGGCCGGAAATACGCGCCAGCAACGCCACGGAGGCGGTGTTCACGTCCACGCCCACGGCGTTTACGCAGTCTTCCACCACCGCATCCAGGCCGCGCGCCAGTTTCAGCTGCGACACGTCGTGCTGGTACTGGCCGACGCCAATGGATTTAGGATCGATTTTAACCAGCTCTGCCAGCGGATCCTGCAGGCGGCGGGCGATGGACACCGCGCCACGGATCGACACGTCGAGGTCCGGGAATTCCTTGGAGGCCAGTTCCGATGCCGAGTACACCGAAGCACCGGCTTCGGAGACCATCACCTTGGTCATCTTCATGGCTGGGTATTTTTTGATCAGCTCGGCGGCCAGCTTGTCGGTTTCACGGCTGGCAGTGCCGTTGCCGATGGCGATCAGGTCCACCGAATGCTTAGCGCACAGGGCGGCCAGGATGGCGAGGGTCTGGTCCCACTTGTTGTGCGGTACGTGTGGGTACACGGTGGCGTGGTCCAGCAGCTTGCCGGTGGCATCGACCACGGCGACCTTGCAGCCGGTGCGCAGGCCCGGGTCGAGGCCCAGGGTGGCGCGCGGGCCGGCCGGGGCGGCCAGCAGCAGGTCGTGCAGGTTGTGGGCGAATACGTTGATCGCCTCGGTTTCGGCGCCGTCGCGCAACTCGCCGAGCAGGTCGGTTTCCAGGTGGGTGTAGAGCTTGACCTTCCAGGTCCAGCGCACGACTTCACCGAGCCACTTGTCCGCAGGACGATTCTGATTCTGGATGCCGAATTGTTGGCCGATCATGCCTTCGCACGGGTGCATGGTGCCCGGCAACTCGTCGCCGACTTTGAGTGCGGAGCTGAGAATACCTTCGTTGCGGCCACGGAAAATCGCCAGCGCACGGTGGGAAGGCATGCTTTTCAGCGGTTCGTCGTGTTCGAAGTAGTCGCGGAACTTGGCGCCTTCTTCCTCTTTGCCGGCGATGACGCGGGCGCTGAGGGTGGCTTCCTGTTTCAGATAGCTGCGCAGTTTTTCCAGCAGGTTGGCGTCTTCGGCGAAGCGCTCCATCAGGATGTACTTGGCGCCTTCGAGGGCGGCCTTGACGTCGGCAACCCCTTTTTCAGCGTTGACGAAGCGCGCTGCTTCGGTGTCCGGGGTCAGCGACGGGTCGTTGAACAGGCCGTCGGCCAGTTCGCCCAGGCCGGCTTCCAGGGCAATCTGGCCCTTGGTGCGGCGCTTCTGTTTGTACGGCAGGTAGAGGTCTTCGAGGCGGGTCTTGGTGTCGGCGAGCTTGATGTCGCGCTCAAGTTGGGGGGTCAGCTTGCCCTGTTCCTCGATGCTGGCGAGGATGCTGATGCGCCGTTCGTCGAGTTCTCGCAGGTAGCGCAGGCGCTCTTCCAGGTGCCGCAGCTGGATGTCGTCGAGGCTGCCGGTGACTTCTTTTCGGTAACGGGCGATGAAGGGCACCGTGGAGCCTTCATCCAGTAGAGCGACGGCCGCTTCGACCTGTTGTGGGCGTACACCGAGTTCCTCGGCGATGCGGCTGTTGATGCTGTCCATAAAACCACCTGAAATTCTTAGAAGCAGCTCGCAGGCCCGGAACACAAGGCCTTGCGCAGCTGGTTGAGCGGCCCGACTGGCGCCGCTACCTGGGTCAAGAGGCAGCCTATTGACCCTCGAAATCGGAAAAATCGCGACAAGCGGGTAAAAAAAGCCCGGCAGTAAACGGTCATGATCTGACGTTGCCCTGCAGGAAGGCGCCGCATTATAACCAGCGTTCTGTTGTTGAGGGCTACTGCGCAGGTGGTTGTAGGGCGCGGGTTTGCTGGCAGTCGAGGAAAAATCTGCTAACAATGCACACGGTGCGTATAACGACAGCTACGCCATAATGCGCGCCGAGATAAGAGGAGCATCCAATGAGCAGCACTGCACAAACTGCTGAAGGCGAAAAAATTCTCATCGTTGATGACGATCCGGGGCTGAGCAGCCTGCTGGAGCGTTTCTTCAATTCCAAGGGCTACCGTGCCCGCGCGGTGCCGAACACCGAGCAGATGGACCGCCTCCTGGGGCGCGAAGTATTCAACCTGGTCGTACTCGACCTGATGCTGCCCGGCGAAGACGGCCTGACCGCCTGCAAGCGCCTGCGCGGCGCGAACAACCAGATTCCAATCATCATGCTCACCGCCAAGGGCGATGAGCTGAGCCGCATCAAGGGCCTTGAACTGGGCGCTGATGACTACCTGGCCAAGCCCTTCAACCCGGATGAGTTGATGGCGCGGGTCAAAGCCGTATTGCGTCGTCAGGCACCGCCGGTACCGGGCGCGCCGGGCAGCGAAGACGAAAGCGTTACGTTTGGCGATTACGAACTGTCGCTGGCGACCCGCGAACTCAAGCGCGGCGACGAAGTGCATATGCTCACCACTGGCGAATTCGCAGTGCTCAAGGCTCTGGTGATGAACGCGCGTCAGCCGCTGACCCGCGACAAGCTGATGAACCTGGCCCGTGGTCGGGAATGGGACGCCCTGGAGCGCTCCATCGACGTGCAGATTTCCCGTCTGCGCCGGATGATCGAGCCGGACCCGTCCAAGCCTCGGTATATCCAGACGGTATGGGGCGTGGGTTATGTGTTTGTGCCGGATGGCACCGCAACCAAGTGACCGATGATTTGCAGGGCGGGCATCCTGGCGTTTGACTCCATGAGGGTCGACGGGATGTCCGGCGTCTGCAATTCTGCGAGCGCCGCTCGTTCCTGCAAGGTGTCCAGCTGTCTTCTATGAAAACCCCTCTGTGGTTCCCGCAAAGTTTCTTCTCCCGCACCCTTTGGCTGGTGCTGATCGTCGTGCTGTTTTCCAAGGCGCTGACACTGGTTTATCTGTTGATGAACGAAGACGTGCTGGTGGATCGGCAGTACAGCCACGGTGTCGCCCTGACGCTGCGGGGTTATTGGGCTGTAGACCCTGAGAACCGGGAAAAAGTAGCCAAGGCGTCGACGTTGACCCGTGTTGACGGGGCCGGCGTACCTGAGGGTGAACAGCATTGGCCTTACAGCGAGATCTACCAGCGCCAGATGCAGGCCGAACTCGGCGAGGACACCGAGGTGCGCTTGCGCATGCATGTTTCACCTGCGCTGTGGGTGAGGGCCCCGAGCCTGGGCGATGCCTGGATCAAGGTTCCGCTGTATCCGCATCCTTTGCGGGGGCAGAAGATCTGGAACGTGTTGGGCTGGTTCCTGGCCATCGGCTTGCTTTCCACTGCGTCCGCGTGGATTTTTGTCCGTCAGCTTAACCAACCGCTTAAACGCCTGGTGTTTGCCGCCCGCCAGTTGGGCCAGGGGCGCAGCGTGCGCCTGCCGGTCAGCGATACGCCCAGTGAAATGACCGAAGTGTATGGCGCCTTCAATCAGATGGCGGAGGACGTCGAACAGGCTGGGCGCGAACGCGAGCTGATGCTGGCGGGGGTGTCCCATGACTTGCGCACGCCATTGACGCGATTGCGCTTGTCCCTGGAGCTGATGGGCAACCATAGCGACCTCACTGACGACATGGTTCGTGATATCGAAGACATGGACGCGATTCTCGACCAGTTCCTGGCGTTTATCCGCGATGGGCGTGACGAGGTGGTGGAGGAAGTCGATCTCACGGATCTGGTGCGTGAGGTTGTCGCGCCCTACAACCAGAATGGCGAGCAGGTGCGCATGCGCCTGGAACCTATCCAGCCGTTTGCGCTGCGTCGTGTATCCATGAAGCGTCTGCTGAATAACTTGATTGGTAATGCGTTGCACCATGCCGGCTCCGATGTGGAGGTGGCCGCCTACGTCTCTGGCGACAGTGCCGCGCCTTATGTGGTGCTGAGTGTGATGGACCGTGGCACGGGGATTGATCCGGCGGAACTGGAAGGTATCTTCAACCCGTTTACCCGTGGCGACCGTGCCAGGGGCGGCAAAGGGACTGGGCTGGGGCTGGCGATTGTGCGGCGGATTGCTTCGATGCATGGCGGCAATGTTGAACTGCGCAACCGCGAGGGTGGTGGTCTTGAGGCGCGGGTGCGCTTGCCGCTTGGACTGATGCTGCCAAGAGATGCGGTATAGAAACGCTGCAAGTTTCAAGCTTAAAGCCGCAAGAGAAAGGCAGGCAGCTTTTGCCCTTTCTTGCAGCTTATAGCTTGAAGCTAACAGCCGCGTCTCTAACCCTTGCCCTTGGTCCTGGTCATATTCGGTCCACCATTCTTCTCCAGATGCTGAATGATGATCCCCGCCACATCCTTGCCGGTGGTGGTCTCGATTCCTTCCAGGCCCGGCGACGAGTTCACCTCCATCACCAGCGGGCCGTGGTTGGAGCGCAGGATGTCCACGCCCGCTACCGCCAGCCCCATCACCTTTGCCGCCCGCAGCGCGGTCATGCGTTCTTCCGGGGTGATCTTGATCAGGCTGGCGCTGCCGCCACGGTGCAGGTTGGAGCGAAACTCTCCGGGCTTGGCCTGGCGCTTCATCGCTGCTATCACCTTGTCGCCCACCACGAAGCAGCGGATATCCGCACCGCCGGCTTCCTTGATGTACTCCTGGACCATGATGTTCTGCTTGAGGCCCATGAACGCCTCGATCACGGATTCCGCGGCTGTCGCGGTTTCACACAGCACCACACCGATGCCCTGGGTGCCTTCGAGCACCTTGATCACCAGCGGCGCGCCATTGACCATTTCAATCAGGTCTGGGATGTCGTCGGGGGAGTGGGCAAAACCGGTGACCGGCAGGCCGATACCCCTGCGCGACAGCAGTTGCAATGAGCGTAATTTGTCCCTCGATCGCGCAATGGCCACCGATTCATTGAGGGGAAAAACCCCCATCATTTCGAACTGGCGCAGCACCGCGCAGCCATAGAACGTCACCGAGGCGCCGATACGCGGGATTACCGCATCAAACCCCTCCAGCGGTTTGCCGCGGTAATGGATCTGCGGCTTGTGGCTGGCAATGTTCATATAGGCACGCAGCGTGTCGATCACCACCATTTCATGGCCACGTTCGGTGCCGGCCTCGACCAGGCGACGGGTGGAATACAGACGCGGGTTTCGCGACAGCACAGCAATCTTCATGCAGCACCTGGGGCAGAAATAGTAGAGACCGGGAACACCGGCTTGTCTTGAACGTACTTGACGCCGGGATTGACCACCAGATGGCCGTCAATCAGCGCCTTGGAACCCAGCAACAGGCGGTAACGCATGGCTTTGCGGCAGGCCAGGGTGAACTCCACCCGCCATACCCGATCACCCAACGCCAGGGTGGTACTGATCACATAGCGCACCTGCGCGTGGCCATTGGAGCTCTTGATGGTTTTCATCGTCACCAGGGGCGCTTCGCAGCGGCGGTGGCGCAACTGCACAACGCTGCCCAGGTGTGCGGTAAAGCGCACCCACTTCTCACCGTCGCGCTCAAACGGCTCGATGTCGGTGGCGTGCAGGCTGGAGGTGCTGGCACCGGTGTCGATCTTTGCGCGCAGGCCTGCCACTCCCAGGTCGGGAAGTGCCACCCACTCACGCAGACCCACAACGGTCAAATGGTCAAATGTCTTCAATATGGGTAACCGGTCAATTCGCCCAGGCTTTCGGTGAAACCTCGGCCAAGGCTTTGAATGCGGGCTTGGCGAACCAGTAGCCCTGCATCAGAAATATTCCACAGTCGGACAGGAAGTCGCGTTCGCCGGCACTTTCGATGCCTTCGGCGATGACAGTAACGCCCAACTGCTCACAGATTGTGACAATCCCCTGGACGATCACCTGACGGACACGATCCTGATCGACATCGCGGATCAGCGCCATATCGAGTTTGATCAAGTCAGGTTGGAAATCGGCCAGCAGATTCAGCCCCGAATAGCCCGCGCCGAAATCATCGATGGCGGTCTTGAAGCCGAATTCGCGGTATTCACGCAGAATATTCGTCAAATGGCGATAGTTATCTACATGCTCGCTTTCCAGTGTCTCGAAAATCAGTTGGTCCAGCGGAAAATTGTGCGCGCGAGCCGCCTCCAGGGTGCTGCGAATGCACAACTCCGGACGGTACACGGCGTTGGGCATGAAATTGATTGAAAGGTGGGTTTGCATCCCCAGGGCCGAAGCGCCCGCGATCGCCTGGGTGCGGCAACGCTGGTCGAAACGGTATCGATTGGTGTCGTTGACCTGCTGCAGCACTGACATCGCCCCTTCGCCATTGACGCCGCGTACCAGGGCTTCGTTGGCAAAAATCGAATGGTCTCTAAGGTCTACGATGGGCTGATAAGCGAAAGCAAACTCGAAACCCAGGGGCTCGCTCTGCTGGCAGCCCACGCACCGCTGGTTAGGCGAGGTGAGTGAAGTGGGAAAATCGGTCACAGTATGTCCTCGCGAAAACAGGGTGCTACCTGGCGTATCTTAGGTGAGCCTTGGGGTTTATGCGTCGAAGGGTTTCAACGGTAAAGTTGCGACATTTTTCAGAGCGAGGAATTCAAGTGGCTCAGAAGCAGGAAGAGGAAGAAAAGGTCCGTCTGGACAAGTGGCTGTGGGCGGCGCGTTTCTTTAAAACCCGTGCCTTGGCCAAAGCCGCGATTGAGAGTGGCAAAGTGCATCATCGCGGCGAGCGCTGCAAGCCGGGCAAAGAGCCACGCGTCGGTGATGAGTTGCAGATTCGCATCGGTTTTGATGAAAAGACCGTGGTGGTCCAGGCGCTTTCCGTTGTGCGTCGTGGTGCACCTGAGGCGCAGACGCTGTACACAGAGACTGAAGCGAGCATCGCCAAGCGCGAAAACGCTGCGGCCATGCGCAAGGCGGGTGCTACCGGCATGACCACCGATGGCAAGCCGAGCAAGAAGCAGCGCCGCGACCTGTTCAAGTTTCGCGGCAGTGGCAATGATGACTAGCGCTCACACGAGCTGATCTTTGTGGCGAGCGGGCTTGCCCCGCGTTGGGCTGCGCAGCAGCCCTATCCAGACCCTCCACATTTTTTCAGGCACATCGAGGTGGTTGGTTTTAGGGCCGCTTCGCAGCCCAACGCGGGGCAAGCCCGCTCGCCACAGGTCAGTCCGCTGCCCTTACGACGCTAAGTCGATCAATCAGCGGCACCCGCTCAAACAGCCTGAATACCGGGGCTGTCACCCGCAGCAACACCCCCGACACCTTCGCCGCAAACGGCGTGTAATACCCCCAGCCCAACGCCAACAGCGCCAGCAGCACACCGCCGATGTAATCGTCCTGCCCCCAATGGGCACCCGCCACCAGCCGCGGCATCATAAACAACAGCGCCAGGCCCCAGATCACCAGCACCTGGCCGATGCGCTTGGCGAACACCGTCATGAACATCCCCCAGATCAACAGCACCGAAGCATGATCCCCTGGGAAGCTTTGGCTTGAGCGGTCCTTCAGCTCCCAGGTCTTCTCCAGCCCGGGGAAATAGTCACTCATCTGGATCGCCCCGGCGATTACCATCGACGGGCTGCTGTGCTGCCAGCCCATCTGCGCCGCGAGTTTGGAAAACAGCATGCGGATAAACAACAACAGCAACAAAATGCCGACAAAACCTAACAGTGCCTGGCGTACCTGCACGGCCTTGAAGACCCAGTCGCCACGAATCAGTAGCATCAGCAGAATTACTCCGACCACTGCATCAAAAGGCCGCAAACTGGCTACGGCCCATACATGCAGCCACGTTGAGCTGCTCGCCAGCGGATCATTGAGCAGATGAAACAGCCACTCGTCGAAAAGCACACACATCATCTGGCCCGTGGGCCACAGCCAAAAACACAGCAACCCGATAGCGAGTAGATTGCAAAGTGCCCATTGCCGGAGGTTCCACTTGGCTTGGAACAAACCCGGATTGTTCATAAACTGTCCCTCTTCGCTCTATTCAGCTCTCTGTTTCCAGGAGAAAGCCGCACCAAATTGGTGCTAAAGCGTTTAATTTTATAAACCTTGTAATCAATTTGTCATCAATTCAGATACCCAGACCTATGACTGATCTACCGGATACCGACTTCACCCAACGCTTCATCTTCGACGAGAGCGACGCCCGCGGCGAAATGGTGTCGTTGGAGCGCAGCTACGCCGAAGTCCTCGCCAAGCACCCCTATCCGGAGCCGGTCGCGCAACTGCTCGGTGAGCTGATGGCAGCCGCAGCGTTGCTGGTGGGCACCATGAAGTTCGACGGTTTGCTGATCCTGCAGGCCCGTTCCGAAGGGCCGATTCCGCTGCTGATGATCGAGTGCTCCAGCGAGCGCGAAATCCGTGGCCTGGCCCGTTATGAAGCCGACCAGATTGCCCCGGACGCCACCCTGGCCGAGCTGATGCCCAACGGCGTCCTGGCGCTCACTGTCGACCCGACCGTAGGCCAGCGTTACCAGGGCATCGTCGACCTCGACGGCAAAACGCTGTCGGAATGCTTCACCAACTATTTCGTGATGTCCCAGCAAGTGGGCACCAAGTTCTGGCTCAACGCTGACGGCAAGCGCGCCCGTGGCATGTTGCTGCAACAACTGCCGGCCGACCGTATCAAGGAAGACGAAGATCGTGCTGAAAGCTGGCGGCACTGCATTGCCTTGGCCGATACCTTGAAAGCCGAAGAGCTGCTGGGCCTGGACAACGAAACCATCCTGCACCGCCTGTACCACGAAGACCCCGTGCGCCTGTTCGATGCGCAAACCCTGCACTTCCACTGCAGCTGCTCCCGCGAGCGTTCGGGTAACGCCCTGGTCAGCCTGGGCCTGGAAGATGCGCAGAATCTGGTGGTGGAACACGGTGGAAATATCGAGATCGACTGCCAGTTCTGCAACGAGCGCTACCTGTTCGACGCTGCCGATGTAGCGCAATTGTTCGCTGGTGCAGGTATCGACACGCCTTCTGACACCCGCCACTAAAACGTTTAAGCACAGGTAAATCACCTGACAAATGTCGGATTAGAGGTGTTCTGACGGGAGGGCCCTACTTTTTTTGGGCTTTTCTGGCATAATCCGGCCCACTTTTTTCGCGGTAGTAGTGCGCAACTTTCTACTACAAAACGTTTGGAGCACTCGGCCATAGGCCGACGGGGAACCTCATGACGCAAGCCAATAACGCCGTATACACCGATCTGAGTGTTGACGATCTGGTCAAAGAAGCCCTGCAGCGCGGTGAAGGCGTGCTTGCCGATACCGGTGCGCTGGTCGTAGAAACCGGTCACCGTACCGGCCGTTCGCCAGTCGACCGTTTCATCGTTGAAGAGCCTTCTACCCAGGATTCCATTGCCTGGGGCCCGATCAACCGCAAGTTCCCGGCCGACAAGTTCGATGCCCTGTGGGCACGCGTCGAGGCGTTCAACAACGCGCAAGAGCATTTCGTTTCCCACGTTCACGTAGGGGCTGCCGAAGACCACTACCTGGCCGTGAAAATGACCACCCAGACTGCCTGGCAGAACCTGTTCGGTCGTTGCCTGTTCATCAACCCGGCCCAGTACAACCCGGCCGGTCGTGACGAGTGGCAAGTGCTCAACGTAGCCAACTTCGAGTGCGTGCCTGAGCGTGACGGCACCAACTCCGACGGTTGCGTGATCCTCAACTTCGCCCAGAAAAAAGTGCTGATCGCCGGCATGCGCTACGCCGGTGAAATGAAGAAAGCCATGTTCTCGGTGCAGAACTACCTGCTGCCGGCTTCCGACGTACTGCCGATGCACTGCGCCGCCAACATTGGCGAAGCAGGCGACGTGACCCTGTTCTTCGGTCTGTCCGGCACCGGCAAGACCACCCTGTCCGCCGACGAAAGCCGTTACCTGATTGGTGACGACGAACACGGCTGGGGCGAAGGCGTGGTGTTCAACATCGAAGGCGGTTGCTATGCCAAGTGCATCGACCTGTCCGAGAAGAACGAGCCGGTTATCTGGAAAGCCATCAAGCACGGCGCCGTGCTGGAAAACGTCGTCATCGACGACGCCAAGCACGCTGACTATGCCGATGTCAGCCTGACCCAGAACAGCCGCGCGGCCTACCCGCTGGAGCACGTTGCCAAGCGTTCCGAGAAGAACCTGGGCGGCGAGCCAAACGCGGTGATCTTCCTGACCTGCGACCTGACCGGCGTACTGCCGCCAGTGTCCATCCTCAGCGAAGAACAAGCGGCCTACCACTTCCTGTCTGGCTACACCGCACTGGTGGGTTCGACCGAAATGGGTTCGGGCAGCGGCATCAAGTCGACCTTCTCCACCTGCTTCGGCGCGCCGTTCTTCCCACGCCCGGCTGGCGAATACGCTGAGCTTTTGATCAAGCGCATCCGCGGGTTCGGCTCCAAGGTCTACCTGGTCAACACCGGCTGGACCGGCGGCGGCTACGGCGTCGGCAAGCGCTTCAACATCCCGACCACTCGCGGCGTGATCGCAGCGATCCAGAGCGGCGCGTTGATCGGTGCAGAAACCGAACACCTCGACACCATCAACCTCGACGTGCCATTGGCCGTACCGGGCGTTGAGACCGGCCTGTTGAACCCACGTAACACCTGGGCTGACAAGGCCGCTTACGATGAAGCAGCGAAGGCGCTGGCTGGTCTGTTCATCGAGAACTTCAAGAAGTTTGAAGTGAGCGATGCGATCAAGGCTGCGGGTCCGAAGTTGTAAGATTCGCAAGCTGTTAAAAAGCCGCCCCTAGTGGGCGGCTTTTTTGTGCGTGAACGGTTAGTCGACGATATGCAGGACCACCGCCCCGAACAGCACCAGCACAACCCCCAGCACTTGCACCGCCGACAACCGCTCCTTGAAAAACACAAACCCCAAGATCGCCGCAATCGCGCCTGATAACGTACTGATCACCGTCACCACCGACACCGACCCCGACATCGCTCCCCACGAAAACGCCGAAAATCCACCCAGGTTCATCAGGCTTGCCCCTGTCAGCGTGGCGCAGTTTTTCAGCGGCGGAATCTTCAGACCGTCCTTGATCTTCAGCACCATCACCACCAGCACGCACAGCCCTACCAGGTAGCCGAGCCAAAGCATGGTGATCGGCCCCAGCGCAGGCAGTGTGTAGCGACCTTGTAGCCAGAAACTGGTGCCGTATAGCAACGCGGCAAGCATCGCGTAGGCGATCGAGCGGTTTGAGCTGTTGTGCGGGATGCCATTGTCCCTGTGGATGCTGGAAAGGATCACGCCGATGACGCACAGGGCGATGCAGCTGAGTTGGATCAGGCTGATGTGTTCGCCGCTGGCCCAGGACAGCAGGGTGGTGACGACGCCGTAGGACGTCACCAGCGGCGCCACGATGGCGGCTTTGCCCAGGGCGAAGGCCTTGGACAGGGCAAGGGCGCCGGAGACGGTGAACAGTGCGGCGGCAATGCCCAGCAGCCAGACGCTCATCGAGGCGTTCAGGGATTTGAAGAGCAAGGCGGGGAAGATGATCAGCAGCAGGGTCATGATCACGAAGCCGAGGGCCTGGCCGAAGTACACCGCGCGCTTGACGCCCACGGCCCGGGCGTTGAGACCCACGAGGAAATCCGTACCACCCCAGAGCAGGGCGGCCAGCAGGCCCATTGTTACGTCCATGTAAGGTCCTTGTTGTTTTGAGCGCGGCTTGCCAGGTTAGCTTAGATCCAATGGGGGAGGGGCTTGCTCGCTATAGCCGGGTGTCAGTCATCGATCGACTGGCTGATATACCGATATCGGGGGCAAGACCCCTCCCACATGGGGTCTGCGGTGTGCCTCGGGCCAGTGTTCGCTCAACTGAGGTTCTCCAGCGTTTGGGTGTCCCAGCTGTGGGTCTTGATGGCCAGGTAGAGCATGCCGATGGTCAGCGGGACCTTGTCGCCATGCCCCTTGCCGCGGCGTTTGAGGAACACGTCAAAGACCGGTGGGTTGAAGTAACGATAAGTGTCGTAGTCGCCGAGGTCGAGGGCGAATTCCTGCTCCAGCGCTTCCATGAGTTGCTTGGCCTCACTGCCGTCACAGCCCAGGTCGAAATTGAGTGAGGTTTGCAGGCGGATGGTTTTGTGTTTCGGCAGGCCGATTTCTTCGTGCAGCAATTGCAGGAGTTGCTGCATGACGGGGTCTTCGGGGACGTTGGCGGCGAGGTTCATGGTGGGGGCACGCAGGAGTGGGTGAAGGGGCTGGTTGCGTTGGAGGCGGTATTGGTTTCGAGTGATGAAGAGCGCCAAGCCTATCAAGAATACAAAGACAGGTAGGAGGGGCATTCTGAGGATCACCGCTACATAGGGTAGTAGGCACGTCAAAATAAGGCCTGTTGTGAGGCATGTGACTGCGAAGTGCTTTCTGAGCATCGGGTCTGTGATTTGGTAGTGCAGCACCAAATAGAGAATGAGAAAGGAAGCGGATTGAAGGTAAAGGGCCATGTCACTAAGACTCGTCCGAGTAGACATGCATTGAGAGTGTTGACCGCGCCACCGTTTTTGCTTCAAGCAGGCATAGATTGGCCAAAGCATGCCGATTGTCAGGTACAACAGTGAAGCGAATCACCGTGAAGATGACGCCATAGTGGCTGATGTGTTGAGTCCTTTCGATGTTCACAGGTTTCTGCCGAGAAAGTTGAGACCGCGCTATTTTCATTCAGCTACGGGTAACTTCTGTAGAGGGTTAAGCGGGTGTTTGGAGCAGTTTGGGAAGGGGATGTCGCGGTGTTTGGAGGTTTCCTACAAACGTTTCCGGCATTTGTGGCTTGGCAGCGATGCAACAGGTAAAACTGGCCAAATATGGGAGCCGGGCTTGCCCGCAATGACGGTGGGGCAGGTATGAAAATGTCGCCTGATGCTCCGCCATTGCAGGCTAGCCAGCGCCCACAGGGTCAGCTGTGTGCCTGGCCTTCAGAGCATTCCCACGCAGAGCGTGAGGAGCGATCACTCTCCTACAGGCCTGCTGATACACCGCTCAAAAATCGCCTCCAGCCCCCGATAATCACACGCCACCGCGTCAATATTCGCCGGTATCCATGCCGCGTGTTTGACCAGCCACCAGTTCACTGAAAAACCCGCGTTGACGATGATCTGTTCAAACAAAATCCGCTGCGCCCGGCCGTTGCCCTCGCGGAAAGGGTGGATGACGTTGAGGTCGCCATAGGCTTCGGCAATCTTGCTCACCAACTCGGTTTGGCTGGCGCCGACAAACCAGTTTGCCTCGGCCATCTGCCGGACGATCTTCGCGGCTTCTGGTGGGATGCGCTCCGGGGTGCAGAACAGGGTGTCGCCTTTCTGGATGTTCACGCTGCGCAACTCACCGGCCCAGTCGTAGATGTCACCAAACAGCGTGCGGTGGATGTGTTGCAGGCGTTCGAGGTCGTAGGGCGGGGGGAAGAGCGGGAGGCTGCCTACGGCGATTTCGGATAATTCCCGCTCCGCTTGGTGCAGGCGGGCTTCGTCGAGCAAATCGAGGCGGTTGCGCAGGACGCTGCTACCGGGATAGCAGTACGGATCCTGGCCCACCCCGTATTTGTCGAGCATCAGCGTGGGGTGTTGCGGTACTTGGCAAGCACGGCTTCGCGTGTCGGCAGGGGTTTGTCGACGTCGGCCGGTTGGGTGTCGAACCCTTCCAGGCGCAGGCTGGCCAGGTAATTGGAACGGCGGATCTTGTGGTAATGATCCTGTTTTTGCTCAAACGTCAGTTCGCTCATCGCAGCGTACTCCTGGGTAGCAAGGTTTGATTGTAGCGCAATGCTTCAACGGGAAGGCGGGATAAAAACCACGTCACATTCTGTATAAAAAATCCGCCGACACCCGGAATTCAGCGTATGTTTCACCGCAAAATCTTGTAGGGCGATTTCCGCCCGCTACTTAAAGGGAGTTGAGCATGGGTTTGCTGCGTGTTGCTTCGGCGATGTCATTGTGTGCGGTGGCTTTTTCGGTCCAGGCCGGGCAGTTGCCGATCGAAGTGCTCAGTGCGGTGGTCAAGGACCAGAAAATCGCTGATGCCGAAGTGCTGCTGCAACGTAACGGCGCACAGAACGTGGTGGGCCGCACCAACGCCCAGGGCCAGGTGACGCTGACCAGTGAAGCCGCCGATGATGCGAGCAACCTGCTGATCATCAAGAAACCTGGCTACTCCAACCTGGTGGTGAAGTGCCCATGCGCGGGCATGACCTACGCCATCAGCCCGGTGATGGAAAACCTCGACGGCCTGCGTGTGGTGCTGACCTGGGGCAAGACGCCGAGTGACCTCGACTCCCACATGATCTTCCCCGGCAATAACATCTACTTCGAGAACCAGAAGGGTACCGACGCCGAGTTGGATGTGGATGACACTGACAGCTACGGTCCGGAAACCATCACCCTGCAGAAAAAACACTACGGCGAAAGCTACGTCTATGCCGTGCACGACTACAGCAATGGCGGCAACCCAGGCTCGCGCCAGTTGTCCGACAGCGAAGCCAAGGTGTTCGTGTACATGGGCCAATCGCTGGTGCGTACTTACTACGTGCCCAAGAACCGCAGCGGTAACCTGTGGACGGTGTTCCGCATGACCGGCAGCGGCGACTTCCAGGACATCAACACCTTCAGTGGCGTGACCGTGAATGCGGCGAATGTACTCAACGAAGTCAAACCGCTGCTGGATGACAGCGTCGCGGTCACCGCAGTCACCGTCAGCTCTTCCGTACAATCCGATGCGAAGCGTCTGAACCTGCAGGGTGAAGCGGCCTACCAGGCCGGCAAGCTGGACCAGGCCATCGACCTGTTCCGCCAGGCTATCGAGTTGGACAATGGCTTCGGCAAGGCCTACGGCAACCTCGGCCTGGCGTATCAGAAAGCCGGTAACACTGCCGAGTCGATCTGGGCCAACCGCAAGGCTATCGCCCTCGCCACCGGCGCCAATGCTGCCACCGTGCGTGCAGGTGCCTACTACAACATTGCGCGGATCTACGAAGCGGCGGGGCAGTTCCCGGATGCGTTGCGTCACTACCAGTTGGCCAAGGAACAGAAGGCCAACCCGGTGTATGACACGGCGATTGAGCGCGTGCAGAATCGCTGATTCAGCTGTAGTGCAGTTCTGAAATGTGGGAGGGGGGCAAGCCCCCCTCCCACATTTGGTTTGCAGTGTTCCTATAGCCACAGTCGAATTTGGCCCAAGGCCATTGCTGCACCCTGTGTATCATCCTGTCTCTTTTTTCCATGCGACCTTTCTCGATTCGCTGAGCTTACTGGGCTACGTTTTTAAGCCACCTTCAGCGGTCAATGGAGTGACAGCCTATGCACGACACCCTCCAGCAGGTCTTTGGTTATCCACAGTTTCGTTTGGGCCAGGAAGAAACGGTCAGCGCCGTACTGGCTGGTCGTTCGGCTGCGGCCATTTTTCCTACGGGGTCGGGCAAGTCCCTGTGTTATCAGCTGTCGGCGGTGCTGCTGCCGCACCTGACGTTGGTGGTGTCGCCATTGTTGGCGTTGATGCAGGACCAATTGGGCTTCCTGCAACGCCACGGTATTTCGGCGGGCAGTATCGATTCGGCGCAAAGCCGCGAGGAGGCCAATGACGTGATGGCCCGTGCGCGTTCGGGCGAGTTGAAAATCCTGATGATTTCCGTGGAGCGTTTGAAGAACGAGCGCTTTCGCAACTTTCTGCAAAGTGTGCAGATCTCGCTGCTGGTGGTGGATGAGGCGCACTGTATTTCCGAGTGGGGCCACAACTTCCGTCCGGACTATTTGAAGCTGCCGGACTACCAGCGTCAGTTCAAGATCCCACAAGCGCTGCTGCTGACGGCTACGGCCACGCCCAAGGTGATTGCCGACATGCAGGCCAAGTTCGCCATTGCGCCGGACGACGTGGTCACCACGGGCTTCTACCGGCCCAACCTTAACCTGTTGGTGGAGCCGGTCGCCGGTGCGGACAAACGTCGTCGCCTGGTGCAGTGGATGAGCGAGCGGGCCAACCAGCCCAGCATCGTCTACGTCACCTTGCAGAAAACCGCCGAGCAGATTGCCGAGCATCTGAACCGCAACGGCATCCAGGCCGAGGCGTACCACGCCGGCTTGCCCCACGACAGGCGTGAGGGCATCCAGCAGCGCTTCATGGGTGGGCGCTCCAATTGCATCGTCGCCACCATCGCGTTCGGCATGGGCATCGACAAGAGTGACATCCGCAATGTGGTGCATTTTGACCTGCCTAAATCCATCGAGAACTACAGCCAGGAAATCGGGCGTGCGGGGCGTGATGGGCAGCCCTCGGACTGCCTCGTGCTGGCCAACCGCGACAGCCTCAATGTGCTGGAAAACTTCGTGTATGGCGATACGCCGGAGCAGGACGGTATCCGCCGTGTGCTGGAGGAACTACAGTCGGCGCGCAGTGAGGGGCAGTGGGAGTTCCTGCTGAGGTCGCTGTCGGACCACAGCAACATCCGTGAACTGCCACTGAAGACACTGCTGGTGCAATTGGAGCTCAAGGGCGTGATTGCGCCGCGCTATGCATTTTATGCCGAGTATCGCTTCAAGTACCTGGTCGAGCCCGAGGCCTTGCTGGCGCGTTTTTCCGGCGAGCGCCAACAGTTTGTCGCGGCGATCATCCAGGTGTGCAAGCGCGCAAAAACCTGGGCGACCGTGGATTTCGACGCGCTTTACCAGCAACACAATGCCGAGCGCAGCCGGGTGGTGAAGGCCCTGGATTACTTCCAGGAGCAAGGCCTGATCGAGTTGGAAAGCAAGCAGATGACCGAGGTCTACAGCCTGCTGGATACCGATTTTGATCCACAGGTGTTGAGCGTCGAGTTATACACAGGCTTCAAGCAGCACGAGGTGACGGAGGTGGCGCGGATTCACGCCATGCTTGATCTGTTCGCTACCAAGCATTGCCTGGGGCAGCGGCTGGCCGAGTACTTCGGCGATGAAAATGCACCGCAGCGCTGCGGGCACTGTTCTGTGTGCCACGGCCATGTCGCGCATTTGCCGGCGCCGCCGAGCCTGCCGCCGCTTGTGGATAAAAACTTCATGGGGCTGTGCGGTGATTTTATCCACAGGCATCATGAGCACACCGGCCAATTGCCGGGCGCTGAGCGGCTGACACGTTTCCTGGGCGGTATCAGCGTGCCGTTGTTTACCAAGTTGAAGGCGCGGGGGATTCCCGGTTTTGCTGCGCTGGAGGACTATCCCTACGCCGATGTGCGTGAGTGGGCCCAAGTCCATTTGAATGACCTGTAACCCTACTTTCATGAGACGTGCCCATGCCTGACTCAATGCCACAACGCGCCGATTACCGGCACTTCCAGCCAATCACCACGCGCTGGCACGACAACGATGTGTACGGCCATGTGAACAATGTCACCTACTACAGCTTCTTCGACACGGCGGTGAATACCTACCTGATCGAACAGGGTGGGTTGGACATTCATGACGGTGAAGTGGTGGGGTTCGTGGTGAGTTCGGCGTGCGATTACTTCGCGTCTATTGCCTTTCCCGACCGCCTGGAAATCGGCCTGCGAGTCGGCAAGTTGGGTAACAGCTCAGTGCAGTACGAGTTGGCTGTATTCAAGGCAGGCGAAGAGGAAGCCTGTGCGGCGGGGCGCTTTGTGCATGTGTTCGTGGATCGGGGGACGAACCAGCCGGTGACCATTCCGGGGATGTTGCGCGAGGCGTTGCAGCGGTTGGTGGTCTGACTTCGGCGTTGCAGGCACCACGGAACCCAATGTGGGAGGGGGCTTGCTCCCGATAGCGGTGGGTTAGCCAGTACACGGGTGGCTGACACTCTGCTATCGGGAGCAAGCCCCCTCCCACATTGGTTTTGCGCTGTTTTTTAGCGCTTAGCGGTGACGGTAGTGATGCTTGTTCTTGCGATGCCCGTAGGCATGGCCACGGCCGCGATGGTCATCGCGGTCATAACGGCGGTTATCACGACTACGACGATCATCGTCATCACTCTTGTTGCCCATGTAGTTGCCCAGCGCACCACCCGCGCCACCGCCGGCTGCTGAGCCGATCAGTGCACCGGTGCTGCCGCCGACACTGCGGCCCACCACGTTGCCGCCGGCTGCGCCCAGTGCGCCGCCAATGGCTGCTTCGCCGCGGCTGCGCTTATCGGCGCCGACCGCGCTACCACCTGCGCCACCGAGGGCTGCGCCGATGGTCGAACCGGTATTGCCGCCCAACTGCTGCCCGACAACCGAGCCTAGAACCCCGCCCAATGCGCCGCCCACACCGGCTTCGGTGGTGCCACCGGCCATGGCTGCGCCACTGACCAGGCCAAGGGACAACAAGAGAATCGAGGAGAACTTCATAGAGAGACCTCAAGAGGATGACGGCGCGATCCTGAGGCTGTATCGACATGGTTACAATAGAAATCCGACCAGTAACACGAGTTGTACACAATTCTCTAAGTTACTGTTTTAACTCCGGAACTTAAGTGGTTTTTGCGAGTCTTTAGCTACTTCGGAACGGCCGCTTTTATGCAAAAGCGGCCTTTTTTGTGCCCGGATTTTTACGACAATCAGCTTTGCAGCTTTTCTGTGGCGAGCGGGCTTGCCCCGCGTTGGGCTGCGAAGCAGTCCTATTAGGGCCGCCCCGGCGTGTCAGGCAAATCGCGGCGTCAGGTTTTGGGGCTGCTGCGCAGCCCAACGCGGGGCAAGCCCGCTCGCCACAATGAAAGCAGTCTGCCCGGTTCTTGTCAGGCTGAACGCGCCATGATCAGCCCATTGTCACTTGCAGCTTCCAAGCGGATCGCCACGAACTTCGACGTCGGTGTATGGCTGCCATCGCCGGTGCTTTCCAGCGGTACCAGCGGGTTCACTTCTGGGTAGTAAGCCGCAGCCTGCCCCGCCGGAATATCAAACGCCAACAAGGTGAAGCCCTTCACCCGACGCTCACGACCGTCTTCCCACAACGACACGATGTCGGCTTTCTGCCCCGGCTTGAAGCCCAGGCGGATGATGTCGGCTTCGTTGACGAACAGCACGTCACGCTGGCCTTTGACCCCGCGATAGCGGTCGTCCAAGCCATAAATGGTGGTGTTGTACTGATCGTGGGAGCGCATCGATTGCATGATCAGATCGGGTATACGGCCGGTGGCGTGGGTACGCTCGTGGATCAGGTCCTTGGGCAGGATGTTCGGGCGGAAGTTGGCACGGCCCGAAGGCGTGTTCCAGCGGCGTGCACCGGCGGAGTTGCCCAGGTAGAAACCACCAGGGTGTTTAAGGCGTTCGTTGAAATCCTTGAAGCCTGGAATGGTGTCGGCGATCAGGTCGCGAATGCGGCTGTAGTCGGCCACCAACCAGTTCCAGTCCACCGGTTTGCTGCCCAGGGTCGCGGCGGCGATGCCGGCGAGGATGGCCGGCTCCGACTTCATCAACTTCGACAGCGGCTGCAGTTGGCCGTTGGAGTCGTGGACCATGCTGAACGAGTCTTCCACCGTCACCGCTTGCGGGCCTTCGGCCTGGATGTCGATGTCGGTGCGGCCCAGGCACGGCAGGATCAGCGCGTCTTTACCGTGCATCAGGTGGCTGCGGTTGAGCTTGGTGCTGATCTGCACGGTCAGGTCGCAATTGCGCAGCGCTTCGAAGGTGCGCGGGCTGTCCGGGGTGGCTTGGGCGAAGTTGCCACCCAGGCCGATAAACACCTTGGAGCGGCCTTCGAGCATGGCGTGGATCGCTTCCACCACGTTGTGCCCGTTGGTACGCGGCACCTGGAACTGGAAACGCCGCTCCAGGGCGTCGAGGAATGCCACCGGTGGGCGTTCGTTGATGCCCATGGTGCGGTCGCCCTGCACGTTGCTGTGGCCACGCACCGGGCACAGGCCGGCGCCGGGGCGGCCGATGTTGCCGCGCAGCAGCATCAGGTTGGCGATTTCCTGGATAGTCGGCACCGAGTGGCGGTGCTGGGTGATACCCATCGCCCAGCACATGATCACGTTCTTGCCCTTGGCGTACATGCGCGCCGCTTGTTCGATCTCGATCAGCGGCAGGCCGGACTGGGCGACGATTTCATCCCACGAGGTATCGTCGATCTGGCCCAGGTAATCGAGCACGTTGGCGGTGTGTTCATTGAGGAAATCGTGGTCGAACACGGCTTCCTTGCCTTCGGCCTGAGCCTGGCGCTCCCACAGCAGCAGGAACTTGGCCATGCCGCGCAGGATGGCCATGTCGCCACCCAACGCTGGGCGGAAGTACGCGGTGTTGGTCGGCTTGTCGCCGTTGGTGAGCATTTCCAACGGGTGCTGCGGATGCTGGAAGCGTTCCAGGCCACGCTCTTTGAGTGGGTTGATACACGCCACCTGGGCGCCGCGCTTCACCGCTTCACGCAGCGGTTCGAGCATGCGTGGGTGGTTGGTGCCGGGGTTCTGGCCCCACACGAAAATCGCATCGGCATGTTCGAAGTCATCAAAGGTCACGGTGCCTTTGCCGACGCCCACGCTCTGCGCCAGGGCCACGCCGCTGGCCTCGTGGCACATGTTCGAGCAATCCGGGAAGTTGTTGGTGCCGTAGGCGCGCACGAACAGCTGGTACAGGTACGCCGCTTCGTTGCTGGCGCGGCCCGACGTGTAGAACTCAGCCATGTCCGGGCTGGGCAGGGCGTTGAGGTGCTTGCCGACCAGGTCGAAGGCCGCTTCCCAACTGATGGGGGTGTAGCGGTCGGTTTCAGCGTCGTAGCGCATTGGCTCGGTCAGGCGACCCTGGTATTCCAGCCAATAATCGCTTTGCTCCAGCAACGCGGTGACGCTGTGCTTGGCGAAGAATGCCGCATCGACACGGCGCTTGGTGGCTTCCCAGTTGACCGCCTTGGCGCCGTTCTCGCAGAACTTGACCATGCCGCTTTCCGGCGAGTCGCCCCAGGCGCAGCCCGGACAGTCGAAGCCGCCGTTCTGGTTGGTCTTGAGCATCATGCGCAGGTTTTTCAGCGCGTTGTCGCTGGTCAACCACGCCTGTGCCACGCTGATCAGCGCACCCCAGCCGCCAGCCGGGCCCTTGTAGGGCTTGTAGCGCGGGGTTGGGGTTTGGTCGGCTTGATGATGATTGCTCACGGCTGGTTCTCCATCGCAGGGCTGTAGACCCGCGGCGCACTTTTCTGCGGCAGGTGGATGAGATTGAGGTTATGCCGGCGGGCCCATTGCAGGGCCAGGCCGGTGGGCGACGACAGGCTGACCAGGGTCTGGATGCCCGCGCGCAGGACTTTCTGGATCAATTCGAGACTGCAACGGCTGGTGACAATCGCCAGGCCACCTTCGGTCGGGATCTGTTGGCGGATCAGCGCGCCGATCAACTTGTCGAGGGCGTTGTGCCGGCCGATGTCTTCACGGCCCATGAGCAATTCGCCCTGGTTATTCATGAACACGGCCGCATGCACCGCGCCGCTGTACTGGCCCAGGGGCTGGAACGCACTGATGCGCTGGCGCAGGCCGTCAAGCCATTCGGCAGGCGGCAAGGGCGCGCCGGGCAGCACTTGAAGGTCCGGCAGGGCCTGTTCTACTGCTTCCACTCCGCACAGGCCGCAGCCGCTGGTGCCCGCCAATTGGCGGCGCTGCTGCTTGAGGTTCCAGAACGCACGGCTGGAGATCTGTACCTGAGCGTATTGGGCCGAACCCGAACCGCTGAGTTTTAGATCATAAATGTCGCTAACGTCGCTGATAATGCCGCTGCCGATGCTGAATCCGACAATGAAGTCTTCAAGGTCGGTCGGCGTGACCAGCATCACCGCCTGGCTGATGTCGTTATAGGCAATCGCCAACGCCACTTCTTCCGCCAAGGCTGTGCTGGCGACTTCAGTGCGTTCAAGGTTGCAAAACTGGTAGCTCTGGCTGGCAACGGGCGCGGACGTTTCCGGAGCGGGCGCCGCGCAGACTGGGCGCTTGGCGTTCATGGGGCAATACCACCGGCGGATTGATCAGTGTTTAGACTAGGCGCGACAAAGCGTCGCGTCTAATTGCCAGTACTGATCTACCGATAGATGACGTCGATCAAGACTCTGTTTGCGATTTCTGAAACAGCGCGAAACACGCCTCCGCCAGCGCCGAGCGCGGCGCGCTGCGCCGCATGATCAGGCCCAGGCGCGCGAGCGTGTGGGCGTCTTCAATAGGTTGCAGGCGTAAGTGTTCGGTGAGGGCGTCCAGGCCACCGTCCAGCGGCATGACGGCGCAGCACAGTCCGCCATGCACAGCTTGTAACAACTGATGAACGGCGTCGGTTTGTAACAGTGGCTGCGGGTGCAGGCCCCGGCTGTGGAAGTTGTGGTCGATGGACTGACGGAAGTGCATGCCACTGGTGAGCATGCCCAGTGGCAGTTCGATCAATGCCTCCCAGCTCAGCGGTTTGTCGCCAAAGCTGAAATAGCGTTGGTCGTAGAGCAGGCCCATGCGGGTTTCGCCGAGGGCCAGGGAGTCGAAGCGCTCGTTGTCCAGGCGGTCGAGGTAGGACACGCCCAGGTCCAGGCGATTGCTCGCCAACTGTTCGAGAATCTGCTCGGAACTGAGGGCCGACAGCTCAAAGCGCAGGCTCGGATGTTCCTTGTGCAGTTGTTGCATCAACGCCAGCGGATCAAAACTCGACAGCGGCACCACACCCAGGCGCAGTGTCCCGACGAGGTTGCCACGACAGGCGGCGGCTTCGGCCTGCAAGCCGTCATAGGCCGCCAGCACCGTGCGTGCCCAGGCCAGTACTCGTTCGCCAGGGGCGGTAAAACCTTCGAAACGCTGGCCGCGATTGACCAGCGGCAAGTCCAGCTCTTCTTCAAGGCTGCGCAGACGCATCGACAGGGTTGGCTGGGTGATGTGGCAACGCGCCGCGGCCTGGCCGAAGTGACGGGTCTCGTCGAGGGCGATGAGGAATTTCAGCTGCTTGATGTCCATCTTCGCTCCAGGGCTTATTCCAATGGCGGGGGGATTCTAGCGCGTTTGGGTCTTTGGTCGGGCTGGAACCCAAGCGTTTAGGGTTGGTCTAGTCTTGGGCATCTGGAAATCAAACATCAAGGAGAGCGCACCATGAGTCTTTTGAGCTTTGTAAAGGAAGCCGGCGAGAAGTTGATCGATCTGTTGACGCCGGGTAATGCAAACGCCAGTGAGCAGTTGAAGGAACACGTGGCGAAGGTGGGTCTGGGTAATCCGAATGTGCAGACCACGGTGGATGGCGACAAAGTGACCGTAACCGGTGAAGTCGCGACCCAGGAAGAGAAAGAGAAGATTCTGCTGGCCCTGGGCAATATTGCCGGTGTGGCCAGTGTGGATGACCAGATCACCGTATCCGGCCCGGCGGTTGCCGCCGCCCGCTTCGTCGTGGTGAAAAAGGGCGACACCCTCAGCGCAATTTCCCTGACGGTGTATGGCAACGCCAATCTGTACAACAAGATCTTCGAGGCCAACAAGCCGCTGTTGTCCCATCCAGACAAGATTTACCCAGGGCAGACGCTGCGTATTCCTGAGTAATACACAAAGTAAAAATGTGGGAGGGGGCTTGCTCCCGATACCGGAGTGTCAGTCGACATCAAGGTGGCTGATGCACCGCTATCGGGAGCAAGCCCCCTCCCACATTTGATCAGAGCCCGGCAATGAGATCGCGGTAGTCACCGACTGCTGCAAATTCAGCCGTGTCCTTCGGCCCTTTTTTGCTGTCCGGTTCTTTCACCGCCAGCAAGTGCCCCACGCCAAACGCCTGGGCACTGCGCAGGATCGGCAGGGTATCGTCGATAAACAGGCTACGGGCCGGGTCGAATTGGATGTCGGCTTGCAAGGCATCCCAGAACTGTGGGTTTTCCTTGGCGAAACCGTAGTCGTGGGAGCTGATCAATCGCTCGAAATACGGCGCCAGTTCAATCCGTTCCAACTTCAATGACAGCGAATCACGATGAGCGTTGGTGATCAGGATCACGCGCTTGCCGGCCTGTTTGATCGCCGCCAGGAAGGTATCGGCATCCGGGCGCAGCGCAATCAGGTGGGCCGTCTCCAATTTGAGCTCGCGCACTGGAATGTTCAGCTCGGCGCTCCAGAAATCCAGGCAATACCATTGCAACTGTCCGGCGTTACGCTCGAACAGAGGCTGCAACTCCATCTCGGCCATGGCTCGGCTCACCCCGTGCAGCTCGGCGTAACGCTGGGGCAGGTGCTCCATCCAGAAGTGGTTGTCGTAATGCAGGTCGAGCAGGGTGCCGTCCATGTCCAGCAGGACAGTGTCGATGGCGTGCCAGGGCAAAGAGGGCATGGTGCGGTCTCATGTAAGTAAAGATATCCGACACAGACAATCGGAAAAGCCACGGTATAGTAACCCGATCACGCCAAGGAGCCGCTCATGCGCCAGAAACCCACCGTCCTCGCCCGCGAAATAGTCGCCAGTAGCCGTTTGTTCCGCGTGGAGGAAGTGCAATTGCGCTTTTCCAATGGCGTTGAACGGACCTACGAGCGCCTGGTGGGCCGTGGTGCCGGTTACGGCGCGGTGATGATCGTGGCGATGATCGACGAAGATCATGCGTTGCTGGTGGAAGAGTACTGCGGCGGCACCGATGAATATGAGCTGTCCTTGCCCAAGGGCCTGATCGAACCCGGCGAAGACGTGCTGGCGGCGGCCGACCGTGAACTCAAGGAAGAGGCTGGCTACGGCGCACGGCAGTTGGAACACATTACCGAGCTGTCGTTGTCCCCTGGCTACATGAGCCAGAAAATTCAGGTGGTGCTCGCCACCGAACTCTACGAAGAGCGCCTGGAAGGCGATGAGCCCGAGCCGATGCGCGTGGAGCGGGTCAACCTGCGCGAGCTGTCGCAGCTTGCGCAAAACGAGCAATTCAGCGAAGGCCGCGCCCTGGCCGCGCTGTATCTGGTACGAGATTTGTTGATTCAACGTGGAGCGTTTACCGCATGAGCGAACTGTTTTTAGGCCACCCGTTTATCGCCCCTGTGATCGAGCTGGCTCGCCAGGCGGGTGAAGTTATCCTCCCTTACTGGCGCGCCGATGTAGCGGTGACCTCCAAGGTCGACGACTCGCCGGTAACGGCCGCCGACCTGGCCGCTCACCACCTGATTCTCGCAGGCCTTACCGCACTGGACCCGAGCATTCCGGTGCTGTCTGAGGAAGATGCTGATATCGACCAGAGCGTGCGCGCCGGCTGGACGCGTTGGTGGTTAGTAGATCCGCTCGATGGCACCAAGGAATTTATCGCCGGCAGCGAAGAATTCACCGTCAATATCGCCCTGATCGAACAGGGCCGCGTGGTGTTTGGCGTGGTGTCCATGCCCACCAGTGGCCGTTGCTACTTCGGTGGCGCGGGGTTGGGGGCGTGGCGTTCGGATGTGAAAGAAGCGCCCAGGCAGATCCAGGTGCGTGAGGCGCCGGCAGTGGGTGAGGCGTTTACCGTGGTCGCCAGCCGTCGGCATACCAGCCCCGAGCAAGAGCGTTTGCTGGACGGTTTGAGCGAAGGGTTGGGGGAGTTGAAGCTGGCGAATATCGGCAGTTCGTTGAAGTTCTGCCTGTTGGCTGAAGGCAGCGCCGATTGCTACCCGCGCCTGGCGCCGACTTCGCAGTGGGATACGGCGGCGGCGCAGGGCGTGCTGGAAGGGGCAGGGGGCGAGGTGCTGGAGCTGAGTGGCGAGCCGTTCAGCTATCCGGCGCGGGCATCGCTGTTGAATCCGTTTTTCCTGGCGTTGCCGGCGAAGGCGGCGTGGCGTGAGCGCTTGTTGACCTTGGCCCGCTCTTAATACCTCAGCCGATCTAAATGTGGGAGGGGCGGTGCCCCTCCCACATTTTTTTGTGTATTGGCTTCTAGCGGTGCAGGACGTATTGGCCGGTAAACGTAACGGCCCGCTCTTCACTGCCCTCATTCACGATCCACGTGTCCAACGTCAACCGCGCCCGGCCATAGCGCTTGTACGTCGCTAAAAAGCGCTTCCACACCTTCTCCTCCGGCGCCGCGCAAATGGCGGTCGCGTCTTGCGTCACCGGCAGCGGATAACTGATCTGCCCTTCCTGAATCACGATATGCCCGTCTTCAATCCCTTCCTCGCGCAGTTGCAGGTGCATCCAGCCCCAACCGGCCAGCACCGCGCCGCAGTAGAGGCTGCCGCCGAACATGGTGCTTTTGTGGTTGATATTGGCTTGCAGGGGCAGGTGCAGCCGCACTTGCCCGTGTTGCCAGTCGACTACCTTGAGGCCCATTTCGCGGGTCAGGGGGATGTCTTGGTGGAGGATGGATTCCAGGTAACGGCTATCGCGGCTCATGGGGACCTCTGGGTGGGTGGGCAGGGTCATTCGTCGTCAGCACTTTGGTTGGCGAAGTTCAGGCCGTGCTTGCGCAGTTTGTCGTGCAGGGTCTTGCGTGGTACGCCGAGTGCTTCGGCAAGGCTGCGCATGGAGCTGTGGGGGCGGGTCAGTTCGGCGGCGATCAGGCTTTTCTCGAACTGCTCGACCTGCTCGCTCAAGCCGCCCGGCGTAGAAGTCAGCACGCCGCTGGCCGGACTGTCCGGTGTGTTGTCCAGCGCCAACTCCAGGCCCAACGCAAAGCGCTCGGCGGCGTTCTGCAATTCGCGCACATTGCCCGGCCAATTGTGACGTAACAGCAGCGCGCGTTGGCCCGGTTGCAACTCGTGCAACGGCAGGCCGTGGCGGCTGCTGGCTTCATCGGCAAAATGCTGGAACAGCATCAACGCATCCTCACCGCGTTCGCGCAGCGGCGGAATGCGCAGCGGCGCGACGTTGAGGCGGTAGTACAAGTCGGCGCGGAAACGGCCCTGGTCGGCAGACTGGCGCAGGTCTTCCTTGGTGGCGGCGATGATGCGGATATCCAGCGGGATCAACTGATTGCCGCCGAGGCGCTCGACCACGCGCTCCTGCAACAGGCGCAGCAGCTTGACCTGCACATCCAGGCTCATGCTCTCGATTTCATCCAGGAACAACGTGCCGCCATTGGCGAATTCGAATTTGCCGATGCGCCGCTTCTGCGCCCCGGTAAAGGCGCCGGGCTCATGGCCGAACAGCTCGCTTTCGACTACCGACTCGGCGAGGGCACCGGCGTTGATCGCGACGAACGGCCCGCTGCGCCGGCTCGACAGGTCGTGCAGCGCACGGGCCACCACTTCCTTGCCGGCGCCGGTTTCACCAAGGATCAGCACGTCGGCGCGGGTCGCAGCCAGGGCACCGATCTGCTCGCGCAGGCGCAGCATTTGCGGGGAGTGCCCAACAAGGCGCGTGCTCAACTGCTGGCGGTCACTCAGGGCCAGGCGCAGGCTGCGGTTGTCCAACACCAGGCGGCGCAGGGCCAGGGCACGGCGCACGCTGTCGAGCAGGGCATCGCTGGCGAAGGGTTTTTCGAGGAAGTCATACGCACCCGCGCGCATGGCCTGCACCGCCAACGGTACATCGCCATGGCCGGTGATCAGCAGCACCGGCAGGTCCGGATCCTGGCCGTGCAGCTCGGCCAGCAGCTCCAGGCCGTCCATGCCGGGCATGCGGATGTCGCTGACCACCACGCCCGGCCAATCCCGCGACAGGCGCGCGGTGAGGCCGGTGGCTTCGCCCAGGGTCAGGACTTTCAGCCCGGCCAGGTCCAGGGTCTGGCACAGGGCCTGACGCAAGTGTGGATCATCGTCGATCAACACCACCTGAATCTGGTTATCGATACTCATACACTGCGGTCCTCGGACGGTTGCAGACTGACGCCCGGTGAGCCGGCGCGCAATTTCAGGGTTAACAGCGCGCCGCCTTCCTTGTGGTTGGCAAACAGCAGTTCGCCGCCAAAGGCACGCATCAGGGTTTCACAGATCGCCAGGCCCAGGCCCAAGCCTTGGGTGCGCGTCTTGGTGGTGTAGAACGGTTCGCTGGCGCGGCCCAACGCTTCCATGCAAAAGCCCGGGCCATTGTCGCGAATGTACAGGTTGACGCCCTGGGCGGTGGTTTCGGCACTGAGCCACAGTTTGCGCGGCGGGCCTTTTTCGGTAAGGGCGTCGAGGGCGTTGGCCAGCAGGTTGCCCAGCACCTGGCGCAAGCGGGTTTCGCCGGCCTGCACCCACAGCGTCGCTTCCGGCAAATCGCGGATCAGCTCGACTTCCATCGACCGCCGCCGCTTGGCCAGCAAGGCCAGCGCATCGTCCAGCGCCGGTTGCAGGGCCACGCTCTCCGGGGCATGGCGATCGCGCCGGGCAAAGGCGCGCAGGTGGGCGATGATCGAGGCCATGCGCCCGGTCAGTTCGCTGATCAGCTTGAGATTGCCCCGGGCATCGCTGGTGCGCTCGTGGTCGAGCAGGATCTCGGCGTTTTCCGCATAGCTGCGGATCGCCGCCAGGGGTTGGTTGAGTTCGTGGCTGATACTTGCCGACATGGTGCCCAGCGCTGACAGCTTGCCGGCCTGCACCAAGTCATCCTGGGCGCGCACCAGTTCCTGCTGGGCGTGTTCGCGCTCCAGCACCTCCTGTTTGAGGCGACGGTTGAGGCCTTCCAGATCGCTGGTCCGTTCGACCACGCGCATCTCCAGCTCGCGGCGCGCCTTGGCTTCGAAAGCGATACGCTCCAGATAGTGGCGACGGCGCTGCATCAACAGCCCCAACAGCAGCATCAACACCAGCAACGTAGCGCCGCCCACCGCGACCACCGTGCGCACCGGGCGGCTGATCAAGGATTGCGGTGCCAGGATTTCCACATTCCAGCCGGTCTCGGCGATGGCGGTGGATTGGCGTAGCCACGCGCTGTTGCTCAGGGTCAGCGGCTGCGGGTCACGTGTGGGGTAGGGCTGGATGGCAATGATGGCCTGGCGTTCTTCGGCGGTCAGCGGCCGGGTGGCACGGAAGCGCCATTGCGGGCGCGACGTGAGGATCACCACGCCGTTGTGATCGGTGACCAGCAGTTGCTCGGGCGTGTTGCCCCACAGGCTTTCGGTGTGGTCCAGGTCGACCTTGACCACCAGGACGCCGATTATTTTGTCGCCATCGCGCACGGCGGCGGCGAAGAAATAGCCACGCTTGGCCGAGGTGGTGCCCAGCCCGAAAAACCGCCCCAGGCGCCCGGCCATGGCTTCGCTGAAATAGGGCCGGAACGAGAAGTTGCGGCCGACGAAACTGTCCTGCTTGTCCCAATTGGACGCGGCGAGGGTCTTGCCGGTGGTGTCCATCAAATACATCACTTCCACCCCGGCCTGGGCGGCGACGTCCTTTAGCAGCATGTTGGCGTTGACCAGGTTGGTGCTGACCTGCGGTGCGCCCAGTGCCGTGCGCAAGGCCGGCAAGTCGCCGAGGATCTGCGGCAGCACTTCATAGCGATGCAGGGTGCCCAGCAGGTTGGCGACGTACAGGTCGAGGGTCTGGCGGTTTTGTCCGGCCAGTTCGCTGCGATAGTAGCGCTCGGCCAAGTGCTCCAGCGGCCACAGCAGCGGTGCCAGGCACAAGGCCAACAGGGCGAGGCTGCGCCAGCGGGGTCTTCGCGGAAGGGGTGGAGTCATGGGAGTCTTGCGCCTATGGGTACAGGCGCATTATGCCTAGTGCTGCCCGGCAAGACACTCGCGCAATGCGTCTTGCCACAGCGGCTGACTGACGTGCCATTGCTGGCGCAGGTGGCTGCAGTCGAGGCGTGAGTTCAGCGGGCGCCGGGCGGGCGTCGGATAGGCGCTGGAAGGGATCGCCTCCAGTTCGGCACAGGCGCGGCCGCTGGCGCGCAGATGCTCGCCAATCGCTTGGGCAAAGCCGAACCACGAGGTTTCACCCTCGGCGCTCAGGTGATAGATGCCCCATTCCCCGGCCTTGCCAGCCTGCCAACGCTCGATCAGGGCCCGCGTACTGCCGGCAATGGTCCCGGCCCATGTCGGCGCGCCGATCTGGTCGGCGACGATGCGCAGGTGGGGTTTCTCTTGCAGCAGACGCTGCATGGTCAGCAGGAAGTTCTTGCCGTGGTTGGAGTAGACCCAACTGGTGCGCAGGATCAGGTACTGGCCTCCCACTGCGGCAATCGCCTGCTCCCCGGCCAGCTTGCTCTGACCGTATACACCCAGCGGATTTGGCGCGTCGGCTTCGGTGTAGGGCGCAGGCTTGCTGCCGTCGAACACGTAGTCGGTGGAGTAGTGGATCAACGGGATGCCCAGGGCCTTGGCTTCCTCGGCAAGAATACCGGGGGCGATGGCGTTGATGGCGAAGGCGAGGGCCGGTTCGCTTTCGGCTTGATCGACAGCCGTGTGGGCGGCGGCGTTGATGATCAGGTCGGGACGGTGCGCACGCACCTGCTGGCGGATGTGCTCGGCGTTGGCCAGGTCGAGTTGCTCGCGGCCGAGCACAATCAGTTCGCCCAGGCCCTGAAGCTGCTGTTGCAGGGCCTGGGAGACTTGGCCATGTTGGCCGGTGATCAGGATCTTTAAAGGGCTCGTCATGGGAACAGATCGGCGTCCATCAGCAGTTTTCCAGCCTGGTCCTTGGCGGACAGTTGCGGCGGTTCGCTCAGTTCCCAGTCGATGGCCAGCGTCGGGTCGTTCCACAGGATGCTGCGTTCCGCGCTTGGCTGATAGTAGTCGGTGGTCTTGTACAGGAACTCGGCGGAATCGCTCAACACCACAAAACCATGGGCAAAGCCTTCCGGTATCCACAACTGCCGATGATTCTGCGCCGACAGACGCACGCCCACCCATCGGCCGAAGTTCGGCGAACTGCGGCGAATATCCACAGCCACGTCCAACACTTCACCGGCGGTCACCCGCACCAGTTTGCCCTGGGTGTGCTGCAGTTGGTAATGCAGGCCCCGCAGCACGCCTTTTAGTGAGCGCGAATGGTTGTCCTGGACAAACTCGCGCTTGAGCCCGGTGGCCTCTGCAAACGCGCGAGCATTGAAGCTTTCGTAGAAAAAGCCGCGCTCGTCACCGAACACCTTGGGCTCGATGATCATTACGCCGGGAAGCGAGGTGTCAACGACGTTCACCGGTCTTCTCCAGCCAGGCTGTAGAGGTATTGGCCATAGCCGGTTTTGCCGAAGTATTTGGCACGTTCGAGCAGATGGTCGCGGTCGATCCAGCCGTTGCCGTAGGCGATTTCTTCGAGGCACGCCACTTTGAGGCCCTGACGGTGTTCGATGGTCTGCACGTACTGTGAGGCTTCCAGCAAGCTGTCGTGGGTGCCGGTGTCCAGCCAGGCGAACCCTCGACCAAAGCGCTCCACCTGCAAGTCACCGCGCTTCAAATAGGCGTTGTTGACGTCGGTGATTTCCAGTTCGCCACGGGCTGAAGGTTTGACGGACTTGGCGATGCTGATCACGTCGTTGTCGTAGAAATACAGGCCGGTGACGGCATAGCTTGATTTGGGCGTGGTCGGTTTTTCTTCGATGGACAGGGCGCGGCCTTCGCTGTCGAAGTCGATCACGCCGAAGCGCTGCGGATCCTTGACCCAATAGCCAAATACCGTGGCGCCTTTGCCGCGCTTGACCGCTGCATGCAACTGCTCGCTGAAACGCTGGCCGTGGAAAATGTTGTCGCCCAGGATCAGGCACACAGGGTTGTTGCCGATGAACTGTTCGCCAATCAGAAAAGCCTGTGCCAAGCCGTCCGGCTGCGGTTGTTCGGCGTAGCTGAAGCTGACGCCAAACTGGCTGCCATCGCCCAGCAGGTTGCGGTATTGGGGCAAGTCCGCGGGGGTGGATATCACCAGGATCTCTCTGATGCCGGCCAGCATCAGCACCGAGATCGGGTAATAGATCATCGGCTTGTCATACACCGGTAGAAGTTGCTTGGACACACCCAGGGTGATGGGGTGCAGGCGCGTGCCGGAGCCACCGGCCAATACGATTCCTTTCATCATGCAATCAGATCCCTCATGTCGGTATTGCCCAATCGTTCACCCTGATAACTGCCGTCCTGGACCCTGCGGCACCATTCCAGGTTATCGAGGTACCACTGCACGGTTTTGCGCAGCCCGGTTGCAAAGGTTTCTTCGGGTACCCAGTGCAGCTCGCGTTCGATCTTGCTGGCATCGATCGCGTAGCGTTGGTCGTGGCCTGGCCGGTCTTTAACGAACGTGATCAGGTCGGTGTACTTCTCCACGCCGTGGGGATGCTGCGGTGCCAGTTCCTCCAGCAGCGTGCAGATGCTGCGCACCACGTCGATATTCTTCTGCTCATTGTGGCCGCCGATGTTGTAGGTCTCGCCGACCACGCCTTGTGTCACGACGGTGAGCAGTGCCCGCGCATGGTCTTCGACAAACAACCAGTCGCGCACTTGCAAACCATCACCATAGACCGGCAATGGCTTGCCCGCGAGGGCGTTGAGGATGACCAGCGGGATCAACTTCTCGGGGAAGTGGAAGGGGCCGTAGTTGTTGGAGCAGTTGGTCAGCAGCACGGGCAGGCCGTACGTGCGTTGCCAGGCGCGGACCAGATGGTCGGACGCGGCTTTGCTGGCCGAGTACGGCGAGCTGGGCGCGTAGGGCGTGGTTTCGGTGAACAAGTCGTCCACGCCGTGGAGGTCGCCGTACACTTCGTCGGTAGAAATATGGTGGAAGCGAAACCCACGTTTGTCTGGCTCGGCGAGTGTTTGCCAATAGCCACGGGCGGCCTCCAGCAGGCTGTAGGTGCCGACGATATTGGTCTGGATAAAATCCGACGGACCGTCAATCGAACGGTCGACATGGGACTCTGCGGCCAGGTGCATGATCGCCTGTGGCTCAAAGCGCGCGAGCACGGCGCTGACGGTGGGCTGGTCGATGATGTCGGCCTGGACGAATTCATAGCGGCTGTTGGACGCGATGCTGGTCAGCGATTCCAGGTTGCCGGCGTAGGTGAGTTTGTCCAGGTTGAGCACTTCGTGCTCGGTGTGCTGAATGAGATGACGTATCAAGGCAGAACCGATAAAACCGGCGCCACCGGTAATGAGAATGCGCATGTCGGGGGCCCTTTCCTTAGACTGGCGTTTAGCGAGTGCAGCATAGCCTGTGTTGTGGCGCTGGACAGCATTACGGCTTTGCGGGCACGTCGCAGTCATTGGGCAGCCAGCAAAACCTCAATTACAAAGTCGACAGCACTCGCGGCCAGTTTGTTCTGAACAATCTGCCACGGCGATTACGCTGCGCTAGAGTTGCAGGCCCAGAACGCTGCCGTCGATTGCCCGCGTGGACTTCTTTGTCGACGTGCTGTCGAAGGTGCTGGATGAGCAGTTGTAAATAATCGATTGTTATCGGTTATTGGCTGTAATAATTTTCTTTTATGCTGTTTGTTCGCTTTTAAAGCCGATTTTTATCCGTTATAAAGTCGGCCTTTACCCCCATTCGGAGTCCTGATCGCCATGACCACCCTGCACAGCACCCCCCGCGCCGATGGCTTCCACATGCCCGCCGAATGGGCGCCACAGACGCAAATCTGGATGGTCTGGCCCGAGCGCCCGGACAACTGGCGCCTGGGCGGCAAGCCGGCGCAGGCGGCTCACGTGGCCGTGGCCAAGGCCATCGCTCGTTTTGAACCGGTAACTGTGGCGGTTTCTGCCGGCCAGTACGAAAACGCCCGCGCCCGTTTGGATGTGCCGAATATTCGTGTGGTGGAAATGTCCAGCGATGACGCCTGGGTGCGCGATACCGGCCCGACTTTCGTGATCAACGACCGTGGCGAAGTGCGCGGCGTGAACTGGGATTTCAACGCTTGGGGCGGCTTTGACGGTGGCCTGTACTCGCCGTGGAACCGTGACTCGCAGGTGGGCGGCAAGATCCTCGAAATCGAACGCGCACCGCGTTACCGCACAGAAGGTTTTGTGTTGGAAGGCGGCTCGATCCACGTCGACGGCGAAGGCACCCTGATCACCACCGAGGAATGCCTGCTCAACCGCAACCGTAATCCGCACCTTGACCGTGCCGAGATCGAAGCGGTGCTCAGCGCCAACCTGGCTGTGGATAAGATCATTTGGCTGCCGGACGGCCTGTTCAACGACGAAACCGACGGCCATGTGGATAACTTCTGCTGCTACGTGCGTCCGGGCGAAGTGTTGCTGGCCTGGACCGACGACCCGCAAGACCCGAACTACCCGCGTTGCCACGCCGCCATGGACGTCCTGCAAAGCAGCACCGACGCTCAGGGGCGCGCGTTCACAGTGCATAAAATGCCGATCCCGGGGCCGTTGTATGCCACTGAGGAAGAGTGCGCAGGGGTCGACCCGGTGGACGGTACACAGGAACGTAATCCGACCGTGCGGTTGGCGGGTTCCTACGTCAACTTCCTGATCGTCAACGGCGGCATTATCGCGCCAAGCTTCGACGACCCGCTGGACAGTGAAGCCAAGGCCATCCTGCAGAACCTGTTCCCGCAGCACGAAGTGGTGATGGTACCCGGCCGTGAACTGTTACTGGGTGGCGGTAATATCCATTGCCTGACCCAACAACAGCCGGCGCCGCACAAAAACTGAGTGCAGTTGTAACAGCGCCTTTCCTGCGAACGGGCTCTACTCAGTCTGAGCATTCACAGCAAGCCCACGGCCCAGCACGGTCGTGGGCTTTTTTGTGTCTGCACGCCTACAAACACGCGACATTGGCATAGCTCTTGTATCGGTGTTGCCACAGTGGCCCAGGGTGATGACTGCACAGTTCTGTCACAAACCTTGAGTAAGTTAGCCGCTCACGCAGCAGGAGAGAGCGCTGAAATGAATGCCAATATCAACCCGATGTACACGCGCCCCTTCCACCCTTCGCGGGTTGACAGTGACGCGATCCATGCGCTGGGGCTGTGGTTGAAGGAAAACGGCTCGCGACAGGTCAGGCAGCAGCCGGATTTGCGCAGTGTGATGAGTGAACGCTACCCGGTGGGATTGTTCAGTGAGGATGAAGTGCACGCGTTGTGCGAGTTGATGAGCAACTGAAAAAATATCGTTGACCCCGTAGCAGTTGCCTCGCTTGCGCTCGACAGCTGTTACGGGATTGGTGTTTTTGTATCGGGTTAGAAGCTGTAGGTGCCTGTCACCACCAGGTTACGCGGCTCGCCCGGCTGAATCTGCGCCACGCTGGTCGCCGATTCGTAGTAGGTCTTGTCGGCGATGTTGTTCAGCGCCGCGCGCACATCCCATTCTTTCTGCCGGAACCCGAGCAATGCGTCCCAACGGCCATAACCCGGCAGCACCACGGTGTTGAGGCTGTCGGCATAACGGTCGCCTACCAGCGTCAAACCGGTTTCCGCGTACCAGCCCATCTCCGGTTTCCAGGTGAGGAACAGGCTGCCGTTGCGCTTGGCCACGTCGCTGACGCGCTTGCCTTCAAAGCCATTGTTGTCCTTCTCGACCTTGGCGTCCTGCAGGCCGATGCCGCCGCGTACGTACCAGTTGTCGACGATCTTGCCGGTGGCCGTCAGCTCCACGCCGCGCGAGCGCTGCAGGCCGCTGAGCAGGGTAATGGTGCGGTCCAGCGGGTCGCTGGTGCGGCGGTTGTAGAGTTCCAGTTCGTACACCGCCAGGGTGGTGCTCAGGCGGTCGTCGAGCCAGTCGCTTTTCACGCCGATCTCTTTTTGCTTGGTCAGCTCGGGGCTCAGGTCGTTGACGCTGCCGGCGGCGTTCGGGGTGATACCGATCAGGCCGCCACCCGCCGGGGAGAAGGTCTTGCTCCACGAGGCATAGAACGAGTGGTGTTCCAGGGGCGTCCACACCAGGCCAAAGCGCGGGCTGGTGCTGTGGCTTTTGACGTCTTGCCGGGTATTGAGCAGTTTGTTTTTGGTGTCCACTTCGAAGCGGTCGTAACGCAAGCCGGCCAGCACTTGCCACTGGTCGTTCAGGCGCAGTTGGTCTTGCACATACAGGGCGCGGCTTTCGACTTCGGTGTGGTTGTTACTCGATACGCTCATGCGCCCGGTGTGGCTCAGATTACGGTTGGGCTGGTTGAGGTCCAGGGTTGGCACGGCCTGGCCACCGCGGTTCACAGCAGTGGCGGTGTACAGCTTTGGATCGCGGCGCTGGCTGCCCAGCTCCACGCCGGTGAGCAGGCGGTGTTCCAGGCCGAAGGTGCTGAAGCCTCCTTCCAGCTCGACGTTGTTGAAGACGTTGAGGGTAGTCAGGTCTTGCTGCCAGCGTTGGCGCGTCACCCGATTGGTCGAGGCAACGTAGGCGGTCTGGTAGGTGTTGTCGAAATCGCTGTCGAGCTTGAACACGCCCAGGGTCTGGCGCAGTTGCCAGTTGTCGTTGAGTTCGTAGGCCAGCTTGGAGCGCAGGGACTGGGACTTGTCGTCGATGTAATCGCGGCTGTCGCCGTAGGTGGTGCTGCGACTGACGTCGGCGGGGCGGCCGTTGACGCCGGGGATGCCGCGATCCGGCGTGCGGTTGTAGCGGCTGTATTCGTATTGCACCAGCCAGTTCAGATCTGGTGTGAGCTGCCAGCTCATGGACGGTGCGAACAGTTGGCGGTTGCCACTGACGCCGTCGCGGAAGCTGTTGTTGTCCTGGTTGCCCATGTTCAGGCGCAGGCTGATGTTATCGCTGGGGTCGGTGCTCAGGTCGGCATACACACTGCGCAAATCGTTGCTGCCGCCCTGGGCCTCGATGCTCGACTTATGCCCGGCCGTTGGCAGTTTGCTCACGCGGTTGACGATCCCTCCCTGGCCGCCTCGCCCGTAAAGCACGGCTGCCGGCCCTTTGAGCACTTCGATGCGTTCGATGTTGTGCAGGTCGCGTACGTACTGGCTGTCGTCGCGAATGCCATCAAGGTAGAAGTCGTTGCTCGCGTCGAAGCCACGGATGCGCAAACTGTCGAAGCGCGTGTCGGCACCGCTGCTGACGTTGGGGATGCCGCTCAAGGCCCGGCCCAGGTCGTTGGTGCCGTAGGCGCGCAGGCTTTCGGTCTTCACTGAGTCGATGGCCTGGGGCACATAACGCACAGGTGTGGCGGTGCGGGTGGCAGTGCTGGTTTCCTTGACGCGCGGGTCGTCTTCGTCAGCTTCGGCGCTGATCGAGGTTTCGGGCAAGGTGGTGGCCGCACAGGCAAAACCTGCAGACAGCAGAACAGAAAGCCCAAGGGTCATGGGCGTCAGGCGAAGGGCTGGCATGGGTGAATGTATCCAAAGTGTTTGGCAGGAAAAAGCGCGCTAATGGTAATGCTTTGCATTTGCGCGCGTTATCTATTACCAAACGTATCGACTTTGAAATATGTTACGAGATGTGTTTTTTTGGTCGCTGGAGATCGAAATTAGTCGTTTTCAGAAAGGCCATAGGCCGTTGCTTAGAATTATTTCGCCTAAATACAGACGATTCACGAAATTGACACATAGTTCAACGCGCGACTAGGATTGCGCCCAACGCCTGTGGCTAACAGCCATGACTCATCCAATAAGAAAAGGCCCGCGGCATGTTCAGTCGTCCGCGGGCTTTCTTTTTTCGGAAAAAGTCGACACCAGAAAGCGACATGGAGCCTGGGGTCAGAACGCGTACTCAACCCGTAATAAGGAATACAAAAAAATGTTGAAGCAACGGATGAGTCTGATCGCGCTGGGGATCTTGAGCGCATCGACAGCAATGGCCAACGACCAGGAGCAATCCAAGGGTTTTGTTGAAGACAGCCACCTGAACATCGCAGCACGTAACGCCTACATCAGCCGTGACTACAAGAACGGCAAGCAAGACAAAGCCGAGTGGGGCCAAGGCTTCATCGGCAAGTTCGAGTCCGGCTTCACCCAAGGCACCGTTGGTGTGGGTGTGGATGTGATTGGCCAATATGCGATTCGTCTGGACGGTGGTAAAGGTCGCAGCGGCGCTGGTGGCATTAACTTCTTCAAGCAAGGTGACAGCGGCGCAGCAGCTGACGACTTGGCCAAAGGCGGCGCGGCGGTGAAGTTCCGCGTATCGAACACCGTGCTCAAGTACGGCGAGCAAATGCCTGCCGTTCCTGTATTGCAGTACGACAACTCTCGTCTGTTGTCGGAAACCTACACCGGTACCTCGATCGTTTCCAAAGAGATCGAAGGTCTGCAACTGGATGCAGGTCGCTTCACCAAGGAAGCCCAAAAAGGTGCTGAAGGCACCGACAGCGGTAACCTGAAGAACATCAGCTACCTGGGCGGCAGCTACAAGTTCACCGAAAACCTGTCGGCTGCGCTGTACGCTTCCGACATGGAAGACGTGCTGAAGAAGCAATACGTCAACGTCAACTACGTACTGGCCCTGCCAGAGAAACAGTCGCTGACCTTTGACTTCAATGGCTACAAAACCAAGCTGGACAGGAGCTTCGCCGAGCAACGCGGTAATGGCGACGCACGCGACAACAAAATCTGGAGCCTGGGCGCTACATGGGCTGTTGGTGCGCACAGCTTCACCTTGGCCCATCAGCGCAGTACCGGCGATACCGGTTACCTGTATGGCGGCTACCGTGACAATACTGCGGACACCGGCATCGGCGACGGCGGCAACACCATCCTGCTGGCCAACTCCTACTGGTCCGACTTCAACGGCAAGGACGAGCGCTCCTGGCAAGCCGGCTACGGTCTGGACTTCAGCACCTTCGGCGTGCCTGGCCTGACCTACAACGTGGCCTACGTGCGCGGCACCAACATTGACGACGGCAGTGGCCGTGGCAATGGCACCGAACGTGAAATCTTCAACCAGTTCAAATACGTCGTGCAGAGCGGCCCGGCCAAAGACCTGAGCCTGCGTGCGCGTGCCTCGTGGTTGCGCGTTTCCAGCAATGCCGACAAGTACAACGTAGGCGGTAACGAAATCCGTCTGTTCGCCGACTACCCGATCAACGTTTTCTAACTGATCGCACGTCGCGCCTGATTCCAGGCGATAAAAAACCCCGACTGGTTCGGGGTTTTTTTATGGGCGCGCATCAGTCCTGGCGGCTCTGCAAAATCTTGCGCGCCAACGCTGCATTCTTGTAGTCGAGCATCAAGGACAACCCCTCATAGGGTTCGATCTTTTTATTGTCGATACAGAGCTGTGCCATCAGCAGCAACACCTGGCGTTTCTTCTTGTTGATCCGCACGCCGGGTACGCCGAACGCCGTCTTGCGCGTTACGGGTAACGGCGCCTCGGGGGTCAGTTGAACGATGACCCAGATGCCCTGGACACATTGCATCGTGATCTCTTCGATATGTTCGATGGGCAGCGGTTGTGCCAGGTTATTGAACACAAAATGCTCCGGCGTCAGGCGCAACGCGGTCTGCGGCGCACGCTTGAATCGACGGACACCCAGCCACAGCAGGCCCAGCCCGATAATGCCGAGACACGCACCCGCGCCGACTGCCGACAGGGGTGTGCCTTTCAAACGCTCCGGGGCGAGCCAGACTCGACTCAGGATAAACACCGCAGCCAGCACAAAGGGCAGGCCCGACACGGCCATCAGTACCCCGCGCCACTGGCCGCCCTCATGCAACCTACGCTCACCCTCGGCCGAAGCGGCCAAGGTTTCCAGCAGATGGGTGTGCGCGGTGTTCTCCGACACGGCCACGTCCATCACATCCAGAGACAGCTGCTCGCGCAGTGCCTGGGGTGCGCTGAAATAGGCATCCATCTGCGCATTCGCCACGTCGCGATCCACCACGCGTGTGGCGCCTCGCAGGGTATCGTTCAGTGGAACGTTCAGCGCTTGCAGGCGTTCGCCATTGGAGGGGTGGGAGTCGGTCGGATGCGGTTGGTGAATCTCCAAGGCTTCGGGTGATGGTTGCAATTCACACTCACGCAAGCGCGCGAACACCGCGTCGGGCAGGTCTGTCGTCGACCCTGTTTCACACAACGCCAACAAGGCATCCTCAACGTGCGGCTGCAACACCGACACACGCAACAACGCCGAAGCCGCCGCAGCAGGACCGGCCAATTGCGCGCCGGCAGCGTCCGCCAGCAATTCGCGCTCACGGCTCCAGTGGTTCACCGCGTCATCAAAGCGCTGCATGAAAAACACACCGAACATGAACGACGGCCGCATCAGCCGTCCCTGGATAAAATCGCTGGCCAGCATCGTGTTCAACAGCGCTTCCAGGCTGCGATTGACCCCGTCGTAGATCGGCAAAAAGCGCAGGCTGTATTCCGTGTCCTGCCCCACAAAGTGCGCCAGCTCATGGCCGATCACCGCGCTGATTTCCTCGCGGCTCAGCAGGCCCAGATACAGCAGCGGCACATGCAAGGTGCGCCCGTGCAGCGAAGTGTTCGCCGGTTGCACAGTGGCCGCGCTGGACGTCACGTAAAAGCCCTGGGCCAGGCTCACCACGATGTGGTCCGGTGGCAGCGCGCCGAGCCGACCCGCCAACTCGTCCACATGGCGCCACAACCCTGGAGCCTGCGCGGGCGTCACCACCTGGCCGAACATCTCCAGCGGCTCAGGCTTGAACATCCCCAGCATAGGGCGCAGCTGTTTGAGCAACTGCCAGATCGAATACAGACAAAACGCCGCGATCACCCCCAGCACCGCCATCAGCTTGACCTCGCCACTGCCCAGCCGGCCGATATGCCACATCGCCAAGCCTTCGAAACTCAACGCCAACGCGACGGCCGCCGCCACCGCCACCACATGGCCCACCAGCACGTAGGGCAACAGGCGGCTGCCCAGGGAGAACACCTGCAATAACCTCTCCCGTGACTGCCGTGCCCGCCGCCCCGCCCAGTACGTACCCGCCAACGCCGCCACACCAATCAACGCCGCCAATAGACCCAAGCCCATCACCCACGGCGCGATGGCGCGCATCGCACGGTTCACGCGGTGGGCGGAGGGTAGTTCGGCTTCGATTTTTTCCAGACGCGAGAGGGCCTCCGCAACGCTGATGACGCCATCAGGCAGGTCGACACTACTCGCGGGCTGTCTGGCTGCCAGCGCTTGCAACGGGTGCTTGGCTTTATCAAGGTTGAGGTGGTAATCGATCAACGCTGTGGTTGCGTCCTCACCACGCTGACGCTCCCAGCCGCCGAGAGTGGCCAGCAGCAGCGGGAAAATAACCAGGAGGCAGATCAGTTTCAGAGCGTTCATGGGCGTCCGTTCACAACGCAGGGATCTTCAGGTTTATACCGAAAAAAGCGCCCCAGGCCGAGGCGCTCTTCTATGGGAGCCGGGGTTGCCCGCGATGGCCATAGGTATCTACACAACTTGGGCTCAACGCTGAACGCCCGGCAGATAGGGCTGTTGTGGCGAGCGGGCTTGTCCCGCGTTGGGCTGCGTAGCAGCCCCAAAACCAGCCTCTACAGAGTTTCTGACACACCCCGCTCTTCTTTACTGGGGCTGCTACGCAGCCCAACGCGGGACAAGCCAGCTCGCCACGGGGAGATTTGTCAGGGTCTGAAAAGTTGTGTAGATACCCATGCCGCGATGGCGCCTGCCCAGCCAGCACAGCCCTTCTTATTGCCCGGTATTCCCAGGCGACTCCAACACCTTCACCACATCATCAATCACCGCCTTACTCATCTCCTGCAAGTAATGCGACGCCCAGGCATAACGGTCCGTCTCCTTGGTCATCGCTGCATCTTCAGCGAGCAGCTTGGCAACGTGGAGCAAGTCGGAAACGTGATGCAAGGCTTCATGCAGGGAAACACCGCTGTTGACGCGGAACAGAGGTTGGTCGGAGTGAAAGGAGAACGGGGTGACGCCGAGGGTGGTTAACGCAGAGGGGTTTGGAGCGGTCATCGGTAAAACTCCCATATCGAGTGAGAGCTACCACGTTCGTTCTCAGGCGAATGGGTGGCAGCTGTGCGCAGGCTGAGAAACCGGAGATACAGGAACCCGGCAGACCCGAAGGTCTCCCACGCACAGCCGCCATTGCACGAATTTTCAGGCGAAAAAAAACGCCTTCAAAATCGGGTGTTGGGGGCGCTTGGTGCGCCTGCATCTTGCCGGGTTCTCAGGCCCGATCGCTGAATTGGCAGCGACGGGGGGAGGTTAGCGTGCTGGGGCGGAAGGAGCAATCGGGAAAATAGAACCTTCATGGTTTTATTCTTCCCCCTCTGAGGAGGCTTAAATCTCCGCGTGAACATATTTGTTATATCTATCTTTAAATCGGTAGTCATGCTCCTTCAGTGAAGGAGCATTTAATTGTGATGGGGTTATTTTATAGGTTGTGCTTTATTTCGTATAAGCGAATTCGAGTATGGTCCGAAGTGTGGTCTGGCAATTTTCAGATAGCTCTATTTCCCCGCTGAGAAATCCTTTGATTCTGTGCCAGCTTTTATATGGCTTGTCTTTAGAGCTAGATATTTCTTTCAAAGATTGATCCCAGAGTACATGTTCAAAAGTGTCTTCCACAACATAGACTCTTTCAGCACCTGCAATGCTGACAATTTTTGCGTTTGCTCTAAAAGGGTGAATTGCAGCCACTTCTTCCAGATCAGCGTTTGAGAGATCCTTTCTGTCCATGTCATGGATGATTCTATAATCAATGCCTAAAACATTAAGTATTTTAGCGATGGCAGGAATTGTCCATTTCCCCCCTGCAGAGATTACGGTGGTGTCTTTGACGAGTTGTTGGTCAAGGTTGAACTTTGTTAAGAGCTCTTCGGCTCTGGATAAAACAGCTACCTCTGTATCTCCTTCTACAAGGACTACACGTTTTGCGAAAAGACTTTCACAAACAGTTGGGTGAAAGTCTAGTGTTGCCCGGAGCATTGATCTTTCATCATATTTTTCATTCGCTTCGAAAATGTTGCTTTCTAGCTGATGGATGATTCGTTTGTTTTCGTGGTCGCGTTTTAATAATTTAAGGGATTCGGGTTTGTCGGCAAGGGATATTAAGAAGGGGGAGTGCGTTGAGCATATCACCTGCCATTTGGGAGAGTTTGTTCTAGATACCAGAGCGTTTTTTAATCTTCTCATCAGATGAGGGTGTATATAAAGTTCTGGTTCTTCATAAAGTACAACGACAGTCCGCTCGCCGCCCTCAACAGCGATATGATGGCCGGCATTACTCTCCAGCATCGCAAAAGCTAGGGCTCGCTGGACGCCGCTACCCTGGTACTGCAGACTAGATTCAAACTCATCATCAATAATGAACGTTGCCGCTTTCATGAAAAGTGGTTCTATATCTATATCGCCCACGGCTAAACGAACTTTCGAGTCGAAATCCAAAACTTGGTTAAGTGTCGTTGAAACTTGTTCTAATGCCTCTTTTAGACCTTCGATAATTGAGCCGTCTTCTGCCTGCCCTTTTAGTTTGTTTTGTAATGAGGCTGCTCGCGCGATGTATTCTTTATAAGAAGGATTGTCTTTGACTAGTGGGAATAATTTGTTTGTAAATAAAAAGCTGAATGGCGTATTGTTGGTAGACTTCAATTCGTCTTCAATTTTGAAGCATGCAGGTACGTACATTACGTGAGGCACTGCTTGTTGGAGTGAGTTTGGGAAGCCCTTTTTATGCCATCCAGTATCATTCTCTACTAGTTGTGGGAAACGATCTGAAAACATCGCTTCTAATTCAATAAGTCGTGCTTTGTATTGGTCCGCGTTTGTTATCTCTAAGGCCGCCAAGCATTCCTTAGCTTGTTCATGTTTTTTTGCCTCAGAGATTCCGCTCCACGGGAATTTGGCAAGGCTGCAATATACGCTATATTGAGAGTCGATTGTTCCGCCTTCTGGCCATGTTGCGCTCATACGTACTTTTAGAGTGTTCTCATGCAGTAGGCCGGATATCGCTGGCTTTCTCTTTTCCCACTCCTCTAAGTCTCTAAATTCACAAATTATTTCGAGGACTTCATCAGACTGTGTTTTCTTAGGCCAGTCATCAATTGTAGGCTTTTTATTGTCAAGGAGGATGTGTAATGCATGGAGTATTGTTGATTTTCCTATATTGTTTGGGCCTATAAATGTTGTGAAGTCCTCGATATCTATATTTGCTTCACTAATGCCTCGGAAATTTTT
>NZ_LHVO01000066.1 GCF_001269925.1 Pseudomonas sp. MIACH
GCCCCAAAACCAGCCTCTACAGAGTGTCTGATACACCGCATTCTGCTTTACTGGGGCTGCTACGCAGCCCAACGCGGGACAAGCCCGCTCGCCACAGGGAGATTTGTCAGGGGCTGAAAAGTTGTGTAGATACCCATGGCTATCGCTGGCAAGCCCGCTCCTAGCGGTAAACGCCGTCCTTCCCGTGCCCCGCCATGGCCTGGTTGCTGCGTACGCTGATCATCAACTTGATGTCTATCCAGTCGATGCCCTGGGCCTTGAGCTTGGGCAGCTCGCGTTCCAGTACGGCCAGCGTTTGTGGGTAGGGGTGGCCGATCATCACCGCCGAACCCTGTTTGTGCGCCAGTTTGATCGCCGTCTGCAATTGCGTGGTGATCGCGGCTTCGGTGCGTTCATCGTCGAGAAACACATCCCGCGAGACATGAGCCAGGCCGATCTTCTGCGCCTCGGCAGCGGCCACGGTCTGTGCGCTGGTGCGGCTGTCGACGAAGAACTTGTTGCGCCGTTGCAGCTCGGCCATCAACCAGGCCATGGCGGCCGGTTGCGCGGTCATGCGGCTACCCATGTGGTTGTTGATGCCGGCAGTGTAGGGCACGGCGTTGAAGGCCGCGTCCAGACGCTTGCCGAGCTCTTCGATGGGCAGCTCGGGGTGCCAGGCGAACGGGCCGGTGGCCGGGTCCATGGGCATGTGCAGGATTACGATCTTGCCGGCCTTGTGCGCTTCGCGGGCGAATTCGGCGGCGTGGGGCGTGTCGGGCATGATCGCCGTGGTCACCGGCCCAGGCAGGGCCAGCACGCGACGATCCCGGGTCAGGTTTTGCCCCAGGTCGTCGATGATGAGGGTCAGGTAGGCTTTGTGGGATTCGCTGGCAGGGGCCGCTTGGGCGACCCCTGCCAGGCTGCACAGCACAGCGATGATCAGGGCAACACGCATATCAACGGCTGCGCGTGATGCTCAAGCCCTTGAGCAGGCTCAGCGCCTGGGCCAGCTGGTAATCATCGTCCTGCGGCATCGGCTTGGCTTTCTTGCTGCTGCCGGTTGGCTGGTCGGCACCGCCGTTGCCATTGCCCAGGTGACCTTGCAGGTCGGCTTCCTTGTAGTACTCGCTGTCGATTTCGTTGGTGATCTTGGCCTTGCGCACTTCGATGTCCGGCACGATGCCCTGGGCCTGGATCGAGCGGCCGTTCGGCGTGTAGTACAGCGCGGTGGTGATCTTCAACGCACGCTCATTGTTCAGCGGCAGCACGGTTTGTACCGAGCCTTTACCGAAGCTGGTGGTGCCCATCAGCACGCCGCGCTTCTGGTCTTGCAGGGCGCCGGCGACGATTTCCGAGGCCGAGGCGCTGCCGCCGTTGATCAGCACGGCCAATGGCACGTTCTCGCTGAGGTCGTTGCCGGTGGCCGAGAAGCGCAGTTCGGAGTTGGCGATCCGGCCCTTGGTGTAGACGATCAGGCCCTTGGTGATGAAGTGGTCGACCACTTCCACCGCCGCTTGCAGCACACCGCCTGGGTTGTTGCGCAGGTCGAGTACGATGCCGCTGAGTTTCTTGCCGTTGTCCTTGCGCAGCTTGGCCAGGGCCTTGGCCACTTCGTCGCCGGTCTTGACCTGGAATTGGGTGATGCGGATGTACCCGTAGCCCGACTCCAGCAGCTGGCTCTTCACGCTCTTGACCACGATGGTCGCGCGGGTGAGCGTCACGTCAAACGGGTTGCCGCCGTCGCGCACCAGGGTCAGGGTGATTTTCTGGCCGATCTTGCCGCGCATCTTGTCGACGGCTTCGGTCATGGTCTGGCCACGGGTCGGCTGGCCGTTGATCTTGACGATAAAGTCACCGGCCTGGATGCCGGCCTTGGATGCCGGGGTGTCGTCGATGGGGGAAACGACCTTGATGTTGCCGTCTTCAGCGCCGACTTCAATGCCCAGGCCGCCGAATTCACCACTGGTGCTTTCCTGCAGCTCGGCAAAATCTTCCGGACCCAGGTACGCGGAGTGCGGGTCGAGGTTGCTGAGCATGCCCTTGATGGCGTTTTCCAACAGGGTCTTGTCGTCTACGGGTTCGACATAGGCTGCCTTGATCCGGTCCATGACCTCGGCAAAGGTGCGCAGCTCGTCCAGCGGCAACGGCGCCTTGGTGGTCGCGGCCGTGGCGGCGGGTGCAGCCGGAGCGGCCTGGTCGGCAAAAGCCAGAGGCGCGCCGATCACCAGGGCGATCGTCAGGGCCAGCGAAGTGAGGCGGGACAAATGCAGCATGTCGAACGAACTCCTAATGTAGATGCGACCCTATCCTTGGGACCGGCACCATTGTGCGGGATCGCTCGGGCGACCCTGCTGACGAATAGCGAAGTACAGCGCCGGGGTGTCCTGGCCACCACTGTTACCGACAGTGGAGATGGATTCACCGGCTTTTACAACATCACCTGCCGACTTGAGTAAAGTCTGATTGTGGCCGTAAAGGCTCAAATAGCCATTACCGTGGTCGAGAATCACCAACAAACCGGCGCCCCGCAGCCAATCGGCAAACACTACGCGCCCGCCGTGAACGGCGTGGACCTGGCTGCCGGCAGACGCGCTGATCATCACCCCATCCCACTTGGCGCGGGTGTCGTCGCCTCGGGTTTCACCGAAGCGCGCCAGTAGTCGACCATCAACTGGCCATGGAAGTTTGCCGCGCGCCGAAGCAAAAGGCCCCCCAAAGGACTCGCCGGCGCTGGAAACCAACGGACCAGGGGCCGCATGCGCCGGTTTACGCGGTGCCGGGGCATCGCTGGTGGCGGCCAGTTCGGCCTCACGCTGACGCTTTTTTTCCGCTTCCTGCTGGGCGATCAGCGCTTTCTGACGCGCTTCTTCGGCCTCACGTGCCTGGCGTGCCAGGGTTTCTTCGATGGTCTTGAGCACCTTGGCCAGGTCGGCCTGGTCCTGCTCGCGGGCCTGGAGCTTGGCGTCACGGGCCTTCACATCGTCATTGAGCTTGGCCAGGGCCAGTTGGCGCTCCTTGCGGACTTTGTCCAGCTCGTCGCGCTGGGTGTCGAGGGCGCTTTTCTGGTCCTCCAACTGCGACTGCTGGTTGGCGATTTCCTGTTCGACGTTGACCAACTGGCGCAGGGTCTCGTTGAAGCTTTTAAGTTGCTCCAGGCGGGCTTTGCTCAGGTAGTCGTAGTAAGTCAGGGTACGCGCGAATTTTTCCGGGTTCTGCTGATTGAGCAGCAGCTTGAGGTATTCCTGGCGGCCGCTCTGGTAGGCGGCGCGGGCCTGGATCGCGATCAAGCGTTGCTGTTCAACGCGCGCGCTCTGGAGTTTTTTTTTCTCAGCGTCGAGTCGCTCCAGTTCCGACTCGCTCTTCTTTAATTCTTTTTGCAGCTCCTGGACCTGCTTCTCCAGCTTGCCCATTTCGGTTTCCGTGCCGCGCAGGTCTTTCTGCACCCCGGATTTTTCTTCCTGGAGCTTGCCGAGCAGTTTTTTCAGCTCGGTAATGTCCTGACGCGTAGCGTCCAACTGTTGTTGAGTTTGTGCGCGCTCGTCGGCAAACGCCGGTTGGAGCAGGCAGACAAGAGCAAGGGTAATCAAGGCGCGAAGCATAGAGGCGGGCGACACCAGGGAAAGGGACGGCCTAGTATGCCCGCCAAGCGTCGCAAAAAAAACGCCCAATTCGGCCTGGAAGGCAAGATAGGTGCCGAGTGGCGGTGGTATGGCAAAAAGACATCTACCAAACGCCGGAGATCCAATGTGGGAGGGGGCTTGCCCCCGATTGCGGTGTGTCAGCTGAATAGGTGTTGGCTGACCCACTGCTATCGGGGGCAAGCCCCTCCCACACTGTTGTTTAGATCAGACCAGGATTGAGGTGCCAGTCATCTCTTTCGGCTTCTCCAACCCCATCAGCATCAGCATGGTCGGCGCCACATCCGCCAGTACGCCGCCATCGCGTACTTTGAAGTTGCGCTTGCCGACGTAGATGAACGGCACCGGCTCGGTCGTGTGAGCCGTGTGAGCCTGGCCGGTGGATTCGTCGGACATCTGCTCGCAGTTACCGTGGTCGGCGGTGATCAGCGCTTCGCCGCCGACTTTTTCCAGCGCCTCGACAATGCGCCCGACGCACAGGTCCAGGCATTCCACGGCCTTGGTCGCAGCTTCCAGGTTGCCGCTGTGGCCGACCATATCGCCGTTGGCGTAGTTGACCACGATCACGTCGTAGCGCTGGTGATCGATGGCATCGACGATCTTGTCGGTGACTTCCGGCGCGCTCATTTCCGGCTGCAGGTCGTAGGTGGCGACTTTTGGCGACGGGATCAGGATGCGCTCTTCGCCCGGGAACGGTTCTTCGCGACCGCCGGAGAAGAAGAAGGTCACGTGGGCGTATTTTTCGGTTTCGGCAATACGCAGTTGGGTCTTGCCGTTCTTCGCCAGGTAGTCGCCCAGCACGTTGTCCAGGCTGCCGGCCGCAAAGGCAGCGGGGGCCGGGATGCTGGCGGCGTATTGGGTCAGGCCTACGAATTGGACTTTTGGCTGGCGAGTACGCTCGAATTCCTTGAAACCGTCTTCGACAAACACACGGCTCAGCTCGCGGGCACGGTCGGCGCGGAAGTTCATGAACACCACGGCGTCGGCGTCTTCGACCTTGACCGGGTCGCCGATGGTCGTGGCCTTGACGAATTCATCGCTCTCGCCACGGGCGTAGGCGGCTTCCAGGCCTTCCTGGGCGGTGGCGGCGTGGAATTCGGCCTGGCCGTCGACGATCAGGTTGTAGGCCTGGGACACGCGGTCCCAACGATTGTCGCGGTCCATGGCGAAGTAGCGGCCCACCAGGCTGGCGATGCGGCCCTTGCCCAGGGCGGCGAAGGTTGCGTCCAGCAGTTCGATGGAGGATTGCGCGCTTTTTGGCGGCGTGTCACGGCCATCGAGGAAAGCGTGCAGGTAGATCTTGTCGGCGCCGCGCTTGAAGGCCAGTTCGGCCATCGCCACCAGATGGTCCTGGTGGCTGTGTACGCCGCCGTCGGACAGCAGGCCCATGAAGTGCACGGCTTTGCCGGCGGCCACTGCTTTATCTACCGCTGCGCAGATGGTCGGGTTCTCGAAGAACTCGCCATCGCGGATCGATTTGGTCACGCGAGTGAAGTCTTGATATACCACTCGTCCGGCGCCGAGGTTCATGTGGCCGACTTCCGAGTTGCCCATCTGGCCGTCCGGCAGGCCAACGTCCATGCCCGAGCCGGAGATCAGGCCGTTGGGCACTGTCGCAGTCAGTCGGTCGAGTACGGGCTTCTTGGCCGCGTATACGGCGTTGTCGTGGTGGCTTTCACTGTGTCCGAAGCCATCGAGAATTATCAGGACCAAAGGTTTAGGCGTGGTAGTCATAGATCCTCTCGCGGCGGTAATAAAGGAAGGCAATTGAAAAGGGAGTGGCAGTTTAAAGCGAAGTTCCGACCACGTCACCGCTTTACGGGGGTTGGCCCCCCCTGACGGCTGTGTATACTTACCGCCATTTTAACGCCCTGGAACCTCCTTGATGGTTGATCACCTGATTGCATTTGCCACTGCCCATTATCTGCTCGTGGGTGCCTTCGTCATCCTGCTGGCGCTGCTGATCGCTCACGAATTGAGCCGTGGTGGCCGCAGCCTGAGCACGTCGGAGCTGACCGCGCTGGTCAACAAGGATGAGGCCATTGTGGTGGATATCCGCCCAGTCAAGGATTTCGCCGCCGGCCATATCGTCGGTGCCCTGAACATTCCTCAGGACAAGCTGATCGCGCGCCTGGCCGAGCTGGAAAAGCACAAGGCCAAGACCATCATCCTGGTCGACGCCCAGGGCCAGCACGCCGGCACCCACGCCCGCGAAATGCTCAAGACTGGTTTCACCGCCGCCAAGCTGTCCGGTGGCATCAGCAGCTGGTGCGCCGATAACCTGCCGCTGGTGAAGTGATATGAGCCAGGTTGTCGTGTATTCCAGCGATTGGTGCCCTTACTGCATGCGGGCCAAGGCCCTGCTGGAGAAGAAGGGCGTTGCCTTCGAAGAAATCAAGGTCGACGGCAAGCCCCAGGTGCGTGCCGAAATGGCCCAGAAGGCGGGGCGCACGTCCGTGCCGCAGATCTGGATCGGCGCCAAGCATATCGGTGGCTGCGATGACCTGTTTGCCCTGGAGCGCGCCGGTAAACTCGATGCGCTGCTGCTCGTCTGACTCCCAACCCCGAAAAGACCCCAAGATCAAGAAGGATCTGCGATGACTGACCAACAGAACACCGAAGCAGCAGAAGCCCAAGGCCCACAGTTCTCGCTGCAACGTATCTACGTGCGGGACCTGTCGTTCGAAGCGCCGAAAAGCCCGGCTATCTTCCGCCAGGAATGGACCCCAAGCGTTGCCCTGGACCTGAACACCCGTCAAAAGGCACTGGAAGGCGACTTCCACGAAGTCGTGCTGACCTTGTCGGTCACCGTCAAGAATGGCGAAGAAGTGGCCTTCATCGCTGAAGTGCAACAGGCCGGTATCTTCCTGATCCAGGGCCTGGACGAAGCGTCCATGAGCCACACCCTGGGTGCGTTCTGCCCGAACATCCTGTTCCCGTATGCCCGTGAGACCCTGGACAGCCTGGTCACCCGTGGTTCGTTCCCGGCGCTGATGCTGGCTCCGGTGAACTTCGATGCCCTGTACGCCCAAGAGCTGCAGCGCATGCAACAGGAAGGCGCACCGACGGTTCAGTAATTTCGAACCCGACGCAGACCCCAATGTGGGAGGGGGCTTGCTCCCGATAGCGGTGGATCAGTCAGATAGATGTCGACTGACACTCCGCCATCGGGGGCAAGCCCCCTCCCACATTTGCTATGTGTGTTACTTGAAACCGAGTTGGCGCCAGCCTTCGTAGACGGCAACGGCGACGGTGTTGGACAGGTTCAAGCTGCGGCAGCCTTCGCGCATCGGCAAGCGCAGGCGATGCCCGTCAGGCAGGGCGTCGAGTACGTCGGCCGGCAGGCCACGGCTTTCCGGGCCGAACAGGAAGGCGTCGCCTTCGGCAAAGCTGGCATCATGGAACGGTCGCGAACCCTTGGTGGTGAACGCGAACAGCCGTGGGTGGCCCAGGCTTTCCAGGCAGCTGGCGAGGTCAGCATGGCGCTGCAGGGTGGCGTACTCGTGGTAGTCCAGGCCGGCGCGGCGCAGGCGCTTGTCGTCCATGTCGAAGCCCAGGGGCTCGATCAAATGCAGGTGGCAGCCACTGTTGGCGCACAGCCTGATAACGTTGCCGGTATTCGGCGGAATTTCTGGTTGAAAAAGGATGACGTGAAACATGCACGGCTCCGAAGGCAAAGATGCGCTGCATTCTACCCCTGAAGAAGACCCAAGACCGAAGCTAATGCCGAGGGTCATGGGCTCATTGGCGATTGTCGGCCTGATGGTGGGCCTGATGATCGGTCGCCTGACCACCCCTGACCCGGTCGAACTGCAGCAGATAGAAACGGCGGCGGACGGTGTGGTGGTGTGGTTCAACAGCGAGCCCAAGCTGCATGGTGAGCATATCGACGGCACCGTGGCGCTGTTGTTCGACGCGCAAGGCAAGGCCGCCAGTGGGCAGCTCAAGGTCAACGACAAGGATGTGAACTGGCGCGTGCGCAAGACCGATGCGGGCTTGCTGCTGAACCTGGTGGCGGCTCGGCCATTGCGCGGGGAGTGGAAGGGCGAGGAGGTCGATGACCGCTGGCGGCTGGAGATCCATCTCCAAGAGCAATAAAAGAGGGAGTTCCCGGCCTGCCTGTACCAGGGCTCCCAAAACGGGGTGAAGCCAGAGGCTTCGGTGTTAAAGAGGGAATCCCCGGCCTGCCTGTACCGAGGTTCCCGAAAGCGGTGTGGAGCGCGACGCGGTTCGCATCAAGCACCCCGGGTGTAAAGAGGGGATTCTCGGCCTGCCTGTACCAAGGTCCCCGAAACTGGGTTGTACTGGGGTTATTGCAGGGCGCGTGCCAGAGTGGCTAAGTTGTGACAAAAAAATTCTTCAGTAAGCGCAAAGCCCCGGAGTACGGGGCTTTGGTGTTTTCGGGATTCAGGTTTTTTTCAGCGGCTCTGAGGTTTCAGGCGTTGGATCCATGCCCGATGCCGGTTCATGGTGCATTGAAGCGGTGCACGATCCTGAAGCTTTGTGACGGTCCAAATGTGGGAGGGGGCTTGTCCCCGATGGCGGTGTATCAGGCACAGATGTTGTGACTGATCTACTGCTATCGGGAGCAAGCCCCCTCCCACATTTGGACCTCAGTAGATTGGAGATCAGGCGTCGTCGCCCTCATCGTCATCCCCGCCATCCACCTTCATGCCCAGCTCCTTGATCTTGCGCGTCAGGGTATTGCGACCCCAACCCAGCAACACGGCGGCATCGCGACGGCGACCGGCGGTGTGCTTGAGGGCGGTTTCGATCATGATCCGCTCAAAGGCCGGTACGGCGCTGTCCAACAGGTTCGACTGGCCGCGTGCCAGGGCCTGGTCGGCCCATTGGCGCAGTGCCTGTTCCCAGTTGGTCACTGGCGCCGAATCCTGCGGCAGGCTCAGCAGCTCCGGCGGCAGGTCGCTGATATGCACTTCGCGCCCGGACGCCATCACCGTGATCCAGCGGCAGGTGTTCTCCAGTTGGCGCACGTTGCCGGGCCATGGCAGGTTCTTCAGGTATTCCTCGGTCTCGCTTTTCAGCAGCTTCGGCTCGACAGCCAGCTCTTGGGCGGCGCGGCTGAGGAAGTGGCGGGCGAGGGTCGGTATGTCTTCGCGGCGGTCCGACATCCGTGGAATGTGGATGCGGATCACGTTGAGACGGTGGAACAAGTCCTCACGGAACTTGCCGGCGTGCACCAGGGTTTCCAGGTTCTGGTGAGTCGCGGCGATGATGCGTACATCGACCTTGACCGGTGTGTGTCCGCCCACGCGGTAAAACTCGCCGTCCGCCAGTACACGCAGCAAGCGGGTCTGGGTGTCGGCCGGCATGTCGCCGATTTCATCGAGGAACAGCGTGCCGCCGTCCGCCTGTTCAAAGCGGCCGCGACGCAGGTTGGCTGCACCGGTGAACGCGCCTTTCTCATGGCCGAACAGCTCGGACTCCATCAGGTCCTTGGGAATCGCCGCCATGTTCAGCGCGATAAACGGCGAGGCCGCCCGTGGGCTGTGACGGTGCAGGGCGTGGGCCACCAGTTCTTTGCCGGTGCCCGACTCGCCGTTGATCAGCACGGTGATGTTGGAATGGCTCAAGCGCCCGATGGCGCGAAACACTTCCTGCATCGCCGGCGCTTCGCCGATGATTTCCGGCGTGCGGGTAAGGGCCGGCGGGGCTTCCTGGTTCTGCTGTTCCTGGGCGTGCTGGTTGGCGCGCTTGACCAGCGCCACGGCCTCGTCCACGTCGAACGGCTTGGGCAGGTATTCGAAGGCGCCGCCCTGATAGGACGCGACAGCGCTGTCCAGGTCGGAGTGCGCAGTCATGATGATCACCGGCAGGCGCGGGTGTTGCTCGCGTATCCGCGCCAGCAGGTCCAGGCCACTGGCGCCGGGCATGCGGATGTCGGAGATGATCACGTCGGGCTGCTGGCGCGCCAGGCGGCTCATCACTCCGTCGGCGCTGTCGAAGCTCTGGGTGGTCATGCCTTCCTGTTGCAAGGCTTTCTCAAGGACCCAGCGGATAGAACGGTCGTCATCGACGATCCAGACGGTTTCACTACGGCTCATGTCGATGGGGCTCCTTGTTCCAGAGGCAGAAAGATCGAGAACGTGGTGTGGCCAGGATGGCTCTCACATTCGATCAGACCCTGGTGCTGGCTGATGATGTTCTGGGTAATGGCCAGGCCCAGCCCGGTACCGTCCGGGCGGCCGCTGACCATGGGAAAGAAAATGGTTTCCTGAAGTTCCACAGGAATGCCCGGACCGTTGTCGATGATCTCGACCTTGGTCACCAAGCGATGGCGCACGTGGCCGATGGTGAACTGGCGCAGGGCGCGGGTACGCAGGCTGATACGGCCCAGGCGCAACTCGTTCTGGCTGCTGATGGCCTGCATGGCGTTGCGCACGATATTGAGCACCGCCTGGATCATCTGCTCGCGGTCGATCAACACGTCGGGAATGCTCGGGTCGTAATCGCGCACCAAGGTGATGCAGCCCTGGCTTTCGGCCTCCACCAGATGGCAGACGCGCTCAAGTACTTCGTGCACGTTGGTCATCGCCAGCGACGGCAGCTTGTTGGAGCCAAGCATGCGATCCACCAGGTTACGCAGGCGGTCGGCCTCTTCGATGATGACGTTGGTGTAGTCCTTGAGGTTCTCGTCCGGCAACTCGCGGGCCAGCAACTGCGCTGCGCCGCGAATGCCGCCCAGCGGGTTCTTGATCTCATGGGCGAGGCCGCGCACCAGCATCTTGCTGGTTTCCTGCTTGGACAGCTGGGCTTCTTCCTTGGTGATGCGCAACAGGCGGTCGCGCGGGTGTACTTCGAGCAGCAGCAGGGTGGCGCCGTTGCTCAGGATCGGGGTTACGGCGTAGTCGACAGTCAGTGTCTGGCCGGTCAGGGCCGTGAGCATCGCCTCGCGCTTGGTGAACGGGTGCGCCTGCTCCACTGCCTGGCGCAACGAGCTCAAGGCTTCGGCCGACTCGGTGAACAATTCGCTGATGAACTGCCCATGGCTGCGCTGGCCGCTGATGGCCAGGAGCATCTCTGCCGCCGGGTTCATGTACTCAAGGCGCAGGTCGTCATTGAGCAGGATGGTCGCGGTGGTCAGGTTGTCGAGTAACAAACGGTGCAGTGCATCGCTGATGGTCATCGGGACCTCTTTTGGAGCAAGGCGCGGGCTTGAGGCACACGCTGATACAAGGAAAATGCAAAAACCAAACCAAGGCTCCGAAAAGAAGCGTGCAGGCCCTGAAATAGGCGTTTAAGGCGCGAAACTGTGGCGTTCTGCCAGCTTCTTCGCGAAGTTTCGAACCAAAATGGTGTGAGGCAGTGGGAAGGGTGCAGGCTATTGCACCAATATAGTGCTGTTTTGTGAAGGTTGTTCAGGAAGTGATGAGAGAGTGCTCTCGGCGGATGTGCGAGAGCGATCTCCGTGGTGGGCTTTATCAATGCGGCTGGGAGAGCGGCATGCCCGCGCTGCCGGCGTAAAAGACCAGCAGCTCCACCGGTGTGGATCCGGTTCTGCCGCGATGGACTGTGCCCACCATCTCGGCCAGGGTTTGCCCTTGTGTCAGGGTGAGGGCTTGCCCGCCTTTACGGGCTTCAACGATCAGCTCGCCCGAGAGGATATACGCTGCATTCGGCATGGGGTGGCTGTGCCAGGGTAACTGCGTATTCGCGGGGATCTTGAGTCGCAACAGCGTGAGTTCCGGCGGGCTGGAGGGGTAAGCCTGGTAAGGTGTTCCGTCCCATGATGCGCTGCTCTGCAGCAGGATCTCCTTTTCGATTTGCATGACGTCTTTCGGCTGGCTGCTGCAGCCTAGGGCAGACAGGCAGGTCGCTGTTGCGATCAAGCATTTGAGGGCTTCCATGGTTGGGTTTCATCCCGTTCGCTGAGTGGCCGGTCAGGCTACGATCGCTGTTCGGGGAGGGATGCCGGAAGGTGCCTAAAATGATGTGGGTGTCATCCGTTATTCGCCTGTGCGGATACACAGCTCGGCCGTAGCGCGGATCATCGCCAGTTGCCGCAGCGGATCGTTCAGCGGCTCATGCACCGCTTCGGCCAGCCATTGAGGGCACTGCGGGTCGGTACGCTGCGGGGTGAAGTCAGCCAATTGCTGCAGCAGGCGTTTCTGCAGCTCATCCAATTGCGGGCGTATCTGCTTCACCAGGTCCGGGCGCGGATCGTCCGGTGCCTTGCCCTGGAACTGCCAGTCGGACAGGTGGGTGTACTGCACCAGTTTGTTCGCCTCGATCTGCGCCGAAAAAAATTGTTCGGCGGTGGCGGGCGCCAATTTGTAGCTCGGTGCCTGGGCCATGACGCTGGCGATCACCTCTTGTTCGCGCTTTTTGTCTTCTACAGGTTTTTTGCTGTCCCATTTGCTCAGGGCCACCTGGTCGGCGATCTCCAGGCGTTCGGCGATGCTGTTGAGCAGCGGCTCAAGAGTGGGTGGCGCAGCCAATGCACTGGCGCTGAAAAACACTAAAGCGAATGCAAGTCGACGTTTCAATGCTGATCTCCTTATGGGAGGGGGAGCGGGTTAATTTCCGGGCAAAAAAAGACCTCCCGAAGGAGGCCTTTTTCAGCATGCTACGTCAAGCAGCGCTACCGGATCAGCAGCTGTAGTACAGCTCGTATTCCAGTGGGTGTACGAAGGTGCGTACTTTGATTTCTTCTTCGCTTTTCAGCTCGATGTAGGCATCGATGAAGTCGTCGCTGAATACGCCGCCTTTGGTCAGGAACGCACGGCCCTTGTCCAGCTCTTCCAGGGCTTCTTTCAGGCTGCCGCACACTTGTGGGATCTCTTTGGCCTCTTCAGGCGGCAGGTCGTACAAGTTTTTGTCGGCGGCGTCGCCAGGGTGGATCTTGTTCTGGATACCGTCCAGGCCGGCCATGACCAGGGCAGCGAAAGCCAGGTATGGGTTGGCTGCTGGATCCGGGAAGCGAGCTTCGATACGGCGAGCGCGCGGGCTGGACACGTAAGGAATACGGATCGAGGCGGAACGGTTGCGAGCCGAGTAGGCCAGCATTACCGGTGCTTCGAAACCTGGGACCAGACGCTTGTAGGAGTTGGTCGATGGGTTGGTGAAGCCGTTCAGGGCCTTACCGTGCTTGATGATGCCGCCGATGAAGTACAGGGCGGTGTCGGACAGGCCGGCATAACCTTCGCCAGCGAAGGTGTTCTTGCCTTCTTTGGCGATGGACAGGTGAACGTGCATACCCGAACCGTTATCGCCGTACAGCGGCTTAGGCATGAAGGTAGCGGTACGGCCGTAGGCATCAGCCACGTTGTGTACGCAGTACTTCAGGGTCTGGACTTCGTCAGCCTTGGCAACCAGGGTGTTGAACTTCACACCGATTTCGTTCTGGCCGGCAGTCGCCACTTCGTGGTGGTGAACTTCGATGACCAGGCCCATTTCTTCCATGGCGTTGCACATGGAGGTACGGATTTCGTGGTCGTGGTCGAACGGCGGAACTGGGAAGTAGCCACCTTTGATGCCTGGACGGTGGCCTTTGTTGCCGCCTTCCACGTCCTGGTCGGACATCCACGAACCCTGTTCGGAGAAGATCTTGAACATCGAACCGGAGATGTCGGACTTGAACTTGACCGAGTCAAAGATGAAGAATTCTGGCTCTGGGCCTACGAATACGGTGTCGCCGATACCGGTCGACTTCAGGTATTCCTCGGCACGCTTGGCGATCGCACGTGGGTCGCGGTCGTAGCCTTGCATGGTCGAAGGCTCGATCACATCGCAGACGATGATCAGCGTTGGGTCTTCGGTGAATGGGTCGAGGACGGCAGTGCTGTCGTCCGGCATCAGGATCATGTCGGAGGCTTCGATGCCTTTCCAGCCAGCGATGGAGGAACCGTCGAACATTTTGCCTTCTTCGAAGAAAGCATCATCCAGCGCGTCGCGAGCCGGCATGGTCACGTGGTGCTGAGTGCCTTTGGTGTCCGTGAAGCGCAGATCAATCCATTTAACGTCATGATCTTTGATGAGTTGAACCGACTTCGACATAGTGTCCTCCGGGTGGCTTCGGGCTGGGGTAGTGGAGTTAGCCCTTAGAATGTGGGTGATGCCGGCGCGGATAGTCCGCCATGGCAACCTGCCTCACAAGAGAGCAAATTGCATGCCAGTGCGCCAACATGGGTTTTTTGCTCCAAAAACGCCCCTATAAAGGTGCATTGCGACAAAAGCGCGAAAATGGCGCACCGCAATGTGGCGCTTCTGGCTGTAAATGCACCTCTTTAGTGCGAGTCGAGAGTTGTGCATATTAACTGGTTAAACCTTGAGCGATTTCCGCTATAATCCGCGCCCCCCTTTTTCGGCAGGCCCTGCGCGCGCTGTTTCCATGAAATTAATCGTTAAAGTCTTCCCCGAGATCACCATCAAGAGCCGACCGGTACGGATGCGTTTCATCCGTCAGTTGGCCAAGAATATCCGTGCCGTGCTCCGCGATCTGGACCCGGCTGTGGTGGTGAACGGTGTGTGGGACAACCTCGAACTGGAAACCCGCCTGACCGACGCCAAAGCCTTGAAGGATATGACCGAGCGCCTGAGCTGCATGCCGGGTATCGCGCATTTCCTGCAGGTGGATGAGTACCCGCTGGGCGACTTCGACGACATCACCGAAAAATGCAAACGGCACTTCGGCGACAGCCTTGAAGGCAAGATTTTTTCGGTGCGCTGCAAGCGTGCCGGCAAGCACCCATTCAGCTCCATGGACGTCGAGAAATACGTCGGCAGCAAGCTGCGTCGCGAGTGCGGCGCCGCTGGGATTTCCCTCAAAGCGCCACAAATTGAAGTGCGCATGGAAATTCGCGACCAACGGTTGTTTGTGATTCACAGCCAGCACGACAGCATCGGCGGCTACCCGCTGGGCGCCCTGGAACAGACCCTGGTCCTCATGTCCGGCGGTTTCGATTCGACGGTGGCGGCCTACCAGATCATGCGCCGCGGCCTGATGAGCCACTTCTGCTTCTTTAACCTGGGCGGGCGTGCACACGAATTGGGCGTCATGGAGGTTGCGCACTTTATCTGGAAGAAGTACGGCAGCTCCCAGCGCGTGCTATTTGTGAGCGTACCGTTCGAGGAAGTGCTGGGCGAAATTCTCGGCAAAGTCGATAACAGTCATATGGGCGTAGTATTGAAGCGTATGATGTTGCGCGCTGCGTCCCGAATCGCCGATCAGTTGCAGATCGACGCGCTGGTGACCGGTGAGGCGATTTCCCAGGTTTCCAGCCAGACGCTGCCAAACCTGTCGCTGATCGACTGCGTGACTGAGAAGCTGGTATTGCGCCCGCTGATCGCCAGCCACAAACAGGACATCATCGACTTGGCAGAACAAATCGGCACCGCCGACTTTGCCAAGCATATGCCTGAATACTGCGGGGTCATTTCGGTGAACCCCAAGACCCACGCCAAGCGCAACCGCGTGGAGTATGAAGAACAACAGTTTGATATGGCGGTTCTGGAGCGTGCGCTCGAGAACGCCAAGCTGGTCCCGATCGATCGTGTTATCGACGAACTGGGCCAGGATGTGCAGATCGAAGAAGTCAGCGAAGCCCTGGCCGGCCAGATCGTCGTCGACATCCGTCACCCGGATGCCGCTGAAGATGAGCCGCTGGAAATTGCTGGCATCGACGTACAAACGCTGCCGTTCTATGCATTGAACGCGCGTTTCAAGGAACTGGATAACAGCCGTCAGTACCTGCTGTATTGCGACAAAGGCGTGATGAGTCGCCTGCATGCCCACCATTTGCTCAGTGAGGGGCATGCCAATGTGCGCGTTTATCGACCGAGCTAAGAGCCCGGGGCTGTTTGCCTGTGGCCTGCGTCACCGGCCCCCCGACTCTGCCGTCAAGCTGTAACGGCAAGGCCTGACTCTACTGTTAATCGCTGCCACGACCTGTCAGCACACCGAATCCTCTGATCGAGATACACAAGTGATCGAAAATCTACGTAACATCGCCATCATTGCTCACGTTGACCATGGTAAAACCACCCTGGTAGACAAACTCCTGCGTCAATCCGGCACCCTGGAGCGCAACGAGCTCAACGACGAGCGCGTGATGGACTCCAACGACCAGGAAAAAGAGCGCGGTATTACCATCCTGGCTAAAAACACCGCTATCAACTGGAACGGCTACCACATCAACATCGTGGATACCCCGGGCCACGCCGACTTCGGCGGCGAAGTAGAACGCGTAATGTCGATGGTTGACTCCGTTCTGCTGCTGGTTGACGCTCAAGACGGCCCTATGCCGCAAACCCGTTTCGTGACCAAGAAGGCTTTCGAAGCCGGCCTGCGTCCGATCGTGTGCATCAACAAGGTTGACCGTCCAGGCGCGCGTCCGGACTGGGTTCTGGACCAGATCTTCGACCTGTTCGACAACCTGGGTGCCACCGAAGAGCAACTTGATTTCCAAGTGATCTACGCTTCGGCCCTGAACGGTATTGCCGGTCTGGAACACACCGCCATGGCGGAAGACATGACCCCGCTGTACCAGGCGATCGTTGACCACGTTCCACCACCGAAGGTTGACCGTGAAGGCCCGTTCCAGATGCAAATCTCGGCACTGGACTACAACAGCTTCCTGGGTGTTATCGGCGTTGGCCGTATCGCCCGTGGTAGCGTCAAGCCGAACACCCCGGTTGTCGCTATCGGCGCCGACGGCAAGAAGCGTAACGGTCGTATCCTGAAGCTGATGGGTCACCACGGCCTGCACCGCATCGACGTTGAAGAAGCCTTCGCCGGCGACATCGTGTGCGTCAGTGGTATGGACTCGCTGTTCATCTCCGACACCCTGTGCCAGCCGGACACTGTCGAGGCGATGAAGCCTCTGACCGTCGACGAGCCAACCGTTTCCATGACCTTCCAGGTAAACGACTCGCCTTTCTGCGGTAAAGAAGGCAAGTTCGTGACTTCCCGTAACATCAAGGAACGTCTGGACAAAGAGCTGCTGTACAACGTTGCACTGCGCGTTGAAGAAGGCGACTCGGCTGACAAGTTCAAGGTTTCCGGCCGTGGTGAGCTGCACCTCTCGGTACTGATCGAAACCATGCGTCGCGAAGGCTTCGAAATGGGCGTTGGTCGTCCTGAAGTGATCATCCGTACTGTTGACGGCGTGAAGCAGGAACCGTTCGAAAACGTCACCATCGACACCCCTGAAGAATCCCAGGGCAAGGTCATGGAAGAGATGGGCCTGCGTAAGGGCGACCTGACCAACATGGTGCCGGATGGCAAAGGCCGTGTGCGTCTGGAATACAACATCCCTGCTCGTGGTCTGATCGGTTTCCGTAACCAGTTCCTGACCCTGACCAACGGCGCTGGCATCCTGACCTCGATCTTCGATCGCTACGACACCATGAAGTCCGGCGACATGTCCGGCCGTCAGAACGGTGTTCTGGTATCGGTAGAAACCGGCAAGGCACTGACCTACTCCCTGGAAACCCTCCAGGCGCGTGGCAAGCTGTTCGTTGAACACGGTCAAGAGATCTACAACGGTCAGATCGTTGGTCTGAACAGCCGTGACAACGACATGGGCGTCAACCCAACCAAAGGCAAGAAGCTCGACAACATGCGTGCTTCGGGTAAAGACGAAACCATCGCCCTGGTTCCACCTGTTCGCTTCACCCTGGAACAGGCCCTGGAATTCATCCAGGACGACGAGCTGTGCGAAGTGACGCCTAAGTCGATCCGCCTGCGTAAGAAGATCCTGGACGAAGGCGAGCGTACCCGCGCTGCCAAGAAAGCCAAGAACTGAGTTAACTCAGGCTGAATGAAAAACGCCCCCGGTCGAAAGGCCGGGGGCGTTTTTTTATGTCTGCAGTTTTGGTGGTGGCTGTACTGGCCTCATCGGGGGCCCTTGAGAGCCCCACAAAATCCGGATCAGAACTTGTCGAGGGTCTTGAACTTAGTCTCGCGCACCACTTCCTTCGGCTTATACGCGCAATACCCAGGCCGCGGCCCGATTTTCGGGTGGTTGCGGCAAGTATCCGGGCGCTTGTCATAAATAGTGCAGAAGCGCGTCTTACGATCCAGGTACAGGCAATCGTTGTTGCTCATGCGCTGCAGGGTAAAAATCTCGGATTTGTTGTTGTAGCGCTCGACGATGCCTTCCTTCTGCAAGCGCTTGGCGATGTTCTTCGGCGGGTCGCCACGCTCGAATTCATCGACGATGCCAATGCGGATCAGGTCCTTGATCTTCACCTCGACCGGCAGCGTGCAGCAGCTGGACACGCAGCCACCGCACATATGGGCGGAATATTTCTGCCACGTTTCGAGACGGTCAAGTTCCGCGGCGGCGATCAGTTGAGGCTTCATCAGGGTTCCAAAAGGTAGGGCTGTATCCGGGCGCGCGATCATACCGGGATTGGTGGTTTTTTGAACAATATTTTGCGAATTTCAGCTTAAAGGCCAGAACCTGGGCTGATTGGGCACGACCCCTGCATCAAATGCCTGCAAAGGTGAATGAGTTAAAAAACTGCCGAACCAGAGCGTCTACCGTCTGTCAGACCGACTAGGCTCTAGCAACTCCTTCAATCTCGCCCGAGGTCACACCGATGTCTCAGGAACCGCTTGCACGAGAAGCAGAGGTAGCCGCATTCCGCGATGCTGTCTTGACCAAACTCACCTACGCGGTGGGCAAAGACCCGGACCATGCCTTCGACCATGACTGGTTCGAAGCCATTGCCCTGGCCGCCCGCGACCAGATGGTCGACCACTGGATGGACCACACCAGGCGTATCTACCGCAAAGGCCAGAAACGGGTTTATTACCTGTCCCTGGAGTTCCTGATCGGCCGCCTGCTCTACGACAGCCTGAGTAACCTCGGTGTGCTGGAGATCGCTCGCGAAGCGCTGTCTGAACTCGGGGTGGACCTCGAACGCATCCGTCTGCTGGAGCCCGATGCGGCGCTCGGCAACGGTGGCCTCGGCCGCCTGGCGGCGTGCTTTATGGAAAGCATGTCGACCTTGGGCATCGCCGGCCATGGTTATGGCATTCGTTATGAACACGGCTTGTTCCGCCAGGCCATCGTCGATGGCTGGCAACAGGAGCAGACCGAACGCTGGCTGGATTTCGGCAACCCGTGGGAGTTCGAACGGGCCGAGGTGATTTACCCCATCGGCTTTGGCGGCAGCGTCGAAACCTTGCCGGATGCTTCCGGCAAGCTGATCCAGGTGTGGACGCCCAGCGAAACCGTGCGTGCCGTTGCCTACGACACCCCGGTGGTCGGTTGGCGCGGCGCCAGCGTGAATACCTTGCGTCTGTGGCGCGCCCGGGCGGTGGAAGATCTGCACCTGGAGCGCTTCAACGCCGGTGACCACTTGGGCGCCGTCGCCGAAGTGGCCCGCGCCGAGAGCATCTCCCGAGTGCTTTACCCCGCCGACAGCACCGAAGCGGGGCAGGAGCTGCGGCTGCGCCAGGAATACTTCTTCGTCGCCGCCTCCTTGCAAGACCTGTTGCGTCGCCACAAGAACATGCACGGCTCGGTCCTCAGCCTGGGCGAGCACGCAGCGATCCAGCTCAACGACACCCACCCCTCGATCGCCGTGGCCGAGTTGATGCGTCAGTTGGTCGACCTGCACGACATTCCGTGGGAAGCCGCGTGGGATGTCACCGTCGAAACCCTGTCGTACACCAACCACACCTTGTTGCCCGAGGCCCTGGAAACCTGGCCTGTAGGCCTGATGGAACGCATGCTGCCCCGGCACATGCAGATCATCTACCTGATCAACGCCCAGCACATCGATTCGCTGCGGGCCAAGGGCATCCACGATTTCGACGTACTGCGCGCCGTCTCGCTGATCGAAGAAGACAACGGCCGCCGTGTGCGCATGGGTAACCTGGCGTTCCTCGGCTCCCACAGCGTCAACGGCGTATCGGGTTTGCACACCCAGTTGATGCGCAGCACCGTGTTCTCCGAACTGCACAAGCTCTACCCGGAGCGCATCAACAACAAAACCAACGGCATTACCTTCCGCCGCTGGCTGTACCAGGCCAACCCCAAGCTCACCGAAATGCTGGTGGAAGCTTTGGGGCCGGACATTCTCGACACCATGGAAACCCGCCTGGGCGAGCTGGAAACCTTCGCCGAGAAACAGGCCTTCCGCAAAGCCTTCGCCGACCAGCGTCTGCACAGCAAGCGTGCGCTGGCCGAGATCATCCACGAGCGCCTGGGCATTTCGGTGAACCCGGCGGCGATGTTCGACGTGCAGGTCAAGCGTATCCACGAATACAAACGCCAACTGCTCAACCTGCTGCACACCGTGGCGCTGTACCAGGCAATCCGCGCCGAGCCGGGCACCGACTGGGTGCCACGGGTGAAGATCTTCGCGGGCAAGGCGGCGGCCAGTTATCACCAGGCCAAGTTGATCATTAAGCTGACCAACGACATCGCGCGCACCGTCAACAACGACCCGACCGTACGCGGCTTGCTCAAGGTGGTGTTCCTGCCCAACTACAACGTCAGCCTGGCGGAAAGCATCATCCCGGCGGCGGACTTGTCCGAGCAGATCTCCACCGCCGGCTTTGAAGCATCGGGCACCAGTAACATGAAGTTCGGCCTCAACGGCGCGCTGACCATCGGCACCATGGACGGCGCCAACGTGGAGATGCACGAGCGCGTGGGGGCCGATCACATGTTTATCTTCGGCCTCAGTGCGCAGCAGGTCGAGGCGCGTAAACATGCCGGTGAGTTCAACGCCGGGCCGGACATTGCGGCCTCCCATCGTCTGAACGACGTGCTGCAAGCGATTCGGGGCGGGGTGTTCTCGCCGGATGATCCGGGCCGCTATGTGGGCTTGATCGACGGGCTGATCGACTACGACCGCTTCCTGGTCTGCGCCGACTTCGATTCCTACTGGGATGCCCAGGCGCGGGTCGAAGCGCATTGGCATGATTCCAAGGCGTGGTGGCGTTCGGCGGTGCTCAACACCGCGCGCATGGGCTGGTTCTCCTCGGACCGGACGATTCGCGAGTACGCCACTGAAATCTGGAAAGCCCTCGACTAGATCTACTGTAGGAGCGAGCTTGCTCGCGAAAAACGCCAACGATAACGCGTGCTTTCTGATTTAACGCGGTATCTTTGCGTTCTTCGCGAGCAAGCTCGCTCCTACAGCACGGTTTGTTTAGGGAATATCGACCATGCAATGGATTTTCATGCTGATTGGTCTGGTGCTCGGCTGGACGCTCGATGAGTCGTTCTACGATGCGGGCATCGGTGCGCTGTTGGGGTTGGGCATTGGCCAGGCGATTCGCCTGTCGAAGCTGGCGACCCAGGCGCAGCAGCAGGCTGCTCAGTTGGAAACCACGCAGAAGGCTTTGATTGCCCTCGGTGAGCGCCTGCGGCAACTGGAAGTGCCCACGCCGCCAAGCCCTGTCATCGTCGAAACGCCTGCCCCTGAGCCGGCACCGGTCGCCAAGGCGCCAGAACTGGTGTGGGAGCTGCCGGCTGAATTGGCGCCTGTCGCGATGGTCGCCGAACCGAGCCAACCACTGCCGGACGACGTCTGGGCGCCTGCCCCGATGCCTGCTCCGACCCCTCGTCCGCCTCAAGAGCCTGCCGCTCCCCGTGGCCCCAACCTGATCGAACGCGCCATCAGCGGCGCACGCAATTGGCTGTTGGGTGGTAACACTGTGCTGCGTGTCGGCGTGGTGCTGTTGTTCCTCGGCCTTGCCTTCCTGCTGCGCTACGCCACCGAAGGCATGGTGGTGCCGATCGAGCTGCGTTACGCCGGCGTTGCTGCGGCAGCCCTTGGTTTGCTGGGCCTGGGCTGGTGGCTGCGGCTGCGCAACAGCAACTACGGCTTGATGCTGCAAGGCACCGGGATCGCGGTGCTGTACCTGACGGTGTTTGCTGCGATGCGCCTGCACCCGTTGATCGACCCGAGCGCGGCGCTGGGCCTGCTGGTGGCGGTCACGGTGTTCTCGGCGATCCTGGCGATTACCCAGGATGCGTTGGGACTGGCCTGTGCGGCAGCGCTCGGCGGCTTCGCGGCGCCGATCCTCACGTCGACCGGCGCCGGCAACCATGTCGCGCTGTTCAGTTATTTTGCCCTGCTCAACGCCGGTATCCTTGCCATCGCCTGGTTCAAGGCCTGGCGCTTGCTCAACCTGATCGGCTTTGTCGGCACCTTCGGTATCGGCTTTGCCTGGGGCATGCGCTCCTACACGCCGGAACTGCTGTGGAGTACCGAGCCGTTCCTGATCCTGTTTTTCCTGATGTACCTGGCTATCGGCCTGTTGTTCGCCAGGCGCAAGTTGCGGGAGATGGGCGACGCGCCCGAAGGCCGTGATGCGTTGTTGCGCTGGTCGGCATCCAAAGGCGACTACGTCGACGGCAGCATGCTGTTCGGCCCGCCGCTGGTGGGGTTTGGCCTGCAGTTCGCGCTGGTGCAGCACCTTGAGTTCGCCGCGGCGTTCAGCGCGCTGGGCCTGGGCATCCTCTACATGGGCCTGGCCCGCGTGCTCAGTGGTGGGCGCGCTTTGCTGCTGGCGGAAACCTGCCTGGCCTTGGGCGTGATCTTTGCCAGCCTGGCGATTCCCCTGGGCCTCGATGCGCGCTGGACTGCTGCGGCGTGGGCCGTGGAAGGCGCCGGAATCTTCTGGCTCGGCCTGCGCCAGCAACGGCCATTGGCGCGCGCCTTTGGCCTGTTGCTGCAATTGGGTTCGGCGCTGGCGTTTCTCAGTGAATTGCGCATCGGCGAACACACGTTGCTGGATGGGGCGCCTTTGGGGGCGCTGTTGCTGGGCGCGGCGTTGCTGTTCAGCTTTGACCAACTGCGCAAGGCCTCGACGGAGCAGGCGGCAGAGTGGGAGCGCAAGGGCCTGCCGGTTCTGGCCAGCCTCGGCCTGATCTTCGTGTACCTGCTCGCGCCGCTGCTGTTGCTGACTCAAGGCACCGCGATCAGTTGGGCGCTCGCCGGTCTGGCGACACTGTTTATCGGCTTGCGGATTGGCTCGCGCACCTTCCTGTTCACGGCGTTTGCCGTGCAACTGCTGGGTGGGGCGTTGTTCCTGCTGCGCTTGCAAGGCGGTGACTCGGCGGCGGTATTCAATGCAGGCTGGAGCGGCTTGCTCACCGCCTCGTTGATCGGCCTGGCGTTGATCGGCGGCATGCTGCTGGCGGCCCGCGACGATATGGTGCGCAGCGATGTGCGCCTGTTGCGTGGGCTGTCCGTGGTGCTGCTGGCCGGGTTGGTGCTGATCAATCTCGCCGTATTGTTTGTACTGCCATGGGAAAGCGCCAGTGGTGTGTGGGCAGCCAGTGGGTTGTTGATCATCTGGCTGAGCCTGTACCTGCAACAGCGCGTCAGTTTCGTGTTCGGGTTGCTGCTGCAGGTGATCGGCGGCGCCTCGTTCCTGCTAGCGGTGCCGGAGCTGCTCGGGCCCCTGACCAGCGAAGGTTTGCGTCCGCTGGGACATAGCGGTTTCTGGACACCGATGGTGTTGGGCCTGGCCGCCTTGGTCGGCGCCTGGCGCTTGCAACGTGAGCCCCATGCGCCGGTGTTTGCCGTACTCAAGCTGCAACGCCTGTCTGACCTGCTGCTGGTGTGGGGCGCGGCGTGGTGGGCGTTGGCGCTGATCGCTGAAGTGCTGCGGTTTGTTCCCGATGAGCTCCAGGGGCCGTTCCTGCTGGGCATTGCGGCGGTCAGCGTGGCGATCTGGGCGTTGCTCGCGACGCGGCTGCGCTGGGCCTCGCTGGGCGTGCTCTGCACCGTGTTGATGCCGGCGGCGGGGATGGTATTGCTGGTGTCTGCACATAATTATTACCACCCGGCAGCGCACTATGGCTGGCTGGCCTGGTTGGCGGTGTTCGGGGTGCATTTCATCGCGCTGCGGCGTTTGGCAACGGTGGCGCCGGCCACCGTCCTGAGCGTTGCTCACGTGTTGGGTTGCTGGATGTTGATCGGCGTATTGGCGTTGGAGTTGCGTTACGGCCTGTTGTTGCTGTCGAGCGAATACAACGCCTGGCGCTGGCTGGGCTGGGCGATCCTGCCAAGTCTGTACCTGGTGCTGGCTGCTGCACCGCGCAACTGGCCGTGGCCGGTGTCGGCGTATCCACGGGAATATCGAGTGTTGGCGGCGCTGCCCTTGGCGGTGCTGATGCTGGGCTGGTTCTGGCTGGCGAATACCTTCAGCGACGGCACCGCCAAGCCATTGCCGTATGTGCCGCTGCTCAACCCGCTGGACCTCGGTTTGCTGTTTGCGCTGCTGGGCGTGTACCTGTGGTCGCGCAGCGTGGCGCCGCAGCGAGGGCCGCGTGCTGAATTGATCGCCCAGGGCATCGCCGGTGTTTCGCTGTTCGCGTTCTTTACGGCACTGGTGATGCGCACCGCCCACCACTGGGGCGGCGTGCCGTTCCATCTGGATGCGTTGCTGGAATCGATGCTCGTACAGGCCGGCCTGTCGATTGTCTGGACCCTGATAGCCCTCGGCCTGATGATCGGCGGCCACCTGCGCCATCGCCGCGAAGTGTGGCTGATCGGCGCGGCGTTGATCGCGGTAGTGGTGGCCAAGCTGTTCTTTGTCGAGTTGAGCAACCGTGGCGGCCTGGCGCGGATCGTGTCGTTTATCGGCGTGGGCGGGTTGTTGCTGGTGGTGGGCTACTTTGCGCCGCTGCCGCCCAAGCGTGCCGAACCTGTATTGGAAACTGAAGGAGCATCCTCTTGATCGGTAAGTTGAGCGTGGTCGTGCTGGGCATGTGTACGACGTTGTCGGTGTGGGCCCAGGAAACGCCGGCCGACTTCAGCAGCCAGGTGCCCCTGAGCGTCAGCGGCAACGGCCCCTGGTATCGCCTTGAGTTGCCCTTGGCCGTGCAACTGAATGCGCGCCAGGCTGACCTCAGCGATGTGCGCGTGTTTAACGCTGCCGGTGAACCCCAGGCCTACGCGCTGTCGCGTCAAGCGTCGCAACGCACCGAAAGTCGTGAAGTCACCGACGTGAAGTGGTTCCCGCTGTACGCCGCCGACACCCAGGCAACCTTGCCCGGTGTGGTGATGAAAACCACGGCCGAAGGCACCCTGGTGGAAATCAAACCCTCCACCGCCGCGAAGCCGGGCAAGCAGGTGCTGCGCGGCTGGGTGCTCGACGCCAGTAAGATCAAGGCGCCGTTGCAGCAACTGAGCCTGGACTGGAGTCGCGAGCAAGAGGGCTTCCAGCGCTTCAGCATTGAAGCCAGTGATGACTTGCAGCACTGGCAATCCTGGGGGGATGGGCAAGTGGCGCGTTTGTCGTTTGCCGACGAGCGGGTCGAGCAGCATGACGTCAGTTTGCCGGGTCAATCCGCCCGTTACCTGCGCCTGGTGTGGAAGGGGCAAGCGGCGCCGTTGCTGACCTCGGCCAAGTTGGCCAGTGCAACCAGCAGCAGCCTGCCGCTGCCTTTGGTGTGGTCGCCGCCGCTCTCGGGCACGCGGCTCAAGGCGGGTGAGTACAGCTGGAAATTACCCACAGGCCTGAGCGTCGAACGTTTGCGTATCGAGTTGAAGCAGCCGAATACGCTGGCGCCGGTGACCCTGGCGGGGCGACGTGACAGCAATCAAGCCTGGCAGCCGTTGAGCAACGGTTTGCTGTATCGCCTGACCCAGAATGGCCAGGACGTGGTGCAGGACGAATTGCAGCTGCCCGGCCAGACGGTCACCGAACTCAAGTTGCAGGTCGACGAGCGTGGCGGCGGCCTTGGCGCCGAAGCGCCGGCCCTGCACTTTGCGGTGCGCGCCACGCAGTTGGTGTTCCTGGCGCGGGGCGAGCCGCCGTTCACGCTGGCGCTGGGGAATGCCTCGGCGAAGGCGGCGAACCTGCCTTTGTCGACGCTGATCCCCGATTACACCGCCGAACGCCTCAACACGTTGGGGCAGGCCAAGGTGGCCGGGGCCGTCGCTGTCACCTCGCCTGCCGTCGCAGCCACTGTCGACAGCGGGACGAACTGGAAAAAACTCGGGCTCTGGGCCGTGTTATTGCTCGGCGTGGCGGCACTGGGCGCCATGGCCTACAGTTTGCTGCGCAAGCCACCGGCGGCACGTTAAATAAAGTCCATGAACTCTATTGGGTTTAAATCCTCTGATAGGAGGAAATACGCCCCGACTCGCGTTAAACTGCGCGGGTTTTTAGCCCCCCCTTCATCGGAGCCTTCCATGTCCCGCGTTACCTTGAGTCGCTATTTGATTGAGCAGACCCGCAGCAACAACACGCCTGCCGATCTGCGCTTCCTTATCGAAGTGGTGGCGCGTGCTTGCAAGGAAATCAGCCACGCCGTGTCCAAAGGCGCACTGGGTGGTGTCCTGGGCAGCATGGGCACTGAAAACGTGCAGGGCGAAGTGCAGAAGAAGCTCGACGTGATCTCCAACGAAATCCTGCTCGAAGCCAACGAATGGGGCGGTCACCTGGCCGGCATGGCGTCCGAAGAAATGGACAATGCCTACCAGATCCCGGGCAAATACCCGAAGGGCGCCTACCTGCTGGTGTTCGACCCACTGGACGGTTCGTCCAACATCGACATCAACGCCCCGGTCGGCACCATCTTCTCGGTACTGCGTTGCCCGAACGAATACCTGAGCCAGAACGAAGCGCTGAACGAAAAAGCCTTCCTGCAGCCAGGCACCGAGCAGGTCGCTGCCGGTTACGCCATTTATGGCCCGCAGACCATGCTGGTGCTGACCTTGGGCGATGGCGTCAAAGGCTTCACCCTGGACCGTGAAATGGGCAGCTTCGTCCTTACCCACGAAGACATCACCATTCCTGCCGCTACCCAGGAATTCGCGATCAACATGTCCAACCAGCGCCACTGGGAAGAGCCCGTCACCCGTTATGTGGGCGAGTTGATGGCCGGTGAAGAAGGCCCGTTGAAGAAGAACTTCAACATGCGCTGGGTCGCCGCGATGGTGGCCGACGTGCACCGTATCCTGACCCGTGGTGGCTTGTTCATGTACCCACGCGACAGCCGCGAGCCGTCCAAGCCGGGCAAATTGCGCCTGATGTACGAAGCCAACCCGATGTCCTTCCTGGTCGAGCAGGCGGGCGGTGCGTCCACCGACGGCCACCAGCGTATCCTCGACATCCAGCCTGAAGGCTTGCACCAGCGTGTGGCGGTGTTCCTGGGTTCCAAGGAAGAAGTTGAACGTGTGACCGCTTACCACAAGAAGTAACCTGCGGCGATAAGTGAACGGCGTTGTTGTGAGCCGGTTCACCCTTAAAGAAGCCCCGAAACGTTTCAGCGTTTTCGGGGCTTTTTTGTTTTCGTTCGTCGGGAACCAGACACCTCTTTTCCCTTCTAAGCTTCTGGCAGATACCCAAGCTGCTTCGCCCCTCCAGGAGTTATTCCATGTCGTTACGCCGTCTCGCTTTGCTGGCCTTTTGCGTGCTGTTGGCCGCTTGCAGCAAGGTCAATCAAGAAAACTACGCAAAGTTGTCGGCCGGCATGCCTAAGGCCGAGGTGGAGTCGCTGCTGGGTAAGCCGACTGATTGTTCCGGCGCACTGGGCATGTCCAGCTGCACGTGGGGCGATAAAAACAGCTTTATCAGCGTTCAATATGCCGGTGACAAAGTTCTGATGTTTTCCGGGCAAGGCCTGAAGTAAACCGGGGCGAGAGCCTGCGGGAGAAGAAGAATGATGCGTTTTGTTTTGTGCCTTTGTGCCAGCCTGTTTTTGGCGGGCTGCGCCAGCCATTCTGGCGATGATCTGCAACCCAAGACAGCGAGCAACGTCAACCTCAAGCGTTACCAGGGCACCTGGTATGAGTTGGCTCGATTGCCGATGTACTTCCAGCGCAACTGCGCGCAGTCCGAAGCCCGCTACACACTGCTGCCTGATGGCGATATGTCGGTATTCAACCGCTGCCTGACCACCGACTGGAAGTGGGAAGAAGCCAAGGGCACGGCCACGCCGCAAGTACCCGGCAAGACCGACAAGCTCTGGGTGGAATTCAATAACTGGTTTACGTCACTGTTGCCAGGCGTCGCCAAGGGCGATTACTGGGTGTTGTACGTCAGCGATGACTACAAGACCGCCATCGTCGGCAGCCCGAGCCGGCGCTATATGTGGATCCTGTCACGCACGCCAACGGTCAGTGCGGATACTCGCGAAGACCTGTTGAGCAGGGCGCGCCAGCAAGGGTATGACACCACGCGGTTGATCTGGCGTACGTCGGATAAGCAGATGGCGAAGACTTCGCAGTAACTCTGGATCACCACAGATCCAATTGTGGGAGGGAGCAAGCCCCTCCCACATTTTCTAACCGAGTAACGCTCTTAAGACCTGCGTAAATGCCTGGCTGCTGTCTTCTTCGCCGGCATGATGCCCGTCGCGCACTACCCACTTGCCGTTGACCAGTACGTCGCGCACCTGCCGATCGCCGCCGGCAAACAACCAGCGATTGAGAATGCCGTCGTCTGTCGCTGTCGCCAGGTAAGGGTCGTTCCCGTCCAGCACGATCCAATCCGCACGCTTGCCCACTTCCAGTCGACCTATTGGCTGCCCCAGCGCCTGTGCGCCACCGTCCAGCGCGGCATCGAACAGCGTACGGCCGACCATCGGCTGATCGCTGCGATACAAGCGGTTGCGCCGTTGATCGCGTAGACGTTGGCCGTATTCCAGCCAGCGCAGTTCTTCCACCACGCTCAGCGACACATGGCTGTCTGAACCGATGCCCAGGCGCCCGCCCTGGGCGAGGAAATCCACGGCCGGGAAAACCCCGTCGCCCAGGTTGGCTTCGGTGGTCAGGCACAAACCGGCAATCGCCCGGCTCTTGGCCATGCGCGTGACTTCTTCCGGGTTGGCGTGGGTCGCGTGCACCAGGCACCAGCGCTCATCGACCTCGACGTTGTCGTACAGCCATTGCAGCGGGCGTTTGCCGCTCCAGGCCACGCAGTCGTCGACTTCTTTTTGCTGTTCAGCGATATGGATATGCACCGGGCAGGCCTTGTCGCTGGCTGCCAGGACTTGATTGATTTGTTGCGGGGTCACGGCGCGCAGGGAGTGGAAGCAAAGACCCAGTTGCTGCGCCGGTTGTGCCGCCAGGATCGGTCTGAGGCGCGCCTGCAGGTCCAGGTAGTTCTCGGTGCTGTTGATGAACCGTCGCTGGCCTTCATTCGGCGCCTGCCCACCAAAGCCCGAGTGGGTGTAGAGCACGGGCACCAAGGTCAGGCCGATCCCGCTGCTGGTGGCCGCCTGGCTGATTTGCCGCGACAGTTCCGTACGGTCGGCGTAGGGCTGGCCGCTGACGTCATGATGCACGTAGTGGAATTCGGCCACCGAGGTGTAACCGGCCTTGAGCATCTCGATGTACAGCTGGCGGGCGATCACCTGCAGTTGCTCCGGGCTGATCTTGCCGACCATGCGGTACATCAGGTCGCGCCAGGTCCAGAAACTGTCATTCGGATTGCCGGCCACTTCGGCCAACCCTGCCATGGCGCGCTGGAACGCGTGCGAGTGCAGGTTCGGCATGCCCGCCAGCACCGGACCCCTGAGCCGTTCGGCACCGTCTGCGCTGGCGTTGGCCTCAACCTGTGTCAGCAGGCCATCGGCGCTGACTTCAAGACGTACATCTTTGGCCCATCCATTAGGCAGCAGCGCGCGTTCGGCAAAGAAAGCGGACATGATTAGAGCACCCCGGTCGTGTGTTTATTTGTATATACATATACAGACGTTTGCCTGCTCGGTAAACTCCGGCAATCTATGCATCTTTTCCCCCTGCAAGGATTCCCTGTGCCGACTCCGCCCGCCAAGTCTTCACTGGCTGCCCACATGGACGAAAGTCCGGCGCCCTTGTATGCCCGCGTCAAACAGATGATCAGCCAGCAGATCCTCAACGGCAACTGGCCACCCCATTACCGCGTACCGTCGGAAAGCGAACTGGTCAGCCAGTTGGGCTTCAGCCGCATGACCATCAACCGCGCCCTGCGCGAGCTCACCGCCGAAGGTTTGCTGGTGCGCATGCAAGGCGTCGGCACGTTCGTCGCCGAGCCCAAGAGCCAGTCGGCGCTGTTTGAAGTGCACAACATTGCCGATGAGATCGCTTCCCGCGGTCATCGGCATACGTGCCAGGTCATTACCCTGGGTGAGGAGGCTGCCGGTTCCGAGCGCGCCGTCGCCCTGGAGATGCGTGAAGGCGGGCGGGTGTTCCACTCGTTGATCGTGCATTACGAAAACGATATTCCCGTGCAAATCGAGGACCGCTTCGTCAACGCCCTGGTCGCGCCGGAATACCTGCAACAGGACTTCACCCTGCAAACCCCCTATGCCTATCTCAACCAAGTGGCGCCGCTGACTGAAGGCGAGCATGTGGTCGAAGCGATTCTCGCCGACGCGGCCGAGTGCGAGTTGTTGCAGATCGAGCCGAGCGAGCCGTGCCTATTGATTCGTCGACGCACCTGGTCCGGCCGCCAGCCGGTGACGGCGGCACGTTTGATCCACCCCGGTTCCCGCCACAGCCTGGAAGGACGGTTCAGTAAATGAGTGCAGTAAAAGTCTGGCGCGCCGCCGATTACGTACGCATGCCGTGGAAAAACGGCGGCGGCAGCACCGAAGAAATCACCCGCGATGCCGGCGAGGGCCTGGACGGCTTCGGCTGGCGCCTGTCGATTGCCGATATCGGTGAGTCCGGCGGGTTTTCCACCTTCGCCGGTTACCAACGCGTGATCACCGTGATCAAAGGCGCAGGCATGGTATTGACCGTGGATGGCGAGGAGCAGCGCGGGCTGTTACCGCTGCAACCGTTCGCCTTCAAGGGCGACAGCCAGGTTTCATGCCGCCTGATCACCGGGCCGATCCGCGACTTCAACCTGATCTACTCGCCCCAGCGTTACCACGCGCGGTTGCAGTGGGTGGATGGTGTGCAGCGGTTTTTCAGTACCGCGCAGACAGTGCTGGTGTTCAGCGTGGCGGATGAAGTCAAGGTGCTGGACCAGGTACTGGGTCATCACGATTGCCTGCAAGTGGACGGTAACAGCGGTCTGCTGGATATTTCCGTCACGGGTCGCTGCTGCATCATCGAACTGACCCCGCGGGGTTAAAAAATGTGGGAGGGGTCTTGCCCCTGATAGCGGTGGATCAGTCGGTATATCCTGGGCTGACACACCGCAATCGGGAGCAAGCCCCCTCCCACATTTGTTTTTGTGTCGCTTATAGAATCTGTTTCCAACCCCCGCACCAATTTGTTACCGAACGCCCCAGCGTGGCGCAAAACCACGCTGTCGTAACAAACCTCCCTCGCTGTAAAACGCCTTCGTAAGAAATTTCATCATGCCTCGAAGCCTTAATTTTCAAGGCTCGGACACGCTTTCCAAAAAAAACCAAACACCTCGCTCAAAAAGTTGGCCGCTTGATTGCATATGCTTGTATGTACAAGTAAAGATGTGTGCGTAAGACTCTCCTTCGCACCATCCATGTTCGCGCATCGATCGCCGAGGAGTCCTAGCAGTGACCAAGCCTACAAAATACCGTGACGTCGAAATCCGCGCCGCCCGCGGTAACAAGCTCACCGCCAAAAGCTGGCTGACTGAAGCGCCGCTGCGCATGCTCATGAACAACCTCGACCCACAAGTGGCCGAGAACCCCAAAGAACTGGTGGTGTACGGCGGTATCGGCCGTGCAGCGCGCAACTGGGAGTGCTACGACCAGATCGTCGAGAGCCTCACCAACCTGAATGACGACGAAACCCTGCTGGTGCAATCCGGCAAGCCGGTCGGCGTATTCAAGACCCACAGCAATGCCCCGCGTGTGCTGATCGCCAACTCCAACCTGGTGCCGCACTGGGCCAGCTGGGAGCACTTCAACGAACTGGATGCCAAAGGCCTGGCCATGTACGGCCAGATGACCGCCGGCAGCTGGATCTACATCGGCAGCCAGGGCATCGTCCAAGGCACCTATGAAACCTTCGTCGAAGCCGGTCGCCAGCACTACGACTCAAACCTCAAGGGCCGTTGGGTCCTCACCGCCGGCCTCGGCGGCATGGGCGGTGCCCAGCCTCTGGCCGCGACACTCGCCGGCGCGTGCTCGCTGAACATTGAATGCCAGCAGGTCAGCATCGATTTCCGCCTCAACAGCCGCTATGTCGACGAACAAGCCACCGACCTCGACGACGCCCTGGCCCGCATCGCCAAGTACACAAAGGAAGGCAAGGCGATCTCCATCGCGCTGCTGGGTAACGCCGCTGAAATCCTGCCGGAACTGGTCAAGCGTGGTGTACGCCCGGACATGGTCACCGACCAGACCAGCGCCCACGACCCGCTCAACGGTTACCTGCCGGCCGGCTGGACCTGGGACGAATACCGCGCCCGCGCCAAGACCGAACCGGCTGCCGTGATCAAGGCTGCCAAGCAGTCGATGGCCGTGCACGTCAAAGCCATGCTGGAATTCCAGAAGCAAGGCATCCCGACCTTCGACTACGGCAACAACATCCGCCAGATGGCCCAGGAAGAGGGCGTGGAAAACGCCTTCGACTTCCCAGGCTTTGTACCGGCGTACATCCGTCCACTGTTCTGCCGTGGCATCGGCCCGTTCCGTTGGGCTGCGCTGTCGGGCGACCCGCAGGACATCTACAAGACCGACGCCAAAGTCAAAGAGCTGATCCCCGACGACGCGCACCTGCACAACTGGTTGGACATGGCGCGCGAGCGCATCAGCTTCCAGGGCCTGCCGGCGCGTATCTGCTGGGTCGGCCTGGGCCAACGCGCCAAGCTCGGCCTGGCGTTCAACGAGATGGTGCGCAGCGGCGAGTTATCGGCACCGGTAGTCATCGGCCGTGACCACCTGGACTCCGGCTCGGTCGCCAGCCCGAACCGCGAAACCGAATCCATGCAGGACGGTTCTGACGCCGTGTCCGACTGGCCGTTGCTCAACGCCTTGCTCAACACCGCCAGCGGCGCGACCTGGGTTTCGCTGCACCACGGTGGCGGCGTCGGCATGGGCTTCTCCCAGCACTCCGGCATGGTCATCGTCTGCGACGGTACCGACGAAGCGGCGGAGCGCATTGCCCGTGTGCTGCACAACGACCCGGCCACTGGTGTGATGCGTCATGCGGACGCGGGTTACCAGATCGCGATCGATTGCGCCAAAGAGCAGGGTCTCAATCTTCCAATGATCAAGTAAGCCAGCACCACCCTGAAAACAATCCATCAGAGGTTGAACACCCATGGCTGCAAGTGACGCGCGTGCAAGCACCACCCCGTTGATCGAGAGACGTTCGATCGACTACATCCCGGAAGCGGAAAGACACGGTCGTCTATTGAGCCAGTTCACCCTGTGGCTGGGTGCCAACCTGCAGATCACCGCGATTGTCACCGGGGCCCTGGCCGTGGTGCTGGGCGGTGATGTGTTCTGGTCGTTGATCGGTCTGTTGATCGGTCAACTGCTGGGCGGCGGTGTCATGGCGTTGCATGCGGCGCAAGGGCCCAAGCTGGGCCTGCCGCAGATGATCTCCAGCCGGGTGCAGTTCGGTGTGTATGGCGCGGCGATCCCGATCGTACTGGTCTGCTTGATGTACCTCGGTTTCACCGCCACGGGTACCGTGCTTTCCGGTCAGGCGCTGGGCCAGTTGTTTGGTGTCAGCGACAGTGTCGGGATCCTGGTTTTCGCCAGTGTCATCGTGCTGGTCACGGTGCTCGGTTACCGGGTGATCCACTTCATCGGCCGCGTTGCCAGCGTCATTGGCGTGATTGCCTTTGTCTACCTGTTCAGTCGTTTGATGAGCCAGGCCGACGTCGGTGCACTCCTGCAAATCCGCCACTTCAGTTTGAGCAGCTTTCTGCTGGCGGTGTCGTTAGCGGCTTCCTGGCAAATCGCCTTCGGCCCATACGTGGCGGACTATTCACGCTACCTGCCGAGCAAGACGTCCTCGGTGAAAACCTTTCTTGCCGCAGGCGCGGGCTCGGTGGTTGGCGCACAAGTGGCGATGATCCTCGGGGTGTTTGCCGCGGCCATGTCCAACGGGCAATTTGCCGGTCACGAAGTGGCCTACATCGTCGGTCTGGGCGGTACGGGGGCCACTGCGGCGCTGCTGTATTTCAGCATCGCGTTCGGCAAGGTCACCATCTCGACGCTGAACTCCTACGGCAGCTTCATGTGCATTGCCACCATCATCAGCGGCTTTCGCGGTCGCCTGGAGGTCACGCGCTTGCAGCGGCTGTTTTTCGTGCTGGTCATCGTCGGTACGGCGACCCTGATCGCCTTGCTCGGGCAGCACTCGTTCCTGGGGGCGTTCAAGTCTTTCATCCTGTTCCTGCTGGCGTTTTTTACGCCATGGAGCGCGATCAACCTGGTCGACTACTACTGCATCACCCGCGATCGCTATGACGTACCAGCGCTGGCCGATCCGAACGGGCGCTATGGCCGTTGGAACCTGCTCGGTATCAGCGTGTATGTCTTCGGCGTGCTGGTGCAGTTGCCGTTCATCTCCACCAAGTTCTACACCGGCCCCCTGGTGGCCGCCCTGGGTGATGTGGATATTTCCTGGATCATCGGCCTGGTGCTTCCCGCCGCGCTTTACTACTGGGCGGCGAAAAAGTGGCCTGCCGCACACCCTGAACACCTGATCCTGCCGCTAGAGCAGGGCGTTGCACCGACGACGACAAACGGGCTGGCTGCACAGGCCTGATGGGACGTGGACAGGGCAGGATGCCTACTGACTGCCGTAATCCATTTCAAGATTTGGGAGCGTCACAACAATGAAAATGCATAAGACCCTGTTGGCCACCTTGTTCTCAGCAGGCGTGCTGGCCAGCGCTGGCGCCCAGGCGGCCGGTTGGTGTGAATCCGGCAAACCGGTCAAATTTGCCGGCCTTAACTGGGAAAGCGGCATGTTGCTCACCGACATCCTGCAAACCGTGCTGGAAAAAGGCTACGACTGTAAAACCGACAGTCTGCCAGGCAATTCCATCACCATGGAAAACGCCCTGAGCAGCAACGATATCCAAGTATTTGCCGAAGAATGGGTCGGCCGCAGCGAAGTCTGGAACAAGGCCGAGAAGGCCGGCAAAGTCGTCGGTGTCGGTGCCCCTGTGGTGGGCGCTATCGAAGGCTGGTACGTACCGCGCTACGTGATCGAAGGCGACGCCAAGCGCAAGCTTGAACCCAAGGCGCCGGGCCTGAAAAATATCGCCGACCTGGCCAAGTACGCCGCGGTGTTCAAGGACCAGGAAGAACCGTCCAAGGGCCGTTTCTACAACTGCCCGGCCGGCTGGACCTGCGAGCTGGACAACAGCGAAATGCTCAAGAGCTACGGCCTGGAAAGCACCTACACCAACTTCCGCCCAGGCACCGGCCCGGCGCTGGATGCGGCGGTGCTGTCGAGCTACAAGCGCGGCGAGCCGATCCTGTTCTACTACTGGTCGCCAACCCCGCTGATGGGCCAGGTCGACCTGGTCAAGCTGGAAGAAAAGCCTGGTGTGGATAAAAGCGTGAGCATCAAGGTCGGCCTGTCCAAGACCTTCCACGAGCAGGCCCCGGAACTGGTGGCCGTGCTGGAAAAGGTCAACCTGCCCATCGACCTGCTGAACCAGAACCTGGGGCGCATGGCCAAGGAACGCATTGAGTCGCCGAAACTGGCGAAAATTTTCCTCAAGGAACATCCTGAAGTCTGGCACGCCTGGGTCAGTGAAGACGCAGCCAAGAAAATCGACGCGGCCTTGTAGGTCAAGTGTGCACGGCTACCCTGAGGGGTGGCCGGGTGCCTGGCTACAACCCATTGGATCGAGAGCACGCTATGTTTCCTGAGAGTTTTACGTTTTCCATCGCCGACTGGGTCAACGGTTGGGTGGATTCACTGGTCACCAACTACGGCGATGTGTTCCGGCAAATCTCCGACACCCTGCTGTGGGCCATCGTCAACCTGGAAGGGTTGCTGCGTGCAGCCCCCTGGTGGCTGATGCTGGCCATCGTCGGCGCAGTTGCCTGGCACGCCACGCGCAAGGTGGTGACCACGGCGGTGATCGTCGGTTTGCTGTTCCTGGTGGGCGCGGTTGGCCTGTGGGACAAGCTGATGCAGACCCTGGCGCTGATGATGGTCGCCACGGTGATCTCGGTGTTGATCGGCATCCCGCTGGGCATCCTCTCGGCGCGCAGCAATCGCCTGCGCTCGGTGCTGATGCCGTTGCTCGACATCATGCAGACCATGCCCAGCTTCGTGTACCTGATCCCGGTGCTGATGCTGTTCGGCCTGGGCAAGGTGCCGGCGATTTTCGCCACGGTGATCTACGCCGCACCGCCGCTGATTCGCCTCACCGACCTGGGGATTCGCCAGGTCGACGGCGAAGTCATGGAAGCCATCAACGCCTTCGGTGCCAACCGCTGGCAACAGCTGTTTGGCGTGCAATTGCCGCTGGCGCTGCCGAGCATCATGGCCGGTATCAACCAGACCACCATGATGGCGTTGTCGATGGTGGTGATCGCCTCGATGATCGGTGCCCGTGGCTTGGGTGAAGACGTATTGGTCGGCATCCAGACCCTCAACGTCGGCCGTGGCCTGGAAGCCGGGTTGGCAATCGTGATTCTTGCAGTGGTCATCGACCGCATTACCCAGGCCTATGGCCGCCCACGGCATGAGGCGAGCAAATGACGACTGTCAGCAAAATCGAAGTTAAAAACGTCTTCAAGATCTTCGGCGCCCGCTCCAAGGAGGCCCTGGCGATGGTTGGCCAGGGCAAGACCAAGGACCAGGTGCTGGCCGAGACCGGTTGCGTGGTCGGCGTGAACGATTTGTCCCTGAGCATCGGCACCGGTGAGATCTTCGTGATCATGGGCCTGTCGGGTTCCGGCAAGTCGACGCTGGTGCGCCACTTCAACCGCCTGATCGACCCCACCAGCGGCGCGATCCTGGTGGACGGCGAAGACATCCTGCAACTGGACATGGACGCCCTGCGCCAATTCCGTCGGCACAAGATCAGCATGGTGTTCCAGAGCTTCGGCCTGCTGCCCCACAAGAGCGTGCTCGACAACGTCGCCTACGGCCTCAAGGTGCGTGGCGAAACCAAGCAGGTCTGCGCCGAACGCGCGCTGCACTGGATCGAAACCGTGGGCCTCAAGGGCTACGAAAACAAATACCCGCACCAGCTTTCCGGCGGCATGCGCCAGCGTGTCGGCCTGGCCCGTGCCCTGGCCGCAGACACCGACATCATCCTGATGGACGAAGCATTCAGCGCCCTCGACCCGCTGATCCGCGCCGAGATGCAGGACCAACTGCTGGAGCTGCAAAAGACCCTGCACAAGACCATCGTGTTCATCACCCACGACCTCGACGAGGCCGTGCGGATCGGCAACCGCATCGCGATCCTCAAGGACGGCAGGCTGATCCAGGTCGGCACGCCCCGGGAGATCCTGCATTCGCCGGCGGATGAGTATGTGGATCGGTTTGTTCAGCGGCGCGCGGCGGTGGTCTGACCCAGGTTCTGTGGTGAGGCCGGCAAAGCTGTAGAGAATATGAAGAGGTCAACAATGTCCCAGGCAGCAAACATCATCATCGCCGACACCCCCCTGCGCTGGCAGGACGTGGTCGCCGTGGCCCGTCACGGTGCGGTGCTGGAACTCTCGGGCCAGGCCTGGGCGCGGATCGACAATGCCCAGGCCATCGTGCAGCGCATCGTCACCAGCGGCGAACGCGCTTACGGCGTGAACACCGGGCTGGGCGCATTGTGCAACGTATCGCTTGCGGGCGAGCAACTGAGCCAGCTGTCGCGCAATACCTTGCTCAGCCACGCCTGTGGCGTCGGCCCGGTACTCAGCGACGAGCAGACCCGCGCGATCATGTGCGCGGCGGTCATCAACTACTGCCACGGCAAATCCGGCCTGCATCCGCAGGTGGTGCAGTCGCTGCTGGCGCTGCTCAACCACGGCATCACGCCGCAAGTACCGTCCCAGGGCTCGGTGGGTTACCTGACCCATATGGCCCATGTCGGCGTGGCGCTGCTGGGTGTCGGTAATGTGAGCTATCGCGGCCAGATCGTCCCGGCGCAACAGGCCCTGGCCGAAGCAGGTTTGCAGCCGGTGGTGCTCGGCGCCAAGGACGGCCTGTGCCTGGTCAACGGCACGCCGTGCATGACCGGCCTGAGCTGCCTGGCCCTGGCCGACGCCCATCATCTGTTGCAATGGGCCGACGTGATCGGCGCCATGAGCTTCGAGGCACAACGCGGCCAGATCGACGCTTTCGACGAAGAAATCATCGCCCTCAAGCCGCACCTGGGCATGCAGCAGGTCGGCAGCAACCTGCGTGCGTTGCTCGATGGCAGTGAAGTGATCGCCAGCAGCAAAGGCATCCGTACCCAGGACGCCCTGAGCCTGCGCTCGATTCCGCAGATCCACGGCGCGGCGCGCGACCAGGTGGAGCACGCGACGCGCCAGATCGAGACCGAACTCAACAGCGCCACCGACAACCCGCTGGTGCTCGGCACGCCGGACCACTACCGCGTGGTGTCCCAGGCCAACCCCCACGGCCAGTCCGTCGCCCTGGCCGCCGACATGCTGGCGATTGCCATGGCCGAAATCGGCTCGGTCGCCGAACGCCGCCTCGACCGCCTGATCAACCCGCACGTCAGCGGCCTGCCGGCGTTCCTGGTGAGCAACCCTGGGGTCAATTCCGGGATGATGATCGTGCAGTACGTCGCCGCCTCACTGTGCGGACAGAACCGCCAGTTGGCGCAACCGGCGGTGCTCGACAACTTCGTCACCTCAGGCCTGCAGGAGGACCACCTGAGCATGGGCACCAACGCTGCGCTCAAGCTGCATCAGTTATTGGCCAACGTCACCCAGATCCTCGCCATCGAGTACCTGCTGGCGGCCCAGGCTTTCGAATTCCTGAAAGACCAACGCTTCGGCGCGGGCACCGATCGCGCCTGGCGCCTGTTGCGTGAAGTGGTGCCGGCCTATGAGCAGGACCGTTGGCTGGCGCCGGATATTGCGAGCGCCGCCAAGGTGCTCAAAGACACCGCATTACCAAATCTGCACTGAACACTTATTTCAAAAGAATAATTCACAAGGAGTATGAATGTGACTGCGCTAAACCTGATTCCAGGCCAACTGAGCCTCGCCCAACTGCGGGCCATCTACCAGCAGCCGGTAACCCTCAGTCTGGATGACAGTGCCTCGGCCCAGATCGAAGCCAGTGTGGCCTGCGTGGAACAGATTCTCGCCGAGAACCGCACCGCCTACGGCATCAACACCGGTTTCGGCCTCCTGGCTTCGACCCGCATCGCCAGTGAAGACCTGGAAAACCTCCAGCGTTCCCTGGTGCTGTCCCACGCCGCCGGCGTCGGTGAGCCGATCAGCGATGCGCTGGTGCGGTTGGTCATGGTGCTCAAGGTCAACAGCCTCAGCCGTGGGTTCTCCGGGATTCGCCGGCAGGTGATCGACGCGCTGATCGCGCTGATCAACGCCGAGGTGTACCCGCATATTCCGTTGAAAGGTTCGGTCGGCGCTTCCGGTGACTTGGCGCCGTTGGCGCACATGTCCCTGGTGCTGCTCGGCGAAGGCAAGGCGCGCTACAAGGGCGAATGGCTGGAGGCCACCGACGCGCTGAAAGTCGCCGGCCTGACGCCGCTGACCCTCGCCGCCAAGGAAGGCCTGGCGCTGCTCAACGGCACCCAGGTGTCCACCGCCTATGCCTTGCGTGGCCTGTTCGAAGGCGAAGACCTGTTTGCCGGCGCCCTGGCCTGCGGCGGTCTTACCGTGGAAGCGGTGCTGGGTTCGCGCTCGCCGTTCGACGCCCGTATTCATGCGGCTCGCGGTCAACGTGGGCAGATCGATTCGGCGGCGGCCTACCGTGACCTGCTGGGTGAGAGCAGCCAGGTGTCGCAGTCGCACCAGAACTGCGACAAGGTCCAGGATCCGTACTCCCTGCGCTGCCAGCCACAAGTCATGGGCGCCTGCCTGACTCAGTTGCGCCAGGCGGCCGAGGTGCTGGTGGTCGAAGCCAACGCCGTGTCCGACAACCCGTTGGTATTTGCCGCTGAGGGTGACGTGATTTCCGGCGGTAACTTCCACGCCGAACCGGTGGCCATGGCGGCTGACAACATGGCCCTGGCCATCGCTGAAATCGGCTCCCTGAGCGAGCGCCGTATCTCGCTGATGATGGACAAGCACATGTCGCAACTGCCGCCGTTCCTGGTGGGCAATGGCGGGGTGAACTCCGGTTTCATGATCGCCCAGGTGACCGCTGCAGCACTCGCCAGCGAGAATAAGGCGTTGGCCCATCCCCATAGCGTCGACAGCATTCCGACGTCCGCCAACCAGGAAGACCACGTGTCGATGGCCCCGGCTGCCGGCAAGCGCCTGTGGGAAATGGCCGAGAACACGCGCGGCATCCTCGCGGTGGAATGGCTGGCCGCATGCCAGGGCCTGGACCTGCGCGAAGGCTTGAAAACCTCGCCGAAACTGGAGAAAGCCCGTGACATCCTGCGCGCCAAAGTAGCGTTCTACGACAAGGACCGCTTCTTCGCCCCGGACATCATCGCCGCCAGCGAACTGCTTGCCAGTCGCTGCCTGAATGAGCTGGTGCCGGCCAAGTTGCTGCCAAGCCTGTAAACGGTTCAGAGGACGGCGTGGCTCGCTGTGGCGAGCGAGCTTGCTCACCACAAAAGCCCGCCGTCCGCAGGCGCACGACTTTCTCAGGATAAAAATAATTAAGGACGAGAAATGCACCAGCAAGAAAAGGGTTTGAAACGCGGGCTAACCGCCCGACATATTCGCTTCATGGCACTCGGTTCCGCGATCGGCACCGGGCTGTTCTACGGTTCCGCCTCGGCCATCCAGATGGCCGGTCCCGCCGTGCTGCTGGCCTACCTGATTGGCGGCGCCGCGGTGTTCATGGTGATGCGCGCCCTCGGCGAAATGGCCGTGCACAACCCGGTTTCCGGCTCCTTCGGCCAATACGCCAGCACCTACCTGGGCCCCTTGGCCGGTTTTATCCTGGGCTGGACCTACGCCTTTGAAATGATCATCGTCTGCCTCGCTGACGTTACCGCCTTCGGCATCTACATGGGCTTCTGGTTTCCCGAAGTCGCGCGTTGGGTCTGGGTGCTCGGCATCGTGTTTTTGATCGGCGGCCTGAACCTGTGCAACGTCAAAGTGTTTGGCGAGATGGAGTTCTGGCTGTCGCTGCTCAAGGTCGGTGCCATCGTCGCGATGATCCTCGGCGGGTTTGGCATCATGCTGTTCGGCATCCATTCGGCCGGCGAAACCCAGGCCAGTGGCCTGAGCAACCTGTGGGCTCACGGCGGCTTCATGCCCAACGGTATCGGCGGCCTGATCGCCTCGTTTGCGGTGGTGATGTTTGCCTTTGGCGGTATCGAAATCATCGGTATCACTGCCGGTGAGGCCAAGGACCCGCAGCGCGTGATCCCCAAGGCGATCAACGCCGTGCCGCTGCGCATCCTGTTGTTCTACGTATTGACGTTGTTTGTCTTGATGGCCATCTACCCGTGGCCGCAGATCGGCAGCCAGGGCAGCCCGTTCGTGCAGATCTTCAGCAACCTCGGGATAGGCTCGGCGGCGACCATCCTCAATATCGTGGTGATTTCGGCGGCCGTGTCGGCGATCAACAGTGACATCTTCGGTGCCGGCCGCATGATGTACGGCCTGGCCCAGCAAGGGCAGGCGCCCAAGGGCTTTGCCCAATTGTCCCGGCAAGGCGTACCGTGGATGACGGTGGTGGTGATGGGCGCCGCCTTGCTCGGCGGTGTACTGCTCAACTACCTGATCCCGGAAAACGTCTTCCTGCTGATCGCGTCGATTGCCACCTTCGCCACCGTATGGGTGTGGCTGATGATCCTGTTCACCCAGGTCGCAATGCGCCGCTCAATGACGAAAGAGCAGGTTGCTGATCTGAAATTCCCGGTGCCGTTCTGGCCCTACGCGCCGGCTGCGGCCATCGTGTTCATGCTGTTTGTGTTTGGCGTGCTCGGTTACTTCCCGGACACCCAGGCGGCCTTGATGGTCGGTGCGGTGTGGATCGTGTTGCTGGTCGTTGCCTACCTGCTGTGGGTCAAGCCCGCTGCGGGGCAAGCAGCCAAGGTCGATTACGACCCGGCTTTGTCTCATCGATAACTTTAGGGAGGCGTTGATGAAAACCCTTTGGCAGCACTGCCACGTCGCAACCATGGCTGGCGGCAAATACTCGATCATCGAGGATGCCGCCATGGTCACCGCCGGTTCGCTCATCGAGTGGATCGGCCCCCGCAGCCAAGCGCCGACGGCGGATTACGCCCAGGTGCATGACCTGCAAGGCGCGTGGGTCACTCCCGGGCTGATCGACTGCCACACCCACACGGTGTTTGGCGGCAACCGCAGCGGCGAATTCGAGCAGCGCCTCGAGGGCGTGAGCTATGCCGACATCGCGGCCAAGGGTGGCGGTATTGCCAGCACCGTGCGTGCCACCCGCGCCGCGACTGAAGATGAACTCTTCGCCAGCGCCCACAAGCGCTTGCGCAGTCTGCTGCGCGACGGCGTGACCACGGTGGAGATCAAGTCCGGTTACGGCCTGGACCTGGCCAACGAGCGCAAGATGTTGCGTGTGGCTCGGCGCCTTGGCGAAGCGCTGCCGGTCAGCGTGCGCGCCACGTGCCTGGCGGCCCATGCGTTGCCGCCGGAGTACAAGGATCGCGCCGATGATTACATCGAGCACATCTGCGCCGAGATGCTGCCGGCCTTGGCGGCGGAAGGGCTGGTGGACGCGGTGGATGCGTTCTGCGAATACCTGGCGTTTTCCACCGAGCAGGTGGAGCGCGTGTTCAAGGTCGCCCAGCAACTCGGCCTGCCAGTGAAGCTGCACGCCGAGCAGCTGTCGTCGCTGCACGGCTCCAGCCTGGCGGCGCGTTACCACGCATTGTCGGCGGACCACCTGGAATTCATGACCGAAGAAGACGCCATCGCCATGGCCGCTGCCGGCACCGTCGCCGTCTTGCTGCCGGGCGCGTTCTACTTCCTGCGCGAAACCCAGCTGCCGCCGATGGACGCCCTGCGCAAGCACGGCGTGAAGATCGCCATCGCCAGCGACCTCAACCCCGGCACCTCGCCGGCGCTGTCGGTGCGCCTGATGCTGAACATGGCCTGCACCCTGTTCCGCATGACCCCGGAAGAAGCCCTTGCCGGCGCCACGCAACACGCGGCTACCGCCCTGGGCATGGGCGATACCCATGGTTCGCTGGAAGTCGGCAAGGTCGCGGATTTTGTTGCCTGGCAGATCGATCGCCCCGCGGACCTGGCCTACTGGCTGGGCGGCGAACTGGATAAACGCGTCGTGCGCCACGGCGTTGATGTCACTGTATAAGGAGCACTGTTGTGGATAAGGTTCTGAACTTCAAACAAGGCCGCGTACCACTGCTGATCAGCATGCCCCACGCCGGCCTGCGCCTGACGCCTGTGGTGGAAGCCGGGCTGATCCCCGAGGCGCAAAGCCTGCCGGACACCGACTGGCACATCCCCACGTTGTATGACTTTGCCGAAGAGCTGGGCGCCAGCACCCTGTCGGCGGAGTACTCGCGGTTCGTCATCGACTTGAACCGGCCTTCGGACGACAAGCCTTTGTACGCGGGGGCTACCACTGGCCTGTACCCGGCGACGCTGTTCGACGGTGTGCCGTTGTTCCGCGAAGGGCTGGAGCCGAGCGAGACCGAACGTGCCAGCTATCTGCAAAAAATCTGGGGCCCTTACCACCGCACGTTGCAAGAGGAACTGGCACGGCTCAAGGCCGAGTTCGGCTATGCGCTGCTGTTCGATGCGCACTCGATACGCTCGGTGATCCCGCACCTGTTCGACGGCAAACTCCCGGACTTCAACCTCGGCACCTTCAACGGCGCGGCCTGTGACCCTGAGCTGGCCAGCCAGCTGGAAGCCATCTGCGCCGAGCATCCGCAGTACACCCACGTGCTCAACGGACGCTTCAAGGGTGGGCATATCACCCGCCATTACGGCAATCCGGCGCAGGATATCCATGCCGTGCAGTTGGAGTTGTGCCAGAGCACGTATATGGAAGAGGTCGAGCCATTCCGTTATCGCCCGGATCTGGCCGAGCCGACGCAAGTGGTGTTGAAGCAGTTGCTGGAAGGCTTGCTGGCGTGGGGGCGCAAGCGCTACGGGTGACGAACGGTTGCCCCTGTGCAACTAAACAGTCGCCACAGAGATCCCGGTTTGCTGCGCGACAGCGCTACGTCGAAGAGGTCGTGGAGCCTCCCACCTTGAACCTGCTGTGCCTGCGCCGTTGTATCCGGGCAAAGGCCGGGTCCACGGCTGTTTACGCGCGCGCGGCCAGGCTTCGGAGGTGGATCGGCTGTACGCTTATCTGCGGGGCGGTCTCAGGAGCGAACGACTGACACAGCTCTAAGCGCTCAAGGACATGCTGATTGCACAATTCGGGTTTATAGTGCCAGACGGCAAAATAAAAGACGTCCCCCCAGGGATGAACCCGACCCCCTACGGAGCGCGCAATGCAGACTTGGTACCCGCAGATCAAACCCTACGCCCGGCACGATCTGGCCGTCGATGACACCCACACGCTCTACGTCGATGAAAGTGGCTCCCCCGAAGGCTTGCCTGTCGTATTCATCCACGGTGGCCCTGGTGCCGGTTGCGATGCCCAGAGCCGCTGCTACTTCGATCCCAACCTGTACCGCATCGTTACCTTCGACCAGCGTGGCTGCGGCCGCTCCACCCCGCGCGCCAGCCTGGAAAACAACACCACCTGGGACCTAGTGGCCGACCTTGAGCGTATCCGCGAACATCTGGGCATCGATAAATGGGTGCTGTTCGGCGGCTCCTGGGGCTCGACCCTGGCCCTGGCCTACGCGCAAACCCACCCCGAGCGTGTGCATGGCCTGATCGTGCGCGGCATTTTCCTCGCCCGCCCGCAGGACATCGAATGGTTCTACCAGGCCGGTGCGAGCCGCCTGTTCCCGGATTACTGGCAGGACTACATCGCGCCAATCCCGGCCGATGAGCGTCACGACATGATCGCGGCCTACCACAAGCGCCTGACCGGCAACGACCAGATCGCCCAGATGCACGCGGCCAAGGCCTGGTCCGGCTGGGAAGGGCGCATGCTGGGCCTGTGCCCGAGCCCGCAGCATGTGGAGCGTTTTTCCGAGCCGCAACGCGCGCTGTCCATTGCGCGCATCGAGTGCCACTACTTCACCAACAACTCCTTCCTGGAGCCCAACCAGCTGATTCGCGATATGCACAAGATCGCCCATCTGCCTGGCGTAATCATCCATGGCCGCTACGATATGATCTGCCCTCTGGATAACGCCTGGGAGCTGCATCAGGCGTGGCCGAACAGCGAACTGCAGGTCATCCGTGAAGCGGGCCATGCGGCGTCCGAGCCCGGTATTACCGATGCCCTGGTACGCGCGACCGGCGAAATGGCCCGGCGCCTGCTTGATCTGCCGCCAGAAGAAGCATGAAGGGCTTGCTGCAACGGGTGCGCGGCGCCCGGGTCGAAGTGGCGGGCGAAATTGTCGGGGCGATCGACCAGGGTTTGCTGGTGCTGGTGGCCGTCGAACCTTCAGATACGCCAGAGAGCGCCGACAAACTGCTGCACAAGCTGCTTAACTACCGGGTGTTCAGCGACGACGAGGGCAAGATGAACCTGTCGTTGAAGGATATCGATGGGGGATTGCTGCTGGTGTCGCAGTTCACCCTGGCGGCGGATACCAAGAGCGGCCTGCGGCCGAGCTTCTCCACTGCCGCCCCGCCAGCCCTCGGAGCAGCGCTTTTTGATCGCTTGCTGTTACAAGCGCAACAATTGCATGGCAAGGTGGCGTCGGGGCGTTTTGGCGCGGATATGCAGGTGCATTTGGTCAATGATGGCCCTGTGACCTTTCTCTTACAGACATGAATGTATTAAAAACGACGTTAATGCCCAAAAACGTAGGGTTTCGCTACAAATACTTCGTTGTCCCTGATGCGTTGTCTCGCGGGCTACTAGATAATCGCGCGCTACGGGGATCAGCGTTGTTTGGTCCATTTTTGACTTAGGTAGAGACTTGTCCGACGGCCTCAGGGGAATCATTTTGACCCAGGGGAGTCGGAACAATGCTCGCCAACCTGGCATATAGATAGCTGGCCGTTGGTTTTTTGATCTGTTTTCGGCGAGGGTTGCTCGTGATTGTTAGTCCCTGTAATGCACCAAAATTGTCTGCCAAACGGTTACGAAACGCACTGGTGACGGGCTCTGCCCTGTTTTGCCTGTTCGGCGCGGGTCAACTGTGGGCATTCAGTCTGGATGATGTGTCGGCCAAGGCAAAAGAGCTGGCCGGGCAGAAATACGAAGCTCCGCGCAGCAATCTGCCGAACGAATTCCGCGAAATGAAGTTCGCGGACTACCAGAAGATTCGTTTCCGCAACGAAAAAGCCGAATGGGCCGATCAAAACACCCCGTTCAAGCTGTCCTTCTATCACCAGGGTATGCATTTCGATACACCGGTGAAAATCAACGAAGTCACCGCTGACAGCGTCCAGGAAATCAAATACGACCCGACGCGCTTCGATTTCGGCGACGTCAAGTTTGATCCTAAAGCCACCGAACAGCTGGGTTATGCGGGCTTTCGTGTGCTGTTCCCGATCAACAAGGCTGACAAGCAAGACGAAATCATGACCATGCTCGGCGCCAGCTATTTCCGCGTAGTCGGCAAGGACCAGGTCTATGGCCTGTCCGCCCGTGGCATGGCGATCGATACCGCGCTGCCGTCAGGCGAAGAGTTCCCGCGTTTCACCGAGTTCTGGATCGAGCGTCCAAAGCCGGGTGACAAGCACCTGGTGATCTTCGCCTTGCTCGATTCCCCACGTGCGACCGGCGCCTATCGCCTGATCCTGCGTCCGGGTACCGACACGGTTGTCGATGTGAAATCCCAGATGTTCCTGCGCGACAAGGTCAGCAAACTGGGCGTTGCACCGCTGACGAGCATGTTCCTGTTCGGTGCTAACCAGCCGTCCAAGGTGCTCAACTATCGTCGCGAGCTCCACGATTCCAGCGGCCTGTCGATCCATGCCGGCAACGGCGAGTGGATCTGGCGTCCCCTGAACAACCCTAAACACCTGTCGGTCAGCAACTTCACCGTGGAGAACCCGCGTGGGTTCGGCCTGCTTCAACGCGGTCGCAACTTCAGCCACTACGAAGACCTCGACGACAACTACGACAAGCGCCCAAGCGCCTGGATCGAGCCTGAAGGCGATTGGGGCAAGGGCTCCGTCGACCTGGTCGAGATTCCGACTGCCGACGAAACCAACGACAACATCGTTGCATTCTGGAGCCCGGCCGAATTGCCGGAAGTCGGCAAGCCGCTCGACATAGCCTATCGCCTGCACTGGACCCTCGACGATGCAGCGTTCCACTCGCCGGACAGCGCCTGGGTCAAGCAGACCCTGCGTTCTACCGGTGACGTGAAGCAATCCAACCTGATCCGTCAGCCGGATGGCAGCGTCGCGTACCTGGTCGACTTCGAAGGCCCGGCCCTGAAAAAACTGCTGCCGGACGCCCCGGTGCGCAGCCAGGTGAGCGTGGGTGACAACGCTGAGCTGGTAGAGAACAGCGTGCGTTACAACGAGCACACCAAAGGCTGGCGCCTGACCCTGCGCATGAAGATCAAGGACGCCGGCAAGCCGACCGAGATGCGTGCAGCCCTGGTACAGGACATCACGCCGCCTGAGCCTGAGAAGGTTTCGACCCAGGTACTCAAGGCTGACAAGGTCTTGGCCAAGCAACACGAGAAACAGGCCAAGAAAGACGCGAAAGACAAGGAAGCCAAGCAGCCAGAAGCTGCCCCAGCCACACCGGAGCCGATCAAGACCGAGCAAGTCCTGACCGAAACCTGGAGCTATCAGTTGCCTGCCGATGAGTAACTCTCAAGTCCAGCCAGAGACTCTGTCCGAGTATCTGGCGCATCTTCCGATGACCGCTGAGCAGCGCGCCGAGTTGGCGGGCTGCACATCCTTCGCCGAGTTGCACGAGCGCTTGTCGTCCAAGGCGTTCGATGCGCCAGTCGACGCCGCCCAGGCTTCGGTTGGCCGCCGGTTGACCCTCAACACCGCCGAGGAACTGCAAGAGGCCGAAATGCTGGCGGTCGACGCCAGTGGCCGCGTGTGCCTCAAGGCCACGCCGCCGATTCGGCGCACTCGCGTGGTCCCAGAACCGTGGCGCACCAATATCCTGGTGCGCGGTTGGCGTCGGATTACCGGTCGCAGCAACCCGCCGGCGCCGCCGAAGGACGAGCGCGTATTGCCGGCCGCCCGCTGGCGTACCGTGGGTTCGATACGTCGATACATCCTGCTGGTGCTGATGCTCGGCCAGACCATCGTGGCTGGCTGGTACATGAAGGGCATCATGCCGTACCAGGGCTGGTCGCTGGTCGACTTCGACGAGATCCGCAACCAGACGCTGCTGCAAACCGCCACCCAGGTACTGCCTTACGCCCTGCAAACCAGCATCCTGATCATGTTCGGGATCTTGTTCTGCTGGGTCTCGGCCGGTTTCTGGACCGCGTTGATGGGCTTCCTCGAACTGCTCACCGGCCACGATAAATACCGGATTTCCGGTAAAAGCGCTGGCGACGAGCCGATCCCGAAAGACGCGCGCACCGCGTTGGTCATGCCGATCTGCAACGAAGACGTGCCGCGAGTATTCGCAGGTTTGCGTGCGACGTTCGAATCGGTGGCCGCTACGGGTGACCTCGATCGTTTCGACTTCTTCGTGCTCAGCGACAGCAACGACGCCGACATCTGCATCGCCGAGCAGCAAGCCTGGCTCGACGTGTGCCGTGAGGCGGGTGGCTTCGGCAAGATCTTCTACCGCCGCCGTCGCCGTCGCGTGAAACGCAAAAGCGGCAACCTCGACGACTTCTGCCGTCGCTGGGGTGGTGACTATAAGTACATGGTCGTTCTCGACGCCGACTCCGTGATGAGCGGCGAATGCCTGACCAGCCTGGTGCGCCTGATGGAAGCCACGCCGGATGCCGGGATTATCCAGACCGCGCCACGTGCGTCGGGCATGGACACCCTGTATGCGCGCATGCAGCAGTTCGCCACCCGCGTGTACGGCCCGCTGTTTACCGCCGGCCTGCACTTCTGGCAGCTGGGGGAATCCCACTACTGGGGTCACAACGCGATCATCCGCATGAAGCCGTTTATCGAGCACTGCGCCTTGGCGCCATTGCCGGGTAAAGGTGCATTCGCCGGTTCCATCCTGTCCCACGACTTCGTTGAAGCAGCGCTGATGCGCCGTGCCGGCTGGGGCGTGTGGATTGCCTACGACCTGCCGGGCAGCTACGAAGAACTGCCGCCGAACCTGCTGGATGAACTCAAGCGTGACCGTCGCTGGTGCCACGGCAACCTGATGAACTTCCGCCTGTTCCTGGTCAAGGGCATGCACCCGGTGCACCGCGCGGTGTTCCTGACCGGCGTGATGTCCTACCTGTCGGCGCCGTTGTGGTTCCTGTTCCTGGTGTTGTCCACGGCCTTGCTGGCGGTCAACACGCTGATGGAACCGCAGTACTTCATGGCGCCACGCCAGTTGTACCCGCTGTGGCCGCAGTGGCATCCGGACAAGGCGGTGGCGCTGTTCTCCACCACCATCGTGCTGCTGTTCCTGCCGAAATTGCTGAGCATCATCCTGATCTGGGCCAAGGGCGCGAAAGAGTTCGGTGGCAAGTTCAAGGTAACGATGTCGATGCTGCTGGAGATGCTGTTCTCCATGCTGCTGGCGCCGGTGCGGATGATTTTCCACACCCGTTTCGTGCTCGCCGCGTTCCTCGGCTGGGCCGCGACCTGGAACTCGCCGCAGCGTGATGACGACTCTACTCCGTGGGGCGAAGCGATCAAGCGTCACGGCACACAGACCTTGCTGGGCTTCTTCTGGGCACTGCTGGTGGTGTGGTTGAACCCGAGCTTCCTGTGGTGGCTGGTACCGATCGTGGGTTCGCTGATGCTGTCGATCCCGGTGTCGGTGATCTCCAGTCGGGTCAACCTTGGCTTGAAGTCCCGCGATGAGAGCCTGTTCCTGATTCCTGAGGAATACAATCCGCCGCAGGCACTGCTGTCCACCGACAAGTACACCCACGAAAACCGTTGGCACGCGCTGAACGACGGCTTTGTGCGCTCGGTGGTCGACCCGCAGCAGAACGCCCTGGCCTGTGCCCTGGCGACCTCGCGTCACGGTCAGGCCGAGCCGATCGAGTACCTGCGTACCGAACGCGTGCGTCACGCATTGAAAGTCGGCCCTGCCGGCCTCAACAACGGCGAACGCCTGGCGTTGCTCAGCGACCCGGTGGCCTTGGCCCGCTTGCACGAGTTGGTCTGGAGCGAGGCGCATGCCGAGTGGCTGGCCGCTTGGCGTAACTCGATCAAAGCCGATCCGCACGCGCCGTTGCTGCCGTTGCAACCGCTGTCGTCCCAGGCCCAACCGGCCTGATTCAGACACCCCCGAGGGCTCACCTCGGGGGTGTTCGAAGCGCTGGTCCTACAGCGTTTCACGCCACTTCTTTATTGTCCTAACTCCTTGTTATTTCGAAACAAAAGACCCTTGTTCGAGGCGTATTTACGCACCCGCGAGTGGGGTAGGATCGCCCCCCAAATTTGACTCGGTCACAGGGGGATTCATGATCAAAAGGTATTGTTTGGCATTGCTGATCGGCGTTGTCGGATTGATTCACAGTGGTCTGGTGCAGGCCGGCGCCATCGACGACGCTGTTCGGCGCGGTGTGCTGAAAGTCGGCACCACGCCCACCTACGTACCCTTTGAAATGACCGACAGACAGGGGCGCGTCGTTGGCTTTGAAGTCGACCTGCTCAAGGTCATGAGCCAGGCCCTGGGTGTGGAACTCGAATTGGTCACTGTGCCCTATACCGAACTGTTGCCGGGCCTGAAGGCGAAAAAGTTCGACCTGATCGGCAGCGGCATGACCGTCACCCAGGAGCGCAACCTGAATCTGAATTTCAGCGACTCCTTTATCGTGGTGGGCCAAACTGTGCTGCTACACCCCAGCCTGACCGGCAAGGTCACCAGTGTCGAAGACCTGGACGACGCCACTTACCGTGTCACCACCGTTGAAGGCACCACCGGTGAGGCGGCGACGCGACGATTTCTGGGGGCGGCGCGCTTGAGCAGTTTTGCAACGCCACAGGAAGCCGTGCGCCAAGTCGTGAAAGGTAGCGCCGATGCCTTTATTTATGACGCGCCCTACAACCTGATTGCCCTGAGCTTGCCGGAAAACAGCGAGTTGCTGGCGCTTGAACAGCCATTCACTTTTGAACCCTTGGCGTTTGGCGTGCAGAAAGGCGATTTCGACAGCCTCAATTGGATCAACCATTTCCTCAATCAGGTCGCCCAGGACGGAACCTACGATCGCTTGCACGACAAGTGGTTCAAGGACTTGGACTGGATGGTGGAGGTTGACTGGAGGTCATAACTTCTTACACATCAATCCGTTGCCGACGTCGCCGGCGCAGGTGTCTATCTCTGCATTTGGCTGCGCCGTTGTGGGGCCTTTCCGACATACGCAGATAACAATTACCCGGCAAACCTTTGTGACGGGCAATGAGTGGGTTAGGATCGCACCCCGAAATGGTGCAGCCCTTTTGCGCGCCGACCTTATAAGAATCGTTCAGGGGACTTGATGATGAAAAAGTATCTTTCGATGCTGCTGCTCGGCGTCACCGCGCTGGTCGCGGCCAACGCCGCCCAGGCCGGTGCCATCGATGATGCGGTCAAGCGCGGCACGCTGAAAGTCGGCATGGACCCGACCTACATGCCGTTCGAAATGACCGACAAACGTGGCGAAATCATTGGTTTCGAGGTTGATATCCTCAAGGCCATGGCCAAGTCCATGGGGGTCAAGCTGGAGCTGGTTTCCACGGGTTACGACGGCATCATTCCCGCGTTCCTGACCGGCAAGTTCGACATGATCGGTAGCGGCATGACCCTGACGCAGGAACGCAACCTGCGCCTGAACTTCAGCGAACCCTTCATTGTGGTTGGCCAGACCCTGCTGATCCGCAAGGAGCTGGAAGGCACCATCAAGTCCTACAAAGACCTGAACGACGAAAAATACCGCCTGACCTCCAAGCTCGGCACCACCGGCGAGATGGTTGCCAAGAAGCTGATCTCCAAGGCCAAGTACCACGGCTATGACAACGAGCAGGAAGGTGTGCTGGACGTGGTCAACGGCAAGGCCGATGCCTTTGTGTATGACGCGCCGTACAACGTGGTCGCCGAGAAAAAAGTCGGTAACGGCAAGCTGGTGTTCCTCGACGAACCCTTCACCTTTGAACCGTTGGCCTTCGGCCTGAAGAAGGGTGACTACGACAGCATCAACTTCATCAATAACTTCCTGCACCAGATCAAGAACGACGGCACCTACGATCGCATCCATGACAAGTGGTTCAAGAGCTCCGAGTGGCTCAAGGACATGGAATAAGCGGGACTGTTTTCTGTTGTGAGGGGGCTTGATGTGGCAAGCCCGCTCGCCACCTCAGGTGTGCGTGCCACGATTCTTTTGGATGTTGAGTAAATGAAACAGAAAAAAGCCCAATGGCCCTGGCACCTGCTGACCGTAGTCGTGCTGGTCGGCCTGGCCGGCGCCTTGTATTACGCCACCTCGCTGATGTCCTACGAATGGCGTTGGAACCGTGTCCCGCAATACTTCGCCTACCAGGCTGAAGAGTCCCAGCGCGCCGCAGACATCTCCACCGTCGTTGAACTGGTCCGTAAAGGCGATGTGGCCGAAGTCACGCTGCGCAACGATGCCGGCGTCGAGCAACGCGTGAGTGTGGCCGACAACAGCTTGCAAGTGGCGCGCGGCGACGATGTGGCCGAGGGCGATGTCATCGGTGTTAACCGCCACTGGGCATTGGGCCCCTTGATGTGGGGCTTGTGGACCACGTTGTGGCTGTCGGTGGTATCCGGGATCCTCGGCCTGGCGATTGGCCTGGCCACGGGGTTGTGCCGACTCTCCACTAACCCGACCCTGCGCGATCTGTCGACGATCTACGTCGAACTGGTGCGTGGTACGCCGCTGTTGGTGCAGATTTTCATTTTCTACTTCTTTATCGGCACGGTGCTCAACCTGTCCCGGGAGTTTGCCGGGATCGCCGCGCTGTCACTGTTCACGGGCGCGTATGTGGCGGAAATCGTCCGCGCCGGCGTGCAGTCCATCACCCGTGGTCAGAACGAAGCCGCGCGCTCCCTGGGCCTGAGTGCCAGCCAGTCGATGCGTCATGTGGTGCTGCCGCAGGCCTTCAAACGCGTGTTGCCGCCGCTGGCCGGGCAATTTATCAGCCTGGTGAAAGACACCTCGCTGGTCTCGGTGATCGCCATTACCGAACTGCTCAAAAGCGGTCGCGAAGTGATCACCACCTCGTTCTCGCCGTTTGAAATCCTGTTCTGCGTCGCAGGGTTGTACCTGCTGATCAACCTGCCGCTGTCGAAAATGGCCAGCCGGCTTGAGCGGAGGCTCGCCCAAAGTGATTGAAGTCCGCGATCTGGTAAAAGTCTTCGATACCCGTGGGCACGTGGTGCGCGCGGTGGACCATGTGACCACCCAGGTGGCCAAGGGTGAAGTGCTGGTGGTGATCGGCCCGTCCGGCTCCGGCAAGTCCACGTTCCTGCGTTGCCTCAACGGCCTGGAGGAGTTCGATTCGGGTTCGGTGAGCATCGACGGCCTGCAACTGGCCGATCCGAAAACCGATGTGAACGCCTATCGCCGTGAAGTCGGCATGGTGTTCCAGCACTTCAACCTGTTCCCCCACATGACCGTGTTGGAAAACCTGTGCCTGGCGCAAAAAGTCGTGCGCAAGCGCGGCAAGAAGGAGCGCGAAGCCAAGGCCCTGGCGCTGCTGGAAAAGGTCGGCATTGCGCAGAAAGCCAACGAGTTTCCATCACGGCTTTCCGGCGGACAGCAACAGCGCGTGGCGATTGCCCGGGCGTTGGCGATGGAGCCCAAGGTGATGTTGTTCGACGAACCCACCTCGGCCCTCGATCCGGAAATGGTCGGCGAAGTGCTGGATGTCATGAAGACCCTGGCCCTTGAAGGCATGACCATGGTCTGCGTCACCCACGAGATGGGCTTTGCCCGTGAAGTGGCGGATCGGGTGCTGTTCTTCGATCACGGCAAATTGCTGGAAGATGCAGCTCCGGCCGAGTTCTTCGCGGCGCCCAAAGATCCACGGGCCCAGGCGTTCCTGCGTCAGGTTCTATAAGGCCCAGGTCTTTGAAAGCGGGGAGCGTCACACCTTGAACCTCCCCACGCACTGCTGCAAATCCGTTCCCAGTCGCGCCAGTTCGATACTGGCCGCCGCCGTCTGTGCGCTGGCGGCGGCGGTTTGCTCCGAGGCGTCGCGGACTTTCAACACACTGCGATTGATCTCTTCGGCCACTGCGCTTTGCTCCTCTGCCGCTGCGGCGATCTGCGGGTTCATTTCCTGGATGACCGCCACCGTGCGGGCGATCTCCGTGAGGGAGTCCCCAGCGTTGCGGGCCAGGCCGACGCTGTTCTCGGTCAGGGTGCGGCTGTAGTCCATGATGTCGGCTACCTGTTGTGTACCGCTGTGCAGGCCTCCAATCAGCTCTTCGATTTCCTCTGCGGATTGCTGGGTGCGTTGGGCGAGACCGCGCACCTCATCGGCGACCACCGCAAATCCTTGACCGGCTTCGCCGGCCCGTGCGGCTTCTATCGCGGCATTGAACGCCAGCAGGTTGGTCTGCTGTGAAACCGACTTGATCACGTCCAGCACACTGCTGATTTTCTGGCTTTCCCTTTGCAGGCCCAGCATGGCTTGGCCTGCGCGCGCCATTTCATGGGCCAGGTGCTCAATTTGCGCCACCGCATCGGTCACGACCTGGTCACCCAGTTCAGTCTGTTGATTGGCCTCGCCAGCCGCGATCGAAGCCTGCTCGGCATGGCGCGCGACCTCTTGGGCGGTGGCGAGCATCTGGTTCATCGCGGTGGCGACCTGCTCGGTTTCATCGCGCTGATCATTTACGCCTGCGCGAGTTTGTTCGGTCACGGTGGAAAGCTCTTCGGCGGCGCTGGCGATTTGTCGCGCGTTGTCGCTGATGTTGCCGATCAGCCCCCGCAGGTTAAGCGTCATTTCGCTCATGCTCCTTTGCAACTGGCCCAATTCATCCCGGCGTCGGGTCTGCACATCGTGGCTCAAGTCGCCCTGGGCAATGCGATTGGCCACTGTCAGCGCCTTGCGCAACGGCCTGACGATCTGCCCGGCGATCAGCCAGGCGGCCAGGGTGCCGAAGAGCAACGCGGCGCCAGTAACCCCCAGGGTCTGGGTGCGGGCTTGCTCGGCTTCATTGTCGCGGCGTTGGGTCTGGTCCTGGCTCAGCAGATCGCTTTGCCCGAGCAGTTGGTCCAGCTGCTGCTCCAACTGGTTTTGCGTGTTCTCGGTGGCGAGCTGGGTTTCCTTCAGGCGTGTCAGGTGGGTGCGAATGCTGAGCACGGCATTTTTCAGCGTGCTGCTATCGACCGGCAGTTTGGCCACGGCCGCCTGAGCGGTTTCGAGGTTGCGTTCGGCGTCGCTGACGGCCTGGGCGTAGGCATCCAGCGAACTGGCGGCCCAGGCGGCGCTCTGGGCGCGATCTTCGGCCTGTTCGATGGCCTGGCGCAGGTCTTCGATGGCATCCAGGGCCTTGGTGTCCTCCTGGTCCGGCAGATCGCTTGCCAGTTGTGCCAGCACATCGCCGGTTCGCGCGCTGCTCTGCTTGAGTTGCTCTCGGGCATTTTCGCGTTGCTCGACCAGCGAGGGCACATCCTTGAGGGTGGTTTTGAAACTCGCACTGATGCGGGCCATCTCCTTCAGGTACTCAATGGATTTTGGCGCTTTTAGCCGTGGCGAAAGCTCCACCAGCAGTCCGTCGATCTTTACCGTGCTCACGCTCAACTTATTGAAGCTGGCGCTATCGTCCAGGGTGCGGTAAACGATCCTGTCGGCCCGCAGTTCTTCGCCAGTCACCGCCAATTGCGCGAGCACTGTCAGTGTTTGCGAGCGGTAAAGGGATGCAGCCAGCGCCTGCCAGCCAGTCACGGCAATCACAAGGCTCAACGCCAGGACCAGGGAGAAGCCCAGGACCAGTTTGAGGGTGACACTGGCGTCACCGAGCAGGTGAGTCATTCGACGAAGCATGATTAACCTCCGACAAGTGAACAGTGAGCGTTCTCAAGGTGCGCAGGCACGTTGAGCTGAGTGAAACGCTAGTTCTCTTGGCGCAGGAATGAGGCTGATAAACGCGTAGGAAATTTCACAGGCTGCAGGCGGCGACCCAGGGCAGGTCGCCGCGCGGGGAAGGGGTCAGATCCGGAAACGGCCAACCAGTGTTTGCAGATGGGTGCCCAGGCGCGCCAGCTCGGTACTCGACGCGGCGGTCTCTTCGCTGGCCGCCGCCGTCTGTTCCGAGATATCGCGCACATTCAACACGCTGCGGTTGATCTCTTCAGCCACGGCGCTTTGCTGCTCGGCGGCGGTGGCGATCTGGGAGTTCATCGCCTGGATGGTTGAGACCGTACGAGTGATGTTCTCCAGGGTGGTGCCGGCGCGGCGAGTCAGCTCGACACTGCTGTCGGTGAGGCCACGGCTATTGTCCATGATGTTCGCCACCTGCTGGGTGCCGCTTTGCAGGCCGACAATCAGCTCTTCGATTTCTTCGGTGGACTTTTGGGTGCGCTGGGCCAGGCTGCGCACTTCATCGGCCACCACTGCGAAACCGCGTCCGGCTTCACCGGCACGCGCGGCTTCAATCGCCGCGTTCAGGGCCAGCAGGTTGGTTTGCTGTGCCACCGACTTGATCACGTCGAGCACGCTGCCGATCTTGTCGCTTTCGCGTTTGAGATGGCCCATGGCCTCGGTGGAGTTACCCACTTCGGTGGCCAGGCGTTCGATCTGGGCGATGGCTTCGCCGACGACCTTGTCGCCTTCGCGCGCCTGCTGGTCTGCGGCCAGGGCGGCTTCAGAGGCTTCCTCGGCGTTGCGTGCCACTTCCTGCACGGTGGCGGCCATTTCATTCATGGCGGTGGCCACCTGGTCGGTCTCGACCTTCTGGCTGTTGACCCCGGCGCTGGTCTGTTCGGTCACCGCCGACAGCTGTTCGGCGGCGCTGGCGATCTGGGTGACGCCGTCGCTGATGCCGCCGATCAACTCGCGCAGGCCCACCGTCATGCTTTGCATGGCGCGTTGCAGTTGCCCCAGCTCATCCTGGCGCAGTGAAATGAGGTCTTGGCTCAGGTCGCCTGAAGCTACGCGTTCTGCAACTTTGAGGGTCTGGTTCAGCGGGAGGATGATCTGCCGCGTGATGGCCCAGGCAGCGACCAGTCCGAAGATCAACGCGAGCGCGGTGGCCAGCAGCAACAGGTTCTTGGCCTGCGCCGCGTCGGTATCGCGCACGACGGTTTGGGAGAGGGTCAGTTTTTTACTGCGGTCGAGCAGGATATCGCCCTGTTCGCCCATCTTTTTCATGGCCGCGGCAGTCGTCACCTGGGAGTCACGGTATTGGCTGACAGCGGCGCGATAGGCCTGCAGCGACACGCTGGCCTGTTGCAGGTTGGTTGCGTATTGCTCAGGCAACGTACCGTTGAGGGCGGCGATTTTCTTCAGGGCATTGTCGATGGCGTCCAACGCCGGCTGTTCGGCTTCAACCTTGCCGCTGTAGGTGTAGCCGCGCACCTGGAACCGCGCCTGCTGGATCAGCTTGCTCAGCCCGACCACGCTGTCGAACTGGGTAACGCTGTCGCCTTGCAGCAGGGCTTTTTCGATCTCGCTGATCTTGATCACCGCGTTGTCAGCAGTATCGCCCAGCTTGCTGCGGGCGTTTTCGCGGTTGGCGCCGGCCTGAACCATGTCGTCGAATGCGCGCTTGTATTGATCGATGGCTGTCAGCTGCTCGTCCACCAGCAAATTGTCGGCAGGTTGATCGATCAAGGTATCGGCGGTTTTCAGGCCGTTTTGCAGTTTGCCAATCAGCTCGTTGACTTCCGTCGGGCCCTGTTCGCCCCGGCGCATTTCGTAGTCCAGGCGAGCCAGGCGCAGGTCCTTGGTGAGCTCGTTGACGCTGGAAATGTAGCCCAGCTTGTCGCCCCGGCTGATCACGCTGCCCAGGCCGGACCAGCCGGTGAAGGTGATCATCAGGGTCAAGAGTAATACCAAGCCAAAGCCTACGCCCAGCTTGGTTTTGACGCTGACATTCCCCAGTTTCTCGGCTAACCAACGATACATGCTGCGAACTCCCCTGGAACAAGGCTTTGACTTATTCACGGGTTATCGGCCTGCATACGGAATTCTGTAGCGACGCTGTCCCCTGTGGGAGGGGGTTTGCTCCTGATCGCTGTGGGTCAGTCAGCACTTCTGATACTGAACCACCGCCATCGGGAGCAAGCCCCCTCCCACAGGGGAACAGCGGTGGGTTCAGAACAGGCGAGAGAGCAGGGCGGTGACGGCCGTTTCGACGCGTAGGATGCGCGCACCCAATTGCACTGGCTGCAAGCCGGCCTTGGCCAGCAAATCCACTTCGTAGGGAATCCAGCCGCCTTCCGGGCCGATCGCCAGGGTGACCGGTTCGTCCAGGCCGCGTGGGCAGGGTGGGTAGTCGCCGGGATGGCCAATCAGGCCAAGGGTGCCTTCGGTCATGGCTGGCAGGCGATCTTCGACGAAAGGTTTGAAGCGCTTTTCGATAATGATCTCGGGCAGCACCGTGTCCCGCGCCTGTTCCAGGCCGAGGATCAGTTGCTCGCGAACGGCCTCGGGTTCCAGGAACGGCGTTTGCCAGAAGCTCTTTTCCACCCGATAACTGTTGACCAGCACCACTTTCGGCACACCCATGGCCGCCACGGTTTGCAGCACCCGGCGCAGCATTTTCGGGCGTGGCAGGGCCAGCAGCAGGGTCAGGGGCAGTTTGGCCGGTGGTGGTTGGTCGAAGCTCACTTGCAGTTCGGCTTCGTGGGCTTCCAGGCGCAGCAGCTGCGCGTTGCCCATCAACCCGCCAATGCGTCCGACCCGCAGGCTATCGCCTACAGCGGCGCGGTGGACTTCCTGCATATGCACCAGGCGCCGGTCACGCAGGATCACCCGGTCGGCCGCAATGAAGTCGGCATCGAACAGCAGCAGCAGGTTCACGGCTGGGTCGCTGGCGGCTGGTCGTCGTCGGCGGGTTGGTCATCCGGGTGATCGCCACGCTTGCTGATCAAGCCGCTGAACAGGATGCCAATCTCGAACAGCATCCACATCGGCACGGCCAGCAGGGTCTGGGAGAAGATGTCCGGCGGCGTGAGGATCATGCCGACCACGAAGCAGCCGATAATCACATACGGGCGGATCTTCTTCAGGTACTGCACGTTGACCACGCCGATCCACACCAGCAACACCACGGCCACCGGGATTTCGAAGGCGACGCCAAAGGCGAAGAACAGCGTCATCACGAAGTCGAGGTAGCTGGTGATGTCGGTCATCATCTCCACGCCGGCCGGGGTAGCGGCGGCGAAGAACTTGAAGATCAACGGGAACACCAGGAAGTAGGCGAAGGCCATGCCGGTGTAGAACAGCAGGATGCTCGATACCAGCAAGGGCACTGCGATGCGCTTCTCATGCTTGTACAGGCCCGGCGCGATAAAGCCCCAGATCTGATGCAGGATCACCGGGATCGCCAGGAACAGCGAGACCATCATCGTCAGCTTCAACGGCGTGAGGAACGGCGATGACACATCGGTGGCGATCATCGTCGCACCGGCCGGCAGGTACTGGCGCAGCGGCGTGGAGACGAAGGTGTAGATCTGCTGGGTGAAGGCGAACAGCCCGGCAAAAATGATGAAGATTGCCGCGACGCAACGCAGCAGGCGGGTCCGCAGCTCGGTGAGGTGCGAGACCAGCGGCATATGCTGGTCGTTTTCCGGTTTATCAGCGCTCATGGGGCTCGCGGCGGCAATGTAGGGTCATGGGGCGCGGGCGACGCAACGGGCGTCGGCGCAGGCTCGGTTGGGGCAGTCGGGATCGGGGCGACGGGCGGGATTTCAACCGCAGGTGCGATGCTGTGCTCGGCCACAGGCTCCACCGGCTTGGTGGGTTCCTGTACCGGCGACAGTATTTTCCGGGCTTCCTGCTCCAACGACAGAATATGTTCGTTGTGCAGTTGGCGGCGGATCTCGTCGGCGCCGATTTCCCGTTCAACTTCCTGTTTGATGGCGTTGAAACTGCGTTTCAGGCGCCCGATCCACAGGCCGGCCGTGCGTGCGGCACCGGGCAGGCGTTCTGGCCCGAGTACCAACAAGGCAACAAGGCCGACGAGCAGCAGTTCAGAGAAGCTGATACCAAACATTAGTCAGTGCTCACGAGTCTTTGCGGGTCGGCTCTTGGACTTTTTCAGCCTGCACGTCGAAGGTACGACGCTCGGTGATCGGCTGGGTGGCCTGGGGGTGGACAGGCTGGGCCGGTGGCACGGGGTTGGCGGCAGGGTCGGCCGGTTTTTCGTCGTCGTTCATGGCTTTGCGAAAGCCCTTGATCGACTCGCCCACGTCGGTGCCGAGGTTTTTGAGTTTCTTGGTGCCGAATACCAGTACCACCACCACCAGAATGACGATCCAGTGTTTCCAGTCAAAAATGCCCATGCTGCAAATCCTCTAGTCTTAGTTATTCAAGCGGACGGGCGCGAGGCCTTTTCGGCATGCCCGGACAAGCCGAAGCGACGGTCCAGTTCATCCAGCACGGCCTGTGGATGCTGCCCCAGTTGGGCGAGCATGACCAGGCTATGGAACCACAAGTCAGCGGTCTCGTAGATTACATCGCTGCAATCGCCGCTGATTTGCGCATCCTTGGCGGCGATGATGGTCTCGATGGACTCTTCGCCGAGTTTTTCCAGGATCTTGTTCAAGCCCTTGTGGTACAGGCTGGCGACGTAGGAGCTGTCGGCATCCGCGCCTTTGCGGTCTTCCAGCACCTGGGCCACACGGTTGAGGGTATCGCTCATGTTCAGTGTCCTGCGGAGTAGATGGCGTGCGGGTCTTTGAGCACCGGCTCTACAACCTTCCATTCGCCGTTCTCTAACACGCGATAGAAGCAGCTGTGTCGGCCGGTGTGGCAGGCGATGTCGCCAATCTGCTCGACCTTGAGGATCACCACGTCGGCGTCGCAGTCGATGCGCATCTCGTGCAGGGTTTGCACATGCCCGGACTCTTCGCCCTTGCGCCACAGTTTGCCACGGGAACGTGACCAGTAAATGGCGCGCTGCTCAGTGGCGGTGAGGCTCAGGGCCTCGCGGTTCATCCAGGCCATCATCAGCACGCGCCCGGTCTTGTAGTCCTGGGCAATGGCCGGCACCAGGCCGTCACTGTCCCACTTGATCTCGTCCAGCCAGTCTTTCATGTTCGGCTCCGGCAATTTGCGACAGTGTATAACCGGATTGGCTATCGACGCACGATCAGATAAACACCCACGGCGACCATGATGCCGGCCGGCCAGTGCCCCAGTTGGTTCAGCGGCCCGCCAATCGCCAGCATCACGCCACCGACCAGGTGCGCGGCGCCCAGCAGGCGCAGGAACCAGTCATCCTTGCGCGTGTGCCACGGTGGCGCGGGGTCCTTGGCGTGGGGCTGGGACATGCGCTCCAGCAGGTCGCGGGTCATATTGGCCAGGTGCGGCAGTTGCTCGAACTGGCTGTGCAGGTTGCCCAGCAGGGTTTTCGGGCTGACTCGCTCGCGCATCCAGCGTTCCAGGAACGGCTGCGCGGTGTTCCACAGGTCGAGGTCCGGGTACAACTGGCGGCCCAGGCCTTCGATGTTGAGCAAGGTTTTTTGCAGCAGCACCAGTTGCGGCTGCACTTCCATATTGAAGCGCCGCGCGGTCTGGAACAGGCGCATCAGCACCTGGCCGAAGGAGATATCCTTCAGTGGTTTTTCAAAGATCGGCTCGCACACCGTGCGGATCGCCGCTTCGAATTCGTTGAGCTTGGTTTCCGCCGGCACCCAGCCCGAATCGATGTGCAACTGCGCCACGCGGCGGTAGTCGCGCTTGAAGAAGGCGAACAGGTTGCGCGCGAGGTAGTCCTGGTCTTCCGGGGTCAGGCTGCCGACGATGCCGCAGTCGATCGCAATGTACTGCGGGCTCCACGGGTTGACGGTGCTGACGAAGATATTGCCGGGGTGCATGTCGGCGTGGAAGAAACTGTCGCGGAACACCTGGGTGAAGAAAATCTCCACGCCGCGCTCGGCAAGCATCTTCATATCGGTGCGCTGGTCGGCCAGGGTGGCGAGGTCGGTGACCTGCACGCCGTAGATGCGCTCCATCACCAGCACTTTCGGGCGGCACCAATCCCAATACACCTGCGGTACATACAGCAACGGCGAGCCTTCGAAGTTGCGCTTGAGCTGGCTGGCGTTGGCCGCTTCGCGCAGCAGGTCGAGTTCGTCGTAGATGGTTTTTTCGTAGTCGGCGACCACGTCTACCGGGTGCAGCAGGCGCGCATCGGCAGAGAAACGTTCGGCGGCGCGGGCGAGGATGAACAGCCACGCCAGGTCCTGGCCGATGATCGGCTTGAGGCCCGGGCGGATCACCTTGACCACCACTTCTTCGCCGGTCTTCAACTGCGCCGCGTGCACTTGTGCCACCGAGGCCGAGGCCAGTGGTTCGACGTCGAAGCGGCTGAACACCTCGCTGATCTTCTTGCCCAGTTGCTCTTCGATCAGCTTCATCGACTGCTGCGAATCGAATGGCGGCACGCGGTCCTGCAGCAGCATCAGTTCGTCGGCGATGTCTTCGGGCAGCAGGTCGCGACGTGTGGAGAGGATCTGTCCGAACTTGATGAAGATCGGTCCCAGGTCCTGCAACGCCAGGCGCAGGCGCGCGCCACGGCTCAGCTCCAGCTGTTTGCGCGGGAACCAGCGCCACGGCAGCACATAGCGCACTGCCAGCAGGAACCACGGCAGGGGCAGGGCGAACAGCAGGTCATCGAGGCGGTAGCGGATTACGACGCGCTGGATACGGAACAAACGGCGGACGGCGAGCAGCTTCATGCGTTATCGCTTGGATCAAGGGAACGGCTCAGGCGCTCGAAGCGTGCCTCAAGACGTTCCAGGTCGATTTTGGCCTTGTCGAGTTCACGAAAGCGCGCTTGCGCTTCGCGTTCTCCGACCAGGGTGCGCGATTCTTCGCTCAGGTATTCGGCGAGGTTCTGGTTAAGGCTGGCGAACCCCTGCTGGTACCAGCGCGTGCGACTGCGCAGGTGCCCGCTGATCAACTGGGTGGCGACGGGGCCGATCCAGCGTGACAGTTCGTACTCCCAGTCCAGCTCCAGGTCTTGCAGCACGGCGGCCAGGTCCATCAGTACCGCACTGTCGCCTTCCAGGTGCACTTCGGGGCCGTGGAGGATGGCGGTCTTGTTGCGGCTCAGCGCCAGGTGCAACAGGCTGGAGGCCGGTGCGCGCAGGGTGCAGTCGGCTTCGGCGGCCCATTGAGTAGCGAGCAGCAGGCCTTCATCGCTGGGCAGGATAAACAGCTGCAAGGCGGGGCTGGTGCAGTCCACGGCGATGACCTTGCCGTTCAAATGCGCGAGCCGCGCCAGGGCGGTACTGTCCAGGCGCAGCACACGGTTGAGGCCGTGTTCGACGCTGGCAAGCAGGCCTGCGAACAGCATCAGGGCTTGATGCCGCGGTGCAGGGCGACGATGCCCGAGGTCATGTTGTGGTAGGTCACGCGGTCGAAACCGGCTTCTACCATCATCGACTTCAGGGTTTCCTGGTCGGGGTGCATGCGGATCGATTCGGCCAGGTAGCGGTAGCTCTCGGCGTCGTTGGTGATCAGCTTGCCCATCAACGGCATGAAGGCAAAGGAGTAGGTGTCGTAGACCTTGGACATCAGCGCGTTGGTCGGCTTGGAGAACTCCAGTACCAACAGGCGACCACCTGGCTTGAGGACGCGCAGCATCGAGCGGATCGCGTCTTCCTTGTGGGTCACGTTGCGCAGGCCGAAGGCGATGGTCACGCAGTCGAAATGGTTGTCGGGGAACGGCAGCTTCTCCGCGTCGGCCTGGACGAATTCGATATTGCCGGCCACGCCCTTGTCGAGCAGGCGATCGCGGCCGACCTTGAGCATCGAGCCATTGATATCCGCCAGCACCACCTGGCCGGTAGGGCCAACGAGCTTGGAGAACTTGGCCGCCAGGTCGCCCGTACCGCCGGCGATATCCAGCACGCTGTTGCCGGTACGTACGCCCGACAATTCAATAGTGAAGCGCTTCCACAAACGGTGCATACCGCCCGACAGCACGTCGTTCATGAGGTCGTACTTGGCCGCTACGGAGTGGAACACCTCAGCGACTTTTTCCGCTTTCTGGCTTTCCGGGACGTTCTTGAAGCCGAAGTGAGTGGTGGGTTCGGCATCGCTGCCTTTGCGCTGATCAGTCATATCGCTGTCACCAAAAGAGAATGCGGGACATGATAATCCCCAAGGCCTGCTTTGTCTTGGCAAGGCTGCAGGTAAGATGGAAGGTCACCGAGACCTTTTGCCGCATCGAAGGTATTCAAATCCCTATAAAGAGGAGTCATTGCAATGGCCCGTATAACCGTTGAACGTGCACATTCCCTGGGTAAAGAAGGCGCACGGGCAAAGGCCGAGAAGTTGGCGCACAAGCTCAAGGAGCAATATGGACTGGAGCCTTCGTGGTCGGGCGATACCTTGAACCTCAAGCGTTCCGGGGTTAAAGGCACGGTATTAGTGGCGGATGATTCGCTGCGCATCGATGTGGAGCTGGGCCTGTTGATGTCGGCCATGAGTGGCACGATCAAGTCCGAAATCGAGAAGGCCCTGGATAAGGCGTTGGCCTGACCGGTCTTTCACCCCTCCTGTGTACTTAGGGTGCCGATTCTAATTTTTCCTCCTACTTTGTGCCCAAGCCCACAACTCCTGCGGGCCGTTCCTCCCCCCTATCCTGCGTGAGGTGCACCATGGCCAAAGTTATCCTGAAGAAAAAAATCGATGCTCAGACCGGCGCTTTGAGTGACGTTAAAACCTACGCCCGCAAGATCTGGTTGGCCGGTCTTGGTGCCTACGCGAAGGTTGGCAGCGAGGGCGGCGAGTACTTCAAAGAACTCGTTAAGAGCGGTCAACATGTTGAAAGTAAAGGTAAAAAAGTTGCAGTTGAACAACTTGATGCCGCCAACAGTCAGATTGATCAAGTAAAGAATAATGTCTCTGCAGTCAAAGGTCTGGTAGAAGTTCAGCTGGATAAAGTTGAAAAAGCTTTTGATACTCGTGTTGCAAGTGCCTTGAATCGAATCGGCATTGCGTCTAAACATGACGTGGAGACACTCTCTGCTAAGCTCGAAGAGCTGACGGCATTGCTCGAACGTGTCGCGCGTAAACACTAAGGAGACATCGGGATGGCTGTTAAAAAGACTACTCAGAAAGAAAGCAGCTCGTGGGTCGGGAAAGTTGAAGAATATTCCCGCAAAATCTGGCTGGCTGGTTTAGGCGTTTATTCGAAGATCGACAGTGACGGCAGCAAACTCTTCGAGACGTTGGTTAAAGACGGCGAGAAAGCCGAGAAGTTGACCAAAAGTGCAGTGGGTAAGAAAGTCGATGCGGCAAAGGCGAGCGCTGGTTCCGCCAAGTCGAGTATTTCTGACACCTGGGGCAAGTTGGAAGAGACGCTGGACAAGCGCCTCAACAGTGCTATTTCGCGACTGGGCGTTCCTAGCCGTACAGAAGTGAAAGCGCTGCACAGCAAGGTCGATACGTTGACCCGGCAAATCGAAAAACTCACCGGCGCCAAAGTCGCCCCCGTGAAAGCGGCTGCGGCTAAACCGGCTGCCAAGCCTGCCGCTAAAACAGCTGCTGCCAAACCCGCCGCTAAAACGGCCGCCAAGCCGCTGGTAAAAGCTGCCGCCAAGCCTGCTGCAAAACCTGCGGCCAAGGCGCCGGTTAAAGCCGCTGCCAAGCCAGCGGCGAAAACTGCAGCAGCCAAACCGGCCGCCAAGCCAGCCGCTAAAGCTAAACCCGTGGCTGCTAAAGCCGCTGCCAAGCCTGCGGCTAAACCTGCAGCCAAGGCCGTCGCCAAACCTGCGGCGAAAACGGCAGCTGCCAAGCCTGCCGCTGCGAAACCTGCGGTGGCCAAGCCGGCCGCCAAACCTGCTGCCGCGAAGAAGCCTGCGGTAGCGAAAAAACCAGCAGCGCCAAAGCCGGCCGTTGCCGCCAAGCCTGCAACCCCGACACCCACCGCTTCGACCGCCAACTCGGTGTCTGCACCAGCGCCTGCTGCTGCCCCGACTGCAACGCCGGCAACCCCGACGTCATCCAGTCAGTCCTGATTTTTTCGGGATACAAAAAAATGCCCGGCCTGCAAAGGTCGGGCATTTTTTTTGCGCGCTTACAGCGTGATCCGTGGCGCCAGGTTCGGTCAGTTGTAAGTGATCGAAACGGTAACCGCGCTGGCCAGGGTGCCTTGGGTGATCGCTTCGCCGGTTTTGTGGTACGCCGCTGTGAGGGGGATCACCGCCTTGTTGCTGCTCGTCGCGATGGTGCGGCTGCGCTGGGCGGCGGTACCGTTGGCGGGGATGGCATAAGCGGGAGAGGCACGGTGCAGTAGTCGAAGGGCGGTACCCTTGGAGGTGCCCGTGTTGGAAAACAGCGCGGCGTTCCCGGTGGAGGCTGTGCCTGCGAACAGGAAAATCACGTTGCGCAAATCCGATTCACAATCGGCAGAGATCTCGAAATCAAACGCGCCCGCGCTGGAGGTCGCGTCCAAGTCGGAAATCTTGATAGTCGGCAATGTGATGGTACGGTTTTCGTCGCCGGCCGCCAGGTTACAGGTACCGGCATTGATCTGGCCGGTAAAGCGCAAGGTGCCCGTGGTGGCGGCCTGGACCGCATTGACGACCAGGCCGGCGGTGATTGCCAGTAGCAGGGGAAGTGTTCGCAAGCTCATCAAGAAGCCCTCAGCGTTTCAGTTATAGGTAATGTTGACGGTGGCCGTACTGACAAGAGTGCCTTGGGTGACTGTGCCGTTTTTGTGGTATGCCACGCCGAGCGGCAGGACGGCTCTATTGGCCGAAACAGCGATCGTGCGGGAGCTTTCGGCGCCAGTGGGGAGAATGTTCTGGGTGCCTGCGCCGATGCGTGAGTACAGCCACACTGCTACGCCGCCGGCCGTGCCTGTATTGGCGAACAGCCGGTTATTCCCTGGCGCGGGTGTGCCGGAAAAACGAAAGGTGACATTGGATGCGTTGGTGCAGTTGGCGGTGAGCTCGAATTGGCGTGCGCCGGTATAGGTGGCGTTTTGAAGTGCGCTGACTTTGATCGGGTCGAGTGTGATCGTACGGTTGACGTCACCGGTCGCCAGGTCGCAGGTGGCGACAGGGGTGACAAACCGAACAGCGTTACCCATCCGCAGGACAAAACCATCTGAGCGCCGCTCCCTTCTTGCTGCCCAAATTTCTCCGGCTGGTACCGTCCCATTGGCTACAGGTTCGATTTTGTGGAACGTCAATTCCGCAGCCGTGAAGCTGGGATATGTGCCACTTGCCGGCGAGCCTTCTTGAGTACGCATTCCATAGTAATTGGTTATTCCCCTGGCATCCGTGATACGCAGGCTAGCCCCCACACCTCGGGCCTCGGTGCGATAGTACGGGGGGGCAGGAGGTGACGAGTGGAATCGCCCGAAGATCCTTTGATGCGAGGCCCAGCAAACCGCAAAGAAAGCCGGGGCTGTACCGCTGAATGAACGCCTGACGATTACCCCGCCCACCGGTAGATTGGCCGGCACGGTGATCGTGCTGGGAAGCGTGAGGGTGAGCGTGCTGTTCATATAGCGTTCACAACCTGCATGAGCTGCGATCGGCAGAACCAGGGCCAGCAGTGTTGAGATCAGTTTTAGGGTGTGTTTCATCATCAGTCTCGCAGTGAGAAAAGGGCCGACTCGGGCTGACAAGTACCCGCGTCCAAGTGCTGCAAACGGCGGGTGCCCTGGGCATCCGGTTGCACGTCGAGGTCGTAGTGAAGGCGGCAAGTGGCGCTGGCATTGGCTCCCCACTTGACCGTCAACTGCCCCTGGGGGCGTGCCACGCGGACAAACGCCTTACCCCCTTGCCCGACCACGCCGACACTGGCGCCCTCTTCATCGAATACATCCGAGCCGAACGGCAGCGGGCTGTCATCCTCGCGCACAGCCGTAATCAACAGGGCGTGGCCGCTGGCGGTCTCGAATTGCAACTTCACCACCGCGCCGGCGCGTGGTGCCACGTTTTGCGCGGCGGTCTTGAGTTCCACATCGACGGACAGGTCTTTTGGGTCCAGCTCGACGACGTTCTGCCGGTAGGGCGTGAGGTGAGGCACTACGGCAAAGCCGCTTTTCCCGACTTGTGAACTGTGGTTGCCATTGATCCGCGCGCCCAGGGCGTCGGGTGCCTGGACGATGCCGATGGTGTCGCCCAGCTCCGGGGCGAAGGTCACGCCGCCAGCGTGGGCGAGAATCCCGCCGGTCATGCCCAAGGAGGTCGCGCGATACGCATTGCTCTGACCAAAACCGGCGGATAGCACGCCATGGCTTGTCTGGTATTTCGCGTCTGCACTGGTTGTGTTGCCGATGCCGTGCGTTCGGCTGGCCCCCAGGCCGTAGCTGAACTCGCTGCGCTCGCCAAGACTGCCGCCCAGGCTGACGCGCTCGCCGCTGCTTTGATCGCCGCGGTAGGCCGTGGTGGTCAAGGTTGGCGAGTGCGCGCCGCTGCCCAGTGGCAGGCTCACGGTGAAGTCCACTTGCTTGTCGACCCGGTCACTCAGCAAGTCGCGGGTGCGCTGCGCACTGACGGTGTAGTGAAGGTTCTTCCAGGTGCCGCTGTAACCGGTGGTGAACGTCAGGTTGCCGCTTTTGCGGTTCCAATAGTTTTGCGAAGAACCGGTCAGGTACAGCGAACCAGTACCCAGGCTCTGGTTGAGGCTGATGTCCATCCTGTCGCGTAGCCGTGACACGTTGTCCAGGTTCAGTCCGTCGATGGCGAGGTCGCGCACGCGTGCGGCATCGCTCAGGGTCAGGAAGCCTTCGGTGGAGTAGCGGTATGCGCCGAGGGCGAAGTGGGTGCCGGTCTCGGTGAAGTTTTTGCTGTAGCGCAGTTGTACGCTTTGCCCCTCACGCGAACCGTGGCCCGGAAGGTCGGCGTTGGAGTAGGTCAGGTCAAGGGACAGCGCGCCGAGCGGTGTATTAAAGGCCGTGCCGAGCAATTGCGAGCGATAGTCGTCGGCAAGTACCGCGCCGGTGTAGCCGGTCAGCAGATTGCTCAGGCCATGCTGGTAAGTGGCTTGCATCAGCGTGGGAGGGTGCCGCAGGCCGATTTCATCCAGTTGGCCAATGCTCAACGAGTAGCGGCTGTAGCCGGGGCGTAGGAGGTTGGCGTTGGCGGCGAACGGTACGATGAACTCGCGTGTGCGGCCATCGGCTTCGGTGACGGTGACGTTCAGGTCACCGCCGTAGCCGGTAGGAAACAAATCGTTGAGGACAAACGGGCCCGGCGCTACAGACACTTCGTCCAATAACACCCCGCGTTGGCGCACGGTGACGCGGGCATTGGTCTCGGCGACACCACGCACCACCGGAGCGAAGCCTGTCAGGGAATCCGGCAGCATCCGGTCATCGCTGAACAGGCTGGCGCCTCTCATGCGCACGCTGTCGAACAGCTCCCCTGGGGTGTAGATTTCGCCGACCATCAGCTGTGATTGCAGCCTGCTCAGCTCGCGCTGCACGTACGTGGCGCTGCTTTGATAGCCAGAACCGATATTGGTCTGGCTGTAGCTGCCGTTATGGCGCCAGTGCCAGTCCCCCAGATTGAGGCCGGTATTGAGGCCCAGGTAATTGGAATTGAGCGAGCTTCCATGGGTCTGGGAGCTGAATGTATTGGCGTTGTAGCGCACGAAGGCGGCATTGATGCCGCTGTCCCAGTGCTGCGGGTCGACGTAACCCCGCGCCTTGCGCGCCAGGTAGATCTGGGGGACCTGCAAGTCCAGGCGGCTTTCACCTGAGTCAAATTGGCTGCTGGCACCCGGCAGGTACGTCGCGATGTCGGCGCAACTGGAAAACGCCGATGCGGGGGGCGCATTCGAATCGGTGGGGTGCGTGGGCGCTGCATCCACGTTGATGCCAAACCTGAGCAGCGCGTCCCGTTCCAGGCACAGTTGCGCCGACGGCTGATGGGCGACCGCCGTGAAGGTCAAGGTTTCACGTCCAATCCATTGGCCGTTGAGGTGAATGTCGGTGCTGTAGTGTCCGGGCAGCACGACGTTGGCCTGGCTGAACTTTGAAATATCCACCTGCAAGCCGGCCGCTCTGTCTGGAAAGAAGGCCGGGTTGAATTCGACACGTTCGGCACTCTGGGCTGCTGCCGCATAAGCACCCCATACCAGCAGCACGCTGGGTATCGTAAGTGCTGAGCGATGACGCTCCAGGGGATTGCTGCTTGCGCCTCTGCGCATGTTCAAACGCATGTTTACCGCTCCCGCGAGTGGAGACTGCCCGAATTTCGGCATAGGGAGTTCCTGCCCGAATCAATGGGCATCCAAATGTGTGGGGTGAGGGGGCCGTGTGACCCCCCGATGGCGGGTCGTCGGGACGGTTACGGTGGGCAGCGGGTCCGGGTCGTCATGGCGATACCTTGGCGCTGTGGGAGACTTTCACCCCAAAGTCATCAAGCGTCTGGAACTCGACGGTTGCGTCAGTACTCGCCGGTGTTTTGAGCGTTGGTAGCTCAAAGCGATTGCGACCTCCGGGCCGCACCATATTCCCCGGGCCTGACGCCGCAGCTTGGCTGGCATGACGCTGCCCGGACGCCAGCAGTTCGATATGTTCGAAGGTCACGTGATACGGGCTCGGGTTGTAGACTTCCAGTGCCTGCCCTTGCTCTGTGGGTACGCGACGCCATTGCAGTTTTGCCGGCGCGGCCTCGACCGCGTACGGCAGATTCGACGGGCGAAAAAACAGCTTGATCCGGGTCCGGAAGGCGAGCTGCAGCTGATTGCCTGGTTGGGCGCCTTGGGGCTGCGAAGGCACCTCCAGCAGATTGAACCAGAACAGGCTTTCCTGGGCCGACGGTAAGGTTTCGCCGGTGTAGGCCAGGCGTATGACTTGCTGTTTGCCTGGCTCCATGCGCACGACCGGTGGTGTGGCGACGAATGGAATGCCTGCCAGGTCAGGTGTTGAATGTTCATCACCCTCGTCCAGCCATGTCTGGACCAGCACCGGCGCCTGGTTCTTGCTTTCCAGCCTGACGGTTACTTCCTTGTCGTCCTGTGGATAAACGATTCGAGTGTTGTTGATCACAACGCTTGCGTGGGCCGTGGTCGCGCCTTGCAGCACAAGTGTCAGCACTGCGACCTTCGCCAAGGCGTGTGAGATCGATGTCGCATTCATACGGGGGTTATCCGGCGGTGGGGGTAAGGGCAGCCGAGTGACGCACTCGCGCCCCAAAGTCGCTGACGGTGGTGAACTCGACTTTGGCGGCGTCACTTGGGCGATTGCGCAGTTGAGGCAGCACGAACACTTTTACGTCACCGGCGGGCAGCATCAGGCTGTCGTTGGCCGTCTTATTCGGGGCTTTGCTGAACCGTTTGCCTGCGGTGAGCAAGTCCACCGAGGCCAGTGAAATGTGATACGGCGTGGGGTTGGTGGCTTGCACGGCGAAGCCCTGTTCGTGGGCGACCAGTTTCCATTGCAGTTTTGACGGAGCACTCCCGACCGGGTAGGGCAGCGCCGGTGGTCGCAAGAACACGCGCAGGCGCGTCCGGAACGACAATTCGATCTTGTTGTTTTGCGCGGCATCCGCGGAGCGTGGCGGGACTTCCAGTACATTCAGCCAGAAAAGGCTCTCGCGGTCGGTGGGCAGTGGCTCGCCGGAATAGCGCAGGCGCAGCGCCTGTTGCTGGTAAGGCTCGATACGAAAGAGCGGTGGCGAAAGGGTCAGTGGCGTTTGCGCTGTCGCCGGTGTCGAGTGCCGGTCGCCGGTATCCAGCCAGGTTTGCACCAGTGCCGGGAGGTTTCCCTTGTTTTCCAGGCGCACCACGACCTCCTGCTGTTCGGCAGGGTAGATCACGCGGGTGCCATGAATAATCACGCCGGCATGGGAGGGCAGTGCCAGCAGCGACAGCATTGCAAAGGCACAGGTGGCAAGCGCAATGCGGACCTTTTTTTTCATAGTCAGAAGTCTCTGCGAGTCAAGGGGGCCTGCGTTATCAGCGCAGGTCCATGGCGTGCAAGGCCCGCCTGCGCAGGCCTGCTCGCTCCTTACTCGGCGTACTCGATCATAAAGCCGACGCGGGTGTTCACCGTACCTTCGGTGGCGGGGCCGCTGGCGTACATTTGTGCGGCCAGGGGGATGATTGCCTGGTTGTCAGCAATCACTACGCCTTCCGATTTCTCGGTGTAGACGTTGATAGGGGAGCCATCGCGGTTGGTGACTTCGACCTGCACGTTCTTCGCGGTGGTGGTATCCGTCGGGTCGTCGTATCCGTCGATGTTCAAGCGGCCGGTGGCGACGTCGATGGCCGGGCTGGTTGGGTCGAACGCAACCATGGCGGTACGCCCGTTGGTGCAGCTGCCTTCACCGGGGGCGCCAATGCGAATCGTGAAGCCAGTGAGGTTGGCACGGCTACCTGCAGTTGCCAGGCGCGCGGCAGAGACGCCACCCAGGTTGACGTCCTTGACCACTGCGCCGCTGCCCGGTGGCGAGCCTTCGACCGTGCAGGTCACATCAGTCACCAGACCGCTGAAATTGATAATGCCATCGGTGGCGTAGGCGGATTGTGAGAGGCCGGCCATTAAGACCATTGCGCCTGCAACGGTGGATAAGACGTTGACTTTCATGGTGTTCCACTCGTGAGTTATAGGAATGACCCGCCGCAGGTTTAAAGTGCTGCGCCTGCGATTTGTTTCGAGGTTTTCTCGATTGGCGGGGGCGTCGTACTGTGTCGTGTAACGCCAATGTTCTCTATAGAGAAGTCGCGAGTTTTACTTCGTAATTATTCGAAACTTATTCCGGCAGTTTAGGACGTTTCTATATAACGTTGGGATTCGACTGTAAGAAACTCCTGAAGGACTCACACTTATTGCCTCGCTGTATTGATCCCCATGTATAGCTGGGTATACCGTACTCAAAATAGAGTATTGGCGTGTGCAGGCTGTATTCACTTATACGGGTTTATCGATGTCTATTTCAATTTCCACCACGTATACCGTCATGTTGTTAGATGACCACGAGATGGTCCGGCAGGGGATTGAGTTAGGCTTGAATAAAGAGGCCGACTTCGATGTGATCGGTTCCTTCGGCACCGGCAGGGATTTGCTGGAAGCGCTCTCCAGGCGGTCTGCGGATGTGGTGGTCATGGACTTTATCCTGGCGCCGTCGGACAGCGACGGTCTTAGTCTGCTTCAGGTGTTGAACAGGCGCTTCAGTAAGTGCAGGCCTTTGATCGTGTGTTCGCACTACACGCCTGCCATCGTGTCACTGTCTTTGAAAGCCGGATGTTGGGGGATTCTGGGGAAAACCCAGAACTTGACGGAGTTAGTCACGGCTGTTCGAACCGTCGCCCAAGGCCGGATTTACCTGCAACCTTGTATGGTGCCAGCGCTTCAGGGCATGCAGTCCGTACTTGATGTTGCGAATGTAAAAAAGAAAGTGGATTTTTCAAGTTCGCTACAGTTAAACGCCTGCCTTACACCCAAAGAGCAGGAGGTGTTGCGGTGTTTTTTGGACGGGATGTCAGTCAATTCAATTGCGGCCAAGTTTTCGCGAAGTGCAAGTACGATCAGTACGCAAAAACAATCGGCTTATCGGAAACTGGGTATCAGCAGTGACAGCGAACTATTCAAGTTCAGTCAGCAGTTCGGCGAGCCTGGGTGACCGAGCGTCAAGCGGATTCATCCAGATAGCGCAGGGCCAGCCGCTCCGTCGCCAGCCGTGCCGGTAATAACAGGTGCGGCGCCACCAGCATCATGATCTGGTACACCACTACTCGCACCTCGCCTTCGCGATCAAGGATCCGTTGGTAGTCCAGGGAGAACAGCAGGGTCATGGTGATCTGCTCCACCAGTTGCCCCAGCGCCTGGGTGTCACTGACCACTTGCCCTGCCGCCTTCAACCGCGCCAGCAATGACGCCAGGGTGCGTTTGAGCGCCGTGAGCAGGTTACGAATGCCTTTGGCCAGTTTCGGCAGGCGCCCGGCCAGGTTGGACAAGTCCTGGAACAGAAACCGATAGTGGGCCATGCGCTCGACGATCAGGTGCAGGAACAACCAATAGTCCTCCGCCTTCAGTTGCGCATCCGCCGGAGGGTCGAGCAACGGCGCCAGCTCAGCTTGGAAACGCTCGAACAGGCCGATGACCAGAGGTTCCTTGCCATGGAAGTGGTAGTAGAGGTTGCCGGGGCTGATCCCCATTTCATTGGCCACCTCCATGGTCGATACGTTTGGCTCGCCCTTGTGGTTGAACAACTGCAGGGCACATTCAAGGATACGGTCGCGGGTCTTCATCCAGTCTTCTTAATGTGATCGTTGAGCTCAGCGCACTCGCACGTAGGTGCCCGGCGCCGCTTCCATCGGTGGGTAATTCTGGTTGCCCAGGGCGGTGAGGGTTTCACGCTGTACGCCCGAGCGCTGCTGGATCCACGCCAGCCACTGCGGCCACCAGCTGCCTTCGACGTGGCTGGCGTCGTAGTACCAGGCGCGCGGGTCGCTGCTCAGCTTGGGGTTTTCGACGTAGTTGGCCTTGGGGTTGCCCGGAGGGTTGAGGATGCTCTGGATATGCCCACTGTTGGACAGCACGAAGCGCCGCTCACCGCCGAGCAGTTGTGTGGAGCGATACACCGCGTCCCACGGCGTGATGTGGTCGTTGATCCCGGCCACGCTGAAGCTGTCCACCGTGACCTTCTGCAAATCGATGGGCGTACCGCACACCTCCAGGCCACCGGGGTGGCTCAGGGGGTTGTGCTTGAAGAAGTCCAGCAAGTCGCCATGCAGTGCAGCGGGCAGGCGCGTGTTGTCGTTGTTCCAGTACAGGATGTCGAAGGCGGGCGGTTCCTTGCCCAGCAAATAGTTGTTGATCCAGTAGTTCCAGATCAGGTCATTGGGGCGCATCCACGCGAAGACCCTGGCCATGTCGCGGCCGTCGAGCACGCCTTGCTGGTAGGAACGGCGCTTGGCGGCTTCGAGGGTTTGCTCATCGGCGAACAGCATGGCGGGGCTGTCGATCTGGCTGTCCAGCAGGCTCACCAGGTAGCTGGCGCTGGAGATACGGCGCAGCTGGCGCTTGGCTTGCAAGTGGCCCTGCAGCGCGGCGATGGTCAGGCCACCCGCGCAGGCGCCCATCAGGTTGACCTCGCGGGCGCCGGTGATGGCCCGGCAGACGTTGAGCGCTTCTTCCAGCGCCGCCACATAGGTGGACAAGCCCCATTCGCGATGGCGCACGTCCGGGTTGCGCCAACTGACCATAAAGGTCTGCAGGCCGTTCTTCAGGGCGTATTGCACAAAGCTGTTGGCCGGGCTCAGGTCGAAGATGTAGTACTTGTTGATTTGCGGCGGCACGATCAGCAGCGGCTTGGCGTACTGTTTTTCGCTCATGGGCTTGTACTGGATCAGCTCCAGCAGCTCATTACGAAACACCACCGAGCCTGGGGTGGTGGCCACCGTCTTGCCGACTTCAAAGGCCTGCTTGCTCACCTGGCGCGGCAGGCCGTGGTTGTGCAGCAGGTCGTCGAACAGATTGCTCACGCCGCGCACCACACTGTTGCCGCCGGAGTTGAGCAGCTCCTTGATGGCCAGCGGGTTGAGCAGGGTGTTGGAGGGCGAGACCGCGTCGTTGATCAAGGCGAAGGCAAAGTGCGCGCGGGCGCGGTCGTCGGCACTCAGCGAGCTGTCATCGATCCAGTGACGAGTTTGCTTCTGCCAGCTCAGATAGGCCTGCAGGCTGCGCCGGTAGAACGGGTTGAGCGTCCAGGTCGGGTCGATGAAGCGGTTGTCCCGCGGGTTGGGCTCGTGCACCGTTTCACCCAGCAGTACGCGACCCAGTTGACCGCCCAGCGCGAGAGCGTGACGGGCGGTATGCACCGGGTTACGCAAACCGTGGGCGGCAACGCTGCGCAGGGTCGACAGCAAATCCCGACCGCGCAGGCCGGTGATCGCGTTTTGCGCGTTGATGAACGCGGCGGGGGTGGGCGCCGGGTTCGTCACGGGTCTTTCTCGCATGAGCCAACACTCCTTCGTCAAGCCATCAACAGGCACGCCAATTCAGAACCATAGTCGGTTCTCGGCAAGTTGCGCGGCGGTGTGGTCCTTACACCGCCGGTCGCGGGTGAATCACGGCCCGCATGCGCTCCTCCTCGAGAAACTTCATGATGATCGGCGCCACGGCTTCAGCTCGGGTGATCAGGAACAGGTGGCCGTCATCGATGATGTGCAACTGCGCGTTGGGAATGCGCCAGGCGAGCATGCGCATATTGATCAGCGGGATCAGCGGGTCGTCGTCCCCGGCCAGCACCAGGGTCGGCTGGCGGATCTTGTGCAGCCAGTGGATGCTGGTCCAGCCCAACCCAGCGAACAGTTGCCAGTAGTAACCCAGCTTGCCGGCCGAGCGCACTTTGCTGGCGTGCTCGGCGGCCAGTTTCGAATCGCGGCGGAACGAACCGCCATAAATCATCGGTGCAATGCGCACCACGTGGGACGGTTGGATGTAGCGCCGGGGGCTCGCCATCAGCCACAGCACCTTCGGCTTGCCCGGCACCATAAAGGCACCGGCAGCGGTCGCCGCAAGGATCAGCTTCTTGCAGCGCTCCGGGTAGTCGTAGGCAAACTGCTGCGCCAAAGCGCCGCCCCAGGACACGCCCACCGCATTCACCTGGCCATAGTCCAGGTAGTCCAGCATGCGTGCGGTGAGCTTGGCCAGGCCGGGAAAGCGATAGGGGCGGTTGGGTGTCGAGGAGCCGCCCACGCCCGGTACATCGAAGGCGATCACTTCCAGGTCCGGGTCCAGGGCCTGGACGAACGGAAACACCAGCTCAAGGTTGGCGCCGATGCCGTTGAAGATCAGCAACGGCGTCAAGTGAGGCTTGCCCGGGCGTACCGCCGTGCGGATGGTCTGGCCATCCAGGTCGATGGTACGGAAGATGAACGGTTGCGGCATGCTCAAGCCCTGTGAGATGTGACGGTTGGAATGCAGGCCAACTGTGGGAGGGGGCTTGCCCCCGATTGCAACTGATCAGCCAATGGATCAGATGGCTGACACACTGCCATCGGGAGCAAGCCCCCTCCCACATTTGAACGCATTTCAATTTAGCGTTCGTGTACGTAAGTCCCGGGGGCTGCTTCCGCTGCGGCGAAGGTTTTGTTACCCAAACTCGTCGGTGCCTTCTTCAGCTTGCCCGCACGTTCCGCTTGCCACACCTGCCAATGCAACCACCACGAATCTGTGTGCTTGGTCGCATTCTCCTGCCACTCCAGTGGCTTGCCCGCCAGGCTATCGCTGGTCTGGTAGCGCGCCTTGGGATTGCCGGGTGGGTTGAGGATGCTCTGGATATGCCCGCTGCTCGACAGCACGAATTCCACTTTTCCACCGAACAGCTGCGCTGACTTGTAGCAGGACTGCCATGGCGTGATGTGGTCGTTGGTACCGGCCAGTGAGTAGATATCGGCCGTGACCTGCTTGAGGTCGATCGGCGTGCCGCACACTTCCAGTGCATTGGCGCGCACGAGTGGGTTGTTTTTGAACAGCTCGATCAGGTCGCCATGGAAGGCCGCCGGCAAGCGCGTGGTGTCGTTGTTCCAGAACAGGATGTCGAACACCGGTGGCTCGTTGCCCAGCAGGTAGTTGTTGACCCAGTAGTTCCAGATCAAATCGTTGGGGCGCATCCAGGCGAACACCTTGGCCATGTCGCGGCCTTCCAGCACGCCGGCCTGGTAGGAGTGGCGCTTGGCCGCTTCCAGGGTCTGCTCATCCACAAACAACGCCACCTGGGTGTCCAGGGTGGTGTCCAGGACACTCACCAGCAGGGTCAGGGCGTTGACCTTCTTCTCTCCCAGCGCCGCGTAGTGGCCCAGCAGCGCGGTGCAGGTGATACCGCCGGAGCAGGCGCCGAGCATATTGATGTCTTTGCTGCCGGTGATCGCCGTGACCACATCGACCGCTTCCTTGAGCGCTTCGATATAGGTCGACAGGCCCCACTCGCGCTGGGCCTTGGTTGGGTTGCGCCAACTGACGATAAAGGTCTGCTGGCCGTTGCGCAGGCAGAAGCGCGCCAGGCTCTTCTCCGGGCTCAAGTCGAATACGTAGAATTTGTTGATCTGCGGCGGTACCACCAGCAGGGGGCGTTCGTGCACCTGTTCGGTGATCGGCTTGTACTGGATCAGCTCCAGCACGTCGTTGCGAAATACCACCGCGCCCTCGGTGATGCCCAGGGTCTTGCCCACTTCAAACGCGCCCATGTTGACCTGGCTCGGCATGCCGCCGTTGTGCACCATGTCCTTGGCCAGGTGCGACAGCCCGTCGAGCAGGCTCTTGCCGCCGGTTTCAAAGAAGCGTTTGACCGCCGCCGGGTTGGCCGCGCTGTTGGTGGGGGCCATGGCTTCGGTCATCAGGTTGATCACGAAGTGGCCGCGGCTGATGTCCTGTTCCGACAGGTTGCTGTCGCCGATCCAGTCGTGCAGTTCCTTGCGCCACGCCAGGTAGGTTTGCAGGTAGCGTTTGTAGAGCGGGTTCTGGCTCCAGGCTGGGTCGTGAAAGCGACGGTCATCGCTTTCGGGCTGCAGCTGCGATTTGCCGAACATCACGTTCTTCAATTCAACGCCAAAGTGGGCGACGTGCTTGACGCTGTGCAACGGCTGCTTGATGGCTTGGGTCAGCACCATCTTGGCCGAGGCCAGTAAATCCTTTTTACGTAACGCGATGATCGGGTTGAGCCCCAGGGTGTTTTCCGAGGCCTGGCGTTTCAAGTCATCGTTGTTCTTGTTACTCATCTACGACGCTCCATTGTCCGAAAGACGAGTACCGGGTACCGCTGCGCACCAGGTTTCGATACACAACACAAGCCAGGTACTGCGACTCGGGTGACCGTTGATACCGCATCGTCAAATGCAGGGAACTTGCCAGTTCCATTGGTTACCCGAGTTTAATTTTTTTCGCAAGCGGGCCAATCGTTGGCCACGCGACAGGGCATTCAAGCAGATGAAATTAGAAAATGCCCTCTAAAGAGCAAGAAGCCTGGGCTAGAGCATCAGCCGCACGACCGACTGACTCGGATCGCGGGTTTTTCCGGCGGCCTTGAGCTCGGCAAGATAATCGGCCCACAACGCGTCCTGACGCACGGCCAACTGGTAGAGGTAGTCCCAGGTGAACAGTCCGCTGTCATGCCCGTCGTCGAAGGTCAGTTTCAGTGCGTACTGGCCGGCCGGTTCGATCTTGGTCAAGCGCACGTTGAGCTTGCCGAATTGCAGGATAGGTTTGCCGTGGCCCTGGACCTCGGCGGAAGGCGAGTGCACCCGCAGCAGTTCGGCGGGCAACTGGTAGATCTCGTCGGGGCCGTAGGTGAGGCCTAGGGTGTTGGAGGTTTTGTGCAGGTTTACAGCGGTAGGAAACTTGGCCATATGAGGTGCTCTTGAATAAACCGGCATAAAAGTGTGGGAGGGGGCTTTCCCCCGATTGCAGTGGGTCAGCTATAGATAAGCTGACTGATCCACCGCTATCGGGGGCAAGCCCCCTCCCACATTTGAAGCAAAGCAGTTCTGTGTGAGGCTTACAGAATATACCGCGACAAGTCCTCGTTCTGCGCCAATTCGCCCAGGTGGCTGTTGACGTAGTCGGCATCGATCTTGATCGCTACGCCATTCTGCGCGCCGGCCATGTCGCCGGCGCTGAAGGACACTTCCTCAAGCAGGCGCTCAAGCAAGGTGTGCAGGCGACGCGCACCGATGTTCTCGGTCTTCTCGTTGACCTGCCAGGCAATCTCCGCCAAGCGCTTGATACCGTCCGGCAGGAACTCGATGCCCAGCCCTTCGGTTTTCAGCAGCTCACGGTATTGCTCGGTGAGCGAGGCATGCGGTTCGCTGAGAATGCGCTCGAAGTCGCCTGGGGTCAGCGCCTTCAGCTCTACGCGAATTGGCAGGCGGCCTTGCAGCTCCGGCACCAGGTCGCTTGGCTTGCTCAGGTGGAACGCACCCGAAGCGATAAACAGGATGTGGTCGGTCTTGACCATGCCCAGCTTGGTATTGACGGTGCAGCCTTCGATCAGCGGCAGCAGGTCACGCTGCACACCTTCACGGGATACATCGACGCCACCGGAGTTGCCGCGCTTGGCGACCTTGTCGATCTCGTCGATAAACACGATGCCGTGCTGCTCGACGGCTTCCAGGGCCTTGGCCTTGAGTTCTTCCTCGTTCACCAGGCGTCCGGCTTCTTCGTCGCGCACCAGCTTCAGCGCTTCCTTCACCTTGAGCTTGCGGCTTTTCTTCTTGCCTTTGCCCATGTTGGCGAACAGGTTCTGCAACTGGCTGGTCATTTCTTCCATGCCAGGCGGTGCGGAGATGTCGACGCCGGAAACTTCAGCGACTTCGATCTCGATTTCCTTGTCGTCCAACTGGCCTTCACGCAGGCGCTTGCGGAACAGCTGGCGGGTATTGGAGTCCGAGGCCGGTGCGGCGTCTTCGTTGAAGCCCATGCGCGCCGGTGGTAGCAGGGCGTCGAGGATGCGTTCTTCGGCGGCATCTTCGGCGCGGTGGCTGACCTTGGTCATTTCCTGTTCGCGCAGCAGCTTCAGGGCGGCATCGGCCAGGTCACGAATGATCGACTCGACATCGCGGCCCACATAGCCGACTTCGGTGAACTTGGTGGCTTCGACCTTGATGAACGGCGCGTTGGCCAGCTTGGCCAGGCGTCGCGCGATCTCGGTTTTACCGACGCCGGTCGGGCCGATCATCAGGATGTTCTTCGGCGTTACTTCAACGCGCAATTCTTCGGGCAGTTGCATCCGGCGCCAGCGGTTACGCAGCGCGATGGCAACCGCGCGCTTGGCATCGTCCTGGCCGATGATATGGCGATTGAGTTCATGGACGATTTCGCGGGGAGTCATGGACATAGTGTTTGGCGGCCTCAAGCGGGAATAAGCCTACGGCTTACTCGGCGAGGTCCTGCTCCTCAATGGTGAAGTTGTGGTTGGTGAACACGCAGATGTCGCCGGCGATGCCCAGGGCAGTCTCGACGATTTCGCGGGCCGACAGGTCGGTTTTCTTCAGCAGTGCGCTGGCTGCGGCTTGTGCGTAGCCACCGCCGGAGCCCATGGCGATCAGGCCATGTTCAGGCTCAACCACATCGCCGTTACCGGTGATGATCAGGGACGCATCTTTGTTGGCGACGGCCAGCATGGCTTCCAGGCGGCTGAGGGAGCGGTCGGTGCGCCATTCTTTGGCGAGTTCGACAGCGGCGCGTACGAGGTGGCCCTGGTGTTTTTCCAGCTGGCCTTCGAAACGCTCGAAGAGGGTGAAGGCGTCGGCGGTGGCACCGGCAAAACCGGCGAGGACCTGGCCGTGGTACAGGCGACGCACTTTTTTCGCGTTGCCTTTCATCACGGTATTGCCCAGGGAAACCTGGCCGTCGCCGCCCATGACGACTTTGCCGTGGCGACGTACTGAAACGATGGTGGTCAAGGGGAGAGTCTCCACGCAGCGGGGCGAAAATGCCCTGATGGAAACTCATATGGGGGTGGCGGGGGGGATTTCAACCATAGGGGTTTATGGCGGACGAGTGGTGTTTATCGGTCTGACACGCATTTCAGAGCGCTGCAGAACCAAATGTGGGAGGGGGCGAGCCCCTTCCCACATTTTGATCGAAGTTGAGCCCGAATCAGCGGCTCTGGCGTTGTTGTAACAACAGGTTACTAAACCCGGCGCCGGCCAATTGTTTCTGCGCCACGGTCAGCTGTTCGCGGTTGCTGAACGGCCCCACCAGTACGCGATACCAGGTCGCGTCCTTCACTGTGCCAGATTCCACCGTCACCGTTTGGCCCAGCAGAATGATCTGCGCACGCACACGATCCGCGTCCGCCTGTTTCGGGAAAGAGCCCGCTTGCAGGAAGAACTTGGTCACAGGTGCGGCTTTGGTTTCCGCAACCGGTGGTGCTGGCGGCGGAGTAATCCCGGCCAATGCTGCCTGGGCCCGCGCGGTGTCGATTTTCGCTGCTTCTGCCGGGGTTACCGGGGTGGTCGGCACTTGCGGCGTCGGCAGGGTTTTCTCCGGCACGGCGTCAGGCGGCACGATCACTTCCGATTCCGGCAGCAGCGTATAGAAGTCGTACTTCGGCTTTACCGGTGCCGTCGGGCTCGGCGCAGTCTTGTTGGCTTCAGCCATTTTCGTGGCCTTCTGCTGCTCCTGCTTGACCCGTTTGACGTCATCGCCCTGGCCTGGGTCCAGCTTCATCAGGAACACAATGAACGCGCCGACCGTAAGGCCGATCGCCATCCACAGCCAACCCGGGATCGGCTTCTTCGCCGGGGCCTGGTAGCGGCTGGCGCCGCGCTTGGGTGCAGGTTTTTTCTTGGCAGCCAACTTACATACGCTCCAGAGTTTCCAGGCCCAACAGTTCCAGGCCTTGCTTGAGGGTCCGTCCAGCCAGTGCGGCGAGGCGCAGGCGACTTTGCTTCTGGGCTTCGTCGTCGGCGGTGAGGATCGGGCAGTTCTCGTAGAAGCTGGAGAACAACCCGGCGACTTCGTACAGGTAGGTGCAGAGGATATGCGGCGTGCCTTTCTCGCCGACGCTGTTCAGCACTTCGCCGAATTGCGCCAGCTTGGCGGCCAGTTCCTGTTCGTGGGGCGCGTCCAGCACGATCTGGCCTTCGACTTCGCTGAAGTCCTTGCCCAGCTTGCGGAACACACCGGCTACGCGGGTGTAGGCGTACAGCAGGTAAGGCGCGGTGTTGCCTTCGAAGTTGAGCATCAATTCGAAGTTGAAGCTGTAGTCGCTGGTGCGGTGCTTGGACAGGTCCGCGTATTTCACTGCGCCAATGCCCACCACGCGGGCGATGTTGCGCAGGTCGGCTTCGGCCAGCTCCGGGTTCTTTTCCTTCACCAGGTTGTAGGCACGTTCCTGGGCTTCGTTGAGCAGGTCGATCAGCTTCACGGTGCCGCCGTCGCGGGTCTTGAACGGGCGGCCATCGGCGCCGTTCATGGTGCCGAAGCCCATGTGTTCCATGTGCATCGGGTGGGTAACGAAGCCGGCGCGACGTGCCACTTCGAACACCTGCTGGAAGTGCAGGGCCTGGCGCTGGTCGACGAAATACAGCGCACGATCAGCCTTGAGTACACCACTGCGGTAGCGCACGGCCGCCAGGTCGGTGGTGGCATAGAGGTAGCCGCCATCGGCCTTGACGATGATCACCGGCAGCGGCTCGCCGTCGGCGGTCTTGAATTCTTCGAGGAACACGCACTGCGCGCCGTTGCTCTCGACCAGCAGGCCCTTGGCCTTGAGGTCGTTGACCACGTTGATCAGGTCGTCGTTGTAGGCGCTTTCGCCCATTACGTCGGCCATGGTCAGTTTGACGTTGAGCAGCTCGTAGATTTCCTGGCAGTGGGACAGCGAGATCTCGCGGAAGCGGCCCCACAGTTCCAGGCATTCCTTGTCGCCGGCTTGCAGCTTGACCACCAGGCTGCGGGCGCGGTCGGCGAACTCTTCGGAGTCGTCGAAACGCTTTTTAGCGGCGCGGTAGAAGTTCTCCAGGTCCGACAGCTCGTTGCTGGTGATCGGGTTTTCCTGCAGATAGGCCATCAGCATGCCGAACTGGGTGCCCCAGTCGCCTACGTGGTTCTGGCGGATCACGGTGTCGCCGAGAAACTCCAGCACCCGTGCCACGCCGTCACCGATGATGGTCGAGCGCAGGTGGCCGACGTGCATCTCTTTGGCCAGGTTGGGCGCCGACAGGTCAATGGCCACGCGCTCAGCCGGGCCGGCCTTGCGCACGCCGATCCTGGCGTCGGCCAGGGCCGCGTCCAGGCGCGAAGCCAGGGCCTGGGTGTTCTGGAAGAAGTTGATAAAGCCCGGGCCGGCGATTTCGGCCTTGGTAACACTCTCGTCGGCAGGCAGCGCGGCGATGATTTTTTCCGCCAGGTCACGCGGCTTCATGCCCGCAGGCTTGGCCAGCATCATTGCAATGTTGCTGGCGAAGTCGCCGTGGGTCTTGTCGCGGGTGTTTTCCACCTGGATCGCCGGCGTCAGGCCTTCAGGCAACACACCTTCGTGGACGAGTTGGGTGAGGGCTTGTTGGATCAGCTGGCGAATGGTGTCTTTCATGGTGTTCTCTTTCGACCGCAAGCGGCGGCGCGCGATGCGCAGGTGGAAAAACTGGGCATTATCCGTGGCGAGGGCGGGCTTGCCAACCTTCGCAGGACCTGTGGCCAGGCTTAATACAAATCTACCGGGTCTACATCCATCGACCATCGCACCTGGCGGCCACTCGGCATTTGCTCCAGGGCAAGTAACCAGCTACTTAATAGTCGATGCAGCGGTGCTCGGGATGTCGCTTGCAAGAGTAGCTGAGCGCGATAACGCCCGGCACGACGTTCCATGGGCGCGGGTACCGGGCCGAGCAGTTCGATGCCGCTCAGCCCCAGCTCGCCGAGCAAGCGTTCCGCTGCGCTGCAGGCTTCATCCAGGAAGCCCTCGGCCTGCCCTGGTTTATGGGCTTCGGCGCGAAGCAACGCCAAGTGTGCAAAGGGCGGCAGGCCGGCAGAGCGGCGTTCGCTCAGCGCCTGTTCGGCGAAGGCAAAGTAGCCTTGTTCGGTCAGTTGAATCAGCAGCGGATGGTCGGCCAGGTGGGTCTGGATAATCACCTTGCCCGGCTCTTCGGCACGCCCAGCGCGACCGGCGACCTGCACGATCAACTGTGCCATGCGTTCGCTGGCGCGGAAGTCGCCGGAGAACAGGCCGCCGTCGGCATCCAGGATCGACACGAGGGTCACCCGTGGGAAGTGATGTCCTTTGGCGAGCATCTGCGTTCCCACCAGGATGCACGGCTGGCCCTTCTGGATGGTGGCGAACAGCTGGTTCATCGCGTCCTTGCGCGAGGTGCTGTCGCGGTCGACGCGCAGCACCGGGTAGTCCGGGAACAGAATGCCCAGGCGCTCCTCGGCGCGCTCGGTGCCTGCGCCGACCGGTCGCAGGTCGACCTTGCCGCACTGCGGGCAGTGGCGCGGTACACGTTCCACATGGCCGCAATGATGGCAACGCAACTCGCCATGGCGCTGGTGCACGGTCATGCGCGCATCGCAACGCTCGCACTCGGACATCCAGCCGCAGTCATGGCACAGCAGCGTCGGTGCAAAGCCTCGGCGGTTGAGAAACACCAAGACCTGCTGGCCGGCCGCCAGGGTCTGGCCGATAGCCTGTTGCATCGGCCCGGAGATGCCGCTGTCCAGCGGCCGGCTTTTTACGTCCAGGCGCAGGAAGCGTGGTTGCTTGGCGCCGCCGGCCCGCTCGTTCAAGCGTAGGAGTCCGTAACGACCGGTGTAGGCGTTGTGCAGGCTTTCCAGGGAGGGGGTGGCAGAGCCCAGCACAATCGGAATGTCTTCCTGGCGCGCGCGCACCAGCGCCAGGTCGCGGGCGTGGTAGCGCAGGCCTTCCTGTTGCTTATAGGAGCCGTCGTGTTCCTCGTCGATGATGATCAGCCCGGGATTTTTCATCGGCGTGAACAGCGCCGAACGGGTGCCGATAATAATGTCGGCTTCGCCGTCCCGCGCCGCCAGCCATGACTCCAGGCGCTCGCGGTCATTGACCGCCGAGTGCACCAGGGCGATACGCGCGTTGAAGCGCTGTTCGAAGCGCGCCAGGGTTTGCGGCCCCAGGTTGATCTCGGGAATCAGCACCAGCGCCTGTTTGCCGGCCTGCAGGGTTTCGCGGATCAGTTGCAGATAGACTTCAGTCTTGCCGCTGCCGGTGACGCCGGCCAGCAGGAACGCATGGAAGCTGTCGAAACCTGCGCGAATCGCTTCATACGCCGCGCGCTGCTCGGGGTTCAGCGGCAGTTCGGGCTGGGCCAGCCAGTGTTCGTGGCGCGGGTCGGGGGCGTGCTTGCGGATTTCCACCTGCACCAAACCCTTGGCCAGCAACAGGTCGAGGCTGTCCTTGCTCAGCATCAGCTTGCTGAGGAGCTGATGGGCGACGCCATGGGGATGCTGTGCCAGGGTCGCCAGGGCCTCACGCTGGCGAGGGGCGCGGGCGATGCGCGGGTCGTCGAGGCGCGCGCCGGGCACTGTTGACCAGAAACGTTCCTGGCGCGCTTCGGCCAGTTCGCCCTGGCGCAACAGCACCGGCAGCGCCCAGCTCAGGGTGTCACCGAGGCTGTGCTGGTAATACTGGGCGGTCCACAGGCACAGCTTGAACAGCGCGGGAGGCAAGGGCGGTGTGGCATCCAGCAGGGCGATGGCCGGTTTGAGCTTCTCGGCCGGTACTTCGCTGTGATCGGCGACTTCCACCAGGATGCCGATCATCTCCCGGCGGCCAAACGGCACGCGCACGCGCATGCCCGGCTGCAACTGTGCCCGCAGTACGCCGGCCGGAGCCCGGTAGTCGAACAGGCGGCGCAGGGGCGAGGGCAGGGCTAGGCGCAAAATGGCGTCGGGCACGCGAGGGGTCTCATCTATAAAGGCAGGCGGTGGCGCAGGGGCGCGAGCCTAGCAGACAGCGGGAGGCTTGGGGTAGCCGCTAGTTTTCTGATGAAAGGTGCTTTTATGTTTACACGCGAGAGGTACCGCCGCTTGCGCGTTTAAAAAGGTCTGGTAGAATCCGCGGCCTAATTACGTGCGGTATTCGACAATAGTGTCGAGTGGCGGCACGCTAGCCCGAGGAAGTCACCATGAAAGCCGATATCCATCCAGCGTACGAAACCATCGAAGTTACTTGCAGCTGCGGCAACAAGTTCGAAACTCGCTCGAACCTGTGCAAGCCACTGGGTACTGACGTATGCAACGAGTGCCACCCGTTCTACACCGGTAAGCAGAAAACTCTGGACACCGGCGGCCGTGTACAGCGCTTCGCAGATCGCTTTGGTGCTTTCGGCAAGAAGCCTGCTGCTACTCCAGCAGAGTAAGGCTCAAAAGCCTTATGGGCTTTTGCCAGCTGTTGAAAAAGGCGTCCCTTGCGGGCGCCTTTTTTGTGCCTGCGATTTGGTTGTCGGTGGCCCAGGCGCAGGTGTTTTGCCCGGCGCCAGCGGCCCTGGCCCGTGTGGAAGTGCAGCGGGTGGTGGATGGCGACACGGTGCGCCTCAAGGATGGCCGCAGTGTGCGGATGATCGGAATCAACACCCCGGAAACCGGCAGGAAGGGCCGCCCCGACGAGCCTTTCGCGGTCGCCGCACGCCAGCGTTTGCAGGCCTTGGTGGATGCCAGCGGTGGCCGGGTCGGCCTGGTGCCGGGGCGCGAGCGCAAGGATCATTACGGTCGCACCCTGGCCCACCTCTATGGCGCCAACGGCGAGAACCTGGAGGCGCAACTGTTGGCCGAGGGCCTGGGATTCCAGGTGGGCGTGGCGCCGAATGTCGATCTCGTCACCTGTCAGCAGGCGGCTGAGAACCGTGCCCGCAAAGCGCGCCTTGGCCTGTGGCGCCAATCGCCGGTCAAGACTGTGGCACAGCTCAAGCGCTCCGGGTTTGCCGTGGTCAGCGGCCGGGTCAGCAAGGTAAAGCGCAACCGTGGTGGGGTCTGGATTGAACTTCAGGGCTCACTGGTATTACGTATCGCCCCTGCTCTGGCCAGCCAATTCGATGCGGCCACGCTCAATGGTCTGCAAGGCCGCACTATCGAGGCGCGTGGGTGGGTGCAGGATCGCTCGCGACGTGGGGGGCTTAAAAATGGCCAGGCCCGCTGGCTCCTGCCGCTGACCGATCCGGGCATGCTCAAATCGACGCGTTGAGAAAAAATTGTAGACATTTTTCAAGTCGATTGTGAACAGTTAAGCCCTTGTATCCCGTGGCTCTTGGCCGAAAGTCTTAGCGCAGGGCCCTTGACACCTGTGACTGCCCAGTCTTGTAGGGACTTTACGACACGAGTATCCTCGGCGGTCCGTCGACCAACAGTAAAAGCGGAATGCCGATATGTCTGATTTGAAAACTGCCGCTCTCGAATATCATGCCCATCCTCGTCCAGGAAAGCTGAGTGTAGAGCTCACCAAAGCCACTGCCACCGCCCGCGACCTGTCGCTGGCCTACAGCCCTGGCGTGGCCGAGCCCGTACGTGAAATCGCCCGCGACCCTGAACTGGCGTACAAGTACACCGGCAAAGGCAACCTGGTTGCAGTGATTTCCGATGGCACCGCGATTCTCGGCCTGGGTAACCTCGGCCCACTGGCCTCCAAGCCAGTCATGGAAGGTAAAGGCGTGCTGTTCAAGCGCTTCGCCGGCATCGACGTTTTTGACATCGAAGTCGATTCCGAGAGCCCGCAGGCTTTCATCGACACCGTCAAGCGCATCTCCATCACCTTCGGTGGCATCAACCTGGAAGACATCAAGGCACCTGAGTGCTTCGAGATCGAAAAGGCCCTGATCGAGCAGTGCGACATTCCGGTATTCCACGATGACCAGCACGGCACCGCGATCGTCACCGCGGCTGGCATGATCAACGCCCTGGAAATCGCTGGCAAAACCCTGGCTGACGCCAAGATCGTCTGCCTGGGTGCCGGCGCTGCGGCCATCTCCTGCATGAAGCTGATCGTCAGCATGGGCGCCAAGCTGGAAAACATCTACATGGTCGACAGCAAGGGCGTGATCCAGTCCGAGCGTACCGACCTGAACCAGTACAAGGCGATGTTTGCCCACCCGTCCTCCAAGCGTACCCTGGCTGACGCCCTGAACGGTGCCGACGTGTTCGTTGGCCTGTCCGGCCCGAACCTGCTGAGCGCTGAAGGCCTGAAGTCCATGGCGGCCAACCCGATCGTGTTCGCCTGCTCCAACCCTGATCCGGAAATCGCTCCGGAACTGGCCCACGCCACCCGCGACGACGTGATCATGGCCACCGGTCGTTCGGATTACCCGAACCAGGTCAACAACGTGCTGGGTTTCCCGTTCATCTTCCGTGGTGCCCTGGACGTTCGCGCCAAGCGCATCAACGAAGAGATGAAAGTGGCTGCCGCCAACGCCCTGCGTGAACTGGCCAAGCTGCCGGTGCCTCAGGACGTGTGTGACGCCTACGGTGGCGCCAAGCTGGAATTCGGTCGTGAGTACATCATTCCGAAACCAATGGATAAGCGCCTGATCACCCTGATCTCCGATGCCGTGGCCAAAGCCGCGATCGAGACCGGTGTGGCCACCCTGCCATATCCGAAAAACTACCCGCTGCAAAGCGTGGATGATGTGTTCAACGGTTAAGCCGTTGTAGCGCACCAACAAAAAGCCCCGGCTCTCACGAGTCGGGGCTTTTTGCTGGGGTGGCGATTAACGTGTGTCCTGTGGAGATCAAATGTGGGAGGGGGCAAGCCCCCTCCCACATTGGGTTCTGCGTAGGCTTGAGGTCCAGGTTAGAACAGATCGATCGGCGCCGCCTCATCTGCCGGCAACGGGCTGCCCGGTGCGACGCCGTTGCCCAGTTCATTGACCGACGGCGGCGTGTCTTCGCTCTTGAACAGTTCAAAGTACGCATTCGGCGTGCTCGGCGAGGCCGCACGGCCACTGACCGGGTCGATCCGCAGGCTGAGGATACCTTCCGGCTCCGGCTGGGTATGCAACGGCTTGTCCTTCAGGGCGGCGCCCATGTAGCTCATCCAGATCGGCAGCGCGACGGTGCCACCGAACTCGCGGCGGCCAAGGCTTTCCGGCTGGTCATAGCCGGTCCACACGGTGGTCACGTAGTCGGCGTTATAGCCGGAGAACCAGGCGTCCTTGGATTCGTTGGTGGTACCAGTCTTGCCCGCGATATCTGCGCGGCCCAAGGCCAGGGCGCGACGGCCGGTACCCTTCTTGATCACGTCTTCCAGGATGCTGTTGAGGATATAGGTGGTACGGCCATCCACAATGCGTTCGGCCACGGCGGGTGCCTGGGGTTCGGTCGGGGCGGCGTTTGTGGTCGGTGTAGCACCCGGCGTCGGCTCGATGGTAATACCGCCGTTGCTCGGCGCTGCCAGCCCATCCGTGGCCGCTACACCGTTGACCACGTCACCCGGTACCCGCGGTGGGTTGGCGGTGAACAGCGTGTCGCCATTGCGGCTTTCGATCTTGTCGATCAGGTACGGGGTGATCTTGTAGCCGCCATTGGCAAACGTGCTCCAGCCAGTGGCGATTTCCATCGGTGTGAGGGTCGCGGTGCCCAGGGCCAGGGACAGGTTCGGCGGCAGGTCCGACTTGTTGAAGCCAAAGCGCGTGATGTAGTCGATGGTCTTGCCGACACCCATCGCCTGCAGCAAGCGGATCGATACCAAGTTGCGCGACTTGTACAGCGCCTCACGGATACGGATAGGGCCTAGGAAGGTATTGGTGTCGTTCTTCGGACGCCAGACCTTGTCCAGGTACTCGTCGACAAACACGATGGGCGCATCGTTGACCAGGCTGGCGGCGGTGTAGCCATTATCCAGGGCGGCGCTGTAGATGAACGGCTTGAAGCTTGAGCCCGGCTGGCGCTTGGCCTGGGTGGCTCGGTTGTAGTTGCTCTGTTCGAAGGCGAAGCCACCCACCAGGGCGCGAATTGCGCCGTTCTGCGGGTCCAGCGATACCAGTGCACCCTGGGCCAGCGGCACCTGGCTGAATTTCAGGCTGTCGTCCTTCTGGCGTTGCACGCGGATCAGGTCACCGACTTGCGCGACATCCGAGGGTTGCTTCGGCATCGGCCCCATGCTGTTGGTGTTCAGGAACGGGCGCGCCCATTTCATGCTGTCCCAGGCCACATGCGCTTCGCCGGTGCGGGTCAGCACCTGCACGCCATCTTTCTTCACCTGGGTGACGATGGCCGGTTCCAGGCCGCTGATCGCACGCTGTTTGCCCAGCTCGACAGTCCAGGCGCTCAGGGTCTTGCCCGGCAGGCGCGACTCGGGGCCACGGTAGCCGTGGCGTTGGTCGTAGGTGATGAGGCCGGAGTGCACTGAGTCATTGGCGATGTCCTGCAAGTCGCTCGGAACCGTCGTGGTCACGCGAAAGCCTTCGGTGTAGGCCTCGCTGCCATAACGACCGACCATCTCGGCACGCGCCATTTCAGCGATGTACGGTGCATTCACTTCCGGCGTCGGCACGTGATAGCTGGCGTTCAATGGTTCGGCCACTGCACTTTCATAGGCGGCCTGGTCGATCTTGCCCAGCTTGTACATGCGCCCCAGGATCCAGTCACGACGCTCTTTGCTGCGCGCCGGGTTGGCCAGGGGGTTGAAGCGTGAAGGGGCCTTGGGCAGGCCGGCAATCATGGCCATCTGCGCCAGGCTGGCGTCCCGAATGGACTTGCCGTAGTACACCTGTGACGCGGCTTCGATGCCGTAGGCGCGGTTACCCAGGTAGATCTTGTTGACGTACAACTCAAGGATTTCGTCCTTGGTCAGCTGACGTTCGATCTGCAATGCCAGCAGGATTTCAGTGGCTTTACGCGAAAAGCTGCGCTCGCTGGTGAGGAAGAAGTTCTTCGCCACCTGCATGGTGATGGTGCTGCCACCGGATTGAATGTGTCCGCTTTTTACCAGTTGCGTGGCGGCGCGTACCAGGCTGCTGGGGTCGACGCCATAGTGGTTGGCAAAGTTATCGTCTTCGGCCGACAGCAGGGCACTGATGAAATTGGGTGGAATATCGGCAAAACGGATCGGTGTGCGGCGCATTTCGCCGAACTCCGCGATCAGCTTTTCATCGCTGCTGTAGACCCGCAAAGGAATCTGCAACTGGATACTTCTCAGAGCCTCTACGGAGGGTAAACCCGGACTAAGGTAGAGGTAGGCCCCGCTGAGTACGAGCAGCAGCCCGCAGACGATCGCGACAATGGAGTACCCGAAAAACTTCAGCAGACGAATCAAGGCTTTTGGATTTCCAGAGAAAAGAATGAGTTAGGCGTCGGGGCATGCATGGCAAACGATGGATCGACCCGGGCAGCAGATAAAAAGCGGGAAAAAACGCTGGGCATTAAAGCATTTTTCGGCTTGGGACGTCATTCGCGCATGCTCAACATGTCGACCGAATGCAGGGTCCCGGCGGCAATCAGGCGTTAAGACAGGCAAAGTTTTGGGGAGTTTTATGAGAAAGGGATTTTTCAGGCGAAAAGTCGATACCGTCCTTGGCGTCGACATCAATGATGCAGGGATCAAGCTGGTCGAGCTGGGATGTTCAGTCAGCGGTTACAGCGTGCAGAGCTATGCCACACAGGCGCTGCCGGCCCATGCGGTAGTCGACGGCACCCTGCGCGACCTGGAGGGCATAGGCCATGCGTTGCACATGGCGCTGTTCCGGCTGCGGACGTCGGCCAGGCAGGCGGCAGTCGCGGTGGCGGGCGCTTCGGTCATTACACGGGTCATTGAAATGCCGGCGGGACTTTGCGACGACGAATTGGCCTTGAGAATCCAGATGGAAGCAGATCAATACATTCCCTACGCACTGGACGAGGTGGCGCTGGACTTTCAGGTCCAAGGGCCGTCGGCGCAGGATCCGGCGCGGGTCGAGGTATTGTTGGCGGCGTGCCTGAAGGAGCATGTCGAAGCCTGTGAAGCCGTTTTGGCCCTGGCCGGATTAGTGCCCCGGGTGGTAGATGTCGAAGGGTTTGCATTGGCGCGCGCTTGCAGTCAGGATTTCGCCAGCTTCACCCTGGGCCATCGAGTCGATGGTGCACAATGGATCATGGATGCCCCAAGGATGGGAGTCGCTTGCGGGTTGGCCCTGAGGAGTTTCGCTGGATGACACGAATCAATCTTTTGCCGTGGCGCCAGGCATTGGCGCAACGGCGGCGTAAATATTTCCTGATGCTGTTGCTGGCGTTTGCCGGCGTGGCGCTTGCGGCTGTCTGGCTGGCGGACCAAGTGATCGACCAGGCAATCGACCGGCAGGTGACGCGAAACAATCATGCGGGCAAGGACATCGCCGTTCTGGACTCGCGGATCAAGACCATTGATGACCTCCAGGTGCAAAGCCAGCAACTGGCGGAGCGCATGAAGGTCGTGCAAGACCTGCACGAAAATCGCTCCGCCGGTGCGCAACTGTTGGATCAGTTGGCCCGTGCGGTGCCTGACGGTGTGCATTTGCATGAGGTAGTGGCGAAAGGCGATACGGTGAGTATCAGCGGCAGTGCCGAATCCAGCCAGGATATCGCCCAACTGATGCGTCGCCTGCAAGCCTCTGAGGGCGCCCACGCCACGCGTCTGCAGCATGTGCGGACCGAAGGTACTCGCGGCAACAATGAATTCCAGTTGATGGTGCGCCAGGGAGAATCTTCCGAGGCCCAGCCATGAGCCTGTCCAGGCTCGAATTTTCCGCCCTGACTCACAATGCTGCTAAATGGCCCTTACCCGGTAAAGCCTTGCTGGGCTGTGCGCTGGCCGGCGTGGTGCTGCTGGTGGGCGATCTCGCGTACCTCAGCCCATCACGGGAGCGCTTGCGCGAGGTCGAGGTGCAGGAAGTGGCCCTGCAGCAGCAACTCGCGGAAAAAACCGCCTTGGCTGCCGACCTTGAAGAGCGGACTCGCCAGTTGCAACTGATGCACGACAAGGCCAGCGTGCTTTTGCAGCAACTGCCAGGTGAGTCCGAAATGCCCGGCGTGCTCGAAGACATCGCCAGGTTGGCGCTGGCCAATGGTGTGGTGATTGAGAGCGTCACGCCGTTGGATCAGCAGTTTCAGCCGTTCTACAACCAACAGCCCGTTCAAATCGGCGCCAGCGGCATCTATCACGACCTGGCGACGTTTATGAGTGCCCTGGGTGGCCTTTCGCGAATCGCGACGGTGCATGATGTTGCCCTGCGACGTGATGGCAAGCTGCTGCGCCTTGATCTGCTGGTCAAGACCTATTGGAGCGAGCTGCAAGGCGTCAAACGAGATGTGCCGGTGGTGCAAGAGCAGCCCTTTGTATATGACGCCTTCGGTATGCGCGACCCGTTCCAGCCCGTTGCCCTGCAAGTCGGCCGCGCCCCAGGGCGGGCGGCTGTTGCGCCGGACCTCACTCGACCGCGTGGGCTCCTGGAAGAGCACTCGGTGGATCAGTTCGAAATGGTCGGCACGTTGTCCCGTGGGGCGCAGACCTTCGCCCTGCTGCGCCAAGCCTCAACGGTGCATCGCCTGGCAGTCGGCGACTACATGGGGCCGGATCACGGTCGAGTCACCGCAATTCATGACGGCCATATCGAACTGGTCGAGTTGTTTCCCGATGAACAGGGTGCATGGCTGGAGCGCCCGCGAACCCTCGTGCTAAACGTCAACTCATAACGGAATCAAACAATGAAAAGGACTTTCTCGTCCTTCGGTGTGGCGCTATGGATAGCGTTCACGGCACCGATGGCTGCTGCTGTGCCCAATCGTGTGGATCTGATCCAGCTGCCGCCTCCCGGCAGCGCAGTATCGGGCGCCTATAGCGGTGACACATTGAACCTCAACTTCCAGGACATAGGGCTGCGCGCTGCATTGCAGCAAATTGCCGACGTGGCGGGCCTCAATCTGGTGGTTGGCGACGACGTACAGGGCTCCATCACCCTGCGCCTCAAAGGCGTGCCCTGGGATCAGGCGCTGGACCTGGTGCTGCAAACCAAAGGCTTGGATAAGCGGATAAAGTCCGGTGTGTTGCTGGTGGCGCCCGCGGAGGAGTTGGCCGCTCGCGAGTTGCTCACGCTGGAGTCACGCAAGCAGATGGCCGACCTGGCACCGCTGCGCCGTGAGCTGCTGCAGGTCAACTATGCCAAGGCGTCAGACCTGGCCAAGCTGTTTCAGTCGGCGAACGGTCTTGAAGGCGCGACCGATGAGCGCGGTTCAGTGGCGGTGGATGACCGCACCAATAACATCATTGCCTACCAGACCGGCGAGCGTTTGGAAGAGTTGCGGCGGATCGTGGCGCAGTTGGACATCCCGGTGCGCCAGGTGATGATCGAGGCGCGGATTGTCGAGGCCAATGTTGATTACGACAAAAGTCTGGGCGCGCGCTGGGGTGGTCGGCTCAATCGAGGCAATTGGGCTGCCGGTGGTATCCAGGGGCCATTGCCTGACGGCGCTCAAGCGCCGGAAAACCTGGCCAGCTCGCCATTTGTCGACCTGGGTACGCTCACGGGGACGTCGGGCCTGGGCATTGCCTTTATCACCGATAACCTCCTGCTGGACCTGGAGCTGACGGCCATGGAGAAAACCGGCAATGGCGAAATCGTCTCGCAGCCGAAGGTGGTCACTTCCGACAAGGAAACCGCGCGGATTCTTAAGGGCACCGAAATTCCCTACCAGGAATCCACTTCCCAAGGTGCTACGTCGGTGTCGTTCAAAGAGGCCTCTCTGTCGTTGGAGGTCACGCCGCAAATTACCCCCGATGACCATGTGATCATGGAAGTGAAAGTCACCAAGGATGAGCCTGACTACCTCAACAAACTCAACGACGTACCGCCGATCAAGAAAAACGAGGTGAATGCCAAGGTGCTGGTCAGGGACGGCGAGACCATCGTCATCGGTGGGGTTTTCTCCAATACCCAAAGCAAAGTGGTAGATAAAGTGCCATTTTTCGGCGATGTGCCGTATCTTGGCCGCCTTTTCCGGCGCGATGTGCTGGCGGAGAAAAAATCCGAGCTGCTGGTATTCCTGACTCCGCGTATTATGAATAACCAGGCGATTGCTGTGAGTCGTTGATTCTGTGCGAAATTTGATTCTTGTAGGACCGATGGGGGCTGGAAAAAGCACCATCGGCCGTTTGCTGGCCAAAGAGCTGCGCCTGCCATTCAAAGATTCCGACAAGGAAATTGAATTGCGCACGGGTGCCAATATCCCATGGATCTTCGATAAGGAAGGCGAGCTGGGCTTTCGCGACCGCGAGCAGGCGATGATTGCCGAGCTGTGCGGCTGCGATGGTGTGGTATTGGCCACCGGCGGTGGCGCAGTAATGCGCGATGAAAACCGCCGGGCGCTGCATGCCGGTGGTCGGGTGGTCTATCTGCATGCGTCGGTCGAGCAGCAGGTGGGTCGTACCGCCCGCGATCGCAATCGTCCGTTGCTGCGCACGGCCAACCCGGAAAAAACCTTGCGGGACTTGCTCACGCTGCGCGATCCGCTGTATCGGGAAATCGCCGATCTGGTGGTGGAAACCGATGAGCGGCCGCCTCGGATGGTGGTCCTCGACATTCTTGAGCGCCTGCAACGGCTGCCACCCCGTTAAAGCCAGGCTCGAAATGCGCTATTCTCGGCGGCGCGTCATCACCCTGTGGGGTGTGGCGTAGAGCCATCAGGCAGCGTCAGATCTCGACGTTACCGGTCGTCAATACATCTTCAACGCGGGGACACATGCAGACACTTAAGGTCGATCTAGGCGAGCGCAGCTACCCGATCCATATTGGCGAAGGTCTGTTGGACCAGCCCGAATTGCTGGCACCGCACATTGCCGGGCGGCAAGTGGCGATCATCTCCAACGAAACGGTCGCGCCACTCTATCTTGAGCGTTTGAGCCGCAGCCTGGCGGCATACTCAGTGATCTCGGTGATTCTGCCCGATGGCGAAGCCCACAAGAACTGGGAAACCCTGCAACTGATCTTTGATGGCCTGCTGACCGCACGCCATGACCGCCGAACCACCGTGATTGCCCTGGGCGGCGGTGTGATCGGCGACATGGCCGGCTTCGCAGCGGCCTGCTACCAGCGTGGCGTGGACTTTATCCAGGTGCCGACCACCCTGTTGTCCCAGGTCGATTCGTCGGTGGGCGGCAAGACCGGCATCAACCACCCGCTGGGCAAGAACATGGTCGGCGCGTTCTACCAGCCTCAGGCCGTGCTGATCGACACCGCAACCCTCAACACCTTGCCGCCGCGCGAACTGTCGGCCGGACTGGCGGAAGTTATCAAGTACGGGCTGATTTGCGATGAGCCCTTCCTGGCCTGGCTGGAAGAACATGTGGACGCCCTGCGCGCCCTCGACCAGGTAGCGCTCACCGAAGCGATTTCCCGCTCCTGCGCCGCCAAGGCGTTGGTCGTGAATGCCGACGAGCGGGAGTCCGGCGTACGGGCCACCTTGAACCTGGGCCACACCTTCGGCCATGCGATCGAAACGCACATGGGCTATGGTGTGTGGTTGCATGGGGAGGCCGTAGCGGCTGGCACAGTGATGGCATTGGAGATGTCGCAGCGCCTGGGCTGGATCAGCGCCCAAGAGCGTGATCGCGGTATCCGCCTGTTCCAGCGCGCTGGTTTGCCGGTTATCCCGCCGGAAGAGATGACCGAGGCGGATTTCCTCGAACATATGGCGATAGACAAGAAAGTGATCGACGGTCGACTGCGACTGGTGCTGTTACGCCACATGGGCGAAGCGGTCGTGACCGACGATTATCCGAAAGAGATTTTACAGGCCACGCTGGGAGCGGATTACCGCGCCCTGGCCCAGCTTAAAGGTTAATAAGATCCCGATGACTAGTTTGCATGCCGACGAGGCGTTCCTCGGCCATTACCAGTTAAGCCACGACCCCTTTGCTCCACGGGTACCTGGTTTCAAATTTTTCCCCGCCCAGCGCAAGCCGGTGCTCGGGCAACTGCACCATCTCGCGCGCTACAGCCAATTACTGCTGGTTGTCACCGGCCCGTTGGGCAGTGGCAAGACCCTGCTGCGCCAGGCCCTGGTGGCCAGCACCAACAAACAGTCGGTACAGAGCGTGGTCGTCTCGGCCCGTGGTGCCGGTGATGCGGCGGGCGTGCTGCGCCAGGTTGCCCAGGCCCTGGATGTTTCCACTGCTGAGCCGAGCGCTATCCTCAAGCAGGTCGTGCAATTGGGCCTGACTGGCCAGGAAGTCTACCTGCTGGTGGATGACGCCGAGCAACTCGACGAATCCGCCCTGGAAGCGTTGCTGGCCTTGGCGGCGGGCACACCGGAAGGTCGCCCGCATGTGTTCCTGTTCGGTGAGTCGTCGTTGATCGCCGATCTGGAGCAGATCAGCGGTGATCAGGAGCTATTCCACGTCATCGAACTGCAGCCATACGAAGAGGAAGAAACCCGCGAATACCTGGCTCAACGCCTCGAAGGCGCAGGGCAGGGCATCGAACTTTTCTCCGCTGCGCAGATCTCTGATATTCACGAAAGCTCCGACGGCTGGCCTGGCACCATCAACCAGGTTGCCCGCGATGCCATGATCGAAGCCATGATTGCCAGCCGCTCTGCGGTCAAGCGTCCAAAGATGGGGTTCACTATGCCTAAGAAGCACGTATTGGCAATTTCCGCCGTTGTCGTGGTTGCCGTTGCCGCTGCCTGGTTGATTCCGGGTCGCAGTAAGGCACCGACCACTGCCGGCGCGCCAACCGAACAGGCGCAGTTGCCACTGGGCAAGCCCACACCCAACGTCGAGTTTGCCAACTCCGGTCAACCGACCAATCTGCCGATGGTTGGCCAGCCGGTGATGCGCGGCCCGCTCGCCGAAGAAGCCGGTGGCATCTCCGAAGGCGATGACGGCGTACCGGTGGAAGGCTCCAGTGCCACACCGCCGACCGTGACCACTACCGCGCCACCTGCGGGCGTGCCAGCCGGCCAGCCTGCTGCCAAGCCAACACCTGCGCCTGTGCCTGTGCCTACCGTCGCTACCGCCAAGCCTGCGCCGGTGACCAAGCCGGTCACGCCTGCGCCAGCCGCCAAGCCAGCTCCGGCAGTGGTTGCCAAGCCGGCTGAAAAACCAGCCGCCACCGTTGCCAAAGCTGGCGCCGCCGGCAGCAGCTGGTACAGCAGCCAGCCCACCGGCAACTTTGTGGTGCAAATCCTCGGCACCAGCTCCGAAGCCAACGCCCAGGCGTTCGTGAAAGAGCAGGGTGGCGAGTACCGTTATTTCAAGAAAGTCCTCAACGGCAAGCCTCTCTATGTGATCACCTACGGCAGTTTCCCAAGCCGTGCCGCAGCTGATTCCGCCATCAAAGCCTTGCCAGCGAAGGTTCAGGCTGGTAAACCTTGGCCTCGCACTGTTGCCAGCGTTCAACAAGAACTGGCGACAACTCGCTGAAGATCCGGCGGCCTTACCCAGGCCGCCCTCCCGGCACCTCAAAATTAAAACCGCAAGTGCGTGCAGCCTTCCAGGCCGCGCGCCTTGTGGTGTCTGCGTCACAGTAGCTTTTGAGTCGTAGCGGTCAGAATTAAAAAAGTTTTGACTAGCACAGCATATCGTTTTAAACCTTTCATAAATGCGACATAGATTTGCGACATTTCGTCGCTAAATTTGTGAGCGTTCGTGTCGGTGTGTACAATGACCTCCCTTTTGCCCCCGCTAAGCCGGCGTACGTTCGGCGTGGAAGGTAACCGGTTGAATTGAAAAGAAATTTGCCTCGGTATAAGAGGCAGCCTGGTGAGAAAGTGTCTATGAAAGCAGGTCTGTACCAACCCGATGAATTCAAGGATAACTGCGGTTTCGGCCTGATAGCCCATATGCAGGGCGAGCCCAGTCATACCCTTTTGCAAACGGCCATCGAGGCCCTGACCTGCATGACCCACCGCGGTGGGATCAACGCCGACGGCAAGACCGGTGACGGTTGCGGCTTGCTGATTCAAAAGCCCGACCTGTTCCTGCGCGCGGTCGCCAAAGAGCATTTTGCTGTCGACCTGCCCAAGCAGTACGCTGTGGGCATGGTGTTTTTCAACCAGGATCCGGTCAAAGCCGAAGCCGCTCGCGAAAACATGAATCGCGAGATCGTCGCTGCCGGCCTGCAGCTGGTCGGCTGGCGCAAAGTGCCGATCGACACCAGCGTACTCGGCCGCCTGGCTCTCGAGCGTCTGCCGCAGATCGAACAAGTGTTCATCGCAGGCGACGGCCTGAGCGACCAGGACATGGCGATCAAGCTGTTCACGTCCCGCCGTCGCTCGTCCGTGTCCAACGCGGCGGATGCTGACCACTACATCTGCAGCTTTTCCCACAAGACCATCATTTATAAAGGCCTGATGATGCCGGCGGACTTGACCGCCTTCTATCCAGACCTGAGCGATGAGCGCCTGCAAACCGCAATTTGCGTGTTCCACCAGCGCTTCTCCACCAATACCCTGCCGAAATGGCCGCTGGCCCAGCCATTCCGCTTCCTCGCCCACAACGGCGAGATCAACACCATCACCGGCAACCGCAACTGGGCCGTGGCCCGTCGCACCAAGTTCGCCAACGATCTGATGGACCTCGAAGAGCTCGGCCCGCTGGTCAATCGCGTGGGTTCCGACTCCTCCAGCATGGACAACATGCTCGAACTGATGGTCACCGGCGGCATCGACCTGTTCCGTGGCGTGCGCATGATCATTCCGCCTGCGTGGCAGAACGTCGAGACCATGGACCCCGATCTGCGGGCGTTCTATGAGTACAACTCGATGCACATGGAGCCGTGGGACGGCCCGGCCGGCGTGGTCATGACCGATGGTCGCTACGCGGTGTGCCTGCTCGACCGTAACGGTCTGCGCCCGGCACGTTGGGTCACCACCACCAACGGTTTCATTACCCTGGCGTCGGAAATCGGCGTGTGGGACTACAAGCCTGAAGACGTGATCGCCAAGGGCCGCGTAGGCCCTGGCCAGATCCTCGCCGTGGACACCGAAACCGGGCAGATCCTCGACACCGACGCCATCGACAACCGCTTGAAGTCCCGTCATCCGTACAAGCAATGGCTGCGCAAGAACGCCCTGCGCATCCAGGCGACCATGGAAGACAACGACCACGGTTCGGCTTTCTACGACATCGACCAGCTCAAGCAGTACATGAAGATGTACCAGGTCACGTTCGAAGAGCGCGACCAAGTGCTGCGTCCACTTGGCGAGCAAGGCTACGAGGCGGTCGGCTCCATGGGCGACGACACGCCGATGGCTGTGCTGTCCCAGCGTGTGCGCACGCCGTACGACTATTTCCGCCAGCAGTTCGCCCAGGTGACCAACCCACCGATCGACCCGCTGCGCGAAGCCATCGTGATGTCCCTGGAAGTCTGCCTCGGTGCCGAGCGCAACATCTTCCAGGAGTCGCCTGAGCACGCCTCCCGCGTAATCCTCAGTTCGCCGGTCGTGTCTCCAGCCAAGTGGCGTTCGCTGATGACCCTGGAACGCCCGGGTTTCGATCGCCAGATCATCGACCTGAACTACGACGAGAGCCTCGGCCTTGAAGCCGCTGTGCGCAACGTCGCCGACCAGGCCGAAGAAGCCGTGCGCGCCGGTCGTACCCAAATCGTGCTGACTGACCGCCATATCGCGCCAGGCAAGTTGCCGATCCACGCTTCGCTGGCCACCGGCGCGGTGCACCACCGCCTGACCGAAAAAGGCCTGCGCTGCGACTCCAACATCCTCGTGGAAACCGCCACCGCCCGCGACCCGCACCACTTTGCGGTGTTGATCGGCTTCGGCGCCTCGGCGGTGTACCCGTTCCTCGCCTATGAAGTGCTGGGTGACCTGATCCGCACCGGTGAAGTCCTGGGCGACCTCTACGAGGTGTTCAAGAACTACCGCAAGGGCATCACCAAGGGCCTGCTGAAGATCCTGTCGAAGATGGGCATCTCCACCGTCACGTCCTATCGTGGTGCGCAGTTGTTCGAAGCCATCGGCCTGTCGGAAGAAGTTTGCGAGCTGAGCTTCCGTGGCGTGCCGAGCCGCATCAAGGGTGCGCGTTTCGTCGACATCGAAGCCGAACAGAAAGCCCTGGCCGCCGAAGCCTGGAGCGCGCGCAAGCCGATCCAGCAAGGTGGCCTGCTCAAGTTTGTGCACGGTGGCGAATATCACGCCTACAACCCGGACGTGGTGAGCACCCTGCAAGCCGCCGTGCAGCAGGGCGACTACGCCAAGTTCAAGGAATACACCGCGTTGGTGGATAACCGCCCGGTGTCGATGATCCGTGACCTGTTCAAGGTGAAGACCTTGGACACGCCGCTGGCCATCAGCGAAATCGAACCGCTGGAATCGATCCTCAAGCGTTTCGACTCCGCGGGTATTTCCCTGGGCGCCTTGTCGCCTGAGGCCCACGAAGCCCTGGCCGAAGCCATGAACCGCCTGGGTGCGCGTTCCAACTCCGGCGAAGGCGGCGAAGACCCGGCGCGCTACGGCACCATCAAGAGCTCGAAAATCAAGCAGGTTGCCACTGGCCGTTTCGGCGTGACCCCGGAATACCTGGTCAACGCCGAAGTGCTGCAGATCAAGGTGGCCCAGGGCGCCAAGCCCGGTGAGGGCGGCCAACTGCCGGGCGGCAAGGTCAACGGCCTGATCGCCAAGCTGCGTTATGCGGTACCAGGCGTGACCCTGATTTCGCCACCGCCGCACCACGACATCTACTCGATTGAAGATTTGTCGCAGCTGATTTTCGACCTGAAACAAGTCAACCCGCAGGCGCTGGTCTCGGTGAAACTGGTCGCCGAAGCGGGCGTGGGCACCATCGCCGCCGGCGTGGCCAAGGCCTATGCCGACCTGATCACCATCTCCGGCTACGACGGCGGTACCGGCGCATCGCCGCTGACCTCGATCAAGTACGCCGGCGCGCCGTGGGAACTCGGCCTGGCCGAAACCCACCAGACCCTGCGCGGCAACGACTTGCGCGGCAAAGTGCGGGTGCAGACCGACGGTGGCCTGAAGACCGGCCTCGACGTGATCAAGGCCGCGATCCTCGGCGCCGAAAGCTTCGGCTTCGGCACCGCGCCGATGATCGCCCTGGGCTGCAAATACCTGCGCATCTGCCACCTGAACAACTGCGCCACCGGCGTCGCCACTCAGAACGAAAAACTGCGCAAGGATCACTACATCGGCACCGTCGACATGGTGGTGAACTTCTTCACCTACGTCGCCGAAGAAACCCGTGAGTGGCTGGCCAAGCTGGGCGTGCGTTCGCTGGAAGAGCTGATCGGTCGCACCGATCTGCTGGACATCCTCGAAGGCCAGACCGCCAAGCAACAGCACCTGGACCTGACGCCGTTGTTGGGCAGCGATCACATCCCTGCAGACAAGCCACAATTCTGCCAGGTGGATCGCAACCCGCCGTTCGACAAAGGCCTGCTGGCCGAGAAGATGGTCGAGATGGCTTCTTCTTCGATCAACGACGCCAGCGGTGGCGAATTCGCCCTGGATATCTGCAACTGCGACCGCTCCATCGGCGCACGCATCTCCGGCGAAATCGCACGCAAGCACGGCAACCAGGGCATGGCGAAAGCGCCAATCACCTTCCGCTTCAAAGGCACTGCGGGCCAGAGCTTTGGCGTCTGGAACGCCGGCGGCCTGCACATGTACCTGGAAGGCGACGCCAACGACTACGTAGGCAAGGGCATGACCGGCGGCAAGTTGGTCATCGTTCCGCCCAAAGGCAGCGTCTACAAGACCCAGGACAGTGCCATCATCGGCAACACCTGCTTGTACGGCGCCACCGGTGGCAAGCTGTTCGCCGCCGGTACGGCCGGTGAGCGTTTCGCCGTGCGTAACTCCGGTGCCCACACCGTGGTGGAAGGCACTGGCGATCACTGCTGTGAGTACATGACCGGGGGCTTTGTCGCGGTACTGGGCAAGACCGGTTACAACTTCGGCTCGGGCATGACCGGCGGTTTCGCCTACGTGCTCGACCAGGACAACACCTTCGTCGACAAGGTCAACCACGAGTTGGTCGAGATCCAGCGGATCAGCGGCGAAGCCATGGAATCCTACCGGAACCACTTGCAGCACGTGCTGGACGAGTACGTCGAGGAGACCGGCAGCGAATGGGGTCGTAACCTCGCCGAAAACCTCGATGATTACCTGCGTCGTTTCTGGCTGGTCAAGCCCAAGGCTGCCAACCTGAAATCGTTGCTTTCCAGCATCCGTGCCAACCCGCAGTGATATGCGCCTGAAGAGTTTGATGAGGTTTTAACATGGCTGAACGTCTGAATAACGACTTCCAGTTCATCGATGTCGGGCGCAAAGATCCGAAGAAGAAACTGTTGCGTCAACGCAAGAAAGAGTTCGTGGAAATCTACGAACCCTTCAAACCCCAGCACTCGGCCGACCAGGCCCACCGCTGTTTGGGTTGCGGTAACCCGTATTGCGAATGGAAGTGCCCGGTGCACAACTTCATTCCCAACTGGCTCAAGCTGGTGGCCGAGGGCAACATCCTCGCCGCCGCCGAGCTATCGCACCAGACCAACACCCTGCCGGAAGTCTGCGGCCGGGTGTGCCCGCAGGACCGTCTGTGCGAGGGTGCCTGCACCCTGAACGACGGCTTCGGCGCGGTAACCATCGGTTCGGTGGAGAAGTACATCACCGACACCGCGTTCGCCATGGGCTGGCGTCCGGACATGTCCAAGGTCAAGCCGACCGGCAAGCGTGTCGCGATCATCGGTGCGGGCCCGGCGGGCCTGGGCTGTGCCGACGTGCTGGTGCGTGGCGGCGTAACCCCGGTGGTGTTCGACAAGAACCCGGAAATCGGCGGCCTGCTGACCTTCGGCATCCCCGAGTTCAAGCTGGAGAAAACCGTACTGAGCAACCGTCGTGAAGTGTTCACCGGCATGGGCATCGAGTTCCGCCTGAACACCGAAATCGGCAAAGACGTGACCATGGAGCAACTGCTCGAAGAATACGATGCGGTGTTCATGGGCATGGGCACCTACACCTACATGAAAGGCGGTTTTGCCGGTGAGGATTTGCCGGGCGTGTATGACGCGCTCGACTTCCTGATCGCCAACGTCAACCGCAACCTGGGCTTTGAAAAGTCGCCGGAAGACTTCGTCGACATGAAAGGCAAGAAGGTCGTGGTACTTGGCGGTGGCGACACGGCGATGGACTGCAACCGTACGTCGATCCGCCAGGGCGCCAAGTCGGTGACCTGTGCGTATCGCCGTGACGAAGCCAACATGCCCGGCTCGCGCAAAGAGGTGAAGAACGCCAAGGAAGAGGGCGTGAAATTCCTCTACAACCGCCAGCCGATCGCCATCGTCGGTGAAGACCGTGTCGAAGGCGTGAAGGTGGTCGAGACCCGTCTCGGCGAACCGGACGCCCGTGGTCGTCGCAGCCCCGAGCCGATCCCGGGCTCCGAAGAGATCATTCCGGCCGATGCCGTGGTTATCGCCTTCGGTTTCCGTCCAAGCCCGGCGCCGTGGTTCGAGCAGTTCGAGATCCAGACCGACAGCCAGGGCCGTGTCGTGGCGCCGGAACAAGGCCAGTACAAACACCAGACCAGCAACCCGAAAATCTTCGCCGGTGGCGATATGGTGCGCGGGTCTGACCTGGTGGTAACGGCGATCTTCGAAGGCCGCAATGCCGCCGAAGGGATCCTGGACTACCTGCAAGTCTGACCCTGATCCCAGGTTGAAATGCGATCAAAATGTGGGAGGGGGCTTGCTCCCGATTGCGGTGGTTCAGTGACAGATACTGAGACTGACACACTGCAATCGGGGGCAAGCCCCCTCCCACATTGGTTTTGCAGCGCTTCTATGTCCGCGACAAATTGACCCGATAGACAAAAGGCACCGCTCTTGCCGTGCCTTTTGCGTCGCGCTCTGAGAAAATGCCCGCACTTTTTTTGCGGATGCCGACATGACTGCCCTCAAGAACGACCGTTTCCTTCGTGCCCTGCTCAAGCAACCCGTTGACGTCACTCCTGTGTGGATGATGCGTCAAGCCGGTCGCTACCTGCCGGAATACCGCGCCAGTCGCGCCCACGCCGGCGACTTCATGAGCCTGTGCATGAACCCGGAGTTCGCCTGCGAAGTCACGATGCAGCCACTGGACCGCTACCCGCAACTGGACGCGGCCATCCTCTTCTCCGATATCCTCACCATCCCTGATGCAATGGGCCAAGGCTTGTACTTCGAGACCGGCGAAGGCCCGCGCTTCAAGAAAGTCGTCAGCACCCTCGCCGATATCGAAGCCCTGCCGATCCCTGATCCACACAAAGACCTCGGCTACGTGATGGACGCCGTCAGCACCATCCGCCGCGAGCTGAACGGCCGTGTGCCGCTGATCGGCTTCTCCGGCAGCCCGTGGACCCTGGCCACCTACATGGTCGAAGGCGGCTCGTCGAAAGACTTCCGCAAGACCAAGGCCATGCTCTACGACAACCCGCAAGCCATGCACCTGCTGCTGGACAAGCTGGCCCAGTCGGTCACTTCCTACCTCAACGGCCAGATCTTGGCCGGCGCCCAAGCGGTACAGATCTTCGATACCTGGGGCGGCAACCTCTCGGCGGCGGCGTACCAGGAATTCTCCCTGGCCTACATGCGCAAGATCGTCAGCGGCCTGATCCGTGAGCACGAGGGCCGTAAAGTGCCGGTCATCATGTTCACCAAGGGCGGCGGCCTGTGGCTGGAAAGCATCGCCGACGCCGGCGCAGATGCATTGGGCCTGGACTGGACCTGCGACATTGGCGACGCCCGCCGTCGTGTCGGTGACAAGGTCGCGCTGCAAGGCAACATGGACCCGACCGTGCTGTACGCCAAGCCAGAAGCGATCCGCACTGAAGTCGGTCGCATCCTGGCCAGCTATGGCAAAGGCAGCGGCCACGTGTTCAACCTCGGCCATGGCATCACCCCGGAAGTGAACCCCGAGCATGCCGGCGCGTTCCTGCAAGCCGTGCATGAGTTGTCCGCGCAATACCACGAGTAATATTTTCGAGATTGCCACGTCACCCTCTTCATGAAGAGGGTGATGGTGACAGTTGTTACTGAGGATTTATTGCTTGAATACCTAACTTGCAAATGTTGCTTCGGTGCTCGCTAGTTTGTTTAATTTAAATAAGACTTGTGGGAAAGGTCTTATTTTTATGTGGCTGAATTCGATATTTAAGATGTTTCACCCTATATAATTCAACTAT
>NZ_LHVO01000067.1 GCF_001269925.1 Pseudomonas sp. MIACH
TGATTGTAGAAAAATATTTGCGCTGGAAAGTGCAGCCAAGTAATTGCAAATTTTATATAGGTGTAGCGGAACTTGAAGGTTATTCGAGTACGTTGGTGGCTTGTCGCATCATATGTACTGTAGCTCATTGCAATTGCGGGCCCTTGAAGTTTTCCGGGGAAGTGCTGCTGAACATGATAGTTGTAGATCCCGCATTGACTGCGACCTCCAAGGTGAGAGATCGTCATGCTGTTGATATCGAGCGATCCTCCAGGTCCCACCAGCCTGTTTTCCATGCCGTCAAAGTTTTCGAAAAGAATAACTTCCCGCTCTTCAATCGTTAACAGCAGGGTTTTCGAGGGGCGAGGTACTTGCCCGGCGCGTTCAAGCAAATAACTCACGCTGACTTTCTTATCCCGGTTGGCAAGTACCAAGGCTCGTTTGATTGTAAAGGGCACTACCTTGCCCGCTGTGCTGGCGCTCAGCTTAAACACCTGGCTATCACTGAGATCTTCGGTTTCACCCTGCCAATAGAGGGTCAACGTGTCACCGTCCTGGGTTTCGATAAACGGGATCTCGCCGGTCGCTCCCCCAGCAGGCACATCAACCGGGTTGAGCCAGTCGCCGAGGGCGAGGTGAATCTCTGGCTCTTCCAGCCCAACGACCAGATCGCCCACCCGCAGGAACAGTGGCAAGGATTCGCGGCGGTATTCGGGGTCTGTTTGCTGATCGCGCAGTTCATAGGTGATGCGGGTCATCAGGCCCTCGAAGCTGCGGATATCGGGCGCACTGAGTGTAAATCGCATTTCACCGCCAGGAGGGATGACCCCCACTTCCCGTTCCAGGGTAAAGCTCACCGTGCCGTCGGAGTTGGTGCCGGTCCAGGTCACGCTGAGCCAGTGTTCCGGCGCCCAACCTGGTTGAGCTTGGAAGACAACGGTGGCCTCAGACAGGTCGGGATCCAGATAGCCATCATCCCGGGCTTCCAGCACCCTGGGCGCTGGCCAGGGAATGTATTCGCCCACCACGCGCACTTGCAGTTTTTTCGAGCGGCGGGTGATCTCGTCTTTGGTTTTGTACAGGGCGTATGACACCGTGACCGAGCCGTCGCCGAGGGCCCGGGCTATCTCGTTGGGGACGTTAAAGTGCAGCGTGCGACCTACCAGGGTGACGGGGACCAACTCGGTGTGGGGGATGGGGAACCCGTCTGCGTCGCGACCCACGATTATCAACGTCAGCTCATCACCTCTCTCGAACGTGCGCGTGTCGGCATATAACGACACGCGCAAGTGCCGGTCACCCAATACATCCAAGTCAATATCACCTGGGAAATCATCGAGATAAGGCGCATCCAGCAGATCGAGGTTAAGTGTTACCAGTACGCGTTGGCGGGCTGACCATTGGGCAAAATGGTCCGGGTAGTTGCCCACGGCGTCCATCACCTGCATGGCCACCGGCAACTGATCGTTGTCGCCGGCCCTGAGAATGGACAGGTAGTCGACGGTGATAAAGAACGAGCTTCCCACCTCACTCGGCTGTACCACGTACTTGACGATTTCCGAGCCCCAGGCCAGGGAGCAGGTGTCAAACGGTGCCATGTGCTCATAGGGCTGGATTTCGATCAGGATGTTCTCCCTGGCCCGTTCGTCGTCTACGCCATCCACTTCAATATCGGCGGGCAGGTTGAAGGTGAATCCTTGATGGCCTTCCTTGTCCGGGTCGGGGTCACGATCCCCGGGGCGGGTCAACTTGATCAGCAGGTTCAAGGGGGTGGTGCGCTGTTCGTTGCTGCCGGGGCGTTTTACCGTGCAGTACACCAGGCTGCCCCGTTGCGGACGGATCTGCGCGGCGGGCATGGCAATGGGGAAGTAGTCCAGGTCTTTGTGCTTGTCTTCGACGATCATGAACGCCGAGGCTTGCGTAGTGCTGTTCCAGAACAGCCGGATAAAGGTGCCAGGTATCGCGCCGTCGGGGCGTTTTAACCACACTTCCAGGTCATGCTCCACATGCCGAACCCCAAGGCCGCCGTCGAATTGAGTGTCACCCGGTCTGGGCGGGAACAGGTTGGGGATCCACAGGGGCGGCAGGTTCTGGGTGGTGTTTAGTGGTGTCGTTGCCATGACTGTAACCCTTTGGGGTGTTTACTGGTTGTTGTGGACTTACACACCGAAACTGAAGAAATCCAGGAACGAGAAGTCCGTAGTGTCGGTTTCTATATGAGTGATTGTTTCATTCGCTGGCGCGGTGTATTCAATCCATTCACCTTGCCCGGGCGGTGGTCTTTGCCCAGGCAAATTAATGACATTTAACTGTTTTGATTGATTGTAGAAAAATATTTGCGCTGGAAAGTGCAGCCAAGTAATTGCAAATTTTATATAGGTGTAGCGGAACTTGAAGGTTATTCGAGTACGTTGGTGGCTTGTCGCATCATATGTACTGTAGCTCATTGCAATTGCGGGCCCTTGAAGTTTTCC
>NZ_LHVO01000068.1 GCF_001269925.1 Pseudomonas sp. MIACH
CCGCCGCGCCGTGGTTCCAGTCGTCCAGCAACTGGCGCTGTTCTGCGTCGGCCAGCATCGCCATTTGCTCGATACGTAGCTGCACATCGCTGGCGACCACGCTGCGCAACACGGCTTGCCAGTGCTGCGCCATGCGCTCGACGGTGGCGGCTTCAAAGAGGTCGGTGGCGTAGGTCCACGAGGCCCAAAGTCCTTGAGCGGTTTCCTCGGTGTCGAGGCTCAAATCGAACTGTGTACTCTGCTCTTCGCTGGTCAATGGCTGCACCGCCAGGCCCGGCAATTGTTGCTCGCCCGCCGATTGGCGCGCCTGTGCCTGGTGATTGAACATCACCTGGAACAGCGGGTTATGGCTCAGGCTGCGTTCGGGTTGCAGCGCCTCGACCAGTTGTTCGAACGGCAGGTCCTGGTGGCTCTGGGCCTCCAGCGAGCGCTGTTTGACCTGGACCAGCAACTGGCTGAAAGTCATCTGGCCGTCAATCTCAGCCTTGAGTACCTGGGTATTGACGAAGAAGCCGATCAGGCCTTCAGTCTCGGCGCGGTTGCGGTTGGCGTTCGGCACACCGACGCGAATATCGGATTGGCCGCTGTAGCGGTACAGCAACGTCTGGAACGAGGCCAGCAACAGCATGAACAAGGTCACGCCTTCGCGCTGCGCAAGGGCCTTGAGGCTGGCGACCAGGGCCGGCTCCAGCGCAACGTCATGGCGCGCGCCACGGTAACTTTGCCGAGCCGGGCGCGGGTGATCCAACGGCAGCTCCAATACGGGTTGGGTGCCGCCCAATTGTTCGCGCCAATAGCCGAGCTGGCGCGCTTTCTCTCCGGCTTCCATCCAACTGCGCTGCCACAGGGCATAGTCCGCATACTGAATCGACAGCGGCGCCAACTGACACTCAAGGCCCTGGCTGAAAGCCGCGTAGAACTGCATCAGCTCCTGCACCATGACGCCCATCGACCAGCCGTCCGAGACGATATGGTGTTGCACCAGCACCAGCACATGTTCGTCTTCGCTCAGGCGCAACAGGCTCAAGCGCAACAAAGGACCGTGCAGCAGATCGAACGGCCGCGTGATTTCCGCCTGCACGCGGGCCTGCAACTGCGCCTCGTCCACCGCGCTTTCGAGCAGTTCGATGTGGGCCTGCTCCAGCACCACCTGGGAGCGGTTTTCACCCTCCAGGTTCAGACGTGTGCGCAAGCTTTCGTGGCGCGCCAGCAGGCTGTCGAAACTGCGCTGCAACGCGGCCTTGTCCAGGCTGCCGGTCAGGCGCAGGACGCCGGGAATATGATAGGCGGCGCTGTCCGGGTCCAGTTGCCAGAGGAACCACTGGCGCTCCTGGGCATACGACAGCGGCACGGCCTGGCCGGCCTCGCGGACCGAGACGATCGGCAACTGGGCGAAGCTCATGCCCCGGCTTTGCAGGCGCTGGTAAAACTGTTGGCGTTGTTCCAGAGGCAGGCGAAGAAAGCGCGAGACCAGATCAGTATTAGGGTTGGAAAGCATGGTTCAAATCGCCTCTAGTTCGCTCAAAAAGTCACGAAGATCATCAAAATCTTCCGCAGTGCCGGCGCGGAAGGTGGCAGCGGCCTGGACATAGGCGCGCAGCGTTTCGGTCTGGAACACTTCCACCAGCGGCACTTCCAGGCCCAGTTCGGCCTGGACCCTGGAGGTGATCTGGATGGCCAGCAGGGAGTGGCCGCCCACCTCGAAGAAGTTGTCGTTCATGCCCACACGCGGCAGGCGCAGCACGTCGGCCCAGATCGTGGCGACCTGCTGTTCCAGTTCGGTTTCGGGAGCCACATAGGCCTGTTGCATCAGACTCGCATCCGGCTCGGGCAGGCCCTTGCGGTCGAGTTTGCCGTTGGGGGTCAGCGGCATTTGCGCCAGGAATATGAAGTGCGCCGGGACCATGTAATCCGGCAGGCGGGCTTTCAGACCACGCCTGAGGGTGTCGCGAAACCCGGCTTCGTCGGCCAGGCCGGCGTGCGCCGGTACGACGTACGCCACCAGTTGCTTGCCGGTCGGGCCGTCCTGGGCCACCACCACGGTTTCACCAACGCTGTCCTGTTCGCGCAGGCGCGCTTCGATTTCGCCCAGCTCAATACGGAAACCGCGGATCTTCACCTGATGGTCGACACGACCGAGGTAATCCACCACCCCATCCGGGCGGCCTCGGGTCAGGTCGCCGCTGCGGTACACACGGCTGCCGGGTTTGCCGAACGGGTCGGGCACAAAGCGCTCGGCGGTCAGTGCCGGACGTTCCAGGTAACCTCGGGCCACGCCCTCGCCGCCCAGGTACAACTCGCCGGCGACGCCGATGGGTTGCAGGTTGAGTTGCGCATCCAGCACGTAGCCGCTGCGGTTGCCCAGCAACGTGCCGATTGGCGCGTAGACGGCGCCGCAAGGATCGCCTCGGCGGGCTTTCCACAGCAGCGGCGTGACCACAGTTTCAGTCGGGCCGTAGCCGTTGAACAGGTAGGTCGGCTTGAGCGCGCGCCAGGCCAGGTCGTAGCTGGCCTGCGCCACGGCATCGCCGCCAAAGCAGTAGACCCGCACCGCCGGTGGATTGCCGTCACGCTCGGCATGCTCGGCGAGCTGTTGCAGGTACACCGGCGGGAATACCGCCATGGTCACGTTGTGGCGGTGCATCTGTTCGTAGGTGTACTCGGGCAGCCACAGGCTGTCGTCACGGATCAGCACGCTGGCGCCGTTGATCAGCGGGTGCATCCAGCCTTCGTGGGAACCGTCGAAGGCGAATGACATGAAGTGCAGTTCGCAATCGGCAGGACTGGTTTCGTAGCGCTCGCCAGTGGCAATGATGTGCGCCACCAACGGACCATGGGCGACCGCCACGCCTTTAGGCATGCCGGTGGAACCGGAGGTGTAGATCACGTAGGCGAGGTTGTCGCCGTGCAGGTTGACCTGAGGCGCAGTGTCGCTGTAGTCGGCCCAGGCCTCGGTGCTATCGATGGCCAGCGTCTGCATGCCTTCGGGTACCGGCAGTTGCGGCAACGCGCGGGTGTGGCTCAGCAGCAATTGGGCGCGGCTGTCCTGCATCATGTACAGCAGGCGATCACGCGGGTATTCGATATCCAGCGGCACATAGACGCCACCGGCCTTGAGCACCGCGAGGAACGCCACCAGACTTTCGGCGCTGCGCGGCATGGCGATGGCCACGCGCACTTCGGGGCCGATGCCACGGGCGATCAAGGCATGGGCCAGGCGGTTGGCCTGGCGGTCCAGCTCGCCATAGCTCAGGGTTTGTGTGTCGAACTTCACCGCCACGGCAGCGGGATTTTCCCGCGCACGGTCGGCCACCCGTTCGTGCACCAGGCGCTCGGCGCTGAAGCCGGCGTCGGTCTGGTTCCACAGCGCAAGGATGTGCTGCTGCTCGTCCTGGTCCAGCAGGTTCAACTGGCTGATGGACTGCTGTTGATCGGCAACCATCGCCTGCAACAGGTTCTGCCAATGGCGCGCCATGCGCTCGATGGTGGGGGCTTCAAACAGATCGGTGCTGTAACCCAGGGAGGCCCAGAGTCCCTCACGACTGTCGTGAGCGTCCAGGTCAAGGTCGAAGTGCGCCGTGCGGGTTTCCCAGCTCATGTGCTCGAAGCGCAGCTGCGCGAGTGCCGGCGCATCAACGGCCGGCCCATCGGCCTGGTAGTTGAACATCACCTGGAACAGCGGGTTGAGGCTCAGGCTGCGTTCCGGTTGCAACGCTTCCACCAGTTGCTCAAACGGCAGGTCCTGATGGGCCTGGGCCTCCAAGGCGCGCTGTTTGACCTGCGCCAGCAACTCGCCGACCGTGGTGTGCCCGTCGATCTCGGCCTTGAGCACCTGGGTGTTGACGAAAAAGCCGATCAGGCGCTCGGTCTCGATGCGGTTGCGGTTGGCAATCGGCACGCCAACGCGGATGTCCTGCTGCCCGCTGTAGCGGTGCAACAGGGTCTGGAATGACGCCAGCAACAGCATGAACATCGTCACGCCCTGGGCTTGTGCCAAGGCTTTGAGACCGGCGCTCAGCGACGCCGGCAGCAGCAGTTCCAGGCGTGCACCGCGATGGCTTTGGTGGGCCGGACGCTGGTGATCGAACGGCAGCTCAAGGACTGGCTGCTCCCCGCCCAGCAGGTCGCGCCAGTAGCTCAGTTGCCGCTGCTTCTCCCCGGCGTCCATCCAGTCGCGTTGCCACAGCGCGTAGTCGGCGTACTGGATCGGCATGCTCGGCAATTGCGGACTCTGACCCTGGCTGTAGGCGGCGTAGAGCTGCACCAGCTCATCGACCATCACCTGCATCGACCAGCCATCGGAGACGATATGGTGCTGCACCAGCACCAGTACATGCTCATCCGCCGCCAGGCGCAGCACAGTGACGCGCAGCAACGGACCCCGCTGCAGATCGAACAGTTGGGCGATTTCGGCTTCGACCCGCGCCTGCACATGGGCCTCGTCCACCTCGGCGAACGTAATAGACAGCGGGGCCGGCGCTTGAATGACTTGCACCGCGCCCTCGTCCTCCTGCTGCACCAAGGTGCGCAAGCTTTCATGGCGCGCAACCAGGGTGTCGAAACTGCGCTGCAAGGCGTCGACATCGAGTTGGCCGCGCAGGCGCAAGGCGCTGGGGATATGGTACGCGGCGCTGTCGGGGTCCAGTTGCCAGAGGAACCATTGGCGTTCCTGGGCATACGACAGCCGCAATGGCTGATCACGCCCTACCGCCTGTATCGGCGGTGCCGACGGCACGGCGTGCGCGCCATCCGCAAGCACACTGGCGACAAAGCCTTGCAGGCGTGGCTGCTCGAACAGGCTGCGCAAGGGCACGTCACGGCCCAGCAACTGACGCAACTGCGAGATGACTTGCATCGCCAGCAACGAGTGCCCGCCCATCTCAAAGAAATGGTCCGTCAAGCCCACTCGCTCAGCCCCGAGGATCTTGGCCCAGACGGCCGCCACCTGCTGCTCAAGCTCAGTCACCGGCGCGACCCAGGCCTGCTGCAACTGGCTGGCTTCGGGTTTCGGCAGGGCCTGGCGGTCGAGCTTGCCGTTGGGGTTGAGCGGCATGCGTTCCAGGAACATCAAGTGCGCGGGCACCATGTAATCCGGCAGTTGCTCGCGCAGCACGCCTTTGAGCGCATCGGCATCCTGCGGGTCGGCCACCAGGTAGGCGATCAGTTGGTTATCGACAGCCAGTACCAGGGTTTCACGCACGCCTTCCTGGGCCAGCAACAGCGCTTCGATTTCGCCCAGTTCAATGCGGAAACCGCGAATTTTTACCTGATGGTCCACCCGCCCGACGTATTCGATAACCCCGTCAGCGCGGTAACGCGCAAGGTCGCCGCTGCGGTACAGGCGCTCGCCGGTCGCGCCAAAGGGGTCCGGCACAAAGCGCTCGGCGGTCAGCAACGGACGGTTCAGATAAGCGCGGGCCAGGCCGCACCGGCTGCCGATATACAGCTCGCCCACCGCGCCCAATGGCGCCAGGTTCAGGTCGCGATCCAGCACATACAGCGCACGCCCCGGCAGCGAGCGGCCAATCGGGCTGGCGGTGGCGCCGATCACCTCGGCACCGTTCGTGCAGTCCAGTACGCTCGACACCACGGTGGCTTCGGTAGGGCCGTAAGTGTTGAGCAAGCGCACATGGCCGAGGCCGGCTTTCAGCCATTGCGCCGGGCCATCGAGCGGCATCGCTTCGCCGCCAATATGCACCTGGCGCAGCGCGCCATAAGCACGCGGTCCCGCTGCCAGGCAATCGAGCAGGAACAGGTTCCAATAGGCCGTCGGCAAGTCGGCCAGGGTAATCCCCTGGCGGATGATTTCGGCGTACAGCCGCCCGCTGTCCCACAACTCGGCACCGCGCAAGACCACGGTGGCGCCATGGGTCAGGGCCGGATAAAGCTGCTCGACGAAGCCGTCGAAGTTCAGGGTCGCAAATTGCAGCACGCGATCATCGGGGCTCAGGCGCGAGTACGCGGCGGCGATGCTGGAGAATTCGGTCAGCGCGCGATGGTTGATCGCCACGCCTTTGGGTTTACCGGTGGAACCGGAGGTGTAGATCACATACGCGAGGTTGTGCGGGTCCACGGCGACGTGCGGATTATCCTGCGCACAGCGCTGCAACGCCTCTTCAGCGCGGTCAATATCCAACCGCGCGACGTCCGCTGACAACGCTAATGCCTGCCCGGAGTGGCACAGCACCAGCCGCACATTGCTGTCCTGCACCATGTGCAACAGGCGTTCGCGCGAGTATTGCGGGTCGAGCGGCACATACGCGCCACCGGCCTTGAGAATCGCCAACAGGCTGACGACCATGGCAAACGAGCGCTCGACCGCGACGCCGACCATCACCTCGGGACCGACGCCCTGGCCGATCAGGTAATGGGCCAGGCGGTTGGCCTGCTGATTCAGTTCGGCATAGGTAAGCGACTGCTCGTCGAGGCACAGCGCGATAGCGTGCGGCCGTTGCTGCGCCTGGGCCTCAAACAGCCCCTGTACGCCGACGATGCTTTCAAACGCCGCCGCGCCGTGGTTCCAGTCGTCCAGCAACTGGCGCTGTTCTGCGTCGGCCAGCATCGCCATTTGCTCGATACGTAGCTGCACATCGCTGGCGACCACGCTGCGCAACACGGCTTGCCAGTGCTGCGCCATGCGCTCGACGGTGGCGGCTTCAAAGAGGTCGGTGGCGTAGGTCCACGAGGCCCAAAGTCCTTGAGCGGTTTCCTCGGTGTCGAGGCTCAAATCGAACTGTGTACTCTGCTCTTCGCTGGTCAATGGCTGCACCGCCAGGCCCGGCAATTGTTGCTCGCCCGCCGATTGGCGCGCCTGTGCCTGGTGATTGAACATCACCTGGAACAGCGGGTTATGGCTCAGGCTGCGTTCGGGTTGCAGCGCCTCGACCAGTTGTTCGAACGGCAGGTCCTGGTGGCTCTGGGCCTCCAGCGAGCGCTGTTTGACCTGGACCAGCAACTGGCTGAAAGTCATCTGGCCGTCAATCTCAGCCTTGAGTACCTGGGTATTGACGAAGAAGCCGATCAGGCCTTCAGTCTCGGCGCGGTTGCGGTTGGCGTTCGGCACACC
>NZ_LHVO01000069.1 GCF_001269925.1 Pseudomonas sp. MIACH
GCTGCCGGGTTTGCCGAACGGGTCGGGCACAAAGCGCTCGGCGGTCAGCGCCGGACGCTCCAGGTAACCACGGGCCACGCCCTCGCCGCCCAGGTACAACTCGCCGGCGACGCCGATGGGTTGCAGGTTGAGTTGCGCATCCAGCACGTAGCCGCTGCGGTTGCCCAGCAACGTGCCGATTGGCGCGTAGACGGCGCCGCAAGGATCGCCTCGGCGGGCTTTCCACAGCAGCGGCGTGACCACGGTTTCGGTCGGGCCGTAGCCGTTGAACAGGTAGGTCGGCTTGAGCGCGCGCCAGGCCAGGTCGTAGCTGGCCTGCGCCACCGCATCGCCGCCAAAGCAGTAGACCCGCACCGCCGGTGGATTGCCGTCACGCTCGGCATGCTCGGCCAGTTGTTGCAGGTACACCGGCGGGAATACCGCCATGGTCACGTTGTGGCGGTGCATCTGTTCGTAGGTGTACTCGGGCAGCCACAGGCTGTCGTCACGGATCAGCACACTGGCGCCGTTGATCAGCGGGTGCATCCAGCCTTCGTGGGAACCGTCGAAGGCGAATGACATGAAGTGCAGTTCGCAATCGGCAGGACTGGTTTCGTAGCGCTCGCCAGTGGCAATGATGTGCGCCACCAACGGCCCATGGGCGACCGCCACGCCTTTAGGCATGCCGGTGGAACCGGAGGTGTAGATCACGTAGGCGAGGTTGTCGCCGTGCAGGTTGACCTGGGGCGCAGTGTCGCTGTAGTCGGCCCAGGCCTCGGTGCTATCGATGGCCAGCGTCTGCATGCCTTCGGGTACCGGCAGTTGCGGCAGCGCGCGGGTGTGGCTCAGCAGCAATTGGGCGCGGCTGTCCTGCATCATGTACAGCAGGCGATCACGCGGGTATTCGATATCCAGCGGCACATAGACGCCACCGGCCTTGAGCACCGCGAGGAACGCCACCAGACTTTCGGCGCTGCGCGGCATGGCGATGGCCACGCGCACTTCGGGGCCGATGCCACGGGCGATCAAGGCATGGGCCAGGCGGTTGGCCTGGCGGTCCAGCTCGCCATAGCTCAGGGTTTGTGTGTCGAACTTCACCGCCACGGCAGCGGGATTTTCCCGCGCACGGTCGGCCACCCGTTCGTGCACCAGGCGCTCGGCGCTGAAGCCGGCGTCGGTTTGATTCCACAGCGCAAGGATGTGCTGCTGCTCGTCCTGGTCCAGCAGGTTCAACTGGCTGATGGACTGCTGTTGATCGGCAACCATCGCCTGCAACAGGTTCTGCCAATGGCGCGCCATTCGCTCGATGGTGGGGGTCTCGAACAGGTCGGTGGCATAGCTCAACGACGCGCGCAACCGGTCCTGGGACTCCTCGATATCGAGGGTCAAGTCGAACTGCGCGACCGTCTCATCCCAACTGACCGGGCTGAGCTCCAGGTGTTCAAGGCGCTGAAGATGCTCACCGGCCAGGCTCACATGGTGGTTGAACGCGACCTGGAACAACGGGCTCAGGCTCAGGCTGCGCTCGGGCTGCAACGCCTCGACCAATTGCTCGAACGGCAGGTCCTGATGGGCCTGGGCCTCCAGCGCGCGCTGCTTAACCTGGGCGAGTAACTCGCGCACGCTGGTGTGCCCGTCGATCTCGGCCTTGAGCACCTGGGTGTTGACGAAAAAGCCGATCAGGCGCTCGGTCTCGATGCGGTTGCGGTTGGCAATCGGCACGCCGACACGAATGTCCTGCTGCCCGCTGTAGCGGTGCAACAACACCTGGTAAGACGCCAGCAGCAGCATGAACAACGTCACGCCCTCACGCTGGGCCAGCGTCTTGAGTTGCTCCAGCAACGGTGCCGCCAGTGGGACGCTCAAGCGCGCACCGCGATGGGTCGGCACCGCCGGGCGCTGGTGATCGAACGGCAGTTCCAGTACCGGTTGCTCACCGCCAAGCTGACCGCGCCAGTAATCCAGCTGCCGCGCCTTCTCCCCCGCTTCCATCCAGCTACGTTGCCAGAGGGCGTAGTCGACATACTGGATGGGCAAGTCCGGCAATTGCAGCGCTTGCCCCTGGCTGTAGGCCGCGTAGAGCTGGACCAGTTCGTCGACCATCACCTGCATCGACCAGCCATCGGAAATGATGTGATGCTGCACCAGCACCAGTACGTGTTCATCCTCGGCCAGCCGCAACAGGCTGACGCGCATCAGCGGCCCCTGGCGCAAATCAAACGGCTGGGTGATCAGGGTTTCGATCAGCGCCTGCAAACCGCCCTCGTGGGTATCAAGCGAGGCGATCTCGATGTGCCCTTGTGGGTTGATCACCTGCACGGCGCGCTCGCCATCCTGTTGCAGATGTGCGCGCAGGCTTTCGTGGCGTGCCACCAGCGTGTCGAAGGCGCGCTGCAATGAAGGTTTGTCCAGGGCGCCTTTCAGGCGCAATGCACTCGGCACGTGGTAGGCCGCGCTATGCGGGTCCAACTGCCAGAGGAACCACTGACGCTCCTGGGCGTAAGACAGCAACAACGGCTGGTCACGCTTGGCTTTCACCAGCGCCGGCGTCGCATCACGCTCGGTGCCCAGCGCCCGGACAAAATCCGCCAACAGTGGCTGCTCGAACAGCACCTTGAGGCTGACTTCAACCCCCAGGCCATGCCGTACGCGGGACACCATTTGCGTGGCGAGCAACGAATGCCCGCCCATTTCGAAGAAGTGATCGTTGAGTCCGACCCGCTCGGCGCCCAGCACCTGGGCCCAGATGCCCGCGACCTGTTGCTCCACCGCAGTAACCGGTGCGATCCAGTCAACCAGGGACTGGCGAGCATCGGGCTTAGGCAGTGCGGCACGGTCCAGCTTGCCGTTGGGGCTCAGTGGCAGGCGGTCCAACAGCAGCAGGTGCGCCGGCACCATGTAGTCCGGCAGTTCCTCGCGCAGCGTGGCCTTGAGCTGGGTGCGCAATTCGGTTTGTTGCGCTTCGGACAGCGCCCGGTTGGCGACGATGTAGCCGACCAGTTGGTTGTCGGCCGCGATCACCAACGCCTCGCGCACACTGGCCTGGGCCAGCAGGCGTGCTTCGATTTCGCCCAGTTCGATGCGGAAACCGCGGACTTTGACCTGATGGTCGATGCGCCCCACGTACTCGATCATGCCGTCGGCGCGATAGCGCGCCAGGTCACCCGTGCGGTACAGGCGGCCAGCGCCGTCGGTGCAGAACGGGTCAGGCACGAAGCGCTCAGCGGTCAGCTCAGGGCGATTGAAATACCCCCGCGCCAACAGCGGCCCGCCGATCACCAGTTCACCCGCTACACCCACCGGCACCGGGTTGAGGTTGGCGTCCAGCAGGTAAATGGCGCGGCCGTCCAGCACGCGACCGATCGGCATCATCGACGGCAACGCTTCACGGCCGTCGACGTACGCGGCGCAGTCCAGGGCGGTGGCGGTGACTGTGGCCTCGGTGGGGCCGTAGGTGTTGAGCAGGCGAACGTGTTGCAGGCCCGCTTCACGCCAGGCGCTCAGGCCTTCGGGCGGCATGGCTTCGCCGCCGATATGCAACTGGCGCAAACGCCCGTAATCACGCGGGCCACGCTCGGCGAAATCACGCACCAGCGCCAGCCAGTAGGCGGTTGTCAGGTCGACCACGGAAATATCGTGGTCGCGCAATTGCCGGTAGAAGGTGTCGCTGTCCCACAGCTCGCCGCCACGCACCACCACCGCCGCGCCGCAGCACAGGGCCGGGTACAACTGCTCGACAAAACCGTCGAAGTTGAAGGTGCCAAATTGCAGCACGCGATCCTGGGGTTGCAACGCGAACAGCTCGGTGAAGACCTCCACGTGCCGCGCCAGGGATGCCTGGTCGATGCCCACGCCCTTCGGACGGCCAGTGGAGCCGGAAGTGAACATCACGTAGGCCAGGTTGGCAGGCAGCGCCCGCGGCGCCGGGTTTGTCCCGCTGTAGTCGGCCAGCCAGTCGGCGCGATCTTCCAGGCAGACCCGCACCAGGTTGTCGGTGAGCGGCAGTTGCTCCAGCAGCGCCTGCTGGGTCAGCAGCAGTTGCAGGCCGCTGTCCTCAATCATGCATTGCAGGCGCTCGGCGGGGTATTTCGGGTCCAGCGGCACATAGGCGCCACCGGCCTTGAGCACCGCCAGCAGGCCGACGATCATCTCCAGGGAACGGTCCACCGCGACGCCCACCAGGGTGTCGGCGCAGACGCCCTGCTCGATCAGGTGATGGGCCAGGCGGTTCGCGCGCAGGTTGAGTTCGGCGTAGCTCATGCGCTGTTCATCGAGGATCAGCGCGATGTTGTGCGGGCACAGCGCTGCCTGCTGTTCGAAGCGCTGCAAAACGCTGGCCTGGGCCGGCCGTGCGACATCACGCGGGTTCCACTCCTGCAGCACGCGCCGGTGTTCATCGGGCAGCAACAACGGCACGGCGCCCAGCGCTTGCCCAGGCGCAGCGACAAACTGCTGCAGCAATCCCTGCAGGTACGCGCCAATCTGGCGTACGGCCTCATCATCGAAGTCCGCGCGTGGGTATTCCAAGTGCAGGCTCAAGTGTTGGCCGCCGTGCACGGTGAGGGTCAGCGGGTAGTTGGTGCGTTCCTGATGGCTGACGCCACTGAAGCGCAGGCCACCCTCGCCCGACTGCTCCAGGCTCTTGGCCACCGGGAAGTTTTCGAACACCACCAGGGTGTCGAACAGTGCCTCGCCGGCCGAACCGCCCCAGCGCTGGATATCGAACAGCGGCGTGTGCTCGTGCTCGCGCATTTCCACGTTCAACGCCTGCACGCTACGCACCCAGTCGCCGACGCTTTGCGATGGATTCACCGCCGCGATCAGTGGCAGGGTGTTGATGAACAAGCCGACTTGTTGCTCGACATTCGCCAACTGCGCCGGGCGCCCCGAGACGGTGACGCCGCAGGCGACACTGGCTTGGCCGGTGTAGCGCTGCAGCAGCAGCAACCACGCCGATTGCACAAGCGTATTGAGGGTGACTTGATGGGCACGGGCGAAGGTGGCCAGGTCGCGTGTCTGGGTTTGATCCAATTCCCAGCGCATCTGCCCATAGCCATCGCGGCTGGAGGGCGCGGTCCTGGCCACGCTGCGAGCCAGATGCGTCGGTTCTTCCAACTGCGCCAGACGTTCGCGCCAGAAAGCTTCGCCCAGCGCCGGGTCCTGCTGTTGCAGCCAGGCAATATGCGCGCAGAACGCTGCGCCGGCCGGCGGCAATGCCTGGCCTTTGTAGGCTTGCAGCACCTCGTTGAGCACCAGGGCGTTGCTCCAGCCATCCATCAGGATGTGATGGCTGGTGTAGATCAAGTGCCAGCGCTCGTCGCTGACCCGCACCAGCGCCACCCGCAGCAGTGGCGGACGGGCCAATTCGAAACCCTGGCGCTGGTGTTCGCCAGCCAGGCCGTCGAGTGCCGTGTCGAGGTCTGGCTGCTCGCGCCAATCCAATGTGTCGAATGGCAGGCTGACGTGGCGATGCACCACCTGCAGGGCCTGGCCCTGGTCGTCCTGCCAGACAAACCCGGTGCGCAGCATGTCATGGCGCGCCAGCACCTGTGCCCAGGCGCGCTGGAACTGATCGACGTCAACGCCCTGCACATCAGCGCGTAACTGGCTGACGTAGACATCGTCCTCACCCTGTTGATAGAGGCTATGGAACAGCATGCCCTGCTGCATCGGCGACAACGGGTACACGTCCTGGACGTCGCGGGCGGGCAGCGCGAGGTCGTCCAGTTGTGCCTGGGTCAACTGCGCCAGGGTCACGTCGGCCGGGGTCAGGCCACCCTGTTGCGGATCGCTGCAATGTGCAATCAGCGCCAACAGTTCCTGGCGATAGTCATCCACCAGGCGCTGCACAGTCGACACTTCGAACATCTCGCGACTGAAGCCCCATTGCAGGGACAGCTCACCGCCGTACACCTGCCCTTCCACGGTCAGCCAGTTGGCCAACGGCGCGTCCGCATCCTGGGCCTGGCCGCTGCCCTGAGTAGCCGGCGCAAACAGCGCCGACTCGTTGAACTGACGGTCGAACTGGCCCAGGTAGTTGAAGGTAATGCGCGGCGCGGCCAGGTCGGCCAAGGCTTCGCGGGCCTGGGGCGAACCCAGGTAGCGCAACAGACCGTAGCCGATGCCTTTGTGCGGTATGGCGCGCAGTTGCTCCTTGACCGACTTGATCGCCGCCGACAGCTCGCCGTCGGCGTGCAGGCGTACCGGGAACAGGCTGGTGAACCAGCCCACGGTGCGGGTCAGGTCGATGTCGTCGAACAGGTCTTCGCGACCATGGCCTTCCAGTTGGATCAATGTGGCGGGCTGGCCGCTCCAACGGCTGATCACCCGCGCCAGGGCCGTGAGCAACAGGTCGTTGACCTGGGTGCGGTAGGCCGCCGGTGCGTCCTGGAGCAATTGCCGGGTGTGTTCGGCATCCAGGCGGAGTTCGAGCTTGCTGCCCAAGCGGTTTTGCAGGCCACCCTGGGGGTTGTCGCACGGCAAGTCCGCGTCGGCCGACTGGGCCTGCCAGTACGGCAGCTGGTCGTCCAGCGTGCAGGCATGGGCTTGCAACTGCTCAGCCCAGCGCTGGTAGGCGCTGGTTTTAGCCGGCAGCGAGGCAGCGCGGTAAGCCTGTTGCAGGTCTTCGAGGACGATGCGCCACGACACGCCATCGACCACCAGGTGATGGATCACCAACAGCAGGCGCTGGCTGCCATCGGCCATGCTCACCAACGCGGCGCGCAACAACGGGCCTTGCGCCAGGTCGAGGCTGCGCTGGGCTTCATCGCACAGCGCCGCCAGCTCATCGTCGCTGCTGGCGTGGGTTTGCCACAGGCCCGACTCGGTGACTGGCGCGGCATAGGCTTGCTGCCAAGCCTCGGCCCGTTGCACAAAACGCAGGCGCAGGGCGTCGTGATGGTTGATCAGCTGGGTTAGCGCGGCTTCCAGGCGTGCCGGTTCCAACAGCTCGCGCAGGGTCAACAGCAACGATTGGTTCCAATGCTGACGCACGGGTATCGCCTGGGCGAAAAAGCCCTGTTGCACCGGGGTCAGGATCACTTCGCCGCTGGCAGGGCCTTGGTCGATAACGCTGGTGTGCTCGAAGCTTGCCACCAACGCCAGGCTGCGCACGCTCTGGTACTGGAACAGGTCGCGCGGACTGAGGCGAATCCCCGCCTGGCGCGCGCGGCTGACCACTTGGATGGAGATGATCGAATCGCCGCCCAGTTCGAAAAAGTTGTCGTCCAGGCCGACCTGCTCGACGCCGAGCACATCGCTCCAGATCGCCGCCAGGGCTTTTTGCACGGCGTTTTCCGGCGCGGTGTAGGCCTGCTGCGCGGCGACGTCCGGCAGTGGCAGGGCCTTGCGGTCGAGCTTGCCGTTGGCGGTCACCGGCAGCTTGGCCAGGGGCACCATATGGGTCGGCACCATGTATTCCGGCAAGCTGCCGAGCAGCCAGGCCTTGAGGTCGGTGGGCGCCTCGCCTTGCGGCACCAGGTAGGCCACCAGGTGCTTGCCGCCCTGCACCAGCACGACCGCCTCGCGCACCGACGGGTGTTGCATCAGGCGCGCCTCGATTTCCCCCAGTTCGATGCGCAGTCCGCGCAGCTTGACCTGGTGGTCGAGACGACCAAGGTATTCGATCACACCGTCGGCACGCTGGCGCACACGGTCGCCGGTGCGGTACAGGCGCGCACCGTCGGCGAATGGGCTGGGCACAAAGCGCTCGGCAGTCAATGCCGGGCGACGGTGGTAACTGCGCGCCAGGCCGGTGCCGCCCAGGCACAACTCGCCAGCCACGCCGGCAGGCACCGGATTGAGCTGCGCGTCGAGCACGTAGGTGCCGAGGTTGGCGATGGGTTGACCGATGGGCACGCTGTCGGCGCCTTCGTCGATGCAGGTCCAGTGGGTCACGTCGATGGCCGCTTCGGTCGGGCCGTAGAGGTTGAATAATCCGGCCTGGGGCAGCTTGGCGAACACTTGCAGTTGCGCGTCCAGGGGCAAGGCTTCGCCACTGCACACGATACGCTTGAGGCTTGTGCACACCTGCACGCCCGGCTCATGGATAAACGCCTGGAGCATCGATGGCACGAAGTGCAAGGTGGTGATGCCTTGCTCGCCGATGGTCTCGATCAGCCGCGCCGGCTCGCGGTGTTCGCCAGGCGCGGCGACCACCAGGCGGGCGCCGGTCATCAGCGGCCAGAAGAACTCCCACACCGACACGTCAAAGCTGAACGGGGTTTTCTGCAGCACTGCGTCGCTGGCGTCGAGGCCGTAGGCCTGTTGCATCCAGCACAGGCGGTTGACCAATGCGCGATGGCTGTTGCCGGCGCCCTTGGGCTTGCCGGTGGAGCCAGAGGTGTAGATCACGTAGGCGAGGTTCAGCGCGTGGATCGCCACGGCGGGCGATTCGCTGCTGTAGCCGTCGAGCCACAGCGCAGGCTGGTCCAGGGCAATCACGCGGATACCGGCGGCGGGCAGCTCAGCCAGCAGGCGCTGCTGGCTGAGCAGCAGCTGGATGCCGCTGTCTTCGATCATGTAGGCCAGGCGTTCCTGGGGGTATTCAGGGTCGAGCGGGACGTAGGCGCCGCCGGCCTTGAGGATCGCCAGCAGGCCGACGACCATCTCGACGGAACGCTCGATGCAGATCCCCACCAGCGCGTCCGGGCCAACCCCCTGCTCGCGCAAGGCATGGGCCAACTGGTTGGCCCGGGCGTCGAGTTGCGCATAGGTCAGGGTGGTCGAACCGAATACCAGCGCCGGCGCGTGCGGCGTGCGCTGTACCTGGTCTTCGATCAGGTGATGAATGCCCCGCTCGCTCGGATACGTTTGCGCGGTCTGGTTCCAGGCGTGCACCAGCACCTGCTGCTCATCGGCGGCCAGCATCGGCAGTTCGCCAATGCGCTGCTCGCCATCGGCAACCATGGCCTGCAACAGGCGGATCCAGTGCCGGGCCATGCGCGCGATGGACGGCGCGTCGAACAGGTCATTGGCGTAGGTCAGCGCGGCATGCAGGGTGCCGGATTTTTCATAGGTGTCGAGGGTCAGGTCGAACTGGGTGGTACGGCCTTGCCACTCCACCAAGGCCAGCTCCAGGCCGGAGGCGGTGCTGACCGAGGCGATGTCGGCCACCACCGGCTGATGGTTGTACATCACCTGGAACAGCGGCGTATGGCTGAGGCTGCGCTCGACGTTCAGGGCTTCCACCAGGCGCTCGAAGGGCAATTCCTGATGGGCCTGGGCACCGAGCGCATGCTCCTTGATGCCCTGCAGCAACTCGGCAACCTGGGTTTGCCCGCTCAGCTCAGTACGCAAGACTTGGGTGTTGACGAAGAAGCCGATCAGCCCTTCGACTTCGGTGCGATTACGGTTGGCAATCGGCACCCCGACGCGGATATCGCCCTGACCGGTGTAGCGATGCAGCAGCACATTGAACGCGCCGAGCAACAGCATGAACAGGGTGACGTTGTGCTGTTGCGCGCAGGTGCGCAACTGCGCGGCCAGCGCTGGCTCAATCGCGAAGGTGTGGCGCGTGCCCTGGTAGCTGGGCATGGCCGGGCGTGGGTGGTCGGTGGGCAGCTCGAGCACCGGGTGCTCATCGCCCAGGCGCGCCTGCCAGTACGCCAATTGACGAGCCTGCTCCCCCGCTTCCAGCCAGCGGCGCTGCCACAAGGCGTAGTCGCTGTACTGGATCGGCAGCGCCGGCAGTTGCGGCGCTTCGTTGCGCTCGTGGGCGTCGTAAAAACGGATGAACTCGTCGATCAGCACGTTCATCGACCAGCCATCGGAGACGATATGGTGCAGGGTCAGCAGCAACACGTGTTCCTGGGCATCGAGCCTGAGCAGTTGCACACGCAGCAGCGGGCCGTGCTCCAGGTCGAACGGCAGCAGCGATTGGCGGGTGGCCGCGTCGTTGACGGCGTGTTCACGTTCGGCCGGGGCCAACGCCGTGAGATCAAGCTGTTCAATGGCCAGCGACGGCTGTACGGCGACCTGCATCAAGCGTTCATCGGCCTGGCGCTGGAACACCGTGCGCAGGGTTTCGTGGCGGGCCACCAGACTGGCGAACGCTTGCTCCATTGCGCCCAGGTTCAGCGCGCCTTTGAGCCGCACGGCGCCCGGCAGGTTGTAGGCGCCGCTGTTCGGGTCCAGTTGCCAGAGAAACCACATGCGCTGTTGCGCGTAGGACAGCGCCTGGCGGTCCTCAGCCTCCACGCCGGCCGGAATCGGAAACCGCGAAAAATCCACCCCTTCTTTCTGCAATGCCTGCAGGAACAGCTGGCGTTTTTCCAGGGGCAACCCGATAAACCGGCGAGCAAGTTTCAAGGAGTCTTCAGCATTCATTTGTTGGAGTCCGGAGCAATAGGCAGGAAGCACAAAGGCACGTCGTCCCTATAAAACGAACCGGACAGGGAAAAATTAGCGGGGGGATGGGCGGCGTAGAGCGAGCTGTCATCAAGGGTTACATCAATCCCAGGAAAGACACACGAACCCTAGCTAGCATTGACGAATACCACTTTCTGCAACTAAATTTAGTTACACGCAAGGAACGCCGTGTCCAAAAATGAAAAGCTGCTCGCCAAACTGCTCAACGAGCACATGGCATTTACCTGGCCCGAGCTCGTCACGCTGCTGCGTCGTCTTGGCTACACACAGATTGAGGGGGCCGGAAGCCGCGTCAAGTTCGACATCGGCGACCCGAGTGCAATGATCACCTTGCACAAGCCTCATCCCGGCAACGAACTGAAACACTACATTCGCCGCCAGATCATCGAACAATTGAAATCAGGAGAACTGATTCAGTGAACAACCAACTGAAACACAATGGCTACATCGGCTCTATCGAAGCCAGCCTCGAAGACAACTGCCTGTTCGGCAAGATCCTGTTCATCAAGGCTCTGGTGAGCTACGAAGGCAAAACCGTCGCCGAACTGGACGCCGCATTTCGCGAAGCCGTGGACGACTACCTCACTACCTGCCAAGCCCTTGGGCAAACACCGGAGAAGCCGTGCAAAGGCTCTTTCAACGTGCGGGTCGGCCACGACCTTCACCTTGCCGCCGCCCTTGAAGCGACACGTAAAAAGGTGACCCTGAATGACCTGACGCGCCAGGCGCTGAACGAATTCCTGCAACACCACCGAGCGGACTCCTGCCCCGTGACTGGCTGACGTTTCGACGTTTCATTGCCAGTGTGGCGCTCAGTCCAAGCGCCGATACCCCAGCACCGCTGAGCCCATCACCACCGCCCCCGCCGCCAGCGCTACCCAGAACCCGCTGGCTGCCCCGAAGTGATCGATCATCCAGCCGGAGCTGGCGGCGCCGATGGCCACGCCGATGCTCAGGCCGGTGATCAGCCAGGTCATGCCTTCGGTCAGGCGGCTCGACGGGACGATACGTTCCACCAGGGCCATGGACACGATCAGGGTCGGAGCGAAGAACAAGCCGGAGACAAAGATGGCCACTGCCAAACCCGGAATGTTGGTGACCAGCAGCAACGGCAAGGTGGTCAACGCCGTAGCCACGCCGCAGAACAGGAACTGCCGGGGCAACGACGCCTTCAGCTTGAGGGTGCCAAAGGCCAATCCCGCCAGGCACGAACCGATGGCGTACACCGAGAGCACGATGCTTGCCGCCGCCGGCTGGCCCTGCTGCTGGGCAAAGGCCACGCTGACCACATCCACCACGCCGACGATCACGCCCATGGCCAGCAGCAGGATCATCAGGATCAGTACCGACGGTGACGCGATCAGCCAGCCCCGATGGTGAGCGTGGTGCTCGTGCACCGGGGGTTCGGTCGCGCGTTGCAGCACAAACGTGGTCACGCCAACCGCCAGCAGCAGCGCGGCCACCAGAGGCCCGGCTTCGGGGAACAGCACCACGCTCAAGCCCACCGAAATCGGTGGGCCGATGATGAAGCACACCTCATCCAGCACCGATTCCAGGGCAAACGCGGTTTGCAGCTTGGGCTGGCCCCGGTACAGCTCGGTCCAGCGCGCCCGCACCATGGCGGACATATTCGGCATGCAGCCCGCCAGGGCAGCAAACAGGAACAGCGTCCAAGTCGGTGCCTGCAACCGCGTGCACAGCAACAGCAGCAACAGCGCCCCGCCGCCGATCACGGCGGCAATCGGCAGCACCCGGCCTTGGCTGTAGCGGTCCACCAAGCGTGACACCTGCGGCGCGCAAAACGCCGTGGCCAGGGCGAACACTGCCGCCACCGATCCGGCCAGGCCATAGCCGCCGTGCACCTGGGAGAGCATGGTGATCAGGCCAATACCGGCCATGGACACCGGCATGCGCGCCAGCATGCCGGCCAATACAAAGGCGCGGGCGCCGGGGACTTGAAACAACTCGGCGTAAGGGTTTGCCATGACTTAAACGCCTTCTGTCCTTAAATTGCGCATCCTTTTATCACACCAGCCGCTTGATCTGCTTATGCCGCCACACCAGCCGGTAATACGCGGTCTGCAAGCCCAGCATCGCCAGGTACGTCACCGGGAATGCCATCCAGACGCCTTCGAGGCCGAAGTGTGCATTCAGCAGGTACGCCATCGGCAGCTCCACGCACAGCACGCAAAAGATCGAGATCGCCACCGGCATCAGCACCACGCCGCTGGCGCGCATGATTCCGCCGATCACGGCCTGGAAGCCGAACACGAGGATGCTCCACAACATGATGTGCAGCAGGTGCTCGGCATTCACGCGTGCGGCGTCATCGGTGATGAACAGCCCGAGCAACCAGTGGGATAACACGTAGCCCAGCACGATCAGGCCACCGGTCAGGCAGGTGTTGATCAGCAACCCCGTGCGCAGGATCGGCCCGATACGCTCCAGGCGCCCCGCGCCAATCGCCTGGGCGCCGAGGATCGACGCGGTGATGGCAATCGACAGGGCCGGGAATTGCACATAGTTGACGATCTGCGTCACTGCCCCATACGCCGCCGTGGCTTGGGAACCGTGACCGTTGACCAGGGCGAGGATGACCAGTTCAGACAGCGACAGCACCACCATCTGTAGGCCAGTAGGTAAGCCGATGCGTAGGACCTTTCCCAAAATCACGCGATCCAGGCGCAAGGCCGCGAGCAACTCGCGATCTGGCGCCATCACATGGTTTTTATGGCGCAGGCGCAGGATCAAAAACAGCATCGCCGCAGCGTTGCCCACCAAGCCGGCGTACACCGCGCTCTGGATGCCCATGGGCGGCAGGCCGATCCAGCCGCGAATCAGCGCCGGGGTCAGCAGCACGCCGACCAGGGTCGACACTATCAGCGCCAGCAGCGGCGAAATCGTATCGCTGACGCCGCGCAACAGCTGGGTGTAGAGGATAAACACCAGCAGCAGCGGCATGATCAACATCATCATTTGGGCATAGCCCACGGCATCGTCGAGCACATCCGCGGGCGTGCCCAATGCCTGCAACGCGGGGCGCGCAAACAGACTGCCAAGCACCGCCGCAAGCAAGCCCACCAATGCGCCGAGGGTCAGGGTGGCACCGGTAATCGCCTTGACCATCGCGGTTTCCTGCGCCCCCCAGGCCTGGCCGATCAACACCGAAGCGCCCGCCCCCAGGCCGATCACCAGGGCAATAAAGAAAAACACAATGGGGAACATCCCCGACACAGCCGCCAGTGCCTGGGTGCCGAGCAGTTGCCCGACGTAAATACCGTTGAGCGTGCCGGAAAAGCTCTGCAGGAAATTGGACAGCACCATCGGTGCCAGAAAGATCAGGTAGACCTGCCACAGCGGTCGTTGCAAAGGGCTTTGCATGAAAAACGGGGCCTCGGAGAACTAAAGCGTCCGAGGGTTATACCGTAATTGGATCCGATCTTCCTGTGCTTTGCATGATCTACGGATCGCCATCAGGCGCGGGTTCCGAGGCCCGCATTGGATCTTCAGCATCACCGCGACTCAGGTCGCCACCCAGAAACGGCTCGGCGTGCCGATGGAATATGCACAGCCCAAGGAAGGCGCGGTGAGTCGGTCGATTGAGCCGTATAGCCTTATAACCGCGCCTAGCGCCGGAATCGTTGGCGCTGGGTGCGGATTATTCTGCCGATGCGCTGGCGTTTTTCGCGCAGTTTTACCCACTCATTGCGGGCTTCGCGGTGCAGTTTGCTGTTGAGCAGTAGTAGGGCAAGCAATGGAAACAGAATGCCTGACACATAGAAAACTTTATGAGGACGATAGGCGATGGTGGGTAGAACACCAACCAAGCACAAGAACATCAAGATAACTGGGACCCATATCCATCCTGGATAGCCACGGACAACCATGAAGTTGCAGTGGGCGATAAGAAAAGACGCACCGAGTACCGAAAAATAGGAATACCTGAGGTTCTCACCGGCGGGTAGCACTTCAAAGTAACTGCCAATCATCAGCGGTATACCGATGGCGATCGTAAAACCTTGAGCAAAAAGTGCCCCCATAGATACAGGAAAATAGCGTTTCAAATAACGCAGGAGTTCCTTATAAGTCATCAGAAATATCATTCTTCAAACGCCTCATATAACCCCACGGCAATCGTTCGAAAATTGCCATTTACAATGCTACCTCCCACAGTCATTGAAGCGCCTACGACATCCTTGATCTGAGTAACCGTGGCATGGCGAAGCTTCGCAGAGGTCAGTCGCTTGGGTAAATCACCTGCCAGCTGTTTCAACTTGATCATTTTCGAAGTCAACTGCGGATGTTGAATACTCAACAACTCCTTCGTCAATTTTGCTCTTTCCTGTCGAGTAAGCCCCTTGAGTACTGGGTACCAACCTTTGCCGGTGGTTGCCTTCGTCAAACTGACTAGCTTTACAGTCGTTAGGAAGGAGGTGCTGGCCCCCACAAGCGCAACAGCGTCCAGAGCAGCGGTTGCATGTTGATACCAAGGATCACTGTCCAGCGCTTGATTTTTCAAGGGATCGGTCAATTCGTTGTACACACGATACCCGCCAACAATGCATTGGACGAAACTGGCCGTAGCAGACGTATAGCCAACAACTGCAACTACTGAGCTGATACCGCCAGTAAATGGGATTGCAGCGGTACCACTGACTGCCACAAGCCAACCTAAAATCGCACTGCCGCATGCAAGCCCCATCCCGAGCGCCTCAAACACGAGTTGCGATTCCACCGGCTCATGCTCCAACCGCCGCACAAAATCCAAGCGCGCCATCGAACTCGGCATCTCCCGCAAGATCACGCGTTTGGGCAACACACTGCAAATCGGCTGAAACTCACGCAACGTCACCGGCCACAACTGGGCGTCGAGGTAAACCACCCCTGCCCCGGCAATCGCAGGATCAGCGTCGATCACAGCAAACAGTCGACGCAGATCAATGCTGCTTTCTACCCGCTCACGGGTGGTGAGGTGAGCCTTAGGGAAACCGTCCTTCAATACGCTGGTAGCCATTCCTTTACTCCTGAACCCACAAGAGCGCAGAGCGTAAAGAATCAATATCCGTGAGGAATGTAGGAAGGTTTCCTTTTTTAAGACAGCCACTTCCCGATCTGGCCTCAGCGTCTTGTAGTCAATCCTGGGAATAGGAAAAGTACGCCCCGCGCCACTACCGGCGAACGATCAAACAAGGAGCGAACATGGCAACCGATATGTTTTTGAAGCTGGGAGACATCAAGGGCGAGTCCAGGGACCAGGCACATCGTGATGAAATCGATATAACCCGCTGGGGCTGGAGCCTGTCCCAATCCGGCTCCATGCACAGCGGCACGGGTGGCGGGGCCGGCAAGGTCAATATGGCGAATATCGCGATTGAGAAGACCCTGGATAAATCCACGCCAAACCTGATGATGGCCTGCGCAACCGGCAAGCATTACCCCGAAGCCCGTATCGTGGTGCGCAAGGCTGGCGGCGACAGCAGCGTGGAGTATCTGCTGATCACGTTGAAGGAAGTCATGGTTGCCACTTACGACACGCGTGCAGCGGCAACCAATGACGTACTCACGGAGGAAATCAGCCTTAACTTCGCCAAGGTTGAAGTCAGTTACCAGCCGCAGAAAGCCGATGGTGGAAAAGATGGCGGGCCAATCAGGTTCGGCTGGAACATTCGCGAAAATATCAAGGTGTAGGCACGACAGGCAGCGCCCGCTTGTGCGCTGTCTTGCTGTACGCCCCCTCGACAATCGCCCTCACCCGCTCACTCACCGGCTCGCCCATCAGGTACGCATCGATCTCTTCGTACGTGCAGCCATAGGCCTGTTCATCCAGCTTGCCCGGTGCGAGTTCTTCCAAGTCGGCAGTGGGCTGCTTGTGAACCAGGTTCGTCGGGGCCCCAAGGGCACTGGCGAGCAGGCGCACCTGGGTCTTGGTCAGGCCGGCCAGCGGGGCCAGGTCGCAGGCGCCGTCGCCGAATTTGGTGAAGAACCCCATCAGCGCTTCGGCGCCATGGTCGGTACCGACGACCAGGCCGTTGTGCAGGTTGGCCACCGCGTACTGGGCGATCATGCGGGTGCGGGCCTTGACATTGCCTTTGATGAAGTCGACCTGGGCGGCGCTGGCCTCGGAAGCGCTGAGGCTGGCCATCAGGCCGTCGACGCTGGCGGCGATGTTCAGGGTGTCGATATGGTCCGGGGTGATGAAATCCAGCGAGGCCTGGGCGTCGCGCTCATCGGCTTGGGTCTTGTAGGGCAGGCGCATGGCGATAAAGCGCGCGGCGTAGTCCTCGGCCCGCAGTTGCTCCACCGCCAGTTGGCATAGGCGCCCGGCAGTGAGGGAATCGACGCCGCCGCTGATGCCCAGGACCAGGGCCTTGCAGCCGGAATGACGCAAGGTGTGCGTGATGAAGTCGATGCGCCGTTGGATTTCCCGAGGCTCGCCACCTTTACCCAGCGCACGGTTGATATTCAGTTCCTGCGCGATACGTTCTTGCATGTCACACCTCCACGTTGCCGACATTGAATACCTTCGCTGCGTACTGCAAAAACGAGGCGTCTTCGCAGACGTTCTTCACCGGGTCATCGGAGAACTTCACCACCGGTTCGCCGTGCACCCGCACCAGCTTCATGACGATGCTCAGCGGCTCAACGCCGTCCACGTCACAGGCCAGGCTGGTGCCCATGCCGAAACCGAACTTGGCCTTGCCACGGATGTGCCGCAGGATCGGCAGGCATTTTTCGAAGTTCAGGCCGTCGGAGAACATCAGGTCCTTGGTCATCGGGTCGATACCCAGCTGTTTGTAGCGGGCCAGCACCTTGTCGGCCCAGGCGATGGGATCACCGGAGTCCTGGCGCAGGCCGTCGTAGAGCTTGGCGAAGTACAGGTCGAAATCCTTGAGGAAAAAATCGGTGCTGATGGTGTCAGTCAAGGCAACGCCCAGCCGGCCACGGTATTCACGCACCCAGTTTTCCAGGCCGGCGTTCTGGCTTTCACGCAACCGCCCCAGTTGCTGGTGCACCATCATCCACTGGTGAGCCATGGTGCCGATCAGCGGCAAGTCGAATTCATAGGCCAGGTGCGCATTGCTGGTGCCGACGAACTGGCCGGGGAAGTCGCGACGCATGATGTCCACCACTTCGCGCTGGGCCTTGAACGACAGGCGCCGGCGCGTGGAGAAGTCAGAGACACGCAGGTCGGCCAACTCGTCTCGGCTGAGGTTTTTTTCCAGCCAGTCGAACTTCTGGTAGAGCTTGCGGGTGACATCTTCCAGGGTCACGTCGGGGTATTTGGCGCGGTTGCGCAGCTCGCTGACCAGCGCCAGTACCGGTTGCTCGAACATGATGCAGTGCAGCATCGGGCCGATGACGCGGATGTTGAGTTGGCCGTCCACCTCACTGACGTGGATATAGCGCAGGTTGAAGCGGAACAGACCGAGGAAGCGTTCGTAGTCGGGGGTCAGGTATTCGCGAAAGCGCGGGTTGAACAGAAAGCGCAGCTCGCCCTCGCGCATCTGCAGGCCGGCCATTTTTTCAAGCTCGGCGCGCAACTCGGGGATCAGGTGGCCGAGTTTTTCCTTGGCACGCACGATGAAGTTGTATTCCACATCGACATTCGGGTGCTGGTGCAACACCGCCTGCATCATGGTGAAGGTGTAGTAGTCGGTGTCGAGCAAGCCCTGGATCACCGGGGCTTCGTAGTCGTAGGCACTTTCCATGGTGTATCTCCTTAACGCGTGGCCATCGCGGCCAGTTCTTCGCGGGTGCTGCTGATGACAGCACCGGCCTTGAGCAACTCATTGACGGCCTGTACGCCGCCCTCCTCGCTGATTCCACGGCACGCCGGCAGGTGCAGGACCACCTCCAGGCCGGCCTTGAGCAGTTGCAAGGCGGTGGTCTTGACGCAGTAGTCCAGAGCCAGGCCGCCGACGATCACGCGGCTGACGCCCTGGGCCTTGAGGTACTCGATCACGCCGGTGGAGAGTTTGTCGTGCAGGTCGTGGTAGCAGGCGCCATAGGGGTGCAGGTCGGGTTCGACGCCCTTCCAGATGAAGTAGTCGTAGTCATAGGGGGTGGGCAGTTCGTCGAGCAGAGTGAAGCCCTCGGTGCCCGGCACGCAGTGGCTGACCCAGGTCACGTCGGCGTGGACCAGGCCGGTGGGCTTGAGCATCTCGCTGTGTTGCGTGACCACCCAAGGTGCGTGCGGGGTGTGGGCGTCCTTGCTGCCGACACGGTGGCCGGCGAGGCTGGCCATGTAATTGAGTTCGGCACCGATCTGGTCACCGCCGGCCACCGGCAACTCGTTGGGACACAGCGGCGTGAAGCTCTTCTGGGCATCGACGTCGAATGAAGCAAGGGCAGTTTTCGCAAGGGTCATGGCGGTTCTCCTGTGGCCTGGAAATAAAAGTACACGTCATGTACTTTCATTGCAAGAAACACTTATTTATCTATCCTGACGCAGGTACATGACATATCTGTTCGATCCGTTAGACTGTGCCCCACCGCTGTTCAGAAGGACGTCACATGCCCCTTAGCCCCTACCTCCATACCGTCGACCTGTGCGTGCTGTGCTACTGCCGCGCTGCCGGAGAACTCAAACTGCTGCTGAACAAACGCGAAGCCGAGCCCTTCGCCGGGCATTGGGCGCTGCCGGGCGTGGTGGTGAATGGCGGCGTGCAAGATCTGAGCCTCCAGGATGCGGTGGAACGCTTGCGCGTCAGTGACAAGGTCGGTCTGGAGCTGGCCTGGAGCGAGCAAGTGGGCACGGTGGGCGATGCGTTTCGCGATCCGCGTTGCTGGTCGTCATCAACGTACTACTTGGCGATCGTCGCGGATGAGGTGCAGTTGGGGGAGCATCAAGGCTGGTTTGGGTTGAAGGCGGTAGCGGACGGCAGCATCAAGTTGCCGTTCGATCACAACAGCATCGTCGCGGCCGTGCAGGAGCGGTTGTTCTCCAAGTCGCTGTACAGCAGCTTGCCGCTGATGTTCCTGGGCAATGAGTTCAGCGCGCCGGAAGCGACCACGATCTTTTCCCTGGTGCTGGCGCGCCCGGTGCTCAAGACCAGTATTCGCCAGCGCTTGTTGAAGCTGACGGAGGCGGGATATTTGCGCGAGACGGGGCGCAAGAAGCATGGCGAGGGCGGCAGGCCCCAGGCGACGGTGGAGAACTTGAAGCCTGGGGCGGTGTACTTCTTTGATCGCAGTTTTGCCGACTAAGCACCCTTTTCAAGAACGATGACGTTCAAATGTGGGAGGGGGCTTGCTCCCGATAGCGGTGGATCAGTCACTTTATTTGCTGACTGTCACACTGCTATCGGGAGCAAGCCCCCTCCCACAGTTTTGATTGGGGGATGGCTTTAGCTCATCCAGTTGCCGCCATCCACGTTATAGGTTTGCGCCACCACATAATCCGCCTCCTTCGACGCCAGGAAGATTGCCATTCCGGTGAGGTCTTCAGCCGTACCCATCCGCCCAAACGGCACCTCTGCCCCCACCCGCCGCTTCTTCTCGCCAGGCGCCAGCCCTTCATGCTTGGCGAACAGCGCATCTACCCCGTCCCAATGCTCTCCATCCACCACGCCGGGGGCGATGGCGTTGACGTTGATCCCTTGCTTGATCAGGTTGAGCCCCGCCGATTGCGTGAGGCTGATCACTGCCGCCTTGGTCGCGCAGTAGATCGCCACCAACGCTTCGCCACGCCGCCCGGCCTGGCTGGCCATGTTGATGATCTTGCCGCCGTGGCCCTGGCTGATCATCTGCCGGGCGGCGGCTTGCAGGGTGAACAGCGTGCCGGCGACATTGATCGAGAACAGCCGATCAAAGCTGTCGCGGGTGATGTCGACGATGGGTGCCAGGTCGAACAGCGCCGCATTGTTGACCAGGATGTCGAGCTTGCCGGCCTGGGCGACCACGGCGGCAATTGCGTTGTCGATGGAGGCCTGGTCGGTGACGTCCATCGCGACCGCGTAGGCCTGTGGGCCAAGCTCGGCAGCGGTGGCCTGGGCCCGCTGCAGGTTGATGTCGGCGATGGCGACGGTCGCGCCTTCATGGATATAGGCCTGGGCAAACGCGCGGCCAATCCCGCGCGCCGATCCGGTGATCAGCGCGCTCTTACCTTCGAGTCGTTTCATAAGGCAGGTGTCCTTTGAACATTATTTGGGATAGCCGGCGCGTTTCATTTCGCGCTCGGTGGTGGACTGCGCCTGGAGTAACGCCTGCTCAACCGACATGCCCCCCGTCAGCGCCGCCGAGAACAGCTTGCCGACGGACGTGCCGATGGCCTGGAACTCCGGGATGGTCACGTACTGGATGCCCACGTACGGCACAGGCTTGGCCGACGGGTGCGCAGGGTCGGCGTGTTTCATCATCTCCAGGGTCACCTGGGCAAACGGTGCGGCCTTGAGGTACGCCGCGTTGTAGGTGGACTGGCGGGTGCCAGGCGGTACGTTGGTGATGCCTTCTTTATCGGCGACCAGCTGGATGTAGTCCTTGGACGTGGCCCAGGCGATAAAGGCCTTGGCGGCGTCCTTGTGCTGGGAGGTGGCCGGGATGGCCAGCGACCAGGCGTACAGCCAGGAGGAGCCTTTGTCGGTGACTTCGGTGGGGGCCGCGGCGAAGCCTACGCTGTCGGCGACTTTGCTCTGGCTATTGTCGGTGGTGAAGGAGCCGGCGACGCTGGCATCGACCCAGATCGCGCACTTGCCGCTGTTGAACAGCGCCAGGGTCTCGTTGAAGCCGTTGCTGGATACGCCCGGCGGGCCGTATTGCTTGAGGGTGTTGACGTAGAAGTTGGCGGCGGCGGTCCATTCGGGGCTGGTCAATTGCGGCTTCCATTGTTCATCGAACCAACGCGCACCGAAGGCGTTGGCCATGGTGCTCAGCAGCGCGATGTTCTCGCCCCAACCGGCCTTGCCGCGCAGGCACATGCCGTATTGGCCGTTGTTCTTGTCCGTGAGCTTGGCGGCGAACTCACCGAGCTGGGTCCAGGTCGGGTGCGTGGGCATGCTCAGGCCGGCCTGCTTGAACAGGTCGGTGCGGTAGTAGGTGACGGTGCTTTCCACGTAGAACGGCAAGGCATACAAGGTGTCGTTGACCGACAGGCCCTGGCGCACCGAGGGGAAGATATCGTCAGCATCGTAATCGGCGGGTAGTGAGGTCAGCGGTTCCAGCCAGTGCTTGGCGCCCCACAGCGGGGTTTCGTAGGTGCCGATGGTGAGCACGTCGAACTGGCCGCCCTGGGTGGCGATATCGGTGGTGAGGCGCTGGCGCAGCACGTTTTCTTCCAGCACCACCCACTTGAGCTGGATGTCCGGGTGCTGCTGCTCGAACACCTTGGAGAGACGTTGCATGCGGATCATGTCACTGTTGTTGACGGTAGCGATGGTCACGGTGTCGGCTGCCTGGCTGGGCATAGCCAAGGCCAGGCCGGAAAGCAGGAACAACGCTTGCGGAATCTTGGACATAGCGGTTTCCACCTGTTGTTTTTGTTGTTGAGGGCCGATTACAGCAGCTTGGGCCCAGCCCTCACAAACGCATGGCGAATGCGCGGCTGATACTTTTTTAACCGCTGGTTCAGGAGCAAAAAAGTATCAGTGCCGGGCGAAACCGGGGGTAGCGCAAGGATTGCCAACCCGCGTATTTTGAGGCGATTGCACCCATAGAAGAGGCATCAGCATGCCCGTCAGTCGCGCCACGCTGTTCGAACACCGCCCCGCCGAGCTTGAGGTGATCCTGCCCGAGCCGCAGCACTGCTTTCGTTGGTTCGAACACGACTACCCTTACGATCTGGCGCGCTGGAACCATCATCCTGAATTCGAAATCCACCTGATCCGCCAGGGCAGCGGCAAGCTGGTGGCGGGCGACTATATCGGTGCGTTCGGTGCCGGGCATGTCGCGCTGATCGGCCCGGACCTGCCCCACGACTGGATCGGCGAACTGGCCCCCGGTGAACACCTGGCCGGCCGCGACGTGGTGCTGCAATTCGACGGCGCTGCCCTCCTCGCCCTGCGCAAGACCCTGCCGGAACTTGGCGACTTGCACGCGCTGTTCGAACACGCCCGACGTGGCCTGGAGTTCAGCGGCGACACCGCCGTGCAGGCTGCAAGCTTGATGGAGGCCATCGGCAGCGCCCATGGCCTGCAACGGCTGATCCTGTTCCTGCAACTGCTCGACTGCCTGAAAAACGCCCCGGCGCAGCAGGTAAAGGCCCTGGCCAGTCCCTGTTACGCACCGACCCTGGACGCCCGCAGCGCCGAGCGCATCAACAAGGCGTTCGACTACCTGATGAGCGAACTCACCGGTGACGTGCGCCTCTCGGTGATAGCCCAACAGTTGGACATGAGCGAACCGGGCTTCTCACGCTTCTTCAAGCGCAACACCGGCCATGGGTTTATCGACCTGATGCGCAAATTCCGCGTGCAACGCGCCTGTCGGTTATTGCTGCAAAGCGAGATGTCGGTGGCGGATATCTGTTTTGAAGTGGGCTACGCCAACCTGTCCAACTTCAACCGGCACTTTCGGATCGAGATGCACCAGACCCCCAGTGAATACCGCCGCGAAACGCCGATGCACCTGTTCAACCCCATCGAAAAAATGACACCCAGTCATTTCTGATCAAAAGGTCGACTAATTCAGCTTTTTTCCATGGCATTCAAGCCATTGAGCAAAGTTGGTACAGCCTGTGCAAACGTTTGCGGTACGAACTTGGCAGCCAAGTTCACCTTCACCCGATGAATCGGGTTCAAACCGCGTACGAATAGGGACTTTCAATGCACTCCACCTCTAGGCCCCGTGTTTGCTTTGGTGTTTCCTTGCTACTGGCCGCCGTTACGGGAGTACTCAGCGCACCCATTTTGGCGCAGGAAAAACCCGCCGATGACTCAGCACAGGGCGAAACCCTGAGCCCTGAGGCCAGCCCGGCGAAAAAAGGCGTCTATCTATCGGAATGGTTCAACCAGGACCTGACGCTGATCGGCAGTAAAGACATCAGCTTCGGCCCCAAGCCGCAGGATGATGTGTACCTGGAATACGAGTACTTCGGCCGCAAGGGGCCCTTCGAGTTATACGGCTACATCGACGTGCCGAAGATCCTGGGCATCGGTAACAGTAACGACAAAGGCGCGTGGGACCATGGCTCGCCGGTCTTCATGGAGCACGAGCCGCGTATCTCCATCGATTACCTGGCCGGACGCAGCCTGGCCATCGGCCCGTTCAAGGAATGGTATGTGGCGTTCGACTGGATCTACGACCACGGCAGCAATAAAGCCAACCGTGCCAACACCCTGTACAGCGGCCTGGGCACCGACATCGACACCCACTCGCGGGTCAACCTGTCGGCGAACTTCTACGGGCGTTACCAGTGGGAAAACTACGGCGCCAGCAATGAGTATTCCTGGGACGGCTACCGCGCGCAGATGAAATACATCGTGCCCATCGGCAAGTTCGACAACGGCGCCTCGCTGACCTATATCGGCTTCACCAACTACGATTTCGGCTCGGACCTGCACAAGGACAACCCGGCGCGCACCGCCAACGCCCTGGTGGCGACCAACGTGCTGCTGTATTCCTTCACCCACCTGCGCTTTACCCTGGTCGGTCGTTATTTTCATAACGGCGGCAACTGGGAAGATGGCAGTGAGTTGAACTTCGGCGAGGGTAACTTCCGCGCCCGCTCCGACGGCTGGGGGTATTACGCCGGCGTGGGCTACCAATTCTGATCAAGGAGTATTAGATGAATACATTTACCCGTCTCTCGCTGGCCGTCGGCCTGGCCCTGTTGCCCCACGTGGTGTTGGCTGACTCTGCTGCCCCCATCAAGCCCAAGGTGATGCTGATCACCATGTTCGCTCCCGAGGCGCAAACCTGGATCGACCGCCTGGAACTCAAGCAGGAAGTGCGCGTGCCCGGCCTGTCCGCCGAATACCCGGTGATCCGTTGCAACACCCAGGACGTGTGCCTGCTGGTGACCGGCATGGGCCAGACCAACGCCGCCGCGTCCACCCTGGCCTTGGCGTTGTCGCCCAAGTTCGACCTGCGCCAGAGCTATTTCCTGATCGCCGGGATTGCCGGGATCAGCCCCAAACACGGCACTATCGGCACCGCCGCCTGGGCCCACTACCTGGTGGAATTCGGTACCCAGTGGGAGCTGGATTCGCGGGATGCCCCCAAGGACTGGCCGACCGGCTATCTCGGCATCAACACCAAGGGGCCCAACGAAAAACCACCACTGGACTACAAGACCGAAGTGTTTGAGCTGAACCCCAAGCTGCAGGCCAAGGCGTTTGCGCTGTCGCACAACGTCGAACTCACGGAAAGCAAAGAGTCCGCCGCCTGGCGCAAACACTACCCCGCCGCTCCCGCCAACCAGCCACCGCAAGTCACCCGCTGCGACACGCTGGCGGGCAATACCTGGTTCTCCGGCACGCGCCTGAGCGAACGCGCCGAGGTGTGGACCAAGTTACTCACGGATAACAAAGGCGAATACTGCACCACCCAACAGGAGGACAACTCCACCTACGAAGCCCTGCTGCGCGCCAGCCGTGAAGGGTTGGTGGACATCCAGCGCCTGGCCGTCGTACGGGCCGGATCGGACTTCGACCGCCCGTACCCTGGCTACAGCGAAGTGGACAACCTGCTCAAATACGCCGATCAGGGTGGGTTCGTACCCGCGTTGGAAAACCTGTACCGCACGGGTAACCCGCTGGTACAGGCGATCCTCAAGAACTGGTCGGCATGGGAGAAAGGCGTTCCAGAAGCCTAGTGCGCCGCGAACTGTGTCAAGGCAGCAAGATGATCTTGTCCGCACTGCCTTGATTCACATCCTCGTAGCACTGCACGCCATCGGCCAGCGCCACTTCGCGCAGGCCGGTCGGCAGCGGCAGCAGGCCCTCATCGAAGAAACGCCCGAACTGCTCCAGCATCACCGCGCACTGCTCACAGTTGTAGAGCAATGAATTGATCCCCACCACCGAGCCGCCCTTGCGATACAGGGCCAGGGCCGGCAGTTGTACATGGCCGTCCACCGGCGCGGCGATAATCGCGATGCGACCGAACGGCGCCAGGCCTGCCACGGCCGCCGGCAGCCAGAAGCCGGTGGTGTCGAAGATCACATCGGCGCCGCCCTTGAATACCGCATTGACCTGCGCGCCCAACTCTTCGGGCTTGCCCAACGCAATCGCGTCGAATCCTTGCCCCTGCAACACCTCGACCTGGTCAGCCTTGCGCACCGCCGCCAACACCTGGGCACCCCGGATGTTCGCCAAGGCCAATGCCGCACTGCCCACAGCACCATTGGCGCCGATCACCAGCAACCGCGTGCCCTTGCCCACGCCACTGCGCTCCAGCGCATCCCAGGCGGTGGTGTACGGCACCCCCAGGCTGGCGGCCTGGGCAAAACTCAGGTGGGTCGGTTTGTGCGCGACGCCTCTGGCCGATACGGTGAGGTACTGGGCATGGGACCCGTCGGCAAAAAAGCCCAGGTCGCGACCGGTGCCCCAGACCTCCTGCCCCACCAGCGCCTGCGGACCTTGCACGACCACACCGGCAAAGTCGCGGCCAGGTATGCGCGGCACGGTGGTGTAGGGGAAACGCCCGAGCACGTTCTTCACGTCGCTGGGGTTGAGGCCCGCCGCCTTGATCTGTACCAGCACTTGATCGGCGGCCGGCACCGGCGTGGCGACGTCGACGAAGCTCAGGGCGCTGAGGTCGCCAGTGGTGGAGAATTGCAGTGCTTTCATGACCAGTATCCATCGAAGGGAGAAAAGGAATCAGGACCACCAACCGCTGAGCAACTGCCGCCCCATGGGCCAGAGTTTTTCGCCGAGCAGCATGCCCATCAGCCCTACCAGCGCAATGGCGGGCGGTGCGGGCGAGCGGAAATCCAGCGCGCCGTAGATCACGCCGACAAAGAGGCCAATGGCAAGGGAGATCATGTAATTCATGGGGGCGGCGCCTGGTGGGTTGATGGGCTTAGTGTAGGAAGCCCAGCCCGGCAGCATCGGCCAAGCGCTTCAGGATTTCGGCCAACTCACGTACTGAGAAGGCGCCATCCCCAGTTCACGCCGGAACATGTCGCTGAAACTGCTCGGCGAATAACCCAGGGAACGCGCGATAGCGCTGACCGACTGACCCTGGATCAACTCGGCCACCGCCGTCGCCAGTTGCACCTGGCGGCGCCATTCGGCAAAGCCCACGCCCAGGCTGTGCTGGAACAGCCGCGCCAAGGTGCGCACGCTGGCACCGGCCGCTTCAGCATGCTGCTCGAAAGGAATCTCCAGGGACGGCGCCGCCATCACTGCCTGGCACGCGCTGATCAGCCGGCGATCGGCCTCCACCGGCATGGCGATACGGATCTGCGAGCGGCGCGCCCGTTGCAACTCCAGCAGGGCCAGGCCGACCAAGGCGTCGTAATAGCCCGAGTCACCGCTGTCGCCCTGCTCCACCAGCGTGACGATCAACTCGCGCAGCAGCCCGCCGACTTCGATCACCTGCACCTGGCTGTCCAATGTCGCCGCCAGGGCCGGTCGCAAGTAGATATTGCGCATCTGCAGATCCGACACCACGCGGATCCCGTGCTCCACGCCCGGCGGCAGCCAGACCGCACGCTGGGGCGGCACCACCAGGGCCTCCCGAGGGGTCTCGACCCACATCACGCCGCTCATGGCATAGAGCAATTGGCCCCAGTCGTGGCTATGGGGCTCCACGTACAAACCACGCGGGTACGTGCGTGCCAAGGGCTGCACGGGGACGGCGTGATCACTGAGGTCGGGGGGGGCAGCCAGGGCCATGGAGTGCACATCTATCAGGAGTGAACCGCCATGGTAATGACCGCCGTCCGACAATCCGAGTGAATTTTTGCCGCCTGGGGCGATCACTTGCTTACACCACCAGGGTTGATGGGCCAATGAATAACGCAAAACTGTTTGTGATCGACTACTCCCTCCATGGCGAAGCCAAGTCATTCATTATTCGCCTGGAAAAGCTCGATGCCGCCGAAGCCTGGCATTGGGCAAGCTGTGATGCGGGTGTGGGCCGTATCGGCCGTTTTGCCCGCGAGCAGGTGAAGAAGACCAGCCAGGAACAGGCCGAGAAGTACGGCATTACCAATGTGCAATGGCGCCGCTCGGATGCGCGCGCCCAGGCTTGATCAAGGAGCGATAACCATGGATTCAATCAACGGCAAGGCGCGCATCGATTACACGCGCGACACCTTGTTCGGCCCGCTGGCCAGGCATGTCGAGTGTCAGGTCAGCCTTCAGCACAAACCCGGCTGGATGCTGCTGAAGGTGTTCCAGCCACTGCCGGATGATTTGCATGATGCGCAAACGCTGGTGTTTGCGCTGGAAGGTCGGCGGACCAGCGGCATTGTCAAAGACCGCAAGCGCTTGTCCGACCATAGCTTGCGCCTGGAGCTGGAAACCCAGTAACCCTGCGGGAGCTGGCAAACCAGCTCCCCTTTGAGGTGTTCAGCCTTTGGCCGACTTGGCGCACTCGCACCCGGTCGCCGCCGCACATGGCTCGCCATGGGCATGGTGCTCGGCGCAGCCCTGGCAGCAATAGCCCTTGCCGTCCTTCATTACCGCATCAGCTCCCAGCACACACTTGCAGTGTGGGCAGGCACACGTTTGATCGGGCATGCTCAGACTCCTTCTTCATGGTCGTCCGGTGCGGCGAGTGCCAGCACCTTAAGCAGTGACTGCCAGCCGCCCGCGATGGTTCAAACCATCAGTCGGTGCGCGTGTTGCTGCGATACATGAACACCAGCGCCATCGCCAGACAGGCCATCGCTACGATCCGGCTGCCCGACAATTCGATCGCCGGGTTACCCAGCCAACCGAAGTTGTCGATCAGCATGCCCATGCCCAACTGGCCGACGATCACCGCCACCGTGGCGACGGCCGTACCGACTACCGGTACCGCGCCGACCATCACCATCATGTACACCACGCCGAACAACGCGCCGGTCAACTGCCATTTGGGCACGTCCAGTAAGCTGAGGGCCTGAGCCGGCTCGAAGAAGAAAATCAACAGCGCGGTGGTCAGTGCGCCCACCGCGAACGTCAGCAGACTGCTGCGCAACACACCGACCGACTGGCCCAGGCGACCATTGATTGCCGCCTGCACACTCAACACCGCACCCGCCGCGATCACCAGCACCAATAACAGAATCAGATTCATCGTCTTACCCTCGTGCAATCAGAACAAGTGCCGCCACAATCAACGCCAGTGCAATCCAGCGCTCGCCGTTCACACGTTTGCGCGCGGTGCCAAACCAGCCGAAATGGTCGATCAGCACGCTTTTGCCGACCTGCCCCGACAGAATCGCGATCATGGTCATGGCGATGCCGATATGCGGCGTGGCCAGGGTCAGCACCACCACGTACATCGGCCCCAGGAACCCACCGATCAACTGCCAGCGCGGCAGCTCGGACAGCGCCGGCCCCTTCTGCGGGCCGCTGAACAGCAGCAGCAAAAACAGAATCGCCGAGCCCACACCGAAGATGCTCAAGGTTGCCCACAGGTGCCCCACTTGCACGCCCAGCGGCCCGAGCAATCCTGCCTCGACCGACAAGCCCATGCCGGCCAGGATCACCAGCGGCAACAACAGCAGCCGTAGAAGGTTTTTCTTCGGCGTGGCGTGCGCCACGGCCTCGATGGAACTTGCTTGCATACATCACCTGCACATCAACAAAGGATTGGATGGCGCGCATTATCCGGTGGTCGTGCTGTGCAATAAATGGGAGCATGCGGACAACACCTTTGCACAAAACGCACAACCTGGAGCCACGATGCAGGGTTTGAATGAATTGAGTTTCAAGGCGCTGCGCCTGTTCGTCGCGGTGCTGGATCACGGCAGTTTTTCTGAAGTGGCCCGCCGCGAAGGCCTGGCACCCTCCTCCATCTCCCGGCAGATCCAACTGATGGAACAGGCCCTCGGGCAACAGTTGCTCTATCGCCACACCCGCGCGGTGAGCCCCACCGAGGCCGGGCGCCTGCTGGGGCGGCATGCGCGCGTGATGCTCGAACAACTGGAAGCGGCCGGCCAGGCCCTGCAGGAACAGGAAAGCGAACCCAGCGGGCTGGTGCGCATCAACGCGCCGATGGTGTTCGGCCAACGTCACCTGTCTCCGTGGCTGGGTGAGTTGTGCCGGCGCTACCCGAAGCTGCAACTGGATATCCAGCAAACCGACACCTTCGTCGACCCGCTGCAAGACGGCACCGACCTGCTGTTTCGTATCGGCGTGCTTAACGATTCCAGCATGCAGGCGCGCATCTTCGCGCCCCAGCGCTTTCGCCTTGCCGCCAGTCCCGCCTACCTGGCCCGGCATGGCACGCCCCAGCACCCGCAGGAACTGCTCCAGCACCAGTGCCTGGCCTACAAAGGCATCACTGGCCAGCAACGCTGGTTCTTCCGCAAGGGCCAGGGCGACTGGACGCCCTACAGCGTCAAGGGCCCGATCACCGGCAACCACGCCGACACCCTCACCCACGCCGCCGAACAAGGCCTGGGACTGGTGGTGTTTCCATCCTGGTTGATCGGCGAAGGCTTGCGCGCCGGCACCTTGCAGGCGGTGCTGACAGAATACGAAGTAGCGACCACGCTCGAGCCCCAGCAGATCGCGGCGTTGTGGCCGGGCAGCCGGCGCTTGTCGCTGAAAGTGCGCACGGTGATTGATTATTTTGTGGAGTGTTTTGGGACGGTGCCGTATTGGGATCGATGAGCGGCTGAGGAATACTCAGAACACCCACTGCCCAATCAACCACGCATTCGCCCCACTGATCAGCGCAAACAGAAACCACGCCAGCACCTTGGTGTGCAGGCGATTGACGAACGGCCCCATCAATTGCTGATCGCCGGTCATGCGGATCAACGGGTACAGCGCAAACGGCAACTGCAGGCTAAGCACCACCTGGCTGAGGATCAACAGCTTGCTAATGGCTTCGTCGCCCATCAGCCACACCCCTAGAAACGCGGGGATCAGCGCCAGCCCACGGGTGATCAGGCGGCGTTGCCAGCAGGGAATGCGCAGGTTGAGGTAACCCTCCATGATCACTTGCCCGGCGATGGTGCCGGTAAAGGTCGAGCTTTGCCCGGACGCCAGCAAGGCGATGCCGAACAGGATGCTGGCAAAGGCGCCGCCCACCAGAGGGTCAAGCAAGTGATAGGCGTCCTGGATCTCCACCACGTCGGTGTGACCGCTCTTGTGGAACGCGGCAGCGGCGAGTATCAGGATGGCGGCGTTGACCAGCAGCGCCAGGGCCAGGGAGCCGATGGTGTCGATCCGGGCCAGCTTGACCGCATCCTGTTTGCTGGCGAGGTCTTTGCCGATCAGCCGGGTTTGCACGATAGAGCTGTGCAGGTAGAGGTTATGGGGCATCACCGTGGCGCCGAGAATACCGATGGCCAGGTACAACGGCGCGGCATCGCTGATGGCCGACAGTGATGGGGTGAAGCCACTGAACACATCCGGCCAATAAGGTTTGATCAGTACCAGTTCGATAAAGAAACACACGCCGATGGTCGCCACCAGCGCCAGCATGATCGCTTCCAGGCGGCGGAAACCCCGGTTTTGCAGGGCCAGGACCAACAGCGTATCGAAGGCGGTGATGACAATGCCGGTGGTCAGGGAAACGCCCAGCAGCAGGTGAAAGGCCAGGGCGCAGCCGAGCACTTCGGCGAGGTCGGTGGCGATGATGGAGATTTCCGCCAGCACCCACTGGGTGCGTGCGGAGCGCTTGCTATAGCGCTCACGACACAGTTGCGCCAGGTCCTTGCCGGTAGCGATACCCAACCGCGAGCACAGGCACTGCACCGCCATCCCCGCGAGACTGGCCAGCAGCACCACGAACAACAGGCTATAGCCATAGCGCGACCCGGCTTCGATGGCCGTGGCCCAGTTGCCGGGGTCCATGTAGCCGATGGAGATCAGCAGACCGGGGCCGGCAAACATCAGGATGCGTTTGAAGAACGACGCCTTTGGGTCAACGACGACGGAACCCGCCACTTCCGGCGGGCAGAATGGCGCAGTAGCAATTTTCGGCAGGCTGAATTTCACGCGGTATCCCAGGCAAACACACTCGACAGGGGTTCAGCTTATCAGTCGGACGCAACCGTGCGCATCACCGTCTCCCGAGGCAGGTCAAACGCGTCCACCACCTGAACCACCAGGTCCATCTCCTGGTTCAGCGCTTCACGCTCCATACGCTGGCGAATCACTCCGATCACCAGCACCGCCAGGGTGGTGATCGAATACGCCGGGCCGGAAAATGCACGCACGCCGCTCACCAACAGCATCGCCGCCGCCAACGCCTGGCCTACCACGGGGATCGCCGTGGCCGCACCACGGCGCAGGATAAACCCGGTCAACCCGGCCAGCGCCGTGCCGCTCAACGCCGTAGTGGCCGAGCGGCCGACATCGAAACGAGTGAACAGTCCCTGCTCTTTTTGTGCGGCGGCCTTGAGCTCAGCGTCGAATACCTGGCGGTCGGCGTTGCTGAGTTTGTCCTTGTACTGCTCGACCAGTTTTTCTGCGACCTGCGCTTCAATGTCCACCAGCGCCACGGTTCCTAAGGGCTCGGCAAACTTGATCCCCAGCCGCTGCGCCACCTCTTCGGCAATCTGCCGATAGCTCACGCCATGACCACGGGCCAGGTTCATAAAGCTGTCGCCGCCCATGCGCTGCAACTCGATGGCCAGTTTGAGCGGCTCGCGTACCGTGGCGTCAATCGATGCGCTGCGCTTTTGCGCCATCAATTCGGCGAGGAACTTGAGCTCCTCCGGCCGCGCCTGCACCAGGGCCGCGAATAGGTCGGTGTCCTCTTCGGCAAAGCGTACTTCGCTGCTGCGCTGGTCGGAGCGGATCAGGCCGCGCCGCTCATGCAACAGGTCGGTGTACTGCACCACGGTTTGCAACTGCGGCCAGTAGGCGGCGTGATCGAAGGTAGCCAGGTGCACATTGGTGACCTTGGCCTTGAGCGCCGGCGTCACCGGGATCGCATACCGGCCGATACAACGCTCGGTATCCGGCTTCATGGCCAGGGCCCAGTCCTTGCTGGAATGACAGTTGATCACGCGCCCCTTGAGCAGCGCGCACACCTCATCCCAGGGACTGGACGTACAGATCGCCCCGCCCATCAACAGCAGGTTGTCCAACGGCAGTTCCCGCGCGGTGTCCGGGCTGGCCAGCAGGCTCTTGACCAGAATCCGCGCACCCAGGGAATGACCGATCAGGTTGATACGCCGCACCTCCAGCGACTCGCCGTGCAGGTAGCTGACCAGCTCCGGCAGCAAGCTCCTGGCGACTTCGTCCACCCGCGCCTCGACGCTTTTGTAGTGGTCGAGAAAATAGGCAATCGCCTTGCCGACGCCTACGGTCGCGGCTCCCATGCTGCCACCACCCAGCATCGCGGTAATCACATCCTTGAACGGCGCAAACAGGTTTTCCAGGAAGTGCCCCGCAGGCCAGAACAACATCAGGTTGGTCGACTCTTCGATACCCGCGAGCTGCGCCTTGAAATTGCCCAGTTGTTGCCGGTTGAAGAACGCCGAGTAACCGTGAACATAGAGATTGAGCACATCACCCTGAGGCTCGCCGCACAATACGAAGGTGGGCTTGCGGGTGCGGTGCATTTCATCCCACTGGTGCTGCATGGGCCGGTGACTCCTGGTGACGAGGGAGGGCGATAATAACAAAGGGAAGGCCTTAGCACGGTGAATCCTGACCGGCGTGGCCGCTGCAAAGGCTCAGAACTGAGCCGCAGCCTTGGATTTGGCCAGGTAGCGCGCGGGCGAATCTCCCAGGTTGCGCCGGAACACCGAGGTGAACGCGCTGGAACTGCTGAAACCCAACTCGAACGCAACATCGGTGATGGATGCGCCGTGGCTTAGCCGCGCGGTTGCTTCCAGCAGGCATACCTGTTGGCGCCAGGACACGAACGTCATCCCCGTGCCCTCGTAGAAATGGCGGGTGAAAGTGCGTCGGCTCATGTTCGACCAATCAGCCATCTCATCGAGGGTGATCTTCTGCGTGGGCGCATCCAGGAAGCGCTGACAGGCTCGCGCCAGCCGTGGCTCGCCAGGCAATGGCGCGCTGAGGGGCAGCTCGGGCATGGCACCGATTTCATCTATCAACAGCGTCAACACGCAGCGATGCCTCACGCTGGGCAATGTCGAGGATTCGATAGCCAGCGCCGCCTCCAGCAAATGCCTGAGCAGGGGCGACACTTCAAACACCTGACAGCGCGCCTGCAACCCCGCCCGCTCAGCCGCCTCGGCGTTCAAGTAGGTATTGAGCATCACCACATCCCCGCGCATATGCATGGCGTGGGGTACACCAGCCGGTACCCAGATCGCCCGCTGCGGCGGTACCACCCAGTTGCCGAGGTCGGTGAACATTTTCAATGCCCCGGTGGAGGCATAGGCGAATTGCCCGCGTGAGTGCGTATGGCGCGCAAAGACAGTGCCGCTGGGGTATTCGCGCAGCGTTACCACGGCGTCTGGGCTGGCGGAATCGAAGGTCGGGATCATGGCCCGATTCTGTCAAAACATGACCTTACATAGCAAGCGGGCCAATCACCCCTCCCCTAACATCACCGCCTTTGAACAAGCGCAATGACCAAGGGAACATTCCATGCTGAAAAAACACCTGGCCTTAGCCGTGTTCGTCACCCTGGTATGGGGCGTGAATTTCCCCATTACCAAACTCGGCCTGCGCTCGATCGACCCTTTTGTCCTCACGGGCATCCGCTTTGCCCTCGCCGCGCTGCCGCTGGTGTTCTTCATCAAACGCCCGGCAGTCAAATTCGGCTACGTGGCCGCCTACGGCGTCATCTTCGGGTTGGGCATGTGGGGCGTGATCAACTATGGCATCCAGGCCGGTGTCAGCCCGGGCATCGCCTCGCTGCTCATTCAGCTCAGCGTATTTTTCACCATGGGCTGGGGTTATCTGTTGTTCAAGGAACGAATCCGAGGTCCGCAAGTGGTTGGTGCTGGCCTCGCATTGGTCGGACTGGCCGGGATTATCTCGACGCAAGCCGGCGACCATGCGCTGCTGGGTGTCCTGCTGATTGTGCTCAGTGCCCTGGCGTGGAGCGTTGGCAACGTCATCATCAAACAATCGGGCGTCAAAGAGATCTTCGCGTTCATGGTGTGGGCCAGCCTGTTCCCCCCCATTCCACTGTTCCTGATGGCTTGGTGGATGCGCGGCAGCGCGCCCTTCGAAAGCTTAAGTGCGAGCCTCGACCTGGCCGCCGCCGGGTCCATTCTTTTTCAGGTCTACCTCGCCACGCACTTTGCCTATTGGGGCTGGAACTCGTTGCTCAGGTTGTACCCCGTGTCGACGGTGGCACCGCTGTCGTTGCTGATTCCGGTATTCGGAATCACCAGTTCGATACTGATCACCGGCGAGCACCTGTCCACGCCAAACCTGCTTTGCGTTGCGGTAATCATCGCGGGCCTGGCAGTGGGGTTAACGCCCCAATACGGACCGCGCCTGAGCACAACCCCCAAATAATCCGTTCAACCATAAAGCCCTCAGCGAGCAGTTCTCACCGGGATATGCTCGACAACGTATTCAACCAGCTGACTCAGGCTTTGCTCGAACGTCTGGTTGGCCGTATCGATAACCAAATCAGGGTTCAAGGGCGGCTCGTAGGGTGCATCTATCCCGGTGAAGTCGAGAATTTCCCTGGCTCGGGCCTTGCGATACAGGCCCTTTGGGTCACGCTTCTCACACGTTGCCAGGTCTGCCGCGATATAAATTTCGTGGAAAGACGTGTTGCTGGCCGCGGCACGAGCACGAGCGCGCCCCTCGCGATAGGGTGAAATAAACGCCGTGATGCAAATCATGCCCGCATCGGCAAACAGTGCTGCCACTTCACTGACCCGGCGGATGTTCTCTGTTCTGTCTTCCTCTGAGAATCCGAGGTTGGCGTTAAGTCCTTTGCGAACATTGTCTCCGTCCAGTGTGTAGCACGCGTAGCCAGACCTCAGTAGATGCGCCTCCAAGGCCATTGCCAAACTCGACTTTCCGGACGCCGAGAGGCCTGTAAACCAAAGTACAGCGCCTTGTGCCCCCATGTAATGGGCGCGCTCGGCCTGGGTCACATGGTGACTGACAGACGTCAAGTTAGGGGTATTGAAAGGCAACTTCATAAGTTTGATCCAGCGTCTCTTAATGGTAGTCCGTGGTCTTGGGCACTTCAGGCATGGGCATCTTATGGAGTGATCAACCCCCGACTTCTGCCAGGTAGGTGGCTAAATACTCACTGGGAAAGGCGGCCTGTCCCAATCCTTTGAGGCCGCCAATAAGCTCCTCACGCCATTTTTCAACCAATACCGCTGAGACCTTGCGTTTATCGACGCTGACGCCGGCCGAGCGCAGCAACCGTCGGCTTCGCCGCATGGAGTTCGGGTCATTTTCAATGTAATACGATAGAAAGCTACGTTTTATCGAGTTCAAATGAGGGAGCAAGAACTGTTCGGGTTTCCCCCGTTGATCGGCAGACAGTACTTTTAGAATCCGATTCAGCACTCTCATGGCCTGAAGCTCATGGCCCGTCAGTGAACGGTTGTGCTGAATACTCTGCGGAGAGCGAGGCCTCAAGGTAAAGCCGGCGTGCGCCTCAATCAGGTCGTAGAAACCATTGGGGTCATCACGTAATAACTCGACGGGAATAACCAGTACATTGGATGCGCCGAACAGTGAAGCGTAAAGATCATACAACCTTGTGTAATTCAGAAGTTGGAGCAACATGGCATGCCACCGCTCGGCAAACACACAAGGGTTTTCAGAGGCGCCCTCTTTTACCGCTTGGTTGTAGTAGCTGTCCACAAACGACAACGGACTTCTTGTCACAATCAGTACTTTAGCGTCGGGTAACTCATGCTTCAGCGCCGCCGCCACCAGGCGTTGGTACGTTTGAATTTCAACGGTCGTCACCGGTCTCGGGGCCCAGCCGCAGAGTTCTTCACTGCTCACGAAAACAGGGGTGTCAGCCTGTGGTTGATGGGGCGCTATAGTCGATTGCCCCGGCCCGCTCAGATAGGCCTCCAGCGAAGCCCCATGCACAATATTCTGCGCGTAATTGTGCCATTGCAGCACCTGCACATCGCCCCGCTGCTGTGCTGCGGCCTGTATGTAAGTTGACGCTGACTTGGGGAGGCCAATATGAATAAGCTGCATTAAATATCCTGTCGGGCCCTCGCGACAACGATCGGCGCCCCCGTGAGTGAATTTAGCGACCCGCAGAAGCCTGCGGGCTTAGGCAATTCGCCTAGGTCAGTTTCGTCGCTTGAACCTTGACCAGCCCCTCCTTAGGAGCGAGCAACTTTCTTTTCAGCCAGACACGCACATTGACGTGCTTATCTTCCAGCAACCACGCGAGCACAGTAGCGAACAGTGTGCAGATAAGTGCAGACAGCCAGGCATTAGGCACGCGCGATGAATCGATATACTGAGCCACTAAAACGCGAATTGGCTCATGTGTCAGGTACAGCGCATAGGACACAAATGCCCCCTTTGCAGCCACCCATCTGAGCGGTGATGGAATATGAAGATTTCTGCAGGCCAGTACCACCAGCATCATCCCCGCACCTGTAAAAGTCAGAAGCTGCAAGTCATACATATTTACATGACTGGCGAGTGAGAGTTTCTGAAATCTCCAGAGAATCCCAGCCACAACGGCCATAAGAGGAATAACAGCCTGCCGCCAACCGATCTTTGGCGCGTAAACGAATATCGCCGCGCAGGCTGCGCCCAGAAACCACTCCCATGCCACCGATTCCCACACAGTGAAATACCCAACCACCAGGGTCGCAGGGCCTGCCATTAGCATTGCAAGCGCTTTCTCGATCTTTCCCATCGACCGCCAAAAAAAGGCGATGCCAAAAAACACATAGAGCCACCACTCAATAGCAATCGTCCAAAGAACACTGTTCCCCCCATAAATCCTTATAGGCGGCACGCCATCGATCATCCTCGCAAAGGGCGTGTGCTGAAGCTGGAAAAGGTGCCCAATAGAATCCCAAGCCGTCGGCGGCACACGCCCCAACAAAACAATACAAATCAGAAATGTAATTATCAGCCCGGGAACATATAGAACATATATCCGGCTAAACCGATCTATCATGTACTCGCTAAAACTGTATTGGGTTTTACTCAGGCATTGATAGGCAATAAGGAAGCCTGACAGCCAGAAAAAAATAACAACCGCAAGGCTTTGAAATGGCATTTCCCCGCCAAACCAAGTGTCAGGAACCAGTGAAAAGGTGTGCCCTAACAGCACCACAAACGCTGCCAATGCTCGTATTGCATCGAGCATGCTTGACTGGCCGATGGATAATCTATTAATCAAGAACAATTCCCTTTTTTATGACTCGCCATATAACAACTCATCTATTTTCAACGTTGTTGAAATGAAGAGACAAATGCTTCCATGCCCTATTGGCGTGCAGACCCGGCACGTCACACTTACGCATAACGTGCTATGCCCTGCGCGAAAACGAAAAAACCGTCATTCAAATGAGAATGACGGTTTTTTTGAAACTTAGCCGCTTCATGGCGCGTCCGCTCGTAGCGCTGTCTGCTCCAGCGTACGTACCGCAACGTCCCAATCCTCGGGCGTATCAATATCCAACGACTCGCGACTGTCAGTCATCACTAACGGCACAGTCCCGGGGCCGATGAAACGCTTCTGTTCACGAAGAACGTCTGGCGCCAGCAGGTAAATCGAACCGTCCAGCGTGTAGGCTGGTTCCAGATCCTGAGAACGCTTCGACAGGCTCTCCCAACCGAGGAAAGGCGTCATGGTGTCCCCGTCCAACTTGAAACACCAAGCGGGATGGGAGCTGGCGGCCGTAACACTGACCACGGAGCGGGAAACATCCTGCTGGTACTGCAACACCGCGCGCCGAATGGACTCTGCCGAACGAAAGGGTGAGGTCGGCTGCAGCAACATGACACCGTCGACGGCGCCGTGAACAGCCTCATATTCATCCAGCACCTGCACCACTACGTCAAAGCTGCCGGCGGTATCGGTGGCCAAATGCGCAGGCCTCATACTGAGAACACTGCCACCAAACGTGCGGGCAACCTCAGCAATAGCCAGATCATCCGTCGAGATCACCACATCGGTGACGACACCACTTCGCTGTGCCGCTTCAATGGTCCATGCAATCAACGGCCGCCCACCCAGAACCTTGATGTTCTTTCCGGGTAGCCGTTTGGATCCGCCCCTCGCGGGTACGATTGCCAGGATTTTCATTTCAGCGCCACAAAGTCGCGCAACATCGACAACCCGACTTTGCCACTTTTTTCCGGATGAAATTGAGCGCCCCACACATTGTCGCGCCCGATAACCGCCGCCACTGCAGTATCGCCGTACCGGCAATCTGCAACGCGATGAGCACCATCGTCAGGCACAGCCATGTAGGAGTGCACAAAATAGACCGCGCTATTGTGCGGTTCTACCGAGGCCAGCAATGTTCCTTCCCAGGAAGCACGCCCTGCGGCACAAACCAGATCGGACCAACCGATATGCGGAATTTTCAGACGAGCGCCGCTGTTATCAACGGCGGGTATGGGTTCTACCGTACCCGGGATCAATCCCAATCCGTTGATAAGGCCAAACTCGTGACTGCAATCGAGCAACAGCTGCATGCCCAGGCAAATACCAAAAAGTGGCGCACCCGAGGAAGCGTACTCTTTGATTGCCTGATCCATTCCATTCGCCGACAACATCGTCATTGCATTGGAAAATGCGCCCACACCAGGCAACAGAACCTTAGTGGCGTCCTTCAACGCATCGGGATCGGAAACCAGGTTCACCGTCGCACCACAGTGCTCAAGCGCCCGACGGACGCTGAACAGGTTGCCTACGCCATAATCGATAACAGTAACTACATTACTCATAGGTTCGAACCCGGATCCCGCCAGCAGATGCTTCTGTTCGGATGTCAGCCAACGATGCTCGCTTGAAGTGAAGAATGTCAGCCATAGCGACTGCATCCGCCCCCCTCCGGACCACCTCGACGGCATCCTGGGCTTTGCCCATGCCGCCGCTGGCAATAACAGGAATATTGACTGACTCGGTCACGGCCTGGACAAGCGCCAGATCGAAACCTTTGCGAGTGCCTTCGCGGTCGACCGAGGTCAGCAGAATTTCTCCGGCACCCAGCGCTGCCGCCTGCTTTGCCCAGTCAACAACGTCAATGCCGGTGCTTTCACGGCCATTGTCGGTGAACACTTCCCAACGTTCCGGCGAGACGCTTTTTGCCTCAATCGACAAAACCATACATTGGCTGCCAAAACGTCGAGCGATCTCGGTAATCAACTGTGGGTTGCTTACCGCAGCAGTGTTGACGGCCACCTTGTCAGCGCCACATCTCAACAGATGGGCGACGTCGTCAGTCGATCGCACGCCTCCGCCGACGGTCAGAGGAATAAACACATTCTCTGCCGCCTGCTTGATCAGCTCACTCAGGCTGTTGCGCCCATAAAGGCTCGCGACGCAATCCATGTAGATCAATTCATCAATGCCCTGCTCGTAGTAGCGCAGGGCATGTTCGTTGGGGGACCCGACAATGCGGAGCCCCTCAAGATGAATGCCTTTAATGAGATTGGCACCTTTCACATCAAGGCGGGCAATCAGTCGCGTGTTGCTCATTCAGCGTTAACCTGAGGATTCCAGGGGGTGTAGCGCAGTTTCCATTCGCCATCAACCACATGCCACAAGTGCGGAGAACGGAAACGATCACACGTCTCCAGGAACTCTTCACGGGTCATGCTGATGTACTCCAGAAACTCCTTTTCGTAGCGCGATGGGTATTCACCCTCGTAACGCTGCATCAACGCAATGGCTTCGTCCTTGTCGATGTGGTGGTTACGAATTTCCTGGGCGGAGTCCATCATCGAGCGGCCCACGCCGAACTTGATCCAACGCGTGAAGTAGAAGAAACCATCCACCTTGTCATCAAGGCTGTTGTACTTGGAGTACGTGCCCTCGGTGCGAACAGGGTTGGCCTCAAAACCGGTGTGTTCTACGGCGTAGTAGTAGGCTTCCTGCGGTACCCACTTCTTGTAGTAACCCAGGTATTTGAAATCGATACCCTTACGCTCAAGCACTTCGGCTGGCATTGGCAGATAGCTTTTCAGGTCGACCAGCGGAACGCCTTCGTCCAGGTATTCGCCAATTTTCTTGCCACCCAGATAAACATCGCGAACGTCTTTACCACCGAAATAATCCAGGGAAAAACCCTCGCTTTCCGCGACTTCATTGGCGGCAGCGTAGCTGGAGGTTTTATGGGAAATCTTTTCGCCGTACTCGCCTGGCATTTCTCCGTAGAAGATCAACGGGATATTCAGTTGAGCTGCCATTTTGGCAACGAAGGTCTTCTGCCCCAGGATGAACGGCTGGAAAGGGTGCAGCAGGTTGATGGTCGCATTGCGGGTCAGCAGGCGGTGAATCTTGCCATTCGGGGTATACAGATAGTTATCGAAGCCACCCACATGCAGCCACTGCTGGAAGTTTTTCCAGCCGATATCGGTATACAGATGCGGCGACCAGGTCACGGTCAGCGGATTCATGCCGTACTTGTACTTCAACAGGTGAGACTGCATGGCGCTGTCTTTGCCACCACTGCCACCTACGATGCAGTCATAGGTGCCGTCGGACTTACGATGCTGATTGCACAACTCGACGAGTTCGCGCTCGCGCTCGTCCCAATCGATTTCGCCATCTTCCTTGAGTATGTTGAAACGGCAAGCGTGGCACACGCCGTCTTCGTCAAAGCTCAGGGTTGTCTTGGTCGATCCATTGCTGTGCGCGTACTCATTACTCGACATCGGCTGCTGGTTCGACATGTTGCACTTTTTGCAGAACTTAACGTCGCGCGGCAACCCGTAATAAACTTCCAGTTCACTTTTTGGCTTGCTGAACCTTGAAAGATCTATAGATGAACTCGGGGCAATTTTCAAAACCAATCTCCAATCACGAAATTATTTATTGAACAGTGTACTTGTACGTGCCAACAGCGGGTCGTTGGGTCTGTATCGCTTACGCCCCGCCTGCTGCACGCGCTCGAACAACAGTGGTATATCGCTCTGACCCCCAAGATAAACGAATTCATCGATTACGGCAGGGTCCACACGTAGATACCAGCGCTTACGTGTATTCGGTTTATCGGCCTCTCATGGAGGCCACTATTTTTGCATCTTCAGTCGCTTAACGTTTTTTCCTACCGTGTTGCCTGACATCAATTGGAAACTTTTGAACGCCACTGGATGCGTCAGACGCACAATGCTTGCGCAGCCCACTTCATGGGTTGCGACCAACGGCCTGACAAGCGCATTTTCCCAGAGGACGTTGGTCAACTGAGCTCATGATTTTTTTGGCTGAACTTTAAATTTCGACTCATGAATCCGCATTGGAGAACTCACCACCAAATGCCCTGCTTGCAGGTCCCTGACCAACGTACTTCCCGCCGCCACGATGGCGTTCTCGCCAATACTACGGCCTTGCAGGGTGGTGGAACCTGCGCCAACAAACGCGCCAGTCGCCACCTTGACTCCACCGCATAAAACAGCCCCGGGAGCGATGTGAACATGGCTCGCGATTATACAGTCGTGATCGACCCTGGCCCCGGTATTTATGATCGTGTTGGCACCTATGACGGAATCGGGCTGAATCACTGCCCCCGCCATGATTTGGGCGCCCGCCTCCAGCACTACAGTGGAGTCGATCCATGCTGCCGAGTGCAGAAGTGCTGGAAACGTATAGCCCTTGGCCGTCAGTTCCATAAATACCTGCATCCGGCGATCGCTGCCGATAACTTGTCCCAGACCATTGACCAATGCCACTTGGGTCGGATCCAGCCCATTAAGCGCCTCGTCTCCCCCCAATACCCTTACGCCCCGCCAGAACTCGATACCACTGTGCGCCAGAGCGGGATCGCAGACCCCCTTCACCACCGCCCCCATCGACTGAAGCAGCGCCAATAACACCTTCGCGTGCCCCCCGGCGCCAAGAATGACGAATGGAAGCTGGGAAACGTCGCGACCTGACTCCGTCATTCGATGATCTCACCGGCGCGATAGTTGCGCGTAGCCACTGCTCCTACTCGCTGCCACAACTCGGTCGCAGGCAAGCCGCTGCCAGAGCGCGCCGTGGTCAGATCGGCGCGGGCGAACCGCTGACCCGAAGTAATTTCGCGTGCAGCCACTACCTGCTGACGAGCAGCCTTGCGGGTATCCCACTCACTGGGTTGTGGCGATTTCCCCGGTTTTCCAAGGGCCAGTTCCAACGCTCTTATCTGCCTTACCATGTCAGCAAGCTCAGCGGGCTCCAGCGACGCCTTGTGATCCGGGCCCGGCATGGAACGATCCAGCGTGAAATGTTTTTCGATTACAGTCGCGCCACGAGCGACCGCGGCAACGGGCACCAACAATCCTTCGGTATGGTCCGAGTACCCGACTTCAAGCCCGAACGCTGCTTTCAGCGTATCCATGGCACGAAGGTTAACTTCCGCCATAGGCGTAGGATATTGCGAAGTACAGTGCAACAGCGTGACATGGCCGGCCAATCGGCCTCTTGCCTCATCATCACTCCAGCACCGCCACACTTCATCCATATTTGCCGGTTCGGTTTGATTGCACAGTGCGTGCGCAACGATAGCCAGACCTTGCTCGACTTCACTCAGTGTCGCCATGCCCGTGGACAGGATGAGTGCCTTCCCGGTCCTGGCAAACTGCCAAAGCAACGGTCCGTTGGTCAGCTCGCCCGAAGGAACCTTGAAGAATGGAATATCCAGCGAACACAGAAAATCCAGGCTATCGCTATCAAAAGCGGTGCTGATGAACTCAATGCCACGGGCTTTGGCATGGCTTTGCAAATCAGCGTGCCAGGCGCGGGGCAGTTCAAGCTTCTGCAGCATCGCCAACTGGCTTTCAGCCGCGTCGGTCGTTTCCTGCTGATACAAGGCCTTGGGGGCACTTGCAGACGCCAATTTGCGCGCATCGAACGTCTGGAACTTTACCGCATCGGCCCCAGCGCTCGCGGCCAGGTCGACCAGTTCGAATGCCAACTCGCGCTCACCGTTATGGTTCACACCGGCTTCAGCAATAACGTACACCGCATCTTTTTTGGGTAGTTTCATACGTCAACTCAAATCATGAAATGTTTTGTGACTTAATAGCTCACAAGTTTCAAGAACGGCCACAATAGCCTCGGCGACTTCACCCTGCCCATACGGGTTGGTTGTTTCCCTGCAAGACTGTGCAAATGGCGCACTCAGCGCCAGCGCAAGCGCCGCGACGATGGAGTCTTTATCGGGCGGACAGGCCAACACCGAGTCCGCGCAAAGCCGGCCGGCCTGACGCATGCCAATATTGACGGTCGGCACACCAAAAGACGGCACTTCGATGATCCCACTGGAAGAATTGCCGACAACCGCTGAAGCGCGTGCGACGACACTGAGGTAGCGACGAAAACCCAATGAAGGGATCGCCAGGACCCGATCAGGATGGCGGCCAGCAAATTCCTCCAGCAACGGAATGATCGCGCGACCACCGTTATCGGCATTCGGGTAGGTCAGAATGACGCGATAATCCGCGAACTCCTCCAGGGCCAGCAACAAGGCGTTGAAGCTTTCAACTGGATCCTCTGTCAACGCCGTGACCGGGTGGTAAGTGACCAGGATGAGCGGTGCATCCACATCAAACTGGAGGCTCTCGCTTAACTCGTGTGCCGACATAAGCGGCGTGCGCTTGATGTGATCAAGCCCCACCGCTCCGACATTAAAGACCCGCTCGGGGCTTTCACCCATCTGAATGACACGCTGCCGGTAGGGCTCAGCCGCGACGAAATGCAGGTATGCCATTTTCGTGATTGCATGGCGAATGGCATCATCATAAGCGCCCTCCGTCAGCTCCCCACCGTGCAGGTGAACGACAGGAATACGCATGACCAACGCCGCCTGAACAATACTCAGCGCCTCGAATCGGTCACCCAGCACCACCAACATCTCCGGGCGCAAACGGTCCAGGGCATCAGCAAAACCCAGGGTCCCCAAGCCCATCGACTTGGCCACGCCGACGTCAGTATTGGAAGATAGAAGCATCTCGACCTTAGCGTCGATGGCAAAACCATCCTGCTCGATTTGCCGCCAGGTCTCTCCAAACTCAGGAGAAAGGTGCATGCAACTGACGATGGTTTGCAGCTCAAGCAGCTCGCTGGCCTGAATGCCTTTCATCAGCCAGTACAGCAAGCCGTACTCAGCGCGAGTCCCGGTAAATACGGCGACGCGACGTGTCATAAGCGACCCGCAGGCGGCACGCTGCTGGGCAGGTTAACGATACGCTCCTCCAGCCAATACGAGTTACTCAGGTCACCCTTCAAGCAATGCTCGTAAGTCGGCAGATGGCTCATCAATTTCCAGATCGGCCGCGTCATGACGCCACTGTCGTTGGTTGCTTTCAGCAGCGCGTCACGCTGCGTCTTGTCATTGCAGATAACCGCGTTCAACCAGTAATTGGATTTGCCATGCGCCGGCTCGGTAAAAAACTGCAAGTCGGTTTGTGCCAGCTCATGCTTGTAATTCATTGCCAGCTTTCGCTTGGATACCAGGAATGAATCCAACTGTTCCAGCTGTGCACAACCCAGGGCCGCATTAAGGTTCGGCAACCGGTAGTTGTAGCCCACTTCATCATGCACGTATTCGTAAGCATGAGGCTGTTTGGCAGTGGTCGTAAGATGCTTGGCTTTGGCACCCAGCACCTCGTTGGTCAGCACCATGCCGCCGCCGCCAGTGGTAATGATCTTGTTGCCATTGAAACTGAGCGTGCCGATCAACCCGAATGTACCGGTATGACGCTCCTTGTAAGTGCTGCCCAGAGACTCGGCAGCATCCTCCACCAACGCCAGGCGCCAACGAGCACAGACGTCCATGAGCGCATCCAGCGCTACAGGATGGCCAAATGTGTGCATTGGCAAGCAGGCCCTGAGCACACGGTCGTCACTTCGCAAACGGCAAACGCCATCGGCGTCGATAAACGCTTCGGACTCAAGCCAAGCCTCCAGGGCTGACGGCGAAAGACCCAAGGTCTCGCGATCGACATCAACGAAAACAGGTTGAGCGCCACAATAGGCAATGGCATTGCACGTCGCGACAAATGTCAGGGCCTGAGTAATGACCAGATCACCCGGCTTCACGCCCGCCAACAAAAGGGCTATGTGCAGTGCCGCAGTACCGTTCACGGTCGCTACGGCGCGCTCACTGCCGGTGTAAACCTGCATGTCCTGCTCGAAACGATCTACAAAGGCCCCCACGCTGGAAACGAAGGTCGATTCGATCGTGTCTGCTACATACTTTTTCTCGTTACCGGAGAACACCGGGGCATGCAACGGAATGAACTCATGTGTTCCGTATTGATCGCGTACAAACCGAACTAGGGCATCAAACATTTCGAGCCTCAAACGTTATAAATATTGGCTTTATATTTGCTGAGATTTTGAGGCTGGGAAAACCACTCAACCGTCTTTTCAAGACCTTGACGAATCGAATACTCAGGTTCGAAACCGGTAAGACCGTGGATCTTTGAGTTATCACACCACAAGCGGAAAACTTCAGATTTCTCTGGACGCAGACGTTGGTCATCCGTCAGGAACTCCACATCGCTATTCATCAATTCGCGAATGATATTGAGCGTATCACCTACCGAAATTTCAAAATTCGAACCGATATTTACTGTTTCGCCGATCGCTTGTTCGCAACGGGCCAATTCCAGGAAACCACGGCAGGTATCGGCGACATAGTTGAAGTCGCGAGTCGGGGTTACATCACCCAACTTGATCTGTTTCTGCCCGGCGGCGATCTGGCTGATAATCGTCGGGATAACCGCGCGCGCAGACTGGCGAGGGCCGTAGGTGTTAAATGGCCGGGCAATCGTCAATGGCAGATCAAAGGCATTGAAAAAGCTCATCGCCATGGCATCAGCGCCGATTTTTGAAGCACTGTACGGCGACTGCGCCTGCAGCGGATGCTTCTCATCGATAGGCACGTACTGGGCAGTCCCGTACACCTCACTGGTTGACGTATGGATAATGCGCTTCACGCCATTTTCCAGGGCCGCCTGGCAGATATTCAATGTGCCTTTGACATTGGTGTCTACGTAACTGTCCGGGGCGACGTACGAATAAGGAATGGCAATCAGCGCTGCCAAGTGAAAAACGATGTCGACACCTTTAGTGATGTGCTTGCAATAGTGCGGGTCACGCACATCGCCATTGAGCACCTCAATTCGAGACAGGCAATCGACATCCTCAAGCCAACCCCAATAGTTGAAGGAGTTGTACTGAGACAACGCCTTGACATTATAACCCTCACGCACGAGCAGCTCGGTCAAATGCGAGCCAATGAACCCATCCGCGCCGGTCACTAAAACTGTAGTCATCGTTCAACCCTTAACGTACTTGCCCCGAAGCTCCAGAGCCCAAGACACAAAAAACCAGTTACGCAAGAGTCCTACAAACGGATCCTGCTTCAAAAATTGCGACACGTGCAAAAGCACGCGCATACCACACCGCACCGAACCGCATAGAGATAACCTGGCTGGCAACCCGCAAGGCAATGCCATCAGAGAGAGCACATCTTGCACTGAACAGCCCGGCTTGCGCCATTAGCTGCCCAACAAGTAGCCGGCAGCAACGATGACACAGCGCAGCCTGTGACGCAGCGAAACCAGAGGTGTAGTAAAAAATCAAACAGGGGGGAGGCTCCCATTACTTTACGCCAAGGGAGCTTTGCCAGGATCAATCGCGAGCCGCCTGAAAAGCGTCTCGCAAGAAATCGGTGAGCATGCATCCCTGCAATGATTAGCCGATCATACCAGCTCAAAGGGCGCCGAAAAACATCCCTCGCCACTCTTCCTACAAAAACCAGTATAAGTCGCTTACGTTGCGCATGCCTGAACCGCACACTGATCACTCTTGTTGACTTACGAGACCTGTCGTGTAGGCTTATTGCGCCCCTGTTTATCAGCTGCGGCTGCACAACAGTTCGGCTATTAAAAAGATTCGGAGCGTTATAGAGAAGTAGACAGGGAAGCTCTGCTCCGAGGTACTCCAGTCAGATTAGGAAGTCGAAAAAGTGAAGGATTGGAGAGATACCGTAGTCTCGCCGAACACTCCGTTGCGCGAAGCGATTGTTCGCATTGACGCCTGTGGAATGCAAATGGCACTGGTGTTGGATGATGACGAAAAACTGGTCGGGCTACTCAGCGACGGTGACGTCCGCCGAGCAATCCTCAAGGAAGTCCACCTTGAGACGCCGGTTGCCGAGGTAATGAACGAGGCACCGCAGACTGCTCACGCAACATCTTCCAGTAACGAACAATTGAACCTGATGCGCCGAGGTGTTTTGCACCATCTGCCGCTACTGGATGATGAACAGCGCGTGGTGGGTTTAGCCACTCTCGATGCCCTCACGGGAATACTTGAGCGCCCAAACTGGGTGGTATTAATGGCTGGCGGCCTGGGACAACGCCTGCGCCCCCTGACAGAACACTGTCCCAAGCCGATGCTGATGATTGCCGGAAAGCCCATATTGGAGTGCATTCTGGAGAGTTTCATCGAGCAAGGATTTCGCAACTTCTTTCTCTCCGTCAACTACCTCGCTGAAGTGGTACGCAACCACTTTGGGGATGGCAGCAAATGGGGTGTGCGAATTCGCTACCTGGAAGAAAACAAACGACTAGGTACGGCAGGCGCCTTGTCGCTACTGCCCAAACGCCCCGAGCACCCTATTCTGGTAATGAATGGCGATCTCTTGACCCATGCGCGTTTCGACGACTTGTTGCAGTTTCATGAAGATCACAACGCCGAAGCCACAATGACAGTACGCGAGTACGACTTTCAGGTGCCCTACGGCGTGGTGAAGGTCGACGGCTCAGCCATTACCGGCATTGATGAAAAACCGATACACAGCTTTTATGTCAACGCGGGCATTTACGCTATTTCGCCTTCAGTGCTCGACCGCATTCCCTCGGGCACTTTTTACGACATGCCGACAATGTTCGAGAACCTGATCGAGGCCAAAAGAGCCACTGCGGCATTTCCCCTGCGTGAGTACTGGCTCGACATTGGTCGCATCGAAGAATTCGAACGCGCACAACATGAGTGGTCTGCGAAAAAAACCGAAAGGCAGTCTGCAAACTAACGCAAAACAGCACAGTGAATATTCCATGAAAAAAATGCTTTTGGTCCTGACTCTTTTGACCGCAACCGTGGGCACCCTTGCCGGCTGCGATCAATCATCCGACAAACAAGGACAAGCTCTCGGCCGCCCAGCTAAAGCTACCGCCGCAGTGACCCTTGAGAATCAGGCCCTCGAACTTGCACTGTCTTCTCCCGAAGGCGCTGCACAATTGGCCGCGAAGTCCCCGGAAACAGTTGCCGTTGCTGCGATGCAGGCGTCTGAAAAGGCGCTGTCGGAAATCAACTCCTCGCCAGAGTCGGCAATGGTGAGGCTGAATGCCTACGCACAACTCGCATCAGCCGCCTCTGCCGCAGCCCCGCAGTCGCAAGTTGCGAAAGACGCAGCACAGAAGGCTAAAAGCGCTAAATTGCGAGCCACCGCTGCAATCAAGGACGCTAAATAAATAGCAGTCGATCCAAAGAGTCTTGCGGGCAAGCGAGTGATAAGCACAAATCGCTCGACTTCGACGGCACAACGGGTTGTGCGAAGGGTCGAAGGGGACAGAACGTTCAAAGGCCCGCAAGCTGCGCTTTTTGAGAAAAAATTCCTACTCTATTTTTTCCAATACAAAACCACTTCATTAGCTTAGCGACGGAGATGTCAGGACGATGCACGCAACAAAAGGTGAGGAATGAAATTGGGCTCTCCACTCCCCGGCAAAAATGTACTTTTTGTCGTAAACGAAGCCGGGGAGTTCGTCGAGCTTCGCCGAGTCGCTCAGGCTGCCAAGATGGCTGGTTACGCCGTCAGCTTCCTTTTCGTACAAGCGGGTTATATCAACCTCAAGCCTGACCGTGCATTTTGTCGCATGAATGGCTTCAGCGCTTACTACCCAGGGCGTCCATTAAAACGCTCTGTACAGTCGATAAAGTACGAAAAAATCGCGAACGAGCTTGAAAACGGCTACATCCCCCACTCGCTGATGGAAAAAGCCAGTCCCAAAGGTCGCGCGCTCACGTGGGCCGGCCTGGTTCTGACGACAGTGCTCAGCCCGCTTTTCAAGCTGCATGACATTGCCACCCGCTCGGCGCAAAAGCGCACGGAAAAATCCAACAGTAAAAACTTCCAACCGTTTAACTACGCGCGCCAGCTGTACAACGTCCTCAAGCCTTCAATGGTGGTTTTCGGCCAGGAATTCCCCGGCTCGGTGAACACCTTGCTGACGAAAATCTGCAACAAAGATAACGTCCCGACACTGATCGTCCCGTTTGCGGTGGGCACGGCCAAGGAAATGGTTGAAAGCCTTTCCGACAAACCGATGTACGAAGCGGACAGGAACATCCTTAACAAACTGGCGGCGTTTCTGTTTCCGCACTGGGTCAACTACTACGCGTCGAAGAAACTCCTTCGCCTGCCCGGCCAGCGAATATTCCTGCTCGAGGCCTTCGGTTTTGCGCCGGAACACCCGTGGATCCCTAACAACAGCAAAGTCACCTGCATCGCCGTCGAAAGCCCTGAAATGGAGCGCTACTATCGCCGCATGCGCTTCCCGGAGCAGCAGTTGCGCCTGACCGGCGCTGCGTACGACGATGTCATGCACGCTGCAAGAGAATCGCAAACCGCTCGGGAGCGCATTTTCCGACGACTGCGCCTGGATCCTACAAAGCCTTTGCTCGTGTGTGCCTGGCCCACCGACCAATATGGCTCACGCAGCATCCCGATGGAGTTCCAGGACTACAAGGCACTTTGCAAGGCGTGGGCGAAAGCACTCGCAAGCGTCAGTCGCTTTACTGATTTCAACGTGATCATTCGTCCACATCCAGTCACCGACCCCGAGCTTTTGAGTGAGGTCCTCAGGCCCTATCGCCTGCACCACCGAGTGACCGATATCGACACACTTGAACTCGTTCCGGCGTGCGACCTGTTTGTCGCGTGCGTGTCGTCCACTCTGCGCTGGGCCACGGCATGCGGGATTCCAGCCATCAACTATGACTGCTACGACTACGGTTATACCGACTTCGAAAACGCGAAAGGCCTTGTTACGACCAACCGCTACAGCGTCTTCCAATCGACACTGGAGCGCTTGACCGACAACAAGGAAGCCTACGCAGAGGCGCGAGCCAATCAAATTGAATGCGCTCATGAATGGGGGCTGCATGACGGTAAATCGATGGCGAGAATTATCGACCTGTTCGACGAACTGACCAGTGCTCAGCCTATCTCCACACCCTCAACCAGAACCTGACCCTCATGAGTACCGAAGAAAAAATCCGTCCGCCTCTCAAGGAAACGGTTGTTAACAATTCCCGCCGTTTCGACCTGCGCGGCCTGATCAGAACCCTATGGGATTTTCGCTTACTGTTGTGGGTGTTCTGCAAACGTGATCTGAAGGGACGTTACACACAAACGATCTTCGGATTGGGCTGGGTCGTCCTGACGCCACTCATTACCGTTGGCGTATTCGTTATCGTGTTCGGCATCATGGTCAAGGTGCCGACTGACGGGCTGCCAACCATTATGTTTTACCTGGTGGCGGTCATACCCTGGTACGCCTTCATGAACGTCCTCAACCCCTCGGTCCAGATGATCGAGGGTAATGCGGGCCTGATCACCAAAGTCTACTTCCCGCGCCTGCTGATTGGCGGCGCCTACGCTGTAGGCGCTGCCGTCGACTTCCTGATCGCCTACACGTTGCTGATTACGCCTTTCGCCATTATCTATGACGTCTGGACGATTCAATTGCTGCTCATCATGCCGTTGCTACTGGCCTGCACACTCATGACAGGCCTGGGCATAGGCTTGATGCTTGCGCCATTGAATGCCAAGTATCGAGACGTGAAACACCTGGTGCCCTTGGCATTACAGCTTTTTTATTACTCAACACCTGCTATTTACCCAGTCTCGGCTGTCCCGCCCTGGGCTAAACCCTGGTACGCGGTCAACCCGCTTTCCCTGGTCATTACCGGCTACCGTGACGCCATGCACGGACACTGGCCCGCACAATCCACCCTGCTTACGCTCATTGCCATTGCGGTAACTTGCTTCTCGGTTGGTGTGTTCATATTCCAGCACTTCGATAAAAATGTGGTAGACACCCTATGACGTGGGCCATTCGTTGCGAGAACATTTCCAAACTTTATCGTATTGGCAAATCGAACGTCACCGCTGCCGAAATGATCAATATGCGTATTCGGTGGATGCTCGGCCGAGTAGTCAACCCACTGAAGAAGTCGAACGCCGCAAAGCCGGTGGAAACCACTCACGAATCGCACACCATTCTTGACGCACTGCAGACCCAGGACGCCCCCCCCAACCACTTCTGGTCGCTGAAGGACGTGGATCTGGAGATAAAACAAGGTGACCGAGTCGGCATCATCGGCCCCAACGGTTGCGGTAAAAGTACCCTGCTGAAAATCTTGTCCAGAATCACCTCGCCTTCGCACGGCGGCTTTCGCTTCCGTGGACGCTTGATCAGCCTGCTGGAGATTGGTACGGGATTTCACGGCGATCTCAGCGGTCGTGAAAACATCTACCTGAACGGCTCGATCATGGGCATGAAACCTCAGGAAATCAGCCGCCGCATCGAGGAAATCATCGAGTTTTCGGAACTCGGGGAACTGATCGACACCCCGGTGAAGCGCTATTCCTCAGGCATGTATGTGCGCCTCGCCTTTTCGGTGGCAGCCCACCTCGAATCCGAGATTCTCATCGTCGATGAGGTTCTGGCGGTAGGTGATGCCGCGTTCCAAAGACGCTGCACCGAAAAAATGCTTCAAGTCGCCGACCAGGGACGCACACTGCTGTTCGTCAGCCATGACATGGACGCCGTCAACCGTATTTGCAATCGAGCCGTCCATATGGCCCACGGCCGTATTATCAACGACAGCAAAATCGAACTGCCAAAAAGCGTCGAAGATAAACAACTTTCCACGCAAACCGTCTCAGACATCACCCGCTCTTATATACGTTCGGGCATTCAGCTGACCCCGGCGGTCACTTGGGCCGAGGTCAACGCGCCGATGTTTGACGATTGCGTAAGACTCGACTCGATCATGGTGCTGGATAAAAACGGTGATCCGAGCCCCGAATTTGACGTGAAGGAAGAGTTTGTCATTGAGGTCAAGTTCACCGTGCTTGAGGCGAAATGGCCGATCAATGTACACCTGCACCTCAAAGACCTGGCCGGCCATTACGTCCTGGTGGCCATGGACAACCTGTACACCGGCACGGATGTTCGGGCCGTAGGACAGTATGTCGAGCGCTGCACGGTGAAGTCGCCGCTGCTCAATGTCGGGGACTATCGTATCGACGTTGAGCTTTGGCCTGGTGCTGAACTCGATCACAGGATCATCAAGCAGGCCGTTATCAGCTTCACGGTTGCCGATGACAGTGAACCGACCGGGGTTCGTGGAAACTGGCCCAACGCGTGGCCCAACTGCATGGTGCGGCCTCAACTGGCCTGGGATGTAGGCATGCCCGTCAATCGTCAGGCGCGATAATCAGTGGTCTCGGACAATGCGCGCCCCCTCTCCCTTGCCCTCCAGGGGAGAGAGGTGATTTTGATCTCGTCTCCACATCAGCTTTTACATGCCCTTTGTGCGCTTCGCTTCGATAGAGAATCCAGGCGTATTGCAAACGAAAGCCCAGTGACCCTGGTGCTCTGGTCCTATCAGTTGATGGACCACTCGCCGAACTCACAAAGTCGGCAATTTTTTGATACCGCACTCAAAAGTTTCCCCTTCGTCACCGCAGTGCTGCCATCACTGAAAGAACGAAAATGGCCGTTGTCGCCATACCGAAAACTGTCAAAACGCGTTGAGTGGCTCAGGAAGTATTTGGACATCACTCCCGGAGAGTGTGTCGCGTTCTATTACGCGCACGATGCCAGTTCGGAACATACTGCGCAGGCGTTCATGCAGGCGCTATCAGCAAAACGGAACATTTGTTATGGCGATTCACCTGGCTTTCTCTATCCGCCTACAAAGCCCCCTGCCCCGACCTTTGATATCAGTCTTCGCGGGCTGAAGCATTTGTTTTGGTTCAGTCGCGTCAACATTGCCAACGATTGGATTACAGCAGAGACGGCATTGACCGTCATCGACTTTGACGACTTGGACTGCTCCCTTCCTTACCCCGAACACACCATCATCCCTAGCGAAATTCTCGTCCAGACGCTAACCACGTTGAAAAGATTTTTCGCACCCGTGCTCCAGCTTGAACAGGACATTGGCACACGATCAAAAACCGAACCTACCTGGCTACTCATCCTCAGCAACTTCACAAGCAGCAAACTGACAGATGAGTCTGATGAGCTTGAGCTGTATGTCCAGATCTGCAAGGAACACGTAGCACCGGGCGGCACAATACTGATTAAAAAACATGCCGGAACGCCCGCCGCATTCGTGGAACAGTTAGTGCAGCGCCTCGATAGCTATCACGCAAAAAAACTGCCTGAGCGCCTGGATAGCCTGCCTATTGAATTTCTAGGTCACGTACTCGAATCGTGCGGGATTATTTCCGTTTCATCCGCGTCCGCGCTACTGAGCTTATTACAAGCGCCCCACCTCATTCACGCACTGACTGCGCAAAACATCGAAAAGTTCTTCAGGCCGGCTTATAAAGACTACATGACCCTGGCCAACGAAAAAATACTAAAAAAAACCAGGCATACCCTACCAACACTTCGCTCAACACCTTTAAGAACTGAATAATGCTCCGTCTCAATATAAAAACCGTTGCGCCCCTATGTATAGCCACATTGATAGTCCTCGGTATTTCAACGTTAGTCTATTCCCTGCACAAGGAGACTTCCAACGACGACACCGTTATTGACAGCCTCCCCTACACCATCACCCAGCCAGGGAACTATAGGCTTGAGCGATCGCTGCACAGCGACCGCAACGGCATTGAAATCCTTGCCAGCAATGTCACCATCGACCTCGATGAAAATACACTCAGTGGACCTACTGACGGTGATAACACCGGATTCGGCATCTTTTCTTTTGGCCAAAGTAACATCACCATAAAAAACGGACTTATCCGTGGTTTCCAATACGGGATTTATCTTTCTGGGTTCTCCGATCTCGCGACTCACTCGTCAATGCTAGAAGGGAGCAACCATTTAGTCGACGGTATGAATATACGTTTCAGCACCTTCAGGGGCATTCGGGTCGAGGGTGAGAACTCGATTGTTTCTAACAATATGATCTCCGACATCGGGGGCGACACGACCACTGAGAACGCTTATGCCATGGGGATCGAAACTTATGGCAAGGAAATCCTCATCCAAAACAACAGCCTCATGGAAATAAGAGGCCAAGGGATTCAGGATATTGGTGAGGGTGTGGGAATTTCACTCTCGCGATATGGCGAAGGCAGTGTCGTAGACAATAATCGCGTGGCCAATCGAGAGCTCGAAATAAGCAGCAGTTCTCCGGCCTGGCAAACCAGATCAAGATCGACCTACGGTATATGGGTAGGTGGCGACGGCATTAAGGATGTTGTCATCAGCAACAACCGGGTCAACAACTTCAAGCAGGGAATAACGTTCAAACGGTCTGAGTCGGGCTCCATCGTAGGCAACCGCGTCACCAACGCGTTTATCCCTTATTACCTCCCCGAAAACGAAGACAGAACAAGAGTGGCAGACCTTGGGCAGAATACTTCGGATGAACAGAATCTTGATCTGAAGCCTGGGCGGGCCACGCCTGGCCAGATTGAAACCGTGGAACCCCCTTACCTCACCTACCTTTCACCGCTGCATCGGCGCTCTAACCCGGCCTTCCTGCCTCGGCCAAACCCGACCAATGGCGACGACATCATCATTGGAATCGGCGAACGAAACATGGTCGATTACTGGGTCCCAATCGACCCAAGCAAGCCCGACAGCCCTGTATTCATTGATTTGGCGGCAGGACGAGCGACCGGCGGCGGTGGAAACGATCGCCTGATCAACATTCGCGGCGCCCAGGGTTCGCCCTACGACGACATAATTCTCGGCGATGACAACAACAACTTGTTGGCTGGCGGAAGTGGCAACGACCGTATTGAAGGCCGGGAAGGAAATGACTATCTCTATGGCGATGATGGAGACGACGAGCTGTTTGGCGGCCCAGGTGATGATGTGCTGGATGGCGGTGACGGCAACGACATTCTGTGGGGCGGTTCGGGCGCCGACACGTTCATTTTCTGGAAAGGTAGCGGTGGCGGAAAAACCATTATTGGAGACTTTTCAGGCAGCGACGGCGAGCAAGACCGAATTGACCTTGCGGGTGTTGTATCTACCTTTGAAGAAGTAATGGATGTATCGGAAGAGGTGGGCGACGACTTGCTTATCACCCTTAACGAAGATGATTCAATCTTGCTGCTCAATGTAAAGAAAGACCAGCTCACCCCTGCTGACTTCATCTTCTGACATTGATACCTAGCACTATCAGGCGCTTGCCAACAGGCTCGCGCCGCCTTTTGCTATACGCGACGCGTTACTATCGCGAGCGCCAGCCCAAGATTCCCTATTAGCGTCTGACGGTATACGCCTGAACGTATAACCCCCCAGATCCGCGCAACGAATCGATTCTTTCTCGCCGCGGAAAAACGCTCAAGAATCTGTTTGTTTTCCGCAGTAAATTGGTGACTGATCGCCTGCAACGAAACAATATTATTATCAATCCAGCGCTGATAACGGCCGCGCCATAGTTCCCGTGCGCGCTTACTGTTGTTGCGAAAGCCACGATTGGTACCAATGCAATTCAAACTGTGCTGACGGTAACGAACCGTCGGCGTTGCATCATAATAAATTCGGCCATTGCAACCGCTGACGATCATATAGGCCCACCAGTCGTGAGAGGCCACAGGAACACTGTCACCGGCCTCACGAATCAGATCCATCAGTGCCTGATTGAAAACCATGGTATTGCCACCGGCAATATTTTGAACGAGCGCGTTCTGAAATTTTGCTGGCTTTGAAAAGAACGAAGAAAAACCGATACTCTGGCCGAGTTCATCAATCAGCTCCGTGCGCGAACAATAGAGCGCGGGCACAGAAGCATCTCCACTGGCCAGCCAATCCACAGCGATCCGGAGTTTGTCTTCATGCCAAATATCGTCTTGATCACACCAGGCGTAATAGTCGGCATTCACATCAGGTCGACAGCTAACCGTTAAAAAGTTGCGGACAAACCCCTCGACCGGACCGCCAGCCAGCTCGATACGCTCATGCCCCAGGCGCTCAACATGGGCAGTAACAATGGCTCGCGTAGAGTCGCTGGACCCATCGTCAGAAACATAGATTTTAAAGTCCTGATGGGTCTGACAAGCAATTGAACTTATTTGCTCTTCCAGAAAGCGCTCACCATTTCGAGTGCACAACAATACGGCGACAGAAGCATTAGCAGTCAAGCCCTCGCCATCCTTTGGCACGTGATTGAAATCTAAACTCGTTGAAATCCCGTTTACAGTCACGTTTCATCAATCCCCAAAATCTAAGTATCAGTGCCGATAGCAATAAAAATTGGCGCTTCACAAAACGAAAATACCTTCGAGCTTTTTTTGCGTGAAAGTCAGATTCGCTATGTACACAAACGCCATTATCGCCCATCAGAAAAATCTGATCTCGAAGGGGCATTTTCCACTCCAGCTGAAAGATTGTCTATCTTACGGTGAGTGAAAAACGCTTTTTACTACATTGCAAATTGCCACTAGTCGGCAATCATCCCTCATGATGTACGAAATGTCTTACAACCCCCGCAACGAACCTTGTCAGGCAAAACGGCAATAACCCTCAAAACGTCCTGAATTGAATGCCCTCAATATTTTCGTGACGCCCCGTAAAAAAGGAGCGCCGTCCAGCATTCATTGATATTCATCTCAAAAATACAATTTTCGAAATGTAAAAAGCGCTCTAATAAAAGCGCTCTAATAGACGCCTATTGATTGGCTTTAAAGATTCTGGAGTTCGCAATGCCCCATGAAGGCAACCTGCTACAAGCAGCCGTGGTGTTCCTGCTCGCGGCCGTGCTGACCGTGCCCCTGGCCAAGCGCCTGCAATTGGGCGCGGTGTTGGGCTATCTGTTTGCCGGTGTGATCATCGGCCCGTCGGTGCTGGGCCTGATCGGCAACCCGCAAAGCGTCGCGCAGTTCTCCGAACTGGGCGTGGTGTTGCTGCTGTTTATCATCGGCCTGGAACTGTCGCCCAAGCGTTTATGGGTGATGCGCAAGGCGGTATTTGGCGTCGGCCTGGCCCAGGTGCTGCTCACCGGCCTGGTCATGGGCGTGGTGGCGTTGTGGCTGTTTGGCCAATCGTGGAACAGCGCGATTGTGCTGGGCCTGGGCCTGGCGCTGTCGTCCACCGCATTCGGCCTGCAAAGCCTGGCCGAGCGCAAAGAGCTGAATCAGCCCCACGGCCGCTTGGCGTTTGCCATCCTGCTATTCCAGGACATCGCCGCGATCCCGCTGATTGCCATGGTGCCACTGCTGGCCGGTAGCGATCATCCGACCACCGAAGCCCAAGGCCTGAAACACGTCCTGCAGATCCTCGGCAGTATTGCCGTGGTGATCATCGGCGGGCGCTACCTGCTGCGGCCGGTGTTTCGCATCGTCGCCAAGACCGGCCTGCGCGAAGTGTCCACCGCCACCGCCTTGCTGGTGGTCATCGGCACCGCCTGGTTGATGGAACTGGTGGGCGTGTCCATGGCCCTTGGCGCGTTCCTCGCCGGCCTGCTGCTGGCAGACTCGGAATACCGCCACGAACTGGAATCCCAGATCGAGCCGTTCAAGGGCCTGCTGCTCGGGCTGTTTTTTATCAGCGTGGGCATGGGCGCCAACCTCAGCCTGCTGATCAGTTCGCCGCTGGTGGTGATCGGCCTGACCCTGCTGTTGATTGGTTTGAAGCTGCCGCTGCTGTACGCCGTGGGCCGCATGGTGGGTGATCTCAACCGTGAAAGCGCTCTGCGCCTGGGCGTGGTGCTGGCCGCGGGCGGTGAGTTCGCCTTTGTGGTGTTCAAGATCGGCCGCGACCAGGGCCTGTTCGAGCCACACCTCTATGACGTGCTGGTGCTGACCATCACCCTGTCCATGGCCGTCACACCGTTGTTGCTGCTGGTGTGCCCGAAGCTGTTCAAGCCCAAGGTCAAACCGGTGGAAGTACCCGAGGAATACCGCGCCATCGAAAGCGATGCGCCGCGCGTGGTGATCGCCGGCATGGGCCGGATGGGCCAGATCGTCGCGCGGATCCTGCGCGCGCAGAACATCTCCTTCATCGCCCTCGACACCTCGGTGGAAACCATCGAACTGACCCGCAGTTTCGGCGGTATGCCAGTGTTCTACGGTGACCCACAACGTCCTGAGATCCTGCACGCAGCCAAGGTCGACCAGGCGGAGTTCTTCGTGATCGCCATGGACGACCCGGAGATCAATATCAAGACCGCCGAACGGGTGCGTAACCTCTACCCGCACATGAAGATCATCGCCCGTGCGCGTAACCGCCAGCACGTGCACCGCCTGGTGGACCTGGATGCTTCGCCGGTTCGCGAGACCTTCTACTCCAGCCTGGAAATGAGCCGCCGTACCCTGGTGGGCCTTGGGTTGAGCCAGGCCCAGGCCGATGCCCGCATCACCCGCTTCAAGAACCACGACCTGCAATTGCTCGCCGCCCAGCACGCGGTGTACGACGATGCGGCCAAGGTGATGCAGACCGCTCAGGAAGCGCGGACAGAGCTGGCGCGACTGTTTGAGATGGATCGGCTTGAGGAGGAGTCCGACAAGGTGTGAGGCTAAGGATGAACGATATTGCGATTTTTCTGACAGAATACGCCGCAATTTCGTTCATCCTTGGAGCGCTTCATGGTCAATTTCACCAAGACCGCAGTCCTGTTGGCCCTAGCGCTTACCGCCGGCAGCGTATTCGCCGCCGCCAAGCCGGCCATGCAAACCATCTCCACCTTGGGCGGTAAATTCAGCTTCAACCTACCCAAGGCCTACGCCGCCGACACCCTCCCGGCCGGCAAGGCCGAGGATGGCACCGCTGATACCCAAGGCACGATGTACGCCAACCAGACCACGAAAAGTGTGGTGATCGTCGCCGAAACCGTGCGTAAAGACGGTGTAACCATCAAGGACAACGACCCGCAATTCCTCGACGGCGCCGTGGCTGGTTTCGTCAAGGACCAGAGCTCCGCACTGCCCGATTTCAAAAAGCTGAGCGAAAAGAAACTGACCTTCAAGGGCCTCGGCCTGCGTCAGGTGGACAGCACCGCCACCCAGGGCGGTGGCAAGACCTTGAACTCCACGTTCCTCGGCGGCTCCGGCAACCACTTGCTGGTAATCCAGGCGATCTCGCGGGCCGATGATGCGAAAGGGCATGCAGAGCTGGTGAAGCAGATTACCGGCGGCAAATAACAAAGAGTCCTGACAACCCCCATCAAATGTGGGAGGGGACTTGCCCTAATGCCAGTCAGTTAAGCGTACATCGCCTCCTGTAGGAGCGAGCTTGCTCGCGAAAAACGTCAACGATAACGCGTGCTTCCTGAATGAACGCGGCGCCTGTGAGTTTTTCGCGAGCAAGCTCGCTCCTACAAAAAGCCTTAACTGACTGGCATTAGCGCAAGCCCCCTCCCACCTTCATTCAGCGCGCTCACTTCAAATTCGTTTCCAGCCACGCTTTCAAGTCCTGCACTTCCGCCTCACTGACGGTGTGGTTCATCCCCGGATAGCCATGAAACTCCGGCTTCAATCCAAGTCCCACCAACACCTCATTCGCCCGCGTCGCCGACGCATACGGCAGTGCCTGGTCCAGGGTCCCGTGGCCGATAAAGATCGCCAGTTTGTTCAAGCGTTCATCCGGCTTGAGCTCAGCCTTGAGCACCGGCAGCACGCTGCCACTCAACGCTGCAATCCCGCGCACCAACTGCGGGTCACGTAAAGCCACTTCATACGACATGATCGCGCCCTGGCTGAACCCCACCAGAAACACCCGGTCAGGCTGGGTGTGATACTTGGCGGTGGCTTTGCCGACAAAGTCCTTGATCAGCTTGGCGCTGCTCTGCAAATCGGCGGTTACACCATCGTAATCGCCGTCACCCGGGGTCTTGGTAAACCAGCGAAAGCCACTCGGCTGCACCGGTGTCGGCGCGCGGGCCGACAAGTAGGTCCACGTGGACGGCAGCGCGTCCTTGATGCCGAACAGGTCTTCCTCATTACTGCCAAACCCGTGCAGGAAAATCACCAGCGGCTCGTTGCGCGCGTCGCTCTGGGTCTGCTCCAGGTAGGCCAGCGGCAAGTCCGTGTGCAAGGTGGCATCGGCCTGGGCGGTGCCGGCCGCCAGGGTCAGCGCTAGGGCAAACAGTTTGAGCATGGGAAGTGACCTCAGGGTTTGCGCAATAAATAGGTATCCATGATCCAGCCATTTTCCAGGCGCGCGGCCTTGCGCACCCGTTCGATCTGTTCAGCCACCTCAGCGACCTTGCCGCTGATCAGGATTTCATCCGGCGTGCCCAAGTAGGCCCCCCAGTAAATATCCAGGTCCTGATCAGCCACGGTGCGGTAGGAATCTTCAGCGTCCAGCATCACCACCAGGGTATCGGCATCACTCGCCTGCCCCGCCGCCAGGCGACGCCCGGTGGTGATCTCGATGGACTTGCCGATGCGGTTCAATGCCACCTTATGCTGGGCCGCCAGGGCTTGCACGCTGGTGATGCCGGGAATCACTTCAAACTCAAAAGTGCAGCGGCCACTGGCGAGGATCGCCTGCAGGATGCGGATGGTGCTGTCGTACAGCGCAGGGTCACCCCAGGCCAGGAAAGCGCCCACTTCACCGTCGGCCATTTCCTCGTTGATCATGCGCTCGAAGGTGGCCTGCTTGTCGCGGTTGAGGTCCCGCACGGCGGTGGTGTAGTCGACATCGCCGCGCACCCGCTCGGGGCAATCGGCCTCGACAAAGCGGTAGCCCGGCTCGGTGATATAGGTCTCGCAGATCTCACGCCGCAGGTCGATCAGCTTGTCCTTGCTCTGGCCCTTGTCCATCAGGAAAAACACGTCGGTGCGGTTCAGCGCCTTCACGGCCTGCATCGTGATGTAGTCAGGGTTGCCGGCGCCAATGCCGATGATCAGGATGCGTTTCATGGGTTGCTCTCAGTGCGGGGCGTGGATTTTGCCATGTTCACGCACTCAGGCGTGAGTTTCCAGGCGCAGGCGCCACACCGTATTAAAGCGCAGCTCGGTAGCGGACAACGGCTCGATGTCGATTCGATAGAACATCGACACCGGGAACTGCATCACGTAGAGCATCGCGGCGCGGATCACAAACGGGTGGGTGATGGCCACGATGTGCCCAGGTTGGGTCTCAAGGGTTTTCATCCACACGGCGACCCGTGCGCAAATCTGATCAACCGACTCGCCACCATGGGGCGCACTGGCGCTGTGGGTCATCCAGGCCATCAACGCATCGCCGTCCAACTGGCTGATGGCCTGGCCCTTCCAATCGCCAAAGTTGCCATCGCGCAGGGCGTCCTCAATCAACGCGTCACTGCCGAACAACCCCGCCGTCTGCCGGGCACGTGCCTCGGGCGCGCACACCAGACGCTGGATTTTCGTATAGCGCTCGGCCAGGGACAGCGCTGCGGCTTGCCAATCCATCGCCACGGACTCGTTATCGGGAAAGCGCGCGAACTTTTGAGCAGCCGTCGCGGCATGGCAAATGAGGGTCAAACGGGTGGCCTGCATCACTGCTCACTCTGCATCGGGAAAGCGCTCTGTATACACCTGATACACACCTGCGGAACCGTCGAGTTTAAACATACCACTCCCTACAAGCCACACGGCCCACGCATCAAAGCGCGATCACGGTGTCGCCTTTTCCCTGACTCTTACGAGAATACATTATGAAAATCTCGCCCCAGATACTTGCCGTACAACCGCAGAAGGCCGGTCAAGAAAATGAAGTGTCAGAACATCCGAGAGCCAAACGCTCACTGATTCAAACCGTCACACAGTGGCCTGTGAACCCATCCCAGCCCTCCCCTACGAATGCCCGTTTTCAACGCATCCAGGAACACAGCAAACAATTGGTGGCGAAAAGCGACACGCAGATGGCAAGCCAGTATTGCGCTGCCTTGATGGCGCTGGAAAGTCAGAAATCCTCAGTGATAAAAAACCCTGACCAGCCCCCCACGGTCACAGACATTCCAGCGTTCTCCACCTTCGGCCAGGCTTGGGCACTCTTCACACTGGCGCTCAAACAAGATCCGTTTGCACGTTATGCCAGAGACAACAACATCGATATTTCCAGCCTGAGGTGGTTCCCCCACGCGGATGCGATGGAATGCAGCATCAATGGCAAGACCCAACTCTTCTCGCGCAATACGCCGGGCTGGAAAGAAGCCAGCGCCGCTGTCGCCGCCGCCGCAAAAGAGGTGGCGGCCGGTCGAGTGGAATCGTTCCCCTACACCGGCGAACGCAGCGCTCCCATTGACGTGGTGGGTAACTTCTATAGCGAAGAGCCCGTGAACCATCAAAGCGGACTGCTCAGTTCAATCCGCGACTTACAGAAGCATGGTCAATTCGCGTCCCTGAGGCCCTTCAACGGTCCACTTACGCCGCAAGTCACCCGCGTCAGGGCGGCACAAGCCGAAGTAGAGAACGCCATCGCCACGGCCACCTATAGCCACACCCTTGGTGTAGCAGACGCCAACCGCACGCCGACCCCTTCGGAACGTGTCGAGGAAGCCGACCGGGAAGTTGCTCGCCAAGTCAGCCGCTGGGTGACCTACAAAGCCACATACCCCGGCACCAGTGCCAATGGGAGCACCACCGGTATTCCTGAAGACTCTTCCTATGCGCAGGCCGTGCAAGTCTACAACGAGGCCCTCTCCAGCGACGCGTTTAAAAGATTCATGCAGGCACACAATATAGATCCCAGCACTGTACAGATCCATGTGAATGGGACGCTGTTGGGCTTGGGGTCGGACTCAGACGGCAGCCTCAAATGGCTCACATTCCCCGCTGAACATACACAGTGGGCTGCCCTTCGACCTGACATTGTGAAAGCGGCCAGCGCGATAGCAGGTAGAGATCCGATGAGCTTGCCGAACTACAACTACGTTGAGGACAGGTACCCCATGACGGGCATCCTGGATTTTTACGGCGTGCGCGAGCATTACGGCTCTGCGCAGTGGCTCGAACAAAACACTGGACTGATTCGCGACGGTTTCCCCGCCCTGCTCAAAAACAATCCTCCCAACGACATCCCCTCCCTTGCGGTGCGCGAACGCCAACAGGCCGCCAAACAGCGCCTGGCGCACATCGAAGGGCTGCCATCCCCAAGCGTCCCGACGCCCACGCCGCCGTTCAGGCGCACCCTGATCGATAAGGCTATTAACACGCCAGCCGCATCGTCTGCGCCGTCCTCCGGCGGGCCGGTGAACATCATCGGCCAGCGCCTGTTTGAAGGGGAGCCGAACATGCAGACAGTGGTAGCCGGATTGCTCAAAGACGCCATCAGTAAGACATCCCCCTCGCTGAATGTGGATGTCCAGCAGTTGGCCTTCGCCGTCCCCGACCCGGCAAATCCCGGTCAATTCCTGGAAACACCGCTGATGGAGTTGGCCATTAACCACGTAGAGGGCGCTGATGCTCCGGTGTTCAGCAGTGACGGCAAGTTTGTCGACACCCGCGCGGACGTACAGGCACGTACCGGCGCCCCTGCGGGCACCGCGCTCGACATCGATAAAGCAGCTGTCCAACAGGCTATCAGCCAGTTGCCAGGTAAACTGAACGAAGCACTTCAGACAGCCAGGCTCGATTATTGGGGCAGGCCACCGTTCAATGACCCCATTCCTGGTTCAGGCACCGACACGTCAGTGAGTGTCACGCCCATTTTCGCCGGAGACCGCCGGTTGATGCTCAGTGACCTGGTACGTAACAACCTGCGCCTGGCCAGCATCAAGCAACCGGGGCTGGATGACGAGCAACGCGAAACCCTGGACATGCTCGTGAGGTATCCCCAGGGCTCGACACGCCCCAAACTGGCGGATGATTCTGAAGTAGCCGTGCACATGCTGGCCAGCACCGAGAATAACCATTCAGACACCCCGGAGTTTCAAACCCCCAACCTGGTTATCGAACGCAAGGTCGCAGGGCGCACGATCGTATTGGTCTGCGAACCGAGCGGCAAGGTAACCCCTTATTCCTCCCTGGCTGCCGTTAAAGATAGATGGGACCAACACCTCGAACAGGCAAGACCACACGAAACATTCAGCACCCACTTGACCAAGGTAGACGTCGATGCGTTCTATATCCAGGCGAACATCATTATCAAGGGGCATGGAGCAAAAGCAGTGGCCACCGAGCCAACACTGCTCGACACGCAGCGACCGGATCGCTCTCAGCACAAGGTGTCCGATTGGATAAAAAATACCTCCGATGCCAACCGCTTCATCTTGCACGACCTAGTCCTGGAACTGGCGGGTTATATGTACCGCCACAAAGAGCAAACCTATAACAGCGGTATCCCGGACATCCGTACTTTTATCCAGAGCCAATTAAACGCGCTCTCACCGCCTCCCGTCCCCTATGACATCAATGATGTGGAAGTGGTATTCCACACGCCGTATGCCGTGCCGGTCAGCGGGTTCGGAGCCATCCAAACCACCAGGATGTCCCTCAGCGACGCCTTCATTCAAAACCTTGCAGGACTACCGGGCGGTCGCATAGAGGTTCGTCACAAACCGACCGGGGCATTGATACCCGCCTTGGGGCAAGAGGGTGCTCTCAAAGAACTGATTCAAAAAATAGATGCCGGCAAAAACTATCCCGAGCTGCTTAAACGCGAGTTGCTCAACGACCCCGCCAAAAAGACAGAACGTCAATTACGCTTTGCGCAACAAGTGCCAATCGAGTTGAAGATGAAAGCCTTGGAGCTGACCAGTAAAGGCGCTGAGGGTTTTGATAACGCCGTGGGTTACCGGTACCTCCAGGCAATACTTGACCCCACGCCAGGGAAAAAGTATGTCAATGGCAACGAGATCACGATGCGTCCCTTGGCGTTCGAACGCGAGCCGGGCGCCACACCCGATGTCGTCGAAAACATGTTCCTGATCGAACCCAAGGACAGCTCGGTAGGCCCGCATATTCTCTATCGCCCCTTGATAGCAGAAGAGCCCTTGCTACAGTTTCCTTCGCGCCAGGCGTTAATGGAGGCACTGCGTAAAACAAAGTCGCTCCAAGATAACGTAGTTGCCTGGCTACCTGATGAAGCGACCCGCACCATTTATGATCACGGTGGTTTCAGCGAGCCCCATCTACCGAGAAACAGAGTGTTTATCGATGAATTCACGTTACCGAGCAGGCCTGCCGCCCCAACGTTGGCGACCAACGGCGATGCCATCGACAAACTTGCAGAGAAGGTGCAATCCGGGCAACTGATGGACCACCTCTACGATGCCAACGCCAACGCCCTGGCAACATTGGCCGAGCGCCAATCGGTGTCCAATTCGCAAAGCCGTTGGGCGACCTTCAAAGAAGGCGGCTTCCTGCTGCTCAACGCAATACTGCCGGCCCTTCGCGGGCCTGCGGCCGTTGTGGGCCTGGCACTGCAGACCCAGGGCATCCTCGGCGATCTTAAAACCTTGGCCAGTGAAAAGGAGGGCAACAAGGACGCGGCTATGGCGGATCTGTTGGCCAGCCTGGCATCGTTGGTGCTTCATTCCAGTGTGCGGCGACAATCCAAACCGGCAAGCGTTGCCCCACCGAGGCAGGTGCCGCCCAAACCACCCATAACGGTCGTTGAAAACAATCATTTGCCCACCACCGAAGTAACAACCTCGACTGCAACAGATGGAACACAATATCGCCCCATCATTGAAGCCTTCCAAAAAGACGGATTACTGATCAGAACCCTTCAGCTCAGGAACGCGCATCTGGAGTTTCATAACACCGGTGAGAACCTTGACAGCATTCGTGCGCAGGGCGAGGCCAATAGAGGACACGGCGGGCTGCGCAAATGGAGCCTGGCTCAAGCAGACTTGTTGCCCAACTACTACAAAATGGGTGACAACGCTGGAGCCCTGCCGCGAAACATGGCCATCCTGGCGCTGCCGGAAAAACTCCAGGACAACATCACGGCCATACATGAAAAAGACGCCTTCTCTGGGAACATCCAGGCCGACACGCGATACCTGGGGCGGGAGAAGGCCCGTGAAGGCATGCAAGGCTTATTGAATGACCTGAAGAACCAACAAGGCGAGCACCCCGGCAGCGCGCTTGAAAACAGCGAAATACAGACGGTAGGCGTGCCACCCGATGCACTGGTCGGCCTGGTTTTCTATGGTTCAAACGGTCAGACCTGGGAGGCCGCCAAGCCACAGTTCCAGAAAGCCATTAACCGAGCCGGCCCTGAGTTCGATGGGAAGTCATACCCTGTCTTTACCTACAAGGTAGAGGGGGGAAAAACCAAGCTGGAATACCTCGAAACACTGAAGGTTGATACCAAGACCGGCTAGCAACACCCTTTGCCGGCCAACGCGCGTTAATCAAACCACTCCCGCCGCCCCTCGAACGTACCCACGATCAGCTCGACGATCATCTGTACCGCTTCGGGGTGGCGCACCTGGGCATTCACCGCCAGCCACACCTGGCGCTGCATGCGCTCGGCCAGCAACCCCGGCAACGCCACCAGTCCCCGGTCGAAGCTGCTCATGTAGTGCGGCAGCAAACCGATGCAGGCGCCGCAGCGGATCATCTCCAGCATCAGCGAATAGGCATGCACCTGCACCACCGCCGCCAGGCGCTGTTGCACCACCTGGTTCCACGGCTGCAAGGCGTCGACCTGGGCGTCCGGCTGCCATTGCACCAGCATGTAGTCGGCCAGGTCTTCCACGCTGTCCGGGCGCGTGATCAGCCGTGAATAGCGCTTGGCGATATGCGGCAGGTACTGCAAGCGCGCCAGCGCCCGCGGCGGTTCGGTGACAAAGCTCGGGCCCGGCTGCGGGCCATCGGTGTCCGCCAGCCACAGCACCACATCCACGTCCACCGCTTGCAGTGACAAGTGGCTGTCGAGGGAGATGATCTCCAGGCGCACGCTGGCATTGCGGCGCAGCAAGGCGATCAGATCGCGGCCGAGGATGTCGTGCAGGATCGGTTCGGCCACCGCCAGGCGAATCAGCGGCTGCTCCAGCACTGGCAGGCGCCGTTCATGGGCCAGGGCGATGAGTTGAGCCTGCAATTGCTGGCCATCACGGCTGAGCACCAAGCCATTGCCCTGGTAAACGAACAGCGAATGGCGCAGGTGTTCTTCCAACTGCGCCAGGCGCTTGCGCAACAGGGTCGCCTTGATATTCAGGCTGCGCGCAGCCTGCATGAAACAGCCGCAGCGCGCACTCACCAGAAAGTAGCGCGCCACCTCCGGATCGATCTCGCCGGCCAGGGCCAGCCAGGCACTGCGCGGCTCGGAAGGTGCGCGGTAGGCAGTGGGCCCCTGTGGGGCAGACGGTTCTAGAAATGCCATGGGAGACTCCCTGTCTGGTTGGTCTGTGCATCCAATGCGGGTTGAGGCGTGTTACTCCAGCACTTTGTTCAACTCGGCGCCGTCGATACTCAAGGTCGCGGTGTTGAGCATGCCTTCCAGGTAGGCCTTGGCGATCTGCTCCTGGCGCTGGGCGCGCAGGGCCTGGGTCAGGCGTTCACGCAGTTCGTCCAGGGTGGCCGTGCGCGCCGGCTGCTGGCCGATGAGCTTGAGCACATGGAACCCGGCCGGACTTTGCACCACGTCCGAGACCGCACCGACCTTGAGACGCGCCACCGCGCCCCGCACTTCCGGCACGAGTTGCTGCAACGGCTGCATTCCCGAGTCACCACCGCGCGCGGCGCTGTCGGGATCCTGGGAAAACTGCGTGGCCAGGGCGGCAAAATCAGCCGGCGCGGCCTGGGCCTTGCGGCTCAGTTCCTGGGCCTGACGCCGTACGGCGTCGAGGTTTTGCGGGTCATTCACCGCGAGGAAAATCTGGCTCACCCGGTACAACGGCGGCGTCACCCACTGCGCCTTGCCACTGTCGTAGGCCTGCTGCAGTTCGGCGGCGCTGGGGTAGTCCGCCGGTACCTGGCTGACCGACAGCATGTAGTCGCGAAACACAATCTGCTCGGTGGCGGCGCGGGTCTGCTGCTCCACCTCAGGGCGCTGGCGCCAACCCTGGGCATCGGCCTGTTCGAGCACGGCCTTTTGCGCCAGGCGCGAGCGAATCCAGGTTTCCAGGGCGCCACGGTTGCCGCGCAGTTGCTCGCGGGATTCGGCCGGCAGGCTGGCCAGTACGCTTTTCAGCTCCGGCAGGTCAATCTGCTGGTTGCCCAGGCGTGCCACCGCCGGCCCACTCGCTGCCGGATTGATCACCGGCGCCGGCTGCTGCGCCGCTACCGGGTCACTGCCCGGTCGCAGGCTCAAGCCCACCGCCACCACCAGCAAGGCCAGCGCACCCGCGCCGACCATCAGGGTTGGCTTTTTCACAGGACCGGTGCCTCTTCGCCCACCGCTGCGGCCTGCAACTGCGCCGCCTGCTGGCTGTACTCACGCAGGTAGACGATAAACTCCTGCAACAGGCGGTCCCACAATTCCAGCTGGCTGCGCAGGTGCGTGGCGCCAACGCCAGCCACCACCACGTCCATTTCCATCAGCAGGAACTCACCCTGCACCGACAACCGCGCGAAGCGCCGCGAGGCGTTCCATACCGGTGCCAGGCCTTCGGGCAACGCGCCCTGCACCCGCAGCGCGCAGCTGTAGGTGAAATCCACATAGCTGCCCTGCTCCGCCGCCGGGTTACCAAAGCGCACGGCGAAGCCGATGCCCTGGCTGGCGCTGAGCAATTGCACGATACCGTTCTGTTCGCTCTGGTTAACCCGGTAGCCGGCGTCCTGCAACAGTTCGGTGAGGCTCTGGACGGTGACGCTGGTGATCAATTCGCTCATGGTGATCTCTTCCTTGTCTATCAGTGATTGGCAGCTGCCTGGGGCGCATCAAAACGGCTCTTGTACAGATCGTCGCCAAAACCCTGGGCCAGTTCCTCGAACTTGACCCGTGCGCTGCTGGCGAAGGGCTGGCGAATACTCATCACCTCGGCCACATCGATTTTTTCGTAGGCCGCGAGCAGTTGCTGGGCCACGCCGTACATCTGTTGATTCTTGACTGAACATTGCTGCACTTGTGTGTCACGTTCGCTTAAGGACGCCTGCAAACGCGCGCGCTCGGCTTCCTTACCCTTGGCCAGCACCAGCAGTTCGTCATAGGCCTTCTTGAACTTGCCGATCTGCTCGTTGCTCGCCGCCACCTGGGCTTGCGCCTGGCTGTGCAGGCTCTGTTGCTGGCCGGCCAGTTGCTCGGCGGTACCACGGGCCTTTTCCAGCTCGGCCGTCAGTTGCTTGATTTGCGCCTGGGCCTGCTTGGCCTGGCTTTCGGCGGCCAGCCGTGCCGCACTGGCCTGGGCCTGTTCGCTTTGCAGCGCCTGCAATTGCTGGGTGGTGCTGCGCAATTGCGTCCGCAGGCGTTCCTCCATGCCTTCGGCCGAAGCCCCGGTGGTGACCAGCAGCAGTAACAGCGCGCAGATTCGCGTGTTCATGTGGCATCTCCCTGCGCATCAAAAGCGCGTGTTGAGTTCCAGTTGCATCACATCGACTTCGAACGGCTGGCCATACACTTCGGACGCGCTCAACCAACGCGCACTGGCGTAGATGTTCTTGTCGATACCGTAGTTGCCGCCAATGAAATAACCCTTGGCGTTGGTGCCGCCCAGGTGGAACGACGAGTCGTTGAAGCCGTCGGGCAAGGCATCCGGCTGGATGTACTTGTAGCCGGCCAACACGTTCCAGTCGCCGCGCTTGCGCATTTCCAGGGCGCTGCCGAGGGTGAACGAGACCATCAGCGCATTGCCGCCACTTTCAAACTGGCCATTGCTGTTGAGGTTGTTGACGATCTCGCCTTCGCTGCGCTTGAGCATCTCGCCCTTGTCGTAGGCCAGGTTGTGGATGAAGTTGGCCTGGCTGCGCAGCTTGAAGTCGCTCGGCAGTTCGCTGTCCCAGACCAGGTTGAGGTCCAGCACATCGAACTTGGACGCCAGGCCTACGTATTGCGGGTCGGGCGTGCGGACAGGATCAGCCGGGTTGGTGGTGTTGTTGCGCAGGTTGAACACGGTGTTGCCTTTTTGCATGAAGGCCACACGTGTGCCGTCGGTGTCGCAACCTGCCGCGCCCTGCCAGGTGGAGCAAGGACTGGAGCGCTCGCCTTCGATGTCCTGGAACTGGTAGTAAGCGGCCGCGAGTTTGAGGCGGTTGCTGCGGTTGATCTTCCAGTCAGCGCCAATCTGCCCGCCAAACAGCCATTTGGTGTCGCTGTCTTCCTTGTCGATGCCATTGCTGCTGGCGGTGTCGGAGGTGTATTCGACCGGGAAGGCGCCGAGGGTACCGAACAGGCCCCACTCGCTGTTGAGGCTGTGGTTGAAGATCGCCGCCACGCCGTCGAAGTTGAGGTCGTTGGAATACATCATGTCGGTGGAATAGAACGGGTTGCCGATGCGCCCGGCGGTCAACGTCATGTAGTCGGTGGTTTTCCAGCTCAGGTAACCCTGGTCGAGCCAGATGTCCTTTTTGCCAAAGCCGCCGCCCAGGGTCTGGGTGGTGGACACCGGGTTATTGTCGGAGCCGGTGGCGATACGAATGCCGGCGGTCCATTCCGGCGAGATCACCGCTTTCATGCCCAGGCGTGCCCGCAGGCGGAACAGGTTTTCGCGGTCCTCGCGGGTGTTGATCAGCGGTGGGAACTTGGTGTTGGAGTTTTTGTTGACGTCGTACGGGCCCGTGTCATTGAGCTTGGCGAAGTCGGTGATGTTGTTGCTGTTGTTGCCCGAGAAATAGCGCGACTCGTCGCGCAGACGAATATCGCCATCAAAGCTGATGCGCGAGATCCAGTCGGGGAAGGTATTGGGCTGCGCCCAGTTTTCCTTCTTGGCGGTGGACATGACTTCGGCCTTGACCTGGTCACGGATCTGGTCGCGCACCGCCTGCGGCACGTACTGCACGCGCACATCACCGGGTGCGGTCGCCGGGCCGCTGGCAACCACCGGCGCGGCATTGGCCTGGCGGGCCTGCTGCGCTTCTTTTTCGGCCTGGGCGATCAGCCCATTGGCGGTGTCCTGGGTCAGCACACCTTGCTGCACCAGCAGGCGAATCAGGTTGATGGTGACGTTTTCCGAAGGCGCAACCGGGGCTGCCGCGGCTTGCCCGACCAGGGTCGCGATGACCATGCCAACCGCCAGGGTCAGTCGATTCACGGGGGAAATCATGTGTACGCAACTCCTGTAAAAACCGTAGATAAGAGGTTTCGTGCAATCAATCCGGGCGCCGGCCCTTGAGGGACAGGCGCATGGGCAGCGTCAGCGACGCCGGAGGTTTCTGTGTGGCACGCGGCGCTCGGATCAACGCGAGCATCTGCGCGTCGGTCTCGGCATCCCCGCTGGACTTGGCCACCACGGCCTTCGTCACCTGGCCATCGGCGCCCAACCACAGGTCTATCTGTATCGAGAACGCCTTCTTGCGCAGCTCAGGGTCTTCGCGCATCAGGCGCTGATACGTACCGGCCAGGTACTGCTTGTACGTGCCGGTCCCCAGCCCACCGCCGCCACTGCCGGCCATGCCGCCGCCCTTGCCGGCGCCGATGTTGAAGCCGTCATTGCCGGACTGCGCATCGCCGTCGATCTGCATCGGGTTGGCCAGGTCTTCATTCGGTGAAGGCGGTGCTTCCTCGGCCGGCTTGACCTCTTCGGGCTCGGGGCTGGGCACCGGCTCCGGGACTTTCTCTTCAACCTGGGGCTCGGGCTCCTTGGGTTTTTCCGGAGGAGGCGGCGGCGGTGGCGGCAACGGGATAATCGTCGGCACCTTCGGCGCTTCACGGCGTACGCCACTCATGTCATTGGCCCACTGCCAGAGAAACCAGGCCGCCACGGCGCCCAGCAACAGGCCGGCGCCCCACTTCAACGGGCGCAACGGCGGTTTGTTCTTCACCGGCAACGGCGTGATCGGGATCTGTGCGGTCATGACTCAGCCCTGGCTCGGTTTGCCGGTGACCAGCCCGACCTGGGACAGCTCCAGCCGGCGCAGCAGGTCGAGCACCTCGATGACCTTCTGGTACTGCACCATGGCGTCACCGCGCACGATCACCGGGAAGTCCGGGTTCAGCGCTTTCTCGATGCGCAGGCGTTCTTCCAGCTCGCCGAGGGTCACCGGGTACGCGTCGAGGAACACCTGGCCGCCGTCGTTCACAGAGATGGCCTTGGTCTTGGCCTCCGACAGCGACACCGAGGCGCTGGCCTTGGGCAGGTGAATCTGGATCCCCGAAACCTGGGCGGTGGCGGTGAGGATAAACATCACCAGCACCACCATCAGCACGTCCACCAGGGGCGTGATGTTGATGCTGTCGACGGCGGCATCATCGTCATCATCGTGGGAGGCATTTACGGAAGCCATGGCAATTCTCCTCAGGCCGGAACCGATGCGTGATGGTCGCGACGGTGCGCGGCTTCACTGTGCTGGCTCTCGCCGTGCATCTCCGCCAGGCGGGTGATGAACTCGTCGACGAACACCCGCATGTCGGCGCTGACTTCCTTGTTACGCGTGATCAGGCGGTTGTAGCCAAACAGCGCAGGGATCGCCACGAAAAGGCCCATGGCCGTGGCCAGCAAGGCCGCCGCCATGCCTGGGGCGATGGCGTTGATGTTCACGTCGCCGGCCATGGCCGTGCCGAGGAACACCACCATGATCCCCAACACCGTACCGAGCAGGCCGATGTACGGGCCGCCGGCGATGGCGTTGGACAGGGTCGACAACTTGGAACTCAGGGCCTGGTTCTCACGGGTACGTACACCGTCCATGGAGCAGCGGATCGCTTCAATGGTGGCCGCCGACACCGACGACGTATCGGCGCCCTGGGCACGCCGGGTACGGATCTCCTTGACCGCCACCAGGTACAGGCGCCACAGCGAAGAATGGGTCAGGCGCTCAGCCAGTTGTGCGTCGTCGGCATACATCTCCAGGCGCGTGCCGATCTGGGCGAAGTGCTCGCGAAACACTTCGTTGGCACTGCTGAGGCGGCTGACCTGGCGGTTCTTGCGCAGCATGATCACCCACGACTGGAACATCATCGCCACCAGCACCAGGATGATCACCCAGGCGTCCACCGGCACGGCGTTGAGCAAAAAGCCCAGGCTGCCGAAACCGAAACCGGACTGTTCTTCATCCACGCCATAGGCCACCAGTTTCGACTCGGCGCCCTGGGCACTCGCGTCGGCCAGCAACAGCGCAGCGGGACGTGCCACCTTGGACAGGCGCAGCTCATCCATGGCCCCGGCGAACGGCAGGTGCGTGCTGCCGGCTTCCGGCAGGTCGGCGCCGACCGCCAACTGCGTATTGAACGCGGGCATGGCCACGGCGAGGTTGGCGGTTTCACGGCCATTCACGTACAGCGTGACCTTGTCACCCTCGGCGCTGAACGCCAGGTGCTGCCATTGGCCAGGGTTAAGGGGTTGGGTCGACACGACGCGCTGGCCGTCGATCTCCACAAACGGCGAGCCCTGGTTCAGGCCCAGCAACAGGCTGTGGGGGCCGTCACGCCGGGCCAGCACGATTTGCTCGCCGCTGGCCTGGTCCAGGCGCAGCCAGGCGCTGAAGGTGAAGGCTGCGCCGGCGGCGTGTTGCAGCGACGGGCTGGCGGGCAACAGCAGCGGCTGGCCGGCGAACTGCAAGGCGCGGCCGATCACACCGTCGATGCTCGCGCCGGTGGCGTTCAGAGCCGTGTTGGCGTAGGCCGTGGTGTCCCGTGGTGGCGTCGCGTTGGCACCATCGAAGTGATAGAGCGCGGTGTAATTGGGGTCGAAGGTCAGTTGGCCATTGGCGGTGGCCGGGGCCTTCTGGTTGCCGTAGTACATCCAGATGTCCTGGCGCTGGCCGCCTTCGACCTTGGGCACATCGACCCAGATCAACGCCATGCCCATCAACGGGTCGAAGCTTTCGATCTGGTGATTGAACACGGTCTTGTCATCGGCACTCACAAAGCGCAGGTCGGCGCCGTCGTCCTTGACCCCGTCAAAGGTGAAGTTGCCGGTGTGCAGGCGCACCAGCAACGCGGTGCGGCCCAGGGCCTGATTGATCGCGGCGCCTTGGGCGGTGGTGTCCACCGAAATCTGTTTGCGGTAGTCCCAATCGTCCTGCCACCAGGCATGGGCGGTGGCCGGGAGCGCGAAGCCCAGGCAGATCAACAGGCTCAGGAATAGGCGTTGCATGGGTGAAGTCTCCGGAAGAAAAAGTCAGAAAGTCGCCTGCACACTGAAGTGCAGTCGCGAGTCCTGTTTCTGGGTGTTCGGTCCATCGAGCAGCGGGTAACCCCAATCCAGGCTGCCGGACAACCACTTGCTCAAACTGGCGCGGGTGCCAAGGCCGACACTGGCCAGGCTGTATTCGTCTTCCTGCTCGGGCAGCGGGTCGTGCAGGCGCATGCGCGCGCCTTCGGCGAACGCATAAAAGCGCCACTCCTGCACATAACTGCCGAGGAACTTGGCCAGGGACGGCGTGCGCAGTTCCTGGGAGAGCAAATACCCCTCATCCCCGGTGCGCTCGGCCGCCAGGTAGCCGCGCACCGAGGTGGCGCCGCCGGCGGAATACTGCTCGTTGGACACCAGCGGCCCGGAGGCCAGCTGGAAAGCGCCCTTGGAGGCCGACTGCCAATCGTTGGCGAAGGTGTAGGTGTAATTCAGGTCGCCCTTGAGCACGGCAAAACTGGCACTGGCCTTGTAGCGCTTGTAATCGAATTCTTCGGCGTCGCTGCCGTAGCCAAAGAATGCGCGGGTGCCAACCACCAGGTTCAAGCCCAGCCCCAGCTGGGATTGCTCGGTGTAGCGATAGCCGTTGTAGCCCAGGGTGATCGGCGCGTACTTGAGCGGCACCTGGTCGCTGCTGGAACCGAACTTCATCTGCTCGTCGAAGTCCTTGAAATCCACCCCGAACGAGAACGAATTGGCCCAGTTGCCCGCCGCCGGCAAGCTGTAAATGGCGGATACGCCGTAGGAGTGGCCCTTGCCCAACACGTTGCTGCCGCCGATGGTGGCGATGTTGGTGTCGGACTGGTAACCGGAGAACTGCAAGGTCCAGCGCTCATCCAGCGGCGCGCTGTAGGAGCCCGACCAGACCTTGGCGTTGTCGGTGTCCTGGGGCGCGGTGAAGTAGGTCAGGGAAATGCTGTGGCCCAGTTGCCAAAGGTTGTCGTAACCCAGGGTGGCGACCGAGCGCAGTTTCTCGGTGTCGGCGCTGTAGTCGTTGTTCAAGCCGATACTGGCGTGCCAGGGGTTCTGGTCCTCGACCTGCAGATCCACGTCCATGGTGCCGGGGCGCTGGCCTTCGCGGACCAGTGGCGTCACCTGCCGACCGGCACTGCGGTTGAGCCCGGCCAGTTGGGTTTGCACCGTGGTGAAATCCGGTACCGCACCTTCCTTGAGCCCCGGCACTTCGTCGCGGATCTCCACCGGCGAGTAGTGCTTGGCGCCGACCACACGCACGCGGCCCACCTTGGTCTCGCTGACCTGCAGATAGACGATGCCGTCATCGACCTTCTGCTCCGGCAACTCGACAAACACCGACTGATAGCCACGCGCCTGGTAGATCTTCTGCAACGCATCGCGCGCGCCTTCGATATCGTCCAGGGTCTTTTGCGGGCCAAGAAACGGGTACACCGCCTCCTCGATCGTCGCCGCATCGAGCACGGTATTGCCGCGCACGAAATACTCGTTGACGTCCACCTTGCGCGCCGGGGCTTGCTCGCCCTCTTCGGCCCACACCGGTTGCGCCAGGACGCCCAGCGTCAGGCAGCACAACGCCAGCGTTGATTTGAACAGATGCTCCACACCGCCCCCTAACTGTCTAAGATTTTGCGCCGTCGCCGATTGCACGGCGGCTGGCCTGCTCAATTACTGCTGGTCGAAAGATGGCTGTGCCGCGCCAGCCAGGTGTGCAGCAAGGCGAAGTTCAGGGAGAACTCCGGCATGTGCAGCAAGGCGCCACAGAACACTTCACCGATGATGGTCTGGATCAACTGCACCGCCTGCGGGTTGTTCAACAGGCTGGCGATGTCGCGCTGCAGGGCATGGATGCTCCACACCTTCTGGTTCAGCTCCAGACCCACGAACCAGCGGAACAGCAGGTTGTAGTTCAGTTGCTCGTGGAGTTGCTGTTCGCTGGGTACCGAATACAGCAGTTGCAGCAGCAGGATCTGCACCACGGTCTGCGGCGCGATCGACATGCCCGGTTCGGCCTGGAGCAGGTCGCGATGCTGGCCGAGCACCTCTTCGATCTGCGGGCGCAACAACACCAGCGAATGCCCGGCCGGGATGTAGCTGGACACTTCCTTCAAGGCACCCTGCCAATCGTCCTGGGAGACGATCCACACCCACGGCGCGCCGTAGCGATACACCGAAACCGGCTTCTTGCGCGCGGCCTCGACGATCTTCGACAGGCGCTGATCGAGCTCTTGCATGCCTACTTTCGAGTAACGTTCCATAGTTCCCATTGCCCCACTCCTGGCGTCCCGCTGACGGCTGGGGAAGCGGCTTGTGGCGGCCTCCAGCGCGTTACATAGGCAAGACGGAAGTGGCTGTGAGCTACCGAACTTTTGTCATGAAAGCTTCATTTTGAATTGTGAGGGAGGCAATTTTTCCGGGGGCTGCATCGGCGGCCCTAGAGCTGAGCGGAGTTGTGCCCGGTGTACTCGGTTGGAAATGTGGGAGGGGGCTTGCTCCCGATAGCGGCGGATCAGTCACAGCAACATCGACTGGTCTACCGTCATCGGGGCGTGGGTATCTACACAACTTTTCAGCCCCTGACAAAATCTCCCTGTGGCGAGCGGGCTTGTCCCGCGTTGGGCTGCGTAGCAGCCCCAGTAAAGCTGAATGCGGTGTATCAGAAACTCCATAGCGGCTGTTTTGGGGCCGCTACGCGGCCCAACGCGGGACAAGCCCGCTCGCCACAGGGGAACTCGCCAGTCTCTGAAAATTGTGTAGATACTTATGCCTCGGTGAGGGTGTATCAGTTGATGCATCTTTGACTGACCCACTGCCATCGGGGCAAGCCCCCTCCCACATTTGAGCCCGGTTGGCAGGTGGGAAGCTGCCCGGCTGCAAATCTCGTGGGCACCGCTGATCCCCTGTGGGAGATGTCGAGCTTCAGCGAGGCTTCGATGGCGGCGGCACAGTTGATAGAGGGGCTGGCTGACACACCGCTATCGGCGCAAGCCCCCTCCCACAGTTTTGACCGAATCACACCCCACAACACCGGTCGATTATCAGGTCGCCGCCCCTCTGATCCGCCAAAAAAATGGGGCGATCACTGATCGCCCCGAACGGTACATCGAGAGGTCCTTCTGAAACGCTACAAACTGATCTGCTTACGCTCCTCATCCGTCAACCGCGCCCGCGCCTGTTCACTCAGCGGCCCCGCGCCCAGCACCTGCACCGGGCTGTTGGGGTTGTAGCTGGAGTTTTTCTGCTGCGGCTCCGGCTCGCGTGGCAACGGCTCGCTGCCCAGGCTCAGCACCTCCACGGTCATGATCGACGGCCGGCCCTGCTTGGACGCCGCCTGCTGGCTGCGCGCCGCGTCTTCTGCGGCCTGGGACGCCGCCGCCCCCGCCGCGCTGGCTGAACTCATGGCACCCGTGTTGACCGTGGCCGACACCGGCACCCCGGACGACTTGCCCTGGGTCTGGATGTTCGCCGCGTTCACCACCCGCAAGGCGGCGATGTTGACGTTGCCCGACACCCGAATGCCCGCCTCCCCCGCATCGATGGTGCCCATCGGTGCGATCAGGTCGATATCCCCCGCCGGCACTTCCGGGATCGGGTTCAGCGTGGCGATCCCAGCACCGGTACTCGGCACCGACGGCGACAGGCTCACGTTGCCCCAGTTGTCATAGACGCGCTTGGGCGGGGTGTACACCACGGTAGTCTTGGAGCCACGACCGGCGTTGATGTCGCCCTCGCTGGTCCAGGCCATGATCGAGCCGCCGAAGGTGGTCATGATGCGGCTCTGGCCAAGCAGGATGCTGCCCAGGGAATACAGTTGGATATCTCCCGAGCCCTGGGTGATCAGACCCGCTGTCGACGGCGGCGCCGCGCCTTCGATGCCGAAGGTCTGGCTGCCGCCTGGGGTGAGCATCTGGATCGAGCCACCGGCATTGGTGTGTACGCCCGAGCCGTTGAACAGCGTGATGTCGCCTTGGTAGGTGATCGCGTTACCGGCAACGTCCTTGTCCGGGAACAGCGCCGCAATCGCCGCGCGACCGCGCAGGTAACTGCCCTGGCGCACGCTGCCGTCCTGGTTGTACTCGCGGCCGGCGGCCTTGAGTTCGGCGAAGTACACGTCGCGGGCAAATATCCGTTGCTGCTCGGCGGGCAGCGCCGCGTAGTAGGCGCGGGCCTGCTCGCTGTCGCCGACAAAACCGAAGCGCTCGGCGAGCCAGGTAACCAGTTCGTTTTCGTACGTCTTGGCGACCTTGGCCCCCTGCAACGACTCGCCCGCTTGTGCCTGGTTGACAGGGTTCAGGTAGCGCTCGACAAAACGCTGGTAATCCGGCCCGTTGGCGCCGACACCGGCCTGCATCACAATGCTCGCGCCGGGGCGGCTGTCACCTGGCAATACCCCGCCCAGGCTGGTCACGCTGTACTCGCCCGCAGGTCCCGTCATCAGGATATTGCGGCCTGCCGACACGTCCAGCAGGCCAGGCCCGGCCACCTCGAAGTTGCTGTAGAGAATGTCGCGACCGGCCGACACGATGGAGATGTCGTTGGCGTTTTTGTGCAGGAACAGATTATTGCTCGAAGGCGCGTCCGTCCTGTCCACACCAAAACTACGCCCACTGCTGACGATATCCCGCCCGGCCATCATCCGGACCGGGCCATTCCCTTCATACCAGGTCTCACCTTCATGCAACGCTCCAGGGTTACTGCTGAACGTGATTATCCGGCCACTGCTCACCCCGACCAGGTCCCCGTCTATCGCATAAAAACGCGCCGGCTCAGCACTGCCAGCCGATGACGCGGCTGCCGTGCCGGAACCGAACGCCAACAGCGACAGGCTGACCAGGCTACCCGTGGGCGGTAGGTTGCTGACCACTACAGCATTGCCAATACGGGCCTCGTACGCAGGGTTCCAAGGGGTTGCCATCGCGCTCGGCGCCGCCCCGGACTGGCTCACGGCCATGCCACCGGCGTAGATCGAGCCCTGGGCGAGGAACTGCAACTGGCCGGCCGGCCCGGGAGCCAACATCAAGGGGTCTGTGTAGTTGAGGTCAGAGTTCTCCTGCGCCCGGGCCGCTTTACCGTAATACAGACTGCCGCCGGCCGCCGTTGCCCTGACGATTGACGGGTAGGCCACGGCCAGGTCACCCGGCGTGCCGGGTAGGCTGACGGGGGTCAGGTTACCGCCCAAGGAAAACAGATCAATGGCCGTGTCCTTGGTCCACAGCGTAAACCAGCTGCTGCCGGTGCCGAGGGTGGTGCCTTGTGCAAAAGGCGAAGAATGGCTAACCGGCACCCGGCCCGGGTCTTCGACGGTTTTCACCACCTGGTCACCCAGGGTCTGCACGTTGAACGTGGCGTCACCCGGCACCAGGGTCAGCCCACCGCGCGCCACGCCACGGGTCGAGACCAGCGGGTCGAAGGCACGGGTCTCGCCCGGGCTCTGTTCGGTAGAGGTTGCCCCGTACAGCAAATCGACGCTGCCTACACTGGCGCTGCGCAACTGCACATCACCGCGAAGATTGACCAGCATGCCGTCACGATGGTCCGCATTGGCAACGACAACACTGGCAGGGTTCATGCTGCCACCGATGCGCACCCGCAGATCGCCCCCACCGGTCACTTGCAGGCTGCCATCGCTGGCGACCCTGCCCGTGCTGCCCACTGCCAGGACCAGGCCTTGGCTATGGGGGTTTACGGCATCGTTGCCGAAGCCATAACCGAGGGTGTTCAAGACCCCGGCGTCACCGCCGACATTGACAGCCAGATCGCCACCGCCCAGGGTGCCGAAGCCGGTGAAACCGAGCATTTTGTCCGCGCCTGCAGCCGCTGCGGTGTAACTGCCGAAATTGATCCACCAGGCGCTCGGTTGAGCCTGGCCACCCGTCGCCACATCGCTGCTGCCCTGGCGCCATAGCCAGTTGCCGATTGCCGCCGAATCGAACCCGACATCCTTGGGGTTGGGTCGCCCGATGTTGCTCTGGGCGATGCTGGTGATATCACCGGTCAAGTCACCCCCGGTATTAATCGTCAGATTGCCCCCGGCCTCTGGATACCAGGCCCGGTACAAGCTCGTGGACGAGCCGTTGACGAACTGTTCGAACAGGCTGCCAGGATCACCCAGCACGGTGGCCCCCTGCTTAGCCTTCGGCTGATTGTAGGGGTCGTCCTGGAAGGTACCGGCAGAAGATGTACCGGCGGTGTACACCCCATACAACGAGTCCATGCTCAGGTTGCCCGCGCTCAGCAACTCCAGATCGCCGGTCCCGGTGCGGATCACGCTCAAGCGCGTGCTTGCCGGTGCAGCGGCGTATTCCTGCGGGTTTTTCATCTGGCAATACGTGGGGCTCGCGCACAGTTGCTCCACGGTAATTTGACTGAAACTGAACGCCAGCGCCTCGGTGACCTCGTCCCCCGCCTTTACGATGATGCCCTTCCTCGCGAATCGAGCGACTGCCGCCGGAGTGAATATGTAAGCCCCCGTGGTCTTGCAGAATTGCGGGGATGCACCGCAGAAATCATCGATTGACCCCTCGTTGAGGCCGTCGAGCACACGCTGGTCGATCGGATCACCAGCCTTGACGGTCACCCCGGCACCCGCCAGGTACGTGACCCCAGCAGCCGTCCAGGTTTCCACGCCACGGGGCGGTAATGCCTTGGCGAACATGCCGTAGTGAGTGTCCGCCAGATGCAGGTCGCCGCTGCGCGGGTGCGCTTGCAGGATACGACTGTCGGCAGCCTCGGTATCGGCGCCTGCGACCAGGCGCAGCGACCACGACTGGGTGCCTTCGGCAAGCATCGGCGAAATTGCCCAAAGCTGCCCGGCCGCACCGGCGCGCAACGCCACCGACTGGACCCCGGCAGGCAACTTGACATCCGTGCCGGCAGGGATCAACGCACCTTTGGGCAAGGCCTTGAGCCCATCGAGCAGCACAATGTTAGTGGTCAGTCCTGCCTGGTCCACGGTTGGCAGCGGTACGCCCTTTGGCCAGGTCATGCCTTGCAGCAAGGTACCCTCGGTCAACAGCGTACCGGCACCCAGTTGCGTGCCCGCCACCAAGGTCTGCGCCTCGCCGAGCAAGGTACCGGCGGCAAACAACAGAGTGCCGCCGGCATCTCGCACATCGGCCGCGACGACGCTGCCCGCAGGCAATACCAGGTCCTGGCCCAACGTCGCGGCCACGGGCAAACGCGTATTGGCGGCGACGGTCAGGCCCTTGATCGGCAGGTCATAGTTAAGGGTAGCGCCGGCCGGGAAGGCGGTGCCGTCGGCCAGGGTCACGCCGTTGCCAGGCACCACCACCGTGCCGCCACGGTAGTCGATACCGGGCAACAGTACCCAGCCCTTGTCATCGGCAGACGCCGGCGGCGGTGCGAAGCCGTCGTTGATGCTGCCGTAGATATTCAGGTCACCCCCGGCGCGCAGGGTCAGGCTGCCGGATTCACCCGAGCCGTAGACGGCATTGTCCTGCTGGCTATGGGGGTTGAGGCTGGCGTAACGGTAGCGGGACAGGTCCACGTCGCCCTGCACGACCAGATCGCCGTCCGCCGTCTTGCTGATGATTTCCACGCCAGGGCGCAGGTGGAAAGCATCGGCGTAGGTGGCGTTGTTCAATCCGGCGAGTTTGTTTTGCAGCAGGTTGCTGTTCTGCAACGCAGCCTTGATAAAGGCGTCGCTCAAGGCGTGCTTGCCATCCAGGTAGCCCTGGGTGATTTCCTGATACGGCTTGCCGCTGGCGGTAGGGTCGGTTTTTTCGGGAGCGTCGTCGTAGGTGATCATGCCGTTGAGCGCAATCGAACGCGCGCCTTGGATAGTCAACTGCCCACGGGCGTCGATGGCGATGTCATTGCCGCCCACTCGCGGCGCGTTGAGTTCCAGCGTACCGCGGCTGCGCCCGTCATTGCCGGTCGCAGCAGTACCGTGACGCAGGTCGATACGTGCCCCCTCGGCGAGGGTCAGCTGGCCGTCGCCGGAGCCCAGCACCACCATGGCGCGGTTGGGCGAGTCGATGATCTTGCCGTAGCTGTCCACCCGCAGTTTGCTGCCATGGGCGTCGAGCACCGCCGTGCCGTCGAGGGTCAGGCCGTGCTTGCCGGCCAGGTTGATGCTGCCGACCCGCTCACCGCTGGCGTCCACCAGGCCGTTCACGCGCAGGCTGCCGTTATCCATGGACACGCTGATGGTACCGGCCTTGAGCCCGTTGCCGATGGTCAAGTCACCCTGCTTGAGCTGGAAGCTGCGGGCACCGAAGACCCCGCCCTGGTTGAGGCGCTGGTTAAGGTCGGCGAACTGCTGGTCAAGGGAACCGCTGCCGCCCAGGTGCTGGGCCTGGAGTTCCACGGTGGCGGCCTGGTAGGGCATCGAGGTGCCGCCAGCCGCGTAATAACCGCTGCTGCTGCCAAGGATCCTGCCTTGCAGGTCGACGGTCCCGGCCGCCGCATCCGTGGCCACCGCCCGTAATTTACCCGCCTGGTTGTGCTGGGCCGACAGGTCGATGGTCGAGCCCGCCGCCTGGCGGATATTGCCGCTGCGGCTGTCCAGCAACACATCGCCGCCCCAGCCGTATTGGGTCACATCGTTGAACGCAATGGCGCGGCCGGCCACGTCGATCAAGGCGTCATCGGTCAAGACCACATCGCCCCGGGCGCTGAGGCTGACCTTGCCGCTGGGCAACACCACCGCACCGGCCACACGAATGCTGTCGCCTTGCAGGGACAGCTCGGCCCCCTGGCCGTTGGCCGTGCCACGGGGGCCTGCCGACGCGCCGATATCAATCGCACCGCCGGCTTTGATCGTGTTCACCGAGCCGCCCTCACCGGTCATCAGCGGTGTACGGATCGTCAGGTTGCCGCCGCTGTACTGGAAGCCGTTGACCGGGTCATACGCGCCCTGGCGCTGGTACACCGACAGGCTGCCCTTGTGGTTGGCAGTGATGCGTTCACTGGCGTTGAGGTTGACGTTGGCGAACCCCAAGGCCAAGCGGTCGAAACTCTTCACATTGCTCGGCTGACCGAACTCGCCATAGCCGAATTCGATACGCTCGGCGTTGATGTCCAGGCGTCCGCTGCCAGTGCCCGCCCCGCCCGTCACCACCGCGCCAGGAGCGTTGGTGGCGCCCAGCCAGATCAGGTTGGCGGTGTGGATCGTCGCCACATCGTTGGCCGCCCCGGCGCCATACATCGCCGGGGTGGACAGCATCAGGTTGTTCAGCAGTGATTTGCCGGTGACGGGGTCATAGGTGTCCAGGGACGTGGTGCCGTAGAAATTGAAACTGTCACGGGCCGAGAGCTGCAGGGTTTCCAGGGCCGGCGCGCCGAATTGCGTGTCACCGCGCAGCAGGCGGTCGAGCAGCGCCTGGGTCAGGGTCAGGCCGGCCGGCACGCGGTTTCCGGCAGCGGCGAGGGCTTCGGCGCTGCCCAGGTTGATGGTGCTGACACCCAGGTTGAGGTGACGCGTGCCATAGCGCACCTGGTCGCCCAGTTGGAAGGTACTGTTGGTCAGCGCCACGATGCTGCCATCGGAGTACAGGCCGGTCTGGCCGCTGCACGTGCCGCCGTCGCAGGCGCCGATGTTAATCCCGCCGCTGACCCCGTTTGGCGACGGCGCACTGACCACATTGAGCAGCCCGTTGGACACCGCCAGCATGTTGGCAACCCGATAGATAAACCCGTCACGCGCGTCGTAACTGGCCTTGCCGCGCCCCAGGGTGTTGATCGAGGCGCCCTGCTCCACCACGATTGCGCCGGTGTCGCTCACCAGAAAGACTTCAGGGGCCGCCAATGTTGCCCCTTCGCGCAACGTCACCGTGCTGTTGGCACCATTCAAACCGGATGCAAGGTTGATAAAGTTACCGGACTGGCCGTACTCCACCACCGTCATGCCGCCCACCACCAGCCGCGATGCACCCAAGGCATTGAGGGTGTCGGCCTTGAGCGTGATGCCGGCGAAGCCTGCAGTGGCGGACTTGCCCGCGCCGACCACTTCGATCCCCTGCCAGGTTGGGTCCAGCACTGCCACCGTACCGCCGTAGCCGCCTGGCGCGGCATCGAAACGGCCGATGCCCTCGAACGAGAAGGCATCCGCACCCGCACCGGGGCGCAGCGACAGTTTCAAGGTTTTGGCGTCGGCTTCCAGCATCGGCCGGGGCACGCCGATCCGGGCTGCATCGGCCCTGGCGAACTGGGCGTAGCTGGTTTCGTTGTATTGGGAATAACGGCGCAGGGTATCGGCCGAGGTCAGGATCAATTGGCTGGCGACGCTGTTGCTGATCCCCGTGTGGGCAATCGACAGCTGCCCCGAGGTAGCCCACGAGCCATTGCGCATCAGCGTGGTCGCACCATCGCCGCCTAGCCCGGCCAGCCCATTGATCTCGACGCGAAAGGCCCCCGGCATCAGGGCGTAGGTCGACGGCATCAGGGTGTAGGTACCCGCCGGTAACCCCGGCACACCGGCGCCGATGGTGATCTGCTGGCCGATCAATGGCGCCACGGCACCGCCCTCCGCCGCCACCGGCGCCGCGCCTGGCTGTACTCCGGGCACAATCGCATAGATCGGGTTGGTGGACAGGCCCGGCAGCACAAACCCGCCGTTGGCGCCGAACTGCACCAGCGGGTTATAGCGCGCATCGGTGGAACCGCCGCGCCCGGAAATGAAGCCGGCGCCCAGCAGTTCGCCACCGCCGGAGAGGTCCAGCGTGGCATCCGGCTGCACGGCGACGGTGGTACCGCCCAGAATGACGCCGACGCTCAAGTCGCTGTTCAGGTTGGCCACCCCGCCCTGGCCGATAAACGTGACCTTTTGACCGTTGTAGCGGTACTCCTGGCCATCCAGCGTGCCGCCATAGGGCAGCACCAGCCCCTTGCCACTGACCGAGGTGATACTGCCAGGCAACAGTTGCACCAGGTTACTGCCCATGCTGCCGATATCGATCAGCCCCAGCGGCGCCCGCACCACACCGCCCTGGCGAACCGTGGCGGCGCCCAGTTGCAGGCGGCCGAACGCCGAATAGGGAATGGCGGCGTCGGCCGTGCCGGTGCGGCCAATGGTCAGGGTACGCAACGGGTCGAACTGGATATTGTTGATACCTCCCTCACCCAGGTAGCCCGCGATCACCCGTGCGCCGACCTGTGTGCCGGGGTACAACTGCGCCGCGCGCAAGGTCATGTCGCCCTGGGTCAGCAATTGGGTGCTGATACCCAGGGCGACTCCGTTCTCATTGGCCCCTGCCAGAAACCGCAGGTCACCCTCGCTGGTCAGGTTGACCTGGTCAAACCCACGCCGTTCGACATCCAGCAGGCTGCCATCCGCCTGCCTCAGGCTACCCTTGACGCCAAACAACACACTGTCGCGCACATCGATCAGGTTAGCGCGGGCGTTGAACTGAGCGGCGGTTTCACGCTGGGACGGGACAGGCAGCACAATCGCCGGACGCACATAGCCGTCCCGGCCTGGCGTGTTGACGCCAGCCAGCAATAGATACGGTGCGGCCAGGTTGACCTGGGTGTTGTCAGCGGCATTTTCACTGAGACCGAAGGCCGTACCGAACAGCCGCAGACTTTGGCCCAGCGTCAGCGAAACATCGCCATCGGCACTGATGAGCCCGTTGCTCATCAAGGCCAGGTTGTCAAAACCGCCCGCGCTGACTTGGTCCACTCCCAGACGCCCATGGCCGTACTCCAGGCTGCCGGCAGCCTCCTGCGGCGTACCCGCCAGGTCGTGGCGCTGGTGCGTCTGGCTGATCAGCAATTCACGGCCTTTGAGCACCGGATCAACCACGGTATTAAGCGTGTAGAGCGGACTGTCCAATGCGACCGCGAGACTGCCGCCCGCAGCGCCGGCGCCACCCGCCCTGGCGACAAAGCTGCCATCCAGGTACAGGCCGTTATTGGACGCCAGGCTGATACTGCCGCCATTGCTGGCCTGGCGCACCATGCCCTGCCCTGGAATATTCAGCAGGGCCTGGGTGCCGGAGGCGTCCAGGCGCGCACCTTCACGCACCACCACAAACAAGTCACTGGCCGTGGCCACCCCGGTCTGCAGATCGAGCGTGCCGCCGATAGTGATGGTGCCGCCGTCGCGTACCAGGCCATACGCGCGGCCAAGGTTGTCAACCGCCGTGGCAGCACGCGCTGCGACATCGATCAGCGCATGTTCTCCAACCCAGATGGAGCGACCATGGCCAGCCGCATTCACATCCTCGGCAGACCCAGCCTTGATGCCCCCCAGGGTCACACTGCCACCCCAGGCGTTCAGCGTGCCGTCCATGTTCAATTGGCCAACGCTGCGCAGGCTGATGGCCTGGCCTGGGTCGACATTGATGACCGCGCCCTGGCCCACCGTCAGGGCAGTGGTTGCCAGTTGTTCGGCGGTGGAGTCGACGTAGCCCGCGTTCAGGCTCAAGCCGGCGCCACGGCGCTGGGTCAACAGGCTCTTGGTCGGATCTTCCTGATAGAGCATGGGCGTCCAGCGCTCCAACGCACTGGCCGGGTCGCTGCCGGTGGCGATCGACGACGCCTGCGCGCCCAACCGATACACCGGGACCGTGACATCGACTTGCGTACCGTCGGTGACGATCAACCCCTCGTTGCCGGTGATGTCGTAAGCCGAAAAACCTTTATTGAAGAAGTCAGCGGCCAGTTTCAGGGTGTCGGCATCCGCCGCAAGGGGGCTGTCGCCGATCTGCACCTTGCGCGCCTGCAACGCCAGGGTGCCGCCACCGTTGACGCCATAACCGCGCACCTCGCCGTCCAGTCCCAGGGCGCCGAGTGCGCCCAGGGTCACGTTGCCGCCCTTGCCGCCTGCGAGCCGGCCATCCACGCCGAGGGTGCCGCCGGAAGAGGCGTCCACCACGCTGCCGGCCATCAGGTTCACATTACCCGTGCTGCGCAGCGACACATTGCCACCGTTCACATAGGCCACGCCGCTGCCGTTGGCCGCGTCCAGCAGCAGATTATTCCAGCGCCCGCTGGCATCCAGCTTGACCCCGGCGGCGACCGTCACACTGCCGTCGCCCGGCAGGATCGTGTCCGCGACAGCGCCGTCCTTGGTCGGATCGACCTGGCTGAGGATGTTACCGGCCTGGAGGCTGCCACCGTGGGCCGTCAGGTTGGCGTTGATGGTGACGCCTGGCCCGAGCAGGGTGATAGCGCCACCGTCAGCCACGTTGAGTGCACCGTTGACGCTGACCTGCTGGTTGGCAGCGACCTTGATTGCACCTAACTGGAAACCGTTGAGCTGGTCACTGTCGAGCACGATCTGGCCTTGGCGATCGGCTGGCAGCACCGTCGTGAGGTCCAGGCCATCGGCGATTTTCTGCGTATTGCTGTCGATCAGCACCTGCTCGGTGCTGCCGGTCAGCGCATAGCGCAGGGTGCCGGTGGTTTTGTTGTAGATCGGCGTGTAGCCGCCAATGATCAACTGCGCGCGCTGGGCCATGGCCTTCTGCGACTGCTGGTAACCGTCAAGGTTGATGTTCGGTGCCTGGGTCTGGCGATCGCCCTGGAACACATCGCTGACCACCTGACCTTCCAGCACCGCGCTGGTGGTGCCGACCACCAGCTTGCCGGCATCGCGGCCCACGGTGTACCCGTTCTCGAAACGGCGTTGCTTGGCGATCATCGGGTTGTAGTAGAAATCGGTCTGGCCCCAGCGCTTGCTGGCGTCTTCATAGCCTTTGTAGAACCCGGAGTAGAGAATGTCGCCGGGCGCGTTGGACAGTTCATACAGGCGCCCGTCCGGGCCCTTGAGCCAGGTCTGCTGGATATAACCGGCCTGCACATCCACAGTGCCGCCCGACAGGTTGATCTGCGCGCCCTTTTGGGTCACCACATCCTGGCCGGTAAACGTCACGGTACCGCCCTGGGCCATCCACTCACCCACCGAGTGGCCCTGGGTGCCGAGGTAACCGCCAACCTCCAGCAAGCCGCCAGCGGTGTACCAGCGGTCCGTGGCATAGCCGTTGGTACCGGCCGGCACAAACACCAGCTCGCGCAGGTCGACCCACACATCGTTGTTGATCAATTGCCCATCGTCGCGGTTGACCGGCGCATCCCGCTGTTCGTTGCCCTGCACGTTGATCTTGATGTTGTTGGCTTCCATCGACACCTTGACGCCCACTGCGCCGGACACGTCAATCATGGCCCCGTCGCGCACCAGGCTGCGCCCGCCCGCACTGACCGCGACCTGGCCACCGGTGGCCAGGGTGATCGAGCCTTTCTGGAAGTCCACGGTGCCGCCGCTGACGATCTCGATACGCGACTGGTCGGTACGGTCGGCCACGGCGCTCAAGTGGTTGAATTGCTCGGTGATCAGGTTGGCGGGCTTGCCATCGAACGAGGTCAGGCCATTGTTTTTCTGGGAATTGAGGGCGCTGCTGCCGCTGGCGTCCAGCAGGATCGCGGTGGTGCTGCCCTCGCCCAGGGTAACGCTGCCAGTGGTGTCACTGGCAGCGTTGAGCAAATGGATGGTGCCGCGTGTGTCCACCGAGGTGCTGGTCAGGGCCGCACCGTTTTGCTGGACCTGATGGCCGGTCAGGGTGATGTCGCCGGTGGAGGCCATGATCAGGCCGCTGTTGGTGACCTTGCCCGCAGTGCTGTCGGCGTTGAGGGCCGTCGCGACTTCATTGCCACGGGTGGTGGAGCGTTCGTTGCCGGCGGTGCCGACGCCTTTGCGGATATAGAAGCTGTCGCCGGCCGCCAGGGTCGTCTGGCCTTTGGCAGTGATGACAGTACCGGCGTTTTCAACCTCGGTGCCGAGCAGCAAGGCATAGCCGCCGGCATCGGTGGAAGTGGCGGCGTTGTGGGTCTGGATCAGGGCGCCGCGTTGCACCTCGACCTTGCCTGCCGCGTCGGTGAAGGTCGGTTGCGTACCGGTGGTATCGACGTAGAGGCCACGCTGGGTGAACTGCTCATCGGTAATGTTCGCCGCCGCTGCCACCAGGTTGCGCACATTGACCTGGCTGGTGCCGCTGAACACCACGCCGTTACGGTTCATGATCATCACCGTGCCGGCGCCGTTGATCTGGCCCTGGATCTCGCTGGGCCGAGCATCGGGGTCGTTGACGCGGTTGAGCACGGCCCAGTTGGATTGCTGTTGGAAGTCCACCGTGGTGTTGCGCCCGACGTTGAAGGTCTCCCAGTTGAGGATCGCCTTGTCGGCGGTCTGCTCGATGCTCACCGTGGTCTTGCCGCCGGCCTGGGTCTGGGTCGGCGCCTTGGCGTTGGTCCAGCCCTGGGTCAGGCTGTTGTCCACCTGCAAGCCGCCCTTGCCCAAGCCATCGGGAATCGTCGACACCTGGCCGAACGCAGCCTGGCGCCCCGCCGCTTGCGCGGCCTGTTGCGCGGCAATCGCCGCGACACTGGTGTTCAGCGTGCTGATGGAACGTGCCAACTGTTGGTTGACCCGTGCCTGCTGGTTCAGCGTCGGAACCCCCGGCACCTGCCCGGCACTGATCCGCGCGGCCGTTGCCGCCTGGGTCGCGCCCTTGTCGGCAAACCAACTGGAACTGAACGCCGTAGCCGCATGGGCATTGCCCGCCACCATCAACAGGGCGATGGCCTGGGCCAGCGGCTTGAGGCGCAGGATCGTGTCTTGGGCTTTCAGGTTAACCGGTGATTTGCAGCGGACCATCGGGGATCTTCCTTCTTTGTTATCACGCAGGGAGCAAGACACGCTCACGTATGAGGGTTAGGCGGTTGGCGAGGGGCGCGACTGAACTTCTGTCATGCAAAGTTCACATACGACTGCTAATGCAAAAAAATCAGCAACGGCACAGGCCGTTGCTGATCAGGTGTTGCGGGTCGTTGAACGCTTGGGTTACAGCGGACGACCGATGCCGTTGCAGACGCTGGTGTTGCCGATGCCTTGCGCGCTGGAAACGGTAGCGAAGGTGTCGGTGATCGCTTGTTTCCAGTTGGTTGGCAGTGGTACGAAGCGGTTGGCGCTGATGGCAGCGTCGTTGTTATTGAACTCACCGAAGTGTTGCAGGAAGAAATCCTGTACTTGGGTGGTCTGCGCTGCGTTGGCGTAGCACTGGCTGAAGATCAGGTTAGTGAAGCCCAGGATCGGGTAGCCGGTGGATGGGTAAGCGAAAGTCGCTGGGCCGCTCGCCGTGGCAGCGAATACCGGCACCCAGTTGTCCTGGTTGGTGGCGTCGATGAACGAGCCGTCAGCACGGGCTTCAGTCGGTGCAGGGATCTGACCGATAGCGGCCGACACGTTGGCAGGCGCAGGCGAAACACCGGCAACCTTGGCGACTTTGGTGGCGTCATCCAGACCGGCCAAAGTAGTCGCGGCGTAATCCGGGCTCATGTAGGTGATACGACCTTGGGCAGCGTTCAGTGCAGTCATCACACCTTGGCTGGTGGTAGCAGGTACAGCGCCGGCAGGCAGGGTACCGGCGCTGACGCCGGCCACGAAACCGTAGCTGTCTTTGAAGGTAGTGGTCACAGCGAATGTCTTGGCTTCAGTGCACTTGGCATTGAGGAAGCGCGTGAACAACTCGGTGGTGCCGCTCGACTCGTCACGGTAAACCACGGTGATCGGGCCAGTACGGCCAGCACCGGTGATCTGGCTCCAGTTGGTCAAACGACCGGAGAACACGCCACACAGTTGAGGAATTGTCAGGTTAACCGCGGCGGTGCCGGTCTTGTTGAACGGAATGGCAACCGACGTAGCCACCGAAGGTACCTGGATCAATTTGCCCCAGGTAGGTTGCTTGTTGGTTTTGTAAGCCAGCAGCTCGGCTGCCGACAGTTTGGAATCGCTACCTGCCCAGTGCACGTTCTTGTTAGTCACACCGGCCACGAACTTGGTGTAATCGTTGTTCAGGAAAGCTGCCTTGCCGTTGCCGCTGCCCACACCGATGTAAGGGGCGAAACCAGCAGTCAGGACGCCGGCAGTCTGGTACAGCGGCTGCGGCAGAGTAGCGCCGCCGCCGTTTACGTCAGCGAATGCAGCCTGTGCCGAGCACAGTGCAGCGAGGGTCATGGATACCGCGAGAACGTTGCGCTTAAACATGAAGAATCTCCTTTCGTCGTGTTTGTACGTTGGGGTAGATGGCTCTTGCATGACGCCATGGCTTCGGTCCCAAGCCATGTTGCGGGGGTGGCCGGGGGTGAAAACCATGGAGAGAAAGTCGCAGTTTCCGATGACGGTTATAGGAAAAAACCTCGGGAGGAAGGGCTTGATTTTAAAAAGATTCTCGGGTGTTTTGGTCATGGTTTTGAGCGGTTTGGCGGCAGGTGACAGCGAGGTTTCAGCGTGGGTTTCGTCAAGGCGGCGCGGGCTGTGGCGCGGGGCCTGGATGTGACGGAATGAGGAACCCGAGGTTGGGGTCTGGCGATACCGGCCCGCCCCAAAATGAACTGAACAGACAGGGTCCAATGTGGGAGAAAGCCCCCTCCCACATTGTTTTTTTGGTGTGTTCAGGTCACCAGTTGGTTGATCTCGATGATCGGCAACAGCACGGCCATCACGATCACCAGCACCACCGCGCCCATTACCACAATCATCAGCGGCTCCAGCAACGCCGTCATGCCCATGGCCCGCCGTTCAATATCCCGTGACAAGGTCTGCGCCGCCCGCTCCAGCATCGGTGGCAGCGAGCCGGTTTTTTCGCCGCTGGCGATCAGGTGGATCAGCACCGGCGGGAAGACTTTTTCCACCGCCAGTGCCGGGGCCAGGTTGACCCCTTCGCGCACTTTGGCCGTGGCATCGTTGACGCACTGGCTCAGGCGCTCGTTGGACAGGGTTTGCCGCGCCGCTTCCAGCGCCCGCAGCAGCGGCACGCCGGCACCGCCGAGAATCGCCAGGGTCGAGGCGAAGCGCGCGGTGTTCAGGCCCAGCACGAAGCGCCCGATCAGCGGCAGGCGCAGCACGCGGCTGTGCCAGTTCAGGCGCGCCACCGGGTTGCGCAGGTACAGGCGCCAGCCCCAAAAGCCACCGACGATGCCGCCGAAACACAGCCAGCCCCAGGCGCGGATAAAGTCGCTGGCGTTGAGCATCGCCAGGGTCAGCCCCGGCAGGTCCTGGCGCGCCTGGGAAAACGCGCTGACCACCTGGGGCACCACGTAGCTGAGCAGGAAAATCACGATGCCGATCGACACCAGCCCCACCACACCGGGGTAGATAAACGCGGTGAGGATCTTGCCGCGCAGGTTGTTGCGTTCCTCGATGTAGTCGGCCAGGCGTTCCATCACCTGGGCCAGGTCACCGGACTCCTCCCCCGCCGCGATCAGTGCGCGGTAGATCGACGGAAAATCCCGTGGCCGTGCCGCTAACGCATCCGCCAAACGCATGCCGCCGCGTACATCGGCGCGCACGGCAGCCAGGGTCTGGGCGATGTGTTTTTTCTCTGCCTGTTCCACCGTGGCACTCAGCGCCGCCTCCAAGGGCAGGCTGGCGCCGAGCAGACTCGCCAGTTGCCGCGTGGCCCAGGCCAGGTCGTTGTCCGACAGTTTGGCGCTGAACAGGCTGCTGCCAGCGGCGCTTTGCTGACCGCCCTCGACCTGCACCAGCAGCGCGGTCAAACCACGGCTGCGCAGCACCGCAAACGCTCCGCTCTGGCTGTCGGCCTCCAGGTGCCCGGCCTCGACTTTGCCGCTGGCATCGGCGGCTTCATAGCGATAGCGATTCATCAGGCGTCCCGTGTCACGCGCAGGATCTCTTCGGGTGCGGTGGCGCCGCTGCGTACCCAGCGCTCGCCGTCTTCACGCATGCTGAACATCCCCGCACGGCGCGCCGCCACGCGCAGATCCTGCTCGCCCGCGCCCTGGTGGATCAGGCTGCGCACCTCGTCGTCGACGCAAAACAATTCATGGATCCCGGTCCGCCCGCTGTAGCCGATCTGGTTGCACTGCGCGCAGCCCACCGGACGCCAGGTGCCGGGCGCGGCCGGGTCTTCCTGTTTGCAATGCGGGCACAGACGGCGCACGAGGCGTTGCGCCAGGACCCCCAATAATGACGAGGCCAACAGGAACGGTTCGACGCCCATATCGATCAGGCGGTTGACCGCCGACACCGCATCGTTGGTGTGCAATGTAGCGAGTACCAAATGTCCGGTGAGAGAAGCCTGCACCGCGATTTGCGCGGTCTCCAGGTCGCGGATTTCACCGATCATGATGATGTCCGGGTCCTGGCGCAGGATCGCCCGCAGCGCCAGGCCGAAGGTCATGTCGATCTTGGCGTTGACCTGGATCTGGCTGATGCCCGGCAGGTCGTATTCCACCGGGTCTTCCACGGTGAGGATATTGCTGGTGCTCGCATCCAGCCGTGCCAACGCCGCGTACAGGCTGGTGGTCTTGCCGCTGCCCGTGGGCCCGGTGACCAGCACAATGCCGTGGGGCTGGCGGATCAAGGTGTCGAGGCGCGCGAGCAACTGCGGCTCCATACCCAGGGTCTCCAGCTGCAAACGCCCGGCTTGCTTGTCGAGCAAGCGCATCACCACGCGCTCGCCATGCCCGGTGGGCACCGTCGACACACGAATGTCGATGGGTCGCCCGGCCACGCGCAGGGCGATACGCCCGTCCTGGGGCAAGCGTTTTTCGGCGATGTCGAGCTGGGCCATGATCTTGATCCGCGACACCAACGCACCATGCAGCGCCTTGCGCGGCGACACCACATCCCGCAGGGTGCCGTCGACGCGGTAACGCACCACGGAGTGGGTTTCATACGGCTCAATGTGAATATCACTGGCCTCGTCCCGCGCTGCCTGGGTGAGCAAGGCGTTGATCATGCGGATTACCGGCGCACCGTCCTGGGTGTCGAGCAGGTCGGTGATCTCGGGCATGTCCTGCATCAGGCGGTCGAGGTCGACTTCGTTTTCCGCCGCACCCACCACAGCGGCGGCGCTGCCGGTGTCGGCGTAGGCACTGGCCAGCAGGCCGTCGAGTTCGTCATCGCGTATCTGCTCAACCCGCGACTGGCCGAACTGGCGCTGCACTTCGCTGATCGACCAGCCGGGGGTCGAGGGGCAGACGGTGAGCAGCATGCCGTCCTCGCCGGGGCGCAGGAGGATGCGTTGGGATTTGGCCCAGGCGTAAGGGAGAAGGCTCACAAGACATCTTCCTGACCGAGCGCGGTCACAAAACAACGTACCCACGATGCGAAGCGAGCCGCTTTTGATCTTGATCTTCGGCGCCCCGTAAAACCACGCTGGCCGGACGCAGGCTTGAATCCGTGGGTAACCCGGCAGGACGCCGGGTTAGCCGTCCTGGGCCAGGGACGGCCCATGACGGCGGCCCACGGATTCAAGCCTGCGTTCGGGCACACCGAGCCTAGGCGAGGTGCCGAGTGGTGGGGCGAGGACCTTTTGGTTACTTTTGGGTCCTTCCAAAAGTGACCCGCTGTAAGAGCGGAACCATAGGTGGCCGTTACCGCAGGAATGGATATGTACACGGTCAAAATGTTCACGGTCGCCCCCCAGAAACCGGCACCGCCCGAATCACCGCCCTCGGCCCCTGCTGCTGCCCGCCCGGAATCGCCTTCTCCACCGCCGGCAGTTGCGGCGCCTGTACATCCGGCATCGCCCAGCTGTGTTCCGGCTGCAACCCACTCTGCGCCCGGCGCATAAACTCATAGCGGTTCAAGGTAATACTGCGCCCCGCGCCACTGTCGCGAATGATGTAAGGCCGCAAAAACACCATCAGGTTGGTCTTGCTCACACTGCGCTTCTCATTGCGAAACAACGCCCCCAACCCCGGAATATCCGACAGCCACGGCACCGCGTCATTGCTCTGGCTATAGCCATCCTGCAACAGCCCGCCCAGCACCATGATCTGCCCGTCATCCAGCAGGATGCTGGTGTCGATCGCGCGCTTGTTGGTCACCGTGCCCGCTGCCACCGAGGCCCGGGAATCCACGCTGCTGACTTCCTGGTAGATATCCAGTTTCACCGTGCCGCCTTCGGAGATCTGCGGGCGCACGTTCAGCTTGAGCCCCACTTCTTCACGCTGCACGGTCTGGAACGGGTTATTGCTGGTGCCACCGCCACCGGTCACATAGCTGCCGGTGACAAACGGAATGGTCTGCCCGACAAAAATGCTCGCGGCTTCGTTGTCCAGGGTCAGCAGGTTCGGCGTCGACAGCACATTGGTGCCGCCCTTGCTCTTCAAGGCACGGGCCAGCACCTTGAGGTCGAGCACCTTGCCGATCCCCGGAATATCCACAGTGCCATTGACCACGCCGATATTCAGGCCCTTGGGCAGCACATCAATACTGGTGGGACTGGTCGGCGTGCCCACGACACCGCTGCCGCCCAGGTTCACCCCGCCGAAGCCACCTCGGCCCGCCAGGTTGCCGGCCTGCCATTGCACGCCGAACTCGGTGGCATCGTCCTCGCCCACTTCCACGATCAGGCTTTCGATCACCACCTGGGCGCGGCGTTGATCGAGCATGTCGATCACTTCGCGCAGGTTGCGGTACAGCGGGTCCGGCGCGGAGATCAGCAAGGTGTTGGTGGTGGCGTCGGCCTGGATGGTCACCCCGCCGGCGCTGAACGCGGTGTCCTGCTCGTTGGCGGTGTTGCCGCTGCTGGTGCTGTCGCTGGAGCCGGTGGTTTGCCCATAGCCCGACTGCACGCCACTGCCGGTGGGTGTGCCGCTGCTGTTTTGGGCGTTGCTCGTGCCCTGGCTGTTCTTGCTATTGCCGCCCATGGCACTGAGCTTGCCACGTGCCTCGTCGCTCACGCCCGAATCGCTCTCACCGGTGAGCAGCCCGCGCAGCGACTGGGCCAGCTTGGCGGCCTGGGCGTTGCGCAGGTACACCACGTGCATATTGCTGGGGTTGCTCTGGGCATTGTCGAGCTTGTAGATGAGGTTGCGCGCCAGCTCCGTACGCTCGGGGCTGCCGGAACGGATGATGATCGAATTGGAGCGCGGGTCGCCGACCACATTGATCTTCTGGGTCTGGTCGGCGCCCTGGGTTTCCAGCAGTTCGGCGACCATGGCCGCGATGTCCACGGCGATCCCGTTTTGAATCTGCACCACGTCGGTGTCGATTGCGCTGGGGGTGTCGATACCACTGATGATCTGCGCGACCCGCGCGAGGTTTTCCGCATAGTCAGTGATGACGATGCTGTTGTTGCCGGGGTAGGCGTTGATCGGGTTGTTCGGCGACACGATGGGGCGCAGCACCGGGATCAGGTTCACCGCGTTTTCATATTGCAGGCGGAAGGTGCGGGTCTGCATGCCGCTGCTGCCGGCGCTGTAGATCGGCCCGCCGAGCAACTTGGCATCGGCCTCCGGCACCACCTGGGCCACGCCGCCCACATCCACCACGCTGAAGCCCTGCATGCGCAGCGCCGCCAGCAGCATGTCGTAGGCCTGATGCGCCGGTACCTGGCCTTCGCTGACCAGGGTGAGGTTGCCTTTTACCCGCGGGTCCACCAGGAATTGCTGGCCGGTGGCACGGGACAGCGCGCGCACCACCGCCTGGATATCGGCATCGACGAAGTTGAGCTGCACCGGCTGGTCGCCCAGCGGGTTACGCGCCTTGACGGGCGCAGGAGCCTGGCCTCGGGCACTGTTGGTGACCCGGTGTTGTACGGCAGGCTTGGGGGCCGGCTCGCGTTGGCGATCCAGCACGGTGTCGCCGCTGCGACGGGTGTCGGCCAGGGGTTGGCCAAGTTCACTGTCCACCAGTAACGGCGTGGTTGACGGGCTGCTGCACGCACTCAGGGCCAGCAACAGCAACGGCGCGGCCTTGCGAAAAGGGAGGACTGACCACTTCATGAAGCTTCCTTAGCGCCAAGCGCCTGATCCATGCGAACGGTCCCGGACACAGTGCCGGCCGAGTTATCGACGGCATCCGCAGCACGTTGCAAACGCGCCTCGGACACCTCCAGGGAAAATGAACGGGGATTGCCCAGCAGCCAGCCCACCACGGCGTCGGCCGGGGCGTTGTCGAAGGTCAGGCGCCAACCGCCGGCCTCCAGCACCTGCAACTGGTAATGCCCTTGCAGGCCGGCACCGTCCAGGGCCTGGCGCAAAGCCGCTTCGTCGGCCTGGCGCGGTGCGGCGACATCCTGCAACAGCACCTGCAAGGCTTCGGCCTGGGCGCGCAGCTTGGGGGTTTCGGCCTGCCAGTAATCGATCTTTTTCAATGCTGGCTGCACCAGCACCAGCCAGGTCAGCAGGCTCGCCAACACCAGCCCGGCGCCGATCAGCAAGCGTTTCTCACGCAGGGCCAGGCCGCTCCAGAACACCTGGGCCTGAGTGCGCAGTCGCAGCCACCTATTCATCGCCGGCCTCCGGTTTTTCCGTGGCCTGCGCCGGGCCGATGCTCCAGCCATGCTCATCGCGCGTGGCCGCAAAACCGGCCTGGGCCAACGCCGCCTGCCACTCGCCCTCGGCCGCCGGGTTACGACTGTCGGCGAGCAGTCCCAGGTGCAGGATGCCCTGCTCAAAGTTCAGGTTGTCGACGCTGCCCACCATAAAAGGCAGGTTGCTGCCCGCCAGTTGCAGCAGGCTGCTGAAGCGTTGACCCGAATCGGCAGCCGCGCCGCTCTGGCGCGCGGCCAACTGTTGACGGGCCTGCTGCAAGGGGTTGAGCACCACCGGTAATTGCGGAAACGCCTGGCGCACCTGTTGGCTCATCAACGCCTTGAGCCGTTGGCCTTCGTCCACCTGGCGGGCGGCGTAGAGGTTGAGGCCGACGGTCCAGATGGCAGCGGCCAGCACCACACAAGCCAGCGCCCTGCCCCATCCAGCGCCGGAGGCTTGACCGAGGCGAGCATGCAAGCCCCAGCCAGGCACCGCGCCGCTCCAACGCTGCGCCTCTGCCACCAGCGGCACGTCGAGCGCCTGCAACCCCAGTGGGTGCACAGCGCCCTGTTGCAGGCTGTCGCGGGTCAACAGATAGCCGTCGTCCAACGCCGCCGCCCCCACCGGCAAGGCATAGGGCGCCGGGTACAGGCCGCGCAGTTTGAGCTGCACCTGGGCCAATACCTGGCCCAACCGCTCCAACCCAGTCTTGGGCACCCAGCCCACCTGCACACGCCCATCGCTTTCGCGCGGGCCGTGGGCCACCTGCATCTGTTCCACTGGACCGAGGATCAGTGCCTGGGCCGCACAGGCCACCGCCGCCTGGGTTTTTGCTGCGGCCAATGGCGGCAGTTCAAGGCTGGTGAGCAGGCTGTCGCGCGGGTGCAGAAAGCAGTCCACCACCTGCCGGCTCTTGCCCAATTGCGCCAGGCTTTCCTGCCCTTCGGACACCACCACGCCACGGTCGAGCCAGGCAAATTTCACCTGGCTTTGCGCGCTGATCTGATCCAGCGGCGGCAAGGCAATGCGCAAGCGTTTCATACGCCCACCCGCGACCAGATCACCTTGGGTTCACGGTCTTCGGGGCGGTGCAGCAACGCATCAATCGTCACCCGACGGCGCTCGCGCCGCGCCTGGCCCTGCAAACGAAACCACTCGCTGGTGATGCCCACCTGCACCGATTCCAACTCGACCTGGGGCAAGTGCAGACGGTTGACGAAATCCCCACGGTTGATAAACCAATGCCCGTTGTCGCGCTCGGCCACCAGCCCATGGGCCTGGGACAGGCTGAGCTGCGGCACCACCGCGCTGAGCACTTCGGCACTCGCGGTGTTGCCGTTGACCCAGGTATTGCCGGGCAGCACGCTGACGTACGCCTGCAGGCGCTGCAACACCTCAGGGGTCAGGCCTTCGAGGCCACTCAGGTCGTCGAGGCTGCGCAGCATCGGGTATTTGGCGGGCAACCCCTTCTGTTCATAGGACGCGATCACCCGTTGGCTGATGCGCCGGCTCACGGCCGGGGCCACGCCCAGGGTGCGGCACAGGCGCTCGAAACTCTGCAATTGCTCGGCATCGGGCTGCTGGCGGTTAACCAGGTTGCGCAGGTTGAACTTGCCCTGTTCATCGTCAATCCGCCCCTCGAATACGCCGGCCTGGGCCCGCGCCCAGGGCTGGTCAAGGCGGGTCAGCACGTCCTTCTGGCGCGCTTCCCAGAGCATCTGCCGGCTGCGTTCAAGGCCACCGAGCAACAGCCATTGGCCCTGCACGCGCGACTGTTCGGCTTCCAGGCTGCGGGTGAATACGGTCTGGCGCGTGAGCATGCCGCCGGCGATCACCGCCACCACCGCCGCGATCAGCAAGGCACTGATAATCGCCATGCCGCGCTGCTTCGCCGCTGGGGGCGAATACCCTTTCATGGCGCGCCTTACAACTGCCAGGAGCCGATATCGGCATTGACGCCATCGCCATCCGGTTGGCCATCGGCCCCCAGGGAGAACACATCGACCTCACCGTTGGCCCCCGGATTGAGGTAGTGATAAGGATGGCCCCAGGGGTCGTTGGGCAAGCGCTCGAGGTAGGCGCGCCAGTTGCTGTTCTTGGCATCTGCCGGGCGTTCCACCAGCACTTTCAGGCCCTGGTTCATGCTCGGGTAAGTGCCGTGGTCGAGGCGATACAGCTTCAACGCCTGCATCAACCCACCGATGTCCTGTTTCGCGGCGGTGGCCCGTGCCTGGTCCGGGCGATCGAGGACCTTGGGGACCACCATCGCCGCGAGGATCCCGAGGATGACCACCACCACCATGATCTCGATCAAGGTGAAGCCACGCTGGCCGCGAGGGCCTGGCAATGGGGATGTTAGGCGCGCGATATCCATCTCGACATTCCTTGGCTTGGGTACATTTCGTGGCGCAGTGTTGCAAGAACACATGTCAGTCGTATTGAAAATCCTCGGGAGTTTCGGTCGCCAATCGGTCAACTGCCGGCGCTAGTCTGCGGGCCTGTTTCCCGGCTTTGAGAACCCCATGTACGGCCGTCGCAAGGAGCAAGGTTTTACCCTGATCGAGGTGCTCGTGGCGCTGGCGATCATCGCCGTGGCGATGGCCGCTGCCATCCGCGTGGCGGGGTTGATGACCCAGAGCAACGGCTTGCTGCGGGATAAATCCATGGCGTTGCTGGCGGCGCAGAGTCGCCTGGCGGAGTTACGCCTGGAGGGGCATTTGCGCGACGGCACAAAGACCTTCAGCTGTGACCAGGGGCGCTTGAAACTGCGGTGCGAGCAGACCATCAGTCGCGATGGCCGCCTGTTTCAAGTCAACGTGCAGGTGCGGGACGCCAGCCGCGAGGCGCCGCCGCTGGCCCGCGTGGAGACACAGGTCAGGGCCGAGTGAGTCGCGGCAAGGCCGGCCCATCGGGCAATTTGTCGAGGTTGACGCGCAGCTTCTCGCCGCCGCGTTCGATCTCGACCCCGTCGCCTTCGATGGCCGTGAGCCGCACGCCGGGGCTGAGGCGCTCGCCCAACAGGAAACTGCGCGGCGGGCCGTCGTTGAGACTGAGGATCGCCACCGCACCGCGCGCCCCGGCCAGCACGCCAGAGACCTTGACCTGCAACGCCGTCGGCGCGTTGGAAAACCATTGCAGCGCCGGGTTATCGCTGCGCGCTGCCAGCACCTGGGGCGCGGCCTGGGGCGTATGGGACTCGGCGGACGTCAGCAGCAGCGGCGTCCAGACCGCCACACCGGCCAACGCCGCCAGCAACGCCACGATTTGCACGCCGTGCACCGGTGAGAAACGCAGAGTAAATGCCATGGGAAGGACCTCCTGTTTGTCCATGGCATCAGCCTACAGGCCAATTCGCACGTTTTTATTTCACAAGCTCACCAGCTTTTGAGGCGCCTACCGATGAAACAGCAAGGCTTTACCCTGATCGAGTTGATGGTGGTGCTGGTGATCATCGGCATCGCCAGCGCCGCCATCAGCCTGACCATCAAGCCCGACCCACTGCACTTGCTGCGCAAGGACGCCGAGCGCCTGAGCCAACTGCTGCAAGTGGCCCAGGCGGAAGCGCGTGCCGATGGCCGACCGATCACCTGGCGCGCCGACGCCAAGGGCTTTCGCTTCAACCGCCGCAACGACGCTGGCAACGGCGTCGAGGCCTTCCAGGACGACAGCCAACTGCGTCCACGCCTATGGGAAAGCACGCCGATGCACATCAACATCGAACCCCGGCAAACCCTGGTGCTCGACGCCGAATGGATCAAGCCGCCGTTGCGAGTGGTGTTGTCCGATGGCCAACACAGCCTCAGCCTGCAACGCGACGCCGCCGGCCTGATGCGCGTGGTGAGCCAGCCATGAACCGATCCGAGCAAGGCTTCACCCTGATCGAAGTGATGGTGGCGATCATGCTCATGGCCGTGGTCAGCGTAATCGCCTGGCGCGGTCTGGACAGCGTCACCCGCGCCGACCAGCACCTGCAGGCGAGCAGCGAACAGACCGAAGTGCTGCTGCGCGCCCTGAACCAGATGCAGCGCGACATCAGCCTGCGCGCCAGCGTCGAACTGAACGTCCCGGATCCTTCAAAGAACAGTGCGGAAAAAGTCGATGGGCTGGCGGCGGTGACGGTGCGCAGTTCCGACAGCAAAGGGTTTCGGCTGGACATCATTCGCAGCGCACCCCTCGACGGCGATGGCCTGCAACGGGTGCGCTGGTGGCTCAAGGGCGACAGTTTGTATCGCGCTGCGGCACCCGCGCGCGACCGCTATCCGCTGCCGGCGGCAAAGGATGGTGTGGTCGTGTTGAGCGGGGTCAGTGATCTGCAGGTGCGGGTGTGGGAGAAGGATAAGGGCTGGCGGCAGTTGAGCGGGAATCGGCGTGAGGATCCGTTGGGGCTGGAGATCAGTTTGGTGCGGGAGACGCCGCAGGGGGTGGAGAAGTATCGGCAGGTGGTGGGGCCTTTGCGCTAGTCTTTGGCGTTGAATGTGGGAGGTCCCACTACCTCTTCAACGTAGCGATGTCGCGCAGCAAACTGGAACCTCTGTGGCGAGCGGTCGACTGAAATTGCTTATGCAAGACTCGGCACAACAACACCTAACTCAACAACACCACCCCACCCGGCAACTCCGTGCACTTGGCCCCATACGCATCCCGAATCAACAACGCCACCCCCGCCAACTGCTGCAGGCTGAACCGTGCCTGTACGCGCCGTTGGCCGAGTTCCTTGTTGAGCAGCACCAGCATCCCCGGCCGGTAGCGGTTGATCTCGTCTACCACCGTGGCCAGGGTGGCGTTGTTGAAGACCAGGACCTGTTCGCGCCAGGCCACGACCGCCTGGGTGTCCACCACCACCGGTTCGCCCATGCCGGCCGCGTCGTAGCTCAGTTGCCGGCCGCTCTCCAGGCGCACGCTGCGCCCGGCAACGTCCACCGACAACCATCCCTCGATACAGGTCACGCACACCGTGCGGTCGGTGTTGCGCAGATTGAAACGTGCCTGCGCCGCACTCACCCAGCCTTCCCCCGCCAGCACCTTGAGCGGCTGTGCGGAATGGGAGATCACTTCGACTTCGCCTTCAAGCAATTCAAGGCCCTGCCCCACTTGGCTCACGCGCGTTTGGGTATTGAGTTCCAGGCTGACCCCGTTACTCAACAACACTTGGCGTTGTTCGCCGACTTCGGTGCGATAGTCCGCCGTGAGGCCGGCAAAACCACCGGGGGAGCCGACCTGCACCATCACCACAGCGGCCGATGCGGCAATCGCGCCGCCCAGGAATGCACGGCGGCCGAAACTGCGCGGTTGCGATACCTGCTCAAGCGCCGGTGCCAACTGCTGCCACATCGCCTTGGCCTGCTCGAACGCCTGGGCGTGCTCGGGGCTTTGCGCACACCAGGCTTTGAGCGCCTTGGCATCGGCCACGGTGGCGCGGCCCGAGGTCAGCACGAGCAGCCAGTCGCGGGCTTCATCGTGCAGGGGGCTGGCGGCGGAGTGCCGGGCGGCGGAGAGGCTAAAAATGTTCAAGCGGGCAAATACTCACGGTTTTATCAGGGACTCGACTCTAAGACGGTTTTCCGGCCCCGGGACCGAACCGCTGGATCACTTTTCTTTCCAAACGCTTGGCGCAGTGGCCCAGGGCGGCCTTGATTTCCTTCTCGACCATGCGCGTGGAAATGCCGAAACGCTGGGAGATTTCCAGGTGCGGCGCCTCTTCCAGGCGGGCGGCGATGAGGATCTTGCGGCGGCGTGCCGGCAGTTCGTAGAGCGCCTTGACCAGGGACTGGATTTCTTTCTGGCCGCCCACCACCCGTGACGGGTCCTGGGCTTCGTCGGCGCTTTGCAGCAGTTCTTCGACCTCGCTGCCGGTGAGCAGGCGCGCGTCGGCCTGGCGGCGGTCGGCGGCGATGTTCAGGGCCATGCGGTACAGGTAGGCATTGGGTTGCGCCAGGTTGGGCGGCACTTCCATGCGGTCGACCCGTAGGTAGGTTTCGTGCAGCACATCGTTGGCCAGGTCCTCCGAACCCAGGCGCTTGCGCAAACGCACCTTGAAGTCGTCGTAGGAGGCCAGGAACAAACCGACCATCGTGCTGTGCCCGGTATTTTTCATCCGCCCCAGGCTCCGTTTGCTGCTGTGCATTCCATGCGCATTCCTGTTGTGTCGGGCATCAAAAGTAAAGTCACCGGTTGGCGCAGCGAGCTCGGCGCCGGGCGTTCGACCCGCGTGGCTCCCAGATTGCGTACCAGTGCTTCATCGCGTTGTTCATCGCCGGTGGAGCTGACCAACCGACTGTGTTCGATCAGCCCTTGCGGGTTGACCCACACCTGCACCAGCGCGCGGAAACTGCCGGGCCGGGTCAGCGGCGAGCGGCACAGGCTGGTCTCGATGGCCTGCTGCAAGGCCGTGGCGTAGCTGTTGTTAATCCGCGCGGCGTTGCGTGCCGCCGCACCACGGGTCGCAGGCGGCTGGCTGACCGCGGGCAACTGCAAGGTGAACGCATCACTGCGCGCATAACGCGCCATCAGGCCACTCCCCGTCAGCAACATCGCCAGAGCCTCCTGCGCCGTAAAACGCCCGCGCACACTGATGGAACGCCGGCCCCGCGTCAGTTCGCGGTCGACCAGCACCGCCATTCCGGTGGCGCGGCTGTACGCTTGCAGGGCGTGTTCCAGGTCTTGCGCCGGCAGGTTCAACAGCAGCTGCGGTGACTCAGCCTGCGCGACGCGACCACCGGCCAGCAGCAACAGCAAGACCAGGGCGCATACGGCGCGCCTCCAGGCCCCCTGTTCACCCCCTGCTCTGCATCGCTGCACGGCCGACGCGCCCTAGAAAACCGTCATCCTGAGGCCAGTTTATGAACCTGATGTTACGGTGATAGCAAAAAAAACATCACGGTGACGAGAGGCCCGCTGCACTAGACTTGCTCACCTACCGGCCCATTCCTTCGGGCCCGCCAGGAGGCCTCGATGAAGCGCTTACCGATCCTCGCCAGCCTGTTGCTGTGCGCGGCCCTACCCTTGCACGCCCACGCCGAAAACTGCGCCGACGTCTCGGTGGATGGCTACAAGGCGCCCGACTATGGCTGCCTGAGCCAGCAGATGGGCAACGACACCAATGCCGCCAAAGCCGCGCAGAAAAACCGCGAGGCGCAAGGCATTGCCGTGGACAAGCGCCAGCCCAACAAGCTCGGCCTGGCCACCCCGGCGGCGACCAGCGTGCGCATGGGCAACACGTTCGGCACCTCGGTGAAGCCGCAGCGGCCTTGAACTGTTTGAGCAACACAGAACCAATGTGGGAGGGGATTGCCCCCGATGGCGGTGGGTCAGTCAATGATGCTGTGACTGTGCTGCTAGGGGGGCAGAGGTATCTACATAACGTTGGCTCAACGCTGAACGCGCGGCAGATAGGGCTGTTGTGGCGAGCGGGCTT
>NZ_LHVO01000007.1 GCF_001269925.1 Pseudomonas sp. MIACH
ATGCTTGTTGATAATTTTTTGAGTCAAGTAGCGAAATAAACTCTTCACCCACAATAGGTGCCTCCGCAGTGGGTGGAGGTGCGATGCCGTCAATCGCAAGTTTAGCTGGGTCGGTGTACCAAACTATAATAAATAAACCGATTGCTCCGCTAGCTTTTATGAAGCTAGTTGGGATGAGTGGAATATTAAGTTCCAGCAGGCCCGGCAGCAGTGCGCCTATTCCCGCTGCAGATAATGCCATGGCCAACTTGAACGTGAAGAATTGAGACTTAGTTGGTTCCGGTATCCAGATGGAAAGTATAATCATCACGCTCAGGAACGTAACCCCGAAGATGAATACAGAATAGCGTTCAATGTTTGTGTGGTTTGCACTTTGATCAGCTGTCTTGCTCTCGGTATCGTTGATCATGATGAAGTGTCCTGATAACACTGGTACATATTCTGAACGCGCACCGGCCCCGGTGGATGGCGCAAGCTACCCGGGTTATTCTGAAACATAACTATTAAATCATTGAAAGCCTGTGGAGGAAACCAGCCTTGATTTCTTCCTGTCTTTATAGCGACGCAATCCGCTTGGGATTCGTTTATGTAGCCCATGCCATGGGCGCATTCATGGGCGTAGACATAAAGCTTCAGAGGTGTAGGTAGCCCTCCAATTACGGCAGGATTCAAAAGTATTGCCTGCCCGTTAAACATTGCTGAGTCAGGAATCGAAGTAGTTACAATTGTAGGGTACATGCGACAGTTTACGGGAACCCCATCTATCGCGAAGTGTCCAGGAGGGTAGAAATTAGCTCCTGCGAAGGTTTCCATAGAGGTGGCGATTATGGTCAGTGTTAATGCAGCCGCTTGTATGTTCATAAAGTCGACTCCGACGTATCGGCAATGGCTAGGCATGATGGCAACCTGTGGGCTGAAGATTAGCAATGTTTTTCGATTTTCTTGGAAAAGTTCCGTGTTGGCGACGAACGGAGCTCTCTAAAAGCTGGACGATTTTTCACCGCCACAGTGATAAAGTCATATCCGAAAATTTAAGGTGGTACCGGCATGAAATTATTTTTGGGGTCGTTGGCGGTTCTGCTGTTGGCGGGGTGCATGGCGCCGACGATGAACGAGGCCCGCCAAGATGGGCCCTACAAGGTTCTGCATTCGAAAAAGTCGGATAAAGACGTCGCGGAATGCGTTCAGTACGAATGGCAAAATCAGGCAATTTTCGGCGGTACGCCAGGTGCAACACTTCAAGCTGGAAGACCAAGCGGTTACACCGTTTTCACAGAGGCCTCTGCTTATTTTGTGGACGTGCAGCCTGAAGGGGCTGGCTCGGTTTCAAAATATTACGTAGTGCTGCCCAACTGGATTGCAAACAAACGATTGGCTGTTCTTCAGGGCTGTCTATAGCAACCAAATGGCTTACAAGGCTCGCTTCGGCGGGCCTTTTTCTTGTCCGGAGATTTTTATGGCAGCACTGGCAATCAACTATCAACCCATGACTACGATTTTGCTCTATGGCCAGCTTCGGCAGTTCGGACGCTCTTTTCGAATGGCCGTGAGATCGCCAGCCGAAGCAATCAAGGCGCTATGCGTTCAGATCCCAGGCTTCGAACGGTTTCTGTCCAATGCCAAGTCGAGGGGCGTTGAGTTCGCCGTCTTCCGGGGCGCGACAAACCTTTGTGAAAATGAACTTGGGTTTGCCGGTGCTGGCGACATTCGTATTGCCCCGGTAATCACCGGCAGCAAGCGTGGTGGAGCGTTGCAGACCATCATTGGAGCTGTCCTTATCGTCGTCGGTTTAGTGATCACTGGGGGCAGCTTCGGCACCATGGCACCTTTCGGTTCCGCCCTGATCATGATGGGCGGCTCGATGGCGCTGGGCGGCGTGATCCAAATGCTCAGCCCCCAGGCCGGCGGCCTCAAGACCAGCGCTGCGCCAGAAAATACGCCTGGCTATGCCTTCGGCAGCGCCAAGAACACCACCGCATCGGGTAACCCGGTGCCGCTATGCATCGGGGAGCGCCGTTGGGGCGGCGCGATAATCAGTGCTGAGATCTACGCAGAAAACCAGGCTTACGACGATTATGACGCCTCAGCTTTCATCTGTTTTGGCTGCCCTCGTACGTATCCGCCCAACATCCAAAGGCCACCAGTAATGAGCGCAGTAACCAAACCTATAGCCAAGCTGCCCAGTGCCACTCCTATGTCATAGGCCGTCATAAGTCCCGTAAAAAACTCCAATACGGCGCTTACGCTTATTTTAGCCGTTACGAGTCCGAATAAAATTGACGCGGCATAAACTGGTGCTGAGAGTGCAATTCGCGTCCATTTACTTGCTTTGCTCACCGAGTACTTCCTTGTGGGACTGAGGAGTTCGCTGCATGTTAAAGCCTGCTCGCGGCAAATCCAATCTTGCAGCTTTTCCTGGAAATTCTTTCACCAAAACCGCCCATGAGGCGGTTTTTTATTGCCTGGAGAAACGCATGGGTGCAGCACGGAAAATCGACGTATATGGCGCTAAGGGCGGCTCGGATAAGCCGAAAACACCAACCGAGGCACCGGATAGCCTGCGCTCTGTCGCAATGGCAAAGATGCTGATCGCTGTTGGCGAAGGTGAGTTCGAAGGCACACCTACCGCGCGCGATATTTTCCTCGACAACACTCCGCTTCAAGACCCCCAAGGCAACATGAACTTCCCGAACGTTAA
>NZ_LHVO01000070.1 GCF_001269925.1 Pseudomonas sp. MIACH
GCTTGTCCCGCGTTGGGCTGCGTAGCAGCCCCAGTAAAGCAGAATGCGGTGTATCAGACACTCTGTAGAGGCTGGTTTTGGGGCTGCTTCGCAGCCCAACGCGGGACAAGCCCGCTCGCCACAACAGCCCTATCTGCCGGGCGTTCAGCGTTGAACCAACGTTGTATAGATACCCACGCAGCGATAGCAGTCTTTCAGTCGCGCATCAGGTGACTGATGCCAGCGCCTACAGGTGTGCCGCCTGCTACAGATACTTCGCCATGATCTCGTCGACGACGCCGTCTTTACGCAACTGATCCAACGCCGCCTGCAGCTTGGCCACCACCTCATCCGGCACGTCCTTGTTCAGCGCCAGGTACAACTGGGCACTGTTGAACCGCAGCACGGTCTTGAGCCCCGTCACACCGACCTGGCGCGCAAGATAACGCCCGGCCGGGTCGCCGGTGGCCCACAGGTCGATCTGGCCATCGACGAGCTTTTGCGCGTTGTCCTGGTCGCGCAACACCACGAGCGGATTGAGACCCTGTTTCTCCAGGGTCTCGGCGATGGCATCGCCCTTGTAGGCACCGATCTTGTAGCGGCGCGCGTGCTCCAGGTCGTCGAGTTGGATCTTGCTGTCGGCCTTGGCCAGCAACACCCAGTCGTCCGGGCCGATGGGGCCGACCCATTTGAATAACGCCTCACGGTCCTGCAGGCGGGCCATTACGAATACGCCGTAACCGGGTTTTTCCAAGGCGAGTTTGTAGATTCGCTCCCAAGGAAAACGCAGGGTCAGATTGTAGGAAATGCCGGCGCGCTTGAAGGTCTCGCGCACAATATCCACGGCGATGCCTTCGATGTTCTCGTCCTTGGCGAAGTTCTTACCGTTCTTGGCCATGTTGTAGGGCGGGAAATTTTCCGTCAGCAACACCAGGGAGGCGTCAGACGGTTCTTCGGCATGGGCCGAGCCGGCCAATAGGAGGGACGTACTGGCGACGGCGAGCAGCAGGTGTTTGAACATGAAAGTTACCGGAATCCATGGCAAGCGCAGAGAGTGCCGCGCGCCTGCCATGGTGTCCAGCAACGTTTAGCGAACGACGATACCGCGCGCCGCCATGTAGGCCTTGGCCTCAGGAACGGTGTATTCGCCAAAGTGAAAAATACTCGCCGCCAGCACCGCGCTGGCATGGCCTTCGATCACGCCGTCGGCCAGGTGTTGCAGGTTACCGACACCGCCTGAGGCGATTACCGGAATACCCAGCGCATCGCTGATGGCGCGGGTCACGCCCAGGTCGAAGCCGTTCTTCATGCCGTCCTGGTCCATGCTGGTCAGCAGGATTTCGCCGGCGCCCAGACCTTCCATCTTCATCGCCCACTCCACCGCGTCCAGGCCGGTGGGCTTGCGCCCGCCGTGGGTGAAGATCTCCCAGCGCGGGGTTTCGCCCGGGCCGGAGACTTTCTTGGCGTCGATAGCGACCACGATGCATTGCGAGCCGAAGTGCTGCGCGGCTTCGCCGACGAACTCCGGGTTGAACACCGCAGCCGTGTTGATCGAGACCTTGTCCGCACCGGCATTGAGCAGGTTGCGGATGTCTTGCACGGTACGCACGCCACCGCCCACGGTCAGCGGGATAAACACCTGGCTGGCCATGCGCTCGACGGTATGCAACGTGGTGTCGCGACCATCGACGCTGGCGGTGATGTCGAGAAAGGTGATCTCGTCGGCACCTTGCTCATCGTAGCGACGGGCGATTTCCACCGGGTCGCCGGCGTCACGGATGTTCTCGAACTTGACGCCCTTGACCACGCGACCGTTGTCGACGTCCAGGCAAGGGATGATGCGTTTGGCCAGCGCCATGGTCAGTCCTCAGCCGTTGTAGGCATCGCAGTAAGCCTGGGCTTCGGCGACGTCCAGGGTACCTTCGTAGATCGCGCGGCCGGTGATGGCGCCGATGATCCCTGGCGCCTTGGCGTCCAGCAGCGACTTGATGTCGCCCAGGTTGTGAATACCGCCGGAAGCGATCACCGGGATCCTGGTCGCAGCGGCCAGCGCTGCGGTGAACGGCACGTTGCAGCCCTGCATCATGCCGTCTTTGGCGATGTCGGTATAAACGATGGCGGACACGCCGTCGGCTTCGAACTGCTTGGCCAGGTCGATGACTTGCACGGTGCTGATTTCAGCCCAGCCATCGGTGGCGACGAAACCGTCTTTTGCGTCCAGGCCCACGATCACTTTGCCCGGGAACGCGCGGCAGGCCTCGGCGACGAAGGCCGGGTCTTTCACGGCCTTGGTGCCGATGATGACGTAGCTGACGCCGGCTTTGACATAGTGCTCGATGGTTTCCAGGGAGCGGATACCGCCGCCGATCTGGATCGGCAGGTTCGGGTAGCGCTTGGCGATCGCGGTGACCACCTCGCCGTTGACCGGCTGGCCTTCGAAGGCGCCGTTCAAGTCCACCAGATGCAGACGACGGCAGCCCCCTTCCACCCATTTGGCAGCCATGCTCACCGGGTCATCGGAGAACACGGTGGAGTCTTCCATACGGCCTTGGCGCAGACGTACGCAGGCGCCGTCCTTGAGATCGATAGCGGGAATAATCAGCATCTGGCAAACCTTATTCGATATTCAGCAATGCTTGGGAAATCAGGGTTTCTCAAGCGACCACAGGTCGCTTTCGAGGCTTTCGAACCTTTCTTTAAGGAGCGTCTGCGTATCGAAAATCGCCCTGTTGTAATAGTGCGGAGCCACTTCGGTGGTGAACAGCTCAAGGATCTCGGCGACCTCGAACGAGCCCAGCTTGAGCTCGAAACGGTCTTCCATGAAGCGCTTGATCTTGAGGGTAGCCTCACTTTCCTGCTCAGGCGTGAGGTTCAAAATCGGCTGCTTCGGCTTCCTGGCCATTTACCAACGCCCATCCCAGGCGGCGAAGTTCTGCAGCAATTGCAGGCCATGGGTATGGCTCTTCTCCGGGTGGAACTGCACGGCGAAACGCGAACCTTCGGCCAGCGCGGCGGCAAAGTCGACGCCGTAGTGCCCGCCCCCCACCACCTGGCCCGGTTTACCGGCGGCGATGTAGTAGCTGTGCACGAAGTAGAAACGCGCCATGTCCGGCACTTCGTGCCACAGCGGGTGATCCACGGTCTGGCGGACTTCGTTCCAGCCCATGTGCGGGACTTTCAGGTGTTCGCCGTCTTCATGCAGGTCTTTGCCGAAGAATTTCACTTTGCCTGGGAACAGGCCGATGCAGTCGACCCCGTCGTTCTCTTCACTGCTGTCGAGCAAGGCTTGCATGCCTACGCAGATGCCGAGGAACGGCCGGTCCTGGCTGACTTCACGCACCAGGCTGTCGAAGCCCAGGCGGCGAATCTCGGCCATGCAGTCGCGAATCGCGCCAACCCCCGGGAACACCACCCGGTCGGCTTCGCGAATCACGTCGGCATCGCTGGTGATCAGCACCTTGCCGGCACCTACGTGCTCGAGGGCCTTGGCCACCGAGTGCAGGTTACCCATGCCGTAATCGATAACCGCGACCGTCTGCATTACAGGACGCCCTTGGTCGACGGCATTTGCCCGGCCATGCGGTCATCCAGCTCTACGGCCATGCGCAGGGCGCGACCGAAGGCCTTGAACACGGTCTCGATCTGGTGGTGGGTGTTGGTGCCGCGCAGGTTGTCGATGTGCAGGCTGACGAGTGCGTGGTTGACGAAGCCCTGGAAAAATTCCTGGAACAGGTCGACGTCAAAGCCGCCGACGGTGGCGCGGGTGTACGGCACGTGCATCTGCAGGCCTGGGCGGCCGGAGAAGTCGATGACCACACGCGACAGCGCTTCGTCCAGCGGGACATAGGCGTGACCGTAGCGACGGATGCCTTTTTTGTCGCCGATGGCCTTGGCAAACGCCTGGCCGAGGGTGATGCCTACGTCTTCCACCGTGTGGTGGTCGTCGATATGCAGGTCGCCCTTGCTGACGATATCCAGGTCGATCAGCCCGTGACGGGCGATCTGGTCCAGCATGTGCTCAAGAAAAGGTACACCGATATCAAATCGGGCCTTTCCGGTGCCATCCAGGTTGATCGAGGCTTTGATCTGGGTTTCCAGAGTGTCGCGCTCGACGGACGCCTTACGTTCGGCCATCACCAGCTCCGCAAAATCATTGGGCGAAAAAGGCAGCCATTATAGGGGCGCGGGCGCTAAACAGAAACATCGAAGGGGATAAGACTGACGAATTGAAGCGGGGAATGTCGGGGGTAGACATGTATACACAAGCGGGCGCGCCAGGATGGTGCGCCCGCTTGTATTCAACTTAGTGGAACAGTACCGCCGTCTTCTGCAGGGTCACCCACACACCCCACGCCAACGGAATACCCACCACCAGCCAGGCGGCAATTGCCAATGGCACGGTGCCGGAGGCTGCTTTCCACTCCAGGGAAGTGCTGGCATCCGCACCTTTGTCGTGGCCCAGCGCCTGTTCGGCGGCCAGTTCTGCATCGGTCATGAAGTACTTGTCGGCCACCGGGCGGACCAGCAGGTTGCAGATAAAGCCCAGCACCAGCAGGCCAGCGAGGATGTACAAGGTGATGTCATAGGCTGCAGCGCGTTCAACGCCGATGCTCAGTTGATACTCACGCAGGTAGTTCACCAACACCGGGCCCAGTACGCCCGCGGCTGCCCAAGCGGTCAGCAGGCGACCGTGGATCGCGCCGACCATCTGGGTACCGAACAGGTCCGCCAGGTAGGCCGGGACAGTCGCAAAACCACCGCCGTACATCGACAGGATGATGCAGAACGCCGCCACGAACAGCGCCACGTTGCCCAGGTGCCCCAGGTTCGGGATCAGCGCATACAGGGCAAAGCCCAGGGCGAAGAACACGAAGTAGGTGTTTTTACGGCCCAGGTAGTCGGAGAACGACGCCCAGAAGAACCGACCACCGATGTTGAACAGGCTCAACAGACCCGTGAAACCTGCAGCGATGGCCGCGATGGAGGCCAGTTGACCGGCGTCCAGTTGACCGAACGGCACATCAACACCCAGCAACTTGCCGCCAAACACTTCCTGCAGCAGCGGCGAAGCCATGCCGAGGATGCCGATACCCGCCGACACGTTCAGGCACAGCACCAGCCATACCAGGCGGAATTGCGGGGTTTTCCACGCCACATTCACATGCACGTGACGGTGAGTGATCATTGCGTTGCTGGCTTTTTTAGCCGGTGCGGTCCAGCCCTCAGGCTTCCAGCCAGTCGGCGGAACACGGTAGGACAGTGCGCCACCGATCATGAACACGAAGTAGATCGCGGCCATCACCAGAAAGCTTTGCCATACGCCCACACTGGTCGGCGAACCGAAGTGCCCCATCAGCGCTGCCGCCAGCGGGGCGCCCACCATTGCGCCGCCGCCGAAGCCCATGATCGCCATGCCGGTGGCCATGCCGCGCTTGTCCGGGAACCACTTGATCAGGGTCGATACGGGCGAGATATACCCAAGGCCCAGGCCGATACCGCCAATGACCCCGGAGCCGATCCACATCAGCCAGATCTGGTGGGTATAGATACCCAACGCCGAGATCAGCAGGCCGCCGCACCAGCACAGCGCCGAAACCACACCGGCCTTGCGTGGACCGGCATGCTCCAGCCAGCCACCCCAGATCGCTGCCGAGCAGCCCAGGAAGATGAAGAACAGGGTGTAGATCCAGCCCAGCATGGAGATGGGCCAGTCGCATTGGGACGAGAAGACTTGGGCGATAAAGCTCATGTCCGGCGCGCAGGCGACCGGTTTGGTGATACCCAGCGCCTTGGACAGCGGCAGCCAGAACACCGAGAAGCCGTAGGCCATGCCGATGCACAGGTGGATGGCCAGGGCGGCCGGCGGAACCAGCCAGCGGTTGAACCCTGGCTTGGCGATAATGCGCTCCTTGGACAGGAACGCTGGCTGTGCGGCGGTAGCGCCAGCCACATTGCTAGTGCTCATTGGTGTATCCCCCAGTTATTAGTATGCGTTCGTCAGGCGCTCTCCCCCTCGGCCTTGCACGCAAAGCGTGGCCGTTTTGTTGAGTGAAGCTCCATTTTGGCGCGACGATAAGTCGCAGAAGGCGAACGAACGGCCGAAGATTAGCATTAGCCGATGACAGAAAAACCAAAATGACATCATCTTTTTGCGATTTTTCGGTTTTATTGGCGTCAAAAACCCGTTTTCGCCCCCATGGATACAATGTAACGATCGGTGACCTGACGCCGGCCATCGGGCGTTATACTCTGCGGCTAAATTTTGAAATCGACATACAAGGACTCGCCCATGAAAGCGTTCGGCAAAATCCTGGGTCTGGTACTTCTCGGGCTGTTGCTGATCATTGTGGCTCTCGGCTTTGCCCTGACCCATCTCTTCGATCCCAACGACTATAAAGACGAGATTCGCCAGATTGCCCGCGACAAGGCCCACATCGAGCTGACGCTCAATGGCGATATCGGCTGGAGCCTGTTCCCCTGGCTCGGCCTTGAACTGCACGAAGCCAGCGTGGCGACCCTGACTACGCCGACCCAACCGTTTGCCGACCTGCAAATGCTCGGCCTGTCGGTGCGCGTGCTGCCGCTGCTGCGTCGCGAGGTGCAAATGAGCGATGTGCGTGTCGAAGGACTGAACCTGCGCCTTAACCGCGACAAGCAGGGCCATGGCAACTGGGAAGACATCGGCAAGACCGCGCCGGTAGCCACCACCGACACGCCGGCCACTCCCGCCCCAGCACAGCCGGCCCCCGAGGTAAAACCGGAGAAGCCGGCCCAGCCGATCCGCCTGGATATCGACAGCCTGACGATCAACAACGCCCGCGTCGAATACAACGATGAACTGACCGGCAAGCAATTCAGCGCGGAAAGCATCCAACTCAGCGCCGGCGCCGTGCACGAAGGTGCAAGCATTCCGGTCAAGCTCACCGCCTTCTTCGGCAGCAACCAGCCGGTGATGCGCGTCAAGACCGAGCTCAACGGCAACCTGCGTATCGAGCGAGCGCTCAAGCGCTACCAGTTCGAAGACATGAAAGTCACCGGCGAAGCCACGGGTGAGCCGCTGCAAGGCAAGACCGTGACCTTCTCCACCCAGGGCCAGTTGCTGGTGGACCAGGCGGCCAATATCGCCGAATGGACCAACCTGAAACTCTCGGCCAACCAGCTGCGCGCCCTGGGCGAGCTGAAGGTCAACGACCTGGACAAGACCCCGCAGCTCAGCGGCGCGCTGTCCATCGCCCAGTTTGACCTGGCCAAGTTCCTCGACAGCGTCGGCAATCCGCTGCCGCCCATGGCCGAGGGCAGCCTGAGCAAGGTCGAGTTGGTCAGCCGCCTCAAGGGCACACCGAACAGCCTGGCGCTGGAAGACCTCAACCTGAAACTCGACGGCAGCACCTTCACCGGTCGCATCGCCGTGGACGACTTCGCCAAGCAAGCGCTGCGCGTGCAGCTCAAGGGCGATACCTTCAACGCCGACAACTACCTGCCGGCCAAGTCCGAATCCGCCAAAGGGGCAAGCGCCGCACGCCAGGCCGAAGTGCAGAACAGCGAAGCCGGCGCAATGGCCGCCGGGGGCACCACACCGCTGCCGGAAGCACCGACCAAAGGCGCCTGGAGCACCGACAAACTGCTGCCACTGGCTCACCTGCGCACGCTGGACGTAGACGCCGACCTCGCCTTCGGCCAACTGACCCTGAGCAAATTGCCGATCCAGAATGCCGTGCTCAAGGCCTCCGGCATCGATGGCCAGCTCAAGCTCGACACCCTGAGCGGCGGCCTCTACAACGGCACCTTCCAGGCCAATGGCACGCTCGATGTGCGCCAGGATGTTCCAGTGCTGGCCCTGCAAAGCCGGATCAAGCAAGTGCCGGTCGAACGCATCCTGCAGGCACAGGGGCAAACGCCACCGGTGAAAGGCCAGGTCACCCTCGACAGCAACCTCAGCGGCCGCGGCAACAGCCAGAAAGCCCTGATCGACAGCCTCAACGGCACCGCCAGCTTTGTGATCAACAACGGCGTGCTGCTCAACGCCAACCTCGAGCAGCAACTGTGCACCGGTATCGCCCTGCTCAACCGCAAGACCTTGAGCGGCGAACAACGCGGCAAGGACACCCCCTTCCAGGAATTGAAGGGCAACCTGACCTTCCGTAACGGCGTGGCCAATAACCCCGACCTGAAAGTGCGCATCCCCGGGCTGACCGTCAACGGCAACGGTGACGTCGACCTGCGTGTGCTGGGCATGGATTACCGCGTCGGCATCATCGTTGAAGGTGACCAGCGCGAAGTACCGGACCCTGCCTGCGAAGTCGGCTCCAACTTCCAGGGCATCGAAGTGCCGCTGCGCTGCCGTGGCCCGCTGGAACTGGGCGCCAAGGCCTGCCGCCTGGACAAGGACGGCCTGAGCCAGGTCGCGATCAAGGCGGCCGGCAACAAGCTCAGCGAGAAGCTGGAAGAGAAGCTCGACAAGGTTAACCCGCAGCTCAAAGATGCTTTGAAAGGCCTGTTCAAACGATGAGAGACGAGCAGTTTTCAACGGCGGTGCTGGACTGGTATGACCGCCACGGCCGCCATGACCTGCCCTGGCAACAGGGCATCACGCCTTACCGGGTGTGGGTCTCGGAGATCATGCTGCAACAGACCCAGGTGAGTACCGTCCTCAATTACTTCGACCGTTTCATGGCGTCCCTGCCAACGGTCGAAGCCCTGGCCGCCGCGCCGGAAGACGAAGTGCTGCACCTGTGGACGGGCCTGGGTTACTACACACGGGCGCGCAACCTGCAAAAGACCGCGAAGATCGTGGTGGCCGAGTACGGTGGCGAGTTTCCAAGGGATGTGGAAAAACTCACTGAGTTGCCCGGCATCGGCCTGTCCACTGCGGGCGCGATTGCCAGCCTGAGCATGGGCCTGCGCGCGCCGATCCTCGACGGCAACGTCAAACGCGTACTGGCGCGCTTTACCGCTCAAGAGGGCTACCCAGGCGAACCCAAGGTAGCTAAACAGCTGTGGGCTACCGCAGAGCGCTTCACGCCCCATGATCGCGTCAATGCCTACACCCAGGCGATGATGGACATGGGCGCCACCCTCTGCACGCGCAGCAAACCCAGTTGCCTGCTGTGCCCGCTGGAAAAAGGCTGCGAAGCCCACATGCTCGGCCTGGAGACGCGCTACCCGATCCCCAAGCCGCGCAAGACCATCCCGCAGAAACGCACGCTGATGCCGATGCTGGCCAATGCCGAGGGCGCGATTCTGCTTTACCGTCGCCCTTCCACCGGCCTGTGGGGCGGCTTGTGGAGCCTGCCCGAGCTGGACGACCTGCAAGACCTCGAACACCTGGCCAGCCAGCACGCGCTCGAACTGGGCAAACACCAGGCACTGCCAGGGCTGATCCACACCTTCAGTCATTTCCAACTGGCCATCGAACCCTGGCTGGTCCAGGTCGAGGAATCCGCCCATCACGTGGCCGAGGCCGACTGGCTCTGGTATAACCTCGCCACCCCGCCGCGCCTGGGCCTTGCCGCCCCGGTAAAGAAACTGCTGAAACGCGCGGCCGATGTATTGAACGCAGGAGAGTCGTCATGACCCGCACCATCATGTGCCGCAAGTACCACGAAGAATTGCCTGCCCTGGACCGCGCGCCGTTTCCAGGCGCCAAGGGCCAGGACATTTTCGACAACGTCTCCGCCAAGGCCTGGGCCGACTGGCAAAAACACCAGACCCTGCTGATCAACGAAAAACGCCTGAACATGATGAACGCCGAAGACCGCAAATACCTGCAAGGCGAGATGGACAAGTTCTTTTCCGGCGAGGATTACGCCAAGGCCGACGGCTACGTGCCACCTGCTCAATAATTGATCAAAAACCGGGGTCGGCACGTAAGCGACGGTAATAATTAAATATTTTTTGAAAACTTGCTTGACGACCCCCTGAAAAACCCGTTTAATGCGCCCCGTTGCCCAGATAGCTCAGTCGGTAGAGCAGGGGATTGAAAATCCCCGTGTCGGCGGTTCGATTCCGTCTCTGGGCACCACTCATTAGTTTCAGGTGGTGCGAACGTCATCTGAAACACACAAGAAACCCGCCTAGTGCGGGTTTTTTGTTGTCTGCAATTTGAGCTATCCAAGTCGCGATTTTGAGATGAGGCGGCTGGTTCATTCCAGCCGAAACACCATCAGTGGGTTGTCATTCAAACGCCCTTCAAAACTTGGCGCCTGATGCTCCAGAGGCGTGCCCTTGAGCAACGCGGTTTCCTTGCGCGCCACAATGACCCACGACGGTCGCGGTAACGCGCTCAATCGCTCAACGTCTGCAGCGCTGATAAACGACGGCTGCTCGTCATGGTCCAGATTCATCATGTAACGCACCGCCCAGGTGTCCCTGCCGAGATTCAGGAATACCAGTTGCCCAGGCTGCGATACGCGAAGCGCTTCCACCTGGCGGACGAATTGCCGAGTGTCGAACTGCAAATCCTTGGCAGGCTCCACCACCGTCACCAGCACCAGCCACTGCGCAGCCAGCGCGAATACACTGAGCCACACCAGCCGCTCGAGGCGTCGCCAGGCAATCAGCGCCGCAACTTGCAGCACCACCAGCGCGCTAATCAACAACGGCAACGAGACGCCAGGCCAGTACCCGTGTTTCTGCCCCCCATGCCGACAGACAAACACGACAACCACGCACAACGCCGGTAGCGCTGCGACAAGCCCCTCATAGCATCGGCGCACCCCGACGAGCCAGCCTTGCGCCTGGAGCAGCCCATAGGCGGCGACAGCGGCAAACATCGGCACCATGGGCAAAATGTAATAGGCGCGTTTGAAGTGCGGCACCGACAACCCGAGCAAGATCATCAAGCCGCAGGCACCGAGCCGCATCACCAGTTGCACAGGGTCATCGAACCGTTCACTCCAGCGATGACGCAGCGCCACCAATGTGGCCAACGCCAACGGGACCACAGGGAAATAGCGGTACAAACTCAGCTGGAAATAGAAATAGAACGGCTCGCCGGTTTCATCGAGGCGCCCGCCCACTTGCATCTTGAACACCTCATCCGCAAACGCATCGCCACCGCTGATACGCGCCAGCTTCACCAGCAGCCACCAACACGCCGCCAGCAACACCAGGCCTACGACTCCGTGAGCCAAAACCTGCTTGACCCGCGCGCCGGGACGACCCAGCGCCCAATACACGCACACCACGCCACAGACTTCGATCAAGCCCAAAGGCCCGCGAATCGCAAACCCCAGGATGAACAGCGGGAACACCGCAAGCTGGCGCGATCGCGAGCCGAGGCGCTCACCGCTGTGCAGCAGGTAGAAACTGCCCACACACAGCAACACCACCATCTGGTCCAGGCAGACCGAGCGCGACTTTTCCAGCAGTTGGGTGGTCAGCAACGTCAGCAGCACCGTGAGCAACGCCCATGGGCGACTCGCCGGGACCAGCAAGCGATAGATCAAGGCCACGACCCCGGCGGATGCAAGAGCAGTGGGCAGCACATTGGCCAAGTGGTTGGGCGCCCCGAACAGCCGGGCAAATACGTAACTGAAGAAGGTCGCGGTACCGGGGTAGTCCGCGTAGGGCTGCCCATAGGTGGTAGGGAAAAGACTCGCTCCATGGCGAAACATTTCCTGCAGGAACAGCGCCCAGCGCCCGTCAAATCCTTGCGGCTGCTGATCCCAGATCCCCAGGGTAAACAGCAGCAAGGCGATCAGGAAAATGCCCAGGGACTCCAGGCGAAAACGGTTGCGTTGATCCATCGGTAGACCTGTCAGGTAGGGAGCGCCAACCTATGGTGCCGAGCGCGCCCCTGAATAACGCCTGAACAAACCTGAACATTGGCGCTTTTACCGACCTTCGGGCCACACCCCTCTCGGGATCAGCCGAACGTAAATCAACTCGCCGACCAACTCGACCAGGGTTTGCAGGATCACCGCCGTCGCCGCCAGCCCACGCACATCGTCGGGCAGCGCCAGCGCCAGGGGCAGCACCACCAGCGAATTCCGTGTCGACGCGCTGAACGTCACTGCCCGGGCCGTTACCGCCGGCAGCGCGAACAGCCGCGACGCAAGCACCCCCATTAATGGCGCCAGCACCAGAAAGCCGATATACACCGGGATCACCGGCAGCAACAGGCTGATGTCACGTACCACCGAAGTGATCTGCGAACCGATCACCACGAACAACACCCCCGCCATCGCAGGCACCGGCAACCATGCCCAGGCATTGTTCCAGGCATTGATAAGCGCCGATCGGCGCGCCAGGGATGCAGTGATCACCGCCAGCACCATCGGCAGCACAATCAACCATACAAACGCCTCTATAAACGGCCCCACCGCTACCACCACCCCGGACTGCGCCCCCAGCATCAACCCCAGGTACACCGGCAACAGCAGCAACTGCAGCAACAACAGCACCGGCGTCGCCGCCAGCATCAAGCGTGAATCGCCTTTACCGATATGGGTAAACACCACCACGTAGTCGATACACGGCGTCAGCAACACCAGCAATGCGCCCACCAGCAATGCCGGGCGCTCCAGCAGGCCACGGGTCAACACCCACACCAGCAACGGCACGAGGATGAAATTGGCCAACAGCAGCGCCGACAGAAAGCGCTTGTGACTCAAGCTCTGGCGCAGGTCCAGAAAAGGGATTTGCAGGAACATCGCATACATCAACACCGCGATGGCGGGCGTGACCAGCACGCCGAGGCCATGGGCCAACGAAGGCGCGAACACGCCGAAAGCCGCAGCCAGGAGGACAGCGGCGAAGTAGAGGGGGATCTGGTGGCGTTCGAGGGTGTCGCGGGTCATGGTCGAGCTCAGATCAATCGAAAGATCGTCAGCCTATGCACCCAAAGGGCCAAGGTCGAGCGTCATGGCCATCTTCACACCCATGGCGCGCTAAATTTGTTAATTTCGGTTCCCTATAAAAAGCGCGTGAGCCTCCAAGCACCACAAAAAAGCGCACGGATCGAGCGGACCTATGAACCTGCCAACCCGCCCCACCCAAGAAGCATTCCTCGAATCCGCCGCAGACGGCCACCCCCTCGGCGGCTTCACCTGGCGCCACCCGCGCACCGACCTAGAACGCGCGGTCGTCATCATCAACGCCGCCACCTCCGTGCGCTGCCGCCACTACTCACGTTTCGCCGACTACCTGTTCGCCAACGGCTTCGACGTGATCACCTACGACTATCGCGGCATCGGTGAGTCCCGCAGCGGTTCGTTACGCGGTTTCAAGGCGTCGTGGTCGGATTGGGGCACGCTGGATTTCGAAGCGATCCTGCTGCGGGCACAGCGGGAGTTTCCAGGCCAACCGATTGATGTGGTCGGCCACAGTTTTGGTGGCTGTGCGGCGGGGCTCGGGGCATCCGGCGCGGTGATCCGGCGAATCGTGACCGTGGGCGCGCAGTTCGCCTATTGGCGCGATTACGCAGCCGCCGGGCGCTGGCAGATGCTTGCCAAATGGCATGTGGTAATGCCAGTGGTAACGGCACTCTGCGGGTATTTCCCCGGCAAGCGCTTGGGTTGGCTGGAGGATACGCCGGCAGGCGTGGTGCGCGACTGGTCCACGCCAACGCCCCGGTACGAGACGCGGCCCAGCGGGCGTGCCCTGGCGGACTTGCCATTCAGTCGTGTGAAGGCGCAGATGCTGGCGATCAGCATCACCGATGACCCGTTCGGCACCGTGGCGGCAATTGAGCGATTGCTGGGCTATTTCGCAAACAGCGAGCGCACCCATCTGCGCATCGCCCCGGAAGACATCGGCGAAAAACAGGTCGGACATTTCGCGTTCTTTCGCAGCGAGTATCAGGATCGATTGTGGCCGATTGCACTGGCTTGGCTGCAACACGGTCAATTAACGGCGGATACCCTTGGGATTTCCCTCAACCTGCGCTTCAATACCCCACCCAGATCCTGACCCAAGGACGTGAGCCCATGGCCTCGCCGAACAAGCAGCAAAAACGTGCCCACCGGGCCAAGGCCAAGGCCAAGCAGAACCGCACCCAACGCGCTGTCGCGAGCAAGCCGGATGCGTTTTCCGGCGATGACGACCGGATTGACCTTGAGTCGGTGGATTTGACCGAGCTGTTCGTAGAGATGCGCACCGCCGGCGAGACCAGCCAGCAAGCACTCTGCGCGGTATTCCTGGGCCACCCGCTGCTCGCACTGGTGCTGGAGCAGGAAGGTGAGGAAGAAGCCACCGACTTTATCCTGGCGGCACTGATCGAGTATCGGCAGTGGGCCACGGACAGCGACGATGAAGCCGCCGCACTGGCGTGGATCGAGTCGCCGCAGTTCCAGGCGGATTATGTCGCTGCCTCCCAGGCCCTCACCCAAGACTGACGCAAAACCAAATGCGGGAGGGGCTTGCCCCCTCCCACATTGGGAATGCGGTCAGTTAAGCACCGCAGCGCCTGCTCTCTGCGCCTTGCGACGGCTCGACACAAACAACCCCGCCGCCACCACCAGCAAGCTCAAGACCCCAGTCGCAATGATCTCGACCCGGTGCGCTTCCTGGAACAGCATGATGGTCAACGTGCCCACGATGAACACCATCACCGCGTAGGTCAGGCCAGGGAACAGCCACATCTTGAAGACAATCTTCTCGCCCGCCGCCATGCGCTTCTGACGCATGCGCAGTTGCGACACCGCAATCACCAGGTACACCAGCAACGCGATGGCGCCAGAGCTGGCCAGCAGGAATTCGAACACCGCAGCCGGTGCCACGTAGTTGGCAAATACCGCCAGGAACGCCGCGCCAGTGGACAGCAATACCGCCCAGTAAGGCGTGCCGCTCTTGTTGGTGCGCTTGGCCACCGCCGGTGCATCACCGCGACGCCCCAGGGAGAACAGCATGCGCGAAGCGGTGTACAGCGCCGAGTTCAGGCAACTGGTCACGGCAACCAAGACCACCAGGTCGACGATCAGCTTGGCGTTCGGAATGCCCATGCGTTCCAGAACGGTCTGGTAGGAACCTACGGCCGCGAGGGTCGGATCGTTCCAAGGCACCAGGGACACGACGATGAAGATCGACAACAGGTAGAACAAGCCAATCCGCCAGATCACCGAGTTGGTGGCCTTGGTGATTTGCTGGCCTGGGTTCTTCGATTCCGCCGCAGCAATGGTGACGATCTCGGTGCCCATGAAGGAGAACATGGTGGTCAGGATCGCGGCCAATACCGCGCCCATGCCGTTGGGCATAAAGCCTTGGGTGTCGAACAGGTGCGAAACGCCGCTGACCTGGCTGGTCGGCAGGAAGCCGAAAATCGCCGCCAGGCCGAGGATCACAAAGCCCACGATCGCGACAACCTTGATCAACGCAAACCAGAACTCGAACTCACCGTAGTTCTTCACGCTGAACAAGTTGGTCGCCGTCAGCAGCAACGTGATGATCAGCGTGAAGGCCCAGATGGCCACATCCGGGAACCAGGCGTGGAGAATGGTCGCGGCGGCGTTGGCTTCCAACGGAATCACCAGCACCCAGAACCACCAGTACAGCCAGCCAATGGTAAAACCCGCCCAGTGACCGATCGCACGGTCGGCGTAGGTGGAGAACGAACCGGTGTCCGGCGACGCCACGGCCATTTCGGCCAGCATGCGCATCACCAATACCACCAGCGTACCCGCCGCGGCGTACGCCAGCAGGACCGCAGGGCCGGCGGCAGCAATCGCGTGGCCGGAGCCGACAAACAAACCGGCACCAATGACGCCGGCAATCGACAGCATGGTGACGTGACGCGGTTTGAGCCCCTGTTCGAGGTCATTGGAGCTTTGCGTACTACTCATTGACACACCTTTGCGAGGAATTGCGAAAACGGTCCACCCGGCCTGGGATCTTCCTCGTGAAAAGAAACCAACAGGGCGTTCTTTATTTTTTACGCAAGATTTGCGCCAAAATGTTACAAGGCCGCGATTGACGCGGGCTGTAGGACAATTCGATAGTCATCGCAAGTCATTGAGAACAATGGCATTCCGCTATAGCGTTACCGTGCGACTCACTTTCAAGACGAATAAGCGCACCAAAAACACACACAAAAAGTACGTGACGCCCCACAAAAGGGCTGATAGCGACCGTTTGCCCGTTTAACCCTTCCAACACCCGGCCAAAGCTGGCACCATCGCGCCCTTTTTTACGCGAAGCCTGCGCTATTCACGGGTTCAAACGGTTGTTCGGTTGTTGATGGCGCGACACGCTGCTGTGCCGATGCGACACCCTGCCGCACACCCCCCGTTTACCGCCCGCCACGCTGTTGGCCGCCATCAGGACGCTATGCTAGCTTGGCGCCTCGCCAGGAAGGCGGCCCAACAGCGAAGATCGCAATGAACACAATGAGGACCCCACATGGCCGAGGCCACGCCCGCGCTTGAAATCCGCAACTTGCATAAACGCTATGGTGAGCTGGAGGTACTCAAAGGTATCTCGCTGACCGCTCGCGACGGCGATGTGATCTCGATCCTGGGTTCCTCCGGTTCCGGCAAGTCCACGTTCCTACGCTGCATCAACCTGCTGGAAAATCCGCACCAGGGCCAGATCCTGGTGGCCGGCGAAGAACTCAAGCTCAAGGCCGCGAAAAACGGCGAGCTGATGGCCGCCGACGGCAAGCAGATCAACCGCCTGCGCAGCGAAATCGGTTTTGTGTTTCAAAACTTTAACCTGTGGCCGCACATGAGCATCCTCGACAACATCATCGAGGCCCCTCGTCGTGTGCTCGGCCAGAGCAAGGCCGAGGCAATAGAAGTGGCCGAAGCCCTGCTGCACAAGGTCGGGATCGCCGACAAGCGCCACGCCTACCCCGCGCAATTGTCCGGCGGCCAGCAACAACGCGCCGCCATCGCACGCACCCTGGCGATGCAGCCCAAGGTCATCCTGTTCGACGAGCCCACTTCGGCGCTTGACCCGGAAATGGTCCAGGAAGTACTTAATGTGATCCGCGCGCTGGCCGAAGAAGGTCGCACCATGCTGCTGGTCACCCATGAAATGGGCTTCGCCCGCCAGGTGTCCAGTGAAGTGGTGTTCCTCCACCAAGGCCTGATCGAAGAGCAAGGATCGCCACAGCAGGTGTTTGAAAACCCGCTTTCGGCGCGCTGCAAACAATTCATGTCCAGCAACCGCTAACGGAGCAACATGCATGCAGAACTATAAAAAATTCCTTCTGGCCGCGGCCGTCTCGATGGCGTTCAGCGCCACGGCCATGGCAGAAACCTTGAAAATGGGGATCGAAGCGGCCTACCCGCCGTTCAACAATAAAGACGCGAGCGGCAACGTGGTCGGCTTCGACAAAGACATCGGCGACGCCCTGTGCGCCAAGATGAAAGTCGAGAAGTGCGAGGTGTATGTGTCCGACTGGGACGGCATCATCCCGGCCCTGAATGCCAAGAAATTCGACTTCCTGGTGTCCTCGCTGTCGATTACCGACGAGCGCAAGCAAGCCGTCGACTTCACCGATCCGTACTACTCCAACAAGCTGCAGTTCATCGCACCTAAAGCCACCGCAGACTTCAAGACTGACGCCGGCTACCTGAAGGGCAAGGTCATCGGCGCACAACGCGCAACGCTGGCCGGCACGTACCTGGAAGACAAGCTGCCTGATACTGAAGCCAAACTCTACGACACCCAGGAAAACGCCTACCTCGACCTCACGTCCGGCCGCCTCGACGGGATCCTCGCCGACAAGTACGTGCAGTACGAATGGCTCAAGAGCAAAGACGGCTTGGCCTACGAGTTCAAGGGCGACCCGGTTGTAGAGAGCGACAAGATCGGTATCGCCGTACGCAAGGGCGACCCACTGCGCGAACGCCTGAACAAAGCCCTGGCAGAGATCAAGGCAGACGGCACCTACAAGAAAATCAACGACAAGTACTTCCCGTTCAGCATCGAGTGATCTGAACGGCCTGCCCGGCGCGCTCACGTGAGCGCGCCGGCTTTCCGCAATGCCTGCCGCGATATGAAAACACCATGAATTTCGATCTCTACGGATTCGGTCCGGCGCTCGCTGCCGGCGCGCTGATGACCGTCAAACTGGCGCTCACCGCGTTATGCCTGGGGCTGGTACTCGGCCTCGCCGGTGCCCTGGCCAAGACTTCCCCGTACAAGCCGTTGCAATGGCTGGGCGGTACTTATTCGACAATCGTTCGCGGTGTGCCGGAACTGCTGTGGGTGCTGCTGATTTACTTCGGCACGATCAACGCCATGCGCTCACTGGGTGAGTTGCTCGACATTCCCGACCTGTCCCTCAGCGCCTTTGCCGCTGGCGTGATCGCGCTGGGCCTGTGTTTCGGCGCCTACGCCACGGAAGTGCTGCGCGGTGCGATCATCTCCATTCCCAAAGGCCACCGCGAAGCGGGTGTGGCGCTGGGCCTGTCGAAGTTTCGTATTTTTACCCGACTGATCATGCCGCAGATGTGGCGTATCGCCCTGCCAGGGTTGGGCAATCTGTTCCTGATCCTGATGAAAGATACCGCGCTGGTCACGGTCATCGGCCTCGAAGAAATCATGCGCCATGCGCAGATCGCCGTAACCGTCACCAAACAGCCTTTCACCTTCTATATGGTCGCCGCGTTCATCTACCTGGCCCTGACCTCTCTGTCGATGGTAGCTATGCACTTCCTGGAAAAACGCGCCGCCCGCGGCTTCGTGAGGACGACGTAATGGAATGGGAAGTCATCATCAAGTGGCTGCCAAAGTTTATCCAGGGCGCCACCCTGACCCTGGAACTGGTGAGCATCGCCGTGATTCTCGGCTTGATCCTGGCCATCCCGCTGGGTATCGCGCGCTCGTCCAAGCGTTGGTACGTACGCTCCCTGCCCTACGCCTACATCTTTTTCTTTCGCGGCACACCGCTGCTGGTGCAGTTGTTCCTGGTCTACTACGGCCTGGCCCAATTCGACACCATTCGCTCAAGCTTTATGTGGACGTACCTGCGCGATCCGTTCTGGTGTGCCACCGCCACCATGACGCTGCACACCGCCGCCTATATCGCCGAGATCCTGCGTGGTGCCATCCAGGCGATTCCACCTGGGGAAATCGAAGCGGCCCGCGCATTGGGCATGTCCAGGCCCAAGACGCTGTTCTATATCATCCTGCCCCGGGCCGCGCGCATCGGGCTGCCGGCCTACAGCAACGAAGTCATCCTGATGCTCAAGGCCAGCTCGCTGGCGAGCACCGTGACCCTGCTGGAGCTGACCGGCATGGCCAGGACGATCATCGCGCGCAACTACCTCACAGTGGAGATGTTCTTCACCGCAGGCGTGTTCTACCTGTTGATCTCCTTCCTGCTGGTGCGTGGCTTCAAACTGCTGGAACGCTGGCTGCGCGTCGATGCTTGCCAGGGACGGTGAAGCCCGCTTTGAGGCGCTGGATGCGTTTCTGATCGAGCACCAAGGGCTGTGGCGACCACGGCCCTTTACTCATCGACAGCTGCCTTGGGAAGCCGAGCATCCGCAACTGGCCCGGTGGCTGCGCCAACGCTCGTTGTCTGACGCTGAAACCAGTCATAACCACCCCCACGCACTACCGGCGCCAGCGCCTTTTCCGGCATTGGCCTGCGAAGCCCTGCGCCTCAGCGCTGTGGATAAGTTACCGACGCATCCCCTGCACCCCGCCGCGCATCGCCTGAATGTCGACGTACCCGGGCGCAAATGGCAGCAGATCGAAGCCTTCGGCGCCGCGCTGCACTTTGCACAAACACCCCGGCATTGGCTGGACTGGTGCGCCGGCAAGGGCCATCTTGGCCGCCGCCTGTTGCACACCGGCCAACAGCTGACCTGCCTGGAATACGACCCGGCCCTGATCGCTTCCGGCCAGGCCCTGAGCGAGCACCACGGCCTGCCCGTCACCCATCGCCTGCAAGACGTCATGGCCGACGTGAGCCTCAGCCCCGAACACACCCCCGTCGCCCTGCACGCTTGCGGCGACCTGCATGTGCGCCTGCTGCAACTGGCCAGTGCCGCCGGCTGCAAACAACTGGCAGTCGCACCGTGTTGCTACAACCGCATCAACACGCACACCTACCAGCCGCTGTCCGAAGCGGGCCGTGCTTCAACCTTGCAGCTGTCGCTCGACGACCTTGGCCTGCCGCTCAGCGAAACCGTTACCGCAGGCAAACGCGTGCGCCTGCAACGGGACATCTCCATGGCCCGCCGCCTGGGCTTCGATCAGTTACAACGCCAATTACGCCACTGCGACGAGTACCTGCCCACACCGTCCCTGCCCGCCAGTTGGCTGGACAAACCCTTCGCCGACTACTGCCAGGCGCTGGCAAGCCTCAAGGGGTTATCCACAGGTGCACAGGATTGGGCGGCGCTGGAGGCGCACGGCTGGCAGCGTCTGGCTGAGGTCAGGAACCTGGAGTTAGTGCGTGGGCTGTTTCGGCGCCCGTTGGAGGTGTGGCTGGTCCTGGATCGGGCGCTGTATCTTGGCGAACGTGGCTACAGGGTCGAAGTCGGCAGCTTCTGCGAAACCGCGTTGACGCCACGCAACTTGATGGTGCTTGCCGAGCGCGATTAAGGGGCAAAATTGTCGCACCCCAGCCTGTGGATAACTCTGTTGATGAATTCTTTACAGAGCCCGTAGCTATCTACGCTGCGGGCCAAAAGCCACGCTGTTCATTTTTTGTTCACAGAATAAAACGCACGTAAAACAGGCAGTTGCGGCGAGTTGAGAACGGCGCCACAAAATGGCTGTTTCGTGACACCCGCGTCCAACCGATTGTGCATAAGCATCTGGCGTTAAGCGTATAAACCGTGCTTTACAAGGTTTTTTTGCGGGCGATCAGTAACCGGCAAAGACCGTTGATATCGTCGCCGGCCAGGCTTGACCCGGTGTAATCCAGCGGGTCGGTGGTAGAGGCCAGGGCGGCACTGATCGCCGGATCACGGTGAATGACTTCCAACGGGTATTCGCCTCGGCGCAGCTTGAAGGCATCGAGCATATCCAGGCTGAAGGCCGAGTTTTCATCCAGTTGATTGATCACAAAGTGGCAACGCGGTGGACGCTCACGCTCCAGATGGGGCGCCAGCAGGGCATTCAATTGATCCAGCGTGCCGAGGCAAGCGGCATTTGGCTGGGCGACCACCAGTACGATGTCGGCCACGCTCAACGCCTGATGGAAATAGACATTATTTCCCGCTGGCGTATCGACGATCACTGTATGCCCTTCGTTCAGCCCCAGCGCAGACAAGCGCTGCGCCAGCCACTTCGGCTCACGGGTCAACCAGCGTTGCAGGTTGTCCTTCTGCTGGGTGTCGATGTCTCCAAAGGGGATCACCTGGCAACCGCCGAAACCCGATTGCAGGATGTTCTGCCAGGGCGTGTTGAGCAGGCTGCTGCGGCCCAGTCCGGGTAGCTCATGGTCGACACCAAAGTGCTGGCGCAAGGCATTCTGGGGGTCCAGATCCACCGCCACGACCGACTCCCCAAGACGCTGCAACCCGCTGCTCAACGCCGTAGCCAAGGTGCTGCGGCCAACACCACCATTGACGGATACCAACGCCACCACGGTCGGGCGCAGTGCGCTCAATGGCTGACTTTGAGGATGTTCATGGGCGTAGGTCGCATGAGCACTGAGGCGCGAACCCTCGTTGAGGTTTACCCGAGTGCCATCGTCGAACGGAATGCTGCCAAAAAAGTGCAGACGCGCATTTCGTCCCGTGGGATCACGAGAAACGCTCTTGCCGAACAAGGCAAATAGATCATCAGTGCGGCTCATAGCCGGAGCTCCTTCACAGCGCCATGTAAAGACGTGAAAGGTCGGTAAGGTAAGGCTTCACCGCAGGTCTTTTTGTAGGCGTCTTCGTTGCCACATTCTGTGACAGCGCTAAGGAAGTGTCATTATTTTGATTAAATTTCAACCACCCTTTCAGACGAGCGGAAAATAGCCAATTTACTGACGGACCTTTACTACAATTCACTGGCGGTGATTTCATCGTGCCATTGTTTTTTAGCCGGTATCACCGCACCATTGCCGCACCTTCAATGCTGCAAGCTTGGGTAATCGCAGTGGCGATACGCTTTAAACTCCCTCGGATTCTCTACGGTCTTGCCATCACGCTGTTGCTCGGTGGCGGCCTGCTGGGCGATTTGCTCGCCGACTGGGATTTCAGCCAAATCAGCCGCCGCGCCGAGTCGCTGTACGGGCCGCTGGGCGCCGGGCGTCAGCGCATCGATGCCTGGCAACAATTGCTGTCGACGCAAAAGCAGGTGAGTGAGAGCGAGCAGCTCAAAGTGGTGAATTTGTTCTTCAACCGCCAGCTGCACTACGAAGAAGACATCGACCTGTGGCACGAGATTGATTATTGGGCGACACCCATTCAGTCCCTGTGGAAAGGCGCCGGCGACTGTGAAGACTACGCCATCGCCAAATACTTCAGCCTGCGGCACTTGGGCGTGCCGGCCGAGAAGCTGCGCATAACCTACGTCAAGGCCTTGCGCCAGAATCGCGCGCATATGGTCCTGACATACTATGCAAGCCCCGAAGCCATGCCCTTGGTGCTGGACAGCCTGATGGACCCCATTCTGCCTGCCAGCCAACGTCCAGACCTGCTGCCCGTTTATGCGTTTAACGGCGAAGGGCTGTGGCTGCCGGGCGCTGCGGGCAACAAAAAAGTCGGTGATACCAAGCGCCTGTCACGCTGGCAGGACGTCTTGAAGAAAATGACCGCAGAAGGGTTTCCGGCCAGTTCGGATAATTAACAGGAGCTACGATGTCACTGTTCAAACAATTGCTGATCGCTATCTGCGTGTTCCTGGTGGTCGCGTTCAGCGGTAGCTTCATTGTCAGCCTGGAGAGTTCGCGTACCCAGTACGTCAACCAACTGCGCTCCCACGCCCAGGACGCGGCCACTGCGCTGGCACTGTCACTGACGCCGAACATCGACGACCCGGCGATGACCGAACTGATGGTCAGCTCGATCTTCGACAGTGGCTACTACGCAAGCATCCGCGTGATAGACCTGAGCAATAACCACGTGCTGGTGGAACGTGCCGCCGAGCCGGATGCCAGCAACGTGCCGGCCTGGTTCGTGAAGATGATCGGCCTGGCGCCGGCCGGCGGCGATGCCATCGTCAGCCGTGGCTGGCAACAGGCAGCACGGGTTGAAGTGGTCAGTCACCCGATGTTTGCCCTGGCCAAACTCTGGCAAAGCGCGCTGGGCAGCCTGGGCTGGCTGCTGATCTGCGGTGCGGTGAGTGCGGTACTCGGCGCGCTGTTGCTGCGCCGCCAGTTGAAGCCGTTGGACTATATGGTGGAGCAGTCCCACGCCATCGCGCGTCGCGAGTTCCTCAGCTTGCCCGACCTGCCCCGCACCCCCGAATTGCGCCGCGTGGTGCAGGCCATGAACCAGATGGTGGAGAAGCTCAAGGCGTTGTTCCACGAGCAGACCGAGCGCAGCGAGAAGCTGCGGGTGGAGTCCTACCAGGACAGCCTGACCGGACTGGCCAACCGTCGCTACTTCGAGATGCAACTGCAATCGCGGGTCAGCAACCTGGAGGAGTCCAGTTCGGGCTACCTGCTGATGTTGCGGGTCAACGATTTGAGCGGCCTTAACCAGCGCCTTGGCGGGCAGCGTACCGACCAACTGTTGCAGGCCGTCAGCCAGCAACTGGTGCGTACCTGTGCCAAATACCCGGAAACCCAAAACCTGATCACGCGCAGTCGGGGTGGCGAGTTCGCGGTACTTGCCCCAGGCCTGGTGCGTGACGAAGCGCTGCAACTGGCCCAGACGCTGGAAAGCACCCTGCAAAGCCTGCACGAAACGGGCGCCACCGACATGTCGACCGTGGCCTTCATCGGGCTGGCGCCGTACAACCCCGGCGATGCCTCGGCAGACCTGCTGATGCTGGCCGACCAGGCGCTGACCCAGGCAGAAGCCAGTGGCGGACAAAGCTGGGTGTGCCTGGAACACCAGACCACGGGCACCACCAGCGACGACCCGCACAGCTGGCACACGTTGCTCGACGACGCCCTGAACCAAGGGCGCTTCCGGTTGTTTTTCCAACCCGTAGTGAGCAGCAGCGACACGCAACAGGTGCTGCACTACAAGGTGCTGTCACGCCTGCTCGATCACCAAGACCAGACCATCGCGGCCGGGCACTTCCTGCCCTGGCTGGAGCGCTTCGGCTGGACGGCGCGCCTCGATCAACTGATGCTCGACCTGGTGATCAAACACCTGACGCAGCACACCCCATCGGTGGCGCTGAACCTCTCGGCCGCGACCCTGAATGACCCGCAAGCGCTGGAGCGTGTGTTCGAACGCCTGGCCCAGCACCCGGCACTGGGGCCGCGCTTGACGCTGGAGATCGGCGAAGAACAAGTGCCCGAGCAAACCCAGTTGGAGCGCCTCACCCGTCGCATGCGCAGCCTGGGGTACAGCCTCGGCCTGCAACGTTTCGGCGGCCGCTTCAGCATGATCGGCAACCTGGCCAACCTCGGCCTGGCATACCTCAAGATCGACGGCAGCTACATCCGTGCCATCGACCAGGAAAGCCACAAGCGCTTCTTTATCGAAGCGATCCAACGCGCCGCCCACAGCATTGACCTGCCGTTGATTGCCGAGCGAGTAGAGACCGAAGGTGAGTTGCGCGTGATTCGCGAGATGGGCATTGAAGGGGTGCAAGGCCAACTGGTCGGTGAACCAGCGCCCTGGAAGTGAAGCACTGTCCCATCGCGCCTCCTTGACGGTCAAGCCGTGAAGGAGGTGCGCGAGCGTCAGATCAAACCGGTTTCATCGTCATTGATCAGCTCACTCAGGCCACCCAACGCCGCCCGGGCTTGGGTACGCTCCAAGAACTTGGCCTGTGCTGCCGGCGGCAAGTCCGTGATGCTCATCACGTTCTTGGTGATCAGTACCTGGATCAAGTCATCCAGCACTCGAATCATCTCAAGGTCACTTTGCTTGAGCTGCTTGAGGCTGTTGTCGACCAGATCATCGGCAAACCACGCCTGAATCTCATGATGGTCAGCCGGGAGTGTCTCGGTGGCTTCGGCGTAGGCCTGCGCTTCGACGCGAACCAAAGCGTTGTGTTGATCGCGTTGCACGTAGAACATCAGCGTTCTCCCAATAAAAAATCCCTGCAGACGCCGCTTAAGGCCCCACAGAGATTACACACATTTTCCCGAAGCCGATGCCAACGGGGCGCCAATCTCGAAAGATTGACGCCCCGTGGGTGATCAGTCGTGGTGCTTGACGGTCAAGTCGCCACCCGCGATCAGGTTATTGATCGCGGTGCTGCCAGCCCCCCAATTAGCGCCATCGACCTTGATCGTGACGTCGGCCGTGCCGCCGCCCGACGTGGTGAACGATCCGGTGCTGCTGACGCTGAGCGTCGAATTACCCGACGAGTCGGTGGTCAGCTTCAAGTAGCTGGACAAGTTGTTGTCGTTATTGCCTTGGAGCAAATCGGACAGATCCAGCTTGTCGCCTTCGCCGTGCTTGAAGTCAGTGATGCGATCGAAGCCGCCACTGGTGTTGGTGTCGCCTTTGAGCCACACAAAGGTATCGGCACCCGCGCCGCCGGTCAGGATGTCATTCCCCTTGCCACCCACCAGGATGTCGTTGCCGGCGCCGCCGGAGAGGGTGTCGTTGCCGCCCTGGCCGAACAGGATATCGTTGCCGGCATTGCCGATCAGGGTGTCGCCGCCATCATTGGTGCCATAGATGTTCGACGCGTTGGCCAGTGCACCGACGTCCTGCACATGCTCAGTGATGTACTGGTGCAAGGTGCGGTCGTCGATCTGGTCGACGGTGGTGGACAGCTTCTCAGCGGCGAACGCCTTGAGTGCAGCACTGCCTTCCTGGCCTTTGTAGCTGATCAGGTCACCGAAGATGATGTCGTTGCCCGAACCGCCGGAAACGCTGTCGGCACCCGCATCGGCGGTGTGGCCGGTGATGGTATCCGCCAGTTTCGCGGTGTCGATCGTGCTGACCGTCTTGTCGGTATCGAAGTACTTCTGGAGCATGTCCTTATCGACGCTGTTGCCCAGGCCAATGGCTTGTACTTCAACACCGCCCGAGACCGCCGTCGTCAGCGCTGTGTAAGCCGACTTGGCGTATTCCAGCGCATAGTCATAACGGCCGGAATTGCCAGCAGCGCCCGCGACGTCGAACCCACCACGGCCATCGGACACAACATAACCTTCAAAGGTCTTGGTGCCGTACGAGTCGTACGAGTAGACCTTGCCATCCTTGTCGACGATGACCTGCGTCTGGCCGTAGATCGTTGCGGTGACCGGAGTGGTCTGGCCCAAGGTGTAGGTGCCGCTGTTGACCTTGTTGTCGAAGGTGACGTTAGAACCCCACCAGGAACTGGTATACCCCAGGCTGATGTTGTCATACGTAGCGTTGTACACATTCGGCTCACCGTCGGTAATGAAATACGTCAGGTTTTTTGCACCGGCGTTGCTGGTGGCGTCATTGCTCTTGAACCAGGCCGTTGCCGCATTGAAGGCATCCTGGTAGTTGGTCACGTCGCTCGGGTTGGAGGCCATATTGTTCAACACGGCCTGCAGGGCAGCCTTGGCGGCAGCCTGGTCGGCCAGGTTGACCGACACCTGCGACTCAACCTTGGTATCGAAGTCGACCAGCAGCACTTTCACCACACCCGACCCCGTCAGCTTGGCGTTGGCGATCAAGGTATCGAAGATGCTGGAGAGCTGGGTTTTGATCGACGTCATCGCACTCGACCCGATACTGCCGGAGGTGTCGACGATAAACGCGATGTTGTAGTTGCTGCCCGGTGTGGTGATGCCACCCTTGTCGCCGACCACGATGTTGTTGGCCGAGCTGGAGCCCAGGTCAATGGTATCCGCCGCCGCACCGCCTTCCGTGACGGGGGTGTAGACCTGAGGCTTGACCGTGATGGTGGTCGTGGCCACCGACGAACTCAGGCTGTTGCCACCTTCGTTGTCAGTCACGGCGACGTCGATGGTGCGATCACCAATGGCCGGGTACTTGCTGGTGTTGGAGTACTGGAACGACTCAAGCAGCGCCTTGTAGGTTGCTGCATCCGCCACACCCGACAGGGTCAGCACGATCTTGCCGCTGACATCAGTGCCGACGCTGGTCACGGTGACGCCTTTGTAGGTGCCGCCCACTGCCACCAGGTTGGAGGTGAGCACGTCACCCGAACTGGCGTTTTTCAGGGTGATGGTCGCACTTTGCATCTGGGTGCTGTCGACGTCACCGATGGCCACGTTGCCGGTAATCGCAACGCCGTTGGTGCCGCGTTCGGTATACGAGGTGCTGAAGCCCGTGGCGACAGAGCCGTCGGCGGTGCTGAGGTCCAGGGTTGGCGCGTCGTTGACTGCCGTGACCACAATGCTCACTTTGCCGGTGGTCACCGCTTCAACGCCAGTGCTCAACTCTTTGGCCGTGGCTTTCACGGTGATATCGAAGCTGGCGGTGGAATCCTTGAACGGCGTAACCGCCAGGGTTTTCAGGTTCCAGGAGCTGACATCGTACAGCGTGGTCGAGCCGGTCGAGGTGATGCTGTGGCCCGTGGTGCCATCGGTAATCACGGTGCCTGCCGGCAAGCCGCTGATTTCCACCTTGTGCGACTCCGAGCCGTCGTTGTCGACAAACGTGGTGGTAATCGGCGCCACCTTGATGGCGGTGTCTTCCAGCCCACGGTTGTAGACGTAACCGGTGTAATAACCTTCGCCATTGACCACGTGGCTGTCACCGAGCACCGCGCCGGCTGCTTTCAACGCATCCACGCTGGTGTAGGTCTGCACGCCGCTGTTGCCCATCGACATCGACGGGCCGTTGTTGATAGACACGTTGACGTCGTAGTTGCCGCCGCCTGCCTGGTTGTAATGGTAGATGTCGAGGGTGTAGTAACCCGACTCGGTCGGCGTATAGGCCGTCCCGGTAATCGCGCTGCCCTTGCTCCAGGTCTCGCTGGCGACCAACTTGCCGCCCACGGTGATTGCCAGGCTGTCATCGGCCGTACCGGTGAAGGTGTAGCTCTTGCCGGCTTCCAGATAGATCAGGCCAGAGACCTTGGTCGCGGTGCCATCCGCCACGTTACTGTTGCTGACACTGCTGGTCACACCCGTAGAGACAGCGCTCGCAGCGGTCTTGGCGTCGATCACCTTGATCAGATCGCTGGAGTTGACCACACCGTTACCATTGGTCCCCAAATCAGTACGCAGGGTGCCGCCGGTCCAGGTTTGAATGGTCAGGCCTGTCGGCACAGCGCCGAATGCGCCGACAGTCACGACCGGAACGTCCGTCACCGGGTGGATATCCACAGTGATGGTCTTGGTGTCGCTGTAGGAGTTGCCGTCGGTAGCCTGGAACTTCAGCTGGGTGTAATCGCCTTGCATGTTACCCACGCCGGTGCCGCCGAAGCTGTTATCGCCCGACTCGTTGGCGGCTGGGGTGTAACGCACGTTGTGGTTATCGAAGTCAGCCTGGCTGAACGACTTGCCCGCCGAGGTATCGGTCTTCAGATCGCTGGTGGTGAGCTTGACCCACGTGCCGTTGACGTTGTACTCGATGGAGCCGGCAGGCAGGCTGGTGAACACCACTTTCGGGTTCGCAGAGTCCTCATCCTTGACTCCGAAGGTCGCCCAGGTCAGCTCGACCGAGGTGTCTTCGTTGCTCTGGATGTAGCCGTTGCTGGCGGTTGGAGTGTCGTCGACCAAAATCACGGTCGGCTGCCCGGTGCTGTGGGAATTCAGGCCTTCAGGGTCGGTGACGGTCAGGTCGATCTTCGGCAGTTGATTGCCGGCGTTGACGAAGTCCGCGCCCTTCTGGGTCAGCACAATGTTGTTACCGGACAGGCTGTAGTAGCCGTCCGAGTTGCTGTTACCGGTGAACGTGATCGTCAGCCCCGACCGTGGCGTTTCTTCGTCGGAGGCCGTGAAGGTACCGGCGACGGTGCCCGCTTTAGCCGCGTTCTCATCAAGGGTATTCGCCGCGATGCTGATCACCGGCACGTCGTTGTGCAGGATGACAGACGGCTGCCCAGTGCTGTGAGAGTTCAGGCCTTCAGGGTCGGTGACGGTCAGGTCGATCTTCGGCAGTTGATTACCGGCGTTAACGAAGTCAGCACCCTTCTGGGTCAGTACGACGTTGTTGCCAGACAGGCTGTAGTAACCGTCTACGTTGCTGTTACCGGTGAAGGTGATCGTCAGACCCGCGCGCGGCGTTTCTTCGTCGGAGGCCGTGAAGGTACCGGCGACGGTGCCTGCTTTAGCGGCGTTCTCATCGAGGGTATTGGCCGCGATGGTGATCACCGGGATATCGTTGTGCAGAGTGACGGTCGGCTGACCAGTGCCATTGGAGCTAAGCCCCTCTGGATCGGTAACCGTCAGGTCGATCTTCGGCAGTTGATTGCCGGCGTTAACGAAGTCAGCGCCCTTCTGCGTCAGTACAACGTTGTTGCCGGAGAGGCTGTAGTAGCCGTCTACGTTGCTATTACCAGTAAACGAAACAGTCAAACCTTCGCGCGGCGTTTCCTCATCAGTCGCAGTGAAGCGGCCGGCGACGGTGCCCGCTGTGGCGGAGTTCTCGTCGATGGTGACTGGCGCGACGCTGATGACCGGCACGTCGTTGTGCAGGATGACAGTCGGCTGCCCAGTGTTGTGGGAGTTCAGGCCTTCAGGGTCGGTGACGGTTAGGTCGATCTTCGGCAGTTGATTACCGGCGTTAACGAAGTCAGCGCCCTTCTGAGTCAACACAACGTTGTTGCCGGACAGGCTGTAGTAGCCGTCTGCGTTGCTGTTGCCGGTGAAGGTGATCGTCAGACCCGCGCGCGGCGTTTCTTCGTCGGAGGCCGTGAAGGTACCGGCGACAGTACCCGCCTTAGCGGCGTTCTCATCGAGGGTATTGGCCGCGATGGTGATCACCGGGATGTCGTTGTGCAGGGTGACGGTCGGCTGACCAGTGCTGTGAGAGTTCAGGCCTTCAGGGTCGGTGACGGTCAGGTCGATCTTCGGCAGTTGGTTGCCGGCGTTAACGAAGTCGGCGCCTTTTTGCGTCAACACAACGTTGTTGCCAGACAGGCTGTAGTAACCGTCTACGTTGCTGTTGCCGGTGAAGGTGATCGTCAGACCCGCGCGCGGCGTTTCTTCGTCGGAGGCCGTGAAGGTACCGGCGACGGTGCCTGCTTTAGCGGCGTTCTCATCGAGGGTATTGGCGGCGATGGTGATCACCGGGATGTCGTTGTGCAGCGTGACGGTCGGCTGGCCGGTGCCGTTGGAGCTGGCGCCATCAGGGTCGGTGACGGTCAGGTCGATTTTCGGCAGTTGATTGCCAGCGTTAACAAAGTCAGCTCCCTTCTGGGTCAGTACAACGTTATTGCCAGACAGGCTGTAGTAACCGTCTACGTTGCTGTTGCCAGTAAAGGAGACGGTCAAACCTTCGCGCGGTGTTTCTTCATCAGTCGCAGTGAAGCGGCCAGCGACGGTGCCCGCAGTAGCGGAGTTCTCATCAATAGTGACTGGTGCAACGCTGATCACTGGCACGTCGTTATGCAAGGTGACAGTCGGCTGACCAGTGCCATTGGAGCTGAGCCCCTCAGGATCGGTAACCGTCAGATCAATCTTCGGCAGTTGATGGCCAGCGTTAACGAAGTCCGCGCCCTTTTGCGTCAGTACAACGTTATTGCCGGACAGGCTGTAGTAGCCGTCTACGTTGCTGTTGCCGGTGAAGGAAACAGTCAAACCTTCGCGTGGCGTTTCTTCATCGGTCGCGGTGAAGCGGCCAGCGACAGTGCCCGCAGTAGCAGAGTTCTCGTCGATGGTGACTGGCGCGACGCTGATGACCGGCACGTCGTTGTGCAGAGTGACCGTCGGCTGACCGGTGCCATTAGAGCTGAGCCCCTCAGGATCGGTGACCGTCAGATCAATCTTCGGCAGTTGATTGCCGGCGTTAACAAAGTCAGCGCCCTTCTGGGTCAGTACAACGTTGTTGCCGGAGAGACTGTAGTAGCCGTCTACGTTGCTGTTGCCGGTGAAGGAAACAGTCAAACCTTCGCGTGGTGTTTCTTCATCAGTCGCAGTGAAGCGGCCAGCGACAGTGCCCGCTGTGGCGGAGTTCTCATCGATGGTGACTGGTGCAACGCTGATCACTGGCACGTCGTTATGCAAGGTGACCGTCGGCTGACCAGTGCCATTGGAGCT
>NZ_LHVO01000071.1 GCF_001269925.1 Pseudomonas sp. MIACH
TTCGCGGTGTATGAATTGGGCGTAGGTTGAAGTGAGAGCCTTGATCGCCTGCTCCGTTTTGAGCACCGAAATTAYGCCCTGCTGAATGGTCTTGTATTAGTATTTTGGAACCATCGGCTCTCGTATATTGGTAGACCCTCGTCTTAATCGGTTTTCCAGAATTATCTAAAATTGTTTTTTCATTTATATCTGACATTTTCACAGTGTTGTATTGTTTTTTTGCGCCAGAACCCGCGTCGGTAAATACATCGGGTTGTTGCGATGTCGGTATATTGGCGTCTCTTTTTGCTTCGCGGAATGCTCCTTTACGAGATACATAAGGTGCGTGAGGTTCAACAGGTATCGCGCAGGTTGGATTTTTCTTTACTACGCCGGTGCAACGGGCATTCAGTCCGAGTGGATCTACCCAACCCGTAGGATTGGGCACGTACTGGTAGGCATTAATCCCACCCGCCAACTTCACCGGATCAGGCGTCAGGTAACACCCAATATCCGGATTGTAGTAGCGATGACGGTTGTAGTGCAGTCCGCTTTCCTGATCGAAGTACTGACCCTGAAAACGTAGCGGGTTGTCGATTTTGCCTTTGTCGAGACGGCTGATCTGGCCGTAGGCGCGGTAGTGGGCGGACCAGACGATTTCGCCGTCGGGGGCGGTGAGTTCCTGCGGTGTGCCGAGGTGGTCGAGTTGGTAGTGGAAGGCTTTGGTGTTTTTTGGGCCGAAGCCTTCCAGCAGTGCCAGTGGACGGAAACTGTCGGGTTCGTAGAGATAGCTGCGATGGCGATCCGCATGGTGCTCGGCAATCAGCCTGTCGCCTTGCCAGAAAAACTCCGTGGTTATGCCATCGACGGTTTTGCTGATGCGTCGCCCAAACGGGTCATAGCGATAGCTGGCGGTTTGGCCGTTGGGTTGGGTGAGGCCTATCAGCCGATGCTGGCAGTCGTAGCGGTATTCGGTGACGAGTGCGTGCCCACGGCCACGCCGTTCACGGATCAGGTTCCCGAAGGCGTCGTAGTCGTAGTGGCGGTCGCCCTGGATCATCAGGCGGTTGCCGGCGACGATGTCGGGGCCGGGGCGGTCTTGCATCAGCAGGTTGCCGGCCGGGGTGTGGCCGAAGCGTTCCTGCAGGTCCTGGGAGTGGTTGGCGCGGGTGAGGCGGCCTAGCGGGTCGTAGTGGTAGTGGTGTTCGCCTTTGCGGGTGTCGAGCAGGCGGGTGAGGTTGCCGGATGTGTCGTAGTCGTATTGACGTTGGTAGAGATGCTCTTGTTGCTGGGTGATCGCGTGGGCGTGCAGGCGTTGCTGGTCGTCGTAGTGGTAGTGGCTGAGGAGTTGGCCTTGTTGGCGCTGGTGTTCTTGGCCGGCCTTGAACAGATGAGAGGTCAGCAGCGCGCCGTTTAATTCTACGGTGGCGAGGTGGCCGCCTTTGGCGTGGTTGAAGGTGAGGCGGTTGTTGTCCGGAAGACGCAGGGTTTGAAGCTGGCCGCAGGCGTCGTAGCCATAGCGCAAGGTGCCCCAGCCCTGATGTTCGGCGGTGAGGCGGTTTTGTTGATCGTATTCGTAGGCCAGCGCCCAATGGCCGTCGTCGACGCTGAGGAGGTTGCCCTGGCGGTCGTAGGCATATTCAACAACGCTGCCATCGGGCAGAGTTTTTCGTACGAGGCGTCCGGCGTGGTCTCGCTCGTAACGGGTAACGAGCTGACTACCATCGTCGCCGTGTTCGATTTTTTCCTGCAGGTTGCCGTTGAGGTCGTAGGCATAAGCCGTACGCTGCCCGTCAAACCCGGTTTCCTGCTGGATCAGGCCATTGGGGTGGTAATCAAGTCGGTAGGTCTCGCCGACCTCGTTTTCGATCTCGGTCAGCAGTAATCGCGCATTGTCGTAGCGGTAGTTGACCTGGGTACCGTCGGCGTTGATACGGCGGCTGATCAGGTGCAGGCCGTCGGCGTATTCGTAGCGAGTAACGTGGCCCCGTTCATCGCGTTCGGCGGTGATTTTGCCGTAGGGGTTGTAGCTGTATTCCCTACACGCCCCACCGGGCAGCACCACGCGAACCAACCGACCCACGCTGTCCCACTGATACTGGGTCAGCGCGCCATGTGCATCCTCGCGGGCAATCTGTCGGCCCAAGTCGTCATAGCGGTAACGCTTGATCCCGCCATTGGGCAGTTGTGCCTTTATGAGCTGCCCACGGTCATTCCACACCAGCCGCTGACAACTGTGATCCGGATACCAAACCCCGACCAGTTGCCCGTATTTGTTGTAGCTGTAGTCCGTGACATGACCGTCGGGATCGATCTTACGAATGACATCGCCCTGGTCATTGCGCTCGTACTTCCAGACCGCCAGACCCCGCCTTACAACCCGTACGAAGCCATTGTCATGCTCGTAGGTTGTTGGCTCATCATCCCCGGGAAATAACGCCACCAGCCTTCCGGCTTCGTCGTACTGATACGCCGTCACAGCGCCCAGAGGATCCTGCTCAACCGTCAGCCGGCCCTTGTCATCGTAGGATTTGAAATGCTGGGCACCATCCGGATCTATCCGCTGTACCAGCCGCGCCCGGTCGTCATGGACATACACTTCCTGGCTGCCATCGGCGTTATGCACCGTGACACGGCCGTCATCTCCCCAGGCATACCGCGTATCCATCTGGGAAAAACTGGCCCAATGCCGCACACACCGCGCGGCCTTGCCAGACCGTTCCCACGCCCAGAAGAAACTCGCCCCACCGGCCAGTCCGCGCTCAAGAATCACGTGCTGATCGTCGTAGCGATAAACCTCGTTTTCGCCTACCGCATTGGTCGCCGAAACCAGTCGGCCAGCGTCGTCGTAGGCGTAGGAAACGACGGTCTGCTCGGTAATCCATACATACGGACCACGGCCTTCTGCCCGCTGTACCTGGTAGTCCACCGCCACGATGCGGTTCGATTCATAGCGCAGGAACAGCGCACAACCCGCACCGTTATCCAGCCGCTCAATGCGCCCCAAATAATCCCGAGCAATCCGCAGCCGGTTGTCGTACGCATCGCTGATCGAGACCAGCACACCGTCGCGAAAGTGATAAAACCGCGACGCCTGGGCCAGCACCAATTCATCCGGCGACGAGCCCAAATAGATCGCTGCTTCGGCCAAGCTGTTGGTGATTGCAGGCCGAGCAACAGTCGGCAGCGGAAACAAAGTCGAGCGGTTCTCATGGTCAATCCAAACCACCGAGTCGCCCGACACCGCAAGCCGATGCGCCAGCGAGTGACTCCAGCCAAACCCCAAGCCGCCATCCAGTTCCACCGCACTGGTGCGGTACAACCGTGTCCATTCGAACGGCAAGATCCCGTCTAAAACACCATCTGTGAGGGTGAGCAATTCCTCCCCGGTAACCATCGACACGGGGCAGCCGTTGGTTACCGTCTTATCCGAAGAAGCCGCCGCATCGCCCTTCGGATTCGTCGATACAGCAGGCACATCATCGACAGGCTCCTGCCTGACCAACACCGTCTTCTGTGTCTTGTTACGAACCGCCGGCACCGGGTTCGAAACCACGTGATCCCCCGCCTTCATCGGCGCAACCGGTACGGTCTTGATCGCTGTCGCCGGGCCACCAAGCAGCAAAGGCTTCACCGCCTCGACATGCGACTCCAACCCAGGCTCTACAAGCTGCTTGGCCAACAAATCCAACAACTCTCGCGCGCGCTTGGATTTGATAGCGCTCAGCACTTGAGCCCCCAGCCGCGCCGCCACCCCCATCGCACCCAACACACGAATCAACAGCAGATTGATCAGCACCTCGCCAGTGATCTCTCCCCACAGTTCAGTCATCTGCGGCGGCGGCAGCATGCGCATCCAACTGACCATCGCCGACACGTAGATAAACAGCAGCGGCTCATCGCTGAGTACCAGCAAACCGCTGGCAATCGTGTCTTTGCCCAGCTTCAGCAATTCATCGAGTTCGGCCTGGGAGAGGTAGGCCAACAGTTTTTCGCTGTTGGGCTTGAGATCCGCCAACAGGTCATACAACTGCGTAACGTTGTCCCACAAATTGAAGAGGGCTTTTCCAAGGCCGCTGAAAAACGCTGCTTCCAGCATGCGGCGCCGATCGAGGGGCTTGGCTTCGGCATAGTCTTTCCACTGATCCTGGAAAGTGCGCGCCCACTCTTCCCGCAGGCGCGCCTCCAACCCCACGATCACCGATTGATAAGACCCATACAGCGCCTTGACGTGATCCTTGGAAACGTTGGGGTAGAAGCTGATTTGGTACGGCTGGTTGCGATCACACTCGGTGATTTCGAGGATGCCGCTGGGGCCGATGGTCTTGTGGATCGGCTCGCCCAACGGGCCGCCATTGGGATCGACGCGCTGCAGCATCACCGGCGTGTTGCCGATGGGCACGAAGCGCGTGCTTTCGAACATATGCACCAGGGTCAGGGTGCCGTTGGCCGGGCACTTGGCGACGGTGCTGCTGGGGATGATTGAGCGATTGATCGGCGCGACCAGCGCTACCTCATCGCCGACCTTGAAGACCTGCTCGACCTCCAGCGCCGAGAAGCTCCAGACGCTTTGCGCCCATTGATCGAACGTATTCAGGCATTCGCGAAAGTCACGGAAGACGCGTTCAACGTCGACCGCTTTCACGTCCATCGGAGTCAGGGCCAGCCTGCCAATGGCCGGGCTCAAGACGCAGCCCCTTCAACCAGGGCTTTAACGAAAACAACCATCTGCAATCCCTCGCACTGTGTATTCAGGCGAGGGACTTTGCAGCGGTTTTCAGGTTGGTGCTGTAGAGCTTATCTTGCCGTTACGTGGGATCTTTCAGCGGCTATCGTCCTATCAAGCCTTCAGCGCTGCGCAAACGCCAGGTTCAGCCCTGGCTGGCGAGAAGGCGAGTTGGCGAACCCGCGTTAGACTTACCGGTCCATATCCGCAACGCTTGGCCCATCGTCCTCAAGGAAGTCCCATGTCCCCACGCTGCCTGATCTTCTGCCTTGCCCCCTTACTGGTGCTGGCCGGCTGCTCCACGTCGCGCGGCCCGCAGCAACCAGCGCGCAGTGAAGCCGAGGTGAAGGCCGAGATCGTGCGCTTGCTCCCGGCTAAAGTTGCAGACCGCAACGGCTGGGCCCAGGACATCTACACCGCCTTTGACACTCAAAAGATCTACCCCAGTACCGAGAATATCTGTGCCGTATTGGCGGTGACCGAGCAGGAGTCCACCTATCAGGTCGACCCGCCCGTGCCCAACATGGGCAAGATCGCCCAGGATGAAATCCTGCGCCGTGCCGGTAAGGTGCATGTGCCGGCCTTTGTGGTGCGCAGCGCCCTGCAACTGCGCTCGCCCACCGGCAAGTCTTATGCCGACCGCTTGAATGCCGCGCGCACGGAGAAGGACCTGAGTGGCATCTTCGATGACTTCATCAGCGTGGTGCCCCTGGGCAACACCCTGTTTGGCGGTTTCAATCCGGTGCACACCGCCGGTCCCATGCAGGTCAGTATCGACTTCGCCCAGAAACAGGCGCGGGGTTATCCCTACACGGTGGATGGCACGATTCGTCGGGAAGTCTTCACCCGGCGTGGCGGCATGTACTTCGGTATCGCCCACTTGCTCGGTTACCCGGTGAGCTATGACCAGCCACTGTATCGCTTTGCCGACTTCAATGCGGGTTGGTACGCCAGCCGGAATGCGGCGTTCCAGGCGGCGGTCAGCCGCGCGTCGGGCACTGAGTTGGCGCTGGACGGGGATTTGATTCGCTACGGCTCATTGCTGCCCGGCACCACCGAACTGGCGGTGCGCTCATTGGGCGCGAAGCTGGACATGCGCAACCCCAGCATTCGCAGCCAGCTGGAACAGGGCGAACAGCTGGATTTTGAAGACACCACCCTCTACAACCGCGTGTTTGCCCTGGCCGACCAGGCCGCCGGCAAGCCGATGCCCCGTGCGGTCCTGCCGGGCATCGTGCTCAAAAGCCCGAAGATCACCCGCAACCTGACCACGGCGTGGTTTGCCAAGCGCGTGGATGAGCGGTACCAGCGGTGCATGAAGCGCTGATCAGCTGCGGCGCCTGACAAATTTGCGCCACAGCCACACCCACAACCACACCACCGGAAACGCCAGGATCACGAACGGCAGCACATAGCTGGCGCGTTCCAGGGCGTCTGCGGTGCCGTCCACCAGGTTAGTGCCCAGGTTGCTGAACATCCGGCTGAAGCGTGACGGTTGGTTCGCGCCATCCGAAGAACGGAAGTTGAGGGTGACGCGGTTGGTATCCAGGCGACGCTGCTGGCCGGCGGCAACCTGGGCGAGTTCCTGCAGTTCGTTTTCAATGCCCGCCTGCTCCTTGCTCAAGGCGATCAGGTCGCTGACGGTGATGTCCTTGCGCTTGGCCAGTTCATCGAGGCGCTGTTGCTGGGCTTGCAGGCGATCCTGGCGGCGACGTACATCGGCGACCGCGTCAGCCAGGTCTTCGGCGGTGGTGATGCGCTGGCCGAGTTTGCCGCCTTCAGCGGCCATGGCGACCATCGGTTCGACGCCGGTGGGCGCGATCCGCAGGATGATCTCGCCGCCGTTGCTGTCTTCGGTGATGCCAAGGATATTGCACGCGCCAAACCGCGCCGATTCACAAGCCTCGCGGGTGGCCTGCATGCGCGGCGCGAGCAGGGCGCCGGATAGGGCCAGGGTCAGTTCGTGTTCATAGGCCAGTTGAGCGCCGGCCCGACCTTGTTCGCCATTGATTACCGCGGCGCGGGAGTGGTCCTTGGGCGAGCAGCCGACCAGGGCCAGGCCGGCCAGCAGAATCAACAGGGGCGCGCGAAGCGATTGAAGGTTGCCGTCCGGATGGCGCATTGCAGTTCCTTGAGATGTGCGGGGGGCATTGGCCGCGATTAAAGCGGGTCCGGCGAATTAACGCAAAGTATCGTGCAGGATTTGCAGGGCTGATGGTGATGGCTGCTATTGGGCGTGTGGCGTACATCTCAAATCCGACCCCAAGGAAGACTCGCCATGATTGCTCACGCCGTGCCCGAAGGTTTTGTCCCGCTGCCGCGCAGCAGCCCGTTGCTGGATTTGCTTGGCCCGGCGTATTGCCGAGGTGACGGCCTGCAACTGGAGATCGGCCTGCGCGCCGACAATCGCCATGCCAATGGGCGTGGGACTGTGCACGGCGGTGTGTTGGCGACCCTGGCGGATATCGGCATGGGCTATGCCATGGCGTTTTCCAGTGAGCCGCCGTTGCCGTTGATTACAGCGAGCATGACCGTGGATTACCTGGGGGCGGTGCAGGTGGGAGAGTGGATTACGGTGCGCTTGGAACATCACAAGCGAGGGCGGCAAATGGCGTTTGCCACGGTGAGCCTGCAGGTGGGGGAGAAGGTGGTGGCGCGGGCGAATGCGGTGTTTGCCGTGCCTCAAGCTGACAGGCAATGACGATCGAATATGGGAGGGACGTGGGGATCTACACAACTTTTCAGACCCTGACAAATCTCCCTGTGGCGAGCGGGCTTGTCCCGCGTTGGGCTGCGAAGCAGCCCCAGTAAAGAAGAACGCGGTGTATCAGACACTCTGTAGAGGCTGGTTTTGGGGCTGCTTCGC
>NZ_LHVO01000072.1 GCF_001269925.1 Pseudomonas sp. MIACH
AGCGTTAACAAAGTCAGCGCCCTTCTGGGTCAGTACAACGTTATTGCCGGAGAGACTGTAGTAGCCGTCTACGTTGCTGTTGCCGGTGAAGGAAACAGTCAAACCTTCGCGTGGAGTTTCTTCATCAGTCGCAGTGAAGCGGCCAGCGACGGTGCCTGCAGTAGCAGAGTTCTCATCAATGGTGACTGGTGCGACGCTGATCACCGGCACGTCGTTATGCAGAGTGACAGTCGGCTGACCAGTGCCATTGGAGCTAAGCCCCTCAGGGTCGGTAACCGTCAGATCAATCTTCGGCAGTTGATTGCCAGCGTTAACAAAGTCAGCGCCCTTCTGGGTCAGTACAACGTTATTGCCGGAGAGACTGTAGTAGCCGTCTACGTTGCTGTTGCCGGTGAAGGAAACAGTCAAACCTTCGCGTGGAGTTTCTTCATCAGTCGCAGTGAAGCGGCCAGCGACGGTGCCCGCAGTAGCAGAGTTCTCATCAATGGTGACTGGCGCAACGCTGATCACTGGCACGTCGTTGTGCAGAGTGACCGTCGGCTGGCCGGTGCCATTGGAGCTAAGCCCCTCTGGATCGGTAACCGTCAGATCAATCTTCGGCAGTTGATTGCCAGCGTTAACAAAGTCAGCGCCCTTCTGCGTCAGTACAACGTTGTTGCCGGAGAGGCTGTAGTAGCCGTCTACGTTGCTGTTGCCGGTGAAGGAAACAGTCAAACCTTCGCGCGGCGTTTCTTCATCAGTCGCAGTGAAGCGGCCAGCGACAGTGCCCGCTGTAGCGGAGTTCTCGTCGATTGTGACTGGCGCAACGCTGATCACTGGCACGTCGTTATGCAAGGTGACAGTAGGCTGGCCAGTGCCATTGGAGCTGAGCCCCTCTGGATCGGTAACCGTCAGATCAATCTTCGGCAGTTGATTGCCAGCGTTGACGAAGTCCGCGCCCTTCTGGGTCAGCACAATGTTGTTACCCGAAACGCTGTAGTAGCCGTCCGAGTTGCTGGTACCGGTGAAGGTGATCGTGAGACCCGCGCGCGGCGTTTCCTCGTCGGTGGCCGTGAAGGTACCGGCGACGGTGCCTGCTTTAGCGGCGTTCTCATCGATGGTGACTGGTGCGACGCTGATCACCGGCACGTCGTTATGCAGAGTGACAGTCGGCTGACCAGTGCCATTGGAGCTAAGCCCCTCAGGGTCGGTAACCGTCAGATCAATCTTCGGCAGTTGATTGCCAGCGTTAACAAAGTCAGCGCCCTTCTGGGTCAACACAACGTTATTGCCGGACAGGCTGTAGTAGCCGTCAACGTTGCTGTTGCCGGTGAAGGAAACAGTCAAACCTTCGCGCGGCGTTTCCTCATCAGTCGCAGTGAAGCGGCCAGCGACGGTGCCCGCAGTAGCTGAGTTCTCATCAATAGTGACTGGCGCGACGCTGATCAGAGGCACGTCGTTTACCAACGTCACGTCCGGCGTGGCGGTATCGTGCGAGCTGCCTTTATCGGCATCCGTCACGGTCAAATCAATCGCAGGCAGCTTATTACCCGCGTTGACGAAGTTTGCACCCGCCAGGGTCAACACCACGGCATTGCCAACGATGGTGTAGTAGCCATTTTTGTTGCTGTCGCCGGTGAAGCTGACTTTCAGCTCGGCAACCGGTGTCTCGACGTCGCTGACGGTAAAGTGACCGGCAACGGTGCCTTCAGCCACGGCGCCTTCCTGCAGCGGGTTCGCCACGACATCTATGACGGGCAAATCGTTGACCGCAATCACATTGATCGGCAGCGTGATCGACTTGGAAACCGCAGCAGCATCGCCATCCTGCGCAGTGGCGGTCACCGTAAGGTTCACCAGGCCATTGGCGTTTTGCGCCGGGGTGAAGACCAGAGTGGCCTTGTCCCACAGGCTGATGTCGACACTGTGAACGTCAGCGCTGGCGGTGAACGTATGGCCCGTTTTGCCATCGGTGATGGTCGCGCCTTCCGGAATACCGCTGATCTCCAGCTTGAGCGTCTCGGAGCCGTCCTTGTCGGTGGCGTAAGCGTCGATGGCCGACAACTTGATCGCGTGGTCTTCCAGGCCGGTGTTCAGCACCTGGGTGACGCTGATGTTGTCCAGCACGCCACCGAGGGAGTTGTTGGTCTCGCCGGCCGGGGCCTTGAATTCGAGCTTGGCATCACCGTCAGCGGTGACCGGCACCACGAAGGTGTAGGTCTTCATGCCAACGACGGTGGTGTCCAGGGTGCCGACTTTGACGCCGCCCCAGAACACATCGATGACCGAATTGGTCTCGGCACCGGCGCGCGGGGAGTAGTCGACCGAGATGCTGTACGCCGTGCCGCTTTCGGCCTTGATGATGGTGTACAGGCTGGCGTCGTCGCCGGCATTTTTCTCGAGTTCGATGACCTGGCTGTTGCCTGGGGTCTCTACGCCATAAATGCTGCTCTGGCCGATTTCGACTTGGCCGTCGCTATTACCGGTCAACCATTGGGTGGCTGGAGGGGTGCCGTTGCCGGCGGCGTTGTTGGCATCGCCGACTGCGACGGTGCCCCACGAACCGTTGAGGTGCGCGCTGTCGAAGTTGATCGAGGTGACGGTGCCGCCACCGAGCAGGTTCAGGTACGGCGCGTCGGTGACCGGAGCGATCGTCACTGGGGCAGTGGTTTCAGCGCTGGCTTTACCGCCGTTGTCGACCGCCGTGAAGGTGACCGACGTTGTGCCGCTCCAGTCAGCAGTCGGGGAGAAGTAGACCGCCGCCTTGCCATCGGCACCCGCAGGTACCGAATCGCCGACTTTGAGTTCGGTTGTCAGGCTGGCGTCACTGTACAGCTTGCCGTTATCCGGCAACGTCTTGATGACGAAGTTGGCGACGGAGCCGTCCACATCGGCGCCGCTCAGGACGATCTTGGCCGCATGGTCCTCGTCAGCGCCTGCAGAGTTAGCCGATGCCGTCGGGGCGTCGTTGAACAGTTCGACGGCGACCTTGCCAGTGGCGCTGGCGGTTTCCGGCGGCTCACGGTCGAGGTTACCGCCACCGTTATCGGTGACGTCGATGGTGACAGTGCGATCAGTGCCGACCGGATTGTTGCCCGGGGCCTGGAAGGTGATCGCTTCGACCAGCTTGATGAAGTCGGCGGCGCTGCTACCGGCTGACGAGTTGCTGGTCAGGGTGTAGGTGATTTTTCCATCGGCGGCGCTGCCGCTTTCGGTGATGGTGATACCGGCAACGGCGAGCGCCTTGAGCACGTCGGCATTGCTGAGCAGGTCACCGGACACCAGGTGATCAACCGTGACCACCACTTTGCTGAAGGTTTTGTTGTCGACGTCGGTGATGTTCAGGTTTTCGACCAGGGCCACCGCCGCTTTTTGCTCGACAAACGTGGTGCTGTCAAAACTGACCACAGGTTTATCGTTGACCGGAACCACGTAGATCACGGAGGTCACCGGAGCCGAGTCCGAATGGCCGTCGTTCACGGTGATGGTCAGGTTGCGATTGGCCGGGCTCGGGTCTTCGCTTTCGCTGGCGAAGTGCACAGAACGCAGGACTTCCTGGTATTCAGCCTTCGTGGCTTCGCCGGACAGGGTCAGTACGCCAGTGCCCTTGTCATAGTTGACGGTGATTTTGGTGTTGCTGACGTCTGCGATCAGTACGTCGTCGGTCAAGTGGTTGACCAGCGTGACTTTGGCACTCTTCAGGGTGTCGCTGTCGACGTCGGTGATGGTCAGGTTCGCCGCTACGTAGCCGCCTGGCTTGCCTTCGATGTAGGTGTCGCCAAATGCGTTGGTCGAACCGTTACCCAGCACCGGGGCGTCGTCGACCGCCGTGACCACGATGCTGATTTTGCCGGTCGTGACTTCTTCAACGTTGGTGCTCAACTCTTTGGCCGTCGCCTTCACGGTCAGGTCGAAACTGGCCGTCGAATCCTTGAACGGTGTAACGGTCAGGGTGCTCAGGTTCCAGGTGCTCACGTCGTACAGCGTGTTCGCGCCGGTCGAGACGATGCTATGACCGGTGGTGCCGTCGGTGAGCACGGCGCCTTCCGGCAAGCCGCTGATTTCAACCTTATGGGATTCCGAGCCATCGTTGTCGACAAACGTGGCAGTAATCGGCGCGATCTTGATCGCGGTGTCTTCCAGGCCGTGGTTGTAGACGTTGCCGGTGTAATAGCCTTCGCCATTCACCACATGGCTGTCACCGAGCACCATGCCGGCCGCTTCCAACGCTGCTGCACTGGTGTAGGTCTGCACACCGCTGCTGCCCAGCGACACCGACGGGCCGTTGTTGATCGACACGTTGACGTCGTAGTTGCCCGGGCCGTTCTGGTTGTAGTGGTAGATGTCGAGGGTGTAATACCCCGACTCGGTCGGCGTATAGGACGACCCGCCAATCCCGTTGCCCTGGCTCCAGGTCTCGGAAGCGACCAGCTTCCCGCCCACGGTGATTGCCAGGCTGTCGTCGGCAGTACCGGTGAAGGTGTAGCTCTGACCGGCTTCCAGGTAAACCAGGCCCGACACTTTGGTCGCGGTGCCTTCGGCCACATTCCCGTTGCTCACATTGCTGGTCACGCCTGTGGAGGCTGCGCTATCAGCGGTTTGGGCGTTGATCACCTTAATCAGGGTGCTGGACTCGGTGACGCCTTGGCCATTGGTGCCCAAGGCACCTGGCAGGTTGCTGCCGGTCCAGGTTTGAATGGTCAAACCAGTTGGCACTTGGCCGATGACCAGGATCGGCACATCCGTCACCGGGTGGATATCCACGGTGATGGTTTTAGTCTCGCTGTAGGAGTTGCCGTCAGTCGCCTGGAACTTCAACTCGGTGTAATCACCTTGCTTGTTACCCACGCCGGTGCCGCCGAAGCTGTTGTCGCCCGACTCATTGGCCGCCGGGCTGTAACGCACGTCGTGGTTATCGAAATCAGCCTGGGTGAAGGCCTTGCCCGGCGAGGTGTCGGTTTTCAGATCGGCCGTGGTGAGCTTGACCCACTCGCCGTTGACTTTGTATTCGATGGAACCGGCAGGCAGGCTGGTGAACACCACCGCAGGGCTCGTGGAATCTTCATCGTGTACGCCAAAAGTCCCCCAGGTCAGTTCGATTGGGGTGTCTTCATTGCTCTCGATATGGTTATCGGCGGCGGTTGGGGTGTCGTCGACCAGGGTGACGGTCGGCTGGCCGGTGCCATTGGAGCTGAGCCCCTCAGGATCGGTAACGGTCAGGTCGATCTTCGGCAGTTGATTGCCGGCGTTAACGAAGTCCGCGCCTTTTTGAGTCAAAACAACGTTATTGCCAGACAGGCTGTAGTAGCCGTCTACGTTGCTGTTGCCGGTGAAGGAAACAGTCAGGCCTTCGCGTGGGGTTTCTTCGTCGGTTGCGGTGAAGCGGCCGGCGACGGTGCCCGCTGTGGCGGAGTTTTCGTCGATGGTTTCTGGGGCGACGGAGATCACCGGCACATCGTTATGCAGCGTAACGGTCGGCTGACCGGTGCCATTGGAGCTAAGCCCCTCAGGGTCGGTAACCGTCAGATCAATCTTCGGCAGTTGATTGCCGGCGTTGACGAAATCCGCGCCTTTTTGAGTCAGTACGACGTTGTTATCAACGATGGCGTAGTAGCCGTTTGTGTTGCTGTTGCCCGTGAAGGAGACAGTCAGGCCTTCGCGAGGGGTTTCTTCATCGGTCGCGGTGAAGCGGCCAGCAACGGTGCCCGCTGTGGCGGAGTTCTCATCGATGGTTTCCGGGGCGACGGAGATCACCGGCACATCGTTATGCAGCGTAACGGTCGGCTGACCGGTGCCATTGGAGCTAAGCCCCTCAGGGTCGGTAACCGTCAGATCAATCTTCGGCAATTGATTGCCGGCGTTAACGAAGTCAGCGCCCTTCTGGGTCAGTACAACGTTATTGCCAGACAGGCTGTAGTAGCCATCCACGTTGCTGTTGCCGGTGAAGGAAACAGTCAAACCTTCGCGTGGGGTTTCTTCGTCGGTCGCAGTAAAGCGGCCGGCGACGGTGCCCGCTGTCGCAGAGTTTTCATCGATGGTTTCTGGGGCGACGCTGATCACTGGCACGTCGTTATGCAAGGTGACAGTCGGCTGGCCGGTGCCATTGGAGCTAAGCCCCTCAGGATCGGTAACGGTCAGGTCGATCTTCGGCAGTTGATTGCCGGCGTTAACGAAGTCAGCGCCTTTTTGAGTCAGTACAACGTTATTGCCAGACAAGCTGTAGTAGCCATCCACGTTGCTGTTACCGGTAAAGGAAACAGTCAGGCCTTCGCGTGGGGTTTCTTCGTCAGTCGCAGTAAAGCGGCCAGCGACAGTACCCGCTGTAGCGGAGTTTTCATCAATGGTTTCCGGGGCGACGGAGATCACCGGCACATCGTTATGCAGCGTAACGGTCGGCTGACCGGTGCCATTGGAGCTAAGCCCCTCAGGATCGCTAACGGTCAGGTCGATCTTCGGCAGTTGATTGCCGGCGTTAACGAAGTCAGCGCCTTTTTGAGTCAGTACGACGTTGTTATCAACGATGGCGTAGTAGCCATCCACGTTGCTGTTGCCAGTAAAGGAAACAGTCAAACCTTCGCGAGGGGTTTCTTCGTCGGTCGCGGTGAAGCGGCCGGCGACGGTGCCCGCTGTGGCGGAATTTTCATCGATGGTTTCCGGGGAAACACTGATGACCGGCACATCGTTATGCAGGGTGACGGTCGGCTGGCCGGTGCCATTGGAGCTGAGCCCCTCAGGATCGGTAACGGTCAGGTCGATCTTCGGCAATTGATTGCCGGCGTTGACGAAGTCAGCACCTTTTTGAGTCAGTACGACGTTGTTATCGACGATGGCGTAGTAGCCATCCACGTTGCTGTTGCCAGTGAAGGAAACAGTCAAACCTTCGCGTGGGGTTTCTTCATCGGTCGCAGTGAAGCGGCCGGCGACGGTGCCCGCTGTGGCGGAGTTTTCGTCGATAGTTTCTGGCGCGACGCTGATGACCGGCACGTCGTTATGCAGAGTGACGGTTGGTTGACCGGTGCCGTTGGAGTTGGCGCCCTCAGGATCCGCAACGGTCAGGTCGATCTTCGGCAGTTGATTGCCGGCGTTAACGAAGTCAGCGCCTTTTTGAGTCAGTACCACGTTGTTATCAACGATGGCGTAGTAGCCATCCACGTTGCTGTTACCGGTAAAGGAAACAGTCAGGCCTTCGCGTGGGGTTTCTTCATCGGTCGCAGTGAAGCGGCCGGCGACGGTGCCCGCTGTGGCGGAGTTTTCGTCGATAGTTTCTGGCGCGACGCTGATGACCGGCACGTCGTTATGCAAGGTGACAGTCGGCTGGCCGGTGCCATTGGAGCTAAGCCCCTCAGGGTCGGTAACGGTCAGATCGATCTTCGGTAGTTGATTGCCGGCGTTAACGAAGTCAGCGCCTTTTTGAGTCAGTACGACGTTGTTATCAACGATGGCGTAGTAGCCATCCACGTTGCTGTTGCCGGTGAAGGAAACAGTCAGGCCTTCGCGTGGGGTTTCTTCGTCCGTTGCGGTGAAGCGGCCAGCGACGGTGCCCGCTGTGGCGGAGTTTTCATCGATGGTTTCTGGGGCAACACTGATGACCGGCACGTCGTTATGCAGCGTAACGGTCGGTTGGCCGGTGCCATTGGAGCTGAGCCCCTCAGGGTCGGTAACCGTCAGATCAATCTTCGGCAGTTGATTGCCGGCGTTAACGAAGTCGGCACCTTTTTGCGTCAGTACAACGTTGTTGCCGGACAGGCTGTAGTAGCCGTCTACGTTGCTGTTGCCAGTGAAGGAAACAGTCAGGCCTTCGCGTGGTGTTTCTTCGTCGGTCGCGGTGAAACGGCCAGCAACGGTGCCCGCTGTGGCGGAGTTTTCATCGATGGTTTCTGGGGCGACGCTGATCACTGGCACGTCGTTATGCAAGGTGACAGTCGGCTGGCCGGTGCCATTGGAGCTAAGCCCCTCAGGGTCGGTAACCGTCAGATCGATCTTCGGCAGTTGATTGCCAGCGTTAACGAAGTCGGCACCTTTTTGCGTCAGTACAACGTTGTTGCCGGACAGGCTGTAGTAGCCGTCTACGTTGCTGTTGCCAGTGAAGGAAACAGTCAGACCTTCGCGTGGGGTTTCTTCGTCGGTCGCAGTAAAGCGGCCGGCGACGGTGCCCGCTGTCGCAGAGTTTTCATCGATGGTTTCTGGGGCGACGCTGATCACTGGCACGTCGTTATGCAAGGTGACAGTCGGCTGGCCGGTGCCATTGGAGCTAAGCCCCTCAGGGTCGGTGACGGTCAGGTCGATCTTCGGCAGTTGATTGCCGGCGTTAACGAAGTCGGCGCCCTTCTGGGTCAGTACGACGTTGTTGCCAGACAGGCTGTAGTAGCCGTCTACGTTGCTGTTGCCGGTGAAGGAAACCGTCAGGCCTTCGCGTGGGGTTTCTTCGTCAGTCGCAGTAAAGCGGCCAGCGACGGTACCCGCTGTAGCGGAGTTTTCATCAATGGTTTCCGGGGCGACGGAGATCACCGGCACATCGTTATGCAGCGTAACGGTCGGCTGACCGGTGCCATTGGAGCTAAGCCCCTCAGGGTCGGTGACAGTCAGGTCGATCTTCGGCAATTGATTACCGGCGTTGACGAAGTCAGCGCCTTTTTGAGTCAGTACGACGTTGTTATCAACGATGGCGTAGTAGCCATCCACGTTGCTGTTACCGGTAAAGGAAACAGTCAGACCTTCGCGTGGGGTTTCTTCGTCAGTCGCGGTGAAGCGGCCGGCGACGGTGCCCGCTGTGGCGGAGTTTTCGTCGATGGTTTCTGGGGCAACGCTGATGACCGGCACGTCGTTGTGCAGAGTGACGGTTGGTTGGCCGGTGCCGTTGGAACTGGCGCCCTCAGGATCCGCAACGGTCAGGTCGATCTTCGGCAATTGATTGCCGGCGTTAACAAAGTCAGCGCCCTTCTGGGTCAGTACGACGTTGTTGCCAGACAGGCTGTAGTAGCCATCCACGTTGCTGTTTCCAGTAAAGGAAACAGTCAGACCTTCGCGTGGGGTTTCTTCATCGGTCGCGGTGAAGCGGCCGGCAACGGTGCCCGCTGTGGCGGAGTTTTCATCGATGGTTTCTGGCGCGACGCTGATGACCGGCACGTCGTTATGCAGCGTGACGGTCGGTTGACCAGTGCCATTGGAGCTGAGCCCCTCAGGGTCGGTAACCGTCAGATCAATCTTCGGCAGTTGATTGCCGGCGTTAACGAAGTCAGCGCCTTTTTGAGTCAGTACGACGTTGTTATTAACAATGGCGTAGTAGCCATCCACGTTGCTGTTGCCGGTAAAGGAAACAGTCAAACCTTCGCGTGGGGTTTCTTCGTCAGTCGCGGTGAAGCGGCCAGCAACGGTGCCCGCTGTGGCGGAGTTTTCATCGATGGTTTCTGGGGAAACACTGATGACAGGCACATCGTTATGCAGCGTAACGGTCGGCTGGCCAGTGCCGTTGGAGCTGGCGCCTTCTGGGTCGGTGACGGTCAGGTCGATCTTCGGCAATTGATTGCCGGCGTTAACGAAGTCGGCGCCCTTCTGGGTCAGTACGACGTTGTTATCAACGATGGCGTAGTAGCCATCCACGTTGCTGTTGCCGGTAAAGGAAACAGTCAGGCCTTCGCGTGGGGTTTCTTCGTCAGTCGCAGTAAAGCGGCCAGCGACGGTACCCGCTGTAGCGGAGTTTTCATCAATGGTTTCCGGGGCGACGGAGATCACCGGCACATCGTTGTGCAGCGTAACGGTCGGCTGACCGGTGCCATTGGAGCTAAGCCCCTCAGGATCGCTAACGGTCAGGTCGATCTTCGGCAGTTGATTGCCGGCGTTAACAAAATCCGCGCCTTTTTGCGTGAGCACAACGTTATTGCCGGACAGGCTGTAGTAGCCGTCTACGTTGCTGTTGCCGGTGAAGGAAATCGTCAGGCCCTGGCGCGGTGTTTCTGCATCGGTGGCGCTGAACGTACCTGCGACGGTACCGGCTGTAGCGGAGTTCTCGTCGATGGTTTGGGGCGCAATGCTGATCACCGGCGCGTCGTTGACCGGTGTAATCGTCACCGTCAGCGTGCTGCTCGACCCGGTATTGGTGGTGTAGCCAATCTGCGGCACTTCACCGCTGTAATCCTTGACCGGCGTGAAGGTATACGCTCCATCGGTGCCAATCGTGATGCTGCCCACGCCCTGGATAATGGCGGTCTGGCCTGCGCTGTAGGTGGTACCACCCACATTGAAGGTCGCGACGGTCAACACGTTATCAATGTCGCTGTCGTTGCTCAGCACGTTGCCGGTAGCGACGTTATCTTCGACGATAGTGTTGGTATCGGCGACCAAAACGCTTGGATCATCCACAGCAACGACAGTGGAAGTGGCCGGCGCGGGATTGATCGCCAGGTTTTCGTAGTTACCACCGGTCGCACTGGTAATGGTGGCGCTGACGGCCAGGTCCTTGCCATCTGCCAGGTTGGCAGGTGTATCGACACTGACCGTGCCGGTGGTTTTACCGGCTTCGATGGTAATGGTCTGGTCGTTGGACAGCTTGATGACAACGTCGGTCTGCGCCGCGTTGGTCACGGTCGCGGTGTAGACGATCTTGCCGCCCTCATCCACCGATGCAGTCGCGGTCAGTGTGACGGTGGTGGTGTCGATGGTGTCGTTGACCTGCGTCACCGCCGGCGTCGGGTCGGTGGTGATGATCAGGTTGCCGCCGCCGGAGGTGCCGGCAATGGTGGCGGAAATCGACGAGGCGTCCAGGTAAGGCGTGTCGTTTCCGGCAAACGTGACGTTGAGTGCGCCCGAGGTCTGGCCTGCAGCGATCACGACAGAGAGGCCGTTGGACAAGGTCACGGTGAGGTCGCTGGTCGGCGCCTGAGTGATAAACACCGTGTAGACAACAACGCCACCGGCTTCGGTGATGCTCGGCGTGGCGGTCAGGGTGATGGTGACGTTGCGCGGGTCGACGCCGTTATTGTTGGCGCCGGTGAAGGTACTGTTCACTGCATCACCGGCATTCAAGCCGGTCGTCGGGTAGCCAATGGTGGGGTCAACCGCGCCTGCGGTGGCCTCCAGCACGACAAAGCTGTGGCCGCCACCCACGGCACCGTCGGAACCAGCAGCCGTTGGGCCGGCCGCAGTGGCTTCGAGGTCTTGGGTCGGGTCGGCGCCGGCAGCGATGGCTTGCTGGAGTTCGGCGACGGACGGTGCGGCTTGAGCAGTGGCGGCACTCAGGTCGGTGGACGAGTCAGGAGCGTTTGCGCTCCACTGACTGTCGCGGCCCAGGTCAATCACGCGGCCATCAGCCAGTTCCAGCGACACAGCGCCTGCAGGGCCGGTATCGACCTGCTCCCCAGCGAACAGGCGATCACCTTCTACGAGCAGGCGACGAATCCCTTCCGGGGAAACTGCGAACACTTGACCGACAATGCTTTTGACGACCGCAACGCTGCTCATAAAAGACTCTCCGTGTATTACCGTTCAGGGGGTATCCATCAAGGAGACCGGCCCTCTCGCTGGTGCCGATTCAATAGCTGGAGTACTTAATTTCTTTGATAAAATATTGGCGTCAATATTTTGTTGTTCCGTCGGAATAATTACTTTTCCGTCAAGGTATTGACCTATTGGGCGTCATCCTAAACAATCCGCCCGGTAATGTCACATTGATATTTATGCGGCCTCGCGACTTTCTGTTTGCGCCCTCTGGCGCCCTAGAAAAACGGGCATTTCGAGTTGCCACTCCAATGCAATATTCCAAGTTTGTTGCGGTTTTCAGGCAACCAATCTCCGGGGAAACATCAGAATGCGTTTGCACCTCTTTAAAGCTGTGCCCTTTGCTCTAGCCGCCAGTTTCGTCCAGGCCCAAACCTTGCCTGAAGCCATGCAAAGCGCTGTGGAAAACCACCCGGAGATCCAGGCAGCTATTAATGCGCGCATTGCCGCCGATTATCAGGTCAGAGAGGCGCAGGGCGGTTACCTGCCTAAAGTCGACGTGCTGGGCGGTTATGGCCGTGAAAGCTCCGACAACACCTCGACCCGTGCCGCCAGCAACAGCCATGATTGGAAAACCTTGAATCGCGGCGAGTCGACCATCCGCCTGCAACAAAATTTGTTCCAGGGCTTTGGCACCATCAATGAAGTCGGCCGCCAACAAGCCACCGCCAATTCCCGTGGCTATGCACTGCTCAATACCTCCGAGCGCACCGCGCTGACCGTCGCGCAGGTGTATCTGGATGTCTTGACCCGTCGTGAGATGGTGCAACTGGCAGAAGACAACCTGAAAAGCCACGAACGTATTTTTGACCAGATCAAATTGCGCACCAGCCGTGGCGTCGGAAGAATGGCGGACATGGATCAGGCCGAAGCCCGACTGGCTCAGGCGCAAAACAACCTGATCACCGAGCAGACCAACCTGGCGGACGCCAACACCAACTTCCTGAGTGTGGTGGGCAAAGAACCCGACCAGCTGGAAAAACCCATGGGGATTGTGACCGCCCTGCCGGCCAGCCTGGATCAAGCACGCCGTGAGATGATCGCGGACAGCCCGGTATTGCGCTCTGCCGAGTCGGACATCGCCGCTGCCGAAAAGCAGTACGAAGCCGCCAAGTCGACCTTCTACCCGCGCTTTGATGCGGTGCTGCAACGCTCGGCCAACAACAACATCGGCGGCGAAGAAGGCCATGACAATGGCTACTCCGCCATGCTGAACATGCAGTTCAACCTGTACAACGGCGGCAGCGACAAGGCCAGCCTGCAGTCCAAGGCCTCCCAGGCCACTCAGGCGCTGGACATCCGCAACAACGCCCTGCGCCAGTTGAACGAAGAGCTGGGCCTGGCATGGAACGCCTATAACAATGCCAGCCAGCAGGTGCCTATCGCACAGCAATACGTGGACCGCAGCACCAAAGTGCGCACGTCATACCAGCAGCAGTTCAGCCTGGGTGAGCGTACACTGCTCGACTTGCTCGACAGCGAGAACGAACTGTTCACCGCTCAACAGCGTTTGGCACAAATCAAAAGCCTCTATATCTACACCCAGTATCGAATCAAGGCCGACATGGGCCAACTGCTGAGAAGTCAGGGTGTGGTTGCCCCGCTGGCATCAGTTGTGCAGAACGATATTAAACCGTCGGTAAACCTGCCAGGGATGAACTGATTCTTGACGGCGTTGGACCACACAACCGTTTAAGAGAGAGTCAGCTTGGATTCTGAAATAGGTTTGGCGCAACTCAACCATGACCCGCGCACTCAGCATGACGACCCGTTGCTGGATGGGCTGTTGGCTCTCTGCTCACTGCATTACAAGCCCGCCAGCCGGGCCATGCTGACCACCGGCCTGCCCTTGGCGGGGCAGCGCCTGAGCCCAGACTTGCTGCCGCGCGCAGCAGCTCGGGCGGGTTTGCAGGGGCGCTTGCTGCAGCGCACGCTGGAGAAGATCCCGTCTATCGCACTGCCAGCCTTGCTGCTGTTAAAGGAAGGACGCAGTGCGGTGCTGTTGGGATGGGACGGTGATACCGCCCGCCTGTTGCTCAGCGAAAGTGACGGCGGCGAAGTCCAGGTCAGCCGTGAGGTGTTGAGTCAGGACTACAGCGGCCGGGTTTTCTTCGCCCAACCGCAACATAAATTCGACATCACCAGCGGCACGCTGATCCCGCGCGCGCACTCGTGGTTCAAAGACACCCTCAAACGCTCGCGCTGGCTGTACGCCGACGCCATCGCCGCGAGCCTGGTGATCAACCTGATCGCCCTGGCTGCCCCGTTGTTTGTGATGAACGTGTACGACCGTGTGGTGCCGAACCAGGCCACCGCCACCCTGTGGGTGCTGGCAATCGGTATTTGCGGCGCCTACCTGTTCGACCTGCTGCTCAAGAGCATGCGCAGTCTGTGCCTGGACCTTGCCGGCAAAAAAACCGACCTGATCATCTCCGCGACGCTGTTCGAGCGCATCGTGGGCATGTCGATGAAAATGCGCCCGGCGCGCGTCGGCAGCTACGCCTCCAACATCCACGAGTTTCAGGGGATGCGCGACTTCCTCACCTCCCTGACTCTAACCAGCCTGATCGATTTGCCCTTTACCCTGATTATCCTGGGCGTGATCGCGCTGCTGGGTGGCCACCTGGTGTGGATTCCCATCGTCGCCTTCCCGCTGGCCCTGGGGATCGGCCATTTCCTGCAAAAACCGCTGACCGCGACACTTGAGCGCACCATGGCCCTGGGGGCCGAGCGCCAGTCGAGCCTGATTGAAACCCTCGCCGGGCTGGATGCGGTGAAGGTCAACAACGCCGAAAGCGAACGCCAATACCAGTGGGAACAGACCATTGGCACCCTCAGCCGCCTGGAACTGCGGGTCAAGGTCTTGTCCGGACTGGCGATGAACATCACGCTGCTGATCCAGCAAGTGGCCGGCGTGGCGATGATCATCTTCGGCGTGTACCAGATCATCGACGGCACCCTCAGCATGGGCGGCCTGGTGGCGTGCTACATGCTCAGCGGCCGCGCGCTTGGCCCGCTGGCCCAACTGTCGGGCCTGCTGACACGCTACCAGCAAGCCAAGGTGACGATGGTCTCGGTGGACCAGATGATGGAGCTCCCGCAGGAGCGCAACTTCGACGAGCGCCCGCTCAGCCGCAAGGCGCTGCAAGGTGCGATGACGTTCCGCGAGGTCGACTTTACCTACCCGAACCAGCAAACCCTGGCCCTGCGCGGGATTAACCTGAATGTTCGCCCCGGCGAGAAAATCGGCATCATCGGCCGCAGCGGCTCGGGCAAAAGCTCGCTGGCCAAGCTGCTGGTCGGCCTGTATCAGCCGGACTCCGGCTCGTTGCTGGTCGATGGCGTGGACATCCGCCAGATCGACGTCAGCGAGTTGCGCCACAACATTGGTTACGTCGCGCAGGACATCCAACTGCTGGCCGGCACCTTGCGTGACAACCTGGTCTCGGGTGCGCGCTACGTGGACGATGAGATGGTGCTGCAAGCCGCCGAACTCGCCGGCGTGCATGAATTCGCCAGGCTGCACCCGCAAGGTTATGAACTGCAAGTGGGCGAGCGCGGGCAAAACCTCTCCGGCGGCCAGCGCCAAAACGTCGCCCTGGCGCGCGCGTTGCTGCTGAACCCGCCGATTCTGCTGCTGGATGAACCCACCAGCGCCATGGACAACACCGGTGAAGAGCGCCTGAAACAGCGTCTGCAGTCGGTTATCGAAAACAAGACGGTGATTCTCGTCACCCACCGCGCTTCGCTGCTGAGCCTGGTCGACCGCCTGTTGGTGATCGACCGTGGCCAGATACTCGCAGACGGTCCAAAGGCGGCCGTTATGGAAGCGCTGAAAAAGGGGCAGATCAGTGTTGCTTAAGTCCGGCGCAGGCCGTTTGAAGGACGTCATCTTCCGCTATTTCAAGGGCCGCGACTCACTCGATGACCAGCCACTGCCCGAGGTCGAAAAAGCGCTGATCGACGACGCCCCCCGCATCGTGCGCCTGACCATCTGGGGCGTGATCGGCTTCTTCGTGTTCCTGCTGCTCTGGGCCCACTTCGCGATCATCGACGAAGTGACCAAGGGCGAAGGCAAGGCAATCCCCTCCTCGCGCATCCAGAAGATCCAGAACCTGGAAGGCGGCATCGTCGCGCAGATCTACGTGCATGAAGGGCAGATCGTCGAAGCCGGCGCGCCGTTGATCCGCCTGGACGACACCCGATTTGCCTCCAACGTCGGCGAAACCGAAGCCGACCGCGTGGCCATGGAACTGCGCGTGGAGCGTCTCAGCGCCGAGGTCGACAATCGACCGCTGAACATCACCGATGCCGCACGCAAAGCCGTACCCAACCAGGCCTCGAACGAAGAATCCCTGTACCTCAGCCGCCGCCAGCAGTTGGCAGACGAAATTGGCGGGCTGCAACAGCAACTGCTGCAACGCCAGCAAGAGCTACGTGAATTCAGCTCCAAGCAGGAGCAATACCGCAACAGCCTCAGCCTGCTGCGCCAGGAGATCGGCATGTCCGAACCGCTGGTACAGCAAGGCGCGATCTCGCCGGTAGAAGTGCTGCGCCTCAAGCGCTCCGAGGTCGAAACCCGTGGCATGCTCGACGGCACAACCCTGGCCATCCCCCGCGCCCAGGCCGCCATCAACGAAGTGCAGCGCAAAGTCGACGAAACCCGCGGCAAGTTTCGCAGCGAAGCCCTGGCTCAACTGAACGAAGCCCGCACCAACCTGAGCAAGGCCCAAGCCACCTCCAAAGGCCTGGAAGACCGCGTCAGCCGCACCATGGTCACCTCGCCCGTGCGCGGCATCGTCAAGCAGATGCTGGTCAACACCGTCGGCGGCGTGATCCAGCCAGGCAGCGACATGGCCGAAGTCGTCCCACTGGACGACACCCTGCTGGTAGAAGCGAAGATCCGCCCACAAGACATCGCCTTCCTGCACCCTGGCCAGGAAGCCATGATCAAATTCACCGCCTACGACTACACCATCTACGGTGGCCTCAAAGGCAAGCTCGAAACCATCGGTGCCGATACCGTGATGGACGAAGAGAAGAAAAACACCTTCTACATCATCAAACTGCGCACCGACCGCAGCCACCTGGGCACCGATGAGAAGCCGTTGCTGATCATCCCGGGCATGGTTGCCTCCGTGGACATCATCACAGGCAAGAAGAGCATCCTGAGCTACCTGCTCAAGCCGATCATCAAATCCCGTGCAGAGGCGATGCACGAGCGTTGATTTTTTGCTGATGGCACAGAGAAATATGGGGAGATTTGCGAAAACTTGGGTTTTCGCAAAAATAGTCAGATTTCAGGGGTTTACAGAACCTTGGCAGTCGCTATAATCGTCGCCCTAACACGCCGGTATAGCTCAGTTGGTAGAGCAACTGACTTGTAATCAGTAGGTCCCGGGTTCGACTCCTGGTGCCGGCACCATCTAAAAACAAGGGCTTGCAGCGATGCAGGCCCTTGTTGTTTCTGCCAGACGTACAAATACACGTACAATCCCCCCAGCAGTTTTCTCACCAGACTTGCTAAAGCGCCAGTTCGATGCAAGAGAGCCCAATAATGCTTGGTCACCCACACCACCTATATCCGAACGTATGAAGGCTGGCTGTATTTGGCCGTGGCGCTGGATCTGTTTTCACTCCAATTCATTGGTTGGTCAACGAAGTCACATGGTCAGCGACCTGACCATGGATTCGCTGCTGATACCCATGGGGAGGCGTAAGCTGAAGCAGGAGGAACGGCTCACTCTGACCAGGGCGCCCAGCACAACAGCTCTGATTGGCGCAGCTTTTTAAAGGCCAACAAACTCATTGCCAGCATGAGCCATAGTGCGAACTGTCAGACAACGTCTTAGCTGAAAGTTTTTTCCAGTTGCTTAAGCGGGAACGAATCAAGAGAAGAATCCACACAACGCAGGAAGATGCTCGCGGGGTTGTATTCGATTGCATCAAGGTTTCTTCAACCCAAAGGACATCATGACTTCAACAATCAGTCTTCACAGGTAGAGCTTGAAATTACTACACAGTGAGCTTGGAGTGTGCCGAGAAAACCAGTGGCGACTCAAAGCTTATTCTGAGATACCTGTAAAAACCTGATTGCGTCCATTCCTTTTTGCATTGTATAGATTTTTGTCCGCCAGAGCGATCCAACTGTCCACGTCAACAATACTAGAATTCCAAGGCATAACTCCCGCACTTAGAGTCGCATTAGATGCCGGAAAAGCCTTCTCCACCTCTGCCTCAAATATTTTACTAACCTCAACCATTCTCGCAACTGACTCTTTAACCGAAATATCCGTGAGAAATATACAAAATTCGTCCCCACCAAATCTGCATATGCAATCTACGGATCTAAGCTTTGACCTTAGAGCATCTGCCAAAATACAAAGCGCTTTATCGCCTGCATAATGGCCGTACGCATCATTTACAAACTTAAAACGATCAATATCAACCATTACCAGAACAGCTGACACCATGAATTTTGGCCGAGCTATACGTCCCGAGACCAGCTCGCACCAATACCGACGATTGAGTAACCCCGTTAAAAAATCAGTACAACTTAACTGCCTCAACAGC
>NZ_LHVO01000073.1 GCF_001269925.1 Pseudomonas sp. MIACH
ACGGCCACCGACGAGGAAACGCCGCGCGCGGGTCTCACGATCACCTTCACCGGTACCAGCAACTCGGACGGCTACTACAGCGTTTCGGGTAACAACATTGTGCTGACCCAGAAGGGCGCGGACTTCGTCAACGCTGGCAATCAACTGCCGAAGATTGATCTGACGGTTACCGATCCAGAGGGGCTCAGCTCCAATGGCACTGGTCAGCCGACGGTCACCTTGCATAACGACGTGCCAGTGATCAGCGTTGCACCAGTCACCATCGATGAGAACTCCGCCACAGCGGGCACTGTCGCTGGCCGCTTCACTGCGACTGATGAAGAAACACCACGCGAAGGTTTGACTGTTTCCTTCACCGGCAACAGCAACGTAGACGGCTACTACAGTCTCTCCGGCAACAACGTTGTACTGACCCAGAAGGGCGCTGACTTTGTTAACGCCGGCAATCAACTGCCGAAGATTGATCTGACGGTCACCGATCCTGAGGGGCTCAGCTCTAATGGCACCGGTCAGCCGACGGTCACTCTGCACAACGACGTGCCGGTCATCAGCGTCGCGCCAGTCACCATCGACGAGAACTCTGCTACTGCGGGCACTGTCGCTGGCCGCTTCACCGCGACCGATGAAGAAACGCCACGCGAAGGTTTGACTGTTTCCTTCACCGGCAACAGCAACGTAGACGGCTACTACAGCCTGTCCGGCAATAACGTTGTACTGACGCAAAAGGGCGCGGACTTCGTTAACGCTGGCCATCAACTGCCGAAGATTGATCTGACGGTTACCGATCCTGAGGGGCTCAGCTCCAATGGCACTGGTCAGCCGACTGTCACCTTGCATAACGACGTGCCAGTGATCAGCGTTGCACCAGTCACTATTGATGAGAACTCCGCTACTGCGGGCACCGTCGCTGGCCGCTTCACTGCGACTGATGAAGAAACTCCACGCGAAGGTTTGACTGTTTCCTTCACCGGCAACAGCAACGTAGACGGTTACTACAGCCTGTCTGGCAATAACGTTGTGTTGACCCAGAAGGGCGCTGACTTTGTTAACGCTGGCAATCAACTGCCGAAGATTGATCTGACGGTTACTGATCCAGAGGGGCTTAGCTCCAATGGCACCGGTCAGCCGACGGTCACTCTGCACAACGACGTGCCGGTGATCAGCGTCGCACCAGTCACCCTCGACGAGAACTCTGCTACTGCGGGCACCGTCGCTGGCCGCTTCACCGCGACTGACGAAGAAACCCCGCGCGAAGGCCTGACTGTTTCCTTTACTGGAAACAGCAACGTGGATGGCTACTACAGCCTGTCCGGCAGCAACGTTGTACTGACCCAGAAAGGTGCGGACTTTGTTAACGCCGGCAATCAACTGCCGAAGATTGATCTGACGGTTACCGACCCTGAGGGGCTTAGCTCCAATGGCACTGGTCAGCCGACGGTCACCTTGCATAACGACGTGCCAGTGATCAGCGTTGCGCCAGTCACCATCGATGAGAACGCCGCTAAAGCAGGCACCGTCGCCGGTACCTTCACGGCCACCGACGAAGAAACGCCGCGCGCGGGTCTCACGATCACCTTCACCGGTACCAGCAACTCGGACGGCTACTACAGCGTGTCGGGTAACAACATTGTGCTGACCCAGAAGGGCGCCGACTTCGTTAACGCCGGCAATCAACTGCCGAAGATTGATCTGACGGTCACCGATCCTGAGGGGCTCAGCTCTAATGGCACCGGTCAGCCGACGGTCACTCTGCACAACGACGTGCCGGTGATCAGCGTCGCACCGGTCACCCTCGACGAGAACTCTGCTACTGCGGGCACCGTCGCCGGCCGCTTCACCGCGACCGATGAAGAAACGCCACGCGAAGGCCTGACTGTTTCCTTCACCGGCAACAGCAACGTAGACGGCTACTACAGTCTCTCCGGCAATAACGTTGTACTGACCCAGAAGGGCGCTGACTTTGTTAACGCTGGCAATCAACTGCCGAAGATTGATCTGACGGTTACCGATCCTGAGGGGCTCAGCTCTAATGGCACCGGTCAGCCGACGGTCACTCTGCACAACGACGTGCCGGTCATCAGCGTCGCGCCAGTCACCATCGACGAGAACTCCGCTACTGCGGGCACTGTCGCTGGCCGCTTCACTGCGACTGATGAAGAAACACCACGCGAAGGTTTGAATGTTTCCTTCACCGGCAACAGCAACGTAGATGGCTACTACAGCCTGTCTGGCAACAACGTTGTACTGACCCAGAAAGGTGCGGACTTTGTTAACGCCGGCAATCAACTGCCGAAGATTGATCTGACGGTTACCGACCCTGAGGGGCTTAGCTCCAATGGCACCGGCCAGCCGACGGTCACTCTGCATAACGACGTGCCAGTGATCAGCGTCGCGCCAGTCACTATTGATGAGAACTCCGCTACAGCGGGCACCGTCGCTGGCCGCTTCACTGCGACTGATGAGGAAACGCCACGCGAAGGTTTGACTGTTTCCTTTACGGGTAACAGCAACGTAGACGGCTACTACAGCCTGTCTGGCAATAACGTTGTACTGACCCAGAAGGGCGCTGACTTTGTTAACGCTGGCAATCAACTGCCGAAGATTGATCTGACGGTTACCGATCCAGAGGGGCTTAGCTCCAATGGCACCGGCCAGCCGACGGTCACTCTGCACAACGACGTGCCGGTGATCAGCGTTGCGCCAGTCACCATCGATGAGAACGCCGCTAAAGCAGGCACCGTCGCCGGTACCTTCACGGCCACCGACGAGGAAACGCCGCGCGCGGGTCTCACGATCACCTTCACCGGTACCAGCAACTCGGACGGCTACTACAGCGTTTCGGGTAACAACATTGTGCTGACCCAGAAGGGCGCGGACTTCGTCAACGCTGGCAATCAACTGCCGAAGATTGATCTGACGGTTACCGATCCAGAGGGGCTCAGCTCCAATGGCACTGGTCAGCCGACGGTCACGCTGCATAACGACGTGCCAGTGATCAGCGTTGCGCCAGTCACCATTGATGAGAACTCTGCTACTGCAGGCACCGTCGCTGGCCGCTTCACTGCGACTGATGAGGAAACGCCACGCGAAGGTTTGACTGTTTCCTTTACTGGAAACAGCAACGTAGACGGTTACTACAGCCTGTCTGGCAATAACGTTGTACTGACCCAGAAGGGCGCGGACTTCGTCAACGCTGGCAATCAACTGCCGAAGATTGATCTGACGGTTACCGACCCTGAGGGGCTTAGCTCCAATGGCACTGGTCAACCGACGGTCACGCTGCATAACGACGTGCCAGTGATCAGCGTTGCGCCAGTCACCATCGACGAGAACTCTGCTACTGCGGGCACCGTCGCTGGCCGCTTCACTGCGACTGATGAGGAAACGCCACGCGAAGGTTTGACTGTTTCCTTTACGGGTAACAGCAACGTGGATGGCTACTACAGCTTGTCCGGCAACAACGTTGTACTGACGCAAAAAGGTGCCGACTTCGTTAACGCCGGCAATCAACTGCCGAAGATTGATCTGACGGTTACCGACCCTGAGGGGCTTAGCTCCAATGGCACTGGTCAGCCGACTGTCACCTTGCATAACGACGTGCCAGTGATCAGCGTTGCGCCAGTCACCATCGACGAGAACTCTGCTACTGCGGGCACCGTCGCTGGCCGCTTCACCGCGACTGACGAAGAAACCCCGCGCGAAGGCCTGACTGTTTCCTTTACTGGAAAC
>NZ_LHVO01000008.1 GCF_001269925.1 Pseudomonas sp. MIACH
AACCGCTGCGTATAACTCTTTGATTGTTGCTGAAGAAATTCGAATTCTCACTGATAAATCTAGCGCACTTAGTGCCCTTATTGGTGTTGCTAAAGCTGAAGAAGATGCACGTATCGCTGCTGAAGCTGAAGCGAAGCTATTGGAGGAAGAAAAAGCGAAAGAAGAAGAGGAGTTAAAGGGGGCTATCAAATTCACAGCTGATTTCTACAAAGAAATCAGTGCTAAATACGGCACCCAGATGTCAACGTTAGCTACAGATTTGGCTGAAAACGCCAAGGGTAAAACACTCCGAAGCGCTGACGAAGCTTTGAAAGCTTTCGAGCAATACAAGGATCATCTGGATAAGAAATTCAGTGCTGCAGATCGTGCAGCCATCGTGAATGCTCTGGATTCACTTGACAGTGCTGAGCTGGCAAAAAACCTCAACCTTTTCACCAAAGGGTTTGGTGCAGTAGGAAAGGCATTGGATGTATATGATTTGGTTAATGAGGTGAAGAAAAGCTACGCATCGGGTGATTGGAATAATACTGCACTAAAAGTGGAAACACTTTTTGCTGGCAGTGCAGCTACAGGTCTAATTGCTTTTGCTTTCGGAGTGACCGTCTCCACACCAGTTGGTATCGTAGCTTTTGCGCTAATCATGGCACTTGTCAGTGCTTATATTGATGACGCGCACGTGAAGCAGTTCAATGATGCACTTGATGCAATTCTTCCTTAAAAGATAAGGGGGAAGTGGCCTTTTTAGGCCACTTTTTTTAATGCCATATAAATTAGATAAATCCCAAAAATTGGAACAGCTAAGATCGTACAGGCTACATAAAAGATCGCATACAGGCCATTTTTTCCAGGTGACTCAGCAAATAATCCGGTGCTCCAGAACTCTCGCGTTGTGAAGCGAAGCGCCGTTTTTTCGATTATCATCCGCGAAAAAGGGAATAAAAAAGCACTGCATACACCCAGCGTTAAAAAAATGGGGTTTGTTCTTTCTACGAATGCTTCCCCTCCAAACCAATTGGTAAAGAATAAAATGAAAACTCCTACCGAAATTATCAAGTTCTGGAAGTAATATTTTATATACAAAGTCTGCTCGCGCCTAAAGTCAATTTAGTTTAATAGCTGCCATGCTCGTTTCTAAAATAGCAAATATGGTGACTGGCTATGGGCCATTATCAAAGCCCGATTTTAAATACATTCAGATAACCATCCGCAAGGGCCCCCTAATGTATCGCCATCTATTGCTCGCATCGAGCTCGACTTCTTCACGCAGACACTGAGCTAACGCCAAGAGCATCCTTACAGGGCGAGTCAGCCGGCCGTGAGGTTCCTATGACTGAGTACCGCGTGGAGTACCTGGATACACCAGGCACAACTACGCAGCGAGGACTGCCTTTTTCCTAGTCGGCTACATACCTCAGACCATCTATCCACTCGTCAGTACGCTCGTATCGTCAAAGGCTGGGTGAAAGGCGTGGGCCTTGATCCAGACATGTATGGCACTCACACAATGAGACGTACGAAGGCATCACTAATCCTAAGGGTGGTTTAGTTGCTGCTCGGCCATACGAAGCTGGAGGCACTGTTCGATATCTGGGGATTGAGGTCGATGACGCCCTGGAGATGGCGGAACAGACTGAGGTTTGATCATGCATAGCGACGGTCGAAGTCAGGCCGCCGCTAACCAGCCAACAGCAGACGGTCGGTGACCTGCAAGCACGGCAACGAATCCTGTGCCCTTTTACGGCGACTCATCACTCAAGCAACTCCGTCGCCGTTTACTGGTTCAAGAACCTGATGACAGCACTGGCGAACAGTTCTGGCTGATCAAGCATGATGAAGTGAAAACTGCCGTCAATGCGCCTGAAGCTGATGTGTGGGGTAGAGGCATAGGCGTTACGGAACATTGCATCGACGTGGGCCGCTTCTACGCCGAAAAGCAGATCGTAGGCATAGACGACTTCAACGGGCACCTTGATGCGTCCAAGCTCAGGCCGGAGGTCTGAGACCATCAATTCATACATGGCATCGGCCATAGTCTTTCGGTCCGAGTTTATCCCCGCCGCGACTAGGCCTGGTCTGACCGCTTCAGTTTTAGCGAGACGGGCGATGGAGGCATGTTGCATGGCTTCCGCCTGCTCAGGCGTTGCCGCCAACATTGCATCACGCATCGCAGCAGCATACGGGGCCGCCGTTTCACTGGTCGCGGAGGGATCAAACAGCAAAGTATAAAAGGGCATCGCATCGACAATCATCAGGCGTCCCACTTGATCGGGATGACGAGCACCTAACATCAGTGCCACCTCGCCACCCAACGAATGACCGATGATGACCGGCGACTCGATGCGCTGGCTGCGGATGTATTCAGCGATCGCCTCGACCGTGGACGCGACTACTCTCCCGTCCGGGTCGGATACAGCAGGCGAGCCAGCAAACCCAGCTACCTGTATAAGATGGAGACGGTGGCTGAGGCGTAATCTGGAGGCCAAATCTGCCCATACTTCGTAGGACGACGCAAATCCTGGAATTAAGATGATATCTGCACCCGATCCTTGTACCAGCACGGAGATACCACCCTAGTTCACAGTTCCTGACGGCAGGGGCGCAGGCTGGGCTGGCGATGCAGACAACAGCGCCAGCATGGTGCCGATCCCAGCAAGGATCATTCCTGTACGCATTGAGCTCCCCTTTTCGCACAATGCGTAGTGACATTTACATTGACAGGTAGGCCGCTTAACGGGTCCATAGCCACTCCTTTGACCAAAAAAGTATTGCCACTATACGGAGCCCAACGGCACCAGAAACTATCCCAGCCCGCAATTTTTGGCGTCCGCTTTGGGTCGACTCCCGCCCATAGTGAACGGCAGAGTTCGGTCAAGGTGGACCCGCGAGCTATGCCAGCATATGAAGCATGTCTATGAACATCGGACCTGAGAGATCACGTATCTCTCCGTCGTCAGCAACCAAGCAACCTACAGCGCCAGCGAATGACTCTTGGTCATACGCTGGGATGTCCAAGTTGCAAATGATCCTATAACGGAACAGCCAGCCGCAGGCGACCCGACCGCACAGTTCTACCGTTTGATGATAGCCATCAACGGACAGGGGACGGGCACCGTGGGTCTGCGCAAGGTTATATGCTGCACTGTCGGTAGATTCGCGTTGGGAAGATTCGTTGCTCATACGCACTCGAAATGGCTGGTATAGCAGTCGATTATCTACTCATTTGGTTTGAATGTCTGGGCACCCGCTCTGGGTCGATTACGGTCCTCGCTACAGGCAGAGATCGGCCAAAAGCAGCCGCTCACGAGAGCTCGTTTCGAGCCAAAGCTGCCCTTTGCGGACGGTAGTCGTCGGCCATAAGCGGACGTTTGCAAGCGACCGCTACCGGAGATGTTGAGATAGTGGAAACTATTCTTGACAAGCGTGCTTGGATCAGAACGCCATACCTAACTGTGAATATATAGGCAGTTTGGAGTGCGTTTGAGCTTGCAATGTCATAGTGATATCGACGACTCTTTCGTGTGTTCATCTCTAACATCCCAATTGAGGGGACTGATTCGGAATCAGGCGAGCCTGTGTTCGCTTACACGAGACTCGTCGTGTGTTGAGCAGAGAAAAAGCGCGCTCGCGTGAAGTCTCTGATAGGCAACTGGGTTTTGCTAATGCTACGGCATAGCAGGAAAGAGCGATTTTTCAGTCGCAGGCTGCTACCTTAAACTGCCAAATAATATCCATGTATTCACATAAGGGGGAAAGTATGAACGATTCACCAGATGACAAGATGCTGAGCTTATTTCCGATTGACTATCCGTTTGAAACCTTGGTAAGTAGGATTAAAGCAACACCGGCAAAGCTAAAGCTAGATCCAGAGTTTCAAAGAAAATATAAGTRGGACAAAGATGGCTGGGTGAGATCTTCAAGGTTTATTGAGTCTTGTCTAATGAGAATACCACTACCATCTTGTTATTTTGCTGAAGACGATGATGGTAGGCACATGGTAATAGATGGCCTGCAACGTTTAACCACCATAAGCAAATTCTTTAATGATGAATTTACTCTTGAAGGGTTAACAGTTTTCAAAGATCTCGAGGGGAAGAAATTCTCTGAGCTTGGTTCGCTTCAAACTGAACTGGAGA
>NZ_LHVO01000009.1 GCF_001269925.1 Pseudomonas sp. MIACH
TTGAGGTTTTCGGTAAAGGAAGCTATCCACTCTTCAGCGTGAACAGGTCGTTTCCCCTCCTCTCCAGCTTGCATTGCTAAAGCGCTTCTTACTTTTAAATTTACAAGATGCTGTTCAAGGTTGCCTCCTAGCCGAGCATTTATGTCTATCGAGTTTATATCTGGTTGAGATGCGGTCGCCGAGGATACGCTTGAAATTTCAGCCTTACGGCCTGCAGCAAAAAAACGAATGGACGCTTTTTTTTCGATGTATATATCTATAAGTAAGTTTGGATCATTGTTGTAGGTAATTTTTAAAGGTCCAATGATACTGTCGAAAGCTTGCTTAGAGTGCAGAAGGCTCTGCTCATAGTTTAGTCGCATTGCAGGATCTAAGTTTGGTTGGTTTAAAGCTTCTGTGAAAGTTCTAATGTTTCCTTCATAATTTGAGAGGTTTCGAATTTGCTGTTGGATAATCTGAGTTGTAAGTGTTTGATGTATTGCGCTGACTAGGGAAGTTTTACCTGAGCCGTTGCCGCCAGCAATGATTAGATTTTTTCCATTGAGTTCGATATCTACATCTTTGTTTGAGTTTATTATTTTTCCGGAAATGCTTTTAATTGGTTTCATTTTTACCTGCTTGCGCATGGTTGATTTTTAGATTGGTTTGTTTTTGAGGTGGCGCTTATTTTGATAAGGCTGATTTTTTACGTTGGTTCTTTTTCAAACTGGCTTTAACGCTCGTCAACCGTCAGCTCCTGCTCCAGCAAGGAGCATACTGAATCGCCCCTGATTGTGTAGAGCATTGAATGGCTGCTTTTGGCCGATTCTGTTGAAAAAGTCGGATTTTCAGATCGCTTGAACTCAGGCACGACCACCACTGGAGAATCTACTCACCACATTGAGTGGTTTCTCGGCTCTTCGTTGAGCTTTGCAGCTCGGTTATTGGGTTGGTTTGAGGGTTTTTGCTTTGTGCAGACGCACCTATCCCGTAACCGGTGGCCCTTGAGAAGTAAATTTGGCCAACCGACGCAGGTTCTGCACGGCAGCGGCCAGCGT